>NZ_FWXI01000015.1 GCF_900176355.1 Sporomusa malonica | reverse complement strand
GGTAGTGGGCACGGCCCGGGACGGCGCGGCTGCTGTCGCGGCGGTGAGAGAACATCGGCCTGACGCGGTTTTAATGGATATCCAGATGCCTGGCTGTGACGGACTGACCGCCACCCGCCTGATTAAAACTGAATTTCCCGAAATAAAGATTGTGATACTGACAATGAATGATGATGACCAATCATTATTTGAAGCAATGAAAAGTGGCGCGTCGGGCTATTTGCTCAAGAATCTGGAAACGACGGAATTACTGGAGTTGCTGGCAGGATTGCCAAAAGGAGAAACTGCTTTCTCACCGGGCCTGGCCGAGCGATTGCTGCAGGAATTTGTTCCCGGCAAGGGCAGTCAACCAGCGGGAGCGCCGGCAAATGGCGATTGTGCAAGAAAGTCGCTGACGCTACGGCAGGAAAAAGTTCTGACTCTTATAGCCGGAGGCCTAACCTACAAGCAAGTGGCCGAACTGCTTGGAGTCAGCGCCAGAACCGTGAGATTTCACATGAACGAAATCCTGGAGCGGCTGCATTTGGAAAACCGGGTGCAGGCCATTGCCTACGCAAGCCAAACCAACTTAGCAGCGGGGACAAATAAGGCTCAATAAAACTTGTCCGGCAATACCACATTTACCGAGGGAAAATAAAACCCTCGGTTTTTAATTTTTTCCAACAAACATAGTTAAGTAAAAATCGTTTGCAGGATTGTAGTAAAGTGCAGAATACAGGGGCTTACGGCACAGGTGACATCGGGAAGTACAGGTGAGAACATATGTTTCCTGTCACTTGTGACAGTTACCAAACACTACATAATTTGCTATGCTGTGGGTGACATGGCAAGAAGAGGAGGCGGTGGCTAGTGACGGAAAAGCAGCCGGTAATTCTGTGCGGAAAATCGGTATTAATTGACGGGCTGGCTTTAACTTTGGGAAATAAAAGCGATTTTCGGGTCATCACGGCCATTGATACGACGGAGGCCGGGCAAATGATGGAAACCGTGGAACCGGCGGCGGTTATAGTCGACAGTGCTGCCGGCCGGGATGGGTTTGAAACGCTGATTAGGCGTTATCCTGCTGCTCTTGTCATTGCCGTAAATCCCGAGAATGGCGCGACGATGGTTTATTCGCAGGACCAGGTACGCAATGTCGACGATCTGCAAACTATGATCCAAAAACATTTGATTTCGGAACAATATAGATCAGCCCCCGGAACCTGAGCGCGGCACTAGCCCCGGGGAGGAACCGGCGCGGCTAATCCTGGATTATACTGCTATTGATTGATAGAAAAAAATCAACCCAAAAGAGAGGGAAAGCGATGAAAGATAATTTTTCAAATGGCAAAAAACAAGTAATCACCGGTTTCACCATACTCGTCTTGGCGACCTGTCCGGCTTACGCCGCTGGGCCGCCTAACAGCGGCACGCTGCTCGAAAGCATCAAACCGCCGGCGACGCAGCAGCTTGAGGGCAAAGCGCCAAGCATCACCGTCGCAGGACAACAGCCTTTGCCCCAGGAAGACAGTGGGCAAAAGATCCAAGTTAACGATTTTCGCCTCAGCGGCGAGCCGCCTCTGCCGGCGGCGGATCTGCTAAAACTCGTTAAAAGCCAAGCCGGCAAAGAAACAACTCTTGGCGAACTGAACGCGTTAGCCGCGCGTGTCACCCAATATCTCAGGCAGCAAGGCTACCTCGTCGCCTTTGCCTACATACCCGCCCAAGACATCGTGGGCGGAGTGGTCGAAATTGCCGTTATTCCCGGCAAGTATGGCCAGACCAAAATAACCGGCACTGCTCACATCGACCCCGCTCGGCTGCAGGGCATGCTTTTTGCCGCCAAACCCGGCATGATCATCACCAGGGAGCCGCTGGAACGGGCACTGCTGCTAATCAACGACCTTGCCGGCGTCAGCGTCAAGGCCACCCTTACGCCGGGAGAAACTGCCGGCACCGCCGACCTCGTGCTGGAAGCGGCAGACACCGCCAAAACTAGCGGTGCTTTCTACGCCGATAACTGGGGCAACCGCTATACCGGGCAGACCCGCTACGGCGTCCAGCTCACCGTGAACAATTTCAGCAACACCGGCGATAACTTCAGCCTGGGCGGCCTCACCACCGGTCAGGGCATCAACAACTACAATTTGGGCTATAGTTCGCTTATCGGCAACGACGGAGCAAAATTCGAAATCAAATACTCCCATGTTGGTTATACCTTAGGAGATACCTTTGCCGACCTCGGCGCCACCGGCCGGGCGGCCATCACCAGCTATGGCGTGAGCTACCCTCTCATCCGGAGCCGGGCCTTCAGCCTCTACGGCACTTTCGGCGTAGACAAAAAGCATCTCCGCGACGATATTACCAGCACTTCCAGCCATTCGCCCAAAGACAGCAGCCTGTGGAATCTGGGCCTGTCCGGTAACTTCGCCGATAACTGGGGAGGCGGCGGCACAAACGCCTTTGGTCTAACCCATTACCAGGGCAAACTTACCATCAAGGACGCCACAGCGCTGGCTAACGACACCTACAATACTGCCGGTGATTTCAGCAAGACGGTATTCAGCTACCAGCGCCAGCAGTATGTGGCGAAAAATCTGAACTTCAACTTTAATTTTATCGGTCAACTAGCCGACAAGAACCTTGACTCTTCGGAAAAACTGTACCTGGGCGGAGCTGACGGTGTACGGGCCTTCCCGCAAGGCGAAGCTTCGGGCGATGAAGGCTACAAGCTGACGGGAGAACTCAGATGGCGGTTGGATAAATACTCTACCGCCACGAACAGCCTCTACCTGAACGGCTTTTACGACTACGGCAGCGTCATAATTAACAAGAATCCCGTGGGCTCGGGCGATAACCGGCGCAGCCTAGCAGGCGCGGGGCTTGGTCTTATGTGGACAAGGGAGCAGAACTTTGCCGTCCGGATGGACTACGCCTGGAAAATCGGCCAGGCGACAGCCACTGCCGACACCGATAAGAACGGACGGCTGTGGCTGCAGGGCGTGAAATACTTCTAGAAACATGAAACAAAGCATCGCGGACAGGAGTTGGGGCAATGCCGACATTAAAGGAATGGAAAAAGAAGTATGTGGATAAAACCGGTGAAAATGCCATATTGGCACAAGATTATCAGCTTGTTTTTGACGAAAATCACGGTTTTGTCATGTGGAAAAACAATGGTACCTATTTTGATATCGATCACGTTTGCACCGATCAGCTGGAAGCGTGGCTGATTAAGCTTGCGCCGCTCGCCAGATCCCTTCATTGTGCAACCTTTCGGGCTTTGACGAAGCGCAATCCCGCCGCATTCATGCGATTGACGAAATGCAAAGTGAATCCGGCTCTCAGTATGACTCGCAGGAACGGCACGTTTTATTGGGCCATCGAAAAAAATGTAGCGGATTTTACATCCGGTTGAGAACTAGAGGGGGTAACAAAGATGCAAAGAAAATGGCGGCGTAACTGGGTGAAAGGAAAACCCGGCTGGGCGACCTACCGACCAGAAGAAATCAGGGTGGAAATTACCTCTACGGCATCGCGGCTGGCGAAAAAGCTGCTGCCCCCGGTAGCGGCGGCAGCAATCTTCTTGAGTGCTGTCAATGTGGGGTGGGCCAACCCGACGGGCGGCACCGTCACCAGCGGTGCGGCAGCGATCACGACCAACGGTTCGACCATGACTGTCAATCAATCGACCAATAAAGCAATCATCAACTGGCAGAGCTTCTCCATCGCCGGGGGCGAGACAGTGAATTTCGTCCAGCCAGGGGCAACTTCCGTCGCCCTCAACCGGGTTATCGGCAATAGCGCCTCCAATATATACGGCACACTATCCGCCAACGGCAGAGTTTTTCTCATCAACCCGAGCGGCATCTTATTCGCCCCCGGCGCTCAAGTCAATGTGAGCGGCCTGGTGGCTTCCACTCTCAATATCGCCGACAGCGACTTTCTGTCAGGCAACTACACCTTCAGCAAAGCTGCGAATGCAGGCAGCGTCGTCAATCAGGGCACCCTTACCGCCGCCGACCATGTCGTGCTTCTCGGGCCGCAGGTTAAAAACGAAGGCGTCATTGCCGCCCGGGTGACCGCTCTGGCGGCCGGCAGCAAAGTCGGCCTCGACTTTAACGGCGACAAGCTGCTGAACGTCACCGTGGACACCGGCGCGCTGGGCGGCAGCGCGGTCAATACCGGCAGTATTAGAGCCGACGGCGGCCTGGTCATCATGAGCGCCGGCACCAAGGACGCTCTCTTAAATACCGTTGTCAACAACCGCGGCGTCATCCGGGCCCAGAGCGTAAACAATGTCAACGGCGTCATCCGCCTGGAAGGCGGCACGGTGACGAATAGCGGCGCCCTTGACGCCAGCGGCAAAGCGGCCGGCCAGACCGGCGGCACCGTCAAGGTGCTGGGTGATACCGTTACCCTGGCTTCAGGCTCAAGTATCGACGTCGCCGGCGACGCTGGCGGCGGCACCGCCCTCATCGGCGGGGCCTACCAGGGCGGCAGCAGCGAATACGCCGCCACCAATACCGCCGTTGCAGCCGGGGCGACCATCATCGCCGACGCCATCACCAGTGGCAACGGCGGACAGGTCGTGGTCTGGGCCAATGATACCACGAACTTTGCCGGCACTATCACCGCCAAAGGCGGCTCTGCCAGCGGCAACGGCGGCAGCGTCGAGACCTCCGGCAAGCAGAAGCTGACCATTGCCGATACAGCCAATGTCAATACGCTGGCCAGCAAAGGAATCGGCGGCAAGTGGCTGCTTGATCCTGCGGATTTTACGATTGCGGCCAGCGGCGGGGATATTACCGGCACTTTGCTCAGCGGGATGTTAAAAAACAATGGAGCGGTAGAAGTGACGGTTGGCGGCTCAGGCAACGTTGACAATATCACTATCAACGATGCAGTGACTTGGGACACCGTTTGCCCCCTGATACTGATGGCCCGCAACAACATCTACATCAATGCCGCCATCACTGCACCGAATGGCGGTCTGAACCTTTGGGCAGACAGCAGCAATAGCGGCAACGGCATAACCAGCGGCATCATCACCGCCTCGGCGGCGGTCAGTGTTAAAACATTTACTTTAAATAATGGCACCTGGCGTCAGATCGCCAGCGTTTTGCCCGCCTTCAGCGCCACCGACTTCCGCCCCGCCCGCGGCGCCACTTTCATCCGGGCGATAGCGGGCGACGGCAGCACCGCCAGTCCTTACCAAATCAGCGATGTGTACGGCCTGCAGGGCGTCGGCGGTTATAACATGGTGGGGAAAAACCACATACTGGTCAACGACCTCGACGTCAGCAGCGCCGCGGCTTGGAACAGCGGCAAAGGCTTTAACCCCATCGGCTCTGACCCTCTTTCTGGCTACCCCGCGTTCAGCGGCACCTTTGACGGCCTCGGCCACACCATCACCGGGCTGACGATTAACAGACCCGGGGATGGCTATATCGGTCTGTTTGGCTATTCCACAGGGACTATCCGCAACGTGGGGTTGGTGGGCGGCAGCATCACCGGCTCCTCCACTGTCGGCGGACTTGTGGGCTGGAACGCCGGCAGCATCATGGGCTCCTACAATACCGGCGCGGTCACCGGCTCCTCCACTGTCGGCGGACTGGTGGGCTATAACAACGGCAGCATCACCGGCTCCTACAGCACCGGCGCGGTCAACGGCACCAACAGTGTCGGCGGGCTGGTGGGGGAAAACAATACGAACGGCAGCATCACCAGCTCCCACAGCACCGGCGCGGTCAACGGCGCCAGCAACGTCGGCGGGCTGGCGGGAATGAACCTTGGCGGCAGCATTACAGGCTCCTACAGCACTGGTGCGGTCACCGGCAGTGGCACTGACGTCGGCGGGCTGGCGGGCTATAACAACGGCAGCATCACAACCTCCTACAGTACCGGCTCAGTCGCCGGCAGCATCAACAGCTCTTTTTTACCGCGCGGCGTCGGCGGGCTGGTGGGAACTAACGATATGAGCGGCAGCATTACCAACTCCTACAGCGCCGGTGCAGTCACCGGCAGCATCAGCGGCACAAAAGGCGGCGGAACCGGCGGGCTGGTAGGCTATAATAAGGGCAGCATCACCAATTCCTACAGTACCGGCTCAGCCACCGGCACTGTCAGCGCCACAAGCGGCGGCATCGGCGGGCTGGTGGGCTGGAATGACAACGGCAGCGTCACAGGCTCCTACTGGAATACCACCAACAATAGCGGGCTGCCCGGTATCGCCTATGGCGCCACCACCGGTACGAATGCTCAGGCCACCGGTTTAACTGAGGCGCAGATGAAACAGGCTGCCAATTTTGCCGGCTGGAATATATCAGACATCGGTGGCGACAGCACGGTTTGGCGCATCTATGCGGGCCAGACCGCCCCACTCCTGCGCTCCTTACTGACGCAGACCACCGTCAACGCCGACAGCGTAAGCAAGACTTATGACGGCGCCGCCTACAGCGGCCCTCTCACCAACGTGAACTATTCGCCCGGCACCGATACCGGCCTGCTGTCAGGGACGCTTTCCTACGGCAGCGGAAAAAATGCCGGCGCGTATGGGCTGACTGGTCTGTACTCCACCGACAATCAGGGTTATGACGTCAGTTACTCGCCCGGCAGCACGCTGACCATCAACAAGGCGGCGCTGACCGTCAGCACCGGCGACGTCACCAAGACCTACGACGGCACGACCACGGCCGCCGGCAGCGCCATCGTCACGAGCGGCACGCTGTACACTAACGCCAGCAACGGCGGTGTGCAAGACACTGTAAGCGGCGGCAGCTTCGCCTTCACCAACGCCAGCGCCGGGATAGGCAACAAGACGGTAACGGTAAGCGACGTGACCGTGAACGACGGCAACGGCGGTAACAACTACACCGTAACCTACGCCGCCAACACCAGCAGCACCATCAACAAGGCGGCGCTGACCGTCAGCACCGGCGACGTCACCAAGACCTACGACGGCACGACCACGGTCGCCGGCAGCGCCATCGTCACGAGCGGCACGCTGTACACTAACGCCAGCAACGGCGGTGTGCAAGACACTGTAAGCGGCGGCAGCTTCGCCTTCACCAACGCCAGCGCCGGGATAGGCAACAAGACGGTAACGGTAAGCGACGTGACCGTGAACGACGGCAACGGCGGCAACAACTACACCGTAACCTACGCCGCCAACACCAGCAGCACCATCAACAAAGCAGCGCTGACCGTCACAGCCAACAACGCCAGCCGCTACACCGGCCAGGCCAACCCGGCCTTCACCGCCAGCTACAGCGGCCTGGCAGCCGGAGACACTCCGGCGTCGCTGAGCGGTACGCTCGCTTTTGCCACCGCCGCGACCACTAACTCGTCTCCCGGCAGCTACGCGATAACGCCCTACGGGCTGACTTCGCCAAACTATACAGTGAGCTTCGTTAACGGCGTGTTGACGGTGCGACCGGCAAGCAACCCCGCCTACCTCGGGGCCGTGGGCACGGCCAGCCAGACGGGTTCCAGCGGAGGAAGCACTGGCAACGGCTTCGGCCCGAACGGTTACTGGGGCCTGGGGAGCGGCTTCGGTGGCCACATGGGCGGTATTTTCGGCCCGCTTTACACCATCGCCGACTCCGGTATCAACCTTAGCGGTCTTGGACAGTTCAGCCAAGATCGGCAATAGGGAGGAGAGACCTGACATGCAACAGGAAATCTTCGTCGACGGCATCAGCGCCATCCACGTCACCGGACAATTGGTCCGCATCGACCTGATGACCGTCCAGCCGCATCTGAAAAGCGACAACGGCCAGCCGGTAGTCGATATCAGTAATCGGATCATCATGCCGCTGGAAGGCCTCATCCAGTCGCTGGCGGTCCAGGAGAACATCGTAAAGCAACTTATCGAGGCCGGGGTGCTGAAACAAAATCCGCCGGCAGGCGCGAACATCGCCAGCCTGGCGGAGAAAAAGGCGGACAGTCAGCCCGGGCAAGTGTGATTTTTCGCTCAGGTGGAGGGAAAGAGGGGATGGAATTGTTTATACCAAAAAAATTTTACCGGGCAAACCTGCTTGCAGCCCTGGGCATCTTCCTGGCGTTTGGCGCGCCGTCGGCCCAGGCCGCCCCGGCTGCGCCGGCCGCCTCGCCGGTCGGCTGCGTCGACTTTATCTACCTGGTCGACCATCACCCGGATACGGCCAAGGCCAACGAGGCCCTGACGGCGGAGCAGGAAGCGGTGAGGCAGGAATTCGCCGCGAAGTCGGTCGGCCTGGGCGACAGGGAAAAACAGGACCTTGACCGCCAGCTCGGCCAGCGGCTGGAGCAGAAGCGCCTGGAACTTTTAAAGCCCATTACCGACAAGATAGTGGCTGCCGTCAAGGAGGTGGCAGACGCCAAGGGGCTGTCGGTAGTGGTGGGGAAAGCCGTCGTGGTATATGGCGGCGTGGATATAACGGAAGACGTTCTGAGGAAGAGTACCGGGAAGTAAGAAAAATAAAGATGGCCGGCCCGGATAATATCCCGGTCGGCCATCTTTATGACTAATGGTAGAAAATACACCCATCGCATCGGTTAGCGCAAATTATGGAACCAAATAGTCTGGATACGACAATGATTGGCGGGACCCCTACTAGCATAAAATAACAGGACAAAAAAAGGCACCCAGAGTATTTACATATTCCTGGGTGTTTTTTTGCTAGTATCGTAAGGGATAGGAATGTATTGAACCGACGGGCGTTGTTGCGCTTGTTGAGGATATAGCTCCATGAGTTCATATACTTCCAAAGGCATCTCGTTACAAATGCTTGGCAGCTCCATTTCACGTAATTTTTCGCAGGTGATAGGGTAGTCATGGGTCCAGCGTCCTTCGGCCAGCGTTTTAGCCAGGTCTTCTGCTTTTTCAGGGGACATTTTATCCAGTAGCAGAACTCTAACAAATTCCTGCACTTGCCTTACCGCCTTCTCGGCCATATCAGCTAGAATTAAGGTATTGTCGTCAATTTTATCAATATTTTTTTGTTTTACTACTTTTAGGATAGAGGCTGCAGGATACTGACCGAGCTGGGGGTCAACAGGGCCTAGTACAGCGTTGGGATCTAAGATAATCTCATCTGCCGCAAGGGCAATCATAGTCCCGCCAGACATGGCATAGTGAGGTACGAAAACAGTTACCTTAGCCTTGTGCTGCTGAAGGGCGCGGGCAATTTGTTCTGAGGCCAGAACCAAGCCGCCCGGAGTATGCAAGATTAAGTCGATTGGCATGTCGTCAGGCGTCAGCCGAATGGCTCGAAGAATATGCTCGGAATCTTCGACATTGATGTAGCGGCTGATCGGAATTCCCAGCAGACTGATGGCTTCTTGGCGATGGATCAGGCTAATCACACGCGACTGACGTTTTGCCTCAATGCGCTGCAGGAGATTTAGTCTGCGGGAGCCAATACTGCGTTGTTGAAGCATCGGCAGGAGGGTAATCAGCAGAAAAAGGATCCATAGTATATCGGTGAAACCAAGGTTCATATAATCACTCCTAATAAGAGTATCGCCTATAGGTATATTAGCTATGGTCGGGCTGGTTCCCTGCCGCCGGTGAGGTAATGACGTCTTATTTACTTATCTCTCAGACAATTGATCAACATAACTTCATTACCGTGCTTATTATATAGTAGTTTATCTGACCATAACATCATCAACGGAATTCCCCTGCCCCGTTCGCTTGTAAGCAGGCTCTCAAATAACTGCCCCATATCAACTGCGGCTAATTCGGCAATTCTGGCATTACCGCGAAATCCGGCACCATTATCTCGTACGCGGAGAATAAGTTTAGAACCAATTATATTGATTTTTAACCGGATAGCACTGCCGTGCCTATTTGCGTTCGATAGTGCTTCTCCTAAGACCAGTTCAAGTTTTTGCGCTTTTTCACCAGTTAATTTACACAGGAGGTGCTTGATCTGGTGTCTAACAACAGAACGTTGCCCACAGTCCGAATAATCCCAAAATACCGGAAATGCTTTTGGTCCAGAGGGGGCTTGCTGCCCGCTGTAACCCACCTGAATCGCCGCCTTTCATATGTCTTAGCCATTATTTTCGCTGGTGGATTCGTCACAAAGCATGCTGAAAAAGATACTTGTGAGTTCAGGAGCGAAGCATTGTTCTCTAAGATGGAAGTGATGACTTGACAAACATGGCAGATGACTAATGATTTTGAATTCATCAACAATAATTCTACAATAAATTACAATATCCTGCATTAATTACTAAAGGTTTTTTAATAATAGTAATTCGAGTGTGAGCGAAATGTAATCCACAGGCAAACTCCATTAAGCAATGTGACTAAAAAAATACCGCACATCCTTGTGCGGCACAAACATAATTTATGTGGAAAAGGCTGATCTATGAAACAATCCGGTAACCGTAGCCATATACTGTATCTATTTCCAGATCTGTAAGCTTTCGCCGCACCCTGCGGACAAGATCATCTACTACCCGGTCAGAACCAAAGTAATTTTCTCCCCACACTGATTTTAGGATTTGCTCGCGTGATAATGCAATACCCTTGTGACGCGAAAAAAGGCAGAGCAGTTCAAATTCCTTAGATGTCAGATCTACAGGCAGTTTGTCAAGCAAAACTATTCTTCTTTGGAGGTCGAGGTGATACCCTTGTAACCTCGCAACCTCTGTCAGTTCGGAGGCTGAGCCTAACTCACAACGATTCAGTATTTTCCGGGCGCGAAAAACAAGCTCTTTCGGCATAAATGGCTTTACGATAAAATCGGCACAACCTAATTCAAAACCCCAGACCCGGTTAATGGTCTTCTCATGTTCTGAAGTTAATATTATCGGAATCTGAGTGGATTTTTTTTGTATCTTCCTCATGATATTAACCCATTCCTCGCCGTCGGCGTCCAGAATCCACAGGTTCGGGCAATCAGCCACATTCAAGAGGGAAGATGCATCGTTGCTGAAAATAGTAACGTCCCAGCCTTCTTTCTCTAAATAAAAGGTAAGCATTTGGGCAAAGGTCTCGTTGTTTTCACATAAGAATACGCGGGGTGTCATGGCATAACCCCTAGAAAGCATGCAATGTCACGTTTTAAAAACATCCAGAGAAAAGAAATATTCGCAATGGAGCCCAGGTAACGCACATTAGGGCAGATCGTCTGCTAGCGAGACAAAGCGTCAATGCTTTACCAAACCTAATACCATTTACGCATTCCTTTGCGACTTTGCTTAGCCAGTAGCTAAGCAGTTGATAAGAAAAACATGTAAAATCCATACTAAGGCTAGTCCAAGGGGGCTCGCGTTCACCGGGGACTGTTTGCCGTAGTTCACCGCAGGCCATAGTAATTCACCTGTCCTTTCTATATAATACATATACTCTATTATCCATAATTGTAAAAAGTCCTTCCTGTGAGCATTCACAGCCACAAGGCAGACCGGAATACCACCATTAATCCGAAGACTGAATTATTTTATATAATCAATTAAGCTCTGAGTAATGGCCTTGGAACCCACTGCCAAAGATGCATTGTAGGTGTATTCTGCAGACTTTGCTTCGACGGAAGCCTGAGCTACGTCCACATCCTCATTATTACTCATTAACGTCATATATGTAGTATAATCACTCTCGATCTTAGTTTTAGCTCTGTCCACATAGTTCATCCGAGCGCCCAGATCTGTTCGGACTGTTATTGCCAGGTTTAGATTCTTATCCAAATCTCCAAGTAAATCACTAAGATTAAGATCTTTGGTTTGTGCTGTAACTGTCGGTGGAGTCCCGGTTATCTCGGCTGCCTTATATTGTGTGTTACCATCCAGGCCTAATAGAAGCTTGTCAAATACATCAAATAAATTGCTGCCGGCCTCTTGGCCAATAATGTTTTGCCCTTCCACATTTACTGCAATTTCACTACCAAAACCAGTATTGTATTGCATCTGCTGCTTTCCTGGCTCATGGTACTGGTTAGTTAGGTTAGCCTGACAATAAGTAATGAGATCGGCGTCTGATATGGAGTTACTTACCGGCCCGCCAACACTTACATAGTGTCCTTTATAAGTCACTTTCTCACCTAATGAAGTTGATTCGATCTTATAAGGGGGCTGATCGGTTGCAAAGCCGCCAAAAACATATCTACCGGCATAAGATGTGTTCATGATATCGATGACATTGTCTCTAAGTGTACTAATTTCAGACTTAATTGCCTTTTTATCAGCATCACTAATACTGCTGGTGCTGGAGGCTTGTATCGTCAAATCCTTTACCCGGTGAAGCACTTCGCCCAATTGACCTAATGCCGACTCGCTCACCTCCATCCAGGAGGTTGCATCATCAATATTTCGTTGATATTGCTCCACAGATGAGACATAATTACGGTATTTTAATGCACGAGTGGCGACAATCGGATCATCTGAAGGCAGCTGAATTTTGGATTGGGTGGATAGTTTGTCTTGGGCCGTACCAAGCCGACGCAGGTTATTATTAATATTCCAGAGACTATTCTGGGCTAGCATATTATTGGTTATCCGCACTTCGCTCAGTCACCTCGCTATATCGTTATTACCGAAACTGGTTATCCCGAAATAAGGTTAATTGTCTCCTTATAGATTTCGTCCCAGACACTGATAATTTTCCCTGACGCAGCATAGGCTTGCTGATACCGGGCAAAATTACTTGTCTCTTCATTCTCAGATACCCCAGATACGGAAGCGCGCCAGCCATCAACTGTTTTTATCATCCGGCCTTGTCTGTCGGCTGTATTTTGGGCATGAGAACTGTCGGTTGCCAGTGCCGCAATGATGGAGTTCATAAAATCTTCAGGGGTTCCTTTGTTGAACAAGTTACTATCCTTGCATAATTTAATTAACTGCTGGACATTTTCATTGTTGCCATTACCGCCGGTTGCTGAGGCGGCGGCAATCTTGTTAATATCATTTTCTACATCTGAAGATAGTGTCAGGCTTCCAGCCGTAATATGACTATATATTTCATCCTGATCACTACCGCTTGCCATTAGATCGGCAGATGACTCATGATTAAAGGAGAAAAAACGGATTTGTGTTGAACCGTCCAGTCCTTGTCCCCCTGCATGGCCTGGGTAAGCCGCAGTGCCGTCTTTAAGTACGCCTTCGTTAAATGCTTTGGCAAAGGTACGGGCAAATTCGTCAAGCTGGTTTTGGTAATAAGGAATTCCCTTAAATTGCGAACCAAGGCCTGATCCATCCCGCAATTCAAGATAGCTCTGCAATGAGCCGCCGCCTGGATCAAATTCATCGGCTGTGTCTTGCCAGCGGATACCATACATACCGTCCTTGCTGCCACCATCTGCTATTTGATAACACTCTAAACTCCGCGCCTTATTGTCGTTGACCAGGGTTGACCCATTGATACTAATTGACAGGGTTTTGAGTTCACTGCCGTCTGGCATCGTATCTGCTACTGTCACACTAACCTCAATTTTGGCGAGCTTTGAAAGTTTATCTATAAGGAGATCCCGTTGGTCTTCCAGGTCGTTGGCAGCAGCCCCTGCCAGTGTTGTTTGCCGGATACGCTGGTTGAGTTCGGCAATCTGTTTGCTATAGGAATTAATTTCATCAACTGCCACCCGTACTTCGCCGTTGGTATCCTGCCGCATTTGTTTAAAACGCTCGGCAGAGTTATTAAAATACTCACACAACGAAGAGGCGGCCTGACGAAAATTCGTTCGGGGCGAGGAATCCCCCGCAGCTTTCGATAAAGCTTCCATTGATGAATAAAACTGGTCAAAAGTTGTATTGAAGGCATTGCTGGAAGGTTCACCCAGAACCAGTTCGATTTCATTGAGTATCCCTTGCTTGGATTCCCATTCCCCCAGCGAGTCGTTCTCTTGCCAGTATTTCTGATCCAGCCGCAAATCCCGAATTCGTAACACTGTATCGACCTGGGTGCCAATACCCAGTCTGCTGCGCCCGTTATAAACGGCTGCCGGTCCTGCTGCCTGTTGCATAGGTGATTGCCGCGAATAGCCAGGTGTATTGACGTTGCTTAAATTATGGCTGGCTACTCCCAGGGAAGCTTGACTGGCATACAAACCGCGCGTAGCAATGGTCAGGCCCAGAAATGTTGACATCATGTTTGAATCACCTCCCGCCACCTATGTGATCTCAGCCTAGTTCACGTATCAAATCTCCCAACAGACTGTCAATGGTGTTTAAAACCTTGGCATTGGCACTGTAAATCCGCTGATACTGGATCATAGCCGCCGTTTCCTCGTCAATTGAAACCGAGGCGACAGACTGCCGCTGACTGTCAATTTGCTGCACTAGCTTATCCTGGGTATCAGCCGCGCCGTTGGCGTGTTCGCCTGTTGTTCCGAGCCAGGATACCATTGCCTGATAAAAGCTGTTTAAATCCAGGGATGTACCATCATACTTAAAACATTTTTCCTCAGTAAGCATTTTGTAGATGCTTTCGGCAGTTGTGCAGCCACCAGGTAAATCGCCGGCTGAGGCAGACGCTGCAATCTTATTAAGATCATCAAGGACCGGATTGACCTTAACGTTGCTGATACTCAGCGGCTTGGCTGGATCAGCGGCAACAAAGAAGTCTACACCGGTGCTGCCATCAAGCCCAAAGCCGGATTTGTGTAATGCGTTTATTTTGGCAACAACGGTGGTCAGCATGTCATTTAGCCCCTGACGTAAATCACTAATGGAATTGGTGGTTCCAGGTTTAAAGTCAAAAGGAATATTTACCGGGTCAAGGGCTTTGACCATGCCTTGGTCTGCATCCTGAATAAGGCCTAGCATGCTGCCGTTGGACAAAGCTACATCTTCGTTAGCCTCGACCCATTGTACTTTTAGCGGGCGCTGAGCAGAGCCATCGCCGACAGCTTGTAAACTATGTACTTGATCCCCGTTAATTAGCGAAACACCACCAATACTTACAGTAACTAAGTTGTTGGCTTGCTCGGTAACACTGATATCAGCCATGCCAGACATTTGATCAAGCAGTAGATTGCGCTGGTCTCTAAGGTCGCAAGCCTCCGCGCCTCCAAGCTCAGTTTGTAGAATCGCGGTATTGAGCTGTGCGACATTTTTGGCCATGTCATTAAGCTGTTCTACCGAATCCTGAAGGCGGTTGCAAGCATCTTGCTGCAGTTGTTTTAGTTGCTGATCAATATGGGTAAAGGTGTCAATCAAGGCTACGCCATATCCTCTTAAGGCACTGCGAGCGCTCTGGCTATCCGGATGTTTTTTAATTTCATCCCAGCCGTTGGCGAAACTTTGTAGCGATTGCTGCAGGCCGGCCTTTTTTGACCCATCATCAGAGACAAAATCGCCGAGTGTTTGCCCCATCTGCGCTAAGCTGGCGCTTTTTTGCTGCCAATATTCTACATTGGCATTCTGGCGCCGGTAAGTCTGATCAAGGAACTGGTTGCGCAATTGCCGTATTTCTGCCACGCCGACGCCCTTGCCGGTTGAAGTCTTCCCCATTTGCGGGATATTCCATTCCTCGCCGGTAATACGCTGGCGGGTAAACCCTGTAGTGTTTACATTAGAGATATTATGACTAGTCGACGCAAGTCCGGCCTGATTGACATACATGCCTGAAACGGCGACATTGTATAATCCAAAGAAGGAGCCCATATATTCACCACGTTCCCTTTCCTGGTTATTAGCTGCGCCAAGCGTGTTACCTTACCATACCGATTAAATCCTGCAGCAATTGATCAGAGGCTGTAATGATTTTGCTGTTTGCCTGAAACGCTCGTTGCGTGATCATCATTTCACTGAATTGTTCGGCTAAATCCACGTTAGACATCTCCAGATTACTGGAGCTTAACATACTCGCGCCACCTGTCCCTGGTTTGACACCGCCTTTATAATCACCTGAATTGACAGTAGGTACATACAAGTTACCGCCAATTTTTTCAAGGCCGGCCGGGTTGTCAAAGGTAGCTAACGCCAGCATTCCTAAAGGCTGTTTTTGTCCATTGCTATATACACCGGTAATGACACCGTCATCACCGATACTAATGTCATCCAGATCACCGGCAGCATAGCCGTCTACATCAGATGATTTGACTTCATTACTTCCGCTGCTGTTAAAAGTCGATACTCCGGAAAAGTCCAGGTTAACAGTAAACGGTGCGGCACCAGCGTTGGCTCCCTTCGGGGTTAGGGTGATTTGGGGTTTGGTGTTGAAATTAGTATCACCGCTCACGATTTTTCCGTTTTTGTCAAACTTGATGTAGCCACTGGCAGTTACATCAAGTTTTGCATCTGCAGATTTTGCTTCCCAATACCACGATGTGATTGGATTATCTGCGTCAGTGGAATCAACATAACATTTGGAGAATTTCGCCTGAACCTCATAACTATTGCCTAAAGCATCATATACTGTCATTGTGCCGGTATAATCTGCTGGTGAAGGCGGCGTACCGATAGCGTCCAGCGCCGTTCCTTTGGCGGTTTTAGCCGGGTCAAGGTTGCCAGATAGCGCACCCTTGGTCGTTGCCTTGGGGGAAATTATTCTCTTGTTGCCATTATAGGAGTCAGAAAACACGTTTATCGGTTCGGCCGGCTTTTGGGTGTCATATACATAAGAACCGTCAGGCTGCCGCTTACCGCCGTAATCCTGCCACCCGCAGACTTTCATTCCCCCAACTGTCAGATTACCGGCCTTATCTACCCCGAAGTTACCTGCCCGGGTAAACTGGTAATCCCCCCTTTGACCACCTTGAACAATAAAAAATCCACTGCCGCTGATGGAGAGGTCTAAGGGATTACCGGTAAACTGCGGGCCGCCGGGTGTCATGATCATATCTAGACTAGCCACCTGGGCGCCTAAGCCAACCTGTTTCGGGTTAACACCGCCGCGGTTCCCATCAGGCCCAGAGGCTCCGCTTAATACCTGACTAAATAGATCGCTAAAGGTGGCTCGCTGGGCTTTGTAGCCAACGGTGTTAACATTGGCAATATTGTTTCCAATAACATCCAGCTTGGTCTGTTGCGCTCTTAGGCCTGATACGGCTGAATACATTGACTTCATCATAAGGAATTACCTCCTGGTACAAAGTTTTATTTCCTCTATCAGTCAGAAATAAAAGTCAGCCTCCCACTTAGGGTCCAGCTGGGTAGTTTCAATTAAGGCTGGGAAACGCTATACAGCAGATTTGCCGGCACGTTTACGCCGTCAAGGACAACCTTGATTTTTCCATTTTCATTAGTTACTGACTCAACCTTCCCTTTGATGGTTGCTGTCTTGCCGCTCACCGGATCCTTGACAGTCATACTCACTTCTTGGCCTACATGGCTTTGCAGATATTCATACTTATCCTGGGAAGTAACATAATCTGTTGATTGAATTGAATCTACCTCGGCTGCCACATTATCCATAACAACATAGTCGCGGTCTGCATCTTTTCTCACAGATTTGACCACGCCGCCGACCGAAACAAACTCACCTGTCTTACTGTCCTGCACATAACCTTTGCCCTCAAGCCCAATCAGTTTTATTAGATCACCGATCGGTTTGGACGATGATTCTGCAACCTCTACGACATTGTCAAGACTGATGTCTTTACCGTTGATTGTTAGGTAGGACTGGCCATTTTTTGTATATACTGTCTGAACAGTCCCAAACTCTATTGTCTGTTTGCCACTATCATCGGTAGTTGTATAGCTTACGACTTTGCCGATCAGGCCATAGGCTCTGGTTGAATCCATGCTATTGCTGATGTCTTGTAATCGCTGCAGTGAATTAAACTGCGCCATTTGGGCAACAAATTCAGTATTACTTACCGGTTCAAGCGGATCCTGGTACTTCATTTGCGTCGCTAATAACTCTAAAAAGGAATTAGCATCAAGATCATTGCCTGTGCTGCGTTTCTTATCAGGAGTATTTGGGCTTTTCCACCAATCGACATCATTAACTGGGTTAGTACTCATTTCATTCATCCTTTCCTGGTTTCTTGTTAGAAGCTACTAAGATAGACAGGGACTAAATAAATACTAAACAAATATTTTGGAAATATTATGGGATAAATATGTTATTTTTGTGTGAGATTGTCGATTTTTAGTGTTTGCGTCAATTTAAATAAGGTTTATTCTAATAAAAAATACCTTGAACCCACTGCCGATAAAATTCGGCAGTGGGTTCAAGGCGCGTTTGGCTGAGTGTCTTACCGTCTGTGAGCAGGGAATAATATCAGATTAATGCCTCAACATCCCTAGTTCCCCGGCTAGCGGTTCAATAACAAATAAAAACCATTGTGCTATAATAATATAAGCGAACAATTGTCTAAGGGGTATTGTTAATGAGGTATTGGGAGAGTTACTGGCGAAAATATCGGATAAAATTTACTGGAGCAGTAGTTTTTGTGATATTGGAGGCGCTATGCGATTTATTGCAGCCGACCATTATGGCCAGTATTATTGATATAGGAGTGGCTGAACGGAATATTGATTATGTACTGTATATGGGCGGGGTTATGTTACTGGTTACGGCTGTAGGGGCCCTGGCGGCTACGGCCCGCAATATTATTTCCAGTACAGTCTCCCAGCAGGTGGGTACAGAACTGAGAAGCCAGGTATATGAAAAAATTCAGTCACTGCCATTTGCGGCTGTGGATAAGTTTGATCGGGCCGGGCTGGTAACCCGGCTGACTAATGATGTAACCCAGATTCAGTCACTGGTAAACGGGATGATGCGGATCTCCCTGAAAGCTCCGATCCTTGGTATTGGTGCACTAATTATGGCAGTGAGTTTAAATCCTCGCCTGGGCAGTGTGCTGGTTGTTGTCGTGCCGGTGGTGGGTGTGCTGATTTTTATCAATATGCGGGTAGGTTATCCCCGGTTTCTTCAGGTTCAGGCGGCGCTGGATCAGCTGAATCGGACGGTGCGTGAGGCGATTGCCGGAGTCAGGGTGGTAAGGGCATTTAATGGTTTTGTTTATGAGCAAACTAAGTTCAGGGACGTCAATGTCGGCTTTCAAGATAGGTCGGTCGCCGCTATGCGGACAATGACGGTTTTCGGGCCCAGTATTGCTCTGACCATGAATCTGGGAATTGTGGCTGTTCTCTGGCTTGGGGGCAATGGGGTACATAACGGTCAGATGCAGGTTGGTCATATTATTGCCTTTATAAATTATATGACCCAAATTTTGTTTGCCCTGGTCATAGTTTCTCTGGTGTTTAATGTATTTGTTAGAGCCCGGGTTTCTGTCCAGCGCATTGGTGAAGTATTGGCAGTGGAAGGTGTTCCTGATGAGCGGATAAACGTGGAAGATGATTGTTGTTTTCAGGGGAGGATTGATTTTGAGCGGGTTTCTTTCGCTTATGACAAGTCGAAACTGGTTCTCGACAATATTTCATTGACCTGCTTACCTGGAGAAACAATAGGGATTATCGGGCCGACAGGTGCGGGGAAAAGCAGTTTGGTTCAATTAATTCCCCGGATGTATGAGCCGACTGCCGGGAAGATAAAGCTGGATGGACAGGATATCAGCAGGATAAGCCCCTGGCGGCTGAGAGAAAAGATGGCGATTGTGCCCCAGAAAGCACTTTTGTTTTCTGGCAGTATTCGGGATAACCTTCACTGGGGCAAAGCCGAGGCGACCCAGGAAGAGATTGAAGAAGCCGCCCGCATTGCGCAGGCCCATGATTTTATCATGGAGTTTCCGGAAGGTTATGAAACCCGGATTGGCCAGGGCGGGGTAAATTTATCAGGCGGACAAAAACAACGACTGGCTATTGCCCGGGCGCTGGTACGCAAACCCGATATATTAATTCTTGATGATTCCACCAGTGCGGTGGATCTAGAGACGGAGGCCCGAATGAAACAAGCCTTGCAAGCCTACACGGCTGAATTGACTTGTTTCATTATTGCTCAGCGGATTACATCTGTAGTGGATGCAGATATGATTGTAGTACTGGATGGCGGAAGGCTGGTGGGGGCCGGGCGTCATGAGGAGCTGGTGGCAAGCTGCGCTGTTTACCGGGAAATCTGCCAATCCCAGTTAGGCAAGGAGGGCTGTTGATGGCAGATCAAAACCGGCAGGAGAATCCCAAGCAAAGTGCCTACAGCGGCTCCTTTCGCGGCGGTAAGAGACTGGGGTGGGGCAAGCGAGGAACTGTTGTCAAACCGCAGAATTTTTGGAAAACCATGGGCAGATTGTGGGGTTATCTGAGCCAAGAGAAAGGTCAGCTTGCTCTAATTTTTTGCCTGGTGCTGCTGGAGGCAGCGTTGGCATTATTAGGTCCGTATCTTATCGGTGTGGCAGTGGATGCAGTGGCCGCCTATGGTCGCGGTGAATTTCCAGGCCGGTTGGAGCAAGTTCTCTATCTGTTATTGGCTGTCTATACCGGTACGGCAGTGCTGGCCGCCGGTCAGGGCTGGCTCATTGTCGGCGTATCCCAGCGACTGGTGACTGGTTTGCGCCAGGAACTGTTTGCCAAACTGCAAAAAGTACCGCTGGTATATCTGGACACCCAGGGCCATGGCGAAGTCATGAGCCGGTTTACTAATGATATTGATCAAGTGAGCATGACTGTTTCTCATTCTTCCAGCCAGCTTATGGGCGGTTCCATTGCCATCATTGGCTCGCTGGTTATGATGCTGAGCCTTAGCCCGCTGCTAACACTGGCGGCCATGGTTACCGTGCCGCTCGTCATCTTGCTGACCAGGGTGATCTCCCAGCAAACCGGCCAGCTGTTTAAGGAGCAGCTGGCTGAGCTTGGTCGTTTAAATGCCCATGCTGAGGAGACTATCAGCGGCATTGAAGTGATTAAGGCCTATAATCATGAACCCAAAGCCATCGCGGAATTTAACCAGGTCAATGACCGGTTATGTCAGGTAGGTCTTAAGGCGCAAATCTGGTCCGGTTTTTTGATGCCGATCATGAATGTGATTAATAATGTTGGTTTTGCCGCCATCGCTATTGGCGGCGGCATCTTAGCCGTCTATCAGGGGATTACCGTCGGTATTATTGCCAGCTTTTTAGGGTATTCCCGCCAATTTGTCCGGCCGCTCAATGATCTGGGGAATACCTTTAATATGCTCCAGTCTGGGGTTGCCGGTGCAGAACGGGTGTTGGAACTGTTGGATATCGGTGAGGAACCGCCAGATCCGCCTCAGGCAGTAGTGCTAAACAAGCCCCGGGGACAGGTGCGCTTTGAAAAAGTTACTTTTGGCTATCGGCCAGATCAGCCGATTTTGCATGAGATCAGTTTTGTTGCCGAGGCTGGCAGCAGCGTTGCTCTCATCGGACCGACCGGTGCCGGCAAAACAACAATTGTCAACCTGTTAACCCGTTTTTATGATGTTACCGGTGGGGCTATTACCATTGACGGTCGCGATATCCGGGAATATACCAGGGACAGCGTGAGAAACTGCTTTGGTATTGTCCTGCAGGATACCTACCTGTTTTCCGGTACCATCAGGGATAACATCCGCTATGGCCGGCCGGAAGCATCAGATCAGGAAGTGGTGGCAGCGGCGGCAAAGGCGAATGCGGCAGGGTTTATTGAGCGCTTTCCCCAGGGATATGATACCGTGTTGATGGAAAATGGCAGCAATCTGAGCCAGGGTCAGAAGCAACTGCTAGCCATTGCCCGGGTGATACTAGCTGATCCTTCCATCCTGGTTTTGGATGAGGCTACCAGCAGTATTGACACCCGGACCGAGGGGCATATTCAGGCAGCCTTGCAGACGATTATGCAGGGGCGGACCACTTTTATTATCGCTCATCGGTTGAATACCATCAGGGATGTGGATATGGTACTGGAAATTCAAAACGGCAGGATTGTGAGAGGAGCGTGAAAAAAATTGGATATCTTATGCGAGCGCCGAACATATGAGGATAAGCCCATTGCTCACGCTCATTCATATGGTCAGTTGATTATACCGATCCACGGAACGTTGTCTATCTCTGTTGATCAGCGGACGGTAGAAAAACAGCAAAATATTGTATTTGTGCCGCCTGAGACAGCCCATTCCTTCTATGCTCATGCTTATAATCAGTTCTTTGTGTTTGATGCTCCGGTTTTTTACTTTCCTAGTGGGTTAGGCGGGGGGCTTAGATTTTATTCGCTCGACGGACGCTGGCAGGCGATACGGTGTTTATTGTCTGAAGAAGTGGGTAATAAACCTACTTCGGGCTATCGACTCACAGATTTGTTCCGCTATATCTCCGGCTTGTTGGCGCAAGATCAATATTCCTCTTCGATCGACTACATCAGACACAATTTTGATAAAGCGATTACGATTGATCAGCTAGCTGCCATGGAACATTTCAATCCAACCTATTATGCAGAATGGTTTAAACGAAAATATGGGGACTCGCCTATTTCTTATATAAGACATTTGCGTTTTGACAAGGCTAAAGAACTACTTGCGTCCACAGACTATACCATTATGCAGATTGCCCAACAAGTTGGTTACGAAAACCAATCAACATTGACAAAGCTTTTTCAGCAAGAAATGGGAATAACACCACGAGCGTATCGTGAAAAGAGCCGAAAGCGGGTTAAATAAAACACGAGTATTGGTCAAAACCGAGGATGCTTCTCCTGCTATACTGTTTTTCAATAGAATGTAGGAGGGTGTCAAATGCAGGCAAATTATAAAGGGGCACTTTATTTATCCACTGCAGCGAGCATTTGGGGAGGTATGTACGTTGCGAGTAAGTATGCCCTGGAAACAGTTCCTCCCTTTACGCTGCTCTTTATTCGTTACCTGATAGCTTCAGTAATTTTAGTGTTATGGTGCCGGTACAGCAAGGTTTCCATTATACCTAGAGAACATAAGTGGTTGATGTTCCAGATTGGCTTTTTCGGATATTTTTTATCTGTTGGCATGCAGTTTGTTGGCACAAGGCTTTCGAGTGCTCACTTGGGAGCGGCTATTACTACCCTCTCGCCAGTATTTCAGTCGATATTTGCTGTTTTTCTGCTTAAAAAGACAGCTTCAAGGCGCCAGCTTGCTTCAATTACCTTGTCTTTTATTGGTATACTTATCGTAACCGATGCGATTAACACCCTTAGAACAGATACGTTTAATGTAGGGAATCTATTTTTTTTGACGGCGGCAGCACTATGGGGCTACTATTCTGTTCTGTCTAAGAAAGTAGCTGATGCTCATCCAGTGCTGCGCATTACTACCTGGGGTATTTTGCTGGCGACCGTATTTGCTGCTTTTCCTGCCATGCTTGAATTGGGATCATGGGATACTGCTGTACTGGCTGACAGACTGGTCATGGTCAGCATTCTTTATCTTGCCGTAGTATCGACAGTGGTTGCTTATTATTGCTGGAATAAAGGATTAGCGCTGCTCAATCCTCATCAGGCTGGACTATTTATGTTCTTGCAGTCGATCGTGGGAAGCATCCTGGGGTATTTATTGCTGGGAGAAAGCTTGTCGAGTGCCTTTCTTGTCGGAACTGTGCTTATTTTAATAGCTGTTTATGTTAGTATTCGTTCGACCGAGTAAGTCAGTTGAAAACAAGTGGAAATTTTTTTATGTTTTGCCGATTTTTATGAATAGAGTGAGTTTAAACTGGCAATACTAGATATGTAATAGGTGTCCTCCGAGAATTGAGGGTTGCGAAAACATTGAATTGAATAACGCGCATACGTAAGCACCATATACCAAAACCCCTGCCAAGCTGGCAGGGGTTTTCTGCATATGCATCTGATAAAATACTTGACAAAGTCAAATAAAATACTTGATTTTGTCAAGTATTTTTACTATGATGTGTTTATAAGAAAGGTTGCTTACAGTGAATAGGAGGCGTTTCATGGATAAGGATTTGAAGTCGCGGGCAGTTACGATTAGGGATTTTAACCGGTTTTATACTAATTTTATTGGTCTGATTAATCAAAACATATTGGAAAGCCCGTATTCTTTGGCAGAGGCCAGGGTATTGCTGGAGATAGACAAGGCTGATCAATGTACTGCAAGTGATCTTACCAAGTTATTGCAAATTGATCCAGGCTATTTGAGCCGGATGCTTACCCGGCTTATTAGAGAGAAGTTGGTTATAAAATCAAGATCAGAGACAGATGGCAGGGCGCAGGAAATATCGCTAACTAACCTGGGAAAAGAAACCTTTAAGAATTTATCAGATACATCAACTCAGCAAATCGTTAATATACTGGAGACAATTCCAATAGAGCAGCAACAAGCGTTGATTAATTACATGGAAGGGATTCGGAACGTTTTATCCCATCAGAGCGGTAGCTCAATCACTATCCGTACAGGGAGACCGGGAGACTTGGGGTATATTGCTTACCGGCATAGTGTGCTATATCACCAGGAATATAATTTAGATCCAGTGGTGTTTGAGCGTTATGTACTGGGCAGTCTTTTAAAATACGCAGAAAATCAACAGGCTGGAGAAATATGGATAGCAGAGGTTAACGGTAAAATTGCCGGCTTCATTGGGATGGTTGCTTTAGACGAGGAAACGGCTCAGTTAAGATGGTTTCTAATAGAGCCCGAATTTCGAGGTATTGGTCTGGGACGGCGCTTGCTCAAAGTTGCTATGGCTTATTGCAATGAAAAAAAATATAAAAAAGTATTGTTATGGACATTCCAAGGTCTCGATGCTGCGTGTCATTTATATAAAAGCTTTGGCTTTACAGCAACCCAACAAGTTGAGAATAATACCTGGAAAAATGGTTTGTTAGAAGAACGGTGGGAGGTAACCTTATAAAGTAAGACTTAGCTTCAGGTGGGGTTTTAACCCCATCTGAAGTTTAGTCGACCTTATCCAGGGACTTAGCCGCTCTTAACTCCCACTTATAGAAGAGGGAGTCTTAGAGCGGCTTGGTCATCGGATAAAACGAAAATCCCAGCATATGCCGGGATCATCAGTTAGACGCTACTCCCTATATTTAATAAAAACCACATAGTAAGCCACTGCACAAGATATGACGGTTGTTATAAATGCAGGCAGCCAATTAACCAGGTTAACAGCTACGCTAATAATGCCGATGCTGACAAAGGATACAATTATTCCCCAGCGAGTAGAGTTGCGTCTATTAGCTATAATCTCGTGGCGTCTTTTTACATAGAGTGGTAGGTAAAGAGCTAAGCTGGTGATTACAATGCCATAATAGATATATTCATAAAAAGTTATATGCAAGCTGATTCATTCCTCCTTGGCTTCGTATTTCCTAATGTGAGGTATTAGGTGGTGCGGGTAGTTTATTCTTTTTTCTTACTATTCATATTCGTTACTACAAAAATAAAACCTGCCGAATTCGCATAAAATTCGGCAGGAAAGAAAAGAAGAGATTCGGATTAGGGCATTACATGCTGACGCAGCTTCTTTAACCAAGAGAATGCGGCAATCGGATGATACACTATCTTGTTTTGCGGATCGTAGTAAATAAGGTTATGTTTGAGTGCCCTGCTTACCAGCATTTTTACTAATTGCCCCCATTCCCGCTTTAATGGCAAAATGGCATAACAGTCTGATGTAGTGAAAGGGGCCTCCCAAGGGCATTTTTCCATATCGTCATTTTGCAGCTGTTCAAATGAGGGATACTTTTCCTGAAGTTCGCTGAGAAAAGTGGCAATATCGTTAGAGGGTTCCAAGTCTTCCAGATTGCCCTGTAATATTCTTTCATAAATTGTTGCGGCTTCCTGCTCATTCGGCATTTTCTTGCTGTGCCAGATGACTATATTATAGCTCGTGTCATGGATCATCATATACCTGCCTCCGTAGTTTTATTGCTTCCGCAGCACCTTAGCGTGTAATCCTATTGTAACATAGCGCGTAATACAACTGTGATATCTAAAAACCCCTTGGTTGTAGCCGTTGCGGTTAAACCAAGGGGTTTCTTTGGGATTCTGAAAGGAGTTCGACTTAATGAAGATAAGTGTCTTTATGCGGCCGTCTTTTCCTCGATAGTAGGCTTGAAGTTCCAGGTGAAAGCGAGGAAGCAAATTGCTATGACACTAGAGGCCATTAGCAGATAGAATCCAGCATTCCAGCCGTAAGCTTTTACCAGGTAGCCCATGCCGGAGCTAGCGCCTACTGTCCCCAGCAGATAACCAAACAAACCGGTAAAGCCGGCTGCAGTGCCTGAGGCTTTTTTGGGAACCATGTCTAGAGCGCTGACCCCGATTAGCATGACAGGTCCATAGATAAGGAAACCGATAGAGATCATACAGATGATATCAACAAGCGGGTTGCCTGCCGGATTTTGCCAGTAGATATAGGTGGCAATCAGCACACCTACCATAAAGATGATGCTGACAGGGGAGCGGCGTCCGTGGAAGAATTTGTCACTCATCCAACCAGCCAGCAAGGTTCCGGGGATACCAGCAAATTCATAAAGCAAATAGCCCCAGCCGCTATTTTTAAAGGACATAGCTTTGACCTGCATAAGATAGGTTGGCGACCAGTCGAGGATGCCGTAGCGAACACAGTATACGAAGGCATTAGCGATGGCAATCAGCCATACATATTTGTTGTTTAAAACGTACTTAAAGAGGATTTCTTTTACAGTCAGTTCTTTTTCAATGTCAACATCTTTAGCGACATAGGGATAATCGTTCTTATATTCCTCAATGGACGGCAAACCTACTGACTGTGGTGTATCCCGTAATGATACCATAATTCCAACACCCAGCAGGATGCAGATAAGGCCAGGTACATAAAATATTCCCTGCCAGCCATATGTGCTGAGAGCGAACAGCGCGATGGGGGCAATGAGACCGCCGCCGATATTATGTGCGCAGTTCCAGATGGCCATTTTGGTGCCACGTTCGCTTACTGAGAACCAATGAGTCATAGTACGGCCGCTTGGCGGCCAGCCCATGCCTTGGAACCAGCCATTCAGGAACATGAGCACCCACATCATGGAGACAGTAGTAGCCCAAGGAAAGAAAAAGTTTACAATGCCGGACATAATAAGACCGATAGCCATAAAGTACCGGGGATTGCATCGGTCAGACCAAGTAGCCATAACAAATTTACTTAGACCATAAGCCAGGCCAAGTGCAGCCCGTACGTTGCCGATATCGGCGACCGTAAATCCCAGATGTTTAATGAGATGAGGCGCGGCCAGGGGGAAATTACTGCGGGTTAGGTAATAGGCTGCATAGCCGAAAAAGATACTAAGAAATACCTGCAGTCGGTACTTGGGGTACTGCGAAGCAATTTCAGCGTCAGACAGCCGCTTGATATGAGGCGCCGGTTGCATAAAATCGAACATAATAATAGCTCCTTTTTTATCTTACTCTCCTGCGATAGTTACTCGCAGATTACTGGGAAAACTTTTTAAACATTCCCTCCTTTGTTGATGCGAATATGTTCACTCAAATTATCGCATAAACGCATTTTTCGCAGAAGCGGGAATAATCTGATTTATACGTAAGAAATAATCTGGGTTCATGTCTCAGAATTTTTCTTACTTCTATTTTTTTGAGTTAACTGCATGCAAGTATGCCCCAAGGGAACAATAGATCATAAAAACACCCAGGGGGCGAAGTGGTATGAGTCAGTATTACCGGCTTATCCGGCATAGCGGTAACCAGGATTTGTTTCGTGTGGTTGAGATGTCGGTGGCGGCGCTCTTAAGTGACCGCCCGTTTCATATTCAGGCTGAGGGTCTGCGCGGCACAGGCAAGACGACAATTATGCGAGCCGCACGGGAGCTGCTGCCCCCGATTAAACGCATAAAAAATTGTCTGTATAATTGCGATCCTGCGCAGCCGCATTGCCCGTTGCACCGTTTTTTGTCACCTGAGGAGGTTACGGCGATCGGTGTAGAGGAAGTTCCCCGCCCTTTTCTTGAAATATCGCAGGCCGCTAAAGTTGGCTCTGTTGTCGGCAGTATTGACCTTGCTAAGCTAACAGATCCGATTAACCCTTTGGCAGCTCTTTTACCGGGAACTATCCCGCAAGCGCACCGGGGTATTATATTTATTGACGAAATTAACCGGCTTGCAGATACGGCCCCCGAACTGGCCGATGTATTGCTCGATGTTATGGGTACAAGACAGGGGCGCATCCAAATTGAAGAACCTGGTCTACAAGTAGTTGAGCTGCCAGTCGCGGTAAGTATTTGGGCAGCTTCTAATCCGGATGAAGATCCAGGTCCGCTGAGCCGAATCAGGAAGCAGCTTGCGGACCGGTTTGATTTAACCGTGGTCATGGGGCGACCTGATGATTACCAGGCTGTAGTTGATATCTTGGCCGGTCAAAACAGCCGGATATCGCCTGAAGTCGCACCCGGGCAGAGGGGAGGTACTTTAGCTGACTGTATTGTGAGTCCAGACCTAAGACAGGCGTTAGCCCAAATCTATATTGATTTTGGCCTGGAGAGCTTACGCGGAGCTCAGGCTATGGAAATGGCAGCCTGCCTGAATGCCATACTGAGTCGGCGAAACATGGCTACGATTGCCGATTTGGTTCAGGTAGCACCATTGGCGCTGGCCCATCGGGCGAGCGGCGAAATCATTACGGCAATTATCGATTATCTCAATGGTTTACTACAAATCCCAGTTCAAGATCAGGCTCAAACAGCTGTTAGCAAGCGGCCGCTTGCCGCCCAAACGGGTTCTCGCTGGAAAGAATTTTGGAGAGTCTTTCATCGGTGGCTGGCAGCTGTGTTGGCGAAACGACCGCAGGTATCCTATAGCAGTAATACCGGGAGCGGTAGCCGGGGGCATGGAGCCGGCGCTCGTATTATAGACCCGCTGAACACAACCATCATTGCGCCGCCTAAGCCAGCTGCCCCAATTACCAGCCTGCCTGACGAGCAGCTTGTAACCAGGGATACAAACTCTCATGGCTAATAGTTTGATTTTTAGTCCTGACAACCTGCCGCTAATACGGCTGATAGAGCCGGCGGCCGTTGTCAGCCAGGCGCTTGCGCAAGGGCGTGGAGTACGGCTGGGACAAAGCGCTGTCCTTAGTACCAAAGTCCATGCCTTTAACGCTCACAGTCCTGAGCATGTTCAGATCATGGCCAATGCGGATGCTGGCCAGGTATTTTATCATCGGCAGGATTGCGGAGCTATCTATCATTTGGATACTTTCCACCAGTGCGGCAGCGTTGATCATAGGGTAGCGGCTAAGTATGTGTGTCAAGCTGTTGCACTTTATCATAAGCTAAGAGCTGAGCAGGCTGAACCCCTTTGTAGGGGGATGGTTAGTCCTGACTTGATCGATATCCAGACAGCATCAGGCGGTGGCAGAATAACAGGGCTGCTAACAGGCGGGCAAAAGCTATCTATGCGCCGGGTTCATGAAAATCATGTTCACCTGGCGCTATGTCTGCCGCCTGAACATGCAGTATGTCTATTTTATATTGTTGCTGCTGTGGAAGCAGCCATCCTTAACTCAGGCCTGGAGCTAAGGTGTAATGAAAGAATTTCTTGTGTTGATTCCACAGACAATCAGGTCGACCTTAGCCCCTATACCGATCATACAGATTCACTGCTTACTGGCCCGGAATCAAGTGAACAAACCTTTGAATTATCTAATGAATCAACCACTGGCAGTTCTCCGAAGGATGCTTCAGTGGCTTCTCCCTCTGACAACTCATTGCCTTCTACCAGCCGAAGGCGGGAAGAATGTGTTGGTAAAGGACAGACGCTTATCAGTGTTAAGGAAACAAACCTGAACTATAACAAGTCCGACAAAAAGGAGAGAAAGAGAGCGCCAGACGCAATAGCGCAGTATGGCAACTTCTATGCACCTGGCTTGTCGGAGAGCTTGAAGCAGGCCATGGTGGGCATAAAAAGTAAGCAATGTTTGTCAAGGAATAGTAGGAATATACAGAGTCAGTCTTCCTGTGGGAAGTTGAGTGTGGGAGACGACCGCTCTTTTACAGCTGGGCTGGATGTAGCTGCTACTGTCACGGCGGCAGCGTCACGCCTGTTAGCTGACGGTGGGGTAAGAAGCTTGCGGATTAGTCCTGCTGATATTCGGTTTATGACTCGCCGACCACGGCGTGGTTATGATGTTTGTCTTTTAACCGATAGCAGTGGCAGCATGGCCGGCCCCAGACTGGCAACCGCCAAGTATCTGGCAGGGGAAATCACGCGTAGTGGCTGTAACCAGGTTAGTGTGGTGACCTTTCAAGATAACCGGGCAGAGGTAGTTAAACCGTTTACACCCAGCAGGCAGGCAGCGCTTGGTACTTTTGATACGGTTATGCCTTACGGCGCCACACCACTGGCCTTGGGTATTCGGCGTTCGTTATCTTACATTAGGGAGCAGCAGACGGAAAAGTTGTTGCTGGTACTTATTACTGACGGCATACCCAGCCGTAAATATGAGGAAACAGCTAATCCGCTGACAGACGCGTTGGCCGCTGCTGCTGAGATCAAACAGTTACACTGCGGTTTCTTGTGTATTGGACTGGATACTGATGACGGATTTTTAAAAAAACTAACCACTGCGGCTGGCGGTGTACTCTATATGTTTACTGAGTATGAAAAGCAAGTTATGAGAGGATAAATAAATAGCCCAATATAGAAAAAAGACCTGCCAAGGAAAGTCGGCAGGTCTATATACAACGTGTTAAAGTTTTGCAGGCGGGTGGTGTGTTGGCAAAAGCGGAAGTCAAGCGCTAGCGGTGGAGCGTTGTCAATATACCACCCGCCTGCGCCTGCAAACTTCTTTAATGCAGAATATATAGCACAAAGTATATCGTTTGTTACAACCTTATTTTTACATTCATCTTAAGCGCGTCAGCCAGTTCACGGACAGGAACCATGATCTGACCGTTCTGTTTATAGGGGGCCTGAGGCAGTGGACGAGTTGCACCGTTAACGAACAGCTCTGTTTGCCCTACTGTAAGGGCTGCCTTATTTGAGCCATATGTAAAAGTAAGTTGGTTGCCTTGCTGACTAATTTCGGCCGACAGAGCATCAGCTGTAGAGATGGCTGGCAGAAAGAGGATTTGCGCTTTGCCTGATTTCGCAATTACCGCAGGTTCTGGCAGGAATAATTTGCGTTGGTTGACTGTGATAAAACTGGCATTTTTTTTGGCTTTTATCTGCTTGTGTTTATTAGTGTTTTTAGGGGCGAAGCTGTCAAATAGCGTTTCGGCGATGGCATTCTCCACACGGTAATATGGATTGGCATCTGTCAGCTTGGCACCATTCAGCATAAAAACTATACCAAATTTGCTGTCAGGGTCATAATAGGCATCACTTGACAGACCGTACGCCTCACCCGAGTGGCCGACCAGGCGTTTGCTTGGGACTAAGTCATCGGTGATGTGGAAGTTTAACCCCTTTTGTTTATAAAAGCCATCCATACTGTAGCCAAACCATTGCATACTATGCATAAGGTCGGAAGTATCAGCCTTGAGGATGCGGGTACGTTTATAGGCGCCGCCGTTCATGTGGGCCTGCATAAATTTGGAGAAGTCAGCCGTGCTGGAGCGTAATCCGCCTGCCGGAGAGCGGCCAAGGGCACTGCCTAGAGGGGCAGTGATTGCTGTTGGCTCAGGTTTGGTACCGTTGTAGGCATCTTTGGTTGGCCTGAAATTGGCTAGTTGTCGGTCTGGGCGATACAATACAGCAATGTTCTGCCAGTTTTTTATGTCTGCAGGCTCAAAGCTGGCATCCATATTGAGCGGCTTAAAGATGAATTTTGTGCAGTATTTGTCAAATGGCATGCCGGAAATTTTCTCAACAAGCGAGCCGGCAATCCCTGTGCCGAAGTTAGAATAACTGAACTGTGATCCAGGGGGATAATTGGCAAAGGTTGCTGATTGATAATATTGTCCTCCTGGAACAAGGATATCTTTAATATCTATGTCATGCAGCAGTGCTGGGTTTTCTGCGACGATACCATCATAGGCGCCGCAGTCGAGGATGCCTGAGGTATGGGTTAAGAGTTGCCGAAAGGTGATTTTTGTAGTGGGATAGTTGGGGTTTCTGACCTGATAGCCGAGATATTTGCTGATATCGTCATCAAGACCGAACTTGCCTTGGTCGTAAAGCTGCATAAGGGCGGTAGCGGTTACCATCTTAGAGAGTGAGGCCACTCTAAACAGCGTATCTGGTGTTACTGGGCGCTCAGTCTCAAGGTTAGCCCAGCCGTATCCACCGCTCCAGACAATTTTGTTATCGCGAAATACTGTGGCCGATAGACCGACCACCTTATATTCCTCCATGGCAGCCAGTAGTTTTTTATCAAGTGCTGTAGGTTTTGCAGGCACTTTATAGGGTTGTAAAGCAAAGCAACCTGGTGATGATTCAGGCTGGTTGGCCTGAGCTGGTTGGGTTAAAAAGCTTAATGCCAGTATTGTACCTGCCAATACCGCCGGTAAGTGTTTAGAGAAACTGGTAAAAGACATCAGAGATTCCTCCTTAGCGGGTAGCTAACAAGAACATCTTCGCTAAAAAGAATGCTCTTTCCTGCTTTTGGCAGATAGGCATTAAAGTCTTAAAAACAGGTGGTTATAATAAATGACATTATTTAAGACTGTGATCGGGAGCGGTCCAGCACCCAAATCACAAATCATTTGCCGGTTCTGTCCGGTTACGTTTATACGATATACGGCATGATTGGCCGAGGCATTGGTGTAGTAGATATTGCCGTTGGCAACAGTAATAAATCCTGCCTTGTCGTTAGCCAGTTTGACGCGATTCCGACCCTCTGTACTGATTGCATACAGCTTTTGGCTGTCATTATAGTTGCTATAATAGATGGTATTGCCGGCTGCTGCCATAAAAACTGCCTGGTCTTCGGCAATTTTGGTGCGGCCTGTACCGTCCAATTTTATTTTATATATTTTGTAGCCGTCAGAGGCGTTAAGATAATACACCCAATCGCCAATCACGCTAAGGTTTTCTGACTGGTCGCTGTTGATTTTTTGCGTTACCCTACCGTCCAGTGAGGTTTTATAAATATTATTGTCTTGTGCGGATTTGTTGTTAGTCCATTTAATATATACAAGCCAGTCGCCGGCTACAGTTACTTGGTTTGCGGGTTCGTCGGTTATTTTGATTTTTTCTGTGCCATCAAGATTCAATCTGTAGATGCGGTGTTTATCAGACCAATTGCTGTAGTAGAGGTATTTCCCGGAAATATTTAGGTTCCATGCCTCGTCGTCAGTGAGCATAGTTGGCGAATGTTCGTCTGGCTTAAGACGGTAGATTGCCTCACGGCCGCCAGCGTAGATGTCACCAGCTAAGTCCAGGTAGTAGCGGGTACCGGCTGGATCTGACACGGCAAGACTGTTGGTTGTTATCGTGGGAGGAGTAGCGGTTGCCAATGGAGCAGTATCACTGATTTTGAAGTATTTCTCGGTCGCCTGCACAATGGCTTGCGCAGCCTCGAGGCGGTAGACCCGCTGTGAGATCATCTTAGCGTCCTGGGGATGAGGCATCATGGCTACCTCGGCAATAACGGTGGGAACCCAGCTCGAATTGAGCACAACCAAACCTGGCCGGTCCTGTAGTGGGTATTGGTGGATTCGAAGTGTACCAGCCAGCTCATCAGCCAGTAGGGACGCCAGTTCTTTGCCTGGCTTGGGTGCAGACGAATTGTAGAGTGCGGTAGTGCCCCGGTATAATTTTTTTGCAGGGTCTGGCATATCCTCAGGCATCGAGTTGTTATGGATAGAGATGAGCGCGTCTGCGTTCAAGATGTTAGCCGTGTCAGCCCGGTCAAGCAAACTGGGATTGGAATCGTCAGTCCGGGTCATGATTACGTCATAGCCCAGATTTTGAAATAAATCGCGGGTTAACAGTGCAATGTCAAGATTGAGCTCTTTTTCAAAAAGAAAGTTACTGGTTGCGCCTAATGCTGCCCCGCCATGGCCTGGGTCAAGAACGATGGTTTTAGGCGGTGTGCCAGTTGTTGTGTCCTGTAAGAAAGTATAACTTTCTGTCTGGATAAGGGCAGCATCGGCTTTCGCTGTCGCCAAAGGCTCGGCGCAAGCCGTGCTTTCTTTATCAATAAAGCTTATAACAAGATATGTACGAAAGGTGATCGTATTATCTGGATTGGTTACACGCTTACGCTTAACTGTTGTTAACTGCGTTTTGGTGGTTTGGCTGTTATAAGCGGCGGTTATTTTAAGCTCATTTGTACTGGTTGCTGCCATTGTCAGCTGTCGTAAGCGAGGCGAGGCAAAGCTCTTGGTAAAGGTGATTTGCCCTGTTAACTCTGGGAGGAAAGGACGCGCTGCCAGGGTTATTTCTAATAAGTTGTCTTGCCGGTTTAGGTGGTATACCGGCTCAAGCTTATAGGCTAGCGGATCAGCTATGTCGGCTGCTGGTAACCGGGTTTCCGCAGCTATGGCAATAACATCTTTGTGTTCCAGGTGGAAGAGTTTCAGCTCAGTTGCCGCAGGTGTTTCTGATTTCGGCAGAAGCTCCGGCATGCTGGCAATCGCCGGTGCGGGGGAAAGTAACAATACAATAGCAACTAGCAGGGGGAACAAAGAAATAAATACTGGCATTGGTTACACCTCGCTGTTTTTAATGGAGCTAAGAAAGATTTCGCTTTCAAAATAAAAACCCCTGCTCAGTAATTTTATATTGACATATGTGCGTGTCCCTTGTTATGCTATATACAAAATATAAACAAATTGATCATCAATGACCAGGAAGAGTAAACATATGCAGGAAGCTGCAGCGAGCCAATGACAGTGAGAGTTTGGCGCCGTCCGGTATGTTGAATGGGCCTGGGAGATACAGTTCTGAGCCGCGTTGGCGGGGTAGGAGCTGTCGGGGTTCTTCCGCCGTTACCAGGAAGCGGGTATCGGATGTTTTATCCTGTACTTTGATAAGCCGGGTCATGTTAATCATGGCCAACGAGGGTGGCACCGCGGGTTATTCCCCGTCCCTTGAAGTATGCGAGAGCATTTCTTCAAGAGACGGGGTTTTTATATTTATTACTGCCATTTTATTTTAGAATTACAGATAAGCCGCCATCTGCGTTGTACCCGCAAGGGGTAGGCCGAAGTTCTAAGGCGCTAAAGCGCCAAGAACTTCGCACTCGCGTCTGCGGGCTTCACTCCAGCGTACCACCCCGTACGCTTGCGTTCCAGTCCTCGGCGCGCCTAGCAGCTGACGACTTCTCTGCAATTCCGGCGGTTCATTATTTTAAATTTGCGGGGAGGGTGTAACAATGGAAAACAAACAACCGGAAATGGTAACCATTACAACCGGGCAGGAGGGGCGGTTTCGCTGGGCGGCTGTCTCGGCTATGCTGCTGGCTATTGGGGCAATACTCAGGCTGGTTAGCCCAAGTATTGCGGGGGTTTCGCCTAACTGGATTATTGCTATGTATTGTCTGGCGATTGTACTGTTTCGGCCGTCTATTGGGCGGGCGATGAGCATTGGGCTGGTAGCTGGAGCGCTATGTTTAGCTACTTCTAAATCGGTTTTTCCTTACGGCAACCTGATCAGTGAGCCGATTGGCGCTTTAGTGTGTGCCCTTATTGTCAGCCTGCCGTTTAATATGAAAGTAGGACGTATGGATTTAAGGCCAGCGGTTGGGGCGCTTTGTGGAACTCTTGCTAGCGGCTTGACGTTTATAACACTGGCCAAACTTATTCTTGGGCTACCGCTTAAGGTATATCTTTACGGGATGATGCCTGTTGTATTTACCGTGGCGGCAGCCAATACTGTCATTGCTCAAGCGCTCTACTATCCGGTAACCGCGCTGCTGGGTGGGATGCATGGCAAATCTAAGGAAGAGGGAATTAGTAAATGACAATTTGGAATAAAGAAATAGAAACAATGCCAGTGGCAGCCATGCAAGAGCTGCAGCTCGGCCGGTTACAAGAGCTTGTGGCCAGGGTATATCGCAACGTTCCATTTTATCAGGAGAAAATGGACGCAGTGGGCGTCAAGCCAGCAGATATCAAGTCGCTTGCCGATATTACCAAACTACCGCTAATGACTAAACAAGATATGCGGGATAACTACCCCTACGGTCTGCTTGCCGTTCCTCTTAAGCAAATCGCCAGATTTCATTCATCAAGCGGCACTACCGGACGCCCTACCGCTGTGGCCTATACGAAAAACGATTTAGATATGTGGGCAGAATCGTTAGCTAGAACGCTGGTGGCAGGTGGCCTTGAGTCTGAGTCGGTATTTCAGGTTGCTGTTAACTATGGTATGTTTACCGGTGGTCTGGGGATGCATTATGCTGCTGAGAAAGCAGGTGCCGCTATTGTACCGGCTTCTTCAGGTAATCCTGTGCGCCAGGCCATGCTAATGCAGGATTTTGGTGTGACGGCCATTGTTGTTACACCATCTTACGCTTTACACTTGGCCGAAGCAATGCAGGCAAAGGGGATTGATCCCCGCGGTTTGTCATTAAAATCGATATTCTGTGGTGCTGAAGCCTGGTCAGATGGTATGCGGCTGGAGATTGAAAAAGCGTTTGGTGTTAACACCTATGATGTATATGGTTTAAGTGAGATTATTGGGCCAGGTGTAGCGACCGATTGCCGCTCTCAGGAGGGGCTCCATCTGCATGAAGATCTATTTTATCCGGAGATCATTGATCCAGAGACAGGAGAAACACTTCCTGACGGGCAGGTAGGAGAACTGGTGATTACCACTTTGACTAAAGAGGGGATGCCCATGCTGCGCTATCGCACCCGTGACCTTACCTCCATCGAGCGTAAGCCTTGTGCTTGTGGCCGTACCGGAATTACGATGAAACGGGTTACCGGGCGTAGTGACGACATGCTGATTATTCGCGGTGTTAACGTTTTTCCGTCCCAGATCGAGAGTGTGCTGCTGGAAATGGGGGCTACTGCACCTCATTATCAGTTGATCATTGAGCGGAAAAACAACCTGGATGAACTGACCGTTCTTGTGGAACCAACCGAAGAAGGTTATGCAGAATTGGGAGAAGCAGGGATGCGCAACCTGGAAAAAACAATCCAAAATCAGTTAAAGGCAGTGCTAAACATTAAAGCCAACGTCCGGATGGTGCTGCCTCGTACCATTGAACGGAGTGAAGGTAAGGCCAAACGAGTGGTGGATAATAGAAAGCTAGCATAGGTAAAAGGGCTATTCTGGAGTGATATCAATCACTTTCAGAACAGCCCTTTTTTCTTTTTCGGTGCTGCCGCCCAACTATTGTTTCTGGCCTTCTGTTCTTAGCTTGTTTAAATACGGATCATGTCTAAAGTTTCATCAGAAGACAGCAATTGCACTGGATCTAGAATAATGATCATTCGATCGTCCACTTTACCGATACCCTTTAGATAACTCAAGTTACCACGAGTAGATAAAGTGGGTGCCGGCTGTAAATCAGTTTCATCAAATCTGACGATATCTGTTACTTCATCAACAACACAACCAACTACCTGCGAACCTATATTGAGCATGACGAATTTGCTCTCATCAGCTAATTCTGCCTTTTTTAAGCCAAATTTGATTCGTAGATTATAAATATAATTTACATGACCTCGGAGATTTATCATACCTTCAATTACTTCTGAGACTCCGGGTATTTTTTGTACCGTAAATTTTTTTGACCGCAAAATTCCATTTACAGCCAAAGCATCAACTCCATACTCGCTGCCATTTATTTCAAAGACCACCAGCTGGATCGTTGCCACAAGGTTATTCCTCCTTTAATCCAGGTTATATCTCTCTTGCCAAAGCGCTTAACTGCTCAGTAATACTGGTTATTTCCTCCAAGCTGGCAGTTATTTCTTGAATAGCGGCAGCTTGCTGCTGAACTGTTGATGCCGTTTCGTTCCCCATTGAGACAGTCCGGTCGACGGAATCTCTAATAACATTTGTGAATTCTTTAATCTTTCCAACCGTAGCTTTAGAATCGGTGGATAACTTTCTGATTTCTTGAGCTACAACCCCGAAGCCCAGTCCTGCATCCCCAGCCCTAGCCGCTTCAATAGCAGCGTTTAAGCCTAAAAGACGAGTTTCGTCAGCGATTTCTTTGATTAAGTCCATAACGTCATTAATTTGGCCGGTAACCGAATTTACGTTACCAATCTCGCGGTTTAGATTCAACTGATTATCACTCACGGTTCCCGCTGACGCAGCTAACTGTTCCATGGTTGCAGAGATTTGGTGCAGACTATCATCAAGAACGTCTGCTACAACCCTAAGTTTTCTTTGTTGGTACGCGCTTTTAGACATGTTATTTGCAACAATAAACAAGACGTTTGCTGCCGCTTCTACAGCTTCCTTTGATAGTATTTTTGCTTCTTTAGTAGCTTCAACGTATTTATCTTCATCCACACCAATTTCTCTTGCAATTCTGCGATTTTTTTCTTCATCCATTGGTGAAAATAATACTTGTCCTCCCAGAATAGTTCCAATCAATTTTCCTTCCAATATAATAGGAGCTGCAAAATCGGTAAGTCCAGAATGACATTCAAAAACATATGGCTTACCCAATCTCACAGCTTCTTCTCCACCTTTTTTATGCGACGCCGCACATCTTTTGTCGCCACACTCGGTAGAATGAGTATAATTACACCTTTCAATGTAATAGCTAGGGTTGGTAATAGGGTTTCCCTCTGGGTCTACAGTTACGCTAGCTAAACCTACACCCTTGGCAAAATCATCCTGAAATTTTTGCAGAAAATTCAGATCAATCACATCTGTTAGCTTAATATTATCTAAATGTAATTCAGCAGTTTTTTTTATTTGATGTTGACTCATTTAACGTTCCTCCTAATTTCGTATGTAATCTAACGAACGATTACTTTACATCGATGACAATAGGGATAATTTAAGTGGCATAGTGAGTCAATTGTTAATAGAAGTTGTCTATTTAACTATACCTCCTTATGTTTAATTGATTTTGACATAGTGGAATGTTTTTCAAGAAAGTACAATCTTCTACAATGTTCTACATTTTTCGCACGATTCCTCTAAGAATTACAAATTATTACATTCACAATATACAGAGAATTCTACAGCTTTAGTCAGAATACCTCCTATTATCATAAAAATCAGACAATATAAATAAGCTGCCGAAAGATTACTCTTTCGGCAGCTTATTTATCCCGCTATAATGCTGTCAACAGACTCAATTAATTGGCATTGGCTAAATACTCCAGATTAACCAGGCGTTTAATAGAAATGTGTTTGGTAGCGGCGAGATCAATGATTGTGCCGCTATCGGTTTTAATGATTGGCTGATCTAGTTTATTGGTATTAAAGAAAATTACCTGGCCCGTGCGCTCATCGCTTAAGAGTACAGGAGAATTTATTAGACAATCGCGAACATGCCTAATAAATGGCTGACAGACGCCTTGGTCAAGCTTACTAAACATTTCTTTGGACATTGACTCTAGAACCGGGAAAGGATTGGCGTGTTCACCAGTATAGGCCTGTTGATGAAAATAGTCAGCAACAGCAATGATTCTTGCATAGAGGTGAATTTTATCTCCGACTGAGCCTAAGGGACAACCGCTGCCGTCCATGCATTCATGATGCTGGAGAACACTCATCAGCACTTCCTGTGGTAGAGACGGTACATGCTGGAGAAGTTTGCCGCCGTTGATGACATGAGAGTTGGGGTGATTGTCAGCCTCTTTGGCAATAACCAGTTTTCCTACGTCATGCAGGAGACCGGCCAGAATTAACACATGTAGCTGTTGGTCGGTCAGCTTAAGTTTACGCCCGATAATGCTGCTGATAAAGGCTACCATAACTGAATGGCGAGCTACCTTGTCGGCTAAATTATAGTCGCTTACCAAGAGATAATCCATGATAGCTGGGCCGGTGGAAAGTACGGTAGAGAAAATACTAAAAGAGGTATCCTTTAGTTCCTGTACCGGAATCCGATTGTTTTTGCGGATAAAATCAAAAGACTGGGCGGCCGTTGTTATCACACTGTCATATTCATTAAAGAAGGTGCTGAAATCTTCCATTACACTGCCGTGGCCAGCAATTGCAGCAGGCTGTGCCGGTGTATTTTCAGATGTCGGAATAGTACTTTCGTCGACTACAAGGATTGTGTGGACACCCCACATGAGTAATAATGAGATGGTTCGAGCGGTGATAACCACATCTTTCCCTAATAATATTTTGCCGCTAGCCGACAGGACTGGTTCGCCGATAATCATGCCGGAAACCAAATCTTTGACGGCGATCATCCTGGTTGACACACTACCAGCTCCCTTTTCATTAAGTAAAAAACTATATAATTGGCAATATAAGTATAAAGTTGATTTTTGTGGAATGCAATCAGCCTAAAGTCATGGTAAATAGTACCAAAGTCCTAGTGAGGAAAAAGAACCTTCCTATCAGGAAGAAAATCCCCGGCATCTGCGGGGATTTTAATTAGAGTTGAGTTAAAGGTGCTTATATGGTTTTTACGGAATGATTTTTATGATTATTTTTTCAGAGTTAGTGCTTAGTTTTACCTTGCTGCCTTCAGGGACCTCTCCCTTAATAATCATCTTACTGAGCTCGGTTTCAACCAGGCGGCTAATTAAGCGTTTTAAGGGTCTTGCGCCGAATTGCGGATCATAGCCGGCGCTAGCCAACAGTTCCAGAGCACTATCCTCCCAGGACAAGCTGATATTGAGCTGTTTTTGTAGACGTCGATTAAGGGTTTCCAGCATAATGGCGGCAATTGAACCAACTTGTTCTTGGGTAAGGGCGTTAAATACAATAATATCGTCAATGCGGTTTAAAAATTCGGGCCGGAAATTGTGTTTCAGTAATTCCAGTACGCGTTCTTTGGCGGCGGTAAACTCGTTGTTCAAAATCTCGTGTGAGCCGATGTTGGAGGTCATGATGATCACCGTGTTTTTGAAATCAACGGTACGGCCTTTGCTGTCGGTCAGGCGTCCATCATCCAGAATTTGCAGCAGAACATTGAACACGTCATGGTGCGCCTTTTCCACTTCGTCAAGCAGTAGCACGCTATAGGGGCGGCGGCGGACGGCTTCAGTCAGTTGGCCGCCCTCGTCGTAGCCGACATAACCAGGCGGTGCGCCGATAAGGCGGGCAACAGCATGTTTTTCCATATATTCGCTCATGTCCAGGCGGATCATGCTGCGCTCATCGTCAAACAGGACCTCAGCTAAAGTTTTGGCCAGCTCGGTTTTGCCGACACCGGTTGGTCCCAGGAAGATAAATGAGCCGATGGGTCGGTTAGGGTCTTTGATGCCCGCACGAGCCCTGATAATGGCTTCGCTGATGGCTGTTACGGCAGCGTCCTGGCCAACAACCCGGTGATGCAGGATGTCTTCAAGGTGGACTAATTTTTCACGCTCGCCCGTCATTAGCTTGGTTACCGGTACGCCGGTCCAGCGGCTGACCACCTTGGCAATGTCATCCTCGTCTACTTCTTCCTTGAGCATAGTTTTATGGGTGCGATTATGTGTTAATTGATCTTCTTCGGCTTTCAGTTTCCTCTCAAGTTCAGGCAGACGGCCATATTTAAGTTCGGCCAGCCGGTTTAAATCATAGGCCCGCTCGGCAGCTTCCATCTGAGTGCGGACAGTTTCAAGCTCCTCTTTTAGGTCGCGCAGACGGGTAATAGCCTGCTTCTCCAACTGCCACTGGGCCTTTAAAGCATCAGCCTGCTCCTTGAGGCCTGCCAGTTCTTGGCCGATACGCTCCAGTTTATCTTTTGAAGAGGAATCGGTTTCTTTTTTTAATGCTTGCTCTTCGATCTCAAGCTGCATAATGCGGCGGAGCGCATCGTCCAGTTCAGTGGGCATTGAATCAATCTCAGTGCGGAGTTTGGCGGCGGCTTCGTCGACTAAGTCGATGGCCTTGTCTGGCAGGAACCGGTCAGAGATATAGCGGTCAGATAGGATGGCGGCAGCAACTAAGGCCGCATCTTTTATTTTTACGCCATGATGTACTTCGTAGCGCTCTCTTAAGCCGCGCAGGATAGAAATGGTATCTTCGGCACTTGGCTGATCCACCATGACAGGCTGGAAGCGTCGCTCGAGTGCGGTGTCCTTTTCAATATGTTTGCGGTATTCATTCAGCGTGGTTGCGCCAATACACCTGAGTTCGCCTCTGGCCAGCATCGGCTTTAAGATATTACCAGCATCCATGGCGCCTTCGGCAGCCCCGGCACCAACAACGGTGTGCAATTCGTCAATGAATAGTACAATTTTACCTTCGGACTTGGCAATCTCTCCAAGTACTGTTTTTAGGCGTTCTTCAAATTCACCCCGGTATTTAGCCCCAGCCAGCATGGCTCCTAAATCAAGCGAATATACGGATTTATTTTTCAAGGTTTCAGGTATATCTCCGGCAATAATGCGCCTGGCCAAGCCTTCAACAATGGCGGTTTTGCCAACTCCCGGTTCACCGATAAGCACCGGATTGTTCTTGGTGCGGCGGGAGAGGATTTCGACAACCCGGCGGATTTCTTCATCACGGCCGATAACTGGGTCAAGTTTGCCCTGCTGAGCCAGTTCAGTCAAATCACGGCCATATTTTTTAAGTGCCTGCAGATTTTCATCCGGATTGTCGTTGGTGATAGTCTGGCCGCGTCGAAATTCAGTAATGACCTCCTGGATCCGGCTTTTTGTCAGGCCGAAATCGCGGCAGACTGTAACTAAATCGGTATCGCCGTCATCGGCAATCGCCATAAGTAAGTGTTCAACACTAATATAGTCATCTCTCATAGCTTTGGCGTGTTTTTCAGCTAAAGCCAACACACGTACCATGGCGGTATTCATCCGTAAGCCGCTGTCTTGACCGCGCACAGCTGGCAGGTTTTTTACCAGCTGCTCAAGTTTAGTGGTGAGCAGCCGGGCATCGATGTTTAACTGGGCCAGCAGATAGGCCATAATACCTTCGGCTTCTTTGATAAGTGCAAGGGCCAGGTGCTTGGCTGTTAGCTCCTGATGGTAGTGCAGGGCGGCTAATTGTTGCGCTTCCTGTAAGGCGGCTGCCGCTTTTTGGGTATATTTTTCATTGTTCATAATTTATACCTCCTTAAAAAAATTATGTCAGGTTAATGGGTGAGATATGCATTGGTAAAGTCTACAATTAAATACTATCAGAAAGTTGTTATTAATTGGAGCCGGAAAAATGGCAAAGCTAGGCCATTTTTGGCCGGATAGCCTGATTTTTAGCATAAAAAGTAAAGCGCACGCAGTCGGTCTAACTTTTACTGACTTTTTGACTTTAATTGACTTTATGGTTATATAAAAGAAATTTAATTACCTTAGCTAAAGAAATTTCCTAAACAAGATATGAATTGTTGTATAATGGTATCTGGAGCTATAATGCGACAAATTCACTGCATAATATTTACGGGAAGCTGGTGCGTAATGCATAGTAAGTTGTCAATCCAGGTAGTTGTAGCTGTTATTATCTGTTTGTCATTTGCCTCAATTCAGCCTGTACTCGCGCAAGGTTTGCCGGCTGACGGTGTTGTTAATAAACCTCTTTCTTTATTTGAACCATATAAAAATCTGGTTAACACCGCAAGCGTTACGATTATTGCTCTTATAATTACAGTAATTTACCTTTTGATAAATATCAATAAGCGCCGTCAGACAGAACGACTATTGCAGCGACGGAATGAAGATTTGATAGGTGTTCATGAAGAGTTATCTGCCCAAGAGGAAGAACTCAGGGAAAATTTTAATGAACTTTATCTGAATGAGGAACAAATTAGGCAGAACGAAGAAATATACCGATTGCTGGCTGAAGGCTCGAATGACGGTTTATGGGATATCGATTTGGTGAGCGGCATAGGAACAATGTCTGATCGGTGTGAGGAAATAAGTGGTTTTACTGGCAAGCGAGAGAATTTTTATAAGAAATGGCGGGCGAGTATTCATCCAGATGACTTCGCGCCAACAGTAGCAAAGCTGGAGGAACACTATCAAGGAAAAACCGCATATTTTTCTGCCGAATACAGGCTAAAAACAGCAGACGGGGGCTATAAGTGGGTTTTAGCCCGGGGAAGGGCATTGTTTGATCATGAAGGCAAGGCCATACGTATAGCAGGTTCGCTCACCGATACAACTGACAGCAAATTGCAGGAAGCCAGAATTCGGCAGCTGGCCTATTACGATCCCCTTACCGGTTTGGCCAATCGTACACTTTTGACAGACCTGATTACCTGTGAATTAGCCGCTGCCAGTGATTACGGCAGTAAGGGCGCGCTCATTTTTATTGATATTGATAACTTTAAGCTTGTTAATGATACTTATGGTCATTCCTGGGGTGATAAGCTGCTTGTTGATATCGGTGGCAAATTATCGGCATTAGTTGGTGCTGACGGCGTGGTAGCCCGCTTGGGCGGCGATGAGCTTATTGTCTTTTTTCCAGGGGGTGGTGACCGCGTTTTCATTACCGAATTTGCGGATAAGATAATGAAACTGTTTGAGCAATCAATTACAGTAAATCAACATAGCTTCCAGGTCACAGCCAGTGCAGGCGTTGTTATGTACCCTGATGATGGCAGTTGTATCGACGAACTTCTTAGAAATGCCGATACTGCAATGTATTCAGCAAAAAACTCCGGTAAACGTAATTATAAGTTTTTTGATAAATCAATGTTTGAGGCGGTTGTTGAAAAAGCAGGCATGGAAGCAAGTTTGCGTCAGGCTATCGTAAATAACGAGTTAATTGTGCATTACCAGCCACAGTTTAATCTGGCAACAGGCAGGGTGGAGGGATTTGAATCGCTGCTGCGATGGGCAAGTCCGGAATACGGTCTGGTGACACCGCTTAAGTTTATCCCATTGGCCGAGGAGACGGGAATGATTGTCAGCATCGGTAAATGGGTACTTCAAACAGCGTGTGTATTCAGCCAGACGCTGTTTGCTGCTGGTCATGGCCGGTTATGTACGGCTGTAAACATCTCGGTTATGCAGTTGATTGAGGATGATTTTGTCGAAATGGTCGCAGGTGTCCTGGCAGAGACTGGCTTGCCACCTGAATGCCTTGAACTGGAGATTACGGAAAGTGTGCTCATGGAGCGGTTTGAGGAAAATGTCCGGAAACTTGGGGAGTTGCGTCGCATGGGGGTGCGGATCGCGCTTGACGATTTTGGCAGTGGCTATTCTTCCTTAACATATCTGAAGAAGTTACCAATTACTATGCTGAAAATGGATAAAGCCTTTATTGATGATATTACTATCGGCGGCGTGGACGCTGCCATTACTGGCAGTATTATTGAGTTGGCACATCAGATGGGACTGACTGTGGTTGCTGAAGGCGTTGAGACAGAGATTCAGTTTAAATATCTTAGGCAGGAAAAATGCGATATTATTCAGGGATATTTTATCAGCCGGCCGCTGCCTCCAGCTGAATTTATAAATGAGTTACAGACTTGTTTTCAAAGGAGTGCTTATCATTTTGAACATGTTTAAAACAGTACCTAAGGCTGTGTTGCTAGTGGCCGCTGCCCACATGGTAACAGACTTCTCGCAGGGGGCGCTCCTGGTGGCGCTTCCTTATTTTAAGGCTAAGTTTGGTTTGACTTATACCCAGGTAAGCCTGATTGCATTAACGCAGAACCTTGCATCTTCGGTCATACAGCCGTTTTTCGGCTATGCGACTGACCGCAGTCCGCGCCCTTGGCTTATGGCGGCAGGCTGTTTGCTTTCTGGGGTGGGGATGCTGGCCTCGTTACTGCTGACAAACTACTGGCTACTTGTATTTACTACGGCGTTAACAGGTCTCGGGATTGCCGCCTTTCATCCGGAAGGCGCTAAAACGGTTAATCGCCTGAGTGGCGAGGCTAAAGGCAAGGGCGTTAGTATGTTTGTGGTAGGGGGAAATGCCGGGTTTGCTGGCGGCTCGCTCATGATGGGTGGGCTTCTAGCCAGTGGTTCTGATGCTATGTTATGGCTATATATTATTCCTTGCCTGATCATTGTTTGGCCGCTGTATAAATTGGCTATGAGCCTGCCGCTGCCCACTGGTAAACCGGCTCAGTCATTGGGAAGTCTTGCCGGGATAATCTCTTTGCCGCTGCTTGCCCTATTAGGGGTTACTCTGGTCAGGGCTACTGTAAGCGCCAGTATTGGCGCATTTATTCCGCTCTATTACGTATCATACCTTAATGGCAATCCCGTTTATGCCAGCTGGCTGCTTACGGTATTTTTAGCAGGTGGGGCTGCCGGTACGCTTGCTGGCGGCTTGTTGAGTGACAAATATGGGAGTAAGCGGGTTATGCTTTATTCAATTCTGCCAATTAGTTTATTATTAGCGCTGTTTAATATGAGTTCAGGTTCGATAGTTTTTGCCTTATTGGCCGTTGCCAGCGCGTTGCTCTCGGCCGCTTTTGCTGGTTGTCTTGTACTGACTCAGCGGATGATGCCTGGCAATGTTGGGATGGCGTCAGGCCTGACGCTGGGCTTTAGCGTTGGGCTAGGCTCATTAGGGGTACTGGCCTTGGGGCGTGTAGCGGATATCTGGACGCTGCCAATGGTATTTGATATTCTGGCAGTATTGCCGATAATCGGCTTTGCTCTGACTTTGTTTGTAAAAGAAGGGAAAGAGATTTTAAATAATTAAAAACTATATGGAATATTTATAAGAAACGGCATATACTAAAACAAATAAATATTCCTGGCAATGAAGCCTCTGCAGCAATGCAAAGGCTTCAAATTTTCTCAAGAAAAAAGGGGGATAACTATGGCTAACGAAAAGTTTGTTACTACACCGGACTATGTTTGGTTGTATCTTATGAGCGAAGCCCAGCAGGCTGGTCATGAGAGTTTTGCTGAACAGGCTTGGCAGTATGTTACCGAGTTTAGCCCTGATTATATGTCTGAGGGGTAGCTTGCTTATTCAGGGAAAATATGTTAATATTTTACTAACATAATAAGTTTAGGCTAGGGGGGCTGGATAGGCCAGCTGAGATAAAGACCCTTTGATGTCTTTGACCCTTGAACCTGATTCTGGGTAATACCAGCGTAGGGAAGCTCATTGATGTCATCAGGATTGAAGGCACAAGTATTCCTATACGGAAATACTTGTGCCTATTTTTTATGTGAGGTGATATTGTGAAAAATGTACTAACAATTGCCGGCTCAGATTCCAGTGGCGGTGCCGGCATTCAGGCTGACCTCAAAACGTTCGCCGCTCACGGCGTATTTGGTATGAGTGTCATTACCGCTGTTACTGCTCAAAATACCCAAGGGGTATTTGCTGTGCAGGATATAACGCCAGCAGTGATCGCCAAACAGCTTGATGCCATTTTTGAGGACATTGAGGTGGCGGCCGTTAAAATTGGCATGGTGTCCCAGGTAGACACAATCAAAACAATTGCGGCTAAGTTAAGAGAATATGGGGCCAGCAACATTGTTGCCGATCCAGTGATGGTGTCAAAAAGCGGGTATCGTCTATTGAATCCGGCAGCTGAGGTCACGCTAATTGAGGAACTGCTGCCGCTGGCTGCTATCGTGACCCCTAACATTCCTGAAGCTGAGGTTATCACCGGGCGGACAATTACCACTCTTGCCGCTATGGAAGTGGCAGCACGTGATATATTCGCGCTAGGTCCTAAGAGTGTGTTGATGAAAGGCGGACATCTGGACGGCGATTCGACTGATATCTTATTTGATGGAGAGGAATTTATCTATCTGCCGTCACGACGGATTGCCACCAAGAATACTCATGGCACTGGCTGCACACTCTCATCAGCCATTGCCGCTAATGTGGGCAGGGGATTGTCGATGAGAGATGCGGTTGCAGCAGCCAAAGAGTACATAACTGTGGCGATTGAACACTCACTGTCCATTGGCAAAGGCGTAGGGCCCACCAATCACTTTTATACTCTATATAAGAAGGCAGGGATGTTTAATGACTAGCATAAACTATATGCTGCTCTGGTTTGGGGCGGCAGTATCAATTGCTGAGATTATTACCGGAGGCCTGCTAGCACCACTGGGGTTTGCCAAAGGGGCCACTGCCATAGTGCTTGGCCATCTTGTTGGTACGACAATTTTGGTTTTGGGAGGCATTATCGGCAGTCAAACCAAGCTGCCAGCCATCATGACCACCAGAATTTCGTTTGGCATTTACGGCTCCTACCTGTTTGCTGCTTTAAACATTATGCAATTGATTGGCTGGACGGCTGTGATGATTGTGGCAGGGGGGCGGTCTGTCAACCAGATTACAAAGATGGTATGGTCGTTTGATAATATGACACTATGGAGCCTTGTTATCGGTGCGCTTATCTTCCTGTGGATTGCTGCCGGTAATGATGGGTTGAAAAAGATTAATTCGGCAGCTGTTGCGCTACTCTTTGTACTTACCGTCGTCTTAAGCGGGGTAGTGTTTACCGATAGCTCGCTTTTCACTAAGCAGCCGGCAGGCGATATGTCCTTTGGCGGGGCGCTGGAGTTAAGTGTAATAATGCCGCTGTCCTGGTTGCCGCTTATTGCCGATTATACTCGGTTTGCCAGGAAGACATCAGAGGGGGCGTGGGGCAGCTGGATTGGCTATTTTGCCGGTAGCTGTTGGATGTATCTGATTGGCTTAGGTGCAGCCATCGTGACTGGTGACTCAGATCCCGCAGCCATGATGCTGGCGGCTAACCTGGGGTTAGCGGCATTGGGCATTGTTGTATTGTCGACAGTTACGACTACCTTCCTTGATGCGTATTCTGCGGGGGTGTCCTGTACTAATCTGCTGCCTGATGTTAGTGAGCGCAAACTGGCACTGGCTATGGCTGTTGTTGGCACAGCGCTGGCGATTGTGATTAACATTGAACAATATGAAAGCTTCTTATACGCCATTGGCTCAGTGTTTGCACCGTTGTTTGCCGTACTCCTGACCGACTATTTCTTCTTAGGACGTCAGCAGGCTGACGCTAGGCTGCTGGTCAACTGGGGCGCAGTTATTGTCTGGGCTGTAGGTGTAGTTATGTATTACCAGTTTGTCAAACTAGACTTAGTTGTCGGGGCAACAGTACCGGTCATGGTCGTTACAGGTGTTATCTATGCGGTATCTGCCCGGTTTATGGTAGGTTGGAAATCTGTCAAAGCAGCCAAAGTAGTCAGTTAATGCTATATATGTTTTCGTGCCAGTGGGCTTTTGAATTTAGGAAGAATGATGCTCGCTTCTGTTTCTAGTTCCTCAGTTGTTTCAAGATCACTTTGGACGTCTACCGGCGGGGGCTTAGCTGCCGGCGGGGCGGCTGGCGGCGCAGGCGGGGGAGGTGGCTTTATTCCCGCGGGTGGTGGGCCGAAGCATGAGGCGTCGTTACAGCGGCGAAAGAGTGTCTGCCTGAGTGCTTCAAGTACTACTACTTGTTCAGCAGTGGTGCATTGATCTTCGGCACACGGAGAAATGCAATCAGTTAATAGTTTTACGATGTCAATGGGAGCACAGGTAATGCTTAAAAGCTCGGTGCTAAATGCTATTTTGCAGCATAACAGTTCATTGAGCATGTCGATAAGCGTGCCGGTCCGATCGTAGCGGATAACAGCCCGTTCAAATATTTCGAAGGGTACGCCAGGGGTGCGTTGAATTTCCTCGGCTGCGCCGACCAGCAGCCGGTATGAAGCAACAAGTGAGGCATAGTTGGGGATAACGGCACTGATATCAGCTAAAAGGGTATTGATGATCGAAATATTATCGGTAGTCGTAGTGGTTGTGCTAGTGTTTGTGGTATTAGTACCGCTGCTTGTACTGGTGCTTGTGGTGCTGGTTCCGTTTGGGCTGGCGCTTGTTGTACTTGTTTGCGTGCCAGGACTGGTCGTATTTTCGGTATTAGTACAAGTGGTGGTAATAACCGCCATGTAACCCCTCTCCTTCGCAGACTACTAGGGAACGTGATTCGTCCTCAAAAAAGTACTTATACTATATGCCGTATGTGATTCACTGGCTAATTATGACGGGATTAACAAAAAATATAATATATGTTAGAAGAAACCGCTATTTTAGTATAGCGGTTTCTTTTGTTTCGTATATCATTTTGTGATAGTAATTGATATAATATAAATCTGACCAGGTAGTCAAAAAGAAAAATAATGCGAAAGGATGATACCATGCTGTTTGAAAATAAGAAGCGAGTAGCCTTAGGTTTGGCTGTTGTGCTGTTGTTGACTGGTGTTGTCGGCTATCGCGTCTATACTAATATTGCTGGCAATAAAGCACGGGCCAGCCAAATGACTAAGTTACAGGCCGCGGCCGTTGAAGTAGCAGTTGTTAACAGGCGGGATATTACGCCGCTATTGGTGTTTCCTGCAAGCCTGGAACCGGTATGGAGTGCTGATATTTCGGCAAAGGTTGATGGCCGGATTAATGTGCTTACTGTAGGTGAGGGCGATGTGATTGAGGACGGCGCGGTTATTGCCGAACTTGACACCAGTGAGTTGGCCGCCCAAGTCATGCAGGCAGAGGGCAATCTGATGGCGGCAAAATCGAGCCTTGAGCAGGCTGAGCTTGATTACCGGCGTTATTCGGCGCTAGCCGGCCAGGGAGCTATTTCGGCTCAGGTATTAGATACCGCCCGTACCAAGCGTGACCTTGCCGCAGGTCAGGTCCGGTCTGCAGAAGGCAATAGTATGTTGCTGCAGGAAAAGCTGAATAACGCTACCGTGGCTGCGCCCAAACGTGGCGTAGTCACTAAGCGTTTCGTTCAGGCAGGCACCTTTGCACGGGCGGGTTCAGCCATTGTTACAGTGGCCGATACCACCACCCTTTTAGCCAAGGCAACTGTCGGCGAATCGCAGATCGATGACTTGATGGTAGGTTCGATGGTTAAAGTGAAAGTGGATGCCCTCGGTGGGCAGGAGTTTACCGGCACAGTTACCCGGTTGTCGCCGGTAGCGGCTACACCGGCCCGGACCTTTGCTGCCGAGGTTACTATTCCTAATGACCAGGGGATCCTTAAGGCTGGCATGTTTGCAAAAGTGGCTGCCCCCGCTAAGGTACATCAGGGCGTGGTAGCTGTCCCGGAAAGTGCTTTAGTGCTTAAAGAAGACCAAAAAACCGTATTTGTGGTAACAGCAGATAATAAAGTGCAGCAGCGGACACTCAGGCTGGGCTATATGGGTGACGGCTGGGCCGAAGTGCTTGACGGCGTCAGCGCTGGCGAAACCATTGTTATTGCCGGTCAAAACAAGATTAAGGACGGTATGGAAATTACGCCGGTGCAAGGCGGTGGTAAGTAATGAACGCTATTGCCACCTTTATCAGGAGGCCGGTATTTACTGTCATGCTGGTCATGCTGCTGGTGGTATTCGGGCTTAAAGCATACCCATCACTTGGCATTGACCTCAATCCGGATGTTGATTTTCCGATTGTTACGGTATCAGTAAGCTACAGTGGTGCTTCACCGGAAGAGATGGAAAGTCTTATCACTAAACCGGTCGAAGATGCTGTCAGCTCGCTGTCCGGGATTAAAAATCTTTCCTCAGTCACCCGTGAGGGTGTATCTCAGGTTGTTATTGAGTTTGAGTTTGGCACCAATCCCAAGCTGGCAGCCAACGAAGTCCGCGAAAAAGTGGCAACTGTCCGCAAGCGGCTGCCAGACCAGATTGATGAACCGGTCATTCAGCGGTTTGATATTGGCGCCCAAGCTGTTGTGTTTATGAGTATGTCATCTGACACCAAGAGCCCAGGTGAAGTCCGGAAATTAGCTGTTGATGTCGTAAAAGACGAACTACAGCGGATTGACGGCGTGGCCGATGTCAGTGTATATGGCGCAGCTGGCCGTGAGATTCAAATACAGCTTGATCCCAAGAAACTGGAAGCTTACAAGATTACTATGCCGCAGGTACTGGATGCCGTAAATACCCAAAACCTCAACGCCCCTGGCGGCCATGTCATTGAAAAAGACATGGATCTGACAGTACGTACTTTGGCTAAGTATAAAAGTATTGACGATATTAGAAACATTATTGTGGCCAACCAGGATGGACGACTGATTAAGCTTAGTGATGTTGCTCAGGTTGTTGACGGCTGGGAGGAAGTCCGGACAATTGCCAGGGCCAACGGCGCGCCCAGTGTACTGGTGTCAGTGCAGAAGCAGTCAGGCACCAATACTGTTGATGTTGCCACTAAAGTAAAAAAAGCTATCGACAATCTACAGACAACCCTGCCTGGCGATATTAAGGTACAGATTACCCGTGACAGCTCAACCTATATTAAGGACAGCGTGCATGACGTAATGATGTCGCTGGTTTTTGGTGGTCTCTTGGCGGTTGTTATCACCTTTTTATTTCTGCAAAATGTCCGTGCTACCATCATTGGTGCTATCGCCATTCCAACCTCGGTTATTGCTACCTTTTTCATGATAAAAACCATGGGCTTTACCCTCAATAACATGTCGCTCATGGGTCTTAGTCTGGCGGTTGGTATCCTCATTGACGACGCCATTGTTGTTATTGAAAACATCTACCGCCATATGGAGCAAGGTAAATCACCGATGGCGGCCGCTCGGGATGGCACCGCCGAGATTGGACTGGCTGTTATGGCCACTACGTTATCCATTTTGGCTGTATTTGTGCCGGTAGGCAGCATGACTGGCATTATCGGACAGTTCTTCAAGCAGTTTGGTTTGACTGTAGCCTTTGCGGTTGCGTTTTCGCTGTTTGTCGCCTTTACCTTAACGCCCACGTTGTCAGCCTATTGGCTCAAGTCAGGACATGGAACTGGCGCGGCTTCAGGCCCGGGGCGTTGGCTAGACGCCGGTTTGGCTAAGTTTGAGCAAGCATTTCTAGACCTTCAGGCCTGGTATAGCAGGACGCTGACCTGGGCTCTGGCACGTCCGAAAAAGCTAGTGGCTCTAGCTGTGCTGTCACTATTTATCAATGGGCTGCTGCTGCCGTTTTTAGGAACTGAGTTCCAGCCGACCTATGACTCTGGCGAGTTTAACGTTGTGCTGTCAGCGCCGCCAGGCACATCGCTTGATAAGATGAAAGAGCTGACAGTTCCCATAGAACAGGAAATAATTAGCATCGCCGAATTAGAAAGCTCATATATCACTATTGGTTCAGGTAATCAGACAAATAAAGCCAGCATAGGCATCCGGCTCAAACCGGCCAGTGAGCGTAAACGCTCGATGAACCAGATTATGGACGAGCTTCGTCTTAAGTTCCAGACTGTCGGCAATCTGAAAATTGCCGTACAAACAGGACAAGGGGTGGGCCGGGGTGACTCTCGCCCGGTGCAGGTGGCCTTGCGTGGTCCTGATTTGAATGTGCTGATGCAGAACGCCCAGGTACTTGTTGAAAAAATTAAAGCAATTCCAGGCACAACCGATGTGGACATCTCCACCGAGCAGTCGGTGCCTGAGGTAGAAGTTCAGCTTAACCCGACGCGGGTCAGTGATGCTGGCCTGGATGCATCCACTGTGGCCAGCACTGTCCAAATGGCTTTCATGGGCTCAACCACCCGTAACCGCTACAACGCCGGTGACAGTGACTACAACATCCGGGTGCAAGTTGCGGCCGAAGGCCGTATGAGTATGGATGATGTGGCTAACCTCCGGATTGCCAGCAAGACAGGCAGTTTTATCCGTCTGGGTGATGTTGCCGAGATTAAGCTGTCAGCCGGACCGAACGAGATTAACCGTGAAGCCCGTCAGCGGCAGGTTGTTGTCTATGCCAACGTCATCGGCGTAGCTGCCGGTGATGTGATCAATAAAGTAACGGCGCTTATGCCAAGCCTGAATTTGCCGACAGGTTATTCACACAAGTTTGTCGGCTCAGCCCAAACCATGCAGGATTCCTTTAAGGAGATTGGCAGTGCATTGCTCTTAGCCATCGTCCTGATCTACATGGTGTTGGCTGCCCAGTTCGAAAGCTTCATTCACCCATTGACCATTATGCTGTCTCTGCCATTCTCGTTTATCGGTGCTATTTTGGGTCTCCTAATCGCCGGACAAACCCTCAATATCATGTCCCTCATTGGGGTCATCATGCTCATGGGCCTGGTAACCAAGAATGCCATTCTGTTAGTTGACTATACTAACACCCTGCGTGAGCAGGGCATGGACATTAATGAGGCATTAATTGAGGCTGGCTCGGTGCGGCTGCGCCCGATTCTTATGACCACAGCCGCTATGATTTTTGGCATGATGCCCATTGCTCTTGGCATTGGTGCAGGCGCCGAACTGCGTCAGTCTATGGGCGTAGTCTTAGTCGGCGGTCTCATTACCTCGACGATACTGACACTGGTTATTGTGCCGCTGGTATATCTGTTGATTGATAGGTTGAAAAACAAGTGGAGCAGCAATAAGACAAAAATAGAAGCTATAGGCTAAAACCCAAAACGCCTGCTTGCCGGATTTCCGGTAAGCAGGCGTTTTTAATAATATAAAATACTATAAAAAAGAGGTGATTAAAGTTCCTGAAATAGTATTGAGGAAGGAATAAATGATGGGTTATCCGAACACAACAACATGTAGTTAATTACGATGGGAGATGAATTTTTGAAAGCCAATAAACCTGTTATTGGTTTGCAGACTAAAATTACGCTGCTTGTTTGTGGTGTTGTTGCCATGGCTTTATTAGTAACTAATGTGTTAATCAGCTCCAATGTCTTTGCCAGTACACAAAAAGCGTTAAACGAAAAAGCGACCGATATTGCTCAGATTATTGCCCGCTCTGAGGTGGTGATTGAAGCCTTATCTGGCCGGCGTGACGAAATGGAAATTCAGGCTTTTGCTGAAGAGATTCGTAGTGTTACAAAGGTAGAGTTTATCGTTGTTATAGACATGAATAGTATCCGGAAATCCCACCCTGACAGTAGTAAGGTCGGTCAACAGTTCGTAGGCGGCGACGAAAAAGCAGCCCTTTCCGGACAAAAATATACGTCCATGGCTTCAGGAACGCTGGGGCCTTCATTACGTGCCTTTGCACCAATAGTAACTCGTGATGGAAAACAGGTTGGGGCTGTTGCGGTAGGCATTTTGCTTAATGATGTACAACATGCGGTAGATAAGAGTAGAATGTTTATCTATCTTGCCGTTGTTTTTGGTTTGATGGTGGGTGCCGTCGGGGCACTGCTGTTGGCACGGAGCATAAAAAAGACACTGTTTGGGTTGGAGCCAATTGCTATTGCCAAATTGCTGGAGGAACGCAGCGCAATGTTGTTGTCGGTACGGGAGGGGATTATCGCTGTGGATAAAAACGCCCGGATCACACTTGTAAATGGTGAAGCAATCCGGTTGTTACAGCAGGCCGGAATCCAAGGAGATCCTGTGGGAAAAGATGTGGAGTCATTTGTGCCGAATACCCGATTGTCAGACGTATTAAAAACAGGATGCGCAGAATTAGATCAGGAGCAGGATTTAAAGGGGATAACGTTATTGACTAATCGCGTTCCTGTGTGTGTGGATGGTGAGATCGCGGGAGCTATTGCCACATTCCGTGATAAAACTGAGATTCGCCAACTTGCGGAACAGCTTACAGGTGTACGCAATTATGCCGAGGCGTTAAGGGCACAAGCCCATGAATTCATGAACAAACTGCATGTCATTCTCGGTATGGTGCGTTTGCAATGTTATGACCAGCTGGCTGACTATATAAAAAATGTTGCTCAGCATTATCAGAGTGAAGTTGGATTTGTAGTCCGGCGGATAAAGGATCAAGTATTAGCAGGATTTTTGTTGGGTAAACTGAGCCATGCCAGAGAAGCTGGTGTAGATTTAATTCTCTCAGAAGAAAGTTTCTTGCCTGAGCCCGCCGATACCGAGGTAGCCCAGGAATTAGTCACGGTGGTAGGTAATCTTGTGAACAATGCGTTGGAAGCTGTAGCTAGTTCTAATGTAAAACGTGTTGGGGTGGATTGTATATATAACGAGGGGATTTTGCACATAGCAGTAGCTGATACCGGGCCGGGAGTTACCAAAGAACAACAGCAGCTGCTGTTTGCTAAAGGGTATTCTACTAAAAATGGAAATCGCGGACTAGGGATGTTTTTAGTAAAACGCAGTCTCGAACGAATCGGTGGGACAATTGAGGTGTTTTCAGAAATAGGAGAAGGTACGCGGTTTGTTGTACGTGTACCATACCGAATTAAGGGTGATGCAGAATGATTAAAGTCTTAATTGTGGAAGATGACCCGATGGTAGCTGAATTGAATCGACGGTATCTAGAACAGATAGACGGATTTGTATTGATTGCTATGGCTCGTACTGTCGATGAAGCTTTGGGATTGCTCAATAAACATGATATTAACCTTGTTTTGCTGGACATATTCATGCCTGGGACAAGTGGGCTGGAATTATTAACTCAAATCAGGGACAAGGGCAAAGATATAGATGTAATTGTGGTTTCAGCCGCTTGTGATATGCAAACAATTAAGAAAGCCTTGCGTAACGGTGCTGTCGATTACTTGATTAAGCCGTTTGAATTTGAGCGGTTAAATACCGCTCTTTCTGAATACCGCAATCAGGCGGTATTTATGCGCAACCGCGATGTTATGAGTCAGACTGAACTAGATCGGCGCATTTTAGGCAGAGAGCAGCAAGGACAAGCGGAGTTAAACAAGGGTTTGTGCCGCAGCACGCTAAATGCAGTATGGGAAAACATACGATATGCAAAGGGGCAGTCTTTTACTACAGAGGAAATGGCGAACAGTGTAGGAATTTCGCGAGTGTCTATGCGCAAATATCTGGATTTTTTGAAACACATAGATATTTTAAGCATGGAAGTGGTATACGGAACTGTGGGGAGACCCGTATATAGATATCGATGTATAAATTCAGAAAGCACCATAATAAAACGCTACTTATAAAAACCGGCTGCCAGGCCGGTTTTTTTTACTTACTTTAGTTACAAAATGTTTTAATAAATTGAATAAGATATGCAATTCGAGCATGACAGTTTAGTATTAAGTCAAATAACTTAGGAGGTGTATTGGTGAATAGTAATAATTTGAACAAAGTACAGTTAACAGAGCCGGTATCAGACAACGCATTCATGAAAATTATTAATTTTAAAGTCGGAGTGATTCCTTTCCCTTTGTACCTTGTTTTGGCGGTTATCATCTATGCTGCGTCTATTTACGGCAAACTTCCAGCAGATATGATCGGCGGATTTGCTGTTATCATGATTATGGGGATACTTTTAGGCGATGTAGGACAAAAGATTCCGGTGTTAAAAGATATCGGCGGACCAGCTATTCTTTCCATATTTATTCCTTCAATTATGGTTTTCTATAATCTCATCAATCCTTCGGCAATGAAATCGATCACGGCACTAATGAAAGGATCTAATTTCCTGTATTTATATATTTCTTGCTTGGTGGCAGGCAGTATTCTCGGCATGGATAGAAAGGTTTTAGTTCAGGGATTTGTGCGCATGTTTATTCCGCTAGTCGTTGGGACTCTTGCCGCGATTGCTGCGGGGTTATTTGTAGGTTCGCTATTTGGTTATAGCATGTATCGTACGTTTTTTTATATCATTATCCCGATTGTAGGCGGAGGTATTGGCGAAGGTATCATTCCGCTGTCTATTGCTTATTCTGAAATCCTGGGGAAACCTCAGGAAACCTTTATCCCTCAGCTTATTCCAGCAGCTATGCTGGGAAATATTGTTGCAATCATGGTCGCCGGATTTTTGAAGCGTTTGGGAGAAAAGAGACCCGAACTTAGTGGTAATGGAGTACTTGTTCGAACAGGCAATGATAAAGACCAGTTAACGGCGCAAACTGCGGATAAGCCGATAGAGTTTCCGCTGATGGGAGCAGGGCTATTGATCGCTTGCAGCTTCTTTATTTGGGGTAAGTTCTCTGAGACCTTTATTGGGATTCCAGGAGCCATTATCATGATTTTCTCTGCCGCAATTGTTAAATATTCCAACCTCATGCCGACTAAAATGGAACAGGGTGCTTATCATATGTACCGGTTTATTTCAGCAAGTCTTACTTGGCCGTTATTAGTTGGCTTAGGTGTTTTGTATACTCCGTGGAAAGATGTTGTTCTCGTGCTGGCAGATCCCGGTTATATTGCAATCTGTGCATCTACCGTTCTAGCGATGATTTCTTCGGGATTTTTTATTGGTAAATATTTAAATATGTATCCCATTGAATCGGCAATTGTGACAGGCTGCCATAGTGGTCTAGGCGGTACTGGTGACGTAGCTATCTTATCTGCATCCAATCGGATGGAATTGATGCCGTTTGCCCAGATATCAACCAGAATTGGTGGCGCCTGCATGATAGTAATAGCCACGTTATTAATGAAGATGTCGCAGTAAAGACATTTGAAAAAAGGAGTGCGAACATGAGTATTCGGGAAGAAGCAATTCAATTACACAAAAAACACCAAGGAAAGCTGGCTGTGGCTAGCAAAGTGCCTCTTGCAAACAGGCATGACTTAAGTTTAGCCTATACGCCTGGTGTGGCTGAGCCATGTAAGGATATTAAAAATGACAAGGACTTATCGTTTGAATATACTTGTCGGGGAAATATGGTGGCAGTTGTAAGTGACGGAACCAGGGTACTTGGCTTGGGGGATATAGGGCCTGAGGCTGCCCTGCCAGTAATGGAAGGTAAGGCTGTTTTATTTAAAGTGTTTGGTGATGTTGATGCTGTTCCGATTTGTCTTGACACCAAAGATCCTGATAAAATTATTGAAGTGGTACGGTTGCTGCAGCCGACCTTTGCCGGAATTAATTTGGAAGATCTTTCTTCACCGAAATGCTATGACATTGAAGATGCGCTTAAAGCCCAAATGGACATCCCTGTATTTCATGATGACCAGCATGGTACGGCAATAGCAGCACTTTCGGCAGTTATCAATTCACTGCGATTAGTGAAGAAAGAATTAGCTAGTGCCAAGATTATTGTGAATGGAGCAGGGGCCGCCGGTACAGCTATTGCTCGTTTAATTGTTAACGCCGGGGCAAAAAATGTTATAGTGGTAGATATTAATGGAGCTTTGTATGCGGGAATGTCTGGGCTGAACCGAGTTCAGGAACGGTTGACCCAAGTAACCAATAGAGAAAAGCAGCAGGGCAGTTTGAGTGATGTGGCCAAAGGGGTTGATGTTATTATCGGTGTTTCGGCACCAGGAGCATTTACGCCAGCGATCATCGGTGCCATGAATCCGGATGCTGTTGTAGTGGCTATGGCTAATCCTGAGCCGGAAATAAGTTATGCTGAAGCCAAGGCTGCCGGGGCAAGGGTAGCAGGTACAGGGCGCTCAGATGCGCCTAACCAGGTTAATAATGTAACTGTTTTCCCAGGCGTTTTCCGGGGAGCTATTGATGTACGCGCTCGTCAGATTAATGAAGAAATGAAGATTGCTGCAGCTTATGCAATTGCAGATTTGGTTCCTCAGGCTGAATTAAGAGACGATTTTGTTGTGCCAGATGCATTTGATCCACGTGTTGCCCCGGCAGTTGCTGCCGCTGTAGCCCGGGTGGCAATGCAAACAGGAGTAGCAAGAATTCAGGTAGATCCTGAAGAAATCAGAGCAAAGACCGCTGCCCGTATTAAACTGGGGCGATAGCGGGACTACCCACTATTTGAGTGAATGAATTTATTGGAAAAGGCGCTGACGACGAGTCAGGGCCTTTTCTTTACCCTGAAGAATCAAACTATGTAAAAGCAGGCAGCTTTTCTTTTTTTTTCTCATCCACTATACTAAAGATAATTTAAGGAAATAATTACACTAGAAAACATGCGGCAGCGATAGCTGGTTATGTTGAAAAAAACGGAGGTGCATATGCAGCAAGGTCCTTCTTTATATGCAATGTTGTTTATATTTCTGCTTTTATTAGGATTGACGTGGCTAGGTGGGCGGATTCTGCCTAAATGGCACCCGGTCTATGCCGGGAAAGGGTTTAGGTATGGCTACTGGATTGCCACGTTTTTAGCGGTAGGTACTCTTATCTTTAGCCGCTGGCTGCGACCAGTCAGCGGTTTTCCCGGCGAGTGGTTTCGGTACCTTATTTACGCGGCCTATGTGTGGATGGTTGGTCTGGTTTTTATGCTGGTTTTACTATTGGCAGGCCATAGCGTACGATGGCTGGTGAGTAAGGTTAGCCAAATGACTGGGCAGGTGGGGACAGACCCCTCTCACACGGAGGTTATTCCAGCAGAGGGAATAACGCGCCGCCAGTTTCTGCAGGGGGCAATTGCCGCTGTTCCGGCAGTGCCGATGGCTGTTAGTGCGTATGGGGTAATTGGCGGAGACACCAATATTGTTGTTAACCGGCATACATTGCCCTTTCCCCAGCTGCCGCCAGCGCTGGACGGTTTTAAAATTGCCCAAATCAGTGATACTCATATTGGACCGTTTTTTGGTATGGACAAGCTTGATCGGGTGCTGGCTATGGTTAAGCAGGAAAACCCTGAGCTTTTGGCTGTCACCGGCGACTTAGTCGATGATCTAGATTTATTACCGCTAACGATGCAGCGACTGGCTGCTTTTCAAGCTGAGCTGGCTCAGGGTATTTTTTACTGCTGGGGTAATCATGAATACTTTCGGGATATTGGACGTATCCGCAGGGCGCTGGATGCTAGTCCGGTTACTGTTCTGGAAAACAGGAATCAGGCAGTAGGCAATGGCTTATACCTGGCTGGTGTCGATTATCCCTGGGGTAAGAATAAGGCTGAGGTGGAAGCAAAGCGGCAGGAGTTTTTTACTCAGGCTGTACGGGCAATACCGGCAGAGGCTTTTACCGTTCTTTTGACCCATCACCCGGATTTTTTTGATAACGCATTTGCCGCCAGGGTGCCGTTGTCGCTGGCCGGACATACGCATGGCGGCCAGGTAGCTATTTTTGGTAGGTCAATCTTACCTGTACAATATAAATATATGAGGGGAATGTTCCAACAGGACAGCTCCTTCGGCTATGTCAGCGTAGGTACAGGGCATTGGCTGCCGGTTAGGATTGGCTGTCCGGCAGAAATCAGTATTTTTACATTAAAGAGGAAATAGCCATGAATCAAGTTACGGACATTATTGACCATAACTTAAAAATCCTGTTTATTGGCTTCAATCCTGGGCGCAGGTCTGCCGAGACAGGGCATCATTTTGCCGGTCACTCGAATAAGTTTTGGAGGCTGTTGGCTGCGGCAGGGCTTACGCCCTATCAGTTTAAGCCGGAAGAAGATAGCAAACTGCTGACCGTTGGTATAGGCATTACTAATATCGTAGCTCGCCCCAGCCGGGCAGCCGAGGAAATAACCAAGGAGGAGTACCGGGCCGGGCGGGAAATTCTCAAAGAAAAGCTTATTGCCTACAAGCCACAGATTGCCTGCTTCGCTGGGGTGGGGGTATATAAGGAGTTTGCTGGGAGGACTCGCGTAACCTGCGGCATGCAGCCAATCAGCGTGATCAGCGGAGTAACAGATTTTGTTGTACCGTCGCCCAGCGGCCTGACTCGGATATTGTTTAATGATCAGTTAGCGTATTATCAGGAATTGGTGCAGTTACTATAGAAATTATAGCAAAAAATATCTGCCTGAGCCTATGGCGGCAGGAGGGTAGTGTCAGTTTTTTGACACAAATCTTAGTAAAAGGGATAAGACAGGCGCTTGCTGAAGCAAGCGCCTGCTTTTCTCTTAAATTGGACGGTTAGCGGAGTTGGCTGTAAATATAGGGTTGTGTATAATTATAAGAGAATTATGCATGTTGAAAGGGGTACATACTATGTCACGGAAATCGATGTCTTTTATTATCCTTACCTTATTTGTTTTGACTGTGGGTCTGACTGGATGCGGCGGAAGCCAGCAAGCTCAGCCAGCGGCTGTTAAAGTTCTGAAAGTGGGGGCCGAGGCTACCTTCCCGCCATTTGAATTCCAGGACGAAAAAAGCAAAGACTATGTAGGTTTTGATGTTGACCTGATGAAGGCTATTGGCAAACAAATGGGTACAGAAGTTCAAATTGTCAATACTGCTTTTGACGGACTGATTCCGGCGTTGGAAGGCGGCCAAATTGACGTAATTGCGTCAGCCATGACCATTACGGACGAACGTTCTAAAAAAGTTAATTTTTCCAAACCGTACTATAAGTCGGGCTTATCCATTATCGTGAAAGCCGACAACAATGCCATTAAAACCTTTAAAGACCTTGAAGGCAAGCGAATTGCTGTACAAATCGGAACTACCGGTGCTGAAGAAGCTAAAAAGATTAAGGATGCTAAGGTTCGTGAATTTAACAGTGCGTCTGAAGCCTTCCTTGAGCTCAAGGCTGGCGGCGCTGACGCTGTTGTTAACGACCTGCCGGTAAACGAGTACTACCTGACTAAAGGCGGCAGCAAAGATGCTAAATTAGTGGGTGAAGTGCTTAATGCTGAAGAATATGGTGTAGCAGTAGCCAAGAAAAACACCGAGCTTGCCGGAAAAATTAGCAAAGCGCTGGATGAGATCAAACAAAATGGCGAGTATGCTAAAGTTTACGAAAAGTGGTTTGGTAAAAAGCCGCAATAATATAGGGTAGAAAAAAAGACGTACCGGCCTTCGTGCTGGTACGTCTTTTCAGATCGTCGACAAAAAGGGACTTTACGCAAAGCATACGGTGCCTTTTTCGGTACAAGCCAATATCGGACCGCCCGTTGCTGAACCAATCCAAGTAGAGCAGCCGGAGCCAGAGCAAGAAACTGAGGAGGGTGAGCCTTCCGCAGGTGGTCCGATACACTTGGATTGGACCATATCGTGTGAGATTGCGGAATGGCGTAGGACTGAGATTGAGATTAGGGAGAGGGCGGGATGGAATGCAAAAAAGCCTGCCAAGAGGCCAGGCTGGATAACATCCTAAACTAAAAGGTCAAGCGTGCTTGATGAAGAAGCTGTAGTAGTAGAGGAAGCGGTGTCGGAGGAAACAACATAGTTTAATGAGTTAGATGATAGATTGTTGTAATAGTCGTACAAAAATAAATTGGAAATAGTGGAGCCCTGATATGAATCAAAAAGTTGTGAAGTATATGTGTTTTGAAGAGCAGCCTTTATTAAAGCAGGAGTTATTTCTAGTGAATAGGCTGCAGTATCAGATGTAGTGGATGAGGATGTAGCTGTAGTTGTTGTGCTGTCAGTTGTAGATTCAGTAGTATCCGCGCTTGAGGATTCCGAGGAAAGTAGTGACGAAGTGGTATACGTTGTAACTCCTGATACAGCTGACATTTGAATCGCATCCTGATTGGTTATTTTCTATAATGTTCGTGGGTAAATGTTAAAAAAATATTAGATAGTATCTCAACTTTCGCAGCACAAAATTGGCAGGTAAGCCTTGATATGGTCTGCGTCTTATTGTATAACACCCGTGATGCATACAATTGTCCTAAAAATATTTAGCAACTAAAATAAAATTGACAAAATAATTTAGTAACTATACAATAAAGAGAGACAGATGAATGGTGTATTAAATGAATTCAATAATTGGAGGCGGTCTTCTGTGAACAGGTAGAGTTTCTTTTTTTTGAGATTTTTGTTTAGTAGCTAAAAAATATGCGGGGTATGAGGGGGTAATAAAAATGGGAAAGCATAAGATTATTGATGTTCAATCGCATTTCCTTCCTGAAAAGTGGCTGAAAGAAATTTCCGGGCGCACTCAGTATCCGTTTCTTGAAAAGAAAAATGATGATATCTGGGTTATACATGGTTCTTCTTACGATAAGCTGCCTTATTATACGACCAAAAGTGGTATTAACATTCAAAGCAAATTAAGAGAGATGGATGACGCAGGAATAGAAACGAGTCTTTTAACGTTGAGTCCTGCCGGGCCGGACAATGGATTCTACACGGCTGACGCCGATAGGCTTGCGCAAATTGCTAATGATGGAATTGCGGAAATAGTAGCTTGTTATCCTAATCGCTTTCGCGGTATAGCGAGCCTTGGTTATGGAAATATTGAGGATGCTGTTGCGGAATTGAAAAGATGTATTGATGAGCTGGATTTCATAGGTCTGCAAGTATTCCCGTATATCGGAGGCAAAAAATCTGTAGCCCATCCTACTCTAAAGCCAATTTGGCGAGTGCTTGCGGAAAAGGACATTCCCCTTATTTTTCATCCAGGGTCTCCAATGAATACTGATTATGGAAATTATCTTATCGGGGGTTTAATGGGATATTGGTTTGATGATGCAATAGTTATGGTTAAATTCATTTTAAGCGGACTGCTTGATGAATTTCCCAATCTAAAGATTGTTTGTCCTCATACATGGTCGTTGCTTCCTTATCTAATAGACCGACTGGATTATCAAGTAACCCGGTTTTCAAAGCATTTCCCGGAGATGAAAAACAAAAAGGCTCCTAGTGAATACTTGAAAAATGTATATACGGATTGCAACAATTTCTCTGGGGATGATCTTCGATATGCCATTAAGAAAATGGGCGGGGTAAACTATGTGATGTATGGTAGTGACTCGCCATTTGTTCCAGCGGAGTTCATTGTGGATATGGTAGAAAAGTCAGGGCTGTCCTCAGCGGATATTGAAAGAATCTTCGCGGGAAATGCCCAAAGGTTGTTTGGCATTGATCTTTAATGACGGAGTGGCTATAGCAGCTAAAAAGTATTTGATATATTAGTTTAGCTGCTATATAATAAAGCTGGGTGATAGGGTATGGACAAAAAAGCTGCAATCATGGAAAAAATGTTTCGCGCCTTCAACGAAATGAATGAAAGCGCAAAACAACCGCGGGATTATGGAACCGGACAATTGCTTTACCAGTCGGAAATTCACACTGTGTCGACCATTTGCAATCACAAACAGGTGAATGCCAGTGAATTGGCACAAATAATGGGGATTACCAAAGGCGCGATCACACAAGTGGTAAACAAGCTGATACAAAAAGGGCTTGTGGAAAAATATAACCTCCCGGGTAATAAAAAGGAAGTTTATTTCAGTCCAACGGAATCCGGCAGAATAGCTAACAAAGCTCATTGCCGATATCATGAAGAAATACATGGTCATGTGATAGGATATCTGGGTGAATTGGATGAGGAAAAACTTGAAGCCATTGGGCAGTTTTTCGACATATTCTTTTCGAGTATGAAAAGATAGTTTTTTTTGAAAAAATAGTTTAGTTACTAAATAATAGGGGGCCTATATGATTGACCATAAAACAAAAGAGCGGGTTGCTAATGAAGTAAAACAATCACTATGGCTGATTCTGCAGGTATTGCCGCTTATTCTATTCGGGATTTTGATTTCAGCAGCCATTTCGTCGTTACTGCCACCGGAAATGGTAATGAAGTTTGTCGGTAATGAAGCCGGAATCAAGGGGATTTTTATCGGAGGCGTTGCTGGCGCACTTGTCCCCGGTGAACCGTTTTTCGGGTTGCCAATTGCGGAAGGTCTGGCGAAAGCTGGTGCGGGGTATGGAGCGTTGATTGCATTTATTTCATCGTGGGCACTGTTTTCCGTTACGCTTTATCCTGCCGAGATTGCATTTTTTGGGTGGCGATTTGTCCTGTTGCGAAGTTTACTTAATTTGTTTATCCCAGGACTTGCTGGCTTTATTGCCTATTTGATAGTGTGACGCAACTTTGGACTTAAAAGGAGATGCTTTTAGTGCAGAAAGATAAAATCGTAAATAGCCATGGGAACAATCTGAAGAATAACAGGCTAATGCTTGTTTACTGCGTTATGGCAGCACTGACTGCGGTCTTGCTGGGAGCGGCTTTTGTCGTGGCGCCGGATCGGATTGTTATGGAAATCAATAAATCGTACTCCGCAATATTGGAGGTTTTGCCGGTCGTTGCGGTCAGCATCCTTGCCGCAACTGCGATTACCGCTTTAATTTCGCCGCAGTTTATCGCTAAATGGGCAGGCGATAATAGTCGCATAACCGGGGTTCTTATTGCAAGCGCGGCTGGTGCACTCATTCCTTGTGAACCCATGCTGGGTTTGCCGATGATTTTGGGGATTGCGCGCGGCGGTGCCGGGATTGGTTTCATAGTCGCCCTTTTAACCTCCAGCAAGTTGTTTTCTTTTATGAGAATACCTGACTATTTCGCCTTTTTGAATTTCCAACTGGCGATGGTATTCCTGGCTTGCACATTGGCAATGCCCTTTTTGTCCGGTCTGCTGGCCAGATTTTACGCTGGGCACATTTACTGGAAAGATAATGAAAATACCACAGACGAACGGCCGGGATCGGTCATTAGCTGTAGGAAACAATAACAGCAGGGAAAAACAACACATGATTTAAGGGAAAAGAGGTATGGATTATGAATATTTGTATTATCGTGTTTAGCCCTTCTGGTCATACACTGCAAGCTGCGGAAATGATAAAGGCGGCGATGGAAGAACAGGCGATGCAGGTGCAGTTGTTAAATATTACTGGACAAAAGGAAGTTTTTAAGAACAACAATTTAAGAGGATTTCTGCTGGAAAACGTAAATCGACATGATGTGCTTTGTGTTGGCGGGCCGGTGTATGCCGGTCACCTGGAAGGTAATGCGCGAAAAGTGATAAAGACATTGCCTGATCCGGATGAGCATTGGGGGAAACTCGCCATTCCCTTTATCACATACGGCGGATTGCACAGCAGTGTATCGCTGCAAGAAGCCGGAGCGTTGTTTCACGCTGGCAGACGAATTAATATTATGGGAGTAAAAATGGCTTCTTTTCACTCGTTGTCGCAGAACCTGCTGCCTTACAAAATTAATGAAGGTAAACCCGGTTCGGAAGAAGAAATTGTTGCAAGGGAGATGGCGCGCCGGCTAAAGCAGTTGAGCAGCCAATGCAAGTGGGACGATGTCAGACGGTCATTTGGGTATGCTTCATTGCTGCATAAAGTCGTACTGAAGTTCTTAGACCAGGATTACTTTCACGGCAAGTATCGTACAGTTCGCGCCAATCCGGAAGTATGCAACGGTTGTGGAATTTGCCAAAAATTTTGTCCGGTCAACCTTATTGAAATTGTTGGGCAAAAAGCCGTCAGGGTAGATAACGGTAGCTATTGCCTGCTGTGCGCCGAATGCTATCACCACTGCCCGCGTAACGCCGTAGTGCACGACTTTGTTGAACAAAAGATAACTAAAAAACTAAACGACGAAAAAGATAAGTATCATGAAATTCCTCAGTCGGCAGTGTATCCTATTGTTTCGCTATGATCAGGTATGATCGGCGGTAGTTTACCATTGGAGAACATTTTACTATTTGAACGGTCTGAAAGGAATTGAGAAAAAAATAACGTTCACTAATCATGTGGTTTCACGACTGCATGATTTTTTGTGAGGTGAACTTGGCATTGGGTGGAGTGATAAAGGGACATTTTTGCACGCTACCAAAAGGATTGGCTAAGAGTATTATATCGTACAGATATCGGCCGAAGAGAAATCAATGAAGACTATAAAAATAAATTGTATTAAAAATTGAATGTGAGCCTTCGGGCTCTTTTTTCCTATGTTGTATAGTCATTGTTAGATTATTTCAAAAGGCATAATCTTCCCGAGGATACCTGTCAATTTACCTATAGGGCAGGTATTTTTCCCTTTTTGTCCAATACTTTAGATAAGAAAAGCGAGATTGCCTCACTGTGCTCATAATGACGGAATGTGAGAGGACGTAACCTTCTCCGGTCATTGCGAGCGCCAGTGTGGCAAGCTCACTCCCGCGAAAAGGAGAAGATAAAATGAAAAAACTAATGTTAGGCGGCCAGGCTATTATTACCGGTCGCGGCTCAATTGCTGAACTTAAAGAGATTAAGGCCAGCCGGGCTTTCATTGTCACTGGTGGCAGTGCTATGCAGACAAGTGGTGTTATCGCTAAAATAGAGTCAACTCTTGCTGATATAGGGTGCAGCACATCTGTTTATGGTGGCATTGGCAAAAATCCTGATACTCAGGCTGTACTTGACGGGCTGGCTAAAATGCGCGAATTTGCACCTGACTTATTGGTTGCCGTAGGGGGAGGATCGCCGATTGATGCCGCCAAAGTCATGGGCTTATTTTATGAATATCCTGAGCTGGATTTCGCCAAAGCGCAGGCAGGTGACTTGCCGACTGTTCGTAAAAGTTTAAAGTTTGTTGCCATTCCATCAACCTCAGGTACCGGGGCCGAGGTAACCAAGGCGGCTGTAATTACTTTCCGCGAGCTTGAACTCAAGATAGGTCTTAAGACTCCGGCCTTCATTCCTGATGTTGCCATCCTTGACGCAGATATTACTATGACAATGCCGGACAATGTTGTTGCCGAAACAGGGTTGGATGCACTTACTCATGCTGTCGAAGGCTATATGAATAACAATCTGGATGACTTTACCGAAGTGCTGGCTAAGGGGGCAGTCGTTGGACTTTTTACCTGGCTGCCTGTGTCGTATAACGACAAAACCATCGAGAGCAGGGAAAAGGTTCATCATTATCAGTGTATGGCCGGTCTGGCTTTTGACAATGCCGGCTTAGGCATGGCACATGGTATTTCTCACGCACTTGGCGGCCGGTTTGATCTGGGGCATGGTCTGCTAAACGCCATTGCGTTGCCCTATGCGCTTGAGTTTAATACTCAAAATCAGCAGGTAGCCGCTCGGCTGGACGAGCTGGCCCGGAGTATTGGGCGTAATGGCAGCCGAGAGTTTATTGCTGCTGTGAGAGAACTTAATCAAATGATGGATATTCCTGCTGGCCTTGAACAAGCTGGTGTTAGCCGCGCAGCATTAGATAGCGGTTTTACCAGTTTAATTGACAATTGTCTCAAAGGGTCTACTCGTGTTAATCCGGTACCGGTACAGGCTGAACAAATGGCTGAAGTACTTAACCGGATGTATCGCGGGGAGTAGCTTTTTGCAATTTTAACCAGCAGGAAGATTGTTAGCGGCAGCGAATTTATTAGGAATGCCACTTACTGCGTGGACATAACCATAGGAAAGGCAGGGGTGAACTATGTCTGATAAATACCGCCAGATTTTTCTTGCTGCTAATGATGCTATATTTATTGAAGCGCTGGATGGCCGGATACTTGATGCTAACCCTGCGGCTTGTGAGTTGTTAGGATATACGTATGATGAATTAACAAAAATGAAGGTTGCTGACATTGTACCACCTGAATTTATAGATAATATGCCAATTGAGCAGGTATCACTGAAAAAACGAAAACCTGGTGACCGCTGGTTTTGCTGCGAGAATCTCCGGAAAGACGGCACACGGGTAGCTGTCGATGTCAAGGTTCGTCCGTTTGAGATGAACGGCGAGCTGTGTGTTGTCGCTATTGTCAGGGATATCAGCGAGCTAAAACAGGCTGAGGCTAATATATTCCGCCAGAATATGTATTTGACAGCGCTGCATGATACAACGCTTACACTTATGAATCATCTTGATATTCGGGCATTGCTTGAAAGCATGGTGGGGCGAGCTGGCGAACTTGTGGGTACCAGGAACGGATTTGTTGCTCTTGTTGACGAAGTATCAGGAAATTTTATCCTGAAAGTGACTGCCGGGTTTTATAGCCGTCATGTCGGTATGGTTGTTATTCCAGGTGAAGGGGTTATGGGGCAGGTTGTCACTAGTGGAGAGCCCTGTATTGTCAATCAATATGCACTCTGGCCCTACCGCAAACAAGGGCGTGATTACGATATGCTTAACGCCGTGATTGGTATGCCGCTCAAGAATGGCGACAACCTAGTGGGCGTTATTGGGCTGGCCTATGATGAACCGAAAGAGTTTGGGGCAGCGGAAGTTGCTGTGCTGAGTCGTTTTGCTGATTTAGCGTCAATCGCCCTGGCTAACGCAACGCTGTATACCGCGTTGCAGCAGGAATTGGCTGAGCGCAGGCAGATTGAGAAAAAACTGAGATATATGAGTTACTATGATGGACTCACTGGGTTATATAATAGAACCTTCTTTAAACAGGAAATGAGGCGTCTTGAAGGTGCTGGTCAAAAGCCGGTAGCTATTATTTTGTGTGATGTGGATGGTCTTAAACTGATTAATGATACATTAGGCCATGAGATGGGCGATTTGCTCCTTGATGCCGTTGCCACTGTCCTTAAAGCCAGTGTGCGGTCCAGTGATGTTGTAGCTAGAATTGGCGGTGATGAATTTGCCATTCTATTACCACAGGCAGATGGCAAACAGGTTGGGAGTATTTGCTCACGGATACGCAGTGCTGTTGACATGTATAACGCCGAGCATCTGGAATTGCCGCTGAGTATGTCCATTGGGTATGCTGTAGCCGAGGCTGGTATGGCTAATGCTGCACCCATGAATGAGTTGTTCCGGGAAGCTGATGACAATATGTACAGGGAAAAACTGCACCGGAGTCGCACCACTCGCAGTGCCATTGTCAAAGCGCTGTTAAAAGCACTGGAGGCTCGTGATTTTATTACAGAGGGTCATGGCGACCGGATGCAGGAATGGATGGCGGAATTAGCTGCAGCGCTTAAGCTGTCTGAACGCCGGACAGGCGATCTCAAATTGCTGGCTCAATTTCATGATATCGGCAAAGTGGGTATTCCTGACCGGATATTATTTAAACCAGGCCAGCTGACACCTGAGGAGCATATCGAGGTACAGCGGCATGCCGATATTGGCTACCGGATTGCTCAGTCGATTTCTGACCTTATTCCTATTGCTGACTTCATACTGAAACACCATGAGCGGTGGGATGGCAGCGGTTACCCGATTGGACTCAGAGGCAGCGAAATCCCGCTGGAGTGCCGGATGTTGGCGATTGTCGACGCCTATGATGCTATGACCAGTGACCGGCCATATCGTAAAGCCCTGAACCCTGCCGTTGCTGCCGCTGAGCTAAAGCAGCAGGCTGGCAATCAGTTTGATCCTGATCTTACCGCTATATTTTGTGAGATCGTTGAAAGACGTTACAGGGGGGACTGCGCTTGACACTTAGACTGATTTTGGGCCGGGCTGGCTATGGCAAGACCTGGCAGTGCTTTGATGAAGTTTTATCCCGGCTGGCCAAATCGCCTGATGGCCGGCCTCTTATTTTTATTGTGCCAGAACAAGCTACCTATGAAGTAGAGCGGGCTTTGGCTTCTGCCTGCCACGCGGATGGTTTTGTCCGTGCTCATGTCCTGGGGTTTCGCCGACTGGCACACCGGGTGCTGAATGAGACTGGCGGTGCTGCCAGACCCCATATCTCTGAATTGGGTAAACGCATGGTATTTAGCCGTCTATTGATGGAGAACAAAAATAATCTAAAGCTATTGACGCGGGCTGCATCAGAAAGAAGCTTTGCCGAAACGATTGAAGGCGTGGTCAAAGAGTTTAAAGCGTACGGGATTGGGCCAGCGGCTCTTGCCGCTATGGCTGGCGATGAGGAGCAGCTGGGCAGCCTGGCGCTGGCTGGGAAAATCCACGACTTGGCTCTGCTCTACCAGGGGTTTGAAGACTTTCTGGCAGGGCGGTATATTGACCCTGAGGATTATCTCAGTCTATTGGCTGAAAAGATTGCTGAATCTGACCTATTGAGCCAAGCCGAGATATGGATAGACGGCTTTACCTGGTTTACACCCCAGGAATATGCCGTGGTGGAGGCCTTGCTGAAAGCGGCTTACGCCGTAACTGTCACTATCTGCCTGGAGCAGCCGGATAACCCCGTCAATGCCAGAGAGGAAGCGTTGTTTCACCGCCAGTGGGAAACCTATGTGAAGTTAAAAAAACTGGCTTCAGTGTTAAACGTTCCGGTTACTCAGCAAGAACTTGTGATCCCGCACCGCTTTGAAAAGCCTATATTGGCGGCCATTGAACAGCAGTTTTTTGGTGGCCGGAAACCCGGCTTCACGGAGGAAGACAAGAATACCGGGTTTACGCTGGCTGAGGCGGCCAACCGCCGGATAGAGGTTGAGGCTATCGCCCGCGAAATCATTCGGTTAAGCCGTGAAGAGAACTTACGGTGGCGGGATATGGCTATTCTAATTCGTGATGTGGACAGCTATGCCGAGTTAATGGCTACCGTTCTGGCTGACTATAATATCCCGTTTTTTAGCGATAATAACCGTCCGGCAGTGCATCATCCGCTGGCTGAGCTGGTGCGGTCTGCCCTTGAGGTTATATTGGAAAAATGGAGTTATGAGCCGGTGTTTCGCTGTCTTAAGACCGATTTGTTCCCCGTAACCAGGGATGAAGTCGATGTGTTGGAAAACTACTGCCTGGAATTTGGTATTCGCGGCTCACGGTGGACTAACCCCGAGGCCTGGGCTTTCCGCCGTCGCTATTCATTGGCTGAGGATGAATGGGCCGGTGATGAGCTCAGTGCAGCAGAGCAGGAGCAGTTAGGCCGCATCAACCACATTCGCCAGCAGAGTACTTGGGAACTGGTCAGACTAGCCGGCCGGTTGACGCCGGCTGTACGCCAGGGCCTGCAACCGATAGAATTGGTACAGCCGGTTTACGAGTTTCTGCTGCAGTTAGAGGTGCCGGATAAACTTGAGGCCTGGGCGGCTGCCGCCGAGGCAGCTGGTGACTTGGAACAGGCCCGCGAACACAGACAGATGTGGGCCAAGGTTGTTGAATTGTTAGACCAGATTGTCGATACCTTTGCTGAGCAGCCCTTGACGCTTGAGGATTTTACCGCTATTATCAGTGAAGGTCTGGAAGGAACCAAACTCAGCCTGATTCCGCCTGGCCTTGATTATGTTACAATCGCTGCGCTGGAACGAACCAGACGGCTTAAGATAAAAGCAGCCTTTGTTCCTGGTGCAAGTGATGGCAGTCTGCCGCGACGCAGGCGGGAAGAAGGGCTATTGACAGACAGTGAACGGGCGTTGTTAACCTCGCTGGGGCTTGAACTGGGCGGGGGGGCAGCAGCCGATACCTTTGCCGAGCAGTTTTTAGTATATACTGCGTTAACCCGAGCCAGCAGGAGTCTCTGGGTGAGTTATCCGCTGGCTGATGCTGAAGGCAAAGCCTTGGGGCCGTCTATGATCGTGAGACGGTTAAAAGAAATTACAGGTGCAAAAGTAAAGGCCTTACCGGTTGAACCGCCGCCAGGGCGGGAAGCCGAATATCTTGCCAGACCAAAGCGAGCTTTGGCGGCGCTTGCTGGTGCGCTTAGGCTGTACAAGCATACCGGACACATCAGTTCTGCTTGGTGGGATGTATATAACTGGGCACTGGCAGACGAAGGTCAACGTGTCCAGCTGCATGCTGCGCTAGCCGGATTGTTTCATCATAACCAGCTGGAGCCATTACAACCAGGCCTGCCAGGCCGTTTGTATCTAAAAAACGGCGTGCTGCGGGGCAGTGTCACCAGGTTTGAAGCCTTTCGCGCCTGTCCGTTTAAGCATTTCGCTCAGTATGGGCTGGGGCTCAAAGAGCGGGCTGTATATCAGCTGAAAGCGCCTGATTTAGGGCAGTTTCTGCATGCGGTGCTTAAGCAGTTTGGCGACAGACTGACAGAGGGCGGCCAAAGCTGGGGTGATGTTACTCAGTCGCAAATCGGCGATATGTGTACCGGTATTGTGGCTGAATTGGCACCTAAACTGCAAAATGAGATACTGCTGAGCAGCAAGCAGCACGAACACTTGGTTACAAGGCTGACTAGGCGGGCTGTCCGGGCGGTAAGCCGGTTGGCTGCCTGGGCGCAGGTGAGTAAGTTTAAGCCGCTGGCCTTAGAACAGGCCTTCGGGCGAGGCCAGGGAGCGCTGCCGCCGCTGTCATTTCCACTGCCTGCGGGGATGCTGGAAGTGGCCGGACAGATTGACCGCTTGGATGTAGGCGAGCATGAGGGGCACAAGTATGCGCTTGTTATTGACTACAAATCAGGCGGGGCCTGGCTTAGTCTGGCAGAGGTATACTATGGACTTAAACTGCAGCTCTTAACCTACCTGCTGGTAGCGGTCAGCAGACAGGAGGGGCCTAACGCCTGCCTGCCTGCCGGTGTGCTGTATTACTTTTTGAAAAACCCAATGGTATCAGGAGCCACCCTGAAAACCCCTGAACAAATCGAGAAAGAGCTAAATGGCAAGCTCAAAATGCCAGGTTGGCTGCTGGCTGATGTCAATCTGGCCGGACTGCTTGATGAAACAATTGACGGTTGGTCAGAGTTTTTCAGAATTGCCCTTGGCAAAAATGGCTTTTACGAAAGCTGTATGGATAAGCTCAAGACTGAGGAAGAGTTTGCACTGTTACTGAACCATGTTGAACAAGAGCTGGTGGCTGTAGCTGAGGCTATCCTGGCGGGAGAAACGGCCATAAGGCCCTTCAGACTGGATAAAGCGACTCCCTGCGGGTATTGTGCCTTTCGGCCAGTATGCCAGTTTGACCGCAATCTGCCAGAGAATGACTATCTATCACTGCCCAAAGTGGATGATCAGACTATTATGAGTGAACTGCGCCAGCGGAAAGGAGGCAAGAGTGGTGAAATGCTCCCCTGAACAGCTCTCAGCCATTGAAACCCGCGACCATAATCTCTTGGTAGCGGCCGCTGCTGGCTCAGGCAAGACGTGGGTACTTGTCGAACGCATTATCCGCCGGATCATCGATCCCCAGGAACGACTAAGTGTAGATCGTCTGCTTGTTGTTACCTTTACCAATGCCGCTGCCAACGAGATGCGCAGCCGCGTGGGTGAGGCTTTAACGGCTGCGCTCAGTCATCCTGAATTGACCGACCCAGAACTCAGGCGCCACGTGGAACGACAGCTGGTGCTGCTTAACGCAGCCAGCATCTCCACACTGCATGCCTTTTGTCAAAGCCTTGTTCGACAGTATTTTTATCTGCTGGATATTGAGCCTAACTTTCGTATAGCCAACGAAACAGAAATTACATTAATCAAAAGCGATGTACTTGAGTCTGTATTTGAAGAGGGATATACCCAGGCTGAACCTGAGTTTTTGACACTCATTGATCACTATGGTGACGAAGATGGCGACAATTCGCTGGCTGGTCTGGTACTCAAGCTGCATAATTTTTCGTGCAGCCACCCCTGGCCAGAGTACTGGCTTGACGGCTTAACGGCAGCGTTTAATTTACCGCCTGAAGCTGAATTTGATACTACCCCCTGGTCAGCGCTGGTGCGGGATAAAATCATGCTTGACTGGGAAGATGCCAGACAATCGCTGGCAGCACTGATGATCGAGGCTGGAAAGCCTGGTAATCCGGCAGCCTACGCCCGTACTTTTGCCGAAGATATCAACCTGATTGACAATCTGCTACTAGCTGCCAAGGAGTCTTGGCAAGCACTGGCGATGGCTTTGGCTGCCATAAGTTTTCCGCGCATTGCGCCTGTGGGCAAGGAAGTAACTAAGGAAGTCAAAGACTACTTTCAGGGTCAGCGCAATAAAGCAAAGAAGCGGGTGCTTGATGCCAGAGGGGCGTATTTTGAGCGCAGTCCTAGCGAGCTTGTGGGTGACTTGCGCCAGCTTGCGCCGCTGATTGCTGCTTTGGTCAATTTAGTTAAAAAATTCGCTGCAGGGTATGCGGCTGCCAAACAGGCCAAAGGCGTAGTTGATTTTAACGATCTTGAGCATCTATGCCTGGCAGTGCTCAGAGCTGGTGACGCTTCGCCCAGCGAGGCTAAGCCTTCGACTGTGGCTATGAAACTTAAGGCCAAGTTTAGTGAAATTATGGTAGATGAGTATCAGGATACCAACCGGGTACAGGAAGAGATTATCCGGCTTGTGGCCAGTGATGAGCAGCCTAACCTCTTTATGGTGGGTGATGTCAAACAAAGCATCTACCGCTTCCGGTTGGCCGAACCTGAGCTGTTTATGGACAAATACCACAGGTATCAGAGTGGTACAGTGCCTGGCTGTAAACGTATTGACCTTAGCCAGAACTTCCGCAGTCGCTCCGGGGTGCTCCATGCGGCCAATTTTCTGTTTTGCCAGCTGATGACCAAGCGAACGGCTGAGCTTGATTATGGTCAGGCTGAACAGCTGAATCCCGGGCCTGATTATCCGGCATCAGAACTGCCCAGCCTGAACGGCCCTGTTGAGCTTATCATAATTGACAGGGAAAAGAGTGATGATGAGGGCGACCACGCCGGAGAGTGCGGCACGTCTGATAGTCCGGTAAATGGAGATGGGCCGGAAGATGCAGGCGGTCAGTCTAGCGGTAGTCTGCTTGCAGAGGAAGAACTGAGCGCTTTTGAGCAGGAAGCTGTGCTGATTGCCAGGCGAATCAATGAATTAATGACTAGTGGTTATGCCGTGTTTGATAAACACAGTGGCGGCTACCGGCCGCTGATGTTTCGCGATATTGTTATTCTGCTCCGGTCGGTAAAGGGCAAGGCACAGGCTCTGCAGGATATGCTGCGCCAAAACGGTATTCCCTGCTACGCCGAGCTTGATTCCGGGTATTTTGCTGAAACCGAGATTGCCATTATGCTGGCACTCCTGCATGTGATTGATAATCCGCAGCAGGATATTCCGCTCGCTGCTGTACTCAGGTCGCCGCTGGTTGCTTTAGATGGGGACGAACTGGCAGGAATTAGGTTGTGTAAGGGCGAGGGCAGTCTTTGGGATGCTGTACTGGCCTATAGTGGTGCTGATGCGGCTTCTGGCAAGGTATTGCCGTTTCTTGAACAGATGTCAGCCTGGCGCAGCCTGGCGCGGCGTAAAGGCGTCGCCGAACTGATCTGGCACATTTTCCATGATACCGGTTACTATGATTATGTGGGTGGGATGCCTGGCGGTGTTTTGCGCCAGGCCAACCTGCGAGCACTCTATGATCGGGCCAGGCAGTATGAAGCAACTAACTTCCGGGGATTGTTCCGGTTTCTACGGTTTATTGAGCGGCTGAAAGACAAGAATTCGGATTTGTCGGTGGCGCGGGCTCTAGGTGAAAGTGAAGATGTTGTCCGGGTTATGAGTATTCATAAGAGTAAGGGGCTTGAGTTCCCGGTTGTAATTGTCGCTGATATCGGTAAAAATTTCAACCTGCAGGATATGACTGCCCTGGTATTGTGCCATAAAGAATTGGGTGTCGGTCCGTATGTTACGCTGCCAGAACTCCGGTTTCGCTACCCGACACCGGCACGTTGGGGAATTCAACATAAGCTGGAGCTTGAGACCAAGGCCGAGGAGCTTCGAATTCTTTATGTTGCTTTGACCCGCGCCCGGGAAAAGCTGATACTCATTGGTTCGGCAAAAAAACTACCGCAAAAATGCACCAGTTGGTGCCGTTCGGTTGGTGAGCCAGCCGAAAAGCTGCCTGCCAGCCAGGTTATTAAGGCCAAAAGCTACCTTGACTGGATCGGTATGGCAGTAGCCCGGCACGCTCACGGCGAGGTTATCAGGCAGTGTGGTGAGTGCCCTGATCTGCCAGCGCCAGAACTGGCTTGTCACGCTTCTTCCTGGGAGGTAAAAATATACCGGTCGCTAGATATTAAGCCACTGGAACAGTCTGGCCAGGCCGACGATGAGCTTCTTGACGCTGTGCGCCGGTTAGAACCGGTTGGCTGTGGTACAGGCACAAAATGGGTGGATACTATCCTGCGGTGGGAGTATGGCTGCACAGCCGCTGTCAGCAGGCCGGCCAAGCTAGCCGTGTCGGAGATTAAACGGCGGCTTGAACTGGTCGAACGGGAAGAAACAGAAGCCGAGCATGTATTTGCCCTGCCGGCCATTCACGCTCGCCCCCGGTTTCTTCAGGCTAAGTCTGGGCTGACGCCGGTGGAATATGGTATCATGATGCACACCGTTATGCAGCATGTCTCGCTTAATGGCCCCTATACGGCAGAGGCCATTGCTGCGCAGGTCAGGGAGTTAGAGGTTAGGCAGATTCTGCCGCCTGGTCAGGCTCAGGCGGTGGATGCCAATAGTGTTGCAGCCTTCTTTACTTCAAGCTTGGGACAGCGGCTGATTGAGGCCCGTCAAGTGTGGCGTGAACTACCGTTTAGCTTGATGCTGCCTGCTGAAAAGTTTTATTCGGATTTGAATGGCTGTGGTGAGCGGATTTTTGTGCAGGGGGTTATTGACTGTTTGTTTGCCGAAGACGATGGTCTGGTACTTGTGGATTTCAAGACAGATAAGGCTGCCTCAGCCGATGAATTGGCTGCCAAGTATGCGGCACAGCTAAGTATGTATGCGGTGGCTGTTGAGCGTATTCTTGGGCGGCCAGTTAAGGAGCAGGTTCTGTATGCGTTTGGATTGGGGCGGGAAGTTAAGTTAGAGGCATGGGGATGAGCAAAAGAAAATGGGGCTGTGCTGAAACCAAGGTTTCAACACAGCCCCATAATTATTTAAGTTTGTTAGAGTTTACTGTCTTACACAAACCATAGCCTTCGGCAAGAAATTGCCTTGTGCATTGGCAGCAAGTATCTTGTCAGCATCCGCTTGGCTGATAATAATGTTTACGTTATGGTCGCGCAGGCCAATTGCTTTAGCCATAATAGGAGTTGTGCCAGCGCGGGATTGGCCAAGCTCAAGCGCTCTGATGTCTTCCGGAGTGACCATGTAGTCAATCATGCCCTGCGATACTGCGAATTCAGGAATGATATTGACATGACCATAGATAGCGCGGCCGGTTTCGTCAAAGATGACCGGAGACATAGCGCGTTCCAGTGGCAGGCCGGTTACGTCAACAACCAGGCCGGTATACACTGGCAGGGAAACTGGGTGATAAGATGGCGACGGAGTAAGAAAAGGAACAGGCGTAGCCGGACTGGTAGCATCAGTAATTACCTCTGCCAGACTGCCTTTGCCATATAAGCCGATCCGCATGGTTACTTGATAAGTGCCATCAGCAAGCTGTTGCTCATTGACAATTTTTGCCCCTTTTACTATGCCAGAGACTTGGGTTTTAACGGTGTCATTGGTGGTTTCAAAGTTTTGCACAGTTGTTTCTGCTGTAACCTGTACACCCTCAACGCTCTCAAGCAGATTGCGTTGGGCGTCGACGATGGCAGCCCGTCTAGCCATAAGCCGGGCTTGGGCTGGAGATTTGGCAATACTTGAAGGCACGCCGGTACCGATGGCCTCAACAAAACCTTCATCCCAGTTAATTAAACCGTTCGCGCCTACCTGGTCAACTGCAGTAACTGATACGTTTACATTGGTGTTGACGGTAGCTGCGCTAGCTGCCAGTGGCAAACCAGCCAGAAGCAGAGTGCAGATGGTGAGGTAGACCAAAGACTTCTTTAACATGTGGTAGCCTCCTTAAATTAATATTTCATCATAGCCTGAATGCCACTATTACTGATATCAGTGATGCTCAGGTTGATGCCGCTAAGTTTCTCCAGCTCGCTGGCCAGAGTTTTGGGGGCGTATGTATAGTTGATGTCTATGGTGACAATGCCGCCATTATAGCCGCGGACATAGACATTTTTGACCCCGCGTAGCTGTTTGAGTTCGCTTTCTAGAATACTTATCTTGTTATAACTGGTAATACCCTTTACGATAAGCTGTACGCCTTTCTCAGGGTTGCTGGCAAACGCCATAAGTTGCTGTACCATATAGTCGCCCATTTTTTCGCCAGCTTCGTTAAGTGCCATTTTGGCAGCGATAAATTCTGATGAATGGACACCAGTACCATATAGACCATTTGTCGCAATAACCTCACCTGTGTCGGCCTTAATTATCTTGGCTTCCAGCCGCGCACCGCAGGAAACAAGACCATACAGGTAGCTGTTACGGGTGCTGAAGGCTTCCCCTATAATAATGTAATCAAGTCCTTGACTACTGGCAAAGGATATGGCATCGTCTCTATTGCCTTGCATAATGGACTTTACAGTATTGGTATAACGGATGTTTTGAATTTGCCTGGCATCAACCATCCGGCTGAATCCAGCTTCAATGAGTTTCTTTATGACAGCTGTTTCGCCTGCTGGGTCAGGTATTGGTGCAGAGATATGATATTCGGGGATGATTACGCCAATACGCGGGTCGCGCAAGCCTTGCTCGATAAGTTTAAGCCGCTGCAGCTGGCCCATAAGCCTGGAGTTCGGGTTTGTATCAACCTGCACGCGGGCAGTGATAACCGTTTGACCAGCGCTACGCTGTTCGCTGACAATTGTCCAGTCCTGGACAAAGCCACGGGATTTGGTATAAATTTCATCTTTTACTACTTCTGCATTTTGAACCAGTGTCTGTGAGTCTACCAGGGTGCCTACAGCCTGTTCAACGGCGTTACGGAGCGCATCATTAATGGCTTCATCCCGTGTTGTACCATAGCCTTGAACGGTAACCTCCCTGGCCAGTGTCACTGGTGTACACAAAAGCAGGGTCATAAAAGATATTGCCAGAATAAGGTAGATCCTTTTCAAATCTTCCACCACCTAACAAACATTGGGGTAAACTACTTCTTCCTTACTTTATCACCGGCTTGGAGGCCAAAAGCTGAGCCTTGAACCTCGCCAATCGCCATGTCGTTTTCAACACTAATAATCTTGATTGTTGCCACATCATGTTTTTCCGCTCCAAGAATTCTGCCAGTCACCGGATGGGTGATTACATTTCCTTCGCGGAAAATGGTGTAGGATTGACCAGCCTGTACACCTTGTTCACGGCCAAGATCAATATACACTTTTTTCCCAGAGCATTGTACAACAAAGCCTTCAAGTGGGTTTACCTGATTGATCTTATCAACAACTTTGGTAACTGCCTTGCGGGCAGCCTCAGAGAACGCTGAATTGCTTTGTCCCTCGGCGAAAATCGTGCGGCCACTGTTGTCATTGAGGGATCCCAGGTTTACAGCGCCTTCTGCCTGCTCTGCCCATAAAATGTTGCCACTGTTGGCATCGATCATGCGGACAGACAAGACTACCTTAACCTTAGTTTGCGTAGCCAAACCAAACAGGTTAACTTGCTGGGCTCCGGCTTCGACAATTTTGCCTACTACCAGATAATCCAGTCCCTCAAACTTAACATATTGCGAGGGGCCGGTGCTAAAACCGTCGATACCCAGCTTTTTCTCTCTCATCATCTGGGCTAATTGTTCGCGCTCGATAACCTGGTATGATTTGTTTTTTACAAGTTCGTTCACCAAGATATCAGAAATACCGCGCCCCATGGCACGATCGGAAACCTGAGAAGCGTTGTCAAAGTCCACGACGCCAATGCGCTTTTTTTCACCAGCCCACACCGTAGACGGACTGAACACCCCTACGAGGCAGGACAACAAAAAGAAACCAATAAGTACAATGCTAACGTGCTTTTTTGCCAAGGGAAACCATCTCCTCCTATTTTTGTATAGAAAGACTAATTTCGCGTAATAGGACTATTTTCCTGCTTTTGTCGGCACAAGAGTAAAAAAATAACGCTGTTCTTGTCGATTATTTTGGTAGCTGGGATGCATTAAAGTTCATAAAGAAAGCACGGCTTGCGCCGAGCCTTTGGCGACAGCGGAAGTCGATGCTGCCCTTATCCAGACGGAAAGTTATACTTTCTAACAGGATAACAAAAACCCCCAGGACTGCTCCTGAGGGTTACGTATTAAAGGAAAGGATCAAAACATGCCTTTTCGCCAAAGGCCAAAAGCACTAAGGATGGTAACAGCCAAGGCTACCAGCGATGTGTATAAAAACCCATGGCTCTGACCAAACGGAACGTCAACATTCATCCCCATAAAGCTCGACACCATGGTCGGAATGGCTAGGATAATTGTCATTGAAGCTAAGAATTTCATAACCCGGTTAAGGTTGTTAGATATAATCGAAGTAAAGGTATCCATCATGCCGTTTAAGATACGGCTATACATTTCAACCATCTCAATGGCCTGTTTGTTTTCGATGATAACATCTTCTAAGAGGTCTTCATCTTCTTCATAAATCTTAATTAGATGCTGAACCTGGCTGGTTGAACGAAGGCGTAGAAGCTTCTCTAGCACAATACCGTTAGAACGCAGGGAAGCTGCGAAGTAGGTTAAGCCTTTTTGCAGCTGTAAGAGCTGGAAAATCTCTTCGTTTTGCATGGATCGTCTTAGGTCACGTTCGATTTCATCGGTGCGGCGGTTAATTTGTTTTAAGTGCTTTAAATACAAGGTCGCCGATTTATAGAGGGTCTGAAATAAAAACCTGGTCTTTTTAAAAGTACTGAAAGCTCGTGCATTTTCCGAGCTAAATTCTGCCAGAACTTCATTAGCTTCCAGGCAGACAGTAATAATATATTCGGGGGTAAGAACAATGCCTAATGGCAAGGCATCATAATTATCATGACCGCGCATAACAGGGATATTGGTAATAACAAGCATGTGGTTTTCGTCAAGCTCAATCCGGGAACGTTCTTCTTCGTCCAGGGCTGCCTTGAGAAAATCAAGAGGGCTGCCGGTTGCGGCTGCCACCAGTTCAAGTTCTTCCGGTGTAGGATTTATGAGTTTAAACCAAGCGCCCTTTTCCAGCGTTTGGAGGTCTAATTCATATAGGCGTGTACAGTTGCTGCGATAAATGTTAAGCATGATTGTTCCCCCTTTCTGATTTTAGGGGAATACAAATCCAAGCCTGAGTTATCAGTGCGGCACCGGCAAAAATGTAACAGCGTTAGAACAGCGCGCGCAGACAGAATTAGGCGAGAAAAAATGGAATATTCCCCTGATTTCTATTAAATTAAGCAAAACAGGCCAACTAGGTCGGTCTACGTCCATCTATCTCACCTGCCTTTTGAATCTTATTGATTATCTTTAAATAGCTCTATAAAGAATATAATTCTGTTTACGTTAATAGTCAACCTTTTTGTAAAAAATTTAACCTGTTTTTTACCTGGCTTTAGCATAGACGTTAGGCTTATATGTTAGAATGTTACCAAAGATCCTGTTCTATGTATTAGTGTATTAAGTATGCCAGCTGAGTGTGTGCTAAGAATTAGAGCGGAGGTGGAGAATATGGAGTGTTTAGCTGATGTAACTTTGACTCAAGAGGAGTTGGATGAGCTGCTGCGCGATTTGCCCCAGCTTGTCTTAGAGCTTGAAGCTAGCCGTGACTATAGTGCTAGCGAGGAATAGGATTAGCAAAGCATGCAAAAAATACCTGCAATAGCTTGGTTGACAAGATCTCACGCTGTTTGCTATAATACTAAATGTGCCAGATGCGGAGGGGTGTCCGAGCGGTTTATGGAGCTGGTCTTGAAAACCAGTGATCCCGCAAGGGACCGTGGGTTCGAATCCCACCCCCTCCGCCATTTAAATCAATTGACTTAAGTCAGGGCATCTGCTATAATCTAACCAGCCAAAAGACACGGAGTGGTACTCAAGTGGCTGAAGAGGACGGTTTGCTAAATCGTTAGAGGTCGTGAGGCCTGCCAGGGTTCAAATCCCTGCCACTCCGCCATAAAAAAAGAACAGTTGCTAGCCGAAAGGCTAACAACTGTTCTTTTTTTATGGCCCTGGTACTACTGTACTGGGCCTGGTCGATACTAGAAGTTACTCAGCCAATCAGATATAGTTGCGCCAGCTTGCTTGGTATTCAAGGCCAGATGATGGTCTCCGTCCTGGTATAGCACCAGTTCTGTACCACGGAAGTCGTATTTATGTTTAGGTTATAATAATAAGGAAACAATATTTTAAGACTGAGGAGAGAATGAAATGCTGTTACTGATTATTGCGGTGGTCATTGGAGTTGCTGCTTTCGCGATACTGCGTCCGCATCAGATAGCTTCTTGTCGACCGGATTTACCGCAGAAGGATGAGGGGATAGAAAGCGCGAAGGGAGGTATGGGTAGTATGATGGCAGGGGTGATATTAAGCTATCTTGTCAGCAACTTTCTAATTGATAGTCACCAGTATAACGCGTGGCGCGGGTTAAGTACAGATAAGCTTAAGGCTACGCTGGCAGCCGAGGGAATAATGAGTGAGACTGATTTTGTGGGCTTAAGTGACCAGCTTACTGCTAACGCTGAGCTAACTGAAGCTCAAAGCCAATTTGGAGATTAACGGCCTAACCCAGGAAGAAATCAAAAAAATCTGCTGGGGAACGCGCTGCGGCTGATTAGGGATACACCTACATAGAATGGTGCCATTGTGAACGTACAGCTGTAATCGGGGAGGAGACAGATGGCGTTTTTGTAACCCTGGTAGAGACGCCGGTAATATGACCAGGTAATAAAGAAAGGCAACCATATCGGGGAAGTAAACAGATAGAAACAGCTAATAATTATACATGCTTACAGGTAAAGGATAGAATCCTATACCTGTTTTTTGTTTGTAAAAATGTCTATCAAGGTATTAATTTCAGGGAATAAATAGAAATATAGACAGAATAAAGGATAAAAAGCAGGCAGGCTAAGGATGTATACAATATTTTGTGGGCTTAAGGACTTGCACATTTTGAAAACGCTTGGTACAATAAACTTAATTCAACGCCATTAATATCTGGTATTAAAACTTGGTATAATAGTTGAGTGCCTGCTGGTATAAGGCTGACTGTGTGTTGAATGAGTCCGAATTTACAATAAAAAGGAGTGCAGTAAATGGAGTTTTTAGTAGCGCTAGCTAGTATCATGATGGTGAACATCGTGCTTAGCGGCGACAATGCAGTGGTCATTGCTATGGCCAGCCGTTGTTTGCCCCCGAAGCAGCAGAAGATGGCCATCTTGTGGGGTAGCGCGGGGGCGATTGGGCTGCGGGTTATTTTAACGCTTGTAGCTGTTGTACTCTTGCAAATACCCTATGTACAGTTTATCGGCGGGTTGCTCCTTATTTGGATCGCGGCCAAATTACTGATGGAGGAGCAAGGTGAAGAGTGTGTTGAAGCAGGTACCTCCTTCGGGGCAGCCATCAAGACAATCATTGTCGCCGACCTGGTAATGAGCCTCGACAATACCCTGGCAATTGCGGCTGTCGCCAAAGGCGACTATTTGCTTTTGGGTCTTGGTTTGGCGATTAGTATTCCGCTTATTGTTTTTGGCAGCCAAATTATCATCAAGATCATGGATAAATACCCGGTGGTTGTTTATGCTGGTGCCGCCCTGATTGCTTGGACGGCTGGCGAGATGATGATTAGCGATCACAAAATTGGTCCTGTCATTCATGATCTTTTCCCGGCATGGTTAATCCCGGCGGCTATAACTCTTGGTGTGGTGGCTGTGGGCTATTGGATGAAGAAAAGCCATAAAGAACAAGCGGATAATAGCCCTGCTAAGGCAAGTCATCCGGCCCAATAATATAGTAGCTAAGTAAATGAACGAGACATCGCTTTTGCAGCGATGTCTTTTTTCCTGTTGGAAAGTATTTCTTTTCGTCTGGATAAGGGTACATCGGATTGCGCTTTCGCCAGAGGCTTGGCGCAATCCGTGTTTTCTTTAGCAGGGTAATCGCCTTGAAGCAGCGAATAATCTATAGGTGAAATCTGTAATCCAAGGAAGGGTTGACTACCATGGCGGCAATGCCTTTACATATTCATAAACGTCTGGCCTTATTTCTGATGCTGACTCTCCTGGCGCTAGCTGGTTTGGCAGGGCGAATTGCCTGGATCCAGTTTGGTGAGGGTCAGCGGTTAAGCGCTAAGGTGCGGGAGCAGCTCCGGGAAAGCCGGGTGATGCAGTCGCCGCGCGGCACCATTTATGACCGCAATGGGCGGGAGCTGGCAGTGAGCACGATGACGAAATCATTATATGCTAATCCGCACGAAATAAAAGACGTTGATGCGTTAGCTGGCTTGCTGGCTCCTATTCTCGGTATTAGTCAGGCAGACCTCAAGGAGCGGCTGGTGACAGGCGCCAGTTTTATTTGGCTAAAGCGGACACTTGAGCCTGCGCAGGCCAAGGCTGTAGCAGGTCTTATCAAAGAGCATGAGCTCACAGGCCTTGGTTTTGTCGAGGAAAGTAAGCGTTATTACCCTAATGACAGCTTAGCTGCACAGGTACTCGGCTTTGTCGGCACAGATGATATTGGGCTTGAGGGGATCGAGATGGTTCTAGATAAGACCATTAAAGGCCAGAAGCTCAAGCAGGTCATTGATACCGATAGTCATGGCACACCAATATTTAAGTCGGTTTTTTCGTTTATTCCGGAAAAGCAGGGTAAATCAGTATATTTGACCATAGATGCCACAATACAATATATTGTGGAGCGCGCGCTTGATAATGCGATGGCCAAGACCGGCGCTCAGGCAGCTACTGTGATCATCATGCAGCCTAAGACGGGAGAAATTCTGGCAATGGCCAGTCGGCCAAGTTATAATCCCAACCAGTTTGAGCGTTTCAGCTCTGAACAATGGAAAAACCGGGCAATCTCTATTGTGTATGAGCCTGGCTCTACCTTTAAGGCAGTTATTGCTGCTGCCGCGCTTGAGGATGGCAAAGTGAGGCCGGACGAACGGTTTGTTGACAAAGGCTTTGTCGAGATATCAGGCCGGAGAATCAAAAACTGGAGTGACGAAAGCTACGGTGACGTATCTTTTATGGATATTATTAAAAACTCTATCAATACAGGGTTTGTCGAGGTTGGTATGCGGGTTGGGGCTGCTAAATTGACAAGCTATGTACGTGGTTTTGGCTTTGGTAAAGCAACCGGTATTGGGTTGCCGGGTGAAGAGGCAGGGATTTTGTTTGACCCAGAAAAGATGAGGGACAGCGATACCGCTACCATGTCGATCGGTCAGAGTATTGCTGTTACCCCGCTGCAACTGACGGCGGCCATTGCAGCCATTGCCAATGATGGTGTATTACTAAAACCACGTATTATCAAGGAATATCATTATGATGACGGTACACTGGCAGATACATTTGATCCAGTAGTTATCAGGCAGGCCATTAGTCCGGAAACAGCTCGCACACTTTCGGTTATGTTGGAGAAGGTTGTTAGTGAGGGAGGCGGCAAAAAGGCGGCTGTTAAGGGCTACCACTTTGCCGGTAAAACTGGTACAGCTGAAAAACTAAAACCAGGGGGTTATGGTTATTTGGCTGGGCATTATATTGCCTCTTTTGGTGGCTTTGGCCCTGTGGAAGACCCGCAGGTTGCCGCACTAATTGTCCTTGACGATCCAGCAGGCATCTATTACGGCGGTGAGATTGCGGCACCGGTATTTAACGAAATTATGTCCCAGGTTATGCGGTATATGAGTGTCCGTCCCCAAGACGGTAATCCGTTGCTGCCGCCGATCAAACCAGAAGCAGCAAATGCCACGGCCACCTATACGTCGCCGATTGTCGAGGGACCGCCGGTGACTCCGCCGACTGGGCACGTATTGGTGCCGGTGTTAAGTGGAAAAACGATTAGGGAGGCGGCCGAATCTCTCCACAATTTGGGGCTTACTTTTGTGCCGGTTGGCACAGGTACAGCTGTAAAACAAAATGTTGCTCCCCATACGGCAGTCAAGCCTGGGGTGGAAATCATTGTCTACTTTGAGCCAAGATAAGGAAAGATATCTGCGAATACATTGTTACAGGCAGGATAACCTAATATAGGGATCGTGAGAGTAAAAGGATTTTACAAAGGTTTGAAGATATGAAAAAAAATCACAGTCAATTCATTCTCGGTGACGCGTGGCCGGTTGCCGAACTTGTTGTTGAATACATTAAATTACAGCCTGGAGTAAAGCAAGCTGCTGTGGCCGGTACTATCCGGCGCGGACTCGAAATAATCCGGGATATCGATATTGTAGTCGCCGCTTCGTCGCCTGACAGCCTGGTTGCTGCTATGCTGGCGATGCAAGGGATTAATCATGTTATTAGCCAAGAGGTTGGCAGGCTTACTGTCAGTTTGATAAATAGTCTTGTTTGTACTGTGTACATTGTCAGTCCTCACGAATACTCTGTAGCGCTGCTTTATTATACAGGCAGCGCCGGTTATGTAGCTAAATTGGCTGAGCAGGCTACGCGGCAGGGTTTGACACTCGATTCTGCCGGTCTTACGAATCAGCAAGGCGAACAAGTCGCTGTGAAGGATGAACGCAGTTTGTATGCAATGCTGAAGCTAAGCTATGTCGAGCCTGAAGGTAGAGAAGACGAGACAGAACTAAGGCCTGCAGGGGATGCCGCTGAGCCACTGGTAGCCGTGTCAGATATTCGCGGCGTTTTCCATGTTCACACTACATATTCGGACGGAGTGGGCAGTCTGGCCGATATGGCGGCAGCAGCCAGGCAGCGAGGCTGGCAGTACCTGGGGATAGCTGACCATAGCCGCACCGCTGTCTATGCTAGGGGGCTTAGAACAGAAACCGTCATGGCCCAGCGGCGGGAAATTGACAAATTGAATGCTGCCTATCCTGATTTCGCTATTTTAGCTGGGATTGAAAGTGACATACTGCCTAATGGTTCACTGGATTATCCTGATGAAATATTAGCAAGCTTTGATTTTGTCGTAGCATCTGTTCATTCAGCTTTCCGGCAGAACGAAACCGACATGACCCGCCGGATTGTGCGGGCTGTTAATAATCGTTATGTAACTATGTTGGGGCATCCAACAGGACGGATCCTGCTGAGGCGCAAAGGCTATGCTGTCAGCCTGCCTGAGGTAATCCGGGCCGCCGCTCATAGCGGTACAATTATTGAGATTAACGCCAGTCCCTACCGGCTTGATCTGGATTGGCGCTGGTGCCGTATCGCCAAAGAGCAGGGGGTTGTATTTGCCATCAATCCGGACGCACATGCTGTGGGCGAGCTCGAGCACCTGCGCTATGGCTTGGCTTCAGCCCGCAAAGCCGGTCTGACTGCTAATGACATCATCAATACCTGCTCTCTTTCTGAGATAATCGAAATACTCAAACGCAAGCGCCAATAGCTCTCGTTGAGGCTTAAAGAATAAGAGGCGGCTGTAGGCCGCCTCTTATTCTTTAAGCTCATTAGTTGCTGCTATTAATATCAAACTGGGAAGTCATAGTGCCAGCAGTAGTGCTGGTTGTAGTGGCAGTTGCGGTTTGTCCGCCCATTGAAGATTCATACTGCTCGATCATACGGCGAACCATATGGCCGCCAACTCGGCCGCAGTCAGCTGAGGTCATGGTACTCCAACCTTGGCTGCGTACGCGTTCGGTAATACCTAATTCAGTAGCAACCTCCATTTTCATGCGGTCAAGGGCATTTTCTGCACCAGGATTAACAGGTTTTCTGCTTCTTGCCATGTAATAAAGCACCTCCTGAGATTTTTCTAGTTCTAGTATCTGCGGCGAGAATGTAGGTTATCCTATAAATATTATGTTAATTAAGTAAAATGATGCCAATCACCGGATCATAGGGTTTTGTGGAAGAAAATAGTCAGAATTATTATGGAAGGAATTTACAAAACGGCAGAGAATAATTATATGCACAAGGCATCAATAGTAGAATGATTATGTTTTAATGGAGTGTTGTAATGCATGAATTGACAATTGCGCAAGGCATCTTGGATATTGTGCTGAATACAGCTGACAGCCATGGTGCTGGCAAGGTGACTGGTGTTAAGGTGCTGGCAGGTGAGTTGGCAGGTATTGTGCCTGAAGCGCTGGAATTTGGCTTTGCAGCTCTGTCTGAGGGAACGATAGCTGCTGGCGCCTGCTTGGCAATTCACGTCACACCGCTGATTGGCCGTTGCCGGGACTGTGGGGATGAACGCCGGGTTGATAAATATCGCTTTGTTTGTTTAACCTGTGGCTCATCTGCCATCGAGATTACTTCAGGACGGGAACTCAAAGTCGAAAGTGTGGAGGTGGAGTAGGGGTGGAGATACCTGTAATGAGCAATATTCTTGATAAAAATGATCAGATTGCTGCCGAGTTAAACTCCGTGCTAACAAGCCGGGGGATTTTCGTGGTTAATCTTCTGGGGTCGCCTGGGTGCGGCAAAACCTCGCTGCTGGAACAAACGGTAAGTTTATTGAACAATGAACTTAAGCTGGCTATTATTGAAGGCGACTTGTATACCTCAAAAGATGCGGACAGGTTAGCTGCATACGGAACACCTGTTGTTCAAATAAATACCCAGGGGGGCTGCCACCTTGATGCAGCTATGGTAAAAGCGGCTTTATCCCAACTGGATTTGGACCCTATTGATATTCTGATTGTTGAGAATGTCGGCAATTTAGTGTGTCCTGCTGAATTTAATGTAGGAGAACACGCGAAGGTCGTTGTACTTAGCACTACTGAGGGCGAGGACAAGCCGCTTAAATATCCTCTTGTTTTTCGGCAGTCTGAAGCCGTTATTTTAAATAAAATTGATTTGTTGCCTTATACGAGTTTTGCCATGGACGATGCTATTCGCGACATCAAAGGATTAAATCCGCAAGCAGAGCTATTACAAACCTCCTGCAGAACTGGGGAAGGATTAACTACCTGGATTGAATGGCTTAAAATGAGGGCATCCCAAACGCGCGAGATGAGGAAACTCTAATTTAGGGGGAACTATGATAAACCTGGCGGAAAAAGAACGGGAAATTGAGATTGCGCGCGCGCGGCTGCACCTTCTGGTTGAACAAAAAAATGGTGATTTTTCTAACAAGGATGTAGCAGAGCAGAGTATTTACCTTGATAAACTGATTGTCGCGTATGAGCTGGCCAATGGCCGTCGGCCCAGTAAAAACTAATCTTAGTAGGTGGGAAAGAAAAAAACCGAGGTCTAATCCTGCCGCTGTCATTATAAATTGTACTAGTGGGTATTTACCTACTCTTACTTTAGCGCAGCGGAGGGAAGGGTATTGAATAAATCAGGAAACCGGCAGCAACTTAGGCGCGGTCTTAAAGAACGGCATATTCAGCTCATAGCGCTTGGTGGTTCTATTGGGGTTGGGCTGTTTTTGGGATCGTCAGCAGCTATCCAGATTGCCGGTCCCGCACTCCTGGTGGCCTATCTTATTGGTGGGGCGGTCGTGTTTTGTCTGTTAAGGGCGCTGGGAGAGGTAGCTGTTGCCTACCCGGTAGCCGGTTCGTTCAGCACCTATGCCCATACCTTTTTGGGGCCGCTGGCTGGGTACCTGACCGGTTGGACGTATTGGTTTATGTGGGTTGTGACCGGTATGGCCGAGATTACTGCTGTCGGGGTATATGTACATTATTGGCTGCCTGAGCTGCCGCAATGGATTCCCGCTTTAGCGGCTGTGGTTATTATGACTGGTGTTAATCTGATTGCTGTCGAGGCTTATGGCGAGTTTGAGTTTTGGTTTGCATTAATTAAAGTTATCGCCATCGTCCTTTTGATCCTGGGTGGTTTAGGGATGATACTTTTTGGTATTGGTAATAACGGGGTTCCTGTGGGGATAACGCACCTCTGGCAGCATGGCGGTTTTTTTCCGCATGGCATCAGTGGTGTGGTCATGGCGTTAGCTATGGTGCTGTTTTCTTATGTCGGCATTGAGGTAATTGGTATTACGGCCGGTGAGGTTAAAGATCCTGGCAAAGCGCTGCCTGCTGCCATTGATAAGGTGTTTTGGCGGATCATCCTGTTCTATATCGGATCACTATATGTAATTATGTCTATCTACCCTTGGACAGAGATTGGTAGTGTGGGCAGTCCGTTTGTTTCCGTCTTTGAAAAGCTGGGAGTGGGGGATGCTGCTGGTATTATGAATTTCGTCGTGTTAACGGCAGCCCTGTCTTCGTGTAATAGCGGTATTTTCAGTACAGGCCGCATGCTGTACGCTCTGGCAGAGCAAGGAGAAGCGCCGGCATTTTTGCGGAAGCTGGGCGGCAGTCAGGTCCCTGTTAACGGTGTGCTTGTTTCAGCGGCCTGCCTACTGGCAGGAGTTGTGCTCAATTATTTTATTCCGGCCAAGGTGTTTACCTATGTAATAAGTATTGGGACCTTTGCTTGTTTATGGGTGTGGGCGACTATTGTCGTTGTACAGATAAAGTTTCGTCGAAGCCGGCTGCCGGCTGAGACGGCAAAGCTGGCATATCCTATGCCCTGGTATCCTGTATCAGGTGTTTTTTGTCTGATGATGCTTGCTTTGGTAGTCGCGGTTATGAGTCAGGATGCCGACACGGCACTGGCGCTGTTTGTTGGGCCATTATGGCTGCTGGGGCTGACGCTGTCTTACATAATCAGCAGATAACTCTTCGTAAATAACTACAAACAGCTATGTCTACTATAGATACCCTGATCCTCTTTTGGAAATTAATAGTTACGAGATGTAAGGAATAGTTTCCGCATCTGTAAATAAATGGTTCCTAGTGACTAGAATCAGCAATAAAAATCAGACTATTTAGAATGGCATGATTTTTGCGAAATACTTCCATGGACAGGGAATTTCTGTAAAGGAGGTGACTGCAAACAAGTGATGCTGTAGCAGATGCGCGTACTAGCGAAAAGAAGGGGGATTCTTATGCAGGGATTTCATGATCTGATTAACTGGGCCAACGGTTATCTTTGGGGCGCTCCGATGCTTATGCTATTATTTGGAACTCATCTCTTTCTAACATTCCGGCTACGGTTTATTCAGAAGTATGTATGGAAGGCCATCAAGTTATCGGTCAGTAAAGACCGCAGCGGCGAGGGGGATGTCAGCCAGTTTGGCGCTTTGACAACTGCGCTGGCAGCCACGATTGGCACCGGCAATATCGTAGGGGTAGCTACTGCCGTTGGTCTTGGCGGCCCTGGGGCAGTATTATGGTGCTGGCTTACTGGTGTATTTGGTATGGCTACCAAATATGCTGAGGCATTATTGTCTGTTCGCTACCGGGTTAAAACCTCGGACGGCACAATGCTGGGCGGACCGATGTATGCACTGGAAAATGGCTTGAATATGAAGTGGCTGGCTATTTTATTCTGTATCTTTACCTCGATAGCCGCCTTTGGTATTGGCAACATGGTGCAGGCCAACTCAATCGCTACCATGCTGCAAGAAACCATGGATATAAGTCCCTATGTGTCAGGCGGTATCCTGTCTGTACTGACAGCTGTGGTGATTTTAGGCGGTGTTAAGTCGATTGCCAACGTATGCGAAAAGCTGGTTCCATTTATGGCTATTTTTTATGTTATCGGCTGCGCGATAATTCTGATGATGAACATCAGCTATATCTCGCCAGCCATTTCGCTCATCATCCAGTCGGCGTTTACGCCTCAGGCGGCTGGTGGCGGCTTTGTCGGTGCCTCTGTTATGATGGCTATGCGTTATGGTATTGCCCGAGGTTTATTCTCCAATGAATCGGGCTTAGGTTCAGCCCCAATCGTGGCGGCTGCTGCTAAAACAAAAAATCCGGTGCGTCAGGCGCTGGTGTCCATGACCGGAACCTTCTGGGATACGGTAGTGGTATGCGCTATGACCGGTTTGGTTCTTGTAACAAGTGTTCTTGAAAATCCAGTAGGCCTTGACAAGCTGACAGGTGCGGCCCTGACTAAAGGTGCTTTTGCCCAAATTCCAGTAATTGGCCCTATCGTACTGAGTGTAGGTCTGCTAACCTTCGTGTTTTCCACTATCCTGGGTTGGTCATACTATGGCGAGCGGGCAGTAGAGTATCTTTTAGGAAAAAAATCAATTATGCCGTATCGTTTTGCCTGGGTAATTGCAGTTTTCCTAGGTTCGGTTACATCTCTTACCTTGGTATGGGATCTGGCTGATGCCATGAATGCCTTGATGGCTATCCCCAATCTGGTATCGCTGATTGCACTTAGTGGTGTCATTGTTGCCGATACAAAAAAATATTTGTGGGAAGAAGGCGGGCTTGAGCGCGAAGCCAGTCAGCAGTATACTAAGAATATCAGTGGTTGACAGATAGGGATGCTGTTATGCAGTAACATGCAGGGAAGTTCCTTTAGGGCTTCCCTCGTGTTAAACCCTTAAGGATACAGGGGGATTGCTTGTGTTTGAACGTCCTGTTTGGGCAGAGATTGACCTAGCTGCCATAAAAAACAATGTTAGGGAAATAAAAAAAGGCCTTAAACCTAATGTAAAATTTTGTGCTGTGGTTAAGGCTGACGCGTATGGGCATGGGGCGGTTGCGGTAGCCAGGGCAGTATTGTCTGCCGGTGCCGACCGCTTAGCAGTCGCGATTTTGACCGAGGCAATTGAGCTGCGGCGGGCAGGCTTTCTAACTCCCATCCAGGTGCTTGGCTATACGCCGCTACACCAAGCCAGGACGGTTGCTGCGTATGATGTTGCCCAGACAGTCTATTCAATAGAGGCTATTCGCGCGTTAGCTGCTGTGGGGGTAGAGACAAGAAAAAAAGTAAAAATCCATATAAAAATTGATACAGGCATGGGACGAATCGGTATCTTGCCTAATGAGGCTGGAGATTTTGCTGAAGTTGTGGCAGGTATGGAAGGTGTGGAGATTGAAGGGGTATTCTCGCATTTTGCTACAGCCGATGATGAGGACAAGACCTATGCCAAAGAACAGTTTGCCAGCTTTGAGGAGGCGCTGAACCGTATCAGTGCCAGAGGGATAACTGTTCCCATACGCCATATGGCCAACAGTGCCGCAACCTTAGATCTGCCGGAAACACACCTTGATATGGTGCGCCCGGGGATTATTCTCTATGGACTATGGCCATCACCTGAAGTAAAACGGAGGATTACACTGACTCCAGCTATGCGGCTGCAGGCGCAAATTGTGCATATTAAAGAGGTGCCGGTTGGAACCGCCATTAGCTATGGCAGGACATATCGGACTGAAACACCTCGGGGTATTGCTACCCTGCCAATTGGTTATGCAGATGGCTGGACGCGGTTATTGTCCGGTAAGACCAGCGTGATAGTCCATGGGCAACGCGCTCCTGTAGTGGGGAGAATTTGTATGGATCAGTGTATGGCCGATATTAGCGATATCGCTGGGGTTAAGGTTGGCGACACAGCGACACTTTTTGGTATACCTGAGTTAACTACCGACGAGGTCGCTGGTATTTTAGGCACAATTAATTACGAGCTGGTGTGTATGATTGGTAAGCGTGTTCCGCGAGTCTATATAAATACGTAGCCGAGAGAGACTTCCCCCAGAGGGAGTCTTTTGTTTTTGGAAATATAAGTTTACAAATGGAAACGAAAAACACCAGATAGTTGGAACGTAAAGTTTACAAAGTTACAAATTAGTGTAAAATCGCTGATTGCTAAAATAATATTGTAAGCTGAAAGTTTTAGTAATGACGGGGGAAGAAAAAGATTATAATAATATTTGTGTAGCTTTAAGAGTTTGGCACAATAATTGCAAATAGATAATAGTAAGAATAGACGGCGCTAATAGTGTCGAGCGTATATCTTAAAGGAGGCAAAAACAATGATTATTGGTGTAGCTAAGGAAATTAAAAACAATGAAAACAGGGTGGCCCTAACTCCGGCAGGTACTGAGACACTAAAAAAAGCCGGACATACAGTGCTTGTTGAACAAAGCGCCGGTGTCGGCAGCGGCTTTTCTGATGAAAGTTATGTAAAAGCTGGGGCACAAATTATAGCTGACAAGAAAGAGCTGTTTGATAAATCGGAAATGATTATGAAGGTCAAAGAGCCACTGGCTCCAGAATACGCTTTGTTTCATGAAGGACAGATTCTCTTCACCTATCTGCACCTGGCCCCTGAGCCTGAACTGACAGAGGCGCTGCTCGCTAAAAAGGTGATTGGTATTGCTTATGAAACGATCGAACGCCATCACACGCTGCCGCTCTTAACCCCAATGAGCGAAGTTGCCGGACGCATGGCCGTACAAGTCGGTGCACATTGTCTTGAAAAACCGTTTGGTGGCAAGGGTATTCTGCTAGGTGGTGTACCTGGTGTTGAATCGGCCCAAGTCGTTATTGTCGGCGGCGGTGTTGTTGGGACTAACGCCGCTAAAATGGCTGTCGGCATGGGTGCTCGTGTTGCGATTATTGATAAATCGGTTGAGCGGTTGGCGTACCTTGATGATATCTTCGGCGGCCGGGTAACTACTGTCATGTCCAATAGCTATAATATTGCCAATTGGGTTAAGAAAGCTGATTTGCTTGTGGGTGCTGTGCTGCTGCCTGGTGCTAAAGCTCCCAAACTGGTTACTGAAGAAATGGTTAAGACCATGGAAGCCGGTTCAGTTATTGTTGACGTGGCTATCGACCAAGGTGGCTCAGTGGAAACCATTGACCGCGTAACCACCCATAGCGATCCCACTTATGTGAAACACGGTGTTGTTCACTACTCTGTTGCTAATATGCCTGGCGCAGTTGCCCGGACGTCAACCCTTGCGTTGACAAATGCAACTATCGAATATGCTGTGCAAATTGCCAATAAGGGCTGGAAAGAAGCGCTCAAGGCTGATCCTGGCCTGGCTAAAGGCCTCAACGTCTATAATGGTAAAGTTACCTTTAAAGGCGTGGCTGAAGCCCATAAGCTTCCGTTTACTGCAGTAGAAGAAGTATTGGCTTAAATAAGGAACTTAATAAGTAGCATAAAAACCGGCAGACATGCCGGTTTTTTATTATCTAGATTGTGCATAGGTAGGAGAACTGCTGCGGTCTGTCGAACTTCACAATCATAGAATAAGGGCAAATACGCGATAGGTTAACAATAATAACAGGGGGCTACTCATGAGCGACAAAGACTGGGAGCTATTTAAGCAAAAGCTTCACTCCAAATCAGGTATTAACCTTAACGATTATAAACCAGCGCAAATGCAGCGACGTATCGGAAATATGATGAGCCGCCATGGTGCTAACGGATACCTCGATTTTTTCAGCAAGCTGGAGACCAATCAAAAGCTGTACAAAGATTTTATTGATTTCCTTACAATTAACGTTACTGAATTTTTTCGAACTCCGGAAAAGTTTGACGAGCTTGAGAAAAGGGTTATTCCTGACCTGCTGAAACAGAGTTCTAAGCTTAGTATCTGGAGTGCTGGCTGTTCGATTGGCGCTGAACCCTATTCGCTGGCCATTATGCTAAACGAGATTACACCTCAAGTCAGACACCGTATTCTGGCAACAGACCTTGACGTTGAGATGCTGGCCAAAGCCAAGCAGGGGGCCTATACAACGAACGAGCTCAAAAATATACCGCCTGCAAGGCTTAATAAATACTTTAAGCAGGCAGACGGCATTGCGACCATTGGTGATGATATGAAAGCACGGGTCGATTTTCAACGGCACAATTTGTTAGTTGATAAGTTTGAATCAAATTTTGACCTCATTTTGTGCCGTAATGTTGTTATCTATTTTACTGAAGAAGCCAAGGACGGGCTATACCGGCGTTTCTTTGCCGCCCTCAAACCAGGCGGTGTACTGTTTGTCGGTGGCACTGAGGCCATATTGAACTTCCGCGATATTGGATTCCAGCATTATCTGCCGTTTTTTTACCGGAAACCGTTATAGTTCAAGACCGTTCAGAAGGTCCCAGATGCTAGGCGGACCGAGGAGGCGAGCGAAGACAGTACTGTGGGAGGTACGGCGAGCGAGCCCACGCAGGGACAACAACGCAGATGGGGCCTTATCAACGGTCTGCTCTGTTATAGAATTCCCCAGTTGGATAATCTGCGCATGGTATCCATCCAGTGTCTGAGTAGGAGCTTGCTCATGGTACTTTCCTCAACGGCATTACCGGCAACAAGATCCACTGTTTTTACAGCTTTATCTTTCACGTAAAATATGATCTCACCAATTTTTTGGCCCTGGTATACCGGGGCCTTTAGTTTTTCCGGCAAATCGACCTCAACTGTTACGTCAGGGTAATCAGCAGTACTCACCACCAGTGAGCCAGGGCTGTCCACAATAGCATCAACTATTCCGGTCATACCACTTTCTACCGGCAATGAGGCAAACACTACTCCTTGCTCAACATATTCGTATAAGTCATAGGTATCAAAACCGTATTTTAGCAGCTGCATCGAATCATACCAGCGGGAGTGGTCATTTAATACGACAGCGATCAGCTTCTGATTGTTGCGGGTTGCACTTGATACTAAGCAAGGACCGGCCCGGTTTGTTGTGCCGGTTTTTACGCCATCAGCGTCTTCGAGCATCCAGAGCAGTTTATTGGTATTGCGAAGGTTGCGCTCGTGGCCGTTGCCCTTGCGATCAAGCCATTCGATATTGGTCTCCTTAGTACTGACAATTTCAGCGAACGTAGGGTTAGTCAAGGCATAGCGGGTGATCGAGGCTAAATCAAAAGCTGTGGACAAATGGCTGGGAGAATTAAGGCCGTGGGGATTGTTGAAATGAGTGTGGATAGCGCCGACGCTGGCGGCTTTTTTGTTCATGATCTCAACAAATGCATCCACCGAACCTGCCAGATGCTCAGCAATAGCGACTGCGGCATCGTTGCCAGAACGAAGGAGCAGGCCGGTAACCAGTTCTCGAAGCAGGATGCTTTGCCCAGGATAGAGATTCAGCGATGATCCGCCTGTTGCAGCAGCATGGGCGCTGACGCGCACTGTTTCTTCCAAGCGTCCGCTCTCAATGGCGATTATGGCTGTCAAGATTTTGGTAGTGCTGGCTGGTGCCAGCTTTTTATTCATATTTCGGTCATAGAGTACTTGCCCGGTTTTGGCATCCATTAGAATCGCCCCTTGGGCAGACATAGCTGGCGGTGCAGCGCAAGCCACACTAGCAGCTAGCCAGAGGAACATTATACTTAAGGCGGCTAAGCGGAATAACAGGCGCCCCATAGAATCCCCCCTTTTTATCCTGTTAGAAAGGTTAACCTTCCGTCTGGATAAGGCAACATCGGCTTTCGCTGTCGCCAGAGGCTCGGCGCAAGTCGTGTTTTCTTTATCAGCAATATTATTATATTGCCCATCTGGTCAGGTCATAACCACTTACTGTCATATCTTGCTTCCCGCTGGCGTAATATCAACAAGAACCTTTACACAGGGGGCGTTAATATGAGCAGAAATACGATGTATCGCCGCAGCTTTTTTAATATTACCGTGCTTGCTGTCGGGTTAGTATGCAGTATGCTTTATCAAGTGGTTCATGTATTTGACGATAAAGAACAAGTAATAAGAAAAATACCAACTACACATAAGGTAGTTGCGATTACTATTGATGATGGGCCACATTATAAAACGACCTCTGAAATATTAATGGTGCTAACAGAAAAGCAGGCCAAGGCGACTTTTTTTGTTTTAGGAGCAAATGCTGAGGCTCATCCGGAAATTGTGGCTCAAGCCGCTAGAGACGGGCATGAAATCGCATCACATGCATACAGCCACAAACGCTTGAATAGGCTAACTAACGCTGAAGTAGTAGCCGAATTTGAACGCCTCGAAACTGTACTTCAGCCATATGCCCCGAAGCCGACGTTGTTCAGACCTCCTGACGGGGCATATAACGACGGAATAGTGCAGCTGGCGCGTGAAAGGGGCTATACCACAGTACTGTGGTCAGTTGATTCTGGCGATTGGCGGCAGCCGCCGGTAGAACAGGTTGTAAAAACAACGCTTAACAATGTGCGGCCAGGCAGTATTATTCTCATGCATGATGGCCAGTATCCATTGCCTACACCCCAGGCAATCGCCCTAATTATTGATAATCTCCGTAGTCAGGGATATCAACTGGTAACTGTAAGTGAACTGCTGCAGTACTACGAAAAGCGGCAGTGAAAATGACCGAAGCCTAACTGTCATTGCGAATTAATGTTCATGTGGCTTCAGATTCTGCCAATGGGCTTGGATTAGCTGGTCATATCGATACATGGTGGCAGTGCGTTCATTTCTGAGCGCCTGAATCGCGCCCAAAATTTTCGGATCAAAGGTATACACCTTGACTTTAGGGACTGTTAAGGGCTTCGAATAGTCTTTAAGCTTAGTAGCCACTTTGCAGTTGGTTTTTGTTTCTTTAAGGATAACAGCTGGTTCTAGTAGATCGGAGCCCTCATAACGGTGGATAAGACAATTGGGCTGCAACCGGTCGATCACGTTTTTGTTGTCACCGTCTAAGAAAATTTCACTGCCGCAGCCTGGACAAGAGGATAAATTTGCCGGAAGGCAATTATGGCAGCTCATACAAACGATATCATTCATTTTGACATCCCTCCGCCCCTATTGTGTCCGGAAAACAAGCCGGTTATAATCTGTATCAAAAAAATGGAATTTTATACAGGAAACAGGCGAGCGATGGCGAATCTTTCTGATTACTACCTATTTGATAACAATCACATTTGGATGGTTTAGGAGGGGCGCGGTTTGAGACAGTACCAGCGCTGGCTTGTTGCTATAACCGTAGTAGTGCTTACAACTGGTTGGCTGGGAGCCGGCTTGGCTGTAAAAGTAGCTGAAGATGAGCTGCGCAGCAAGCTTTTACTCAGAACGGCAACTGCAGCCGCAATTGTCAATCAGGAACGGGTGGGGCGTTTAACGGCAACGCCGGCAGACACAGGCACTGCTGATTATGAATATCTGAGACAGCAGCTCACTGCGGCCCGGTCCCTAAATCCCGACTGCCGGTTTGTTTACCTGCTGAAAATGGTTAACGGACAAGTAGTGTTTCTTATGGATTCTGAGCCTGAGACCTCTACTGATTATTCACCGCCTGGCTCCCCTTACAATGCCGCGTCAGAAGCGTTAAGGCATATATTTTTGGGCAGTAAGCCGTTTGTTGAAGGTCCCTTGGCTGATGAATGGGGCGTTTGGGTATCAGGGATTGCTGCTGTGCGTGATCCTGCCGACGGACGGGTGATTGCCGTTCTTGGCATGGATATTGATGCCCGCGAATGGCAAAGCGGCGTTCAGAACGCACGGCTGATCGTCTTTGGCGTTACCGCTGCTGTGCTTAGTGTTATCTTTATCGTATTTTATGCTTTGCATATTTCGGCCGTTGCTGCTAGAAAGGTGTATCTGGCAGAAAAGCAGGCGAAAGAGACTGCTGAATCCATGAGTCAAGCCAAAAGCCAATTCTTAGCTTATCTGAGCCACGAAGTCCGTACACCAGTTACCGGTATTCTCGGATTAGGGGAGCTGTTAGAATCAACGCGACTGGACGGCCAGCAGCGCGATTATGTCAGAGCTATTGCCTATTCGGCCCGGTCGCTGTTAACTGTTCTGAATGATGTCCTGGATTTTTCTAAAATCCAGGCAGGTAAAATGACAGTAGAGAGTGTTAATTTTGAATTCTGGAAAGTACTTACCGGTGTGAATACAATTCTGCAAGCCACAGCCGCTAATAAAGGTATTAGCTTGACAATAACCATTGATCCGGCCATACCGCTGGTAGTCTGTGGGGACCCTGTCAGGCTGCAGCAGGTGCTTTTGAATATTGCTGGGAATGCCATAAAGTTTACTGATGCCGGAGGTGTTGACATCAAGGCTGAATGCCTCAGGCTGGATGAGACCGCAGTCAACGTCAAAGTAACGGTTAGAGACACCGGTATAGGTCTTACCCAAGATGAAATAAATAAGCTGTTTCAGCCATTCGCTCAGACTGAAGGCGCCAATACCAGGAAATATTTAGGTTCAGGCTTGGGCTTGTCCATTTCATCTAGCCTGATAAAAATAATGGGCGGCGAATTTGGCGTGGACAGTGCTAAAGGCATTGGCTCGTCTTTCTGGTTCACCGTTACCTTACAGACTGCGCAGGGGAATGACGTTATTAATGACATTATGCTACCTGACGCGCGCAATGAGGCAAATCTACTTCCCCGCTGGGCAAGTGAGCCGGTTGATAGAGCGCCGGACAGGGCAGGTGATGTGCTGATTGTGGAAGATAACTCAGTCAATCAGCAGGTATTTAAACTGCAGCTTAAGCACCTTGGTTTAACAGCTGATTTGGCAGCCACTGGCCAGGAAGCTGTTTTGATGGCGGCAAAAGCCAACTACAAACTTATATTAATGGACTGCGGTCTGCCGCTCATGGATGGATTTGCGACCACCCAGGCGATCAGAGAGTATGAATCTCTGACTGGACGGCATACCCCGATTATCGCCCTGACGGCCAACTCTTTGGCTGGTGACAGGGAAAAATGCCTGGCAGCCGGTATGGACGATTATCTGGCAAAGCCCGTATCAGGCAAAGAACTGAGACATATAATCGAACGATGGCTAACCCTTGAGTCTGAAGACGGGATTGACAGGGTCGTGCTTGGGCAGCTTAAGGAGCTGGCTGATAGTGGCCAGGCAGATATTAGCTTATTCATTGACGCTTTTTTAGAAGAGTTACCCTTGCTTATGGCTAAGCTAAAGCAGGCTGTTCTACAGGAGGATACCCGACAGGTGAGCGATGCTGCTCATGGCTTAAAGTCGATGAGTGCGACTATTGGCGCTAAACGGCTTGCCGAACTATTTTCCCATCTGGAGCAGCAGGCCCAGCGGGGTAAGATGGAAGCGGCTAAGGCTCTTATGGCCAAGGTCGAGGATGAATGCAGGCAGGTGGGCTCAGCCCTTAAAAACGCTGCCAGCCGATTATGAGTTAAAGAGTGGTGAAGAACTGTGGCATATACTGTGCTGTTAGTTGATGATGTGCTTTTAAACCGGAAAGTTGTTAAGATCGCACTAAGCGGATTGCCTGAGTTTAGCTTTTTGGAGGCCGCTGACGGCGTTAATGCTCTGGAGCTTATTAATAATCAACACATTGATTTGGTGATACTAGATCTTGTTATGCCAGGAAGTATTTCTGGCTTTGAGGTCTTGCGGCAGATTAAGACCAGTGTTCTCTATAAGCAGATACCTGTCATCGTTTATTCGGCGGTGTCTGACACTACCAGCATAAAGCAGGCGCTTGAAATGGGTGCGTACGATTACCTGATCAAGCCGCTAAAACCGCAAGAACTGCAAACAATATTACCGGAAAAGGTTCGTGATGCTCTTCGGCCTGTGGAGGTTGCAGCAATTGCTGATCGTGAAGCAGCACCCTTGTCACTGAGTTTTCCGGCAAGTGCTAAGCTGCGTGAACAAGTAACCATCGGCCGTGTAACCAATGAGGAAGCCGCGTCAATCAAGTATCTGACAAGCCGTAAGGCTGAGCTCAAGCTGCTGTTAAAAAGACTTATGGATATGGACAAGGAAGAGCTGTATTGCTGCCTGTATGATATTCTTATCCGGGAAATGGGAGAAGTGTCAACAGCATGCGAACAGTGGTGGGACGAGAAGTATAACAAATATCAATGGGACAATATTGTCGGTGATGAGATTGAAATTGATTATGATAGCGGCGAGGTGCTTGTAAAGCGGGAACAAGAAAGTGCTGCAGCAACCAAACATCAGGATTCAGAAGATTAAAAAGTACCACAAAGGGGAAAGTGATTGAAATTACTCTTAAAAAAACACTGCTAATTGTTGTCTGGTTGTTAGTGTTGAATGTAGCAGTTTTCTCTGCAGCTGCCAAAGAAATTCCCTTTGAATTAAAAACACCGCCTTATATTGATTTGTCAATCATGGGGCCGCCGCTAGCCACTGAGGAGGAATGCATAGCCTATCTGCGCAAAAGAGGCCGGATGCCATTGCTCACAGTATCTATTGAGCAGCTGGTCCATCATTTTTACCAGGAAGGGCGGTTAGAAGGAATCAGGCCGGATGTGATTTTTGCCCAGGCCATCCATGAGACCGGCCATTTCCGCTATGGGGGTGATGTTGTGCCGCTGCAGAACAATTTTTGCGGACTTGGTACAACCGGTGGCGGTGTTAAGGGGGCGTGGTTTCCCACAGCGCAAATTGGTGTTAGAGCGCAGGTACAGCACCTCTTGGTCTATACCTCGACTAAGCCACCTGAGCATGCAATTGTTGACCCGCGCTATGACCTGGTCAAGCGTTCACCCAAGTTTGGACAAGCCCGTACCTGGACTGACCTGAATGGTAAATGGGCTGTTCCAGGAAAAACATATGGCCAAATGATCCTGCGGATCCATCAAAAGATATTGAGCGGCGAGTAGGGTGACAGATTAATAGATCGGTAAAGTGAGCTGTAGGATAACTTAGAAATAAGTTGTCCTACAGCTCACTTTATTTACTTTTTTATTCAACCTGGTTATTAGTTCTATATGTGTCCTTCCTGGCATAGCTTAGTTATAACTGCCATAAAAGGCCTACTTTCAAGGAGGGAACACATTGGGGGATAAGGAATGGATTGCTATGGTATTGGCTGGGGGGCAAGGTACTCGGCTGGGAGCGTTAACTAAGGATTTGGCTAAGCCTGCCGTACCGTTTGGCGGTCAATACCGCATTATTGATTTTACTTTGAGTAACTGCCGCAATTCAGGGATTGATACAGTGGGCATTATGACTCAGTATCAGCCGCTGGCACTTCATTCATATATCGGCATTGGCAGTGCCTGGGATCTTGACAGACGTGGTGGTGGAGTGCATATTTTGCCGCCCTATGCACGGGAGAAAGGCGGCGAATGGTATAAAGGCACAGCTGATGCCGTGTATCAAAACATCGAGTTTATCGAGCATTTCGAGCCAAAATATGTGGTAGTGCTGTCAGGTGACCATATCTATAAGATGGATTATGCTGAAATGCTTGACTATCATAAGGTGTGTCAGGCAGATGTCACAATCGGCGTTAGGGAAGTACCCTGGAGTGAGGCCAGCCGGTTTGGGATTATGGATACGGCTGCCAGCGGCCGTATCACCGATTTTTCTGAAAAACCCCGTCAGCCTAAGAGCAACCAAGCCTCCATGGGTGTGTATATTTTTACTTGGAAAGTGTTAAAACAATACTTGGCAAGTGATGCTAGCAGCAAGGAATCCAGTCATGATTTTGGTAAAGATATTATTCCCAGCTTGCTGGCTGCAAAGCAGCGTTTGTTCGCCTATCGGTTTAACGGCTACTGGAAGGATGTTGGTACAGTAGATAGTTATTGGGAGGCGAATATGGATTTGTTAGGTGATGAGCCGAGCCTGGTATTAACCGGTGATGAGTGGCCTGTTTATTCGCCTGAATTAAGTCTGCCGCCTCATTATCATGGCGCTGAAGCCAAAGTGAGCTGCTCGTTAATTTCCGGCGGCTCAATCATCTTGGGTGAAGTAGAAAGATCGGTCATTTTTCCTGGGGTCTATATCGGGCCTGGGGCTAAGGTCAAGGATGCTGTCGTTATGCCTCAGGCGCGGATTGAGAGCGGCGCCGTCGTCTGCGGGGCTATCGTTACAGAAAATGCCGTACTTACTAAAGCGGCTGCCGATGATGAGGCGAACGGCCTTATTGCGGTTGCTGCCAGCCGGCAGTCAGCAGCCGACAAATCCCAGGAACAGGTTTGCCTGGCAGGTTAAATTTTCTAAACACAGGAAATCTGCTATTATTTAACAGGAATTTTTCGTGCCGATAGCGAACAATACAGTACGAATATTACCATCAATTTACAATTAGTAATAAAGGATGGAATGCAATGGCTAAGGCATGGTTTACTGATCAAGAGTTATATTTATTCCACGAAGGCAGTAATCATCGCAGTTACAATATGCTGGGAGCCCATGTGGCTTCAGTAAATGGACTGCCAGGCGTACGGTTTGCCGTATGTGCGCCTAATGCCCAAAAAGTACGGATTATTGGCGATTTTAACAACTGGGATGGCAGCGGCCATGATATGGAAAAAGTAAGCACTTGTGGCATTTGGGGGCTGTTTATTCCTGGGCTTAAGGCTGGTGACATCTATAAGTACGAGATTGTTACCGCCTGGGGTGAGACGCTCCATAAAGCCGATCCCTATGCCTTTGCTGCTGAAGTCAGGCCCAAAACAGCGTCAAAAGTAGCCTGCTTGGATGGGTATGTTTGGCAGGATACTCAGTGGCGCGAAGGTAAAGCCAAGCAGACTGCCTATGAACAACCGATGAATATTTATGAAGTTGATTTAGGGTCCTGGAAACGGGGCAGTGACAAGTCACGCCTATCTTACCGTGAGCTGGCCCCAGACTTAGCTGAATATGCAGCAAGTATGGGCTATACTCATATTGAACTTTTACCGGTGGCCGAACACCCTTTTGACGGTTCATGGGGTTATCAGGCTACAGGCTATTATGCGGTGACCAGCCGTTATGGATCGCCTGAGGACTTTATGTATTTTGTTGACTGCTGTCATCAGCAAGGGATTGGTGTTATCCTGGACTGGGTGCCTGGCCATTTTTGCAAAGACGCGCATGGCCTGGCCCGTTTTGACGGTACAGCGTTCTATGAATATGCTGATTCTTGCCGCAGTGAAAACCACGGTTGGGGGACGCTTAATTTTGATCTTGGACGGCCTGAGGTTATGAGTTTTCTCATCTCCAATGCAGTATTCTGGATGGACGTATATCATATAGATGGCCTCAGAATTGATGCGGTTGCCAATATGCTGTGCTTGAATTATGGACGGGAAGAAGGCGATTGGGCGCCCAACCGTTATGGCGGTACTGAGAACATTGAGGCCATCCACTTCCTGCGGAAGCTGAATGAAGCAGTTTTTGCCAACTACCCGGAGGCCTTAGTTATTGCCGAGGACTCGACCGCGTGGCCGTTGGTGACTCATCCGACGTATGCAGGTGGTCTAGGCTTTAATTTTAAATGGAATATGGGCTGGATGAACGACATGCTTCGCTATATGGAGTTTGAACCCATACATCGTCAGTACCAGCATAGTCTGGTGACATTCTCTTTTATGTATGCTTTTTCGGAAAACTTTGTCCTACCATTATCCCATGATGAGGTAGTCCACGGGAAAAAGTCGCTGTTAGATAAAATGCCTGGTGATTACTGGCAGAAGTTTGCCAATCTCCGTGCGTTTTATGCCTATATGATGGCTCACCCTGGAAAGAAGCTGCTCTTTATGGGTGGTGAATTCGGCCAGTTTATTGAATGGAACTATCAAGATAGTCTGGATTGGCATCTGTTAGACTATGAGATGCATGGTAAGATGCACGGCTATGTTCGTGCGCTTAACCACTTTTATCTGGACAACCCGGCTATGTGGCAAAATGACCGGGACTGGCACGGATTTTCCTGGATTGATTGTCAAGATTACCAGCAGAGTGTCATTGTTTTCAAGCGGCAAGGCAAAAAGGCTGACGACATTATGATTGTGGCGTTAAACTTTACGCCTGTTGTCAGGCACGGGTACCGGATCGGCGTACCTGCTGCCGATTATTACCTTGAGGCATTTAATAGCGACAATCCGGACTACGGCGGTTCCGGGCAGGGCAACCCAGGGGAGCTGAGCCCAGAGCTTGTGCCGTGGCAGAATCAATCCCATTCGCTTGTCATTACGCTGCCGCCCTTGGCTGCCGTGTATTTAAAGCCGATTCGTTCTAAACGCAAAATTCAAAGCAGAAGGTTAAACAGGAATACTAGGGGGAGAGTGGAGCACTTTGCGCAACAAAGAGTGTGTGGCCATGATTTTAGCGGGGGGGCAGGGAAGCCGACTGGGGACTCTGACCAAAAAACTGGCAAAACCCGCCGTGCCGTTCGGCGGTAAATACCGGATTATTGATTTTCCCCTAAGTAACTGCTACAACTCGGGGATTGATACTGTTGGCGTGCTTACTCAGTATCAGCCGTTAGCCCTTCATTCATATATTGGTATCGGCAGTGCCTGGGATCTTGACAGGAGAAACGGCGGCGTTTATGTGCTGCCGCCCTATGTCCGGGAAAAAGGCGGTGAATGGTACAAAGGCACAGCAGACGCCATTTACCAGAACTTTAACTTTATTGAGATGTTTGACCCGGAATTTGTCCTGGTGCTATCAGGGGATCATATCTATAAAATGGATTATTCGCTGATGCTTGACTATCATAAGACCAAGCAGGCTGACGCCACTATCGCCGTGATTGAGGTGCCCTGGGAGGAAGCCAGCCGCTTCGGCATTATGAATACGGCTGATGAGGAACGGATTATCGAGTTTGAGGAAAAGCCCAAGAATCCTAAGAACAATCTGGCTTCCATGGGCGTATATATATTCAGCTGGCCAGCACTGAGGGCCTATTTAGCAGCCGATGCAGTCGATGATAAGTCCAGCCATGATTTTGGCAAAAATGTCATTCCGAAGATGCTTGCTGGCAGCGAGCGACTCTATGCCTACCGGTTTGCTGGCTACTGGAAGGATGTTGGCACAGTGGAGAGCTACTGGGAGGCCAATATGGATCTCTTAGGTGATGAACCAGCACTCGATTTATATGATACCAGTTGGCGGATCTATTCTGTTAACCCCACGCAGCCGCCCCAATTTGTGGCAGATACCGCCCGGATTGCTTGCTCGATGGTTACTGAGGGCTGCCAGGTTTTTGGCGAGGTGGAAAACTCGGTGTTATTTCCTGGTGTCTATATTGGCGAAGGGGCAAAAGTCAAAGATTCGATCATTATGCCTTATGCCTCTGTGGGGGCCAACGCTGTGATTACCAAAGCCATTATCGGGCGCAAATCAGTTGTTGAGGACGGTGCGCAGCTTGGGCTTGAAGCAGTGGCAGAGCCGGAAGCCAGCCGCTGGTTTTCGGGGATTACTTTAATTGGTGACAACATGACCATTAACAGCGAGACTAAGATTAGGCGCAATGCCTTGCTTGCCCGTCCATAATACTCCCGGTGCGAAACAAACGCATACCATTAGGAGGAGAAGTTTATTGAAGAATATAATGGGGCTTATTAATTTACATGAAAGCGATGACTTGCTCCGGGAGATCACCAGATACCGGCCGCTGGCCGCTATTCCTTTTGCCGGGCGCTATCGTTTGATTGACTTTGCTTTGTCTAACCTAATCAATTCAGGTATAACCAATGTGGGTATTTTATCTGCCGGCAACTCCCGTTCGCTCATGGATCATATCCGTTCAGGCAAAGAGTGGGATTTAGCCCGGAAACGGGATGGTTTGTTCATACTGCCCTCACTGCAGACCGGCAATGTCCAGGGCGCGTTTCCTAATGATCTGGCTGACGTTTTTGCCAATCTTGACTATATCAGAAGCAGCCGCCAGCGCTTTATTCTCTTAACCGGTACCCGGATGGTTTGTAATATCAACTATGAGGCTGTGTACCAGTTTCATCTTGAGAAAAAGGCCGATATCACTGTACTATATAAAGAATACAGCGGCGGCGATATCCGTCGATTTACCAATGCGACTATGGTGGAAACAGACGACTGCAGCCGGATTGTTGATATGGAGATTTGTCCTGTCCACCCGCGCAGCACCAAGATGTCGATGGGGATGTGTCTTATTGACCGTCAGCTCTTGGTTGACTTAATTGATGCCAGCATGTCGCGGGGCGGGACTAACGTGGCTCGCGACTGTTTTGCTAAAAACCTTGGGACTCTCAAAATGTACGGGTTTTCCTTTGGTGGGTATTTAGCTCGTATAAGCTCAGTCCAGAGTTATTTCGACCATAGCAGGGAACTCTTAAGTCCTGAGGTATGGCAGGAACTCTTTTTTGCTAACGGCTCAATCTATACCAAGGTTAAAGATGAAGCGCCGGCTAAATACCAGCAGGATGCTGCTGTGACGCGATCCTTGGTAGCTAACGGCTCGGTTATCGCAGGTAAGGTTGAGAATAGCATTCTATTTCGCGGTGTAAAAGTGCATAAAGACGCTCAGGTTATCAATAGCATTATTATGCAAAAGAGTGAAATCGGCCCAGGAGTAGTACTGGAGAATGTTATCTGTGACAAAGACGTAAAAATTACGGCAGGTAAAAAGCTCAAAGGCGAGTTAAATCACCCGATCGTAATCGAAAAAGGGACAGTGATTTAATATGCTAAAAGTATTGTTTGTGGCTTCAGAAGCAGCCCCCTTTGCCAAGACCGGCGGTCTTGGTGATGTGGTGGGCTCCCTGCCCAAAGAACTGAAGAATCAGGGGATTGATATCCGGGTAATTCTGCCTAAATATAGCTCGATTCCGCAGGAATATGTCAAGCAAATGACGCAAATAGCCTCGCTGACGGTACCTGTTGGCTGGCGCCGGCAGTACTGCGGGCTGTATGAGCTGAAACACCAGGGGATTACCTGGTATTTTACCGATAATGAATACTACTTTAAACGTGACGGTCTTTATGGTTATTACGATGAGGCTGAACGGTTTGCCTATTTTAACCGGGCCGTTCTGAAGGCAATCCCTCAGCTGGATTTTATTCCTGATATTGTTCACTGTCATGACTGGCAGACAGGGCCATTGCCGGTCATGCTTAAACAGCAGTACCTCGTTCGAAACGAGTATTCACGTATTAAGACCGTGTTTACTATTCATAATCTAATGTATCAAGGCATTTTTCCTGGTGACATTTTAGGTGACCTTTTGGGTCTCCCAGCCAGCGTATTTACGGAAGCCGGTCTAGAATTTTATGGCCAGGTCAATTTCCTAAAAGGCGGTCTGGCTTATAGTGATCTTATTACAACTGTCAGTAAGTCGTATGTCCAGGAAATCCAGCAGCCATACTTTGGTGAAAAGCTTGATGGCTTTTTAGTCAAGCGCCAGGCTGATCTGTACGGCATCATCAACGGTATTGACTATGAAATCTATAATCCGGCAAATGACCCGGAAATTCATACAAACTATACCTGGCGGGCTACCACCAAACGGCTTGAAAACAAGCTGCACTTGCAGGCTGAGCTGGGGTTGCCTGTTGGCAAGCAGATACCGCTCATTGGCATTGTCTCGCGACTGGTTAATTCAAAGGGGCTGGATTTGGTATCCCATATTATGGAGGAGTTATTAACGCTTGATGTACAGCTGGTTGTGCTGGGAACAGGTGAGCAGCGCTTTGAGCAAATGTTTATTGACGCGGCGCACCGCCATCCCAATAAAGTGTCAGCTAATATCACTTTTTCTGATCGCTTAGCCCATAGAATCTACGCCGGCTCTGATTTGTTTCTTATGCCGTCACGATTTGAGCCCTGCGGCATTGGTCAACTGATTGGTCTAAGGTATGGCAGTATTCCAATTGTGCGCGAAGTAGGCGGTCTTAAAGATACAGTTACACAATTTAATCCTGCGACCGGTCAGGGTAATGGCTTTACCTTTAACAATTACAATGCGCATGAGATGCTGAATGTAATTGAGGGAGCTTTAGCTTTATATAAAGACCGGACACAGTGGGCCAAAGTGATTAAAAATGCTATGCGTGCCGAAAATAGCTGGAAACAATCAGCAGCAGAGTACCGGGAACTCTATGAAAAGTTAGTGTGCGAATAAAGATATCCGGGCGGGGCCTGGTTTTGAAATAGTTATAATGGGGGAGGGGGATGGTTATGTTTAAATCTAAAGAGCAATTTAAAGAAGCCTTTATTGATAAGATGCAGACCCTGTTCGGTCAAAGTCTTGATGAATCGTCAACGACTGATAAATATGTAGCCTTGAGTACCCTGCTCCGTGAGGTCATCAGTAAGCGCTGGTATCAGTCGAACAAACAGTACCGTGCCACGAAAGAAAAGCAGGTCTATTACTTCTCGATGGAGTTTTTGCTGGGGCGGCTCTTAGGGAGTAATCTGTTTAATCTGGGGCTGACTGAACTATGCAGCGAGGGGCTTAGTGAGCTCGGTATTGAATTAGACCAGCTTGAGGCTGTGGAGCATGATGCTGGTCTGGGAAACGGGGGACTAGGCCGCCTGGCAGCCTGCTTCCTTGATTCAATGGCATCGTTGCAACTCCCTGGCCATGGCACTGGCATTCGTTACCGCCATGGAATGTTTGAACAAAAGATTGTGGATGGCTACCAAATAGAGCTGCCAGATAACTGGCTCAGGGATGGCTATGTCTGGGAGATGCGCAAAGCAGACCGGGCGGTTACAGTAAAATTTGGCGGTCATGTCCGGTTAGAGGAACAAGGGGGACGGCTTATCGCTGTTCACGAAAATTATGAACCGGTGCTTGCTGTGCCCTATGATGTTCCTGTTGTTGGCGCGAACTGCAATACTGTCAATACCTTGCGTTTATGGAGTGCTGAGACCAATCATTTCGACTTTTCCTCCTTCAGTAAGGGCGACTTTTTAAAAGCCGTTGAGCACAAATATTCACTGGAAGCGACTTCGCAAATCCTTTACCCAGATGACAACTATCCGGAAGGCAAGACACTGAGGCTCAAGCAGCAGTATTTCTTCGTATCTGCCGGGCTGCAGAGTATAGTTAGGCGGTATAAGCGGACACATGGTGCAGCTCCTGCTGCTTTGGCCAGAATACATGAGAAAGTCGCCATCCATATTAATGACACCCATCCGGCTTTGGCCGTGCCAGAACTGATGCGGATTCTGATGGATGAAGAGGGCTTAGGCTGGGATGAGGCCTGGTATACTACGAGGAAGACCATTTCCTACACCAATCATACCATTTTGCCTGAGGCCCTGGAGAAATGGCCGATTGATTTGGTTCAGGCTCTGCTGCCACGGATGTATATGATCATCCACGAAATCAATGAGCGCTTTTGTGCCGATCTCTGGAAAAAATACCCTAATCAATGGGAACGTATTCGGGATATGGCCATTATTGGCGATTGCTATGTCCGGATGGCTAATCTGGCTGTTGTTGGCAGTCATAGTGTCAACGGTGTAGCCGCAGTGCACAGTGAGATATTGAAAAAAGAGGTTATGGCCAATTTCCACCAGTTTTACCCGCACCGCTTTAATAACAAGACGAACGGCGTGACCCACCGGCGGTGGCTGGCCAAAGCTAACCCAAAGCTGGCAACTTTGATTACCGAAACCATTGGGTCAGGCTGGCTGGCTCATCCAAATGAACTGGCTAGCCTACACCGCTATGCCCATGATCCGGCCTTCCAAGCCGGTATTAAGGCTGTCAAGCAGGCCAATAAAGAGAAGTTAGCTCATTATATACAAAATAAAATGAATATAGCCGTTGATGTTAACTCGATTTTTGATGTGCAGGTAAAACGCATTCACGCCTATAAACGTCAGACACTGAACGCGCTGCATATCCTGGATCTCTATAACCGCCTTAAGGCAGATCCTAACCTTGATATTGAGCCACGCACCTTTATTTTTGGCGGTAAATCGGCTACCGGCTATTATCTGGCCAAACGTATCATTAAGTTTATTAACACCTTAGCCCATGTAATTAACAATGACCGGGCGATTGGTGGCAAGATCAAAGTGGCTTTTCTGGAAAATTACAGTGTTTCGTTAGCTGAGCTCATTATGCCGGCCGCTGATGTCAGTGAGCAGATATCAACCGCCAGCCGTGAGGCATCAGGCACCGGTAATATGAAATTTATGATGAATGGTGCTGTTACTATTGGTACCTTGGATGGGGCCAATATAGAGATTCGCGACGAGGTTGGCGATGATAATATTGTCATCTTTGGTCTGACAGCAGATGAAGTTCTCAGTTATTACAAACATGGCGGCTATAATGCGCTGGACATATACCACGGCAATCCGCGGGTAAGAACAGTGGTTGACCAGTTGATGAACGGCTTCTTGCCAGTTAGTCCGGATGAATTTCATAGCATCCACCACTCGCTGATGCGTACCAATGATGAGTACTTTGTCTTAAAGGACTTTCCGGATTACGCGGCTGCCCAGGAAACAGTGGCAAGTCTGTATCGGGACCAAAGCCGTTGGCAGGCCATGGCGATCAACAATATTGCTTTTTCTGGCCGGTTTGCCAGTGATCGTACTGTATCTGAATATGCTATTGGTATCTGGGGTACTAAGCCGGTTGTGATTCGGGAAAGCTAATACGGGAGGTGGACCGGCATGAACCAATATTGGATACTGCACGATTCCCACAATAACGATTTTCGCAGCCCCTTTGGGGCTGTTTCTTGTAATACTGAGGTAACCTTACGCCTACTCATTGCCACACCGCAGCACTATCGAGTGCCGCCGGTAGAGGCCGTAGTTCTCCGGCAGTGGCAAGACGGGTTTGGCGAGACCCTGACAGATATGCGTCTTGTTCAGGATCAGGGTGGCCAGCATCTCTATCAGGCTGTGATTGCCACTCCTAAAGAACCGGGTGTTATTTGGTACTACTTTATTGTCAAACAGGGTGGGCAGACCTATTATTACGGTAACAACGCCGAAGAAACAGGGGGCGTGGGTCGGATTCTTGATGATCCGCCGCCTTCCTATCAAATCAGCACCTATCGTCAAGGTGCGGTTACCCCTAGCTGGTTTAAACATGCCATTGTCTATCAAATATTTGTTGACAGGTTTTGTAACGGTCAGTCTGACGATAAGATATTGAATCCTCGGCCAGGCAGTCTGCTTCACGCCGATTGGCAGGATACGCCTGTCTATACCCGGGACATGGATACAGGCGCTATTTTGGCCTATGACTTCTTTGGCGGCAACCTGGCCGGTGTGATTGCTAAGCTGCCATACCTCGAAGAGCTGGGCGTAACCGCGATCTATCTTAATCCGGTGTTTGCTGCACCATCAAACCATAAGTATGACACGGCAGACTATAAGACCATTGATCCCATGTTTGGTGATAATGAGCTGTTTGCCGACTTGTGCGCTAAGGCCAAGGAACGTGGCATTGCCGTTATTCTTGACGGGGTGTTTAGCCACACCGGCAGTGACAGTATCTATTTCAATCAGGATGGCACTTATGACAGTATTGGAGCTTACCAGTCCAAAGATTCTCCGTACTACTCCTGGTACAAGTTTACCGAATATCCGGATCAATTTGAGTCTTGGTGGGGGGTTGGCAATCTTCCCAATGTCCAGGAAGAAGATCCATCCTACCAACGCTTCATTATTGACGGGCCAGACAGTGTACTCAAGCATTGGCACAGCCTAGGCATCAAAGGTTGGCGTCTGGATGTGGCAGATGAGCTGCCTGAGAGTTTTTTGCGAAATTTTTATAAAGCACTAAAAGAGACTGACCCTGAGGCTGTATTAATCGGCGAAGTGTGGGAAGATGCATCAAAAAAAATCGCATATAGCTATCTCCGGCAGTATTTTGACGGCACTGAGCTTGACGCTGTGATGAATTATCCGTTCAGGAAGCTTGTCCTTGACTTCATGCTGGGCTGGCGCGATGCCCAGGCGGTGCACCGCGACCTGTACAGCCTGTATGAAAATTACCCGAAGGAAAACTTTTATGCCAACCTAAATGTTATTGGCAGTCATGATGTGCCACGCATTTTGACGCTGCTAGGCGAAGCGCCGCCTGAAAGCTCGCATACCAAAATTGCGGCCTTTAAGCATAAGCTCTCGTCTGAACAGCGCGCGCTGGGGCTGGCGCGGCTCAAGCTGGTCGTATTGTGGCAGATGACTTTTCCAGGTGCTCCCTGTATCTATTATGGTGATGAGGCCGGTGTCGAAGGCTACAGTGACCCGTTAAACCGGCGCACCTATCCGTGGGGGCGGGAAGAGGCAGCTCTGCAGGAGTGGTACAAAAAGCTTACAGGTTTACGCCAGAATAATCCTGTGCTTAGAACTGGGGAATGGCTGCCGCTTCTGGCTGAAGGCCATGTGTATGGCTATGTACGCCGCATTCGGGGCGGTAAGGATGTCTTTGGCGGTCTGGAGGCCGATAACACTGCGGCCATTATTTTCAATCGTAGTACTGAGGAGCAAGCAAGTATTAACGTTGACACCAGTACCTGGTTTGCGGACCAGGACTATGTGACAGATGCGCTTACCGGCGAAACTATTAAGCTGCCTGATCATGGCCGTCTGGAACTAACGCTGTCGCCGCTTACCGGCAGGCTGCTGTTCGCCCAATCTGCCCCGACTGGGCAGAAACAGGCGCGTACCAGCGGCGTGCTGCTGCACCCGACTTCGCTGTCCTCGCCGTTTGGTATTGGCGACCTAGGGCAGGAAGCGTATAAGTTTGTTGATTTTCTGGCTGCTGCAGGTCAGACATTGTGGCAGTTTTTGCCGCTCAATCCGGTGGGTTTTGGTGAATCGCCCTACCAGTGTCTATCAGCATTTGCGGGCAATCCCCTGCTGATTTCTCCGGAAAAGCTGGTAGCAGCCGGCTGGCTGGCTGAAAATGAGCTGCCGTTTGGCGTCTTTCGCCGTCAGAGCGAGGTTATTATTGATTTCCCGCGGGTGAAGCTGTGGAAAGAGAAGATCTTCCGGCTGGCATTTGACCGTTTTAGGCACCAGGGGAGGACTGAGGCCTATACGGAGTTTCTTGAGACTACAGCTAGTTGGCTGCCCGATTATGTGCTGTTTGTTGCGCTAAAGAAACACTTCCGGGGACTGGCTTGGAACAAGTGGGATAGTGATGCCCGGACGCGTGAGCATGAAGCGCTTGACTATTACCGGCAGGCACTGGATGAAGAGATTGAGTACCAAACTTTTCTGCAATTTGTTTTTTGGCAGCAATGGCAGGAGCTTAAAGTCTATGCCAATAACCGGGGAGTACGTCTCTTCGGTGACCTGCCGCTCTTTGTTGCTCATGACAGCGCAGATGTCTGGGCCAATCCTAATTTATTTGAGCTGGATGAGGCAGGCAACCCAGTCAAAGTGGCCGGTGTACCGCCCGATTATTTCAGTGCCACTGGGCAGTTTTGGGGTAACCCGCTCTATAAATGGGGTGAAATGGAAAAAGACGACTATCGCTGGTGGCGTCGTCGTCTGGAAGTGCTGCTGCAGTTTGTGGATCTTATTCGTATTGACCATTTCCGGGGGTTTGAAGCATATTGGGAAATCCCGGCCAGTGAAACAACCGCAGTCAATGGCCGCTGGGTAGCTGGGCCGGGCGCTAAGTTCTTTGCCGTAATTGAAAAGCATCTGGGCAAGCTGCCGCTGGTAGCCGAGGATTTGGGGGTTATCACCCCAGGTGTCAATCGGCTTAAACACCGGTTTGGCTACCCCGGTATGAAGGTGCTGCCGTTCAGCTTTGGCGACGGCTGGTCAGCACCCGACTTTCCTCATAATACCGGCAGTAATACTATTGCCTATACCGGAACCCATGACAATGACACGCTGTTAGGCTGGTACCAAAAGCTTGACAGCACTGAACCACATCTCAAGCACATTGTGCTGGAACATCTAAAACGGCTGGATCTCAGCAGTGATTGGAGTAATGCCGGTGTGTGCGAACAACTCATTAAGCTCACTTATCTCAGCCAGGCCAACACGGTTATCTTACCGCTGCAGGATGTGCTTGGTCTTGATACCCAGGCGCGGATGAATACCCCTGGAACAGTTGGCGGTAACTGGATCTGGCGGCTGACGCCGGGGCTGATTACGCCAGAGGCTGCTGAACGGTTAGCTAAGTGGACGCGGCTGAGCGGGCGGGGATAGAAATGAGTACCTTAAGAATTAGATAATGCAGTTGCTCTTGGCTGAGTTAGTTTTACGAAGGGTGGGTGAGAAAATGTTAGTAGATTTGAGTATTAAAGATTTTGCTAAGCGGGTTGCTGCTGATGAACCAGTAGTTCCTGCTGGTGGCAGTGTGATAGCACTTTCGGGACTAATGGGTGTTTGCTTAGTAGAAATGTCAGTAGACTCTGCTTATGGACGTCCGGAAGGAGAGCAATATAAAGATTTTTTTAAAAAAGCAAAGACACAGCTAGCCAAGTTACATAATGAATTATTAACTTATATCGAAAGCGATGCTGCGGCTTATGGTGGAGTACTTGCTGCCTATAAAATACAGAAGTCAACCCCTCAGGAAATAGAGCACCGCAAGGCAGAAATTCAATTAGCTGCGTTATCGGCTATCGATGTACCTCTGAGAATAAGCGAAGCCTGCATAGCGGCATTGGAGCCAGCCGTAATATTGTTGCCGAAAGTTAAGCATGGTGTATTAGGTGATTTGAAGATCGGTTTATTGGTGCTGAAAACAGGCATTGAAGGTTCTCTTGCTGCTGCAAAAATAAACCTGTCACTAATCAAGGAAGAGCTACTTGTCAAGGAATTTCAGGCCCGAATTGATGAGCTGCAGGGCAGGTTTGAAATATTAATGACTAGTTTACGGTAGAGTCATAAGAGAGCCGTTACCAGTGAAATAACTACTCTAAAATAGCCATAACTTACTATGTGGAAGTTATGGCTATTTTCTATATGAATCATAAGTCAGAGTGGACCAGGGCGTAAAATAGTGGTTGCTGAATTTAATTAAACGATTCTACAGAACCATCCTGTTGGAGTAAGTCCTTTTATGTAAATCCTAACGAGGAGATGAGGTTATGAACAAAGCGAAGCTCAAAGAAGCCGAAAAAATTTTTGTCATGCGATTTCCCGGTGGATTTTCTAATCCCCAGATGCTCGAATTGACGAAAAAGCACAAAGTGGAAAAAATGAAAAAAATGGCCCAGGACAGCTTTGCAGTTGGACAGTTTGAAAGTGCCGACAATATCATAGATTCCATGGGGAAGATTGTCAGCCAGTCCTCTTTGATTTCTCTTTTTGAAAAGCCAAAGTTTAGAGATTTAGTGAAAGTCTTGAGCGACGGTGAGAAAAAGCATTTAGCCCATGGCCTGAAGGAGTTTTTACATGGAGATCAGGCGTTTGGCTTTGGGTTGATGACGGGACTACTTCATGAGTACAAGCTGGCGAAATGGCCGCTGTTAACAGTCTATCCTATATATTACCGGCCAAGTGTGGAAGTTTTCATCAAACCGACCACAGCGAAAGGCATAATAGAGTATTTTGAATTAACAGGACTCAAGTACAATTCCAACCCAACCTTTGAATTTTATAAGGCCTTTCGAGAACAAATCATGCAGATGAAACAAGAAGTTCATGCTTCACTGCAAGTAGATAATGCCGCTTTTTGTGGGTTCCTTATGATGACTTTGGAAAATCATTTGCATACTGAATTAAGGCGGTAATAGTCTGAAATGGGCTTAGCACCGGAAAAAATCATTATGAGGTCATAATAACGACCATAGCCTATAATAATAGGTGATGGTTGTTTTTTTGTTGGTACGGACGCAGGGACGGTGGTTCTGTCTTGAATATCTTCGAGGACACTACCACCGCCCCCGTGACATCCCCTGACGCAACAAAGAAGCGCAGCGCCCCGACTTCGGGCCAAGTTAGCCCGAAGTGGCAGGGTTTGGGGCTACAGTTGCCCGGCTTGCCGTTTAGCGGAATGCCGAAATTCTCGTTCAGTACAATGCCATTTTTGTTAAACCTATTGACAAGTGAACGAACGTTGACTAAAATAATAGTGAACTATCGTTTACTGCATGGGGAGGATTTTTAGATGGCCGCCACAAAAGAAAATATTTTGCATACTGCGCTTCGTTTATTTGCGCAGGATGGATATGAGGCTGCTTCGGTCAGCGACATCGCCGGAGAGCTTGGCATGACAAAAGGGGCTTTATACAAGCACTATAAGAATAAGCGGGATATATTCGATAGCATTGTGGAGCGTATATATCAGATGGATGTTGATAGAGCGAAAAAGTATGAAGTACCGGAGGAAACATTTGATAAATCACCATCGGCTTACCGCAATACTGCTGTGGATAAAATCAAGGTTTTCATTGAGGCGCAGTTTCATTTTTGGACGGAGGACGAATTTTTCAGTAATTTCCGAAAAATGTTGACTTTGGAGCAATACAGAAACCCGGAAATAATGGAACTGTATCAAAAATGCCTTGTAAGCGGGCCGGTCAGCTATATGGAAGATTTATTCCGTGAAATGATGGAACAAGGCATTTGGAGCAAAAGCAACCCAAAACAGCTTGCGCTTGAGTTTTACGCGCCGTTTTATTTGTTGGTAAGCATTTCAGATACAACGCCTGACAAGAAAGAGGCCGCTAAACTATTAGCGGAGCACATTGAGCGCTTTATAGAAAAGAACGCCTCCCCACGGAAGCAAAAGGAGTAAACCAAAGGTATAATTAGAAGATAAGGAGTATAAACAATGGAAGAAATAACAATCCACGAATTTGATTTTGCCCTCATCAATGAATTTTTCACAGAGCTTGAACGGCAGGGACCCGGTAGCTCCGAAGAAACCATCAGGGCATTAGGTTTTATCGACAATCTTTCAAACAAAACAAAAATTGCCGATTTAGGTTGCGGCACAGGCGCTCAAACAATGGTTCTGGCACAAAATACAGAAGCAACCATCACCGCCCTCGACCTTTACGCCGGCTCGATTGATAAGCTTAATGCAACAGCCGTAAAACTTGGTTTGCAGAACAGGGTAAAAGGTATTGTCGGTTCAATGGATAATTTGCCGTTTCAGAATGACGAATTTGACCTTATATGGTCTGAGGGGGCTATTGCCAATATAGGTTTTGAAAAAGGCTTGAATCACTGGAAGGGGTTCCTCAAAAAAGATGGTTATGTTGCCGTAACATATGAGTCATGGTTTACTGATGAGCGCCCCGCTGAAATTGAGAAGTGGTGGTTAGACGCAGTTCCTGAAATTAGCACAATAGGGCATAATATTTCCATCATGCAAAAAACAGGTTATATTCCTGTTGCCGCATTTACGTTGCCTGAGAATTGTTGGATAGACAATTATCTTATTCCGCAAAAAGCAAGGCAAGAGGAATTTTTGAAAAAACATACGGGGAATAAAACCGCTGAGGATCTGATTGCACTTATGAGGCGTGAGGCAGACTTATATTCAAAATACAAACAGTATTATGGATATGTATTTTATATTGGGAAAAAGATGTAAATTCATATTCCTCAGCCTTGATCAAACTCAAGAATAATTCAGCCAGTGAGCTTATATAAAGTAGGCCTTGTGCAAAGGAATCATTCCTATACGTCATTCAGGGCATTTGGTAACGGCGAAAAAAGGCCTCGACCCATAATGTTATGAAGTGCTCCCTGTCAAGTAGACAGTAGAAAAAATTAAAGTTTTTTGATGTCAACTTTACGTAAAAGTTGGCATCATTTTTTTATGCAGCTGTATGACTCCGATATCGTCTGTACTCTATCGGAGTCATACAGTTGAGCCGTTTTTGATATCGATGATTATTGTAGTACTCTATATATTCACTGACTGCAGCTTCCAGCTCATCGTATGAACTAAACTTTTTGAGATAATACATCTCTGATTTCATCATTCCCCAGAATGCTTCCATGGGACCGTTATCGATACATCTTGAGACCCTGGACATGCTTTGTGTCATTCCGGCATCAACAAGCTTTTTATGAAAGATCTTACTTGTATATTGAAATCCCCTGTCACTATGGAAGAGGGGATTTGCATCAGGATATTCTTTATGAGCTATGTCAAAGGTCTCAAAAACAAGTTCATTATTGTTCGAATGGCCAAGCACAAAAGCGACAATGCTTTTATCTGCTAGATCCAGTATTGCGCTTAAATGTGCTTTCTGTTCAAGACCATACTTCATCTCTGTCACATCAGTAAGCCATTTTTTCCCAAAGTAATCTGCTGTAAACTCTCTATTCAGGATATTTTCAGCAGTGATTTCAGGTGTGGACTGGATATATTTCCTTCTTTTTTTGCGACATACAGATTGAAGCTGTAAAATCTTCATTAATCGGTAAATCCTCTTATGATTTACCGTAATGCTGTATTCACGATTGAGTTTAATAGTCATTTGGCGGTATCCAAGAATACCATTACGTTCTTGATAGGCATCTTTGATCAGTGGAATCAACGCTTTATTTATCTGCTCATTAGCATTCTCGTTTCTACTTAGCCATTTGTAATAAGAAGATCTTTGTATACCTGCAATTTCACAGAGCTTCTGTATTGGATAGGTTGCTGTATCATGAAGCTCTTGGATTGCAAGATAAATGGTTTCATGTTTTACCTGACTTAGAACCGCCGCCTTTCTATTTCCTCGAGCTTTTTTAAGAAGTCTATCTCCATTTGCTGCCTTTTATTTTTGGCTTCAAGAAGTTTATTCTCAGCTTTTAGCTGCTCGATCTCAGACATTTTATCCAAGGTCTTTCTTTTGCCACGTTTATCTTGTAATGCCTCGACACCATTCGTTTCATACTTGGTTGTCCAACTATAGACCTGCTGATAAGAGACCCGGTATTTTTGTGCCGTTTTAGCATAGTCATTCTGTTGTTCGATACAATATTTAACGATTTCAACTCTTTCCTCATAACTTGTTTTGCGTCCTTTGGTCATGATGGGTACTCCTCCCGTTCCAGAAGATTTTAACTTCTCATGACCATTATACTTTGAAACCCAGTTTCGTAGTTGACGGGTTGATTTAATTCCGTATTTTTTGCAAAGCTCTATGTAAGAACCAGCACCCGCCAAATAATCCATTACAGCTGCTTCTTTCATACTCGACGAATAACGCATGTTTCTTGATGTTTCCATTAAGCCCGCTGGCCCCAAAGACTGATACGTTATTAACCACTGCTTAATGGCTCCATGGCTAACTTTCAATTGCTTTGCCAGATGATTTAATGAAGCTTCGTGCCGCAAATACTTTTCAATCGCACGGACGCGTTCCTCATAAGAAACGGAAAAATTTTTACTCATAAAAACATGCTCCTCCTTGTGGCAGACAGTTTTTTTATTTCATCTGTCTACCACAAGGGGAGCATATCATTAGGGGTGAGGCCTTTACAGTTATTTTTTTGTGATCGGTATCCATATTTCGCTCTTAAAATTCGGCGAGGTTACATCTTTATGCTCATTCCATAAGATTTCGGGGCCTTCTGCTAACTCATAATTTGAGGAAGGTAACCATTCGGAATAGATACGTCCCCAAACATCTTGAAGCGTTTCTGGAAATGGTCCAACTGCTGTAAATACGGCCCATGTTAAAGTCGGAACTTCAAGTTGAGATAAATTATCTGGACAATTATTAGTTGTTGCAACACCGATATAATGGTCAAGCTTGCCTTTTTCCTCCATCCGCCCTTCGGAAAAGTTCGCGGAAGCGCTAATCAGTCCATATGGTTCGAGATTCGAAAGGGTTTTTAGTTTAGTTATAGTCTCCATATCTAATGATTGCCACATAGCAGCAATATCAGGGTTAACTCCGTTGAAAACTATTGGAACTCTCTTCTTGATACCGATGATATGAAAAGCCTCTTTTTCTACGATGCGATAGTTCATTTCAATACCTCCGTTAATTGATAGATGAAAGGTCATGCGGGGATAGGCTTTTAGTGTCTGGCCAGTATTTTTAGCTTCGGACGGAGTTATCCCGTGCAAGCTCTCAAAGGCTCTTGTAAATGCATCTGGTGAGTTGTATCCGTATTTAATAGCGACATCAATAACGCGGATATTACTATTAGTAAGCTCAAATGCCGCAAGCGTGAGTCGTCTGCGTCGGATGTATTCCGATAAAGTAACGCCTGCAAGGAAAGAAAACATTCTTTTGAAATGATACTCCGAACAACAAGCCAGTCTGGAAACTTCTTTAAAGTTAATATTATCAGTTAGGTTTTCTTCAATATGATGCAAGGCCGCATTCAATTTTTCAAGTGTACCCATTTGCTATGACCACCTCCACTGATAGATTAACAGAAAGTTGATGTGTCTATCCGACATTACGTGCACAGTTCTGCAGGGTCAGAACTTAATTATGTAGGCTTTATTGATTCTCTTTAGGGCGATCAGGGCATAACCCTAAATTTATTGCACCGTTGACCGATACGCGCGATCTGTTTCCATACAATCTGCACCGGAAAGGTACAAAAAATGGAGGGTCTTCCACGACGACATTGTTGAAAACTGATGCGTAACCCAGTATAATTTAAATACTATGGCTAAGTAATCAAGCTCAACTACTGATTTTTAAATGGTATTTATACTTGGCGAATCATGTGAAGTATTAGATTAAGTAGATAGGCGGATACGTTATGAAAATTTCCAAAAAAGATGCGTTGATATGGTTCGATTTTTTTTCACAATTGCCAGAGGAAGAGGAAATTAGTATAAAACATGAAGAAATCATTTACTCTACTTTTGCGCAAATTGAGGCAGCAATTGATCATAGAAATGATACGTTGATGTCAGAAATTGGAAATTTGAAAACTTTGGAAAAAAGAACTTTTTTTGTAGGAAATGAAAGCAAATTCCCCCGAGGATGTCGTTCTTGTCTGTTGGGTACTGGTTTGAGTGCAATTAGGAAAACGAACAAATGTAATTTAGAGTGTAAGTTCTGTTACAATTATGGCGAACTAGAAGATATTCATCCAGTTGGAGAAGGCATGTGGGAAATAGGAGGCACGAAATTTTACGAGAAGGATATTGATTTGCTTCTTTCCATTCACCAAAAACCCACTGGCATTTCCTACGTTTTTTTAGAGCCCTTCATGGAAATTGAAGAATACTATTCGGTTATAAAAAAATTTAGTGATGCTCAAATTCATCAACATTTATACACAAATGGCACTTTAGCTACAGAAGAGACATTGAAAGCATTGGGTGAAGCCGGTCTTGATGAGATACGTTTCAACCTAGGTGCTTCTAATTGTTCGGACAAAGTAATTGAAAATATTGGATTAGCGAAAAAACATATTAGAAGTGTAGGTATTGAAACTCCAATGACGCCTGAGTTTTTCGAAGTATTTTTTAAGAAAAAGCAGGCAATCTTCGAGACAAAACTCGATTTTATCAATTGTGCGGAGTTGCATTTAAATGAGAATAACATAGACAATTATTATGGGGAAAATATGTATATTTGCCGACAGGGCTATATATCTCCAATTTGGAGTAGGGAATTAACTTTGAAATTCATGAAAATAGCTGATGAAGAAAACTGGGATTTAGCAGTTCATGATTGCTCAAACTACACAAAGTTTGCAAGAGGTTTAAATTTGAGCAGCAAAGCGGGTATGTGGTTCGGTTCCAGTAACTATGCCTGTGAATTTTCTATGATTCCATACGAAATATTTATACCAATACTGAATGATGATAATTTCAAATTTTTAAATGAAGAAGAGTTGCCTGATGACTATAAACCAGAAATTATAGATTTTTAGTGGGTATGTCATGTAGGAATACAGGAATACTCTTAACTGAACAGAAGGTATGATGTGTGGTGAGTCGGGATGCAATACAATGAGTCAAAACCGTTGATAAGGTATTATATGATCCGCAAATCACGAGTTCATTATATAGGGCGTTCTATCACAATGAAATAGTTTAAATAGGGCTTGGCTCTATGCCTGCTTTGACAATGAAGATTGGGGAGGTAAGTATGCAATATCGAATTCAAAGAAACTGTGATAAGATTGATTGGCAGACGGTTTGTAGGGTATTGCAGGAAGCAGGGTTGGCAATACATCCTATAGAGTTGACGAGAAAAGCTTTTGAAAATAGCTACTGCGTAGTATTTGTATTTGATAATGACTTACTGATTGGGGTAGGTCGTGCGATTTCCGACGGTGCATATCAGGCGGCAATCTACGACATTGCTGTTTTGCCTATATATCAGGGAAAAAAAGTTGGTAGACTGATTGTTGATGAAATTCACAAAGATTTGCAGAAGATTAACATTATCTTGTATGCGAGTCCAGGGAAAGAACCATTTTATAGTAATTTTGGGTACTATAGAATGCTTACTGGAATGGCAAGATTCAATAATGAAAGCAAAATGCGTGAAAAAGGATTTACTGAGTGATTTGTTTTGTACCAAAGTATAGAATGACATATCGGTTGTTGTTGTTATGCGGACGATGGTGCCATTGACATGCAGACTGGGAGGTGAAGGGGTGAAAATTGGGGCACGGGTTATTAAAACGGGTATAGCTGTTGCAATGACAATGTTTTTCTGCAAGTATCTTGGGCTGGAACCTGCCTTTTTTGGTGCTGTTTCTGCGGTGATAAATATGCAGCCGTCAATTTTTTTAACACTAAGGGCAGCGCGGGATCAGATTTTGATTCACATTTTAGGTGTCGTTGCTGGCTTTTTTATTGGCTATTTTCTCGGTGTTAATCCTTTATCGGCAGGTCTGATTGTTATTCTACTTATCCCGATTTACATAAAATTAAGACTGCATAGCGGCATAACAATGGGAATAGTTGCTGCGCTCTTTGTCCTAAGTTCCAGTACTGAAGAATTCTTGTTTCATGCTCTTGCTAGAACGGGCGTTATCTTTGTTGGCCTTGGTTCGGCTATGCTTGTCAACGTATTGTTATGGCCGCCGCGATACAATAAACTGCTTAAGGAGAAACTCAGGCAGAGTAACGAGGCATCTGTTCTTTACTTCTGCCGTGCGGTGCAAGATTACGTCGGACTTGACGGCAAGGAATTTTGTATAGATGAAGAACAAAGAAACAGAGTCTACAAACTAAATAAGGAAGCGCGAATGCTGCTTGATTTGTTAAGTAGAGAACGACACGTTGTCGCTGATTCAGCTGAGCATAAAGAATGGATTTATCTGGCGGAAAAGCTGATTGATTACAACGAGTCTATTATAAAAAAGGGCGACCGTATTTTTGATATTTTGCCTACAAGATTGGAACGAAGGATAAAGTCTGGTGTGCCACCTATTAGCGATGAATTTAGAGCTATTCTTGATATATTAGAAAGTGGATGTACAATCGTTATTCGCTTGAATGGAAAGCTTAGGTCTGTTATTGCCGATGGGGGTACGGCAGAACCAGAAAAAATTAGTGAAGATTATTGGGATAGTCTTACAAAGGCAATTGATCAGTGGCAGCCAAGACTTAAAGACAGTTATTATCTCCATGGGTTACTGGAAGTTGCTCTAACTGCGAATGAAATTAAGTGGGCTACACGGCAAGCCAAGAAATTGCTGTATGAAAGTGTTGAGAACCGGTGACAAACAATAGGGACGGTTTTTCTTTTTCCTTTAGAAAATAGCTTTAACGTCATGGCTAAACAAGGGATAAGAGAACTGTCCTTTTTGTATCCCCTAAATGAATAGCCCTCCGTGGCGGCTGATAAATATTATTTTAAAGGAGGCAGCTATGGATATTATATTAGCGATTCGGCATGATGTAGAAGGAATAATTAATCTCATACATGAATGTATAATAGACATGGAATCCAAAGATATTTTTCAATGGAATCAATATTATCCAAACATTGATGTAGTTACTGAGGATATTCAACAAAGAGCATTATTTCTGATCAAGGATGATAATGACTATGTTGGAATTATTACAGTAAATGAAGATCAACCAACAGAATATTCAAAAATACAATGGCTTAGCGAAACAGGAAGAAATCTTATAATACACAGATTAGCAATACATCCAAATTGGCAAGGTAAAGGAATTGCCATGAAGTTGATGGATTTTGCAGAAGAATATGCAAAGAAAAATGATTACAGATCAGTAAGGTTGGATGCATATACAGCAAATCCAAAATCAAACAGATTATATGAAAAACGAGGATACAAAAAAGTTGGCCAAATATTTATTCCAATGCGAGAACTACCCTTTAATTGTTATGAGAAAGTAATGCTTGATATTTAAAGGGGGCTGTCAATGGCGACCTCTAAACGAAAAACCGTCATACGTCAGTTAACAATGCACTCATTCTTATTTTTTTTGTTACTTTACTGGGGATGTAGAGCCAATTGAATATGCCGCCGTAGAATGAGCACCTTGACCGCATGGATTGTGCACACTGACCGCTGAAATTGTGCATGTTTGCCGCCCGGAAATGTCAACAACCCCGTCCCCTGTGACATCTAAGAATAAAATGATATGCATAGGATCTGAATTAGTTTATTCCAGTGTTGATCCTTCGACAGCAGCAGACATGCATAAAAACATCATCAGCGAAGCCGAAAAACTGTTTCCGGCAAAACCGGTAAAGCCGGCGAAAGAAACGGAGCAGATTTTTTACACGGAAATTCAACTGCCATAAGCACCAACTGCTATTTAGATGCTTCATGACAATATGCTTTTAGTTTTGTCAATGCTGAAGAGCTACTTTTATGTTAGCAAATACAGATTAGGTAAACTTGCAAATTTACTCGACCTATGTTATTATTTAGTTAAGCACCATCCGTATAGTGGGCTAGAGATCAACCCAAGTATTTCAGAGTTGAAGTTTTCTGAAGTGGTCGAGTGGTTAGTATTCTGGATCAGGATAGTGTTTTTTGTTTACCATTAATCGGTTTTAACCCTCTCACCCCAAAAAGCATTGATGTCGTGGAATTAGGGACTGTTTGAAACAAGTTTTTTCAGTTCAATTAGGAGTCTGTTCAGGCGAATCAAATCCATTAAGATTGGAATAGGTTGTTTGAGATTGTCGTGTACCGAATGCTATAGGGATGGTGCGAAAATAGGTAGGAGGTTTAATCTTCCTATCTATTTTTATTTTTTTGTGACAGAACATGGTTAGCGCAGCGGCTGTCATTATCTGATACCAACGATATATAGTTTTTGGGCCTAGTTCGAGTCTACGGGCAACCTGAGCTACGTCATTGCAGGGGTACAGTATTATTTATTACAGTACCTTTATTAGTCAACTAACTAAAAGAAAGTCGCTCCCCAAAGATCTACGAGCTTTTGGTAAAACCATACGGTGGGATCAAGAATGGAAGCATAGGATACAGTTAGAACCGTCCTACTGTATCCTGTATCCCCGCTGTATCCATAGAGGAATATAATAACCCCTTTACATTGATGGCCGTTTAGGATATTCTCTGCACAAAAAGGAAAAGTCCCGACAGACAACCCCTTTTGGCTTACCTTCTAAGACGTCACAGGAAACAAAGGGAAACAAAGGGACGGTTCTGTGCGCCAAGAAGTGCACAGAGTATAGCGGGTGGGAATCCCGCCTGAGAAGGCTTAGCCAGCCACTCTGTATCTAGCCT
>NZ_FWXI01000009.1 GCF_900176355.1 Sporomusa malonica | reverse complement strand
TTCCTCGAAGAGAGCCTTCGAGGAAAAACAAATATCCGGTTAACAAAAAACGCTCTCTGTAAAATTGTGTAAATTAAGCTTTATGACATTGGACGTCAGACTGTGCGAAAATAACGCGGAATAGACTCGCGACAAAACCCTCGGAAAAACCGAGGGCATTATTTTATTTGGAAATATTTAATATATTATGTCCTTTTTACAGGGGTTTTGTATATTTTAGCGAATTGCTATTGTATTGAATTTAAGTTCGTATTAGACCATATAACAGTTGAAGTAATAAGATTGGCTGATAATAATGAAAGCGTTGTTATTAATAATAAGATGTTATAAAGTTTTACAAGTTAATCAACAATATCAATAATTATGGAGGAAAGAGAAACATGAAATTAATTATGGGGCACATTGGTTCTGGTAAAACAATGAAAGCATTAAAACTTGGATTAAAACTTTCAGAAGAAGGGAAAAAAGTTCTATTCTTTGACGGAGAATCATCGACGAAACAATATTTAAAATCGTTATTACAGGATAAACCACTACCAGTTGGTTTTAGTATTTTTGAAAAAATTAGGGAAACTAGCGATGTTTATGAAAAAATTAAATATGGTGGATATGATGCTTATATTATAGATACACCTAATTTATATTTTGATTTAGAAAAATTAAATAAAATGGAATCAGTTAATTCAATATATTTTGTTTTAGGTCTTGAAACTAATATTAAACCAGAATTAAATAAAGATATGACGATTATTTCTTCTTATGAAGAATTAAAAGCATTGTTTTCTTAGTTTAAAATAGTTCCGACCGCGTTGGCGCTGTCTATACCGTCGTCGATAGAGCAACCGCTTCTAAGCGGTTGGTTGTACGTTCGATTCGTACCAGGCGCGCCAGGAAAATTAAGGCTTCCGAGCAAACGGGAGCCTTTTGTTATGTAAATCTAGTGTTTGCTTTCAAAAACGGACACAAAAGATTATCCCCAAAATAAGAAATAAATAAGTTGACCAATGTTAAAAAGACAATTATAAAAGCCGAACTCAGACGATTACCTGAGTCGGCTTTTTTTATCAAAGCCTTAAAATGTCCGAATATTACATAGTACCCCCGTATAAGGGGGACGCGGGGACAGGTACGTTGTCCCTGGAAAAGTAAGATGTTATACTAGTCTTGAGGTGGTTTCGTATGCCAAGGCAGGCTCGAGAGAGCAGTAGAACTGGGATATACCATTTAATGCTTAGAGGTATCAATAAGCAGAACGTATTTGAAGAAGATGCGGACAGACAAAGGTTCCTCGAAACACTTGGGTATTACAAAGCTATTAGTGGATATAGGCTGTATGGCTATTGCCTGATGAATAACCACATCCATTTACTTATAGGAGAGACTGGTGCATCTATATCCCAAGTAATAAAGGATGGCGAGCTAGTGATGCAAGCATCTCAACTTCTAGGTAACAAGGCAAACTTTTTATCGTAGGGTTAAGGAACAGGCGGAAGGCTTGTTCTTTTTTATTTTTAAACGAAACTCCTATACCGTGTCTCCACAGGTGATGGCAATAAAATCCCTCATGTAAATTGACAAGTTTAGACAATAACTTATAGCAATTATGTTTTATGGGCATAATATGTAGTACTCAGACTAATAGGCGTGAAAAGTGTTAATTGGAAAAGGACTACTACCTTGGAGGTGGTGAAGCTAGATGGGAAATGGCTAATCTAATCATAAACTTCTAACAAAATCTCTTAAAAAGACAGCTAGAGTTATTCTAGTTGTCTTTTTTTATACATATCATAGTACAAGTAATACATAAGAATTTAATTTTTCATTTGGTGAATAAAGGAGAGAGTAATTTGAACTTCAAAAAATTAGCTGTATTTTTTTATGATATTCTCCAATTAGTCGCCGCAATAGTTAGTATAGGTGGCCTTTACGTCTATAGAGATAACCTGCTTGCATGCTTAGAATATATAAGACCATATTCCGCCTATTTAATCGGTGGTATAATTACTTTTATGTTTATTGCTATAGCATTCTGTAGCTGGTACTTTCTCTGGTATAAAAAGAAAGTAACTAATTGGGATAAAATGGGTTACAAAGTGGTTGGCGTAGAATACCTTTATAAATATGACGACGATGATTATAAAAAGCAGTGTCAAACAACTAGGATTGTGATAAAAGCAAATAAAAATGGAGTTAACCGATATTATGCGAGATATGTATGGACCGGAAAAGGAACAGAATGTGCTCCAGTATTATTATCTGCATTACCAAACCAAAGTATTCAAAATGTTAAACATGGAATTGGAGGTTGGTCCACATACGAGGTTGATTTAGGTAAAGCTTTAAAAAGAGGCGAAGAAATGGAATTGAAGATTCGTCAGGAATTTTATGATAGACAAGGCGTTATAAGGCCAATGCTTGAAAAACAAATTGCTGACCCGATTGACAAACTAACTTTACGAGTTCTTGTTTCACAGAAGCGGCTACCTGTTGAAAACTCAGTATGTCAAGAAATATTAGATGCTTCGACAGCCATTATATATAATGAAGAAAGCAACCATCTGATGATGGATGAGCATACTCGAGAAATCCGTTGGGAAATAGTAAAACCGAAACTACATAAAGTGTATCGAATATGCTGGAAATGGGCTGATGAAATTAGTTCAAGTTAACATAAGGTGATAAGAAATAAATAGGTCGGCCGATGTTAAAAGATAATTAGAAAAGCCGAACTCAAGGGTGATTACCTGAGTTCGGCTTTTTTATTAAAGTCTTAAAATGTTCGAATATTACACGGTACCCCCGTATACATTCCCGATCTTATAATTCTCAATAATAACATTTAATTGCTTAAAAAGTTCATCTTTCGGCAATTGATTGTTTTCCTTAACATATTCAACTATGTCATACAAACAATCATGCGATAATCCCGCATTGTGCACTTCTTTTGCCAACTCTACTAACTCTTGATACATTCAATCACTCTCCCTTGTTGCAACATACGAATATTTTACGATATATTGATTAGCGCTTTATGTAATTTAATCAGGGCAAATCCGTTATTTTACATTAAATTTTTCTACAAAAGGCTTTATTTTTCGCCTTATCTGTATAACCATCGAATAGATAAGCCCGATACCCAAAAAGGGCAAAAAAAATAACCCGATGCAGTAGTCGGGGTGATTTTACGGGAGAGCAGCAGTAGTCTGTAATATTGGATAGTTGTCAATCGGTTTTTTAGCTGCCTCCAACTCCTGTAAAAAAAGAGATATTGATGGATTACTATTCTTTTTGTGCCAAGCAGCAACCAAATCGATCCTAGTGTCATTACCCAAAATATCAATATATCGAATATAGGGACTTCTATAGGTTTTAGGTATGACCGAGGGCTGTATGGAGATGCCTAACCCGCATTCGACAGACAGTAAAACGGCGGGCAAGTTTGGAACTTGCAAGACATTAGGGGAAAAACATCTGTTAAAACAGATACGAAGCAAGTTTTCGTATCCACGGGATGCTATAGGTTGTTGTTCGAAAATGATAGTCTCTTTAGCAATCAAAGGAATGTTTGAATAGTTAATTAAGGGTTCGTTGGCAAGCTCGTGCGAGTGAGGGACGACTAAGCAAAGCGAATCAGTAATAATTTTTTTAAAAGAAATTTGGGGTAGCGAGGTGGATTCTAATACAAGCGTAAAACCCAAATCCACATGGGCGTGTTGTAAGGCTTCATCCAAACCACTCAAGCTGAAGTATTCAAATACCAGGTTGATTTGGGGATATTTATGGTGAAAATTAGCTGTTATCCTAGGGAGTATGCGCCGTTCCGCATGACCCAAGATACCTATTCTTAAATTACCTGTTACACCGGCGTCTGCTTCTCTAGTCATGCGAATGGCATCCAAAGACCTAGCAATAATCGCCTTAGCTTCTTTTAGTAGGACCGTACCGGCGGCAGTCAGTGCAACCGAATGACGGTTACGAATAAATAAGCGGGCACCAATCTGTTTTTCCAATTCAGCGATCTGCTGACTCAGAGAAGGTTGGCTGACGTAAAGGTGTTTGGCAGCCGTGGTAAAACTAAGGTGTTCAGCAACAGAAATAAAATATTGTAGCTGGCGAGTGTCCATAAATTACCACTCCATACTAGTTTGTAAGCCAATCTAGATGTATATATATATTTCTATTATATATTTTGTCTACGTATGTGGCAAGGGCACCGAATGAATTTATTCCAATATTATGAAAAAATAAAGAGGGAATAGGACAGTTGTTGGATAGGACTTTTCTATTAGATGATACAAGATATATATTTCCATTTAACAACAAGTTCACTGATAATAAAGATAGACAATATTTTAAGTGGATTTCTAGGATGAAAAAGGGGAGATAGCAGAAATGAAAACAAACCAGGAGTTACTCAATGAGCGGATTGCTAGAGTTCATAAAGCGATTGCTCTAGAAAAGCCCGACCGGACACCGGTGGTTATTCAAACAGACGGATTTTGTGCAAATCATCTGGGTGTAAAAATGTCTGATTTTTGTGCAGATCTTTCATATAGTAACCAAGTCATGCTTGATTCAGCTAAAAAGTTGGGGGACTTTGAGGGTTTTGATGCTGCTTTTGTAGCTGGCCCGATATTTCCCTTAATATTTTTGACCAAAGTTAGACTACCGGGTAAAGAACTCCCGGATGATTCACTTTGGCAGCTTGATGAAAGAGAAGTTATGACGATTGAGGACTATGATACTATTCTCAACAAGGGTTGGAGCGGCTTTATGCGGGATTTCATTATTAATCGTTTAGGTGTAGACTTTGACGGTTTAATGGAACAATTGAGTAAGACACCGCAGATGGTCAAAAATTTTGAAGGTGCGGGCTATATGATTTATTCTCCTATCGTAGCTACATCAGTAACAGAACTCTTAGGTGGTGGACGGTCTCTGCCAAAGTTTGTAAAAGACTTATATAAGATACCGGACAAAGTGGAAGCCGTATTGGACGTTATTCAGAAAGAAAGTTTAGATATCTTACGTCAGCAAATGCGGGCAACGAAATCTTCCATCGTATTTATTTCACCGGCAAGAGGTGCAAGCGAGTTTTTTGCACCGAAACTATGGGAGCGCTTTGTGTGGAAATATCTTAAAGAAGCAGCAGATGTTATCCTCGAGGAAGGTGCTATTGTTAATATCCACATTGATTCAAATTGGGAGCGCGACCTGAAGTTTTTTACTGCTTTTCCGAAAGGCAGATGCGTCTTTGAGACTGATGGCGCTACTGATATATATAAGATTAGAGACGTATTGGGAGGACGAATGTGCATCAAGGGAGATGTGCCTGCCGCCAAATTGTCCCTCGGTACACCCGACGAAATATATAATTACAGCAGTCAGCTAATTAAGGATATGGGGCCAGGATTTATCTTGTCAACTGGCTGTTCTGTACCCTCTAATGCTAAAGTGGAAAACGTAAAAGCTATGATTGCGGCTGCAACTGGTAAATAGTAGAACTTCAGACAGGTGAGTTCAGTGACGTTCCGTCAAAACAAAGCATGTATCAAAAAACTGGCATTGCATTCAAGCGGTGCCAGTTTGATTTCTAGTCTGCTTTTTTTGAGATTTATCTAATTGTCGCGCAGTTTAGGAGAATCTAACCAAAATCCTGATATATGCTTCTTTCCATTATTATCACTAAAAACACTTCTGACTATTACATCAGCTGGCTCTTGAGAGAATTTGGCTTTATACATTACTATCGCATATCCATCTTTAGTCTCAACTGAGACAACTTCCTTTGATATATATTTACCAATCTTAGCTTTGATCGCAGTAAAAGTGTTTTTATATTGGGTCTCATTCAAAACATTTTTCATCTGCTCATCAAAATCCTGGGAAAAGCGGGAGTAATTATCTTCGTTCATCGCTAATAGCATATTTTCTGTTATAGGGTCAGCAAATTTTTTTGTCTCTTCAGCAGAAAGTTGCTGCGCCGAACAACCTGACAAAACTATCAAGCTGATCAAAAATGTTATTAAAACAACAATTTTACATAGTTTCATTTTAACCCCTCCTTATGTTTCGATAATTCTCCTAGCAAACTCATAATCCTTTAAGCAACAGTAGCGATTTCCTCTATGTTGGCCCTTTCCTTAATGGAGAGGGTTAATTTTTTTTTGCCTTCAGTACAGTTTCTGACTAAAAATATCTTACTCATGATTTTAAGGACTAATTATCCAGAAAAGTAGGACTTTTAGCCTAAGGTGTGATATATTTAACATATCTAATAGTGGAGGTAACTTGCTCATGGATATATCTTTTTTTTCCTGCTCTGTTAATGAGAAAAAGTCTGTCAGTAACATTGAACCGTTTTGTGCTGTTTTAGAAAACCAAATAAACTTTAACAAGTGCATTAATTGCCCTGGTTTATGTCTAAAGTGTATAAAAAAATTATATGATATTTCTGCTGAAAATATTAGAGCTACCAGCTACCGAGTAGTGTACGTATTAAGCGGGAAGATAAAATTGTTTTTTCCATATATAAATACAGAAAAGCGACTTAATGACAATGAAGTTATGTTGATATTAAATGATACGAAGCTTGTAATAGAAAGCGGAAATGAACTCCCTGCAAACTTTGTTGTTAGGGACTTAGATGAGCTCGCTAAAGAAAAGAGAGTCAAATGTAGTTATAGCTAGCTTACTAGATCATGTCTATAACTGATATATGTATAGTTATTATTATACTGAATGGAGTGATTAGGTGTTTCTGGCTCGTGAGTTGGTTAGGCAGCAGCTACCACATAGGCGTAAACGTAGTTCTTATTACGTCTGGAGCGGGATAGTATTAATTATTTTTTTGGTAGTGTACATACTTATATCGTTGCCAGTTTCTAGATGAGAGATTTGTAGATAGATACTATGCGCAAACTGGATCCTTTAATTAACAATACGCAAAAGCCTGTACAATAAATAGGCTTTTGCGTATTTTATTTTGACGAAAATCAAAATCAGATTTACATTGTAAAATCGCATAAGTTCTTCAAGAAATCTTCACAGCTTCTTCATAATGACTTGCTATAATAAAGACAAATCCAAAACAAGGGGGAAAAACAAAATGAAAAAAGGTTTAATTATAGGTTTGGCAGCCGCGTTGGTTATCGCGCTGGGAGCCACCTTCGCTTTCGCCGAGTCACCTGCACCGGGTATGATGGATAAAGGGCAAATGAATGAAATGCATAAAAGCATGGTGGAGCAGCATGTAAAAGATGGTGTATTGACGCCCGAACAAGCAAAAGCCATGGATGAGCATATGGCCAACATGGGTTCAATGATGAACGGCATGATGGGCGGTAGCGGCGGCATGATGGGGGGCAATGCCAACTGCCACTCCAACCAACAAACTAATACCATGCCTCAGCAGTAACCGATAATTTGCAGACAGCTCTCTGTATGGGTAGAGAGCTGTTTTGTTTTTTTTAAACTTCTACTCATTCGAGGCTGATTCTTGCTGTCGTGGTTTCTACTAAAATATTTTATCAAATTCAACAGATTTTCACTGTATCTTCATAAGATCTTCAAATTCGTAAGGTATAGTAATAGTCAGGCATGATAGCCGAGTAGTGCAGATACTATTGCATACTACATAAAGCTCTAGTGCTGAGGCCGTAAAAATAGAATCCAAGGAGGCGACAATAATGAGCAGTACCCCAAAAACTGGCATCTTAAGAGCAATCATCATGTGCAGTATTATGCTTGCAACTAATTTATCGCCAGTGCTTGCAGAGGAGCAACCCATGACCCTGCAGGAAATCGTGAATCATGCCATGAAAAACAACCCATCGGTTATCGAAACCGAAAAAAAATGGGAGGAGAAGTCCAGTCGCATTCCCGCAGTCACAGCACAGCCCAACCTTAAAGTAGGGATTATGAAGGACGATATCCCCACCACGAGCTTAAACCCGGGTCAAGGTATGATGACCGAATTTAGTATCAGCCAGGAAATTATGAATCCGTCTAAGCTTAAGGCAATGGGGAAGATGGCTGAGAATGAAGCATATATGACCAAAGCCGCCTGGAGTGAGAAACAGGTTGAGATTTACACCCAAGCAAAACAGGCCTATTACGATTACCTTTACTCCAAACAGGCGCTGATAATTGGTAAAGAGAGCCAGCAACTTATGGGTCAGCTCGCAAAATTGGCGCAAGTCAATTACTCAACCGGTATGGTGCCGCTTCAGGATACATTGAAAGCTCAGACTGAGTTTTCGCAAATGACAATTGATCTTTTAAATATGGCCTCAATGGAGGCTGTGGCCAAAGCAAGGATTAACAACCTGATGGGCCGCAGCACCGAGACAAGCTTTGAGGTCAAAGAAGAATTTACCGCCCCTCCCCCTAATTTTGATATGGCCGGTCTTATTAAAACCGCGAATGAAGGCAAGCCGTCAGTCGCTGGGATGCAATATCAAGTTGATATGGCCAAAAGCGGAGTTGAATTAGCGAAAAAACAACAGCTGCCTGACTTTGAAGTCAATTTGGGTTACAAAAAGAATAAGGAGTCTATGATCGAGTCACAAGTGGACCCTATGGACCCCATGAAAACGACATTGATGCTGGGCGAACGGAAATCGACCTGGAAAATTGAAGTTATGGCAATGTTCCCCATCTGGCAGGGTAAAAATAAAGCCGAAATAAAAGCAGCCCAGGCCAGCCTCGAAGCCTCGCAAGCTGCTCTTCAGAATATGAAGAATATGACCGAACTTGATGTCCAAATGACGCTTACCGATGCCCAAGCTACCTGGCGTCAAATTGAACTATATAAGAATACCCTCATTCCCCAGGCCGAGCAGACCTACCAGGCTGCTGTTGTCGGTTACACCCATGGCAAAGTAGACCTTATGACTGTCCTGGAAAGCGTAAATACCCTCCGCAATGCTAAGTTGGGTCTATACAAAGCTAAAACAGATTATGAAAAAGCGGCAGCTAATTTAGAAAAAACGATAGGGAAGCCTTTATTCACAAGTGGAGCACAGCCATAAAGTAAGCGAAAAAGGGAGAGGACAGCATGATCGAAAAACTACAGGCCAAGAAGAAACTTATTATTGGTGTAACCGCTGGTGTGTTGGTCATTGGCGGTGTCGGCTATTACTATACTGTTCAGCACAATAAATCGGCGGCTGTAGACCATACAAGCCACCAAACAAATGCCCCGGTTATGGCTATGGGCGATACAGTCACCCTAGACGCCAAGGCTCGACAATTGGCTGGGGTGCAAACCGCGCAAGCAGTCGTTAAGTCGCTCGCCAAGGAAGTCAAGACCACCGGCAAGATTGCTATGAATGAAAGCGGCCGCACCTATATCACTTCCCGTGTCGAAGGTCGGGTGGATGAACTTTATGTAACCGCCGATGGAGAAACCATTGCCCCTGGTCAAGCAATCGCTTCCGTGTATAGCCCGACTTATATAGCTGCACAGGAAGAATATCTGCTGGCAATAGAAAGTGTGCAGAAACTGAAAAACGCCAGCAAAGATGTGGTTCAGATCAACAGCCGCCTGCGGGACGCAGCCCGGCGTAAACTGCAGCTGTTAAATGTTTCAGACAATGACATCGCGCATCTGGAACATACCCGCCAGCCCAAAGATCATATGACTATCTATGCTCAGTTCGGCGGCACTGTGTTGGAAAAACAAGTGCTGCCCGGAGCATTCATTATGCCTGGCGATAAACTGTACAGTCTATCGGACTTAGCTACTGTTTGGCTGTATGCTGATATTTACGAAAAAGACATTGCTGGCATTACTCCCGGTCAGCCGGTCGTGGTAACCAGCGGTGCCTACCCGGGGCAAACCTTTACGGGGAATGTGACCTTTATTAACCCGGTACTCGATGATGCTACTCGGACAGTCAAAGTACGGGTCGAAATGGCTAATCCTACAGGTAAGCTGAAGCCTAATATGTTCGTTAACGCCAATGTGCAAATCCCGCTCGGGGACAGCCTGGTTATACCAGAATCAAGCTTGCTGGATACTGGCAGCCGTAAAATCGTCTTTATAGCTCAAAGTGAAGACACCTTTGTTAAACGAGAGGTGGTTGTCGGGCAGCACGCCGATGGCTATATTCAAATACTGTCCGGACTGCAGCCTGGTGAAACAGTCGTAACAGCGGCCACCTTCCTTATTGATTCCCAGACCAAATTAGGCAGCCTTGGCAGCCATGCTGGTCATGGTGGCGGAGGGGCTGCCAAGGGCGCCGCCACACCGGCACCTGCTCCAAGCAGCTCTAATAGTGGTGCAGCAGTTCCGGCAAAAACACCGCTTGCACCTGCTGCTCCGGCTGCCGGTAGCGACCATAGCGGTCATTAAGGGGGAGCGGTATGTTAAATAAATTAATCGAGTTTTCCTTGAGAAACCGTGCGATTATCCTGGTATTATCCGCGCTAATTATTGTCTGGGGAGTCTTTGTCGTGCGTGACACCCCCATCGACGCTTTTCCCGACCTCAGTGAAAACCAAGTACTCGTTTCGGCCGATTGGATGGGCCGCGGCCCGCAGGAAATTCAGGACCAGGTCACCTATCCGCTGGAGACGGCCTTGCGGGGACTGCCAAAGGTCAAAGAAGTACGCTCTGCTTCCTCCTTTGGGATGTCGCTCATTACCGTAATCTTTGAAGACGGGGTCGAGCCTTATTTTGCCCGTCAAGTTGTGAACGAAAAAGTGCAGCAAGCTATTCCCCAATTGCCGCGCGGCGTTCAGCCTGCCCTGGGACCGGTTAGCACGCCAATGGGCCAGGTCTTTATGTATACCGTGGAAAGCGACCGACACAACCTGGCGGATCTGCGTACAGTTGAGGATTTCACGATCAAGCAGCAACTAAGCGCTGTGCCTGGCGTAGCTGAGGTCGCCAGCATTGGCGGCTATGTGATGCAGTACCAGATCAATCTGGATCCTCATCTCCTGCAAAGCTACCGGGTTACCTTTAACCAGGTATTTGGGGCGCTTGGCGCCAACAATGCCAACATTGGGGCAAAGGTTGTCGAGCAAAACGGTCAGGAATTCATCATCCGCGGGCTGGGATTAATCCAGTCACCTGACGATATTAAAAATATAGTAATTGCTCAAAACAACAATGTGCCGATATATATCAAAGATGTAGCCAACGTGACCGCCGGCCCGGACTTTCGCCGGGGCGTGCTGACCAAATCCGGTTATGAAGCGGCCGGTGGTATTGTCATTCAGCGTATGGGCGAAAACACGCTAAACGTCATTGACCAAGTAAAAGCCAAGATTGCCGAAATTCAGCCAACCTTACCGGAAGGCATGCGGATTGTACCTTTTTACGATCAGACCGATCTGGTGAAAAAAGCGGTCAATACACTGACCCGGGCGTTAATTGAAGAATTTATTTTAGTCTCAATTATTGTAATCATCTTCCTCGGCAATGTCCGGTCCAGCTTGATTGTGACCAGTGCCATTCCTATCGGCATCCTGATTGCGCTCATTGCCATGAAACAGATTCACCTATCGGCCAACTTAATGTCCCTTGGCGGCATTGCCATCGGTATTGGGGTCATGACCGACGCGGCCATTGTTATGGTGGAAAACATCTACCGACATTTGGCGGAGGACCGCGGCCGGCGCAACATTGTTGATGTAACGTTGGAAGCGGCAAAAGAAGTAGCTGCACCCATCTTTTTTTCCATCACCATTATCATTGTCACCTTCCTGCCGGTATTTACCATGACCGGTACCGAAGGCAAGATGTATACGCCGATGGCCTGGGCTAAATCCTTTGCCATGAGCGGGTCACTGCTGCTGGCTTTCACCTTGGTACCGGTGCTGTGCACCTTACTGCTCAGAGGCAAGATTGAGGAAAAGGATACCTGGATTGTTGCCAAGATGCATCAATGGTATGTCCCTACTTTGAAAACGGTATTAAAGCACAGTAAGACCACCATTGTCATCGCCGTCGTTGTGATGGTCGCTGGGTTCTCGTTATTACCGCTCATTGGCACCACCTTTATGCCGGCTTTGGATGAAGGAACGTTCCTGGTGATGCCAACCATGCTGCCTAGTGTGTCGTTGACAGAAGCACTGGAAGCAGCCAAAACCATGGATAAAGTGATCATGGACATTCCGGAAATCGACATGTCGGTGGGCAAGGTGGGCCGGGCCGAGTCGGCCATGGATCCAGCGCCGATTAGTATGATTGAAACCATTGTCACCTTAAAACCAAAAGATCAGTGGCGGCCTGGTATGACAAAGGAGACGATTGAACAGGAAATGATGGTCAAACTAGCCAGCATTCCCGGACTCAATTTAGCCTTTACCCAACCAATTGCCGGCCGGTTATCCATGTTGACCACCGGGGTTCGTACCGAGCTCGGCATCAAACTCTATGGGGAAGACCTCAAGGTGCTGCAGCAAAAAGCCTTTGATATTGAAAAGGCACTGGGAACCGTGCCAGGAGTCAGCGATCTGTTGGCCGAGCGGGTCTTTGGCGCTTCCTACCTGGAGATTCAAGTCAACCGGGAAAAAGCAGCCCGATATGGTCTTAACATTGCCGATGTCGAAGATGCTATTGAATTAGCCGTAGGTGGCAAAATCGCCACCACTACAATCGAAGGCAAAAAACGTTTCAATGTATTAGTACGCTATAACCGGGAAAATCGAGAAACCATTGACGCCATGCAAAATATCCTTATTCCGGTAACCGGTGGCGGCGCCGCGGGGAAAAGCAGCAGCGGCGGAATGGGCGGCATGGGCGGCGGTGCAACTGCAGCAGTTGCCGGCCCGGCTACTGGTACCTATGTACAACTGGGCGAAGTGGCTCAGTTCCAGGTGGTGGACGGGCCGTCGATGATCAGCAGTGAAAACGGCGTCTACCGGATGATCGTGCAGATGAATACCCGGGGCCGGGATGTGGTTAGTTTTGTTGATGAAGCGAACAAGGTCATCAAGGAAAAGGTTGATTTGCCTCCCGGATATTCTCTGAAATGGACCGGACAGTATGAAAACCAGCAACGGGCGAAAGACCGTCTGTCACTGGTGGTGCCAGCGGTCATCGTGCTCACCTTCTTCTTACTCTATATGACCTTTAAGTCGGCCAGTGATGCTTTCCTCATCCTGATGAACATCCCGTTTTCCTTGGTAGGCGGAATTGTGGCCATGTATGCCACCAGCACTTACCTAACGGTAGCGGCGGCTGTCGGGTTCATCGCCCTCTTTGGGATAGCGGTGCAAAACGGGGTTATTATGGTGACCTATATTAAACAACTGCGAGACCATCGGTCATTGGAAGAAGCCATTGTTGAAGGCGCACATACTCGTCTGCGACCTGTCATGATCACCGCCCTGGTCGCCAGTTTGGGCTTGTTTCCCTTAATCTTTGCCACAGGTACCGGCGCTGAGGTGCAGCGTCCGATGGCCACGGTCGTTGTGGGCGGTCTGGTTACCTCCACGATTTTGACCTTGATTGTGTTACCGTGCATCTACCTGGTCTGGAACCGGTGGCGCGAGCGCAAGAATCCAGCAGCAACTGGTAAAGCTCATACTGCCGACTAAGCGCAGTTAACTAACTATTTCTTTATAAAATCGATTGGAGGCTATTCAATTATGATAAAAAGCAAAGTATTACTAGGCACTTTAGTTATTACCGTAGTTATGTCTCTTCTAGCCGGTTGCGGCTCCAATGAAAAAACGGCTGCCAAACCGCCAGCTGCCAGTCAAGAGCAAGCATCTGGTCATCAAGGGCATAGTGCAGCCATGCCCAAGGAAGACCCGATGCCTATGATGAAAGACATGGATAAATCTTTGCAGGATATGGTCAAACAAGTGAAAGCAGGCCAAACAATGGATGCGCAAAAGAGCGCCGCGCAATTGGTAAGTACTACCGATAAGGTCATGCCTCATATGATGGATGCCGGGTTAAAAGACAAATTGCGTAAAGCCGCTGTTGAGATTAAAGACACTGTGAACTCCGGTAAAACAGACCCAAGTGCCCTAGAGAGCAAAGTAAAGGCTATGCAGGACCTTATGAAGCAGACGACTACTCACCTGCAGACCATGAGCCATTAAATGGCTCGGAAAGGAGGAGCGGCCAATGAACAGATGGATACTGATTGCCGTACTGGCCGGCATGTTGCTAAGCCCAGTGGCAGAGGCTGAGGCCGCTCCGGCTTCCGGGTATAACCAGTTTGTCCAGTCACTTGACTCCATTCTGTCGGGGGCCGTTCTGCCGGTTGCCGATGAGCAGCAAATGGTCGCCCGAAGTCTTGCTATACCCAACGGGCAGACTTCGCAAATATTGGCATCAGCTAGGAATATGCTTGGTCAACCGGTGGTTTGGGGCGGGGCTTCTCCGGCCCGGGGTTTTGACTGTTCCGGGCTGGTGCAGTATGTATACCGGCAGGCCGGGATTAATCTGCCCCGCACCGCTGATCTACAGTTTCTGGTCGGGCGGACGGTATCGCCGCTAGCACTGCAGCCAGGTGATTTAGTTTATTTCACCACCTATGAGCCAGGCGCGTCCCATGTGGGAATTTATATCGGCGGCGATAAATTCATCCACACTTCCTTTTCCCAAGGTATAGTGGCAATAGGGGACATGAACGATACGTATTTCGTTAAACGGTATTACGGGGCAAAGCGAGTGCTATAATTAAGCAAAAATTCATAGATTAAAAAAGTATACTTGGAGGGTTTATAATGAATAAGAAATTGGCAATTTGGGTTGTTGGCGGTCTTGTAACCGCGTCTGTGTTTGGGTTGGGTGTTAGCCCAACAATAGCTAGCGCGGCCGAAAAAGCGCCTCAGGCATGTGAAGCGCCGGCAAACCAAAAGGGAGCTATGATGGGGAACATGGATGCTAAGGCCATGGCTCAAATGATGGCGAGTCCGGAGATGCAAAAACAGTGCATTGAAATGATGAAAAACCCTGAAATGCAAAAGGCGATGAAAGACGTCATGAAAACTCCCAAGATGCAAGGAATCATGAAACAAATGCTTCAGCAGGATATGAGTTTTCATCAGATGATGTCTGATTTGGTGAATTCTGTGGACATGGACAGTGATCACAGCGGCCATCAGCAGGTTGAGAAAACTCCGGGCAATTCGTCAAACGACCATAGTGCCCATCACGGATAACGTCGAACCACAACAATAAACAGTATTTCAGCCCTCACATTTGGTGAGGGCTGTTGCTTTTTAGCGAAAAAAATAGAATTTCTTCACAGTGTCTTCATAAGTTCTTCATAAATAATTGGTATCATTAGTGTAAAGCTAGTTAGTGTTTGGGAGGGAGTTAAAATGCAGCAGAATAAACCGGAACTGCCTGAGGCGGAAAATGTAGAAGCGTATACAACAGGGCAAAAGATAGTTCTTAAAACATTAAAGTGGGGAGCATGGACAGCAAGCGCAGTGGCGATGGTCTATGCCATGCATTATTAAGATAAGGAGGAAGCGCTATGAATAAAACGGTATGGATTGTGTTGGCGGTTGTCGCGGTAATCGTAGTTAGTGTTTTTTCGGGATACAACAATTTAGTAGGTATGAGCGAGAATGTGAATGGCAAGTGGAGTCAAATCGAGAACCAGCTGCAGCGCCGGGCCGACTTGATTCCTAACTTGGTTAATACGGTAAAAGGCTATGCCGGTCACGAGCAGCAGGCCATCCAAGCAGTAGCCGATGCGCGGGCTAAGTTGGGTGGTGCCCAAGGTCCGGTTGCTAAAGCGCAGGCCAATAGCGAACTGAGCTCGGCATTAAGCCGGCTGCTGGTAATATCGGAAAACTACCCTAACTTAAAAGCGGATAAAAACTTTCGGGCCCTCATGGATGAACTGGCAGGAACAGAAAATCGTCTCGCAGTTGCCCGTAAAGATTACAATGAAAGCGTCCAAGGGTATAACACATCGATCCGCTCACTGCCAACCAGTATTATTGCTGGCCCGATGGGGTTTGGCCCCAAAGAGTATTTTAAAGCCGATGAGGGTGCAAAACAGGTGCCGCAGGTTAAATTTTAGTGTTTGACCCGCAAGCGATGGATGCATATATGAAAAGTACACATGGAATTAGTTAGGCGACTGATGGGGCGGCAAAGGCCGCCCTGTTGTTGATTTTCTGGCTTAATTAATTCAATTTACATAAGTTTTTCATAGAATCTTCAAAAGTTCTTCATATTAAAAGTGTATACTGGTAGTACTAAGTGCATTTCGACAATTTATAACAAAAGCATACATTACAGCTAGTAGGAGCCACTAGGATGAACGGTAACTAGGAGGTAATACCATGGTGCAGAATTCAGTATTACTAGTAGACGATGATGCCAAACTGGTAAAATTGCTCAAAATATATTTTGAGAAAGATGGGTTTATCGCCTATACGGCAGCTGATGGTATTGATGCGTTAAAGGCTGTGCGCGCACATAGGCCTGATATTATGGTGCTTGACTTGATGATGCCTGGTATTGACGGCTGGGAAGTATGCCGGCGGCTACGCAAAGATAATGATATCCCGATTATTATGCTTACTGCCCGTGATGAAGAAAGCGACCGGCTGGTGGGCCTGGAACTGGGTGCTGATGATTATGTTACTAAACCCTTTAGTTCCAAAGAGGTGGTAGCCCGTGCCAAGGCCATATTGCGGCGTACCAATAGGGCCGTTTTACGTAAAGAGGCCATTAAAATCGGCGGCTTGACAATGGACATGGATTCTTACCAGGTAAGCCGGGACGGCCAAGTGGTGGAATTAACCCCCACCGAATTTAAGATAGTAGAACTGCTGGCTACAAACCCAGGCAAGGTGTATAGCCGCCTTCAAATCGCCGAACAAGTTCATGGTTACACGTTTGAAGGGTATGAGCGGACGATTGATGCCCATATTAAGAACCTGCGGCGCAAGTTGGAGGCTAACCACAAAGAACCGGTGTATATTCAGACCGTCTACGGGCTGGGCTATAAATTAGCTGGGGTGGCAAAAGATGAATAGTATTGTCTACCGGATTACCGGCCTCATGTTTTTGTTTGTGGCCTTTACAGTGGTATTACTCATCTATCTTGCTGACTATCAGATGAATCAGCTCTTTCGGGAGTATTTGCTGATTATGGGCCGCGGCGGCATGATGCACCATATGGGACAAGCTGAATTGACATTTTTGGCCTCGGTCCATAGGTCGCTAAACTGGGTCGGGGCCATACTCATTGTGCTAGGGCTGTTGGCAAGCTATTCTTTAGCACGCAGTATCACCGTACCACTACGTAGACTTAGTATTGCTGCCGAGGCTATTGAACAGGGGAAGTTTGAGCAACGGGTACCCGTTTCCTCGAAAGATGAGGTGGGGCATCTGGCCAAAATTTTTAACCGGATGGCCACAACTCTCGAAAACAACATGAAATTAAGACAACAGCTATTGGCTAATATTGCCCATGAATTACGCACTCCTATTGCTATTATTAAAGGACATCTGGAAGGCATGTTGGACGATGTGATTGACATGAATAAAGAAGAAGTGGCATCGTTACATGAGGAAAGCATTCGGCTCAATCGCCTCATTACTGACCTTAAAGACTTGTCCTTGGCTGAAGTTGGGCAACTTTCCCTAGATAAGCAGCCAACCAACATTAACCATCTGATACGCCGGACAATTCAACTCATGAAAACAACGATAGACGAAAAGAAAATGGCTGTCGAGTGTAATTTAAATGAAAAGTTGTCTGAGATTAATGTGGATCCTGACCGCATTAGCCAAGTATTTAGCAATATCTTTGTCAACGCACTCCGGTATACCCCGGATAGAGGCAAGGTGTTGATAACAACACAGCTAGAGAAAAATCAAGGACAGCAATGGGTAAAGATCGGTGTCAGTGATAACGGGCCAGGCATTGCTCCTGATGATATTTCCCACATTTTTGACCATTTTTACCGGGGAGAAAAATCCCGGGACCGTAAAAGTGGCGGCTCTGGTCTGGGACTGGCGATTGTGAAGCAATTGGTGGAATTCCACGGTGGTAAAGTTATGGTCGATAGTGGACAGGGCACGGGAACCACGTTTTTTGTATATCTACCTTATTAGTATTTTGCGGTAATAACCCGGGCAGCAAAATCACAAGATATTCATAGCTAATTCATAACTTATTCACATTGTTGTGGTAATATTTATCTAAGTAAATGGTGGAGGCTTACCTAAGCCCTATATTATTTCAATTAAAAGGAGCTTGATAGTATGAATAAGACGGTATCTAAGCTGGTAATGGGTTTAATGCTGGGAGCATTTGTAGCGACATCTGGGTTGGTTTCACCGATTGTGTTCGCAGAGCAAACCAATACCCAGCAAAATGAGCAGCAAGTACCGCCGCCTGCCGATAGCAATAATCAGTCAAACGAGCATAGCGGGCACCACTAAATCCTAGTTATTTATAGAATGAGAACACATTGAACAAAAGACGGAACCTTTATTACCACAAAATAATGGGTTTCGTTTTTGTATATTCATTCTAAGAGAATCTTCATTAGATATTCATATTGATTTGTTAACAAATAGAGTATAGAAAAATAGTCAGCCGCATCCGGGTTGACTGTTTTTCTATACGGGGAGTTTACGATGTGGTAAGATGGGAGAAAACTACAACTGCATGGTAGTATGTGGTTTGATCACAGGCATTCATAGGAGGTATTACGTTGTCTGAGCCATTTAATCGTGAAACCGATATTGTCCGTAGAAGGTATAACCGGACAGCTTTATTTTACGACTGGATGGACAAAATGATTCCAATTAAGCTTCGCCGTAAGGCCGTTGAGCAAGCGAATGGCAAGGTATTAGAGGTAGGGGTAGGCACAGGCGCCAATCTGGAATTTTATCTGCCTGGATGCCAAGTGACAGCGATAGATTTTAGTCCAGGCATGTTACAAAAAGCTAAGCAAAAATTGACCAAAGCCAAGGTGCCCGTTACTCTGCTGGAGATGGATGCTCAAAACATGGCCTTTCCCGATAATTCTTTCGATACTGTGATTGCTACCTGTGTTTTTTGTTCAGTACCTGACCCGATCCAAGGCTTACAAGAGGTCAAGCGAGTGTGTAAGCCAGGTGGGTGGATTATTCTTCTTGAGCATGTACGCAGTGATAATCCATTCTTGGGGTGGGTGATGGATGTTCTTAATCCGGTAGCTTTGCATGTCATCGGTTCAAATATTAACAGAGAAACAGTAAAGAATGTAAATGAGGCAGGCATACATACGTATTCCATTGAGGAGTATTCAGGGAAAATAATTAAGCTTATTGTTGCTTCACCAGAGACCGCAAGTTAGCATAACCGAATCGATCCTGATGGCAAAATAAAGAGGCTGCCCGCAGAAGGGAAGCCTCTTTACAATTTTATTGCTGCTTTTATCTTTTAAGCCTTTGGCGGCGGATAATGGCCAGGTTTTGAAAAATACGCAGACCAAACGTTAGCAGAGCCACATAATAGAGGTCAATGCCGATGCGCTCGCCAACATAGACTAAAAAAGCTGCCATAAGAGCATTAGTAAAGAATCCAGTGATAAAAACTACATTATCAAAATGACTGCTCAGTACGGCTCGCAGTCCGCCAAACACGGAATCCAGCGAGGCCAAGAGTGCAATCGACATGAATTTGGCGTATTGTGCAGGAACCGTTATGGGAAAAGCCATACCGATACCAAGGCCAATAAGTAGTCCTATTAGTGGCAGCCACATCACTTACCAGCCTCCTTCATGGGGTGTGCATGTTGAAACTGAAAGCCGCCAGTGTAGGCCGGAATTTGTACATCAGGTTTCTGGGAAACAGTAATCTTAATTCCCCAGAAGGACAAAGTTTCGATAACCCCGCCTCGCATCTTTAGCGAATTCTCCAGCGTTGCCGGGTCGCCGATTGCTCTTATCTCAAAGGGGGCAGCAAAGGGTGTGCCATTGACTGACATGGATTGTCCATTTTGACGAATTCCCGAACCCGTAATCAGTCGCTGATTATTGATGGCAATGGCTTCGGCGCCTCCTGCCCTCAGCTCGTTTAGGATTTTGAGCATGTCCTCTGCCCTGATGAAATATAGGTCAGAGCTTCTATTTTCTGCCGTTGGCTTACGGTCTTCCTCTACAGTAACAACAATACCGGGACCTGCCAGTGCTATTGTACCCGCTCCCATGGCAGTGCGTTGAAGTTCTTTATAAGACGCATTGCCGCCAGAGGTCTGTAATTCCCGTACTTGAGATTGCAGGCTGTCCCTTTCTTTTTCGGCAGAGCTTAACCGTAGTGTTAAATCTTCTGCTCGTTGATTTTGTAGAGAATACCGAAAATCTTGATTGCTCCTAAATTGCACTGCCAGCATGATACCTAATACAACACATACCAAGCTAATGGCAGCTTGGCCTTTTTTTACTAACATAAAACCACCTCTAAAATAGTATACGGTCCAGCCTGGATAGTAAGAGTATATCAGACATTGTTGCGCTATGCATATAGGCCATTTATTAATAGAAAATACATGAACAGTAAATCACATAAGATAAACTTGCTATAAGAATATCTAAAACATGAAACCCGTATCTCATAGGTCAAGAAAGGGGTATTTATTATGATAACCAAGAAATCTATTGTTATTGGCTTCTGGCGATACCCTTAGTACTGTGGCATGTCAGTTGTCTGCAAAACGCATAATATCTTCATACCATATTCATAAGTTATTCATATTTAATTTGTATAATATAGGCAATTAGTACTGAATACGGAATGGAGCGGGATGGACAGTAAAATTTCCTATAGAGTGACCAACGGAAGAGGATAAGGAACATAATGTAACGAAACTGGAAAGAAGCGGTCCCAAAGTTTAAAGTCTAAATTAAGACTGGCGTCGTATATTGACGCCAGTAATTTTTACCGAAGGATATTAATGGGGGGAAAGAACATGACACAACGGTCAGTTTTAATTGTTGATGATGATGTAAAATTAGTAGAGTTGCTACAATTGTATTTTCAAAAGGATGGGTTTATAGTATATACTGCGAATGATGGTCTAACTGCATTAAAAACAGCCCGGGACAAACAACCCGATATTCTGGTGCTTGACTTAATGCTGCCAGGGATGGATGGCTGGGATATTTGTAGGACACTACGGCGGGATAGCGAGGTACCCATCTTAATGCTGACTGCCCGGGATGAAGAGAGCGATAGGTTAATTGGCTTAGAAATTGGCGCCGATGATTATGTGACCAAGCCCTTTAGCCCCAAGGAAGTTGTGGCCCGCGTTAAGGCTATCTTGCGCCGGACCAAGGGAACAACTGCAAAGCCTGTACAATTTCGAATGGGTGATGTAACCATTGATCTGGAACAGTATCAGATAACAAAAGGCGGACAACCTGTTGAGCTGACGCCAACCGAGTTTAAGATACTGGAACTGTTGGCGGCTAATCCGGGCAGAGTATTCAGCCGACTGCAAATCGTTGAGCAAAGCCAGGGCTATTCCTTCGAGGGTTATGAACGCACCATTGACGCCCATGTCAAGAATCTGCGGCGAAAAGTTGAGGATAACCCGAAAGAGCCGGTATACATTCAAACCGTCTATGGTGTAGGCTACCGTATGGCAGGTAGCCAAAATGAATAGCATTATTTATCGGATTACAGGACTTATGTTCCTGGCAGTAGCCATAACCGTATTTTTGCTTATCTATTTGGCTAACTCGCAAATGACCGATTTATTCCAAGAGTATGTTACCGTTCAGCAAATGGAAATGCACCGCAGCATGATAACACACATGGGTCCAGGTGGTCATGGCCAGGCGGTCATGATGGGAACATCGGAGCAAAACTTCTTAACATCAGTACATCAGTCACTCATCTGGGTTGGCGTAGCCCTATTAGTAGCTGGGTTAATGGCAAGCTATGCCTTGGCCCGCAGTATAACCATACCTTTGCGCACGGTAAGTGCCGCTGCTCTGGAGATTGAGCGGGGTAACTTTGCTCAGAAAGTACCCGTAACCTCTAAAGATGAAGTGGGAAGTCTTGCTGTGATATTTAACAGCATGGCAGAAACGCTTGATAATAACAGCAAGCTAAGGCGGCAATTTCTGGCCAATATCGCCCATGAACTCAGAACCCCGCTCGCTGTTATCCAAGGCCACCTGGAGGGAATGATCGATGGCATCATTGAGCCTAACCAAAAACAGCTGACTTCCCTCCACGAGGAAGCTGTCCGCTTATCACGGCTAATCAAAGACTTGAAAGACTTGTCGCTTGCGGAAGTTCGCCAACTGTCTCTAGAGTTCAAAGCGGTTGCCGTCAATCAGATGATTGAGCAGGCCTTGTATATGCTAAAACCCCTTGCTGATGAAAAAAAGATTACTATTGAGCAGAACTTGACACAAGGACTGCCACTAATTACTGCTGATGCCGATAGAATATGCCAGATCTTCTATAATCTGATTACGAACGCCATTCGTTACACCGCAACTGGTGGGCAGGTAACCGTTTCTACCGAGTTAACAAAGCTAGAAGAGCAAGATTGGGTAAAGGTCACTGTTGCCGACAATGGTCCAGGCATTGACGCTGCCGATTTGCCGTATATTTTTGACCATTTTTACCGAGGCGATAAGTCTAGGGATAGAAAAAGTGGGGGTACTGGCCTTGGCCTGGCGATCGTCAGACAATTGACCGAAATCCACGGTGGCAAAGTGCAAGTAGAGAGTACAGTAGGCAAGGGTAGCTCTTTTTATGCTATGTTGCCTGCAAACGTTCACGAAAAAGCCATAATATCTTCATCGGTTCTTCATAATGATCGTGTATTATATACATATCAAGACAAAGCGAACTAAATATAGCGGAGTGCTGGCAGATGATGTGGATTCTGTTTTTTATAGAACCCTAGCTAAGGCTAGGGTTCGTTGCTTTGTTAGCAGCAACTCGTAGATGTCGCTGGCAGGAAGCGTGTATATGGTTATCTATTGCCTAAGTTGATCGATTTGGGCTTGTAGTTGATCAATTTGTTGCTGAATATTCTGTGGCGATTGATGATTCTGTCGATTGGTTTTTTGGTCTGATTCCTGAGCCAGTTTTTGGGCCGCAATTGTAACCATAATACTACCAATTGTTATAATTACGTTGCCAACAATGTTTACTTCGTTAGGATCTCTATCCTCAGAAAAAGAAATGGCAATCAGGGTCATTAACAGGGCGAGTTGGTTGGGATCGGTATCAATGATTGACATTTGGTTTCACCTCAGAATAATTCTATGCCACCTGAATTTGAGAAATTCCTGTAGCTAAAGAGAGACTGCTTCACCAAGCGGTTCTAAATGGTACAACCAGGCTTAATCCTTATATACTAAGGATCAAGCCTGGTTGCTTTTGAGATTCTTCCTCGTTTTTGGGGCCAATCAAAAAGGTATTCCTGAACGAAATCTAAATAGAGTTTGGCTGGATAGGAGAGGGGACGGCCTTTTTTCCAAATTACGGACATACTATGGACAATTTCAGGATTGACCAGGGGTACGGCGCGAACAAGATTGTGGTTTAGACTGTCGCAGACGTTTTTCGGAATTATAGCGATGCCTAAATTGATTGCCACCGTCTGCACCATAAGTTCCCGCTGTGAGGTCTCCAGGGCGATCTTCGGCTGAAAGCCGGCTTGGCTGCATTTTTTAATAATTTCATCATGCAGACTAAAGTCGCTGCTGGAGAGAATCAAGGGTTCGTGGGTTAAATCGGAAAGATTAACCTCGCTTAATTGGGCGAAGCGATGCAATGGGTGAACTACCACTTGCAGTGGATCGTGAGAAAATGTAAACGAATTAAAAACCTCAGGATTTCCCGGCAGACGACAGATGATGCCGACATCTAACATTCCATCCTGGATAGCCAGCTCAATTTTCTTAGACCCGTATTCGTATAGCTCTGTTTCAATTTCCGGGTAGTGGTTCCGGAATTGGCCGAGCAACTGCGCAAAGGAAACGGCATCCGCCATAAGCGGCAGACCAATGCTGACTTTTCCTCTGGGTAGTTTACACTTATTGTCAAAGTCGGCGGTAAGGTTATTGAACAGAGTGACTACTTTATCCGCCTCAGTCAAAAAGATTGCACCGGCATCGGTTAAGGTTACCTTTTTGGAACTGCGATCAAACAAAACAAAGCCGACTTCTTGTTCTAAGTCTTTGACCAGTTTACTTACGACTGACTGGGAAACGTGGGATACTTCGGCTGCCTTGCTAAAGCTCTTATGGCGGGCAACGGCAATAAAATATTGAAGATGAACCATTTCCATAGGGGCAACCTCCCTTTGTCGCGCCACTATTTCTAAGGTGAAGTGAAGCGAGAGTTGAATAGATACATTATACTATCTGTTTGATGTATAGTAAACATCTCTAGTATCTATTTTACTAATAGTAAAAATCAGCCTATACTATAACCAAAGAGTAATGTCTGCCAGGAATGACCTGACAGCTAAATAGATAGGAGTGATTTGTGTGTCTAACGTAAAAAATAGTCTGGCTTCCCTATATGAAAAAAAGCTTACCAGCATCCTTGAAACCATCAATAGTGAATGTAATGACTACCGAAGCGTCCTTGAGAACTCCGGCTTTACGGTTACTTGTGACGAGCATCCGGCAAAATATGAAGCCGCTCAAAACCTCATGGCCGCGAAAGGCAACGTAGTTTTGGAAGTTTCACAGTTATTGCGGGGAGGAAAAACCTTCTCTGTTATTGTTAAAGACGGAGATCATGAAAGAACCATGCGCCTATTCACAGGTAGACTGGATGAGGCAATCGCATTTGCTGATGCCGCCCAGTATCTTGTAAAATAGTAATCCTAAGCTCCCTTTGTAATAAAAAAACTCTAATTAAAGCACCTCCGAGGTGCTTTTTCTTATATCTGTTTATAGGGATTATTTACCCTTTTGGCAGTTATTCCCGCTTTACAAATACGAACATTCGTTCTAGAATAAATACAAACAAATGTTCTGTATTGGGGGCAATAAAATGTCTCGCACCATCCTACACGTTGATTTAAATAACTTTTACGCTTCAGTTGAGTGTCTTTACCTGCCAGAGCTAAGAGATAAACCAATAGCCGTCTGTGGAGATGCTGAAGCTAGGCACGGAATCGTGCTGGCCAAAAATCAGCCTGCCAAGCAGCTCGGAATTAAAACAGGTGAAGCAATATGGGAAGCTAAGCTAAAGTGTCCAAACCTTATAACTGTGACGGCAGATTTTCGCAAATATCTCAGGTTCTCCCAGATGGCCCGGGCGATATACGCAGACTATACCGATCAGATTGAGTCCTTCGGCATAGACGAGTGCTGGCTGGACATGACTGGTTCATTGAAGCTTTTCGGGTCTGGCCCCATTATTGCAGACACTATCCGGCAACGGTTTAAAGAGGAACTCGGGCTTACCTGTTCTATCGGCGTATCTTACAATAAAATATTTGCGAAGCTCGGAAGTGACATGAAAAAACCAGATGCTACAACAGTTATTACGGAAGGTAATTACCAGGATAAGATCTGGCCGTTGCCAGTAGGTGAACTACTCTATGTTGGCCGTTCAACGCGACAAAAGCTTGAAAACCGCATGGTACGAACCATTGGAGACTTGGCAAAAGCCGATCTAAAAAAGCTGCGTTTGATACTCGGAGTGTGGGGTGAAACACTATGGAGTTTTGCCAATGGTTTTGATTCAGCACCAGTGCGGTTAACGGGAGAAGAAAGCTTAATAAAGTCGGTTGGCAATAGTACAACCGCTGTGCGGGATTTAGCGAATGACCAGGATGTAAAACTAATTATCTATGTACTAGCTGAGAGTGTTGCTGCTCATCTGCGAAACCATGGGTTAAAATGCAAGACAGTATCCATTTGCGTGCGTGATAAGGAGTTATATTTGTTCGAACGCCAAGGGAAACTTACCTCTCCCTCGTTCGTGTCCGCCGATATCGCCAAGAAGGCCATGGAGCTTTTTACTGCGAATTACTGCTGGAGTAAGCCTATCCGCAGCCTTGGTGTCCGCGGGGCCGACCTAGTGACTGCCGGCGGCAACATTCAATTAGACCTGTTCCATGATATTAAGCCAGAGGGGGAAGAACTTGAACGAACAATTGACAGCCTGCGTAAGCGTTTTGGCCACTATAGCGTCCAGCGTTGTGCCATGCTTTTAGACCGACAACTGACAGGGTTTAACCCTAAGGATGAGCATGTTATTCAACCAACTTCGTATTTTAGGTAGGTGATACACAAATGGGCAAATTGTTCGTTAACATAACAGCGGAACACGACGTTAATGGGGTAATTAAACCTATATTACTAAATTGGGAAAATGGCAGAGTGTTTACTGTCGATAAAATTCTTGATGTGCGCCAGGCGGCATCATTGAAATCTGGCGGACAGGGAATGCGATACACCTGTCATATTGCCGGTAAGCAAGTATATCTTTTTTGTGATGAAGGTAGATGGTTTATTGAGAAATAACACGGTAGTGTATTCTTTTGCAAATGAGGGTATACTCCAATTGGATCAACAAAACCTTCAGTAATAGTAAGCGAAGCGGAGTGATGAGTATTGATGGGGTATGGTGGTGGCGGTTTTTTTCCATTCGGGATGATATTCATGATTTTATATGGTGCTGTAGTTATCTATGCTCTGATGCAGTTAACCGGCATAAATAAAGCGTTGCAACGAATTGCAATTGCCTTGGAGAGAAAGCAGAACACAGAATGATTTTTTAGCCCTCGGAAAGCCAGGGAGATTTGCACGAGATAATGCGGATTAGAGTCAAAAGTTGGTTTTAACTCATACTATATATGGACCCCATTAATAGCAAGGGGGGATATATATGGATTTCTTCGACGGTTGTAAATCCAATTTTGGATGCGATTTCCACCGCGCTAATCGTTGGTGGATCGTGGTTGTCATTGTCGTTGTTTTGTTATTTCGTTGTTTTGAGGATAGTTGTAATTCGACAATTTAGACTGATGTAGCGCCGCCTGGTCTTCGGAGATGGGCGGCGCTATTTATTTACATAAAATAGAGGATAGGTTTGATTGGACGTTGAATATATTAGGGTAGCAGTAGTACGGAGGTTTATTATGATGTTTAAACATGAGTGCGGTGGCAACGCTCATTCCTGCGGTGTTGTTGTGGCCGGATGGAACAAGTGTATTTGTAGCAGGTGTGGAGAAGTATTTTATAAATGGTTTACTACAAAGATGCTACACCAATGATCAATAGTTTAGTCGTCTACCTTTGGGTGGGCGGCTTTTTTTATCCTGTTAGAAAGTAGAATTTTCCGTCTGGATAAGGGCAACGTCGACTTCCGCTTTCGCCAGAGGATCGGCGCAAGCCGTGTTTCTTTATGTTATATGAAGAACGGGTTTGGAAGAAAAGTATAATGTGATTGAAAAAAATATTGGTAAATAATTTGAAAAATTGTAATAATCGATTGGTTTTGATATTTTCTTACAGGATTATACAAAAATACAGCGAACATTTTCAATACTTCTATCTGGATAAAATATCCTCTCATGTTGACATCTGTGAAATCAGTGGTGCACTAAATTACTGGATAACAATGAATCCATCTGTTAAAGGGGGGGATCTAATGGTTGAGCGTACTTGGGAAGCGCGTTTAAGGATTATCTGCAAGATTGTATATTTGGTGCGCCCAAGAAACATTAGGACAGTTACAATCGCCTGTTTCATTGCGTTGCTCTTTGGTATCTCTGGCTCTTTCTGCTTGGCGGCCGAGCCGGTTCAGACCCAAACCAGGAGGGTATTGGTTCTGCCTTCATACAACATTAATTACCTTGGAAGCCAGTGGTTCCTGCAAGGCGTATTTGCGGAATTTAAAGAGCATTCTCCGCTTAATATTATCTATTATCATGAAAACTTGCAGTTGGCGGCACGTCCATCAAATGAAAATTACTTCAAAACAATGGCTGAATCCTTAAAAATCAAATATTCGAAAGAGAAGCCTGACTTAATTATTGTGCAATATAAACAGGCATTACAGTTTATGAATCAGTATGGAAAACAGATATTCGGCGACGTGCCGGTCGTCTTTGCAGGGTTGGAGATCGAAAATTATAGCACAATAAATTTGCCTGCCAACTTTACAGGAGTAACAGCATCGTTTAATGCAAAAAGGAACATTGATTTGATTCTCCAGAATCATCCTGCCACCCGAAAGATATATATTGTGGCTGGTGTGAGTTCGTCAGAGCGTGATATGGTAGCCAGCACACTGCAACAGGGGGAATTGTATAAAGAAAGGATTAAATTCATTCCTCTGAACGAGTTGCCCTTTGAAATGATGCTGGAAAAGCTAAATACAACCGGGGATGACGCTGCTATCATGTATCTTTCCATGCAGATCGATGTGAATGGCAAGGTTCTAGTGCCTGCCGAAGCTGTAAAAGAAATCGCACGCATCGCACATGTGCCGGTATACGGCATGCTGGATACTTACATGGGCAGCGGGATTACGGGAGGTTTTCTCATTAATCATGAGGCATTGGGCCGAAGGGCGGCGGAAATTGGTACAGCCATATTATTGGGGGGGGACGCGGCCGAGATTCCGGTGACTAATGAACCGATAGGAGCTTATCGGTTTGATTGGCGGCAGCTGAAACGCTGGGGGACAGATGAGAATAAGCTGCCGTTTGACAGCAAAATTGAATTTAAGGAAACAAGCATTTGGGAATTGTATAAGTGGCAGATCATTGGCGGGATTTGCCTGTTAGTCTTACAGGGGGTTCTTATTGCCGTACTCTTGATCAACCGCGTTATCCGAAAAAGGGCACAGGCGGCACTTGAAAAAAGCGAGGAGCGCCTCCAGAGGAGCCACCAAGAACTGACTACCACTTATGAAGAATTGACCGCCACTCATGAAGAACTGACCGCCTCTTATGAAGAATTAACGGCGAACGAAGATGAACTACGCCGTTTGTATACAGCAGTCATCGCAGCAAATACGAAGCTCGAAGAGAGTTACCAGACGATAGAAGAAATCTTTAATGCCGCAAGTGATGTGATTATCGTTAAGGACCCTGAAAATGGCGATATTCTGGCAGTCAATCGCCAGGCTACTGAACTGTTCGGCTATTCCGAACAGGAATTCAGGCAACTCGGACTAGTGGCGATCGTCTCTCCTGCCAATGTGGAGGAGGAGCTGGGCCGAATACGTAAGTCGATCGAGGAGGGTTCGCTGCTTTACGAACGGGAAACGGCGGATCGGGCCGGTCGCCGCCTCGTCCTGGAAATCCACGCTTCCCGGGCCGTCATCCATGGTGAGACCAGATGCCTGGCCATCATGAGGGAAATCACTCAACGCAAGCAGATGGAAGAACGCCTGAGATTTCTTAGCCTGCGCGATGCCCTCACTGGCGTTTATAACAGAGCCCACTTTGAGGAAGAGGCGCTGCGCTTGCAAACCGAAGGACACAAAAGCATTGGCATATTCGTCTGCGATGTCGATGGTCTCAAGCTTATTAATGATACACTAGGCCATCGCTATGGCGACGAATTGTTAAAAAAAGTGGCAGCCATCTTGGATGCGAACATAACGCAACCCGGCTTCACCGCCCGGATCGGCGGTGACGAGTTCGCAGTCGTACTGTTCGATACTACAAAGCATCTGATGGAAGCACTCGAAAAGCAGTATAAAAAGGCTGTGGCTGACTACAACAAAGAAAACCCCAACCTGCCGTTGAGCCTGTCGCTCGGCTGGGCGACCGACTTGGAAGGCGCCCATATTGACATGGTCTTCAAAGAGGCAGACAACAACATGTACCGCCAGAAGATGCACCAGCAGCAGAGCTCTCGCAGCGCTCTCGTCCAAACCATGATGAAGGCGCTCGAAGCCCGTGACCATATCACCGAAGGCCATGCCGACCGGCTTGGAGAACTAATAGAAAGAATGGGGCAGCGGCTGCAGTTTCCCCAAGGCGCTGTCGCCGACCTTCGCCTTTTCGCCAAGTTCCACGATATCGGCAAGGTTGGAATTCCCGATGGCATTTTAAACAAGCCTGGCAAGTTGACTGAAGAGGAGATGGTCATTATGCGCCGCCACTGCGAGATCGGTCACCGCATCGCCCGATCCTCCCCCGATCTGGAGCCTATCGCCGATTGGATTTTGAAGCACCAGGAACACTGGAACGGCAATGGCTACCCCTTGGGGCTTGCTGGCAAAGATATTCCAGTCGAATGCAGGATCATGGCGATCGTCGACGCCTATGATGCCATGACCAGCGACCGGCCTTACCGAAAAGCCATGAGCTACAAAGAGGCGATCGAAGAAATCAGAAGATGCGCCGGGTCTCAATTCGACCCGGAACTGGTTGAGGAGTTTATTGAGATGGTAGCGTCGGAACTAAACTAGTTTCGGATATAATAGAAAAATAAAGACGAAACAAACTAGGGGGGAAGCTTATGGGGAAGGTACATAGGAAAATAGTAGTATCTAAATTTAAACACTGCCTATTGCTCATCTCTTTTATGCTAAGCATGACGTTAATGGTTGAACATGTTGCTGCTGAAAGCGCTGGCAGCAATGACATTATACATTTACAAATACTGAGCGTTAATGATTTTCATGGTGCGCTGGTTGAGAGTGGTAAAAACCTGGGTGCCGCTAAATTGGCGCAGTTTCTAAAAGAGGCTAAAGCCCAAAACCCGGATGGGACGTTACTGTTTAGCGCTGGCGACATGTTTCAAGGAAGTCTGGATTCTAACCTTCTACGCGGTAAAAGTGTGGTTGATGTTATGAACTATGCTGGTTTTGATGCCATGACCCTTGGTAATCATGAGTTTGACTGGGGTATCGACATTCTGAAGCAGCGTATCGCCCAGTCGAAGTTTCCTTATGTTTGCGCGAATATACTGGACAAGAGTTCGGGTAAGCCCATTGAGTATGTAAAGCCTTATACTATTCTAAAGCGCAACGGCGTAAATATCGGGGTGATTGGGATTGCTACTCCTGAAACAGCCTTTAAGACCAATCCGAAAATAATAGCTAACTATACTTTTGCAGATCCGGCTAAAACAGTTAACTCCCTTGTACCTAAACTCAAGCAGCAAGGGGCAGATGTCATTGTGGTATTAACTCATCTTGCTAGCTTTATGGATGAGCGCGGGAATATAAGTGGCGAAGCTGCTACTCTTGCAATACAAGCTGTAGGTGTTGATGCTATAGTTTCTGGACACTCTCATCAACTGGTTAGTGGCAAAGTGGGGAGTGTACCGGTTGTTCAGGCAGGCTATAACGGGAGGGCTGTAGGCAAGATTGAGCTCTTTTATAATAAAGTGAGTCACAAAGTTGAGAGTACTAACGTTAGCGTGGATAAGCTGCCAGTTTCCGGTCTGCTGGCAGATCGGGATACTCAAGTGATGCTTGAAGAATCCCAGCGAGAGCTAGAGACGGTTAAAAATGTTATTGTTGGTCATGCTGCGCATGCACTTAGCCATGATAGATACGAACTTTCCGAAACGCTGCTAGGGCAATTCATTACAGATAATATGCGGCAAGCAACAGAGGCTGACATAGCTTTTCAAAATACAGGTGGACTTCGCACTGGTATTTCTGCCGGAACTGTTACTATGGGAAATCTTTATGAAGTACTACCATTTGACAATACGCTGTGCACGGTAGCTATGACTGGTAAGGAAATTCTGAAAGTCTTGGAATATGGGCTAATGAACGATAAAGTTGGTATGATACAGTATTCAGGAATAAAAGTATCATATGATGCTGCCAAGGGACGGGTTATTGCTGTGACTCTAGCTGACGGCACTCAGCTTGACCTAGAAAAGACGTATAAAGTAGTTACTAACGACTTTATGGCGGCAGGTGGTGATGGGTTTACCATGTTCCAGAATGGCCAAAACCTCCACGATACCTGTATACCTGTAAGAGATATAGTAGCTGACGCCATTCGGAATCAGAAGGTCATTGATTTTACGGGAGATGACCGTTGGGATCAGCTATCAAGAGAGCAGCAGAAAGACGCAGCTTAACCAGCAGCCATAATAAAGACTGCTGGGTTCATTATACGTATGAGCGGCAACCGGACAGAGAAACATAATTGCATATTATATATGAAAATCCTGCAGGAATTATTGTTATTTTGCCGAATATTCTAAAAAAGTCACCAAAAGGAGATGGTTCACATGCCAGTAATTAATTCAGGATTTACAAGTTTCTGGTTTAGTGACGATATGGAAGAGCAGGTAGTCGTTTCAAGTGGTGAATTTCTATTATTGAATGCTAATACAAGAAAAGTGGAAAGACTGGGCGCTACGATCGAAGAAGCTAAGGAAACATTAAAGGTTTTAGGGAGATTTGAAGACTTCCCTGACTTTCAATAAGGTTTGGATTGAGAGCCTCATAGGTTATGCATGTTGCCATATAACCTATGAAGAATTATATGGCCCAGTACATAAAGAAAACTCCCCAGCATACATGTATGCCGAGGAGTTACAAAGGAGAGAGGAAAGTAGATGTTACGTTAGTACTATTTCCAGGTTTAGATAAAATTAAACAGGTAAAAATCATTAATTGATAGATATTGACAATAAACGGGAAGTAAGTACTAACAAATTAGGACTTTTGTCCATGGAATTATTTGTCATACTACGTTATGCTTTAAGTAGAAGCTAAAGCATGAGGGGGTTATGTCAAATGCTAGATTATATATTTTCTCTATTTGCCTTTGGCGTTTTAGGTTTATGCTTTAGTGGTATATTTATGGTGCTATTCAATAATTTGTTCAAACCCGATAGATGGTGGTAGATGCAAAAAGAAAGAGCTCCTTTAGGGGGCTCTTTCTTTTTTATATAGCATCGGCAGGCGGTCGCAAAATTCCTCTATACTTCATACTATACAATATCTCCCCCTATATATTGTAAAGGAGGTCTTTACCTATGGGATTTGGATTTGGAGGTTGTGGTGGCCGTGGTGGCAGTTGGATTATAATTATCATTATAATCATCTTATTATTCTGCTGCTTTGACGATGATTGCAGTCCAACCTGCTGACAATTGTTTCGCCCACATTAAACACAACTAATCTATGAGTACCGCCCGCTTAGTTATTCGGTTGTGTCATAAGCCGTCCACCTTCGGGTGGGCGGTTTGCTTTTACCCAAGGATCAGCGTAAGCCGTGTTTTCTTTATTAATCAGCATTCAGTAGCAAAACACCCCTATATATCATACTATGTATTATCTTACCCCCACTACATAGTAAAGGAGGTATACCCATGGGATTCGGTTTTGGCGGCGGGTGTGGTGGTCGCGGCAGCAGTTGGGTGATAATTATTATTATAATTATCCTGCTGTTATGCTCGTTTGATAATGATTGCAGCTCAATCTAATACAAATTAGTCGCATGGATAAAAACACAACTAATCTAAGTACCGCCCGCATAGTTGTGTGGTTGCGCATAGGCCGTCTACCTTTTAGGTGGGCGGCATTTTTGTCCTGTTAGAAAGCATAACTTTCCGTCTGGATAAGGGCAACATCGGCTTCCGCTTTCGCTAAGGCTCGGCGCAAGCCGTGTTTTCTTTATTATGCAACCATTTAAGCGATTTGAAATTAAAACAGTAAATTCGAAGCATAATAGAGGTAGAAGGAGTGAGGTAATTGAAGCACAATAAAAATGACAATATCTGCGGGGGTAATGCTTGTCCGGATGACTTGGAAATTCCAAATGGGAAGTCTGTAGCTTCGCAAGAACTGGAAGAAAAAGAACTGCTTAGTAGTGCAATGTCCAGCTACTATTTATTGTATCGGTAGGCTTATAGCCTGTCCTAATGAGTAAGGTAACATAGTATCATACTATGTTAGGATATAAGAGACGGAGGTGTATTATGACTGATACAGATCAATTAATTAAAGAAAAGGTTCTGCCTTTTCGCGAAAAGATGATAGGGATAATCAAAGAAAAACATCCTTATATGTATTCAGTAGCTAATAGCGTTCTCGCTGGCCGGAAAAACAAGGCCGGGCTTCAGGTTACCCAGGAGGGCCAGGTTATTGGTGAATACACATTTCACCTTGATGGAATCCATATACAAAGTGTAGAATGTGGCAAACTTGATTCGGGAATACATCATCCTTTTCTTGGATTGGTTAAGCCATATGGCGTACTTGAAAGAAGTACAATCGAACAAATGCTTGAAGATGAAGGGTTTACCAGTGAGTTATTTGGTACTATTGTTAAATATCTGCCTGGTGTTACAATTAAATTCTTGCGTTAACACACTAGTTACCTAATGATATATTTGCCCCAAGCACTGTCTGCCGCCCCGGTGAATGCAGAGAGTGCTTTTTCATGTGCATCCACTGGGGCGACGAATTTTTGCTGAATATAAACAAAGAATATTTTTAATGCAGTCATTAAAAATACTAAAAAAATAGTCTTAACGAAATATGTTTAGTTTTGGAATTTTGCTATAATGGTAACAAAGAGCTGGTAGTACATTCTTGTGTTATTTAGGATAATGCTTGATAAGGGTATCATTGAAAGGGTTGGGTTTTATGAGTATGTTAGGACAGGTGTTGCAGGCTAATCAAGACTTTCTAGAAAAAAGAGCGCAGAAAGAACGCGAATCGGAAATGCCGGTAAGCAAAATTCCTAGCAAGAATTTAGCAATATTCACCTGTATGGATACTCGGTTGGTTGACTTCCTCGAACCGGCATTGGGGATTGAACGGGGGGCAGCTAAGGTCATTAAAAATGCAGGTAACACTATTACCGGCCTGTTTAATTCTTCAATTCGCAGCCTGCTTGTGTCAATATTCGAGCTTGATGTAAAAGAAATCATGGTGATTGGCCATTATGACTGTGGGATTGCCCACGCTACGGCAGACAGATTGATCTCTAAAATGCTGGCAAGAGGAATTTGTCCTGGAGCTATTAAGATGATTGAAAAAGACCTGGAAACCTGGTTGGACAGTTTTCATCATCCTGTCGAAAATGTCAAGCATGTTGTTCAACAAATAAGAACTAACCCGCTCATCCCTAAGGATGTTCCTATCCATGGACTTATGCTTGATCCCCAAACTGGCGAGATTGAGGTAATTATCTCAGGGTATGAGGATATTAGTGGAGAGACATGTACTTGTTAGATACAACAAATAAATAGTAAGGCGAGCATTGCAAGTGTTGAGAACGAAAAAAGTGGCAGCCTAGTTGAGTAGGCTGCCACTTTTGGCATAATAGTTCATTTATTTCTGCGAAATACTCATTCCGACATTAAGCAATCTGCACAACCTGATTGCAGCTGCCTTAACAAGCGAATCGGCAGAGGTGACACATTCGTCAAGCGACATGGGATGAGGAACAATGCTCATAAGTCCGTCTATGCCGCATTCCAGAACATGTTCGTGGTCTGTTCCGAGCCCCCCGGACAGGCAGACAGTAGGAACGTTATATTGGCTGGCGATCTTGGCTACGCCGACAGGTGCTTTGCCAAAAGCTGTCTGGAAATCGGTGTTGCCTTCACCTGTAATAACTAGCGAGGCCTCCTTAACAATGCTCTCAAACCCGGTGGTATCGAGCACTATCTCTACTCCTGGTCTAAGTTGAGCATTGGTAAAGAACAGTAGACCGGCGCCTAAGCCGCCAGCCGCACCAGCTCCCGGCAGTTCAGCTACGTCCTTGCCTGTTGCTGCTTTGGCAATAGCAGCAAATTGCTTAAGCGCGTCATCCAGTTCGGCTACCATTGCTGGAGTAGCTCCCTTTTGCGGCCCATATACCGCAGCGGCTCCTCTTGGTCCGCATAAGGGGTTGTCAACATCACAAGCTACCATGATCGCGGTCTGGCTCAAGCGAGTATCTAGTCCGGATAGGTCAATGGCTGCCAGACTTGCTAGAGCAGCCCCGCCGTAAGTGAGTTCTTTGCCAGCAGCATCAAGGAATTTTGCTCCCAATGCTTGCGCCATACCGGCCCCGCCATCATTGGTTGCACTGCCGCCAATACCGATAATGATCTTTTGTATGCCTTGGTCAAGGGCTGTTTTAATGAGTTGGCCTGTGCCAAAAGTGGTGGTGACTCGCGGGTCGCGTTGTTCTTTGGGTACAAGGGTAAGCCCTGAAGCGGCTGCCATTTCTATGACGGCTGTTTCGCCATCACCCAGTATCCCCCAAAAAGCTTCTACAGGCTGACCTAAGGGGCCGAGTACCTCTTGACAGAGGATACGGCCATTTGTGGCTGTTACCAAAGCTTCTACTGTTCCTTCGCCACCGTCCGCGATAGGAACTTTATGTACTTCGGCATTGGGGAACACTGAAAGGATTCCCTGCTCCATAGCCGTCGCCACAGCGACAGCTGACAGGCTGCCTTTATAGGAGTCTGGTGCTACGATAATACGCATCATGACTAAGATCACGTCCTTTATTTGAGTTAAAGTCCTGCTCTAATTTTACTGACTCTAACTGGCTTTTTCAATGGGTATCAATAGCTAATCATCGTGGGCGGGGCAGCGGTCGCCGGTAAGTCTATCTAACCAGGAGAGCGGGGAGTAGTTTATTTCTTCCCGTGGATCAGTTTTGAGGATAATATTTAAGCAGTCGCTGCATATTTTTTTACCAGCTGCGGTAATTAGTTTTTCTGGGACGTCACGTTCTTGCAGACGGGTATAGCGGTTTTTAACAGCTGCAGACTCAATATCGACAGCCTCGTCGCTTGCCACAACGAGGCCGGCTGCTTCATCTGGGTCAGAATCAACGATTATTGTATAAGATTTTTGTAGTTTTTTTGCAAGTAGCTGATATTTGCTGGTTGAGTGGTGATCAATGCTGCCGTTGATGATCATCTTATGAAACTTCTCATGCCCTAACGCCTGTTTGATTTCCGGGTATATGGCTGTCTCTTTCACTTGTCCTTGAGTGAGGTAAGTAATTACCTGCTCTCTGAAGACCCCTAAATAGGCACGTTTTTCATCTCTTTTTATCTCAGGTACACCGTGTAATCCTGCTGTGATAATTTGTTCCAACTGGTCTTTATGGTTCCAGACTTGAGCAATTTCACTTGTTTTATCCATCAGCCATGCACCTCATTATCTTTGTTACTTAGTATATAGATCCTAGTATAACCCGCGCAAAGAAGCTTTTGCTGCTTATTGTATGAAAAATATTTAAGTAGACAACTCGGGTGGACAATTATAATATTAAGGTAGATAAAAAATACATTTTAGTATAGATAAACCTAGGTGGTATATGAAGACAAAGCAAGGATTAGCAGCTGTGTTGCTGTTATTTAGTGTGATAGTTTTAAGCGTTGGTTGTCGTTTTGGCGGGACAACACCCTATATCGACTTTACGCAGTCTGGCGAAATGCCATCCTTATATAACAAGAATGAATCAGCCCAACGACCGATTTTAATAGCGCTGGCCTCAGTGCTGTCTCCACATGAGACGATAACATACTATCGGGAGATTGCCATGAATGTTTCACGCAAAACTGGTCGTCCGGCAGTGCTCGTCCAGCGTAAAACCTATGCGGAAGTGAATATGCTGTTAGCCAACGGCGATGTAGATATTGCATTTATGTCAACAGGTGCATACAGCTCATACCGGGGTATGAATGAAATTGAGCTGCTGGTAATGGCCGAATATGGTGGCAGTATCTTATATAATGCAGAAGTCATTGTTCCCAAGGACAGCAATATTCAAAGTATTGCTGATTTACAGGGGAAAGTATTTGCTTTTACTGATCCGCTAAGTTATTCCGGGCATATGGTTATCGAAGACTACCTTCGTAAAAGGAATGCTGTACCTGAGACTTTTTTCAGGCGGTTTTTTTATACGTATAGTCATGATAAATCGTTATGGGCGGTTGCAAATAAACTAGCTGACGGGGCCAGTTTTGACAGCCAAATTTTCGAGTATGCTAAGCTGAAAACCCCTGAACTGGTTGATAAAGTGCGGGTAATTACTACCATCGGCCCAGCGCCCACAGGACCAATAGCTGTGAGGAAGAGTATGAGCGCTGAGCAAAAAGAGCAACTGCGGAGTATCTTCCTAGCGATGCACAACGATCCTGAAACAGATACCGCTATGAGAAAGTTAATTATTGACCGTTTTGTCATGCCTACACCTCAACTCTTTGAGCCGCTGAAAAAACTTTATGATCGGACAAGCCTTACCTTATGAAATGGCTTAGACGTTTAAGTATCTACTTTAAAATCAATGGAATTATTCTTGTCATGCTGCTACTGATAAGCCTGTTTATGGGGTTTATTATGACTAAAACAGCCACGCATCTAATTGAAGATCAGATGGAGAAAAGGGGTGCTGAACTAGCCTCGTATCTTGGTGTATTGAGCAGTAATGACATCTTATTAGATGACCACTATGCTCTTTTTGATCGCGTGAACAAAACAAAACAGAACACCGATGATGTACGTTATATTATCATCAGCGATTCTGCCGGTCGGGTTTTAGCCCATACTTTTGAGAACAGTTTACCCAAAGGGTTGCCAGCTGGTGTGACGATGCAGCCGCCCGTTTTATTATCCAGTGATACGAATAGTGCTATTAGCAGTTATCAAGTTACAAAATACAATAGCAATGAGGGATTGATTCGTGAAATAGTAATGCCAATTGAAAATGGTGCTATCGGTTATGTGCGAGTGGGTATGTCTGAAAAAGGTACTGAACAAATAATGAATAAGAGAATGAAGGATTTTATTGTTCTTATTTTTTTAGTTGGTGTCTTTGCTGCCGCTGGTGCTACCTATTTGGCTTTTGTTATTATTTCACCGTTACGCAGTCTTACCCAAGCGGCTGAACAGATTCGGCGAGGGAATTTCCAGGTATATGCCGACATACCGCATCAAGATGAAGTGGGGCAATTATCAAAAGTGTTTAATGATATGGCCCAGAGTCTCCGCGAGAAACAGTTGGAAAATAACCGGTTATTGGAAGATCTTAGGACGAAGGAAGTTCTGAGAGCCGAGCTTATAAAGAAATTATTCTCTGTACAGGAAGAAGAACGCAAACGTTTGTCGCGGGAATTGCACGATGAAACCGGACAGCTTTTGGCATCGTTGTTAGCCTACATGAAATTGTTGCTGTCCAAACTTGTTGAAGAGGAACAAAAGCAGGTCTTATTCGCTGCCCGCAATGTGGCAATGGACGCATTGGGCGGATTGAGGAAAATAGCAGTAGAGCTTAGGCCACCGGTGTTAGATGATTTGGGCCTGCCGGCTGCTATGAAGAGATATATACAGACTTTTAGCGAACAGCAGGGCTTGGCTGTACATTTTTCTGTGCTTGAGGATAATGTGGTGATAGGGAGCGAGGTTTCTTTGGCCTTGTATCGTATTTTGCAAGAAAGCCTTACTAATATTGCCAAACATGCCCAGGCATCTCAGGTGTATGTTACTTTGGATGTCAGTGAAAACCAGGTAACTATGGTAATAAAAGATGATGGACTTGGTATTGGTACCAGGACAGTACAGTCAGCGTACTATAAAAACCGTGTAGGCATTTATGGTATGCGAGAGCGGGCAGAAATGCTTGGTGGTAGTCTCAGTATCGAATCTGGGAAAGAAGGCGGCACCACTGTTGTTGTAATCTTACCGAAATTTTTGGGGTGAATAGATGTCTAAAATTAAAATTATTCTTGCCGACGATCATTCAGTGCTGAGGACAGGGTTAAAGCTTTTGCTTAATAATGAGCCGGATTTGGTAGTGGCAGGTGAGGCCTCTGACGGGGAACAACTGCTGCAGTTATTGGAAAGAGTAACCGCTGATGTGTTAATTACTGATCTGGCAATGCCGAACATGGGTGGCCTGGAGTGCATTAAAGAAATCAAAAGCAGAGGGTTCTCAATAAAAATCCTTGTGCTTACTATGTATGAAGATGAGCAGTACTTAAAAACGGCTATGCAGGCCGGAGCACTGGGATATGTGGAGAAACAGGCGGTAGATACTGAGCTTTTTGAGGCTGTTCGCACGGTGGCGAAAGGTCAGCGATATTTGAGCCACGGGAATGCGCAGTTACTGTTAAATACGCTGCTTACGGAAATTCCCGTGACACAGTCTAATGATCCTTATGTTATATTGACACATCGTGAACGTGAGGTATTGAAATATATGGTCAGGGGCTATTCTATGAGCCGGATTGCCCAAATCCTCTGTATTAGTGTTAAAACAGTAGACACCTATAAAACCAGGACAATGGAGAAGCTTGGCTGTACAGAAAAAAGCCAACTGGTAGAATATGCTATAAAATACGGAATGTTGCTGACCAAGGCATAATAGAATTATGGATGGTGTAAAAAGCACTGGTTGGTTACTTTATCTATGAATATAACTATTCATAGATAAAGTAATAGGCTGTGACGCTGGATTTGACGTCATAGCCTATTTTTTTTCAGAAAATCTATGATAAAATAAATAAAGATTGGCAAATTTCAATAGATATATTGTATATTTCTGCAAAATAGCTAATAATTGAAACAAGATAGCTTTACATAGCGAGTTCAGAAAAATTGAGTGAGTTTATATAGGTGCAGCATTCGAGAGGGGAGAAACACATGTCTGAGATTTATAGTATTACTAGATATCCGGTGAATAAGCTCGGGCCAGGGTTGGAGCTTGGAGAAACAGTATTTTCGCCCGATGGTGGGGTGCTGCTTCATGAGGGCAGCATACTGACAGAGAAACACATTGAGAAGCTTGTTAATTATGGTATTGGATCTGTCCGAATTCGGGAGTTTGCTCATCCAAGCCTGCCAATAGAAGCCGTGGATGAAGCGTTAGTGCCTCAGGTGGAAAGTGCTGTAAGTGTTGAGCGGTGTGAGCCCGACATGCCGGCTGTTGTCTTTGAAGATGAAAATGAATTTTTACGTGCATATAGTAATACAGTAAAGGATTTGAAAAGATGTTTTGCGCTTGTCCGGTTAGAAAAACATTTAGATTGTAAACTGCTATATTCAATAGTTGACTCAGTCAGGTGGCTTTCTTCCAGGGGAATTGGCGCGACTGCATTACTGCATACCACCACGCGCTCTGAAGACTACTTATTTCACCATTCGATCAATGTTGGCATTTTGGCTAATATTATTGGCGCTGCAAGTGGAGCCTTTGATTTAGCTCAACAGAGGTACTTGGTTTTAGCAGGTATTCTTCATGATATCGGTAAATTAGAGATTCCAGTGCAGGTTCTGTATAAAAACGGTAAATTAACCGATGAGGAATTAAATATGGTACGGCAGCATCCGGCGATTGCCTTTAAGTTTTTTCGCAATTATATAGAAATTCCAGAGATTGTCCGCTTTGGTGTTTTGCAACATCATGAACGGGATGATGGTTCAGGGTATCCTCTACGTACAAATGCTTCTAAGAATCACCCGATAGCAAAAGTACTGGGGATAGCGGATACCTATGACGCGATGACTTCCAAAAAGGTATATGGGGAAGAGGTGTCCCCATTTGCCGCTATCGATACTATCCAAGGAGATACTTTTTCCGGAAAGTTTTCACCAAAGTTCAGCACGCCTTTTCTCCAAGAACTATGTCAGACACTGATTGGCCGGTATGTGGCGCTCAATGATGGGCGTACTGGCCAGCTTGTATTCTGGAACCGTAGCGGTAAAGGCAACTGTATCATCCGATTTTCAGATGGACAGGTACTTGATATTAACAATCAGAAGCAGCTAAAGATAACCAAGCTGGTTTGTTAGGGTATTGAACAAACGCTTTCGGGCTTATTAAACAATAGTCCCACTGTGGTACCACTTTCTTTGGTGTCAATATGCAAGCTTGCATTGTGGAGTTCAGCAATTCGCAGGCAAAGAGGTAATCCAAGACCAAGCCGGTTTGTTTTATCAGTAATAAAAGGGGTACCCAATTTTTCGAGAACGCTGGTTTCAATTCCTGAACCATAATCCTTTACTAATAAGGCGATGTGTTCAGAGGTTACTCTGGTTTCAATGACAACAGTTCCTTGCGGTGGTGAAGCTTCTATAGCATTATATACTAAGTGGAGAATGGCTTTTCCGATTTCTTCTTTATCAAGGAGGAGCTCTGGTATTTCAGGCATGGCTAACGTAATGTGGATATCTTTTGCTGCTGCTTTCGATAAAATCGAAGGCAGCAATTTTTGTAATAATATATTAAGATTAAGTTTGTCCAAACGAAGGGCTTTGTTTTTGTCAAGCGCAAGAAATTCTGTAATAATATGATTGATTTTATCAAGCTCACTAATCATTAGTTCATATAGTTCGATACGCTGTTGCTGCTCTTCTTTTCGTTTAAAGTATTGCAGAAAACCATGGACGGTAGTTAAGGGATTTCGTATCTCGTGAGTCAGGTTTGCAGCCATATCACTTGCAAAGTTGAGTCTGTCAAGCTGGGCAGCTGCCACGTTAGAATTAATAATTATATTATTCATTGTCGCCTCATTATATCTTAAACTTATAAATCAGATACATGATAGCACCTAATAATCAGCATTATGCGTACAATGCCAACACACGCCCTCACAAACTAGCGGATACTTCCTGTGATCTAATGTACACATAACTGCAGGTTCTTGATAAGGCATAAAATCAGCTTTAAGATGAGCTATTACAGCTAGGGACAGGTCCTCTGTTTTTACCATTGTAAAACCCTGTTTTTTCATTGTATATTGCCTCCCTAAATTATTGGTTTTTTTCATGAGATTTCACATTATGTAGACAAATTATCCTGCTTGACTCCTAGTAATTCAATTGATCGGATAAGCTGGTTAACGTCCAATGGCTTGGTAAAAAGTGCATAGGCACCTTGTGCCAGCAATTCAGCTGCCATTTGGGGATCATATAAGCCTGTGATGATAATTACAATTGTTTTTGTTTTTTTGCTCACAACATGCTGGAGTACTTCTTTACCGTTCATATCAGGCATGCATAGGTCGGTTAGCACAATATCGTAAGGATTTTTATCATTCGCAGTGACGGCTAACCGGGGAACAGTGAAACATTCGCATTCATGACCTAATAACTGAAGTAAGCTGGATAGGACAGCAACATGCTCTGCATCATCGTCGGCAATGAGTATGCGCATAAACAAGCATCTCTCCCGCATAGTCCAGGACACTACTGCCTGGCTTGTCAATTACTTGTATATAAAGCAAAAAGCATGCCAACATTTTGGCATGCCCATTTTTTATTTATAAGCAGTGTTGCGGTTGCGTAAACCCAGGATAGTGCGAGCTTGGACATCAAGGGGGAGTGGTTGTGCTTCGCCTGTTCGAGTTGTTGTGTGGTCCAATTGGCGCACATTTATTGTCCCGCTGAGCCAATTGGCTCAATATTTGATACTCAAGTCTGTATGTTGTAGTCGACGGTAAAGAGATTTTCTTGAAATACCAAGATATGACGCAGTTGCGCTCTTATTACCACCGTTTAACACTAGGGCCTTTTCAACCAGGCTTAACATAAATGCATCTATATTCAGGCCTTCAGGCGGTAGTACGAAGGTGTCGGGATTTACTATAGTAGCACTAGGATGGGCGGTTTCTGTCTGATTAATGATTCCAAGATGTTCAGGCAGTACTTCTGTTCCGTCGTGCATAAAGGTGACCCATTCCATAGCATTTTTTAGCTCCCTGACATTGCCTGGCCAGGAGTAGCCAAGTAATATTTGCGTGGCGGAATGGCTGATTGCTTTGAAGTTTTTTCCTTTTTGCTTGGCGTATTCCCGTAAGAACATGACAGCAAGGGGAATAATCTCTTCTTTGCGACTGCGAAGAGCAGGAATATTTATAAATCCCACACGCAAGCGATGATAGAGATCACGGCGAAAATGACCCTGCTCTACCTTTTTTTCAAGCTCTACATTTGTGGCGCAAACCAGGCGCACATCTGTTTTTAGTTTTTTTAGCCCGCCAACCCGGTAATACTCTTTTTCCTGGATAACCCTTAGGAGTTTTCCTTGAAGCTCTAGCGGAATTTCTCCAACCTCATCCAGAAAAAGTGTGCCGCCTGCTGCTAAATCGAATTTGCCTTTTTGGCCCTTACTTAATGCACCGGTAAAAGCTCCAGATTCATAACCAAAGATTTCGCTTTCAAATAGGTTTGGGGTTATGGCTGCACAATTAACATCAACAAACGGGGTGATTTCATTTAGCTTTCCATAATGGATCATTCGCGCAATAACTTCTTTACCGGTTCCTGTTTCGCCTTGGATTAGCACAGGCAGCGACCGGTCTAACGAGTGTTTTTGTGCTAAATTCATAACTTCTCTCATTTTTTCGGAAAAAACAGCTACTTCGCCGACTTTCAATGAACCGGCTACCAGCTTTTTTAACTGGTATAACTGTTCCTGCGTTTCGGCAGTGGCTTCCTGTACCTTCTCAGCAAAGTTGGTAGTCAATATCTGATTTTCTTGCCGTAGAGCCTGGTGCTCAGCAACCCGCTCAGTAACAGCGATAAGTTCTTCAACATTAATCGGTTTTAGCAGATAGTCATACGCTCCAGCCCGTAAGGCAGAGACAGCCGACTTTATGTCTGCGAAACCGGTAATGAGTACTACGTCAGTATGCTGGCCGGCTGAGGCGGATTTGATGGCGTCTAGTAGATCAAGACCTGACATTTTTGGCATCTTTAAATCAGAAATGACCATAGGGAAACTACCAGTTGCAAAGTGCTCAAAGGCCTGTTTACCGTTTGTGGCTTCTGTAACACAATGCCCCAAATCGCGTAGTATTTCGGCGATTATTTCTCTGCTTAAATTATCATCATCTGTTAGCAGAACGTTCAAGTCCTATCACCCCTGTGCCATGCTTGGGAGAATCATCTGAAGATGCCTCGCCGAATGCAGGAAATGAGATATAAAAGGAGGCTCCTTTATCAGCATTAGTTCGATATTGAATATTTCCGCCTGCAGCTTGGATTGTCAACAGCGAAATGGGTAGCCCAAGCCCCATGCCCTTGCCTGAACTTTTTGTTGAGAAGAAAGGGTCAAAGACTTTCTCCTGGATACTTTCTTCTATTCCGGGGCCGTTATCGCGGATTGTAAGGATGACATCTCCATCATAATAAGTTTCAATGCAAATTAGTTTGTCTGATTTGTCCATATCTTCGAGTGCATGGATGGCGTTTGTGACAATATTGGATATTGCCTCCTCAATGCGTTGTAAGTCCGCACGGATGGCAGGCAGGTCAGGAGAAAGCCGTAGCTCTATTGTGATGCCGCTTACAGAGCAGGTGTCTTGGAGTGCGTCTACTACGTTAGTTATCGCCGTATTGATGTTGCAGGCAACGTTCGGGGAGTTATATTCGCGATAGATAAATGCACGCACATCGTGAATAATGTCCTCGATTCGTTCACAGCTTGCATGAATTTTAGATAGGGTATCTACCATGGTTTCTTGAGTCAGTTGTTCTCCTTTACGGTGCCGGTAGAGCATAGAACCTGATATTAGTTTAATAGCATTTAGCGGCTGGTTAATTTCATGGGAGATAGCCGCAATGGTAGTCCCTAGCAGGGCCATTTTCTCGGATTGAAGAGCCTTTTCTTCAGCCTTTTTGGCAGCTAATTGTGCATGGTGCAGTCTGATACAGCCTAACACCGCTTGGACCAAGGCTTCTGCCTGAAAGCAGCCTTTAACCAGGTAGTCGGAGGCACCAGCTTTCATTGCTTCAACGGCCACGGTTTCGTCGCCTTGTCCGGTAAGGACAATGATCGGGGTAGGGATAGTTTCCAGGTTTAGCAGCTCGATAAAGTCAATGCCAGTGCCATCTGGTAATCGATAATCGACAAGAATGCAGTCATAAGAGCTGCTCTTGGCCGCTTCTATCCCTTTAGCGTAAGTTTCTGCCTCCCAATATTCTGCCGAAATACCAGATGACTTCATTTGCCGGATGATAGCCATTCGATCGACCATGTCATCGTCGACCACAAGCAGTTTTAAGTGCGGCTTTTCTACCATGAGGTAATCTCCTTTTGTTTCAGCCAGGTAAAACGGAAGGTTGTCCCCTGCCCGTCAGCAGAATCAACTTGTATTTTACCGGCTTGGCTCTCAACAATCTTTTTAACTAAGGCTAAACCGACGCCGGTATTTTCTGTAGTATCTCTAGGCTTTAATACTTGAAAAATCTCAAATATTTTTTCATGATAAGCAGAAGCAATTCCCGGGCCGTCATCCTCCACTGAGAATTCGTAAAAGTCCCCCATATCGTGTATGGCAATACGGATAGTACCGTTTTGTTTATCATGATGCTTAATAGCATTATCAATCAGGTTTGCTAGTACCTGTCTTAGGCGGAGGCTATTTGTTTTAATGGTAGGCATATCAGCACCAATTTCAATCTGGAACCCTGCGGGCGGATGCAAATCATCAATAATATCATCCAGCAATGAGGCGATATTGCATTGTTGGACAGGGCTAGTAGTCCGGCCTACTCTAGAATATTCAAGGATACCTTGGATTAAGTTATCCATACGATAAACCCGTTTTCGTAAAAGTGATAAATTGTTCCTGATTTCCTCAGAATGGGTATCCTGTAAATCTTCTTCGATCCAGGACGACAAGTTTGTTATGGCACGCAGTGGTGCTTTTAGATCATGTGATACAATATAGGCAAACTGATCTAGTTCTTGATTTCGTAGCTTTAGCTGGTTTTCATGCTGCTGGACTGCTTTTAATTGACGACTTAGTTCGTTGCTCAGTTCTATAAGTTCTTCGTTGCGTTTTCTTAGCATTGACTCTTTGTTTTCGATGAGTACTGTGTAACGGCTGATTTGGACATATAGAAGGGAAGCGGTAACGATAACAAAGAACCATCCCTTCGCTACTGATAAATTACGGAAAACTTCTGGATCGGAAGCAACCATTCTGACAAACTCATCTGACGCAAGGATCCAGACGAAGCTGAGCGAAATATATGTGGCAACTATATTGAAAACATTCCAGTTTATATGGCGAAAGTATGTCATATGCTGTTTGCTCCTTCCTGCAATACGGTAACTGATAGAGCGCTTTATTCTGGTAATATTCAACATAATCCATGAGAAAATCCTTCCTTTATTGTCAAAACATGCGAAAATGTCGCAGATCTTCGGAAACGAGTATCGGACAACTCTAATGCAGTTGCCCGCAGTTTAGACGGTACTATTTTTTGATTTACAGATTAGCAAACACGTAGTATAATTTTGGTGTTAACCGCTGCTGATGGCAGTGGTTAACAAATGCAAAAACAGTTAACCGTATAGCAAAGAGGAAGTTAACAATGAGCGGAGGAATAACATGTCTAATTTTGATTTAATTATTAAGCTTGGTAATAAGGTGCTTGAGGGCGGAGAAATTTCCCGGGAAGAAGCATCAAAATTGGCAGAAGTTGAAGATAAGGATGTCCCATTCTTATTAGCAATGGCTGATAAGATAAGGCAGCAGTTTGTGGGTGATGATGTAGACTTATGTGCTATCGTCAATGGCCGCTCTGGCATGTGTTCAGAGAACTGTCGTTTTTGTGCCCAGTCAGCCCATCATAAGGCTAGCATTCAAATTTATCCGCTGCTTAGTGAAGATGAACTTGTTGCAGCAGCCAGGCAGGCCGAAGCTGGCGGTGCGCTCCGGTTTAGTATAGTTACCAGTGGTAGAGGGGTAGATGGCGACAAGGACTTTCCCAAGATTGTAAGTGCACTTGAGCGGATAAAAAAGGAAACAAATTTGATGGTATGCGCCTCACTTGGTACATTGACATTGGAAAGAGCCAAAGCATTAAAGGCAGCTGGGGTCAACCGCTACCATCATAATGTCGAAAGCAGTCGCAATTTTTACGCTGAAGTGTGCACAACTCATACATATGATGACAGAGCAGAGACAATCGGTATTGCCCATGAAGCAGGGCTTGAGATATGTTCTGGCGGTATTATCGGTCTAGGTGAAAGCATGGAAGACAGATTAGATATGGCCTTTGAGCTAAAGAAGTTTGGTGTTCATTCTGTGCCGCTCAATGTATTAACCCCCATTAAAGGTACTGCAATGGCCGAACAGCCTTCTGTGCCGCCGCGTGAAATCTTAAAGACATTTGCACTTTTCCGGTTTATTATGCCTGAGCGAGGTATTCGGACTGCTGGCGGACGGGAAGTTAACCTGCGGGATCTACAGTCCATCAGCTTGATGGGCGGCATCAATGGTATGATGATTGGTGGCTATCTGACAACCGGCGGGCGCAGCAGTGATATGGATGTGGCAATGGTAAAAGACTTAGGATTACGGCCTTTGTCAGCCAAAGATACCAAGCAGGACTGATGCCATGAACAGCAGGGTTGGTTGGATAACTGAGGTTGGACTGTTGGCTGCATTTATAACGATAACGGGTACCTTTAAGCTGCCAGGGCTGATACCTGGAACTGAATTTCAGTTATCAGCCCCATTGGCAGTGGCTATCTGTGCGGTATTTGGTTTTGGGAAATACATTACAGCAGGAGTGTTGTCAAGCGCTGCCGGCTTGATACTTGGCACTCAGTCTTTACTAAATGTGTTTATTGCCATGGTATTTCGGGTTACTGTTGGTATTATCGTAGCTCTGCTTGGACGCTCCTGGCCGGTCATTGTCCTGGCTGGGCCAGCGGGTTCGGCAGCGGCTAGGCTTGCCCTGGGTGGAATTATCGGTAAAGCGGCGATTCCCCTCTTGCTGGCGGCGGTTCCGGGCATGGTTTATACTGCTTTGTTGGCTTGGCCTCTGACAGCCTTACTGAAACGGGTAAAAGGATATAAAGGGAAGGAATAAGTCTATGCTGTACAGTGTTAGAATGAGAGCGGCCCAAGGCGGTGCGCACGATAAAGGTGGCAAACATATTTCAGGTGCCGAACGGCTGGTGAGCCATGGCGCACTGATGTCTACTGCAACAGCAATGCTGGAACGAGCGTTGTCTCATAGCCGGGGCGAGGCGGACTTTATCAATCTGACTGTCGAGGCTGTGCCTGCTGAGGTTGTGCGAAATGCAGTCTGCCTGCCGATTAAATCAATAAATGTCACTAGTGTAACCGCTGGCCGGGCGGCTGCGCAAGCTGAACTGATTCAGGCCGGAGTTACGCCGGAAGCGGCTGCTGCGGGGATAGATACCTTGGCTGGTTTAGCTAACAGCCTAACGGGCGCTATGTTAGTGGATGCTCGCACCGGAGTTAGACTGGATGCCAGTAATGGGCGGGGGATACGCGTGTCGCGGATGGATATTAATGATGAACAGGGTTATGTGCGCTGGCTCAATCATCAGGGTTACAACAATATTCATATTCAGGAAGCGGTCGTACTCGCCTCTAAGGTTATGTCGGCACCAGGTGTGGTTGCTGAGTTATGCTGGTCAGATGACCCTGAATATACGGCAGGCTATGTTGCTACCCCAGTCGCGTATACGAGATTTACTCATCTGAAACCATATGGCAGCGACATAGGCGGCCGGATTTTTTTCATAAAGGACAGTATTGATTTGGACCAGCTCACAGAATACTTAAAATATCAGCCTGTACTTATCAGCATCCAGGGAGAGGAGGCTCGCACTGATGCAGTTTCTAACTGACTTTGTGGAACAGGTAAAAGCAAAGAATTTATATCGCCAGACGGTAACCTACAGTCCTGTCAGTCCTGCTCATGTACAGCTGGGCGGACAGACTTACCTAATGCTGGCTTCTAATAATTACTTAGGATTGACTCATAACCCAGTCGTGCAGCAGGCTGCCATTGATGCGATTCGGATGTACGGAACAGGGGCTGGCGGGGCGAGGCTGACAACTGGGACATTTCCACTATTTGAACAGCTAGAACAGGAGTTAGCCAAATTCAAAGAAACTGAAGATGCTGTAGTATTTAATACAGGTTATATGGCCAATATTGGTGTTATTAGCGCCTTGGCTGGGCCTGATGATGTTATTTTCAGTGATGAATTCAATCATGCCAGTATTATTGACGGCTGCCGATTGTCCAGGGCACGGGTTGTTGTATACCGGCACAACGATATGGAACATCTGCAGGGGTTGTTAACCGCTACTGACTGTCAGGGAAAAAGAATGATAATCACAGATGGTGTCTTTAGCATGGATGGGGATATAGCACCGCTCGATACAATTGTTGAATTGGCTGAAACGGTTAATGCTATTGTTATTGTTGATGACGCTCACGCTACTGGCGTGCTTGGCCCAGGCGGCAGAGGGACAGCTGCCTATTTTGGCGTGAAAGACAAGGTACAGGTGCAAATCGGCACACTGAGTAAAGCCCTTGGCGCTGAAGGAGGGTTTGTCGCAGGATCAAGAGCACTGATTGATTACATAAAAAATAGAGCACGCAGCTTCATTTTTTCCACTGCCTTAGCGCCTTCAACCATTGCTGCAGCGCTGGCCGCGCTTAGAGAGTTGTCGGCCAGACCGGAAATGACGGTTAAGTTAAGTGAAAATGCCCAGTATGTAAGAACCCTGTTACAAGCAGCTAATTTACCGGTGTTTAATGGGATTACCCCGATAATCCCGGTCATGATAGGGGCGGCGGATGAGGCTGTTAAGTTGACTGCTGAACTTAAGATGCAGGGGATTATCATGACTGCTATCAGGCCGCCAACAGTGCCTGTAGGTACAAGCCGCCTGCGGCTGACTGTGACTGCCGTGCATCAACGGGAAGAACTAAGCACTGCAGTTGATACAATCATCGCGGCAGTTAAACAGCCCCGAACGACTGTGAGGTAGAAAGATGCAAAAAGGTTTATTCATAACGGCAACCGATACAGATGTAGGCAAGACCTTTATCTGCGGGGCCATTGCCGCTGCCATCAAAGGGCGCGGGATACGTGTTGGGGTAGTTAAGCCGGTGGCGTCAGGTGGGGTAATTGGAGCGAATGGCAAGCTGGTATCTGAGGATGCCACCTTTTTAATGTCAGCCGCCGGGATTGGTGAAGAGCAGCGGCAGCAAGTCAATCCAGTTTGTTTGAGACCGGCTTTGACACCGGCGGTAGCAGCCGCTGAATGTGGCGTCACCATTGATACGGCACAACTGATCAGTACTTGTCAAGCCATGATAGCTAAATCGGAGTTGACCTTGGTTGAGGGGGTGGGAGGTATTCTCGCGCCTATTTGGCGAGACTATCTTGTTGCCGATATGATGCTAGAACTAAAATTGCCAGCACTTCTTGTCACTAGACCTGATTTGGGGACAATTAATCATACTGTACTTACCACTGAATATGCTCGTCAGCGAGGGATAAACCTTGCTGGAATAATTATTAACCGGTGGGATGAAGATAAGGTTACCGTGCTGGAACGCAGCAACTTGGCGTACATTGAGCGATTGACAGGCTTGCCTGTGCTGGGGAAGTTCCCAGCGGTTTCCATGGTTCAACCAGGTCAGGCTTCAATGAAGCGGTTGGGTGAGTTGGCAGAACAGCATTTGGCCGTTGACGACATAATCAGTCTGATGACAGGAGTGGAAGAAATTGCATGAAGCAGAACTGAAAGATAAGCAGTATGTCTGGCATCCTTTTACCCAGATGCAGGATTGGGTGTCAAGGCCACAGAAGGTTATTGCCGCTGCCAGCGGCATTAAGCTTATTGACACTGAGGGCAACGAGTTTTATGATGGCGTATCCTCATTATGGGTCAATATTCACGGCCATCGAAAAGCGGAGATTGATGCGGCTATTATCGAACAACTTGGGAAAGTGGCGCATACGACAATGCTGGGGTTAGCTAACATTCCAGCTGCTGAGCTGGCTGAGCAGCTGGTGGCAATCGCTCCTACGGGGCTAAACAAGGTGTTCTACTCAGATGATGGTTCGACCGCTGTGGAAGTAGCTCTTAAAATGGCTTTTCAATATTGGCAGCATAAGGGTAAGCCGAATAAGCAAAAGTTTATCGCGCTCGAACACGCCTATCATGGCGATACTGTTGGCACAGTCAGTGTTGGTGGTATTGATTTGTTTCACCGGGTATTCAAGCCGCTCTTGTTTACGTCAGTGCATATTCCGGCCCCGTCCTGTTACCATTGCCAGTTGACCTTAAACACAGCAGCTTGCAGGAGACAGTGCACTGACAGGCTAGAACAGGTATTGGCTGGCCATCATGAGGAGATAGCCGGCCTGATCATTGAGCCATTGGTGCAGGCGGCAGCCGGTATGCTGATGTCACCACCTGGCTATTTGGCAAGAGTACGGGAACTCACCCGCCGCTATGGTGTACTGCTTATCGTAGATGAAGTGGCGACAGGCTTTGGTAGAACAGGAAAAATGTTTGCCTGTGAGCATGAATCGGTAACCCCTGACATGATGACGCTGTCCAAAGGCATAACCGGCGGCTATATGCCGTTGGCAGCCACAATGACTACAGATGAAATTTATAACGCCTTCATGGGCGATTATACGGAAAAGAAAACCTTTTATCATGGTCACTCCTATACAGGCAATCCGCTGGCATGTGCCGCAGCTTTAGCTAATCTGAAGATATTCCGCGAAGAAAAAGTAATTGAAGGGCTTATTCCTAAAATTGCTGCAGCAGAGGCTAAGTTGGAGCAGATAGCAAAACTTGACCATGTGGGCGATATTAGACAGCAGGGCCTAATTATTGGCATTGAATTGATGCAGGACAAAAGTCGGAAGGTCCCGTATCCATGGGAGCAGGCAGCTGGCGCCAGTGTGTGCCAACAGGCCCGCAAGTACGGACTCATCATTCGCCCGATCGGTGATGTTGTTATCTTTATGCCACCGCTCGCAAGTACTGTAGAAGAGATTGAAGAGATGCTCAATATTATTGAACGTTCTATTAGGGAGATCACCCAAGAAGGCCTGGTAGATAACGGCAGTCTTCAGCCGACTGATTTGTAAAAGCAGACTAAAATTGCGATTACCTAATTGACAAAATTAGTGTGGTTTAATATACTATAAGAAAATGAACCTTTAAGACGGTCCAGAGAGGCCGGCAAGGTACGCAATGAAAGTCTGTTTTTGTGCGACTTTGTAGCCTCTCGCTTGTGCGAGAGGCTTTTATTATTGTGTACTAGGGTAATAAAAGGAGGAATTACAAATGTCCAGACGTATTATTCAGGTTGAAGACAAGCTTCCCCTGCTCCAGTCCATTCCCCTTAGCTTACAGCACTTATTTGCCATGTTTGGTGCGACTGTATTGGTTCCCTTCCTGTTCAAAATTAACCCTGCGACATCACTCTTGATGAATGGCATCGGCACACTGATTTACCTGTTTGTGTGCAAAGGGCGGATTCCCGCTTATCTTGGTTCCAGTTTTGCCTTTATCTCGCCAGTGTTTCTTATCATGTCGCAGTACGGGTATGCAGCTGCCCAAAGTGGTTTTATCATGTTTGGTTTCTTCTTCATCCTTATGTCGCTGCTTGTTAAAAAAGTCGGCGTCAAATGGATTGATGTAGTATTTCCGCCTGCCGCCATGGGGGCAATTGTTGCCACTATCGGATTGGAGCTAGCCCCAACAGCTGCCGGGATGGCTGGTTTGACCGGAGATCTAATGCAGCAGTTAAACATACCTGCTGATAAGGCTGTTATTGTGTCGGTCTTCACCCTAGGTATAACAATTCTGGGTTCGGTACTGTTCCGCGGTTTCTTCGCGGTCATTCCAGTGCTCATAGGTGTTCTTGCAGGCTATAGTTTGTCACTAGTACTCGGAATTGTTGATCTAAACAGCATAATGAACGCACCCTGGTTTGAAGTTCCTACCCTATATACTCCTGAATTTAATGTAAGTGCAATGATTATCATCCTGCCTGCTATGTTGGTAGTACTGGCCGAACACATCAGCCACCTTGTTGTTACCGGCAATATTGTTGATAGAGATTTGATAAAAGAGCCTGGCCTTCACCGATCCCTGTTTGCTGACGGTGTATCTAACGTCCTCTCAGGTTTTGTCGGCGCTACGCCCAATACCACATATGGTGAAAACATCGGTGTAATGGCAATTACTAAAGTATACAGTGTCTGGGTTATTGGTGGAGCGGCCACCTTTGCGATTGCCTTGTCTTTTGTAGGCAAGCTGGCAGCCCTTATTCGCAGTATCCCTGTGCCGGTTATGGGTGGCGTATGTATCTTGTTGTTCGGTGTAATCGCTGCTGCCGGTATTCGCATGCTTGTTGAGAAAAAAGTTGATTATACTCAAGCCAAGAATCTTATCCTTACTTCCACTGTACTTGTTCTGGGCCTAAGCGGCGCTGCCGTTAAACTTGGAGCTGTTGAATTAAAAGGTATGGCGCTGGGCACTATCGTATCGGTGCTGATTAGCCTGACTTTCGAAGTGTTTGACAGAATGGGGATCTTGGCCGACCAAAATGAAGCTCCTGATGAGCCCGGTGTTCAAAAAGCAAAAGCATAGTAACAGGGTAAAATAGAATGTAAAAAGCGCCGCTCCGATGCGGCGCTTTTTACATTTCCGGTAAGACATCCAGATATATTTCACCAATGGATTGTATTGGTGCCTGGGCGGCAGTACAATCATCAATTAGTTGAATCAAGTTATCTTCGCTTCCCTTACGGGCCAGGACAACCAGCTTAACTACCTCAGTAAATTCTTTGCTTTCAATTGGATAATTCTTAAGCCGCAATTGGTTTTCAACTGTTCCTAGCAGGTGATAACTAAGTTCAATTGCCAGTTTCGTGTGGAGCTGTTTTTCAATGATTAAGGCAGCTTCCAGGCCATCCGCCGCTGCTTTGGTGTAGGCGCGAATCAGTCCACCAGCTCCTAACTTAATGCCGCCAAAGTAGCGGGTCACTACAATAACAGTATTTTTGACGTCCGATTTGTGAATGACCTCTAATATTGGTCTGCCGGCCGTTCCGCTGGGTTCACCGTCATCATCAGCTTTTTGAAGTTGACCGTGTTGTCCGACGACATAAGCAGAGCAGTTATGCGTGGCTTCTCTGTGACGTTTTTTTATATCCTGGATAAAGTTAACTGCTTCTTCTTCAGTTTCGGCAGGACTGACATAGGCGATGAACAGGGATTTGTTAATTTCTAGTTTAACCTCACTGGCTTGCTTTACTGTGCGATAGACAGGTAACATGAAAACACCTCGTACTTCGATATGGATGACTCAATAAATTTACTATAAGGGTAAAGACATAATTTAGCAACTATCTGTTTTTATCAGAGTAGATAATATGGTATACTATTAGTAAATTATGGAATTTAAGAGAGAATGGCACAACTGAAATACAGGTTTTTGGATATCGGTCTGCAACTGAGTGAAATTAGCTTAGGAAATACTAAATGAGATTGAAGCCATTCTGGAATAAGAGTGGATTATATAAGGAGACCTTATGGCTCAAATACATAAAGGAAAAAGTGCACTGCGGCAATCTGCAAGACAGAACCTCATTTACAGCATACTGTGTTTTGTTCCACTTGTGCTTTATCTTATGGCGTTTGCACTGGTACCGCTCCGTTTTGACAGCCTTTGGCATTTAGTGTTCATTGTTTTGTGCGGGTGGCCTAGTGCCTATCTGTATCATCAATACACGATTAAAAAGCGTGGCATTGAGGGCGAGGAAAACACATTCAAGGCTCTTGCCAAGCTACCGGATAACTATCATATTTTTAATAATGTGCAGATCGAGCACCAAGGATATTCTCACGAGTTGGATATCATTGTTTTAGGACCAAACGGAGTCTTTGTTGTTGAGGTCAAAAATTTAAATGGCTCGATCTCTGGAAACATTTTGGACAGCCGCTGGATTCAGCATAAAATCGGGCGTAAGGGCGGCGAGTACAGACAGGATATACGTAATCCTGTTAAACAAGTCAAAGGACAAGTACATAGCCTTGCGAAGAGTCTTCAAGCTACAGGGATCGACGTATGGGTAGATGGGATTGTTTTTTTCTCACATCCTAAGGTAACCTTACGGGTACGCAACCAAGGCTACCCAATTATAACTTCTGCTACTGCATTGAATAATCTAATCAAAAGAAATAATCCCCGGAAACGTCTTGGCAGCCAGGTAATAAAACAGGCAACAGGCTATATATTATCAAAACAGGTTGGTTAATGCATAAGGTGTGTAAAGTGAAAAGCACTATCTGTCTGATGAGGACAAATAGTGCTTTTCGATTTAACTTTATAGTGGAACTTAATTCTGGTTTAAGTAGGTTCTGCCAAGCGCATCAGCTGCCATAATGGCAGCATAGACAGCATCAGGGCTAACGCTAAAGGGCTCGTTATGAATGGTTTCTCCAGGGGCACAAGTGGCTTCGGCTACTTGGCGAATTTTATCAGGTGTAACCTCGATGACACCGATTTCTTTAAGCGTAATTGGCAGGCCAACAGATTTGCAGAAGCCGAGTACTTCCTCAAGCTCAGCTGTTGTGCGGTTTTCCAGAATTAATTGGACAAGTGTGCCGAAAGAAACTTTTTCACCATGGTAGGCGTGGTGCGTTTCCTCTAAAACAGTAAAACCGTTATGAACAGCATGTGCTGCAGCAAGGCCAGAGCTTTCAAAGCCGAGACCGCTTAACAGCGTATTGGCTTCTACCACTTTCTCCACGGCTTCGGTAGCAACACCTTGCTCCAGGGCTAATTTAGCCCGGAAACCGTATTCAATCAAAATATCATAACAAAGCTTCGCCAAGCACAATGCGGCTGAAGTAGATAACCCGCCGGGAAGGTTAGCGGCAAAGGATTTAGCGCAGGCGTCTGCTTCAAACCAGGTAGCAAGAGCATCGCCCATTCCTGACACAAATAGCCTTGCGGGAGCTTTAGCAATTATGGCGGTATCAACAAGTACTAAGTCCGGATTTTTAGGTAACACCAAATAAGATTCGAATATACCGTCCGGGGTATAGATGACTGACAAAGCACTACAGGGCGCGTCGGTAGCGGCAATTGTCGGGACAACAGCAAGCGGGATTTTAGCCGAATAGGCTACTGCTTTTGCAGCATCCAGCGCTTTGCCGCCGCCTACGCCGACAATGACATTTACGTTGTTTTGTTTTATCACAGTAACTACTCTGTCAATTTCCGGACGTGAGCATTCTCCCCCAAAGTATTCTATGACAAACTCGACATCATGTTCTTTAAAACTAGCAGATAACTCGTTTTCAATGGCACCAATGCCCCTCTTACCACCAAGAACTAGAGCTTTTGCGCCTAAGCTGGCAACATGTTTGCCGATATCGGCAATGGCACCTGCCCCCTGGACATAACGACTTGGAGAAATCATAATTTTACTCATGTAAACCCCCCATTATATGCCTATTTAGGCTGTATATTCTATAATAAGGAATTTACCGTTTGGTAGGGTTTACCTGTCTAGTTTTTTGCCATTATAAGGTAAATTCTTGCTGATTCAACGACAGGCGTCCAATCTGTATTGTCAGATAAAGCAAACGCATACAGACTAAGAGATGCATGGTGCTTGTGTACATTATTTTCCGTAAAAATCAATCATTCGAGCAAAATCAGGCGGTAGTGGAGCATTAACAGTAACTGCCCCTTTACCTCCTAAATGCTTGAAGGTAACTTGGGCAGCATGCAATGCTTGCCTGGATATGAGGGGAGAGCGAACCCCATACATCTTATCGCCGATGATCGGGTAGCCCAAGTGCGCCAAATGTACGCGGATCTGGTGGGTTCGACCTGTTTCTAGGGTGAGTTCGAGTAGTGATTCATTAGAATAATTGCGGATGGTCTGGTAATGGGTAATAGCTTCTTCCCCTTTTGCATTGATTGCTCGATGGTTAGGCAAACTTGGGTGGAGACTGATGGGAGCATTAATGATTCCAGAAGGGGGAGCAACGATTCCTTGAACAAGCGCCCAGTAGATACGCTTTAAGCTTCTGTCTTTCAGTTGCTGTTCTAGCAGGAACTGACTGCGAGCGTTTTTTGCGAAAATGATACAGCCTGATGTTTCTCTGTCCAATCGATGGACAGCGCGAACAGTGCTTACTATGCCGTGCTCTGTTAAATGATGAGCTAGATGGTTGGCTAAGGTGCCGCCTGTTGTTTGTCCTGTAGGATGAACCAACTGGTATGGCGGTTTATTCAGGACTAGCATGAAATCATCTTCATAAAGAATCTCGATAGATCCAGGTTCAGGCTGAACCCCATAAGAAATATCATCGATAACTAGTACGCGCAAACTATCTGTTGGTTTAAGCTGTTTCTGCAGAAAGGCTGATCTGCCGTTTATAAGAATGCCTTTCGCGCGGGTGAGTTTTTGAATTTTCCGCCCAGAATAATGGAGGACTTGTTTTAAATAGTTTTCGATGGTAAGGCCAGTATGTTCTGGGGAGATTTTGTAGTGTTTATATGATTTCATAGAATGCCTTCTTTCTTAATATGCGTAGTAGGAGCTTCTAGACACGTAGGGAGTCTATTATACTCGCATCTCTAATGAACTTAATATAAATTAAAAACTAGGATTTGGCAAATTCCTTAACCCTAAGGCATATATTTAAAGATATAAATGGCTAAATTTTCGGGAGTTGATACCTTCGGTTAATCGAGTACATATACTGCTACAAAAGTACCTTGATTATACGAGGAGGTGTTATTATGCGGCCTGTTGTATTACGTTCGAACTTTGTCGATTACTATGATGATTATTTTGATAGCCCGTCTTCGATTTCTCCGCTGATATTTGAACGCTTTACTGACAAAGGGATGAGGCGCGGAGAAATACTAAAGTTCCTTGCTCGCAACGGGTTTTCCGTTCCCAAGCACGGAATACTGCGGGATATTGGCAAATGGGCCCCCCACCTAAGAGATAATCAGTATATAGTCATATATCTTGATGAATACAGCCATCGGGGGGAAAACAAACTGCTGTCGACTATCGACGTAGGCCTCAAAAGTTATCCCAATTGTTTGGCTGCTGAGTTTCTCGGAAAGAGTAGTGATAGCGCCCATGCCTTGCGGTTAGTGCAAGTCGGCATGAAGTACTTTTGGATTTCGCTGCAAAGTGACGATTGGCGAGCGAGCTCTGGCAATGTTAAAACAAGCATCAAAAAGCATGGACACGGTTTGCAGTCCAATCTGTTTTATCCGCTTTGGGCCATTGATTTTGTGCCTGTTAACTTTGGGGGTAACGAAGTCTTATACGCCGTTGATTTTAGTTCGGCTCCCATTCTTGGTGAAAACGACATGGATAAAATTCTCGATGCCCCCACTGCAGTCAAGGAAATAAAGCAGATGGTGAATACATTTGTATCTCGTTAGTTAGTATAAGTATAATGAGAAATTGTTTTTCAGGTGTCTGTATGGAAGTCCTATAGGCACATGAAGGGAGTGATTGGATGGCTTTAATAGGAAAAGTGTTGATTGCCCAAGGGGGAGGCCCCACTGCCGTTATCAACCAAACATTGGCAGGTATTGTTCTTGAATCTCGAAAATTTGGCGAGATGATCAAAACCTACGGAGCGATTCATGGCGTGGAAGGTATAGTTAATGAAGAATTCTTAGATCTTACTCAAGAAACAAGTCATAACCTGGAACAGGTTGCAATGACTCCTTCTTCGGCGCTTTGGTCTACCCGGGTCAAACCTGACCAGAAATACTGTAATGAGATTTTTAAAGTATTAAGGGCACACGATGTGAGGTATTTTTTTTATATCGGTGGCAATGATTCTGCCGACACTGTTCATATCGTGAATAAAGCGGCTATCATGGGTAACTATGATTTGCGGGCCATCCACGTTCCTAAGACAATCGACAATGACTTGGTTATCAGCGACCACACCCCAGGTTACGGTTCGGCAGCGAGATTTGTTGCTCAAGCGTTTATGGGCATCAATCTTGACGTAAGGGCTCTCAGCGGAGTTTATATCGGTGTAGTAATGGGACGTAATGCCGGTTTTCTGACAGCCGCTTCCGCTATTGCCCAGAAGTATCCTGATGACGGGCCGCACCTTATCTATCTCCCAGAGAGAGAATTTCATGTCGAAAAGTTTTTGACAGACGTAAAACGGATTTATGATCGCTATGGCATGTGTATAGTTGCTGTTTCTGAAGGAATAAGGGATGCAAGCGGTCAACCGGTCATTACCTCTTTACGCAAGGATATTGAAGTTGATGGTCACGGCAATGTATGCCTCTCAGGAACAGGTGCTTTGGGAGATCTGTTGACACAGAAAGTGAAGGAGCGTTTGGAAATTTCCCGGGTACGCAGTGACACATTCGGTTACTTACAGCGGTCATTCGTGGGTTGTGTTTCGGATATTGATCAGCATGAGGCTCGAGAAGTGGGCGAAAGATCGGTTCAGTTGGCTTATTGGAATAATGCTAGTGGCTCCCTCACCATTCACCGTACCGGCTATTATTCGGTTGACTACCGCTTAGCTGCACTGGAAGAGATAGCGGCAAAAACAAGGTTAATGCCGGATGAGTTTGTTAATAACGAGGGCAACCATGTCACCGACGCCTTTAAATACTATGTCAGGCCGCTACTAGGGGCGGGACTGCAAATACCTTCGCATTTACGGGCACCCAGAGTTCCTAAGTTACTCACCGTTGAATAATTAACCGTTTAGGCACTCATCCGAAAAGGATTGGGTGCTTAATTTTTTAGTGCATCTCGTATAATTTTACGGTAATATAAAAAGAAACTACTGAGGAAGGAAGAACAGCATGACACTGGCGGCGCAGTTGCTTGATTGGTATTACAAAAACGCCAGAGATTTGCCCTGGCGCAAAGATAAAGATGCTTATAAAATCTGGGTTTCGGAGATCATGTTGCAGCAAACGCGGGTAGAGGTGGTAAAAGATTATTACAAGCGGTGGATGGACAGGTTTCCAACACTGGAGATTTTAGCTCAGGCATCTGAGCAAGAAGTGCTCAATTATTGGCAGGGGTTGGGCTATTATAGCCGAGCACGGCATTTGTTGTCAGGTGTCAGGGAGGTTTGTTTGGAATACGGCGGAAAGGTGCCGGATAATCCAGCCACAATCCAGCGTTTACCCGGGGTTGGTGAATATACGGCCGGGGCTATCGCCAGCATTGCCTATAACCGGGCTGCTCCGGCAGTTGATGGCAATGTCCTCAGAATCTTCAGCCGGCTATTTTGCTTGGACGGAGACATTGCTAAGTCGGCGACCAAACGCGAAATTGATCGATTGATTCGGCAGCATATACCTAGTCAATGCCCAGGTGACTTTAACCAGGCGCTGATGGATTTAGGTGCCATGATCTGCATTCCCCGGCGCCCGCGTTGCCAGTTGTGCCCATTAACTAATTTATGTGAGGCTTACGCACGGGAGGTTCAGGATACGCTGCCGGTACGGGCGACGAAGAAGGCGCCACAACTGATTGTGCTGGCCGCTGCGGTAGTGCTGCGGGACGGGAAATATTTGGTGCGACAGCGGACTAAAGCCGGGCTGTTAGCCGGGATGTGGGAATTTCCCGCGATAGAAGTGGTTGAGGATGAAGTGGCAGTCGAGCGGTTAAAAGAAGAGCTTTGGAATGAGTTACGACAAGCTGTGTGTATTAAGGAAAAAATGTCTCATTACCTTCATACGTTTAGTCACCGTAAATGGGATATTTCTTTTTACCAGTGTGAGTGGCTAGCCGGTGATGACCTGACAGATAAAGCTTGCTGGCTAAGTGCATCAGAATTAAGCACTGTACCTTGGGCTGGGCCTCACTATAAAGTGGCTCTGTTGTTAGGGCAAAAGGCTGTGAAATGAAATAGTATAAAGATACTCCCAAATCATCGCGATTTGGGAGTATCTTTATACTAACCAATGTTATTTTTTGGCAGCATTTTCCTGAGAGATATCTAGCTGTGATTTCTTGTTTTTTGCACCCTTTTTAGGGCCGCGGCCGGGTTTCTTATCCCCCATACCCGTCACCTCCTAAATCTTTAAAAGCTAGGATGCCCCAAAAGACAGCGATTTATACTGCGTACAGCCGTCAGAGAGCGATGCCGTAATCGATAGTAGCAATGGCTCTGAGCTAGTTAGCTACAGGCAATGTAAAATAAATCGCCATGCCTGCTCCCGGCTGACTTTCAGCCCAGATGTGGCCGCCATGTGCGGCAATGATTTCTTTGGCGATGTTTAGCCCGAGTCCACTATTTTTCGTTTTATCACTCGGTTGAGTTCCTTGATAGTAGCGGTCGAAAATAAAGGGAACTTGTTCTTGTTGTATCCCTTCGCCACTGTCCCGGACGGTCAGTGTAATACTGTCGTCTGTTGCGGCTACAGGCAATAAGCTTAGTTGTATCGTGCCGCCGGGGGGAGTATGGCGGATGGAGTTAAAGATCAGATTGGCATAGACCCGCTCAATATAATCAGTGTCAGCTGTCAGCTTTACCTCTGACTGTTGTACTTCCGGTTTGGTCGTAGCCATCAAATTGAGTCCAGCCATTTTTACGTCTTCCTGATATTTTTCGCATACTTGGCTAATTAGTTCTTCCGGCGTAACTGATCGTAATTTTAGGGAGACTTGTCTGGCTTCCAGGTGAGACAAGTCAAATAATTCTTTGATTAACCGATTTAAGACAAGTGCTTTCGTGTAAATAAGATTGAGATATTTAGTTTTTTCTTCCGGATCTATGATTACCCCGTCCAGCATAGCTTCCACATATCCTTGAATAGACGTCAGCGGTGTTCTTAAGTCATGAGAGATGTTCGCAAGCAACTGGCGGCGGGCCATATTCGCTTGCTCCAAAGCCACCGTCCGTTCTTTCACCAATTTTTCCAGGCGCTGGTTCATTGCTGTCAGTTCCTGGTTAAATGCTTGTTGCTCATTAAGCCTGGTTAACAGGAGGTCTGCCGGCTGGTAATGGCTGTTATCATCATGGCTAGGCCGCGGGTCTACTGACGCAAATATCTCCCGGTCAAACGATCCCCGGCTGAGTTCGAACATGCAGGTCAGTACCCGGCTATATATTTTCAGCAGCGCTCTAGCAAAAATAGAGCATAGCAGCAGCAGCATAAGAACAGCCGCTAACCAGTATGCTCCACGATAGATGCTCCAGGCCACCGTTACCAGGCCACTTGCGGCTATGAACAACAACATAAGGCGCTTATGACGACCTGTTTTTGTAGTCATGCCAATTCCCCCTATAATTATATAAAGTTATGGATTATTGCTGAAAGTTTCAATTACTGATAATATATTTTGTTTATTCATATTAACGGCAGCCCTGCCAGCAGCAACAATGGCGGCCAGACCATCAGGCTCCATGAGGGTGGGTTTTTCATCGCAGCACACATTAATTAGTATAATTTCATGATGATGCAGCACAATGGCCAATGCTGTCTGGCTGCGTTCCCCGGTGGACAGTACCTTGTTGATAAACCGCCAATAGTATTCCAGAAAACTATCAGGCTCGGACATAGGGTTATTTTCAAAGGTCATAGCAATGATAATGTCCATATTTTTCTTTACCGCTTCCAGGACCGGCAGGGCGGCTGTATATGCGCCATCAACCAGCAATTTCCCGTCAATGGCGGCTGGCGGCATAAAGGGAAACTGAGCAGAAGCGGCATATACGGCGTCAGCCGCTAATCCATTATCCAATACTACATTCTTTCCGGTGTTTATATCAGTGGCCTGGAGCAAAGTAACCGGGTGAAAATTTTCTACCTGCCAGTCTTTGAAGATATTGCGCAACACCTGTCTGAGCGCCTGCGGTTTAAGCATCGCTGCTCCCGGATCAAACCGGCCGAACGGCAGCTCTAAAATATCCAGCATGGTACGGTAATCAAGCCGGGAGTATAGCTTTGGCTGCCATAGTAAACGTCCTATTGCCGGCATATTGTCCGTCCGGACGTCAGCACCCCGTAAAGCCGCCATAATTGCGCCGCCGCTGGCACCGACCAACAGATCTATTTCCAGGCCCATCTCATCCAAAAATTCGAATAGGGCGATTGCTGCTAAGGTTTTCACCCCGCCTCCGCCTAAAACCACGCCGATTTTTGGGCGTTGTTGGCAAGCGGAAGTATTTGTTTCACCCAAATTATAGCACCTCACACAGTTGTATTAATTAAAGATTGGTTAAATATTTGCTGAACTTGTAACCAAAGCCCCTACAAGTAAGAATATATTTTGGGTTTGCTGGGTCAGTTTCAATTTTCTTACGTAGGTTACTAATATGCACTGCCACAGTTCTGGCATCATCCAAGCCGGCAGCCTTCCAAATGATTTCAAACAATTGTGCGGCGCTGTATACCCGGTCTGGATTACACGCGAGGAGGGTTAGTAACTGAAATTCGGTAGTGGATAAAGAAACTACTGCACCCCGGACATACACGCTGCAACCAGGTAAGTCAATCTCAAGTCCCTCGTAGCTGATGCTATGCTTGCCGCCATTATCCCTTGCTTTGCGTCTAAGATGAGCTTTTACCCGGGCTACCAATTCACCAGGGCTAAACGGTTTTGTCACATAATCATCGGCAATACCCAGACCAGCAATCTTATCTTCTTCTTCGCTTTTACAGCTTAAAAAAATAACCGGCAAGTCAGTTGTTTGGCGAAGCTGACGGGCAAGCGAAAGCCCATCTATTTCCGGTAGGATAATATCCAAAATGGCCAGATCAAAAGCCTGTTGTCTGGCTAATTCGATGGCTTGCGATCCGGCTGTGGCCGTCGTGACCAAAAAGCCTTCTTTGGTCAGATATAATCTGATTATGTCGCTGATTTCCGGTTCATCATCCACGACTAAGATATGTTTACCTGCCATAAAGCCACCTCTTCTAAGGATTTATTTGGATTATTGCGTTGGTTGCTATTATTCGAGGTTAATATGTAAATTCCTCCAAATTATGCTGCGAATGGGAGGATATAGTAATACTGAAATCCTTGATTCAATCTATTCTTTAGAAAATCTTTAACTTGGCAGCCGGATTAATATGCTAAACTAAAAAAAACAAACCAAAAATCTACTATGGTTTCTCAAAATATCTCAAGAAATTCGTAGTAGATTTTTGGTTTGTTCAATAGTGATGCTGAAAGTAGGAGGTATTCTATTGATATTGTCGAAAGTCTGATATTGAGTTTTCCAGATTAATCCACAAAAATGGCAAAATTATATTGGGCTGATTCTATGGTAAGAGGAGTCGGGGCTATGAGTGAACAACACCATAAGATTTTGCAGGAGTTCAGCGGTGCAGCGTTTAATCCGGACTATTGCCGGGACGAGTTCTTGCATGAATTGTTTGAAAACAATGCGGAGCGGTATTCTAGTAAAACAGCCTTAGAGTGTGGGAATGTAAAACTTACCTATAGGGAACTGGATAAGCGCAGTAATCAATTAGCTTATTATCTGCGTAAACAAGGACTGCAGACTGGTGACAATGTGGTATTAATGCTTGACAAGACAGAGTATTTATATATTGCAATGATTGGTGTGATGAAAGCCGGTGCGGCATATGTCCCGGTAGATCTGTCATTTCCTGTTGAACGTGTTGATTTTATCCTGAAAGATTCAGCTGCCCCGATCTGTATAACCACTGCCAAGCTTTGGGAAGCCGTCGGCAATCAAATATCAGGTTTTCTGGTACAGACTCTTTTGGTAGATCAAGATTGGTCGGTTGTAGCTAAAGAAAGTGAGCAGCGTTTGCTGCCCGAAACAATTGGGCTTAATAGAGAGGCATTATTTTCTCCTTGTTATATTATCTATACGTCAGGCACTACCGGCAGGCCTAAAGGGTGTATTATTGATCACCGAAACATCTGCAACTACGTCCGAGGTGCAACGGCAACCTACGGAATTAAGCCGGAGGACCGCATTCTCCAGTGCGCCTCAATTGCTTTTGACGCTTCGCTTGAAGAAATATGGATGGCTTTTGCCAACGGTGGTACTTTGATCGCCGGGACAAAGGAGATTATGCAATCAGGTCCCCAGTTTGGAGAGATGATGACCTGTCATAACGTGACGGTGTTGTCCTGTTCACCTACGCTTCTTTCAATGGTAGAAAGTGAAATGGATACAATCCGTATAATCATTTTAGGCGGGGAAGCGTGTCCCCATGACTTGGTAAAACGCTGGTATAATCCTAATCGCGTTTTGTTTAACTCCTATGGACCGACTGAGACGACCATTGTGGCAACAGTTGGTGAATTGCGACCAGACAAGCCAGTGACCATCGGCAGAGCTTTGCCGAACTATCGCACATATATTGTTAATGAAAAACTTGAACTAGTGCCCATTGGTGAAGAGGGTGAATTGCTTATTGCCGGTCCGGGTGTTTCCCGTGGTTATTTGAATATGGATGATCTGGATTTTCGGCGATTTATTTTCACCAATAAGCTGACAGGTGAGCCGTTGTGTCTTTATCGGACTGGTGACCTTGCCCGTTACAATAGCGAAGGGGAAATTGAATACCTGGGTCGTAGTGATGATCAAGTTAAACTGCGTGGATTTCGCATAGAACTATCGGAAATTGAATCTATTCTCATGCAAAATCCAGCAATACTGTCGGCAGCTGTAGCCTTACATCACACTGGGCAGCAACTGGCTGCTTATGTTGTAATTAGGGAAGGCCATACCATCAAATATAAAGAGCTCAGGGAAACCTTGAAAAAAAGACTGCCGCCCTATATGATACCGTCCTGGCTGGATGAGGTCGAGTCATTGCCTACATCTAGCAGCGGCAAAATAAACCGCAAGCAACTTCCGGCTGCTCAGCATCCGTTTGTCGATGAGCAGCGGCAAATTAATGGACCCTGTACCCCGGTTGAAGAGCAAATTGTCGCTGTATGGCGCGATGTCTTTCCAAATATCGAAATATCTACTAATGATGACTTTTTTTATGACCTTGGTGGTCATTCGCTTTTGGCGGCTGGTGCAGTCTCCAAACTTCGTAAAATAGATAAATTCAAGGGCATTGCAGTAAGGGACATTTACAAGTATCCCACAATTGAAAGTTTGGCAAAGTTCCTCCAAGCACTTGACCAACCTCGGCCTCTAAAGGGTAAAAAGGAATTTCACAAAGCTTCTGGTTTTGCCTACTTTTGCTGCGCGATTGCCCAAGGTGCAGCTATCCTTATTCATTCTCTGTTGAATTTCTGGCAATGGCTTGGGCCTTTTATGTTATTTGCCCATTTCTCCGCCCATGGCATGGACGCCATCCAGGCCGCATTTATTGGGCTGCTTGTTTATGCTGGTTCCATTCCTGTGATTTTTGCGATTGTCGTTCTGGCGAAATGGCTAATTATTGGGAAGATAAGACCAGGTAGTTATCCGCTATGGGGCTGGTATTATTTTCGGTACTGGTTTATACGCCAACTCATCAGGGCTATCCCTATAAATTTTTTGGCGGGAAGTCCCGTCTTACCTATATTTTATCGTCTGATGGGAGCCAAGATTGGCAAAGGAGTGTATTTTGGTTCGTACGATCTTACAGCCTTTGACTTGCTTACTGTAGGAAATGGTTCAAGCATCGGCACAGACAGCAGCGTGAATGGATCTTGGGTAGAGGGAGGCATGCTGCATCTGGCACCCATTCAGATTGGTGAAAACTGTAAAATCGGCAGCCGAGCAATATTGGCTGGTAATAATATTATGGAGGATGGCGCGGCTTTAGGTGATATATCCTTATTACCTGAAGGTGTGAACATTCCGGGTAACGAATTATGGTCAGGCTCGCCTGCACAGTTTACAACGCTTATCCACGTAGCGGAAAAACGAGAAATTACATGGTCATTTTATCATGTTATACTTTTTGCAATCGGGGCTGTTTTACTGCCTACTCTTATAGAAGGACTGTTTTTCCCAGGACTCATCTTTGTAGAGGAAGTGCTGATATTATCTGATGGACTTGGCTGGTGGTTTATTTATGCGCCGTTTCTTGCCCTAATATTTATTCTGTTACTACTAGTGACCACCACCTTGCTCAAAAAAGTCTTATGTTTTGATATGAAAGAAAGCCGGTATCCGTTAAACAGCTTTTTCTATTTCCGATATTGGCTGTTTAGTCAGCTCTTCCGATATGTTGAGACAGTGCTTGGTGGTCTTTTCGGTACGATATACACCAGACAATGGCTTCTTACACTGGGAGTACGTCTTGGCCCAGGGACTGAGGTTTCTTATGTGCGTGATATTATTCCGGAAATGTTGGAAGTTGGCAAAGGTTGTTTTATTGCCGACGATGCTAGTATTAATGGCTCGACAATAGATGGAGGGTATTTGTACTTAAAGAAGACTTGTATTGGTGATTATACTTTTATTGGTAATAGTGCAGTAGTGCCTGCAGGCACAAGGATTGGCAGTCATTGTCTCATCGGAGTTCTTTCAACAGTTTCTTCACAAAGTCCAATACCTGATGGCACAGCTTGGTTAGGCTCTCCGCCAATTTTTCTACCAAAACGGCAAAAACTGGAACAATTTGGTGAGGAGCAAACCTTTAAACCGAAAAAGGCATTAGTATTGCAGCGGTGTATCATCGACTTTTTCAAGATCATATTGCCAACAACAATATTTATTATTTTGGCTTGCATTATAATTGATCTTACCCTTACCTATTCTGCAGAAAGCAGCACATGGTATTTAATTGCTCTTACACCCTTTATTTATATTCTGTCAGGAATAGTATGTATTTTAGTATTTGCAGGATTCAAGAGACTGCTGGTGGGAAGATATAAGCCAGGGGTCCATCCTTTGTGGAGCCCCTTTGTATGGGTTTCAGAGCTGATTACTGGCGTGTACGAGGGTCTTATCGTCAACTTCTTTTATAATTCATTGCTGGGTACGCCTTATGTTTCCAGGGTTTTGCGCCTGTTTGGCGTTAAGATAGGCAACCGTTGTTATATTGATACTAGTTGGATGACTGAATTTGATCTTATTGAAATAGGCGATGACGTAGCCCTTAATGATGATGCCAATCTTCAAACCCATCTTTTTGAAGACCGTATTATGAAGCTGGGGAAAATACAAATAGGCGATAGGTGTACAGTGGGCGCAGCCGCCACTATACTCTATGACGTACAACTAGAAGCGGGCGTCGGAGTGTCTGATCTTACCCTAATTATGAAGGGTGAGACTATGCCGGCACATACAGACTGGCAAGGTGTACCAGGTCAGCGTATGCGGTAAAGTTATTTTTGCTTCACAATTAAAGATGATATGGAGATTAACGTTTGCTTTATACATGTAGAGCAACAAATGAAAAAATACGCCCAGTGGTCAGTCGACCAAAGGGTGTATTTTTATTTAAGATAAAGAACTAATTGATCGGACGGTCATGGGCGGAGCCTAATAATTTGCCATATATTGCTGTAAAAGGAAGGATATAGTAGCAGGGCGACGAATATCTCTTTCATCATGGAAGTTTTCGAGTAACTTGTGAGGAGACTGGTTTGCCAAGGATCGACGCAAGCCGTGTTTTCTTTAAGATTTGAAGTGCGTTGATTTTTTCTGTATTGATTCGATTCAGCTTTGCAGAGAACTTTAACTTTGTATTGCTAAAGGAGGATGATTGTGTCTGATACGAAACATAAAAAACCGACCAATATCATTTATGGCGTTGATGACAAGCTGCCGCTGGGAGCATTAGTGCCATTGGTATTGCAACAAATTGCTACTCTGTCAGTTGATCTCATGTTTCCAGTATTCATTGTTGCCGCAATTGGCGGAACAACAGAACTGGCACGAAGTTTTGTTAGTCTTATGATGATCACTATGGGAATTGGGACAATAATGCAAGCATGTAACAAAGGATGGGTAGGGTCAGGTTATTTATGCGCCCATGAGACTAATGCTTTACTTTTACCGGTTTCCATGTTGGCAGCAAAGAACGGTGGCCTTCACCTGGTGCTGGGGATGACGGTTGTGGCGGGGGCGGCGCAGGTTTTGTTTAGCAAGGTGATACACAAGTTGAGGGTGCTGTTTCCTGTTGAAATTACGGGACTGATCATTACTATGCTGCCTATTTCCTTTATCAGATACAGCTTTTTCAGTTTTGTGGGGGATGGTAGAGGGTCAGATAGTCTGGAAGCGTTGATCGCGTTTGTAACGCTGGCTGTTATTATGGTTATGTTCATCTGGGGAAAAGAATGGATGCGGCAATATTCCATAGTAGCCGGGATTATAGTCGGGTTTCTGGCTTCCTACTTCACCAGAGTCCTTACCGAAGAGCATTTACAAAAAATTGCGGCAGCTCCTAATATTGCTTTCCCCAACATGAGCCATGTTGGCTGGTCATTTGATCTGGATTTGCTAGTTCCTTTTTTGCTGCTGGCGTTTTGCTCCAGTCTAAAAACGCTTGGTAATGTTTCTGCTTGTCAGAAAGTTAATGATGAAAATTGGACAAAGCTGGACATGAAATCGATCAGCGGCGGCCTGTTTGCCGAAGGGCTAGGCACAATGCTTGGGGGCTTTATGGGTTCTATGGGGCAAACTACCAGTTCGGGCAGCATCGGGCTTGCTATTGCGACCGGGGCTGTTAGCCGTTACATTGGGTATTGTGTTGGCGCTGCGTTTATCGTACTTGCCTTTTTGCCCAAGATTAGCACAATTTTCGCCATTATGCCAGAGCCGGTCATGGCAGCTATTTTAATGGTGGAAATAGTGTTTATAATTCCGGCAGGAATGCAGATGTGTACCTCGCGTATGCTGGATTCGCGCAAATTTTTCGTTTTAGGTCTGGCTTTTACTATTGGTTTGGCCGTAGAGATGTTTCCCGGCTTTGAATCATCCTTGCCAGTATATTTGCAGCCTTTGTTCAAATCATCGCTTTCGGCTACGGCGCTGTCGGCTGTTCTGCTCAATTTACTGTTTCGTATTGGTATTGCCAAGCATCAGGTTACCGAGATGGCCCCCGGGGCGATCTCTTCAGAAGAAATAGCTCATTTTATGGAAGCTAATGGTGCAGCCTGGGGGGCGCGAAGAGAAATTATCAATCGCGCTTCGGCAGTTCTCAATGAATTTATAGAATCGGCGGCAGAACTGGGGTTGGCCAAAGGGGCGGTTAAGGTGGATGTTAGCTTTGAGGAATTTAACCTGGACGTGGACATTTATTATGAAGGAACGTTGATGCAGTTTCCGGACATAAGACCAACTGAAGCTGAACTCTTGGCAGATGAAGCAGCATTTGTCAAACTGTCAGGTTATCTGATCAAACAGCATGTTGACTGGCTTAAGGCAGACAGTAATAACGATAATTGTCATATCAGGTTCCATTTTGATCATTAAAGAGAAATACTGTTGTAAATAAAAGCAAGAGAAAGTGGTGTGAATGATGAAAAAAAGTATTTTAGTAGCTTGTATGATATTGATGTTCGTTTCGCTGGGATTTACGCCTGCGTTTGATAGAGAGACTGTCTATCAGGGGTCTACCATTGAGGCTCTTCTGGCAGGAAATTATGATGGTGTGGATACCGTGAAAAATCTTAAGACCAAAGGTGATACCGGGCTGGGGACCTTTGCCGGTCTTGACGGTGAAATGATTGTAGTGGATGGGAAAGTCTACAAGGTAGCGAAAAACGGCAAAGTTACCGTTGAAGGTGATGCTGTCCAAACTCCGTTTTATGCTGTTACCTATTTTGATGCCGATATAACAAAAAAAATCGCAGGTACTGAGATAAAACTTGACTCACTCAAGCTGGAACTGGATAAACTGCGTGTCCGCAATGATCTGCCTTATACGATAATAATCAAGGGAACGTTCAAGGTAATAAAAGTGCGCAGTACTGGCCCGTATCAACAGCCGTATCCGCTGCTCTCAGATGCTTTAAAAGAGCAGAACGAGATCGTATATTCCGATATATCCGGCAGGCTAGTAGGCTTTTGGCTGCCTGACTATCTGGGGAACACGAACGCCGCCGGGTATCATCTGCACTTTCTTTCAGATGACATTGAAAAGGGGGGGCATGTGCTTGATTTGATGCTAACAGATGCTGAGATAAGACTTGATGAAACACCGAAGATGCATATCCAGTTTTCTCCCTACCCAACCAAGCCGTTGAAAAAGCCGGATAACTATAAAGCATTATAATATAATAGCAATAGCACAAGCCTGCAAGTTTTCATAAACTTGCAGGCTTGTGCTATTGCTATGAAAAAAATACGCCAGATTTGTAACCGGCGGCGAAATCGTTTCATACCATATAACAGATAGCCTGGTAGTTAGCTGAGGCTAAAATTTTTGGTATATCTGTTAGCTACAGCTAACTTATATTTTTTAGCCAGCTGTTAGCTAAGGTTAAGTTAGGGAGGTTGGTACAGTGAGCACTCATCAGATGTCAACAATTGCTCTTTCAGAATTGGCGGTAGGGGCGTCCTGCTTTGTGGCTAGTGTTGAGCTTGAGGGTTTATTGAGACGGCGGATATTAGATTTGGGAATGGTGCCAGGTACACCGATTCGCTGTGTGCGGAAAAGTCCTGCCGGTGATCCGATTGCTTATGCTGTCAGGGGGAGTACCATTGCCCTGCGCAGTGACGATGCCCGCCTTATTCGAGCGTATTTACCAGACGACACACGCACATATGGGGGGAATAAAGAGTGGCACAAGTGATTGATTCTACCATGAGAGTATTGAGGGAACATTTCGGGATTAATACCAGTCCGGGTCAGTTCGTGATTGCACTTGCAGGTAATCCTAACGTTGGCAAAAGTACTGTTTTTAACGCGTTAACCGGTCTAAGGCAACATACCGGCAACTGGCCGGGCAAAACAGTCAATAATGCGCAGGGAACCTTTACTTACAATGATAAATCATTTTTGCTGGTGGATTTACCAGGGACTTATTCCATCTTGGCTCATACGGCAGAAGAGCAGATAGCGCGGGATTTTATCTGTTTTGGCCGTCCTGATGTAACCTTGGTTGTATTAGATGCCACATGCCTTGAAAGAAACCTGAATCTTGCGCTTCAGGTAATTGAAATGACCCCGAATGTCGTTGTTTGTGTCAATCTTATCGATGAAGCCAGAAAGAAAGGAATTCAGGTTAATATTGAGGTGCTGGAAAAAGAACTTGGCGTGCCGGTGGTCGCAACAGCAGCACGCCAAAATGAAGGTCTTGCCCACCTAATATATACCTTGCACCTTGTAGCCACAGGTGAGTGCAAGACCAAGACTAACCAGTTAAAGTATTCATCTGCGGTAGAAGAAGCAGTGCAACTGCTTTTGCCAAGTGTTGATCGCCTTATTGGTAACAAGCTTAATCCCCGGTGGGTGGCGCTCAGGCTTTTAGATGGAGACAGAGCGTTTATTGAAAGCATTGGCATGCACTTAAACTTGACTGATATAAGCGTGACCAAGGAGGCAGCTAACAGATGAAAGACAATGTTAAACCCATGAATACACTGGCACAGTTATGTGCGGAGGCTGATTTTATCCGTCTCCGCCAGGGAAGCACTATGGGCGACAAAATAGTTGCGGATATTTACGCTAACGCCGAGATGATTGCTCAAAAAGCGGTTATAACGCCGGCAGCAGATAAGTCACGCTGGGATAACAGGCTAGACGATATCTTGACATCACGTATCTTTGGCTATCCCATTATGCTGATGCTGCTTGGAATGGTGTTTTGGATTACAATTGAAGGCGCTAACATCCCGTCTGAAATGATTGCAACGGCGCTTTTTAGTTTCCAAGAGCAATTAACCGTATGGTTTCAGGCAGCAGGTGCACCAGCCTGGCTGCACGGCGTACTTGTCCTTGGGCTCTATCGTGCCCTCGCGTGGGTTATCTCGGTAATGCTGCCGCCCATGGCGATATTTTTCCCATTGTTTACTCTTTTGGAGGACTTGGGCTATCTGCCGAGGGTTGCCTTTAATCTTGATAATATGTTTAAACAGTGTAAGGCTTGTGGCAAGCAGATTCTTACGATGTGTATGGGGTTTGGTTGTAACGCTGCAGGAGTAGTCTCCTGCCGAATTATTGACTCGCCCCGGGAACGGCTAATAGCCATTCTGACCAATAATTTTGTACCCTGTAATGGGCGGTTTCCAACTCTCATAGCGATAGCGACCATTTTTGTGGGCGGGGCTTTGGCACCACAGTATGAAACTGCTGCTGTCACAGTTTTTATGACCAGCCTGGTAATGCTGGGGATTGCCTTTACATTTGCGGTATCTTGGCTGCTATCACACACCGTCCTTAAGGGAGAAGCTTCTTCTATGGTATTGGAGCTGCCACCTTACCGGAGGCCGCAAATCGGCGCGGTGATTTACCGGTCCATGATTGACCGCACCCTCTTTGTCCTCAAACGGGCGGTTATTATGGCTGCTCCGGCAGGCGTTCTAACATGGATTCTCGCCAATGTGTACATAGGCGATGGGAGTATTCTGCAGCACCTAGCAGGATGGCTGCAGCCGGTTGCCTACGCGATCGGCCTTGATGGATACATCCTGCTGGCATTTATCTTAGGGCTACCCGCAAATGAGATCGTTGTACCGATTTTGCTTATGAGTTATTTGTCTACCGGGTATATGATTGAACTTGACGAATTGACAGAGTTGCATCGGGTCTTTGTCAGCCATGGCTGGACTTGGTTAACGGCCCTAAACACCATGTTATTCTGCCTGCTTCACTGGCCGTGTACAACGGCGCTACTTTCAACTTATAAGGAATCAGGCAGCGCTAAGTGGACGTTATTAGCCTTCTTGCTGCCGACAGTAGCTGGTTTTGCTGTATGTTTTGTGGTTGCTCAGTCGGCTCGTCTTTTAGGATTAGTATAATATTCCTTGGCAGGGGCGGTAGAAAGCCCCTGCCATATCTATGAATCTGTCATGTGGCAGCTTTCAAGAAATGTGTATAACTGCTGATAAACATCAGGATTTTTTCGCATGAAGGCTACCAATGCTTGAATTGACCCAATGGTGGATTTAGACAGGTAGTGCTCGATTGCTTCGGCTTCGGCAGCAATGTTGCAGTTAGCGCGAAGCATTATTAAAAATTCTTGAATAATTTGGTTGCGGCGGACGAGGAATTTGCCGGTTTCGATGCCTGTCGCAGTCAGGCCGATATGGCCATATTTTTGGTAGGTGATGTAGTTGAGCGCTTTGAGTTTACGCATTGCTTTGGTAACAGAGGGTAAAGAAACGTTCAGTTTATGACTGATATCGGTAACCCGTACAACACCGAGACTGGTGTGAAAACGGTAAATTTCTTCCAGATAGTCTTCCAGGCTTGGCGAAAGCATACTCACCCCTCCGCGAACCGTTATACAGTGTTAGATCAAATAATTAGCAATTGAAAAAAATTCTCAGTGGGTTGTTTTGGTAACTTAATATATACTATGATGAACTACAGAATATTGAACCGTTTGCGGTGAAAAAAGAAAAGTACAATCAATAAAATGCAAAAAAAGTCTGAGGAAGAGACTTTTTTGCTGCTAGTCAATCAGGTGTTTGGCTATGGATCTAGTGAAAAAAATAATTAATGCAAAAGTATAAATATTAGCATTTATCTGCAGGATTTTGTTGGCAGGAGTCGAATGACATTATAAGAGAGTGGTCAGACCACCAGACCATAATACAATGATCCATAGCCGTCACCTAGGAGATAGGTTGCTCAAAGTTTTGTTATTATACCAAACTTTATTAAGGTCTAAATAAACCAAATATGAAGATTTTTAAATCTATTTTAAAAAATCAGAAAATATTATAACAAATATATAGAGAAAAATCAAATGAAATGTTATAGTTTTCACAAAAAAAGATCGAAAATCTGCTATTTTTTCGTAAAAATTTCATATTCTAGCAGGATTTAGAAGCATGTTGAAAGAAAGTATAGAATATACCAAAGCATGCTTAGCAACAGAAGCTTTTTTTTTGTTGCAAATGAATTATACTCTTTGTTCTTGGCTAGTTATTAGTGTCTCTTCGTCAGGTAACTTCGGATAGACGCTATTCTAATATTAAAAGAAGGAAGGGATCCCCGATGGCAAAAATGAAAACTATGGATGGCAACGCCGCAGCAGCTCACGTAGCCTATGCGTTTACAGAAGTTGCAGCAATTTATCCAATCACACCGTCATCCAACATGGCAGAGAACGTTGACACTTGGGCATCAGAAGGGCGCAAGAATATCTTTGGGCAAACAGTACGGGTTGTTGAAATGCAATCTGAGGCTGGTGCAGCTGGCGCTGTACATGGTTCACTGCAAGCCGGCGCTCTGACTACTACTTTTACTGCTTCTCAAGGTCTACTCTTAATGATTCCTAACATGTACAAAATTGCAGGGGAACTGTTGCCCGGCGTATTACATGTAAGTGCTCGTGCCGTGGCCGCTTCAGCACTCAATATTTTTGGCGATCACCAGGATGTAATGGCGACCCGTCAGACCGGTTTCGCCTTGCTTGCTGAAAGCAGTGTACAACAGGTAATGGACCTGGCAGCCGTTGCCCATTTGGCCGCTATCGAAGGCCGTATTCCATTCCTGAACTTTTTCGATGGATTCCGGAATTCTCATGAGATTCAAAAGATCGAAACCTGGGATTATGATGACTTAGCTAAACTTGTTAATAAAGACGCTTTGGCAGATTTCCGGAAACGGGCTCTCAATCCTAACCATCCGGTCACCAGGGGTACCGCCCAAAACCCGGATATCTACTTCCAGGGCCGCGAAGTTTCTAACGAATATTACGAGGCACTACCGGAAATTGTCGAAAAGTATATGGAAAAAGTCAAAGAAGTTACCGGCAGGGAATATCACCTGTTTGACTACTATGGTGCGCCTGATGCTGATCGTTTGATTGTTGCCATGGGTTCTGTTTGTGAAACTATTGAGGAAACCATTGATTATTTGAATGCCAATGGTGAAAAAGTAGGTCTACTTACCGTTCACCTCTATCGTCCTTTTTCCATTGCGCACTTCATGAAATACATTCCTAAGACTGTTACAAAAATCGCTGTTCTTGACCGTACCAAAGAACCAGGCTGTGCTGGCGAACCGTTATACCTTGATGTTAAAAATGCGTTTTATCGCAAAGACTGGCAGCCGGTTATTGTTGGCGGCCGCTACGGTCTGGGTTCAAAAGATGTTGTTCCGTCCCACATTGCTGCCGTTTATGAAAACCTTAAAGCCAACGAACCAAAGGATGGCTTTACTATTGGTATTATCGATGATGTCACCAATACTTCCCTGCCTCTGGGCGCAGATATCGATGCCACACCGGCAGGAACTCGGGCATGTAAATTCTGGGGTCTGGGTTCTGACGGTACCGTTGGCGCCAACAAGATGGCTATTAAAATCATCGGTGACAAAACTGACTTGTATGCGCAAGGCTATTTCGCTTATGACTCCAAGAAGTCAGGCGGCATAACTGTTTCCCACCTGCGTTTCGGCAAAAAGCCTATTAAATCCCCTTATCTCATTAATAAAGCTGATTTTATTGCCTGCCACAACCAATCCTATGTTTCAAAATATGATGTTCTGGATGGCTTAAAAGCAAATGGTGCTTTCTTGCTCAACTGCATTTGGGATGAGAAGGAACTGGAAGAAAATCTGCCTGCAAGTGTAAAGAGATTTATCGCTAACAACAATATCAACTTCTACACCATTAACGCGGTGCAAATAGCCAGAGAAATCGGACTCGGTGGCCGTATCAACATGATTATGCAATCGGCGTTCTTCAAATTAGCTGACATCATTCCTGTTGAAGAGGCTATAAAACATCTTAAAAATTCAGTTGTCGATGAGTATGGCCTAAAGGGCGAAAAAATTGTCAATATGAACTTTGCTGCTATCGACAAAGGCGTAAACGCTATGGTAAAAATAACTGTTCCCGAATCCTGGAAGGATGCGAAAGACGCAGAAGTTGCTACCAAAGAAGTGCCTGAGTTCATTAAGAAGGTTGTTATCCCGATGAACCGCACCGAAGGCGACAAACTGCCTGTTAGTGTTCTTAAGGAAATGGGTATTACAGACGGAACTTTCCCGATGGGAACTGCTGCCTATGAAAAACGTGGCATTGCCGTAGAGGTTCCTGCATGGGATGCTGAAAAGTGCATCCAGTGTAACCAGTGTTCTTTTGTTTGTCCGCACGCTTGTATCAGGCCGGTGCTTGCAAATGAAGAGGAAGTCAAAAACGCTCCTGCCGGCTTCAATACCAAGAAAGCTACCGGTGCCGCTGATCTCCAATTCCGTATCGCTGTATCGCCGTTAGACTGCACTGGTTGCGGTAACTGCGTTCAAGTTTGTCCAGCCAAAGAAAAAGCTATAACTATGGAGCCGATTGGAAGCCAAATGGCTCAGGCAGATCTTTGGGATTATGCCATGACGCTCTCCAAGAAGCCTAACCCGGTAAATAAAGAAACCGTAAAGGGTAGCCAATTCGAAACTCCGTACCTTGAGTTCTCTGGTGCTTGCGCAGGCTGTCTGGAAACTGCCTATGCTAAGCTTGTAACCCAACTGTTCGGTGACCGCATGATGATTGCCAATGCGACCGGTTGCTCCTCCATCTGGGGTGCTTCTGCGCCAGCAACTCCGTACTGCACTGATAAATGTGGCCACGGCCCAGCTTGGGCGAACTCCCTGTTCGAAGACAATGCCGAATTTGGCTTGGGCATGCAAGTCGGTGTGAATCAAATTCGCCAGCGGCTGGCAGCCAAGGTAAGCGAGGCACTGACTAGTGCTAGCGGTGATGTAAAAGTAGCGCTTGAGGAATGGCTGGCCAAGAAAGATATTGGCGCCGGTTCCCGTGAAAGAGCTGATAAACTCAGCGCAGCTCTGAAGAACGCTAAAGGCTCCAACGCACTCCTTGACGAAATTGATGGTTACCAAGACTTCTTTGTTAAACGTTCCCAGTGGATTTTTGGTGGCGACGGCTGGGCGTATGATATCGGATACGGCGGTCTGGACCATGTCCTGGCTTCTGGTGAAGATGTCAACGTGTTTGTGTTTGACACCGAGGTTTATTCCAATACCGGCGGTCAGTCCTCAAAATCTACGCCAACTGCTGCTATTGCCCAGTTTGCGGCCAGTGGTAAGCGGACTAAGAAAAAAGACCTTGGCATGATGGCCATGAGCTATGGTTATGTTTATGTAGCTCAAGTCTGCATGGGTTCTGACAAAGCACAGACTCTTAAAGCAATTGCTGAAGCGGAAGCATATCCAGGACCATCCCTCATCATCGCTTACTCCCCATGTATCAACCATGGCTTGAAAGTAGGTATGGGTAACAGCCAGCTTGAGTGCAAACGCGCTGTCGAAGCCGGTTACTGGTCCATGTATCGCTACAATCCAGCCCTCAAAGAGCTTGGCAAGAATCCGTTCAGCCTTGATTCTAAAGAACCTACAGCCGACTTCAAAGAGTTCCTCATGGGCGAAGTGCGGTATTCCTCGCTCAAAAAGCTGTTCCCTGAACAGGCCGACGAATTGTTTGACAAAACAGCTAAAGACGCAGCTGAAAGACGCGACTCATATAAGCGCTTAGCAAAAATGTATAACGAGGCTATAGCAGAAGCAGCTGCTGCCAAAGAATAAAACAGTTAAAGTCTAAAAAATTGTAAGAAAAGAAAGCACTATTTGCCCGTTCAGGGCAAATAGTGCTTTCTTAATTTAATAATATTTTATGTCTGCTTTAATTATATAGGCTTGACTATTTCCAGTATTAGCGATAGTAATCGAGAGGTTCTCAGGGTATTTGTTAGGGCTTAGCAGCAGCAAGTCTCCTTGGGTTAGCTCATATATGTCTGTATCGTCAATAGTAATACTTAACTTACCAACGACACAATAGAAGGCAGAAGTCATTTTGGAATAACGGTCAGGGTTTGGATTATGTATGGTCATTTTGCTGCTAGTTTTTTCTTTAATTTCGATAGCCATTAATTCCCCGGAACAACCTTCTGCCATCATCAGATTGAAATCACGTACTTTACCCAAACTTGTCGTTGTCCAGTCGCCGCTGAAGCTGTCCTGTTCAAATGGTTTTAGATATACACTGTGGTGGCCTGTATGCTCGAGTTTCATTTCACCTTCAAGTACCATGATCAGCCGCCAAATCCCGGGTAAAGAGGTGAAAGTCGATTCTTCCAAATCTACGCGGGCTGAACTAAGACGCCACATAAAGTTCTTCTCGCTATAGATGGCATCTTTGGGATAAATGGCGATTTGCGTTGTTGTACCGCCAGACCAATTACTAGTGGTTTGCTCATTTTGTTTTATTAACTCGACTATCATAGTTTTCTCCTCTCAATAAGCACAAATACAGATTGATTGTATCAATATTTGAATAATTTGGCTATCTATAAATTGTAATGACAGGATTTGTACCAGTACGTGTCGAAAAGTCTGTGCAAAGCGTACATAATATAAAGCATGGGTACGAGGATTGATGATATGAATGAGTTAGCTGCGGTTTTATTGGGGAGTCCCGAAATATATTGGAATGGAAAACGGCTGTTTTTTCCTTTTGCTAAGATGGAAGCATTGTTGTATTACCTATTAGTTAAAAAAAATTCTTCAAGGGAAGAATTAGCAGCATTGTTGTGGCAAGATATGGAGGAAAAGGCTGCTAAACAGAATCTACGCAACACACTATATCTGCTAAAGAAGCTGACAACAGAAGATTTAGTATTAACACCTTCACGGACGAATATTTTATTAAATACCGGGGCAGTCAGTATTACTACAGATATTCAAGAATTTTACGCAGTCTCACCAGAAGAGTCGCTGGTATTATATAGAGGGGAATTTTTAGCAGGCTTTACCTGTAAAGACGCAGAGGACTTTGAAGCTTGGGTAAGCAGACAGCGGGAGAGTTGCAAAGAGGACATGATTGCGCGGCTTACCAAGGTCATTGTAAGCCAGCTAAACAATAAAGATTATAGCGCAACTGAGCGCTATCTTAAGCAGCTCATTGTGCTGGATGAGTATAATGAGAGTGCTTACAGAACACTGATGAAGGTTTACGAGCGAGCCGGCGTTTTTAATAAGTCAATTGAACTCTATGACTCTCTAAAGAGAAAGCTTAGCAGTGAATTGGGAATTAGCCCACAAGACAAGACAAAAGAAGCGTATGAACGCGTTAGGTCGAAAATACTCAACCATCTTGCTGAGCCTGCTGAACAAACTGCAGAGAGTTTTTTTGGGCGTGAACGGGAATTTCAATGGCTGAAAAGTATTGTAGCTGATTTTTGTGCAGGCTGCTCTCAGAGTGTACTTACTATTTTAAGTGGGGAGCAAGGAGTCGGGAAAACAGCAATTGTCCAGCGACTGCAGGAAAATATAGCTGCCGACAGCATAACGGTTTTAAGAACCCAGTGTTATCAAGCTGAGCAAGATTATCCATATAAGGCCTGGAATAACATCTTCTGCCAGGCAATGGATTTGTTGACACAGCAAGGTGTAGTGTTACCTGCTGTCTGGTATCAGGTTATTTCCTATGTTTTTCCGGCAGTTCTCAGTAATAATGCGATTGCCTGTCAGAGCCAGACGCCCAATGGGTATAATATTCACTCAGGTATGATTGAAGAGGTTATGTGCAGTATATTGGGGAAGATTGCCGCCCATAGAAAAGTCTTACTGATTGTCGATGATGTTCAATGGCTGGATACTCAAGGCCTGTCAGTATTACGCCAACTGCTGCGGGCACCGAAGCAGCAAATTTTGTGTATTACAACTTGCCGGAGCGAATATCAGGAACAGGTCGAGCTGTTTATCCGGGATTTTAGCCGGAACGGCTTGGTTGAGCACCTGATAATAGAAAATTTTAGCCTGGAGGAAGTAGCCAGATTTTCTGAGCAGATGCTCCCGGCAGATAAAATAACTGCCAGCCTTCAGCAAAAACTGTATGAGTATACTGACGGAAACGCCTTGTTCTTAGTTGAGAGCTTTAAGCTGATTAAGATGGGACAAAATGTGAACCGGCTGTCACCACGCCTGCGGAGTGTCTTGCATGAGCAGGTTAATGCTCTGTCTGATAACGCCAGAAAGGTGCTTGATGTTATTTCAGCTTTCTTCAACAATGTCGGTTATAATGAGCTCTTAGCTGTGTGCGGGATGAACGAGTTTGAAATAGTGGAAGCAATCGAGGAACTGCAGCACAAGCGCTTAATCCAGGAAATTGATGGTGCAAGCCCAGGGCTAAGAGGGCCGGTATATAAATATAATCATATTCGCATCAGAAGCTACGTATATGCTGAACTATCATCTTCCAGGAAAAGGATGATCCACAAGCGGGCAGGCAGCTATTTAGAAGACCTGATGAATAAAGATTCATGCGGACGGGATTTATGCTCTGAAATCCTATACCACTATTCTCAGATTGATGAAAAAATAAAGGTACTTGAATATACAATTAAGATTGCAGAAAGATATTGTTGTCCACAGTATGAATTATTTCCTGAATTTAGTGAAACGTATAGTGGTAATGGTTTTATTTTTGAAAACAAACTGCAGATCATGGGCTATCTGGATAAGATCCAAGTGCTGCTTGCTGCTTTAGGAGAGGGGCAGGTATCCCAGGAGAGCTTAAGCCGGTTTAGGGCAGCGTATCTTGAGATGTTGGGCCGCTTTCATATATGGCGCGGGGATCATCTGAGCGGCTTAAAAGCCATCCATCAGATGCTGCGCCTTTCGTCAAAGAAAGGGTTCACTGACTATTTAATAAAAGGTTATCAACAAGTCGTATATTGTGCGATTCAAATTCGCAACCCTAAACTTATTGAACTTTTTGCCAATAAGCTGTTACAAACGGCAAAGGACGCCAATTTAGAAGAAAAAAGGGCTGCGACACAGAGGTTTCTTGGTATTTCTTATGCTTTACGCCAGGATAAAGGCTTGGCAGAGCAGTGTTACCGTCAATCAATTTCTCACTACAAGCGCCTGGGAGAAAGACGGGGTGAGTTTAACTTACATATTGCCGCCAGCTATAACTATATCGGAGATTTAAGGCGAATGGAGGCTGAGTTGGCCGAGGCGCTTTATTATTATGAACAAGCAATAAGGGTTGCCGGGCGAAGCAATATAAGTGCCGGTGTTGCCATCTTTCTGATCAATGCAGGACATACGGCCTATGACTTGGGGGAATACGGAAAGGCTTTTGCGTATTTGGAAGATGCACTGACCCTTGAAGAACAGTTTGGCGAGTATCAGGGCTTTTGGTGCCTTAGAAGCTTTTGTACGTTGCACACCCTACTTGCCTTACTAGCTGTTAGAGATAACTGTTTGCATAAAGGGCGCAGTTACCTGGAAAAAGCAGATGGTTTCCTCCAGCGTTACCATGACAATTATCAAGCTGGGCTTACAGCAAGAGCAAAGTTGGAGATTGGTATCAGGATGCAGCAAGATACTCGGGTAAAAGCAGTTTTTGCAGACTATTTACCATTCCCAATTGAGGAATACTACCGGCAAGGTAAGACTACTTTTAATAAAATAGGGAATAAGTTTGAGCAAATAATGCTGGACAAGGTGTATGCGGAGGTCAAATAAAGCGTAAGGAATACTTGGGAAGATCAAGACCGCAGTGTTGGTTTTGGTCTTCCTTAAAACTATATAGGTTCATAAACTTGTTTTGACGTTTTGTTGACGCACCGTATGCTATATTGTTTTTAAAAGTAAGATACTTATAAAGCCATGTTTGGAGGGGTAATTATGTCTATTAGTAATAATGGGATTAGTAATGCTATGCAAATCAAGCTGGATAATGTGCTGCCAGAAATGCCGGTATTTGAAGCTGGAATTCGACGTGCACCCAATAGAGGGTTTCGTTTGACTCAGGCACAGACAAAAGTGGCCTTGAAAAATGCACTGCGCTATGTGCCAGAAGAGTTGCATAATGTATTGGCTCCTGAGTTTATGGTGGAACTGCGTACACTCGGCAGGATTTATGCTTATCGGTATATGCCAAAGGAAAAAATTTGCGGTAAACCAATTAATGAATATAAAGGCAATTGCGTAGAGGGCAAGGCTTTCCAGGTAATGATAGAGAACAACTTAGACCCAGCAGTTGCTCTTTATCCGTATGAGCTTGTTACCTATGGTGAAACAGGGAGCGTATGCCAAAACTGGCTGCAGTACCAGCTTATCAAAAAATATCTCGAAGTCATGACTAACCATCAGACGCTTGTTGTTGAATCCGGTCATCCGCTAGGGTTATTCCCCTCACGCCCGGAAGCCCCCAGGGTAATTATAACTAATGCGCTAATGATTGGTATGTTTGATAACCAGGATGACTGGGAAATTGCCGAACAAATGGGTGTGGCTAATTATGGCCAGATGACTGCAGGCGGCTGGATGTATATTGGACCGCAAGGAATTGTGCACGGCACTTTTAATACCCTTCTTACCGCAGGCCGAAAACGTTTGGGCGTACCGGCGGACGGAGATCTTCGCGGTCATTTGTTTGTTTCTTCAGGACTAGGCGGCATGAGCGGCGCCCAGCCTAAAGCCATTGAGATTGCGGGCGGTGTGGGTATTGTTGCCGAGGTGGACTATTCAAGGATCAAAACGCGCTATGATCAAGGGTGGGTCAGCAAAATTTCCTCAGATTTAGATGAAGTTTTTAACCTGGCAGAAGAGTACCAAACAAAAAAAGAGCCGATATCTATTGCCTACCACGGCAATGTTGTGGATTTATTGGAGTATGCAGTCAAACACAATAAACAGATTCCGCTGCTTTCTGACCAGACTTCCTGTCATGTAGCCTATGATGGCGGCTATTGTCCGCAAGGATTGAGTTTTGAAGAACGGACCAATCTCCTGGCAGCAGACCGGAAGCAGTTCCGTGAATTGGTTGATAGGAGCTTGCAGCGCCATTTTGAACTTATTAAGATACTGGCAGAACGGGGAACCTATTTCTTTGATTACGGCAACGCCTTCTTAAAAGCTGTGTATGATGCTGGTGTTAAAGAGGTTGCCAAGAATGGCTACGACGAGCGGGATGGCTTTATTTTCCCGTCATATGTCGAAGATATCATGGGCCCGGAACTGTTTGATTACGGTTATGGACCTTTCCGCTGGGTTTGCCTGAGCGGTGATCCGGAGGATTTGCGTAAGACTGACAGGGCTGCGATGGAGTGCATTGACCCAAACAGGCGCGGCCAAGACCGTGATAACTACATTTGGATTCGTGATGCTGAACAAAATAAACTGGTAGTAGGGACTCAAGCGCGGATCTTGTATCAGGACGCTGAAGGGCGTCTCAAGATTGCTCTGAAATTTAATGATATGGTTCGCAATAAAGAAATCGGGACTGTTATGCTGGGACGCGACCATCATGATGTCAGCGGTACAGACTCACCATTCAGGGAGACTGCCAACATCAAGGATGGCAGCAATATTATGGCAGATATGGCAGTACAGTGTTTTGCCGGTAATGCGGCAAGGGGCATGAGCCTTGTTGCTTTGCATAATGGTGGCGGTGTTGGGATTGGTAAATCTATCAATGGTGGTTTTGGCATGGTGCTAGACGGCAGCGAGCGGGTTGATGAGATTTTGCGCCAGGCAATGCTGTGGGATGTTATTGGCGGTGTGGCCCGCCGGGCGTGGGCCAGAAACGAACATTCAATTGAAACCATTGTAGAATTCAACCAGCAGTATGCTGGTAAAGGCCATGCAACACTGCCTTATATTCCGGCGGAAAGCCTAATTGACAGCATTGTTGACAAAGTGTTTGCAAAGTAGGCGCCGAACATCATATTTATATATTCCGCAGTAAAGGATTTTGCAGGCGCATGCAGTCGGTGCATTGCCTGCAAAATCTTAATGCGTTGTATATGTAAGAAGGAGCAGAAAGATGTCAGGTAAAAAATTGCTGATTAAACATGCGGCAGAACTAGTTACTTGTGTCGGATCAGCCCCAAAGCAGGGGCAGGCTATGAGCGATATCGGGATTATTCCGGACGGTGCACTGCTTGCTGAGGATGGCAAGATTATCTGGGTGGGGCCTACAGCAGAACTGCCTGCGCTTGACGAAAGCCAGTGGGAGGTAATTGACGCAGCCGGGCAGTGTGTTATGCCAGGGTTTGTTGATTCTCACACGCACATGGTATTTGGCGGCTATCGGGCAGAGGAGTTTTTCTGGCGTTTGGGAGGTACACCCTACCTGGAAATATTAGAGCGTGGCGGCGGAATCTTGAACACTGTGCAGGCAACCCGGGCGGCTGGTTTAGAGGAATTGAAGGAACTGGCCGGGCGGCGGCTGGCTGGTATGCTGGCTATGGGTGTAACTACGGTGGAGGGCAAGAGTGGCTATGGCCTGGATAAAGAAACTGAATTACGGCAACTGGCCGTTATGTCTGAACTCAACCGGGAACAGCCTGTAGAAATAGTACCAACCTTTATGGGGGCACATGCAGTGCCGCCCGAATATAAAGGACGTACAGATGAGTACGTTGAGTACATTATTAAAGATGTTTTGCCTGCCGTGGCTGAGCAGGGGATTGCCGAGTTCTGTGATGTATTCTGCGAGCAGGGTGTATTCTCGCTAGCCCAGTCCCGGCGACTGCTGGAAGCTGCAAAAAATCTGGGCTTAAAAGCCAAGTTGCATGCGGATGAGATTGTCCCTTTAGGTGGGGCAGAGCTGGCTGCAGAGCTGGATGCTTGTTCTGCTGACCATCTGCTGCAGGCATCAGATGCTGGCATTGAAGCTTTGGGAAGAAAAAGCACGGTAGCTACCCTGCTGCCAATGACCGCATTTTGCTTGCGCGAGCCATATGCACGCGCCCGGGCAATGATTGACGGCGGGGCTGCTGTGGCGCTGGCGACAGACTACAATCCTGGCAGTTGCTTTAGCCATTCTATCCCGCTGGTGGCATCTCTTGCTGCAATTCAGTTAGGGATGAAACCGGCCGAGATTGTGACGGCACTGACCATTAATGGTGCGGCAGCAGTAAGCCGGGCAGATCGGGTTGGCAGTCTGGAGATCGGTAAACAAGCCGATGTTGTAATTCTGGAATATCCATCACACCTGTTTTTGGTGTATCATGCCGGTATGAACATTGTGGACAAAGTGATAAAACATGGACAGCTTATTTGGAATAAAGCTGTCCAATACAACTAGAAAGGAAGTTATAATTGTGGCAAAACTTGTAGAATGTGTACCAAATTTTAGTGAGGGACGGCGGCCGGAGGTTATTGCGGCTATTGTTAATGAAGTAAAAAATGTTGAAGGTGTTACACTGCTTAATGTCAACTCAGATGGCAGTCATAATCGTACTGTAGTTACATTTGTCGGCGATCCTCAGGCTGCTAAACTGGCTGCTTTTAACGCCTGCACTAAAGCCGCCGAACTTATTGATATGGAACAGCATCAGGGAGAGCATCCCAGAGTTGGTGCAACTGATGTTATTCCGTTTATTCCTGTAAGTGAGATCACTATGGAAGAATGCATTCAGCTGGCGAATGAACTAGGCCGGGAAATTGGTGAAAAGCTTAACATCCCAGTGTATTTATATGAAGCAGCAGCCAAAACGCCGGCGCGGGTCAAACTGCCTGATGTCCGGAAAGGTGAGTATGAAGGACTGAAAACAGCAATCACCACCCCTGAACGCCAGCCCGACTATGGCCCTGCCCGCATGCATCCGGCTGCAGGTGCGACGGTCGTTGGCGCAAGGCAATTTCTAATAGCCTATAACATAAATTTGAGTACCAGTGATGTCAATATCGCTAAAAAAATTGCCGGAAGCATACGTGAAGCCAAGGGCGGTTATAAATTTTGCCGCGCTATGGGGGTTATGATTGAAGAGCGGAATATGGCACAAGTAACTATCAATATGGTCGATTATACCGGCACGCCGCTGCACAGGGTATTTGAGACTGTTAAATCGGAAGCAGCGCGTTATGGCGTAAACGTCATCGGCAGTGAGATTGTCGGTATGGTGCCGCTGCAGGCGCTGATTGATACTGCAGATTTCTACCTGCGTCTAGAGGGTTTTGACCGAAAGCAAGTATTAGAAGAAAACCTTTGATAAAGGGGCTGGATAACATGTTAATTCAAATGAAGATTAACGAGTTTCTTGAAGAATTGGGATCAAACTCACCTGCTCCGGGCGGCGGTAGTATCTCGGCTTTGGCCGGCGCGCTTGGAGGGGCCTTGACGGCAATGGTCTGCCGTCTTACAGTAGGTAGCAGCAAATATGCTGAAGTACAGAGTGAGGTAGAGGCAATTCTTGTGGAAGTTGATCAATTATCAAATGTGCTTGCCAGATGTGTTGATGCCGATACGGAGGCTTTTAACAAAGTAATGGCAGCATATAAACTCCCCAAGGTAGCAGAGGATGAGAAATTGGCACGCAGTGAAGCCATTCAGCAAGCAATGGTATATGCCACCAATCTGCCGCTGGATGTTGCCTCATGCTGCTTAAAGGTATTATCAATGGCAGTGCGGGTATTAGCCATTGGCAACACTAACGCCGCAAGTGATGCTGCTGTAGCAGGACTCATGGCTCATGCAGGTTTGCATGGTGCGCTGTATAATGTAAAAATTAATCTGAGCAGTATAAAAGAACAAGGTTATCAAAATGATATTCAAGCTAAAATGGCACTCATTATAAAAGAGGACGAGCGTCTTCATAATGAGCTTGTAGCAGTTGCCGGCAAGGTTATTGGCTAATTATTTTAAGAAAAAAGGACTGATCTCGAGACGAGTATCAGTCCTTTTTATTATGTATTGCACTAGAGCTGCAGTCGCTCTTTATTATTCGGCAGCAAAATGTACGTTTTTGGTAATATTTAATTTTTTTATACGGACCTGAAGGTTCTGACGGTGTATTCCAAGTGACGAGGCTGCTCTCGTAATATTGCCGTTATTTGATGTAAGGGCATCTATGATCAGTTTGCGTTCAACTTCATCAAGTGTTTGGGGCAATGATTGGGGTTTTAGGTTGTCTAACAATGTAGGGCGTTTAGTGAGTAAATATTGTTTATGAAAATAATCGGGCAGGTAGCTTGAAGTCAGGATTGCTTCATTTTCAGAAAAACTAATGGCATTTTCCAACACATGGCATAACTCACGAACATTGCCCGGCCATTTATGATTAAGAAATATGTTTTCGAGATCAGCCGAAAGCTTAGTTATTTGTTTGCCATACACTTTGTTAAATCTACTGATAAAGTATTCGGCAAGCAGCAAAATATCTTCTTGCCTTTCCCGCAGCGGTGGAATATTTAGATTAACAACAGCCACGCGATAGTAGAAGTCTTCGCGCATCTTGTTTTCTGCCAGCAGCTTGTGGCAATCGACGTTGGTAGAACTGATTATCCGGCAATTAACGGGTGCTTCATTAGTACCGCCAAGACGGCGGAATTTTTTCTCCTCAAGAATTCGTAGAAGCTTTGCTTGCAGAACTAGACTCATGCTATTTATTTCATCTAAGAACAATGTGCCTTTTCCGGCCTGTTCCAATAACCCCGGTGTGTTTTCAGCTCCGGTAAAAGCTCCCTTGGTTGTGCCAAAAATCATACTTTCCAGTAAAGTTTCAGGTATCGCTGCACAATTCAAGGCAACAAACGGATGGGAAGAAGTAGGGCCGTAGTTATGGATGCTTTGGGCAAAAATCTCTTTTCCTGTACCAGTTTCGCCGGTTAATAATATGGGGGCAAAGCTAAGTGCAGCTTTTTTTGCTTTATCAATCACTGTCGCAATTTGAGGACTTTTACCAATTAGACATTCAAAATTATAACTGGTGCCATTCTGCAATTTATTGCTGCTATGACAGTAATTTTGCAACTGCTCTTGCAGTTTGTATACTTTGTTAAGTAAATTGGTCATTTCGGTAATGTTTTTATTAATTGAACAAACTGCGACAATCTCGCCTTCGTTTTCAATCGGTACTATGGTAGAAAGCATGTGTACTTCACGGTGATCTACTGTGCGATACTTATTATATTTGTCAAAGGAGGGTTTGCCGGTAAAAAATACACCACGAAGCTCCTCAAGCATATAGTTTCGTTGGGAAGGCTCAAACCGTTCAATCTTGTTATTATAAAACAATTCCTCGCCGTGCTTATTGATTACATATACCGCATCTTGAATGAAGTTTGTAATAGTCTCTAAATATAATGATTTATCGATAGAATCCAATATTTTTTCAACTCACTATCTGCTAATTGTTAACAATATTTTAACCAATAATTGGTTGGATGTAAAGATATACATGCAATAAAATGTTGCGCAAAATTTCGATGCGGTTGATATTTATAATGCGGTATAACAAAAAACGTTTTAGTGTAAAATGCAAGAATTAAAGAAAAAATGGATCTATTGACAAATGTACTTCTATTGGCACAATTTTTGCAAAACATGTTATATATATGAAAATTTATAAGCATTCGTAGGAGGAATAAAAGGAAAGACAAGTCAAAACCATGGTTAGAGCGATTTCCTAACGGTATTGTGTTGTTTTTTGGAAACTTACTCGTAGCTGTAGTGATAAATTACGGACCGTTTTTAAGCAGAGCGGTTGTAAGAGCAAAAATTGATTGAAATGAAGATGGGAGAATTTATGTATAATAATGTATTGGATTATTTTATATATGTTATGCCCTATATATGGGAGTTGTCTTTTGGAAAAATAGGTGTTAGTGTAACTGATTGCGAAAAGTTCATTTTTTCTAAACCTGGCAAGGAATTTGGTCCCCAAATCCCAGTAGGAACGCCGATTAAACCTGGATATGCAATCTATCAGGCAATTCATGAGAAACGCACTGTTATCGCTAAACTTGATAAAGGTGCGTATGGTGTAGCTATTGTAGCCCTCGCTGCGCCTATTGTGGACGAATATGGAAAAGTGGTGGGAGCGGTTAGCCTGTCAGAACCTATTGATAAGGAGGAGGCACTGCGCGAGCTTGCCGAAAAAATGTCAAAAGGTCTTAGCATACTTGTTGGCGCTACTGAAAGTATATCCGGACAGACGCAAGATCTGGCAGCTATGACCCGGCAAATGGCGGAGTCTTCAATAGCAGCTAAAAACCGTATGCGGGAGACTGATGCAGTGCTTAGCCTTATCAAATCTGTAGCTGCCCAAAGTAACTTACTTGGACTTAATGCGGCCATCGAATCTGCGCGGGTGGGTGAGCATGGGCGTGGTTTTGGTGTAGTCGCTGAGGAAATACGTAAGCTAGCTACAAGGAGCGCTGAATCTATAAGCAAAATTGAGTTGATTATCGGTGCGATTAAAGCTGACAGTGAGCAAGGATACTGCCAGATTAGCCAGGTCGAGGCAGCGATAAACGAGATAGCAGAGGCAACTGTCAAGATTGCTGGAGCAGTAAATGAAACAGATGAAATTGCTAGTATGTTGGAGCAACTTGCTGCAAAAATAGGGCGTGATAAGCATTAAATATGTTTTGACGTTATATTGACGATGCAACGATTATAATAACTAAGAAATATTAATTTTTATAATAGCTTGCCAATGAGAAGACAAGAACAATGGGAGGAGCGGATATTTTGAACAATAATGCAGTTATGCTTACAGGCGAGAGCCTCACGATTGAAGAGGTGGCACAAGTAGCCATTCATGGTGCGCAAGTGGTAATTGCTCCGGCGGGGCAAGAAAAGCTGGTAGAATCCAGGGAATTTGTCTACAAGCTTGCTAACAGCAATGTTCCGGTTTATGGGTTTAACACAGGGGTTGGTGCTAATAAGGATACAAAAGTAGAGACTGAGCACTATAATCAGTTCAACGTCAATATGGTTAGGTCGCATTGCGTAGCCATCGGTCCGGAGGCATCACTGGCAGAAGTGCGGGCTATGATGGTAATAAGGCTCAATACGCTGCTGCTTGGCTACACCGGCATGAGTCCGGCGATCGCCTACATGTATCGCGACCTTCTCAACAACAATATTACGCCAGTTGTGCCGGAACGAGGTTCAATCGGGGAGGCGGATATCGCTTGCCTGTCACATATTGCGTTGACGATGATTGGCGAGGGAGACGCCTACTATCACGGCGAGAAACTGCCAGCCCAAGACGCTTTGGCTAAAGTTGGCCTTGAACCGCTTATTTTAGGGCCGAAAGATGGGTTGGCACTGGTTAGCTCTAACGCGCTGGCCGCTGGTCAGGGGGCCTTGGTTTTATATGAACTCAAAAAACTCATTAAACTTGCAGACGTAATATACAGTTTTAGCCTGGAAGCTTTTAAGGGGAATGTCAGTCCCCTTAACGGAGAAATCAACCGGGTACGCCGCTTCAGAGGACAGAACGAAAGTGCGGCCAATGTGAGGAAACTTCTTAAGGACAGTTATCTTTGGCTGCCGAATATTGCCAATGCCCTGCAAGATCCGCTATGCTTCCGCTGCGCCTGCCATATCCACGGTGCTGTCCGCGACTCACTGTACTATCTTGAAGAACTTATGGACATCCAGATGAACTCTTCTGATGATAATCCTTGTGTTCTAATGAACCAAAATGCCATCATGTCCTGCGGCAATTTTGAAGTCGTTAACTGGGCGGTAGCTTTTGAGATGCTTGGGATAGCGCTCAGCCATCTTTCGCGGGCAGCCTGCTTCCGCACCATCAAGTTAAGTACCGGGCACTTTACCGGTCTGCCACGGTTTTTGACGCCTGATCCGGAGCATGTAATTGCTTTTGGCACAATTCAAAAACCATTTACTGCACTGGACGCCGAAATCAGGCATCTGGCTAATCCGGTAAGTATGGACTTTTATGCTGTTGCTGGTGATATTGAAGACCATTGCAGCAATACGCCTTATGTGGTGCAAAAGACCCGGAAGATTGTTGATAATCTCTATTATATACTCGGAATTGAGGCCATCCATGCTGCGCAGGCCTGTGATTTGCGGCAAGAAGAACAGTTCAGATTTGGTATCGCCGGGCGCGTTGTGCACCAAAAGATCCGCGAGGTCATTCCATTTCTGGCACAAGACCGCAATCTTACAGTCGACATTGCCAAGGCGTATGAGTTACTAAAATCCGGCGTCCTTTTAGACGCAATTAATAATTAAATACTGCCGGATAGGGACTGATAACATGGAAGGAGGGACACGCAGCTACAACTCCCGCAAAGTCTGTGCTAATGTTTCTAAATCAAATGAGGAGGTTAATCGAAACTATATGAATCGCACAATGTGCGCACGAAAGGAAGGCAGAACTTATGAGTACACAAATCCATACTCCGGTAGAGAAAAACTCCGGTAAGGGCCTTTTGGACGGTGTCCGCAAGGACGTTTTTATTCCAGGCATCATTCTCTTCGGCATGGCGGCAATCATCGGAATTGTGAACAACAAGGCGCTGACCCAAAGCTCCCAGGCGTTCTTTGTCTGGTCTTTGGAGAGCTTTGGCTGGTTATACCAGTATGTGCTAATGAGCAGTACCATTCTGGTGGCCATTATCACGTTTTCAAAAGTAGGCAACATCAAGCTGGGCGGGGCGGAGGCCCAACCCAAATACCCCTTCTGGACCTGGTTTGCCATGACCCTTACCGGTGGCGTTGCCACAGGCATTGTCACCTGGGGCGTCAATGAGCCACTGATCTATTACGGCAATGTCTGGGGCGAACTGGACGGGCTGGGCATCAAGCCCTTTACCGCCGAAGCGGCGCGATTTGCCATGGGGCGCAGCTTTTATAACTGGACTTTTATGCCCTATTCGATTTATGCCCTGTGCGGCGTACTGGTAGCCTACCTGTATTTTAACAAAAAGCAAAAGCTTAATGTTACCGCCACCCTTCAGCCTGTTTTCGGCCAGCGGATCACCAAGGGTGCTTTGTCCTCATGTGTAGATTGTCTTTCCATGCTGGCTCTGGGCGTGGGCATCTGCGGCGGCCTTGCCATGTGCATCACTTTAGTAGTTACCGGCCTGCGCACCTACGGCATACAGGAAAGCCTGGCGCTGTTTGTGATGATTGGCGTGGTGTTAATTGCCAGCTTTACCTTTTCATCTTACATCGGCATGGATAAGGGCCTGAAGGTGCTGGGTAATCTCAACGCCTGGTTCTACTACGGCATTTTAGCCCTGCTGCTGTTCACCGGCCCCCTGCTGTTCATATTGCGCAACAGCACCGCCGGCCTGGCCGAGTGGCTGCAATACTTTTGGCTGTGGGGCTTGGATCCCATCGATATCGGCGGCGCAGCCCTCACACGTTCCTGGACCTTGTTTGACTGGGCCTGCTGGATTGCTTATGCACCAGTAACCGGCATCTTCCTGGCCATGATGGCCAGGGGGCGAACCATCCGGGAATTTCTCGTCGTTAACTGGATTCTTCCCTCGGTGTTCGGCCTGGTATGGTTCGGTATCTGGGGCAACAGCGCACTGCACATGCAGATGACCGGCGCGGCCGACCTGGTGGGCGCTATCAAAGAGGGCGGCGCGGTTATGGCGCTGTGGGAGTTCCTCAAGCATCTGCCCTTCGGCCTTGGGGCCATCGTTATTCCTGTGAATATCATTATCATCTTCATTTCTTTTGTTACGGCGGCTGACGCTACCCTGACAAACGTAGGTTCCATGTGCATGAAGGACGTTCCTATCGGTACCGAGCCTCCTGGCTTCATCAAGATCATTTGGGGTATTATCATCGGTACCGTGGCTGTGGTCATGGCAGCCTTCGGCGGCGGCGCTCAGGGTGTTGACGGCGTTAAGGCGCTGGCAACGGCAGGCGGATTTTTGGTGCTCTTTGTATTCCTGTTCCAAATTATCGCAGCATGCAAAGTGTTCTTTACCCAAAAGGCATCCAGTGACGATGTGACAGAAGAAGACTAAGCAGGCGGTATCCCGGGGAAGCCTGTATATCTACAGTCTTCCCCTCCTTATGTTATGTAAAACATAGCATAAGCCAACTGCGCACTTCGCTTGTCGGATAAGGCGGCAAATTTCCGGCAAAGAAATGCCCGATAATCTGATAGGAGGGAAGAAATGCTAATTAACCTTACAGTAAACGGAAAGCACCATACGTTAGAGATAGAACCGCAAGAAAGGCTGCTTGACCTGCTGCGGCTAAAGCTGAAACTGGCCGGTGCCAAAGAAGGCTGCGGCGAAGGCGAATGCGGTGCTTGTACAGTTATTATGAATGGAGAGGCTGTTAATGCCTGTATGGTGCTGGCGTATCAGGCCAGAAATGCCGAAATCCTGACAATTGAAGGCCTGGCGCCTCACGGCGAGCTTGATATTGTGCAACAGGCTTTTGTCGACAACGGCGCCGTACAATGCGGCTACTGTACGCCGGGAATGATTATGAGTACCAAGGCATTATTATTAAAAAATGCTAATCCGGCCGAAACTGAAATTAGGGAAGCGCTTGCCGGCAACCTGTGCCGTTGTACCGGCTATGTCAATATTATCAAGGCCGTTAAAATGGCTGCGGACACGTTGAATGGAGGTCAAAACAGATGACCGGCAATAAAATTGCGGGGTTTTCGCGGCTGGAAGATGTTTTACAGGCGCTGGCGCATACTTCGGCCCAAACTGTATTTATCAGCGGCGGTACTGATTTTATCAATAACGGTACCGGCAGAAATGCCGGATTGGTGATCGATCTTTCGCAGGTTGCCGATCTTAAATACATTAAAGATCTTGGCACGGAAATAAGGATTGGCAGCGGAACCACCTTTGCCTCTATTGCGGCCAGCCCGGTTATTAAAACAAAAGTTTGCGCCTTGGCCCAGGCGGCCAGCAGGGTTGGCTCTGTCCAGATAAGAAATCGGGCCACAATTGGCGGCAATATTGCAAGCGCATCACCTGCCGGTGACAGCCTGCCTGTACTTGCTGCCTTTAATGCCCTCATATATACAGCCGGACCGAACGGCGCCCGCGTTTTAACACTGGAAGAAGCCTTGAACAGGCTTCAGGATAAAGAATTAATAACGGAGATTGTTATTCCGACCCCGGACTTGACGAGCAGTGGTTTTGTGAAAATAGGCAGCCGATCACAGGTGACTATTGCTAAGATCAGTTTGGCTGCCATAGTTAGCTATGATAGGAAGAAAAGGCTGATTATTGCTGGTAAGGCAGCTCTAGGAGCGCTGGGCAAAGTGCCAGTATGTCCGGCCAAAGTTCAGGATTTTTTTAGTCAACGAGTAGTTGATGAGTGCTTTGCCTCTGATTTGGCGCAGCTGTTGGCTGAAACTGTGGATGAGGCCATAATGGGCCGGGCCTCACATCCTTATAAAAAAGCAGCAGTGAGGGGCTTGGCCGATGACTTAACCGGACTGTTGTTTGACGCTTGCGAAAATCATTAACTATTTATATTGTCAGGAGGGGACCAGATGGACACTAAACCTGCGCGTGATTTTAAATATGTTGGCAGGTCAATACCCATCGATGATGGCGCGGCTAAAGCAAACGGACAGATCAAGTATACTGGTGACATGATTTTGGATGAGATGCTTTATGCTCAACTGGTATTTAGCGAAGTTCCGCACGGTCGAATTAAGAACATTGACATTTCTGAGGCCATGGCTGTGCCTGGCGTTGTAAAGATATATACGCATGACAATGCGCCAAAAACAAAATTTAACTCTCAAATGTGGTTTGCCGGGCAGAATGCTATTGAAGATCAGGAGCTTTTTCCTGAGGTAGTGCGCTATATTGGTGATACCGTAGCGGCGGTGGTAGCAGAGAGCAAGGAGGCTGCTAAGGCAGCGGCAGACCTGATCAAGGCAGAATATGATATTTTGCCGGTAGTGATTGATCCGGAAGCGGCGCTCAGCGGAAATGTGGTTATCCATGACAGCGGCAATCCGTTTTTGACAATGGAAGCTAGCTACGGTGATGTTGCAGCAGTTTTGGCAAAAGGTGAGGGGTTAGTCATTGAAGACCGGGTGGAAACGCCTAAAATTCACCATGCGGCCATGGAAAACCATGTTTGTATCGCGGTGCCGGATCATAAGGGAAGAATGACAGTGTACAGTCCCTGTCAGATTGTATATTCTGTACGCCTTATTGTGGCCAAGGTATTAGGACTGCCGTATCATAAGGTTAGGATTATCAAAACTTCCATCGGCGGGTCTTTTGGCGGCAAGCAAGAGATCATACTTGAAACGTACTGCGCCTATTTTGCCAAAGAGTTAAACAGGCCGGTAAAAATAGAGTTTGGCCGTTCGGCAAGTATTGTTGCAACCCGGACCAGAACAAAGACTATTGGTTATGTAAAAACGGTGGTAAGCCCTGAGGGCAAGATCTTGGCGCGGGATATGAAACACATTGTAGATACAGGGGCTTATACCTCAAATGGCCGCGTCATTTGCTACGCTATGGGCAAAAAGCTGTTCAGGCTATACCGCATTCCCGCTCAGCACTATCGAGCCATAGCTGTTCATACCAATACTGCCATAGCGGGCGCAGCGCGGGGCTACGGTTCTCCGCAAGTCCAAACAATTGCGGAAATCAATTTAGAAAACGCGGCGAGGCGTTTAAAAATCGATCCGGTCGAATTTCGTCTGAAAAACTTAGTTCACCCCTACGATGCCGACCCGGCCGGTGGACCCAACCTGGGAAACGCCAGGATTATCGATTGCGTGCTTAAAGGTGCCAAGGCTTTTGGCTGGAGTGAAAAATGGAATCAGCCCAAACGCACGGGGCGATGGCAAACAGGGGTTGGGATGGCTTGTGCCACCCATGGAAACGGCTACTACGGCGCATACCAGGAATTTGGTACAATGACGATTAGAATGCTGGAAGACGGCAGTGTTATGCTCAACGGCGGATTGCATGATTTGGGTAATGGCACGGTAACAGCCATGAAGCAGATTGTAGCCGAGGTTCTGGATATTCCGCTTGATATGATTGAGGCTCCTGAAGCTGATACCGATGTCAGCCCGTATGATATCGGTTGCCAGGCTAGCCGGGTAATTCACGTTTGTGGTGCAAACGCTATGCAGGCTGCCGAGGAGCTGCGCAGCATGTTTATCAGAGAAGCGGCTAAGGTTCTTCAGTGCAATGTGGAGGAATTATTACTCGAAGATGGTCTAGTCTGGAATAACCTTGAGCCTGGTAAAAAAATGAGCTATGGTCAAATGGCGGCCGCGATTCAACAAAAAAATCAGGTCGAACTTATTCGTACCATCACCTATCAATCGCCGGCCAATCCCGGTTCATATGCTGTGAATTTTGTAGAAGTGGCTGTAGATACTTATACTGGGTTTGTCAAAGTGTTGGACGTTGTAGCAGTGCATGATATCGGTCAAGCCATTAACCGGGGATTTGTTGAAGGGCAGATTCATGGCGGTGTTCAAATGGGATTAGGGATGGCAATCACTGAAGATCTTGCTTACGACAACAAGTCTGGTGTCGCCCGCGGCAGCAGTTTTAGCAAGTATCATCTTGTTAATGCACCGGATATGCCGCCTGTCAGAGTTATCTTAATTGAAGAGGGCGAAGATTATGGTCCTTATGGAGCCAAAAGCGTAGGTGAGATTGCGACTATTCCAATTACGGCAGCTACAGTAAATGCAATTAACCATGCTCTTGATGCTAATCTTACAATATTGCCGGTTACCCCGGACAAAATTATGGCAATGCTTACCGCGCGGCAAGCTAATCAGCTGTAACAGAAACAACAATCAAATCAAGGAAGATGTACTATGTAGCCATCTGCTGACATAGTACATCTTGTTTTTTCAATCGGAATTGTAAGTTAATCTGGTTACTGAACACAGGTACAGGATTCGACACTATGTTTGTCGAATGCAATAGCAATCGCATCTCTTTTTACCAGGAGGACGTATGATTTACAAGCTATGGTTAACCGTTTTTGTGCTGTGCAGCCTCATATTTGGGGGAGTGCAGCCGTCGACTGCTGAAGAAAACTCAGAAAGCCGGGTTCTGATAGTAGCAGGTGACGAGAACTTTCCTCCTTATGAATTTACTGATGTTATTGATGGTATTCAGGTGTACCGGGGGTTTAACGTTGATTTGTTAAAAGCGGTGGCTCTTAGTACAGGCTACGAAATTCAATTTCGCCCTATGCCCTGGGCTGATGCACTTAAGGCCCTCGAACGCGGTGAGGTTCACGCTGTGGGGGGAATGAAGTATAATGCTGAGCGGGATAAGATATATGACTTTTCCGAAGCGTACATGATAAATTCACTGGCCATCTTTGTTCGTAAGGACATGCAGGCCATTGCTTCAATCAATGATCTCGCAGGCCATAAGGTTGCCGTACAGAAAGACGCTATTGGCTATTATCAACTCAAAGATCAGCCGATAGATTTGGTGTTGACTGCTAATCAAGAAGAGGCAATGGCACTGCTGCTTAGTGGAAAAGTAGATGCCGCCTTTGGGAATAATCTAACAGGGCAGTATATCCTTCAGCGGACTAAAAAGCAGGATTATATAAAAATCGTAGGTGGCGCCATAGATTCTGAAGGCTATTGCGTGGCGGTAAAGAATGGCGCCACAATTCTTACCGTCTTTAATAAAGGCTTAAAAGAAATTAGGCAAAACGGAACATACGATAGAATATATGCCAAGTGGTTTGGTGAGCAGATTGATTATCCGATTCAGTATTATAAACGCAATTTGAGTATTGCTATGGTTGCTGTTATTATATTGGTTGTTTTAGGGGGAATCATTATACAGATCAACCTTTATCTACAGCGGGAAGTTAAGAAACGTACTAAAGAAATCGAAAAAATCAATGAAGAACTTCAACGTAAAGATAAACTGGAAGCTTTAGGTAAACTTGTTGCCTGTATAGCCCATGAAATCCGTACGCCACTAACCTCAATTAAGACATTTGTTGAATTACTGCCAGTTAAGTACGATAATCCTTTGTTCCGGGAAAAGATAAGCCAGTTCGTACCACAGGAAATTGAACGGCTTAACGGAATTGTTAATGAATTACTTGCTTACGCAAATCCGCGAAAGGTGGAGCGGGAACAGATTCCGCTCAAACGGCTGCTTGACAATAGTATGGTATTTTTTGCTGATAATATCGCTAAACAAGGCATTAACCTTCGGGTTGATATGAGAGAAGAAATTTCTATAGCTGTCGATGTCCAGCAAATGAAGCAGGTCATGATCAATATTTTACTCAATGCCTTTCAAGCCTTAGAGGGGCGTGACAATCCTGTTCTGGCCATTGTCAGCGAGCGAAGAGATGGTCAGCCGTGTATGATTATTTCAGATAATGGCAGTGGGATAACCCAGGAAAACCTAAAATTCATTTTTGAACCATTCTTTTCCACAAAGACAGGAGGTACAGGGTTGGGTTTATTTGTCAGTTATCAGCTGGCAAAACAAAATGGAGTAGATATAATGATTGACAGCCAGGAAAAAATTGGCACTGAAGTAACCTTAAAGTTTAGTTCAGAGGAGAACCCCAATGCATAAGCTACTACTTGTTGATGATGAGCCAGCAATATGTACCTCTTTGACATTTGCTTTGGAAGATAAATATCTGGTGTCGACGGCAGGCTCTGCTCAAGAAGCGCTTGCTGCTATTGCCAAACAGGAGTTTAATATAGTCCTGCTTGACCTGAAGCTGGGCAGCGCCGACGGTATGGAAGTATTAACGCAGATTAAAGAATTTGACAGCAGTATTATTGTTATTATCATGACGGCTTACGGCAGTATAAAATCATCAGTAGCCGCCATTAAGGCAGGGGCTTTTTATTATCTGACTAAGCCGATAAATATGGACGAGTTGGATATGCTGCTGACTAATGCCTCAGATTATATTGGCATGAGATCCAAAGTGGAGTATTTAAATGATAAACTGACCGAACGCCATGAAATAGCAGGTATGGTCGGTACTTCGGCGCCCATGCGCCAAATCCTCCATGATATTGACAGAGTAAAAGATGTTGACTCCAATGTGCTGATATCTGGGGAAAGCGGTACAGGCAAAGAGCTTGTTGCCAAAGCCCTGCACTATTTAAGTGTGCGTAAACATGAGGCATTTGAGGTGCTCAACTGTGCCGCTATTCCGGCAGAACTATTAGAAAGTGAACTCTTTGGCCATGAAAAGGGCGCATTTACTGGTGCTGTGCAACGGAAAAAGGGGATTTTTGAGCTGGCAGACAAAGGCACGCTGTTTCTGGATGAGATTGGTGAGATGGATATAAAGTTGCAAGCCAAGCTGCTGCGTGTTGTTCAAGAGAAAGAGGTAACGCCGATAGGTTCGGGTTATAGGCGGAAAATTGATGTACGAATTATATGTGCTACTAATCGTGATTTAAAGAAGATGGTAGCAGACGGAAAATTTCGGGAAGATTTATACTTTCGCCTCAATGTAGTTACGATCCATTTACCGCCGCTGCGGCAGCGGCGTGAAGATATTCCGCTGCTGACAGAGCATTTTGTCAATAAATATAATAAAAAAATGGCCAAACAGATTAAAGGTATTGAAACAGGCTTCCTGGAGGTGCTGAGCCGATATGAGTTTAAAGGCAATGTACGAGAGTTAGAAAACATCATTGAGCGCGCCATGGTATTTGCTGAAGAGGGTATGTTACAGGTCATTAACTTACCTGTCGAAGTACAAGCTTCCGGGATGGATGAGCTAAACCAGACTGATACTACCAGGCTGATACCTATCTATATTGGTGAGGATTTGGATTTAATCGAACGAAAGGTGATAACCAAAACACTTCATCACTATCATGGCGATAAAGCCAAAACGGCTCACATACTTAAGATTAGTGAACGTAAACTGTGGTACAAAATAAAAGAATATGAATTGCGCTAATTGTGCAATTTTTACATTCCTGCAAATTTTGCATGCAAAATTTGCAGGAATTTTTTTATCCATGTCACTACAGCCTAAGTTTTTGCGCTTTTTAAGGCGATTTGAAGTTGGCATAGTACTTGCAATAAATATAAGTGAACTGATAAGGACTTTAGGCTGCAGAGGGGGAGTAAACTCACAGAATTTACTTTAATCAGAACAAAGGTTATACCAAGCAAAAATAATAGGAGGGGAAAATGTGAGTTTTGAACTAGTTAATAAGGTTATGGTTATGAAACTGGATATTGTCGCTACTGTAGCTATTGCAGTATTACTTTTAATGTTTGGAGCCTGGATTCGGCGCGTTTTTCCGGTTATTGCCCGGTTTTGCATTCCTTCAGCAGTTATCGGTGGATTTACCTTTTCAATTTTGGCTTGGATGCTTAAAGAAGCCAACATGCTCACTTTCAAAATGGATACAACTTTGCAAATGCCCTTTATGATTGCATTTTTTACTACTGTTGGTTTAGGCGGCAGTTTTGGACTTATTAAAAAAGGCGGCAGATCGCTCGTTGTATATCTTGTAGGATGTTGGACTTTGGCGATTATGCAGAACGTTGTTGGAGCTGGAACTGCTATGCTAACCGGTATTCACCCAGTGCTAGGTGTAATGGCTGGCGCCGTTTCCCTTGAAGGCGGCATGGGTGCAGCTTCGGCGTTCGGGCCTACGGCAGAACAACTGGGGGTTCAGGGAGCATTCGTTGTTGCTGTAGCTTCTGCTACTTATGGGTTAATAAGTGGTGGGCTAGTTGGTGGTCCTCTGGCAAAATGGCTTATTGAACGTTACAATTTACCAATCGAAACCAGTCAGGAAAATTTCGATGAACTAGATGAGGTAACAGCAGCTGCCGAGAAAAATACAGGTATTACAAGCGATAGCGTGATGTCCATGCTGGCTGTTATTCTTGTGGCTATGGTGTTGGGAGCTATGGGTTCAGCCAAGATTAAAGAGATTACCGGATTTGTGTTGCCAGGATATGTAGGAGCTATGTTTGTTGCTGTAATAATAAGGAATTTTAATGATGTTAAACCCATGTTTAGGATGAATGAAAAGGCTATTGATTTAATTGCTGACGTCAGCCTGGGCATATTCCTGACCATGGCAATGATGTCGCTGAAGATCTGGGAAATTTCTAATTTGGCAGGCCCGCTGCTAATCATCTTGGCTGTTCAAACAATCTTTATGTTTATCTTCTGTATTTACTTCCTGTTCCCGCTCTTGGGACGCAATTACGATGCAGCTATTATGTGCGCCGGCATGATTGGCCATGGGTTGGGTGCTACCCCTAACGCGATTGCTAATATGGGCGCTGTCACCGAAAGATATGGTGTCGTTTCCCGTAAAGCATTATTGATTGTGCCGCTCTGTGGCGCTGTTCTCATCGATATGGTTGCTATACCTAATATTGTATGGTTTATCAACTATTTCGCAAAATAAAAGAACTCTAAAGGAGAATTTTTGATGAGTAAACTTGTGGAATGTGTACCTAATTTCAGTGAAGGCTGCCGCCCTGAGGTGATTGCGGCCATTACTGAGGAAGTAAAGAAGGTCGCAGGTGTTAGCCTGCTCAATGTTAACTCAGACGCCAGCCATAACCGTACTGTAGTCACTTTTATTGGCGAGCCGCAGGCTGCAAAACTTGCCGCTTTCAACGCCTGCGCTAAAGCAGCAGAACTTATTGATATGGAACAACATCAGGGTGAACATCCGCGGGTAGGTGCTACTGATGTAATTCCATTCATTCCGGTGAGCGATATTACCATGGAAGAATGTGTGCAGCTTGCCAATGAGCTAGGTCAGGAAATTGCTGAAAAGCTTAATATTCCGGTATACTTATATGAGGCAGCCGCTAAAACGCCTGCTAGAGTTAAACTGCCTGATGTTCGCAAAGGCGAATATGAAGGTCTGAAGAAAGCCATCAGCAGTCCAGAACGGCATCCTGACTATGGTCCTGCCCAGATGCACCCCACTGCCGGCGCTACTGTAGTTGGGGCACGTCAATTTTTAATCGCGTATAATATTAACCTTAGCACCAGCGATGTTAACATTGCCAAGAAGATTGCTAACAGTATTCGTGAGGTTAAGGGTGGTTATAAATATTGCCGTGCCATGGGAGTCATGATTGAAGACCGGAATATGGCACAAGTAACCATTAATATGGTAGACTATACTGGGACACCGTTGCATCGGGTATTTGAGACTGTCAAGTCTGAGGCTGATCGTTATGGGGTTAGTGTAATCGGTAGCGAAATTGTCGGTATGGTTCCGCTCCAGGCACTTGTTGACACAGCCGAGTTTTATCTTAGGTTGGAAGGCTTTGAGCGCAAGCAAGTATTGGAAGAGAACCTCAGATAGAAAAAGGGGCCGGATAAAAATGCTGATTCAAATGAAAATTACTGATTTTCTCGAAGAACTGAGTTCAAATTCACCTGCTCCAGGCGGCGGCAGCATTTCGGCGTTATCGGGGGCGCTCGGCGGGGCGTTGACGGCTATGGTATGCCGCCTGACATCTGGCAATAGCAAGTATGCCGAGGTTGAAAACGAGATAGAAGTCATGCTTGCTGAAGTTGACAAGCTAACAAAGGTACTTGCCCGCTGTGTAGATGCTGATACTGAGGCTTTTAACAAAGTGATGGCCGCCTATAAACTGCCGAAAGCAACTGAGGTAGAAAAGGCTGCTAGAAGTGAAGCTATTCAAAAATCCATGCAGCATGCTGCCAATCTGCCGCTCGATGTAGCCGAGTGCTGTTTAAAGATCTTAGCAATGGCAGGGCGGGTACTGACAATTGGCAATGCTAATGCTGCCAGTGATGCGGCAGTGGCCGGCCTCATGGCTCATGCCGGTCTTCACGGCGCGCTGTATAATGTAAAAATCAATCTAGGCAGTATTAAAGATGAGACCTTCGTAATAACTACTCAAGCTAAAATTGAAACAATCGTCGGGCAGGATAGAGAGCTCCATGAACAGTTGTTGGCTGCTGCCAGCAGGGTGATTGGGTAATAGCATTGTAGAGCCTTCAGCTTATGGCTGAGGCTCTTTTTGCCCTGTAAGAAAGTATAGTGCGACGCTTTCCTAGGTTAGTTTTTTGGCCTGAGTTTGCAGGACAATATTTCCTCGCGTCGAATTTACTCTAAAGATATTTATCATAGTGATTTATTAACGTTCTGTTACATCAGCAGAACGTATGATTTTTTGAGAAGAACAAAAGAGGTCGGGGGGTGAATACGTTGGCTAAAGTGCAAGTGCTTAGTGAAAAATGCAAAAGCTGTGGTTTATGTATAGCAGTATGTCCTCGGAAGGTGCTGGCAGTAGGTGACAAAGCCAATTCCAAGGGCTACTATACCATCGTTGTTACTGATGAAGAAAGCTGTGTGGGCTGTGCCCTTTGTGGGTTGGTATGTCCTGATGTTGCCCTAGAAGTGTACAAAGAGTCCTAAGGAAAGGAGAGACTTGTGTGAATAAAAAATTGATAAAAGGGAATGAAGCCATTGCCGAAGCGGCCATAAAGGCCGGCTGTAAGCTGTTTTTTGGCTACCCAATTACACCGTCAACCGAGGTTGTAGAATACTTGTCTAAGCATTTGCCAAAAGCTGGGGGAACTCTGCTGCAAGGTGAAGACGAGATTGCCTCAATTAACATGTGCTACGGCGCGGCCTGTACCGGCGCGCGGGTTATGACTGCTTCCTCCAGCCCAGGCTATAGTCTGAAACAGGAGGGTTTATCCTATCTTGCAGCAGCTGAGCTGCCTGTCGTTGTAGTAAACATTAACAGGACAGGCCCTGGCCTTGGGGGTCTTGGGCCAAGCCAATCTGACTATTTTCAGTGCACCAAGGGCGGCGGACATGGCGATTATCGCTTGATTGTGCTGGCTCCGTCCAAAGGGCAGGAAATGTACGACTATACAATGGAGGCCTTTGACCTTGCTGATAAGTACAGAAATCCTGTGCTAATCTTAGCTGATGGATTTTTAGGGCAAATGATGGAGCCTATTGAAATGAAAGACCGGCCAGCTACCGAACTGCCGGCAAAAGACTGGGTAACTGACGGCTGCTCAGGCCGAGCCAAGCGCAAGATTGCCAGCTATTCATTGACTAATGAAATTGGTGAAACCAACAACCTATATTGGGAAGCTAAATATAAATCAATCAGAGAGCAAGAGCAGCGGTGGGAAGAATTCCATACCGAAGATGCCGAATATCTGATTGCCGGTTATGGCACATGCGCTAGAATTGCTAAAACTGTTGTACTGAATGCACGTAAAAGAGGCATTAAGGTAGGTCTCATCAGGCCAATTACCCTGTGGCCGTTCCCTGAAAAAGCATTTATACCCTACAAGAAGAAGGTCAAGGGCGTACTAACTGTCGAGTTAAATACCGGACAAATGATTGAAGATGTTAAACTGGCGCTTGAGTGCAGTGTCCCTGTCAGTCTGCACCGGCGCATAGGCGGTATGCTGCCGCATGAGGATGAGATCCTCGCTGACCTTATTAAAGAATTTAATATCCCCGTGGATCGGGAGGTGTAGCTATGGAGAAGATATTTGGTAAAACCAAAGGTTTGACTGATTTGCCGTTTCATTATTGCCCAGGCTGTACCCATGGCATTATTCACCGCCTTATCGGTGAGGTCATGGAAGAGCTTGATATTATTGAAAAAACCATTGGCGTAGCTCCAGTAGGCTGTGCTGGGTTTTCACTCGACTTTTTCAGCTGTGATTTTGTCGGCGCTGCCCACGGGCGGGCGCAGGCAGTAGGCACAGGCATCAAACGGGCGCTGCCTGATAAGATGGTGTTCACTTATCAGGGTGATGGCGACATTGCAGCCATTGGTACTGCTCATGCTATTCATGTAGCTGCCAGAGGCGAAAAAATCACCTCGATCATGGTTAATAATGCCGTATTTGGTATGACTGGCGGACAAATGGCGCCTACAACTTTAACAGGTCAAGTAACGACAACAAGCCCTTATGGCCGTGATGCAAGCTTGGTCGGTGCGCCAATTGACCTTCCCAAAACAATTGCCACCTTGAATGGCGCAGTGTATGTTGCCGCCGTTTCGGTCGATTCTCCTAAAAACATTATTAAAGCCAAGAAGGCAATTAAACGGGCTTTCCAGGTACAGCAGTTAGGCTTAGGTTTTGCCTTTGTCAGCGTACTGTCCACCTGCCCGACCAACTGGGGCTTGTCACCTGTTGACAGCCTAACATGGCTCCAGGAAAACATGCTGCCTATCTATGAGATGGGCGAGCTAAAAGTACCGGAGGAGGTTAAGGCGCTATGATGGATAAAGTACTACTTGCTGGCTTTGGCGGCCAGGGAGTTATGTTTATCGGCAAGGTGTTGGCATACTCGGGTATGCTGGGTGGACGAGAGGTCTGTTGGATTCCGTCATATGGCCCGGAAATGCGGGGTGGAACAGCCAACTGCTCAGTGCTGGTTTCTGATGAAGAAATCAACTCACCGGTAATCAGCCAGGCCGATGCCGGTATTGTGCTGAATCAGCCGTCGTATGACCGGTTTTTGGCACGGATTAAACCAGGCGGAACCCTGGTAGTGAACAGCTCGATAGTAGCTTTAACTAACCACCGGGACGATATTACCATTGTTGCTGTCCCGGCCACCGAGCTAGCCAATGAAATCGGCAACTCCAGTCTGGCTAACATGGTATGCTTAGGTGCTTTATTGCCGGCATTATCGCTAGTTAACATGGATAGTGTTAAAAAAGCCATGGATGAAGTAGTTGGCAAGAAAAAACCTGAATTGTATGATCTAAATGTCGCTGCAATTAATAAAGGAATGAATAGATAACGGAGGCTAATGTGCGCAAAGGAGACCTCATCTGGTTAGCCGGGTTGCTAGGTATTGTACTCTTTCTGCTATATCCATCAACTCATGAGATATTTGTCCGGTTGACCAAAGGGTACCCTTATATCATGGGCTTTATTAAAGTAGCTATACTGGCTACTTTGGGTGAACTCTTAGCTCTAAGAATTATCGCCGGTGAGTGGCGAAAGCCGTTTGGGTTATCCTACCGTGCGTTTATTTGGGGTCTGTTAGGTATTAGCTTTGTCTTAGTGTTTGAGATCTTTGCGAGTGGTACAGCGGTAGCTGTCAAGAAAGGTCTTTTGCCTATGGGCGGAGGGATATTTGCAAATGTACTGCCTGCTTTGTTTACCAGCGCCGCTATGAATATTATCTTTGCCCCGACCATGATGGCATTTCATCGGGTTACCGATACTTACATCGACCTTGCACATGGCGAGCTAGGCAACCTGAACAAGGTCACCCTGCAGGCAGTTGTCAGTAAGATTGACTGGCAAAACTTTGTCGGCTTTGTCATTGTAAAAACAATTCCCCTGTTTTGGATACCTGCTCATACTATAACCTTTTTATTACCGCCTGAGTACCGTGTACTTTCGGCGTCGTTCCTGTCAATTGCCCTAGGTGCCATATTGGCTTTTGCCAAGAAGACATCCAATAAGTAAAACTAAATTAGCTAATTGAATAGCAAAAAGGACTGAACTCAAGGGGGCGAGTTCAGTCCTTTTTAACTATTCAAAGGAGGGGTAATTATTAAACTTCAATGCCAAAGTAGTTTTTGGCGTTATTAAAGGAGATATTCTGCACAATAGAACCTAGCAATTCGGTATCGTTAGGGAACTCACCTGCTTCAACCCATTCACCAATTAGATTGCAGAGAATCCGGCGGAAATATTCGTGTCTGGTGTAGGAGAGGAAGCTGCGCGAATCAGTTAGCATGCCAACAAACCGGCTCAAAAGGCCCAGATTGGCTAAGGCTACCATTTGCCTGATCATGCCGTCTTTTTGGTCATTAAACCACCATCCTGACCCAAATTGTATTTTGCCAGGAATACCACCGCCCTGAAAACAGCCAATGATGGTCCCTAATACGTCATTGTCGCGAGGGTTTAAGCAATAGAGAATGGTTTTGGGCAGTTCATCAGTGCTTTCCAGTGCGTCAAGAAATTTTGCCAGTGGCTCAGCTATGGTGAAGTCACCGATGGCATCAAAACCAGTGTCAGGGCCAAGCAGTTTCAGCAGGCGGGAGTTGTTATTTCTGATTGTTCCCATGTGGAGCTGCATAGTCCAGCCTAAACGAGCATATTGTTTGCCTAGGAATACCAGGATGGTAGTTTTATATACAGCGATTTCATGGTCAGACAGAGCTTGGCCATTGAGGGCTTTTTTTAGGATTTCGTCAGCCTGATCTTCAGTTCCAGCTGCAAATACAATAGGGTCTAGTGCATGGTCAGAAACCCGGCAGCCTACCTGGTGGAAAAATTCCACACGCTGCGCTAGCGCAGTCTTAATAGCTTTTACAGTTGTAATCTCGGTGCCAGTTACTTGACCTAATTTTGCAAGCCATTCAGCAAACCCGGATTTTTCGATGTTAAAGCTTTTATCAGGGCGAAAGGTAGGCAGCACCTTTACGGTAAAGGAGTTGTCCTTCGCCAGCGTAGTATGATGCTCTAACGAATCTGCCGGGTCATCTGTTGTACAAATAACCTTAACATTAGAACGCTCAATTAGACCACGGGCTGTGAAGTCATCCTGCTGTAGCAGGGCATTGCACTTTTCCCAAATTTCCTCAGCAGTTGCCGGGCAGAGCACCTTATCAATACCAAAGTAGGCTTTTAATTCAAGATGGGTCCAGTGGAAAAGGGGGTTGCCGAGGCACTGCGGCATAGTTTCAGCCCATTTCATAAACTTGTCCTTATCAGGGGCGTCACCTGTTATGTAGCGCTCGTCTACACCGTTACTGCGCAGGGCCCGCCATTTGTAATGGTCGCCGCCTAACCAGACCTCGGTAATATTTCTATATCTCTTGTTTTCAGCAATTTCTTGGGGGTTTAGATGGCAATGGTAGTCAAAAATTGGCATATCTTTGGCATAATTATGATAAAGAGTTTCTGCTGTTTTGTTGGTTAACAAAAAGTTTTCATCCATAAATGGTTTCATAACCGGCCTCCTATTTTGCGTATCATACAATATTATCTTAATCATAATCTGAAATTTCTTTCATGTGTTATTGTATTTTTATAGAAGTTGTTGTGTTTTTTTTAGAATATCAATAGCAGCAGTTGATGCTTGCATTAGGGTGAAAGCTTATTATAATAATGATCCATTTATACCTGTAAAAAATATCGGTGTTGTGATATGCTTAACAGATATACTAGAGCAGTTAGCGACACTATAGAGTAAGGCGGGGGAGTAGTTGAATCTAAGATCAGATCAAGGGAATGAACGGTTGGCAGGAGTGTTATTTGCTGCTGGGGCTTATTTGCTCTGGGGAGTATTACCGATTTACTGGAAGCAATTATCCCAGGTTCCGGCCTACGAGATTTTAGCACACCGCGTTGTTTGGTCGTGCTTATTTATGTTTTGTATTTTGCTCGCAACAAGAGGTTTACGGCAGTTTTTTAAGGAAATGCTGGACATTTGCCGGAACCGCAAAAAACTGTTAGGGCTTGTCATTGCCTCGCTGCTTATTAGCGTCAATTGGCTGATCTATATCTGGGCAGTTAACGAAAACCGGGTTGTTGAAACAAGTCTCGGATACTATATCAATCCGCTAGTTAGTGTCTTATTGGGCATCGTTGTTCTCAAAGAAAGGTTTTCCATGTGGCAAAGTGTATCTTTTGCGCTTGCTGCCATCGGCGTTATTACCATGACGGTAAGCTTTGGCACCATTCCGTGGGTGTCCTTGTCACTGGCAATTAGTTTTGCATTCTATGGCATGTGTAAAAAGATACTAGGTATTGGTGCCGTAACGGCTACCACACTGGAGACTTTAATTGTATCTCCTGTGGCTGTAGCGTATTTGTTATACCTGGCAGGACAGGGCGTTGGCACTTTTAGTCTGAGCGCTTTGCCTACATCTGGGCTATTGATGGGAGCTGGCGCAATGACGGCAACTCCGCTGCTCCTATTTGCCAGTGGTGCAAATCGTCTTCCGCTCAGTCTAATGGGTTTTATCCAATATGTTTCGCCCACAATTGCCTTGGCAATAGGTGTCTTACTATATCATGAGCCTTTTACAACCGTGCATCTTATATCCTTTAGTCTTATCTGGCTGGCATTAGGGGTATTTTCCTTGGCCCGAACCAGGATCTTTGTTAGTGCCGAAGAGTGGATTGCTAAAGCATCATCTTGACATTATGGACATCGTTACCTATAATTAGGATAATAATATATTTAAATTGTGACGCAGAGGTCGCTTTCCATCAAATATGGAAGGCGCCTTATTTTTTTAGTCTACCAGAATTTATATTAAATTCTGTTGACATAAGAACGACTAAGGCTTCTGCCCGCGTCCTGAGGGACTTGGCACAAGCCAAGTCTTTTCTTAAAAAAGAGGAGGAGATCAGTATGAATAAACCAAAAACTCATATCTTTGTCTGTACCAGTTCCCGGCCTAATGGCCAGCAAAAGGGCCATTGCCACACGAAAAATGGTGTGGAAATTATGATGAAGTTTGTAGAAGAGATTGAAGAAAGAGAATTAGGCGGTGAAGTATTCGTAACAAATACCGGATGTTTTGGTATTTGTGAAAAAGGACCTATTGTTGTTGTCTATCCTGATAATATCTGGTACGGTTCTGTATCAGTAAATGATGTTGAAGAGATCATGGAAGAACATATTGAAGGTGGAACGCCGGTAAAAAGGTTAGAGATTTAAAAAAGTAAAGACTTTACTATGCAAAACTCTGGTTATTGTTGACATTGATAAGAAAATTATGTAAAATTTAAAAAACACATGTAATATTGTAAATTCTTAAAAAAGGAAGCCTATTTAGATTTGATTCTAAATAGGCTTTATTAAAGGAGAGGTTGCGGCGAAAGGAGGACATAATCACTGTAATACATAATAAAAGGTATATAATACTATGAGGGGGAGTTTACATGAGGATGAGATGGTTAGCCCTAGTTATGTTGGCGGTTTTTACAATAGTGGTTACTGGCTGCGGCGGGGCTGGTGACGCCAATGTAATCAAGATCGGTAATGCTGTAGCTTTAACTGGCGATAACTCAACTTGGGGGCAAGCTGAGAAAAACGCTTTAGAGATGGAAATCGAAAAGATTAATGCCAAAGGCGGCGTATTAGGTAAAAAGCTGCAGCTGGTGGCTTATGATACCCGTGCAGATGCTACCGAAGGCGTGAACGTAACCAAAAGACTGGTCAGTGACAAAGTTGTGGGAATCATCGGACCAGGCCAGAGTGGAGTGGCTATTGCCATGAGCTCGGTTCTTGAACCGGCCAAAGTACCATTCATTGCAACCTCTGCGACCAACCCTAAAGTTACTGTTGATGACAAGACTAATAAGGTCAGAAAGTACGCTTTCCGTACATGTTTCATTGACCCGTTCCAGGGGACGGTAGCAGCTCAGTTTGCTGCTAAAGACCTGAAGGCCAAGACAGCAGCCATTGTGTATGATGTAGGCTCTGATTATTCGGCTTGGTTGGGTAAGTATTTTACTGCTGAATTTGAGAAACAAGGTGGTAAAATCGTTGCAAATGAGGCTTTCCGTTCAGGCGAGCTTGACTACCGCGCCATTTTAGGCAAGATCAAGGGAACTAATCCTGAAGTTATCTTTATTCCTACAATGCAAAAAGAAGCTGCGCTGGTTATGAAGCAGGCGGCTGACCTTGGTATCCAGACTAAGTTTGTCGGCGGCGATGGTTGGGGCAGTCCTGACTTAATTACACTAGGCGGCTCGGCGGTAAACGGATCCTACTTTGTAAACCTAGCCAGTATGGATGACCCTGATATCCAAAACTTCATCAAAGAATACCAGACAAAATTCAAGGCCGACCCCATTATGCCTAATCCGGTTATGGCTATTGATGCTTTGTATGCTTTGATTGATGCTATGAATAAAACCAACAGCACAGATCCAGCTAAGATCGCTGAACAACTGGAGAAAACCAAAGACCTCCAGGTGCTAAGTGGTAAACTGACAATTGATCCTACTACTCATGATCCATTAAATAAGCCGGCCATTATTCAGGAAGTAAAAGACGGCAAGTTTGTCTTTAAATCCAAATTTGTCACCCAGTAACTTTGCGTGTAGGACGGCGCGGGATTTTTATATCCTCCGCCGTCCTTAAATACTTAAGGAGATGGCGCATAATGTTAGTTCAAACACTGGTCACAGGCCTCGCTATCGGCGGTATCTATGCACTTATGGCAGTCGGCTACTCCCTGGTATTCAGTATTTTAAATTTTAGTAACTTTGCCTATGGTTCGATTATTATGCTTGGGGCCTATATTGGCTATTATCTCTTAATGGAAATGGGCATGCCGATATATTTAGCGATTTTTGGTTCTATTGTCGGTGCTGCCTTTTTATGTTTAGCGAATGAACGGTTGGCTTATAGTACGCTGCGCAAGCGTAATGCACCTTCACTCTATTTCATGATAAGCGCTATGGGAACATCTATCTTTTTGGAAAATTTTGTTTATGCTACTATTGGCTCAAGATTTTATGCATTTCCTGAAGTGCTTACTCAGCAGAATATTAGCTTTGGCGGGGTATCAATAGGGATGCTGGATGTATTTGCTATTGTATTTTCCTTTACGGCAATATATGCCTTGCATTATTTTTTGCAAAACAGCAGAACAGGCATTGCGATCAGGGCAGCCTCTTATGACATGCAGGTTAGCCAGTTAAATGGTGTTAATATCGCTAAAACCATTGGCTGGGTATTTCTTTTGGCTGGGGCGCTGGCCGGTATCTCGGGTATGTTTTTAGGCATGAAATATATGGTCTACCCCACTATGGGGTGGATTACTAATAAAGCCTATATTGCCGCCGTTATCGGCGGACTGGGTAGCTTGCCAGGGGCGGTAGTCGGCGGACTGCTCCTTGGGGTTTTAGAGACTTTTGTCTCGGCCTATGTATCCTCTGTTGTCCGTGATGTATTCAGCTTTTCTCTACTGGTTATTCTGCTGTTAGTTTTGCCGACAGGCCTTTTTGGCAAATTTCTTGAGGAAAAGGTATAGCAGACGATGGCAGAATATATTAGCGGAGTTATTACTTTTAGTTTAATTTATGTCATTGCCACCGTTGGTCTGGCTATCTTTACTGGCTTTACCGGCTTATTTTCACTGGGGCATGCCGCTTTTTTTGCTGTTGGCGCGTACACCGCAAGTATCCTGACTTATTTTTATGATGTAAACTATTATCTGGCGTTAGTGGCAGGGACAGCCATGGCGGCAGTGGTTGGTGTCATCATCGGCTATCCTACACTCCGGGCCAAGCTGCGGAGTGATTACTTCGCCATTGCCACACTGGGATTTGGCGAAGCCATACGCGTACTCTTGGAAAACCTTGAGATTACCCAAGGAGCGCGTGGACTGCCTGGTATTGCCAATGAGACGACGTTAACTGTCGTTGTGGTTGCTACCATTCTTGTTATCTGGGTGGCCCGGAATTTTGTCTACTCACGGTACGGGCGGGCTGCCATTGCTGTGAGGGAGGACTTTGTTGCTGCTGAAATGATGGGGATTAACCTGTTTCAAGTCCGGATGCTCTCATTGGTGTTTAGTGCTATGACCTCAGGTTTGGCCGGAGGTCTATTTGCTCATTATGTTACCTTTATACAGCCAGGCATGTTCACCGCTTATTTGTCTACCCAGTTAACAGCAAGTGTTGTTGCGGGTGGCATGGGCAGTATTACTGGGCCGGTTATCGCAGCAGTATTGTTTGTTGCTATCCCAGAGGCGCTTAGAGTAGCCAGCATGTGGCGTCTTGTAGCCTACGGCTTCTTACTTGTAGCTATTATGGTATTTAGACCGCAAGGGCTGTTTGGTTATAAAGAAATTTCACTGAACAGTATTCGCCGCTTGTTTAGAAAAGAGGTGGCCTAATGAATCTTTTGGAATTAAAGTCTGTAACCAAGGCATTTGGCGGAATCATGGCCTGCAGGGATGTTAGTTTTGCCACTAAGCAAGGACAAATCATGGGACTGATTGGGCCTAACGGTGCGGGTAAAACAACCATGTTCAATCTGATTACCGGCGTGTATGCGCCTACCAGCGGCAGTATCCTCTTTGAGGGGCAGGAGCTTGTCGGTAGGGGACCAGACGGCATTGTGGCTCAGGGGGTTGCCCGTACTTTTCAAAACATCCGTCTGTTTCGTAATCTATCTGTACTAGACAATGTTTGTATAGCCGTTGATAAGCATGTGGATTATTCATTTGCGGCAGCTTTGCTAAGGCTGCCCAGTATCCTTAAACGCGAGCAGGAAATTCGTGATCTGGCATTAGAATATCTGACAGAGGTAGGTCTTGCTGATAAGGCAAACGTCAGGGCTGACAGCCTGCCTTACGGGCTGCAGCGTAAACTGGAGATTGCCCGGGCACTGGCATTGAAGCCTAAGCTGTTATTGTTAGACGAGCCGGCAGCAGGCATGAACCCTGAGGAGTCGCTCGATTTAGCTAAGCTAATCCGTCGCATTCATCAGCGATATAACCTGACAATTCTACTGATCGAACACCATATGGATGTGGTTATGGAACTCTGTGATACCATCTTTGTCCTCAATTTTGGCTTGAAACTGGCAGAGGGAACAGCACAGGACATTCAAAGTAATCCCGATGTGCTTAGGGCTTATCTTGGGGAGGGGTATAAACGTGTTAGAAGTTAGCAGCCTTAATGTGAAATATGGTCAAATCCATGCTCTCCGCGATGTAAGCCTGTCTGTAGCTGCTGGCCGGATTGTAGCTGTTATTGGTGCGAACGGTGCCGGTAAATCTACGCTGATGATGACCTTGGCAGGACTACTTGAGCCAGCCAGCGGCAAAATAGCTTACGAAGGCCAGCCCCTATCTAATAAAGCATATGAAGTTGTGGGGCAAGGTGTATGTCTAGTGCCAGAGAGACGGCGACTATATGCCAACCTTACTGTAAAAGAGAATCTGTTGATGGGTGCTTTTCTCAGAAAGGACAAAGACGGTATACTGGCTGATCTGGAAAAGATGTATCAACTCTTCCCGATAATGAAGGAGCGCCTCAAACAATATGCTGGTACATTAAGCGGCGGTGAGCAGCAGATAGTGGCTATTGCCAGAGGGCTGATGTCCCGGCCTCGGCTGCTGCTCTTAGATGAGCCGTCGCTGGGATTGGCGCCGCTGATGGTAGCTAATATGTTTCAGGTCATCCGGGATATTCGTGCCCAGGGAACCACGATATTGCTGGCAGAGCAAAATGCATTTGAGGCGCTGGAGATGGCTGATGATGCTTTTGTTCTTGAGACAGGCCGGGTCATCCTGTCAGGCTCTGGCAAAGACTTGATTGACGATCCGTTGGTGAAAAAAGCATATTTGGGAATTAATCATTAATGAGTATGGGAGGCAGCAGCATGCATATTGATACATTACTTATTCATGGGGATGAAGGGGATCGTACTACTGGCTCGGCCAGCACACCTATATACCAGGCTTCAACCTTTAGACAGCATACTGTCGGTCAGGAAGGCGGCTATCAATATTCCCGGGGAAATAATCCTACCAGGCACGCCTTGGAAAAACAAATGGCTCTCCTGGAAGGCGGCTGCCGCGGTTTTGCTTTTGGTTCAGGCATGGCGGCAACTACGGCAGTTTTTAATCTATTCAAAACCGGTGATCATATCGTAGCCAGCCGGAATCTATACGGCGGTACTTCACGGGTACTTGACAAGATTTTTAGCCGGTTTGGGCTTGCCGTCACTTATGTTGACTTTGGCAGCATCACGGATATTGCTGCCGCTATTACTCCGGCTACTAAAGCCTTGGTTATTGAAACACCTTCCAACCCTACCCTGATGGTAACCGATATCAAAGGTGTAGCAGCTTTGGCCCAGGAGCGCGGATTGCTGACTATTGCTGATAATACCTTTATGTCGCCTTATCTACAGCGGCCACTTGACCTTGGGGTAGATATCGTTGTGCATAGCGCCACTAAGTTTATTGGGGGACACAGTGATGTGTTAGCTGGGGTCGTGGTAGTAAAAGATGGTAAATTGGCAGAAGAACTTCACTTTGTGCAAAACTCTACCGGCGGTGTACTGGGGCCGTTTGACTCCTGGTTGCTGCTCCGTGGTTTAAAGACCTTAGGACTGCGCATGGATCGGCAGTCCCATAATGCTGGCGTGTTAGCCTCCTGGCTGCGTGACCGGCCTGAGGTTCAAAAAGTATATTATCTTGGTTTTGAGGACCACCCTGGCTATGAGCTGCACAAAAGCCAGGCCCGGGGTACAGGCAACGTCGTTTCCTTTGACGTTGGTGACGCCGACTTGGCTCGCAGTATTTTGAGCAAACTCGAATTGTGTATGTTAGCCGATAGTCTTGGCGGGGTTGAGTCCATGGTTAACCTGCCTGATATCATGTCACATGGCTCGGTGCCGGCAGAGCGGAAGCTGCGCATGGGTGTTACGCCCAGCCTCATTCGCCTGTCAGTAGGTATTGAAGACCCGGCTGATATTATCGCTGATTTAGAGCAGGCTATGAGCCGGTAAGTTGATCGAACTGCCAGTGGGAGATTTCCCCTGGCAGTTTTTCTATGTATTTGAAATTTGCCAGATAACGGGTATAATAGTAGCTATATTATTTTTTAGCGAGGTTTCATAATGAGCAAAACATTGGTACTAGCCGAAAAGCCTTCTGTTGGGCGTGACTTAGCCCGGGTACTCCAGTGCAATGTCAAAGGCAATGGCTATCTTGAAGGGCAAAAATACATCGTTACCTGGGCGCTGGGGCATTTGGTGACACTGGCCGACCCTGAAGCCTATGACGAAAAATATAAAGCATGGCGTCTGGAAGACCTGCCCATGCTGCCGCAAGAGCTTAAACTTGTTGTAATTAAGCAAACAGGCAAACAGTTTGCCGCAGTTAAAGAGCAGCTTAGCCGCAAAGATGTCAGTGAGGTCGTTATTGCGACAGATGCCGGGCGTGAAGGCGAACTGGTTGCCCGCTGGATACTGGAAAAAGCGCATATCAACAAGCCTGTAAAACGTCTCTGGATTTCCTCAGTCACCGATAAAGCTATTCGAGACGGTTTTAGCAGCTTAAGACCTGGAAGGGAGTATGAAAACCTATACGCCTCGGCAGTGGCCCGTTCAGAATCTGACTGGCTTGTCGGCATTAATGCTACCAGGGCGTTGACTACCAAGTATAATGCCCAACTCTCCTGTGGACGCGTGCAGACCCCGACGCTGGCCATCATTGCTGCTCGGGAAGATGAAATAAGAAACTTTCAACCCCGGACCTACTATGGCATTACGGCAGCAGCCGATCGCCTGAAATTAACCTGGCAGGACAGCAAAACCAAAGAGAATAAGACCTTTGACAAAGCTGTCTGTGATAAAATAATCGCTACTGTAACTGGAAAAAAGGCTGAAGTGATTGACGTGCATAAGGTCAGCAAAAAAAGCTTCGCTCCTGCCCTATACGATCTAACCGAGCTGCAGCGTGATGCCAATAAGATTTTTGGATTTTCGGCCAAAGAGACATTGTCAATCATGCAGAAGCTATATGAAACTCATAAAGCCCTGACGTATCCGCGCACTGATTCGCGGTTTATCTCTACCGATATCGTTGAGACACTCAAAGACAGGGTGAAGGCTTGCGATACCGGTTTCTATCCCAAGCAAATTCTTAGAATACTAAAAGGCCCGATAAAGGCTAATAGCCATTTTGTTGATAATAGTAAGGTGTCTGATCACCATGCCATTATCCCTACCGAGCAGCCTGTTGTACTGAATTCGTTAACAGATAAAGAAAAGAAAATATACGATTTAGTCATTAAGCGGTTCTTGGCTGTCCTTTCTCCGCCTTTTGAATATGAAGAGACCTCAGTCAAGGCACAAATAGGCAATGAACTCTTTGTTGCTAAAGGCAAGACCGTGATTGCCCTTGGTTGGAAAGAACTATATAATAACTATTCGGATGACGAGGAAGCAGCTGATGGCATTGCTGAACAGACGCTTCCCATCCTAAATAAAGGCGACGTCTTACCGGTAATGGCTATTTCGATGACCAAAGGTGAGACTAAGCCGCCTGCTCCCCTTAATGAAGCAAGCTTATTATCAGCCATGGAGAACCCAGCAAAATATATGTCAGGCGAGAGCCAGGCGCTTAAACAAATTATCGGCCAAACAGGCGGTTTGGGTACAGTAGCCACCAGGGCTGATATTATCGAAAAGCTGTTTAGTAGTTTTGTTATTGAAAAAAAGGGTAAAGATATCTTTATCACTTCCAAAGGCAAGCAACTGTTAGAACTAGCACCCTCTGATCTGAAGTCGCCGGCTTTAACCGCTGAATGGGAACAGAAGCTGAGTGCTATTGCCAAAGGACAGCTAAAAAAGCAGGCCTTTATCGCTGAAATCAAAGAGTATGCCAAAACAATTATTGCCGAAATAAAAAACAGTCAGGAACAATTTAAACACGACAATATGACTCGCACCCGTTGCCCGGAATGTGGTAAATATTTGCTTGAGGTTAACGGCAAAAGAGGCAAGTCGCTTGTTTGTCAAGATCGCGAATGCGGCTACCGGAAAAACGTTGCCCAGGTAACCAATGCCAGATGTCCCAACTGCCACAAGAAGCTAGAACTGCGCGGTGAGGGGGACGCACGAGCGTTTGCCTGCGGCTGTGGCTACAGGGAAAAGCTTGCTGTCTTTAACGAACGGAAAAAGAAAGAGGGTGACACCAAGATTTCCAAGAAAGATGTGTCACGCTATCTCAAAGAGCAGCAAGAGGATAAACCAATAAATAACGCGCTCGCTGAAGCGCTGGCCAAGCTTAAGCTGAAGTAAACCGTATAAATCCCTAACAGGCCAAAGGCAGGTGGTTTCGTGAGTAAAGAGATACTAATTATCAGGCTGAGTTCTATTGGTGATGTCATTCACTGTACACCTGTAGCTGGGGCCCTTAAGGCCGCTTGGCCGGATTGTAGAATTACCTGGCTTGTCGGAGAGGTTTGTGCTGACCTCATAAAATATAATCCCTCTGTTGATGAGACTATGATCTGGCCGCGCGAACGCTTTGACAAACATTTGCGAGCCTATGAATTTAAGCAAGCCTTAGCCTTGTGGCGCAGTTTACAAAATGATTTAGCAGCAAGAGAGTTTTATGCGGCACTAGATATTCATGGACTCTTCCTTACTGGGATGATTACTCGCCAAGTAAGAACCGGGCAGCGTATCGGCATGAGTGAGGCCAGGGAGTTAAATCCGCTGTTTATGAGCCAGACGGCCAAACCACTTGGGCCGCATATTACTCAGCGGTATCTTAGTGTATTAAAGCCTCTTGGCATTACGCCGGCTGATCAGCACATGACGCTTGTCATCCCGGCAGAGGCTGAACAGTTTGCTGAGAACTATATCAAGGCACAAGGCATTATTACCCCGCCAGATAAAATAGCAGTTTTAGTTCCAGGAACAACGTGGCCGGCCAAGAATTGGCCGCCTGAGCTTTTTGCCAGAACGGCAGAGCTGTTAGCCAAAGACTTTAAGATCATTCTGTGCGGTGGAAAGGCTGAATTGCCGATGGGGTGCGAGATAGAGGCAAAGGCAGGCGTATCAGTGAACAATGCTATAGGGCAAACCAGTCTTTTGGAGATGGCTGGTATTCTTAGCAAGGCCGCGGTTGTAGTTGCAGGGGACACAGGGCCGCTCTATATGGCCGCTGCCTTGGCAACCCCAACAGTTACCCTATTTGGTCCGACTAATCCTGAGACCTATGCGCCTCCGGGAAAACAGCATGCTATAGTGGTTACTAAACGTGATTGCGGGTTTTGTCATAAGACCAAATGCCGGTATGGGACAAACGAGTGCATGAATAGTATTAAGCCAGAGGCAGTTGTTGAGCAGGTTTATAATTTAGTGAGATGAATATTTGGCCAATGCTCTCAATAACTGAATGGTTACAGAGCATTTTTTTTGGATTTTTGTGGTAGACAAATAAAGCTGCTATGCAATATAATTAAATGAGCATTTAAAATGCGGATTTAATTATGGCTATTTAGATTACAGGGGGGATAGATTGAAAGTAAAAGTAGCCACAGAAAAACCTACGGTAAATAAAATTATCGAAGCGTCGATTCCTTTATTTGCCACTAAGGGGATTGACGCTGTTTCGGTAAAAGAACTGGCTGAAGCGGCTGGCGTAAACGTTGCTCTAATCTCTTATTATTTTGGCGGCAAAGAAAACCTATATGCTTTTGTATTGGAAAGCCAATTGGCCGTTCTAGGGGATGCCATTGAGATCATTCGCAGGGAAGAGATTTCGCCGGTAATGAAGATTAGGCGGCTTGCCGATACCATGGTTATCGTACATAAAGCCAATCCTTATATTGATCGGCTACTTTATAGCGAAGTCATAAAGCCAACAAAATGCTTTGATACTGTTGTGAAAAAAGCAGCCTCCGGTCTGCAGCAATTTTTACGAGATTGTATTAGAGAGGCAATAGCCGCGGGGCAATTCCGGTCAGATATTGACCCGGATTTTGCGGCCATTTCGCTAATCCGGATATTAAATCTATCGTTTATCTCCAAACATCTTTGTCAGGGGATGTTACCTGACAGAGAGGATTTGGCGGAATTTTATGTAGCTCAATCACTGGAAATTTATTTAAAAGGAGTAATCAAATGAGGAGAATAAGTTACTTTGTTATAATTGCTGCAGCTCTGGCAGTATTGGCAGCTGGCTGTGGCAATAAGCCAGCTATGCAGCAGGGGCCGCAAACGGTAGAAGTTAAAGCAATGCAAGTTATCCAGAAAGATACCCCGGTTACTCATGAATTTGTCGGGCAAGTCCAGGCAAAAAATGAGGTTCAGATCAGAGCACGAGTAGCCGGTAATATTGTTGCCAAAATGGTCGCAGGCGGTGCTACGGTTACGGAGGGGCAGCCCTTATTTCAGATTGACCGGCGCCAGTATGAGTCGGTGCTCTTGACAGCAAAGGCGCAGCTCGCACAATCAGAGGCTGTCCTAAGCAATTCGCGCCTAGACAGCAACAGGTATAGAACACTTGCAAGTCAACAGGCTATCGCCCAGCAGAATCTAGATACCCAATTGGCCGTTGAACAGCAAAATGCTGCTGCTGTGGATGTCAATCGCGCCAGAGTGAAGCAAGCCGAGGATGACCTTGCAGATACGCTCATAGTAGCGCCGTTTAGTGGTCGGATTGATGTCAATGAGTTGAGCGTTGGTGGTTTTGTTCAGTCTGGATCAACAGTACTAGCTACAATCTCTTCGGTTGATCCCGTATTTGTTCAATTTAACATGAGTGAAACCGAATACCTAAAATTCAGCAAGCTGGGGGCCACCCCTGCCGATTGGGGAAAGAACCTTAAGCTCACCCTAAGCGATGGCTCTGAGTACCCGCTGTCAGGTGAGGTAGAGCAAGTTGATAGAGGATTGGCGCAAAATACAGGTACGCTTACATTGAAGGCGACTTTTAATAACCCGAATAAGCTTCTTGTTCCTGGTATGTTTGCCCGGATAGTTGCCCAAGGTGAGATGCGTAAGGGGGCACTCTTAATTCCTCAGAGGGCTGTGCAGCAGCTCTTGGATAAGACCTTTGTTACTGTAGTGGCAGAAGGCGATAAAGCTGAAACACGGCCAGTTAAACTAGGAGTCAGAATTGGCAGCCTGTGGATGGTAGAAGAAGGGCTCAACGCCAATGACCGTATTGTCGTTGAGGGCTCACTTAAACTTCAGCCAGGAACGTCCTTAAAAGTAGTAATGATCGGACTTAATGATTTACAAACGCAAGCTAAGCAATAGGAGGTGTTCCGGTGGCTAAGTTTTTTATTGATAGGCCTATTTTTGCGATCGTACTATCGATCCTAATTACAGTGGGCGGCTTAATCTCGGCCTTTAACCTGCCGATTGCTCAATATCCGCAAATTACACCGCCACAAATTAGTGTAAGCACTAATTACCGCGGGGCCAATGCCGATGTTGTTGAGCAGTCTATCGCCCAAGTTATTGAACAGCAGATCAACGGTGTGGAAAACATGGTATCCATGCAGTCGACTAGCTCAGATTCGGGTGCATATTCATTAAATATTCAGTTTGAGTTAGGTAAAGATGCTGACCTGGCATCTGTGCAATCTCAAAATAGGGTGGCTCAGGCTAACCCGTCATTACCCCAGGAAGTACAAGAGTCAGGAGTGACGACCCTTAAGTCAGCCCAGGATATGGCTCTGATTTTTGCATTATGGTCGCCTAAGGGAACCTATGACAACGCTTTTCTAAAAAATTATGGCAGTATCTATCTTGTCGAAGAATTAAAGCGCGTCAAGGGCATAGGTAGCATTCGGGAATTTGGTTCCGATTACGGTATGCGAATTTGGTTGCAACCTGATAAAATGGCGCAGCTAGGGATTACGACCACTGATATTTCTAGCGCTATTAGTAAGCAAAACATTCAGGCTCCAGCCGGAACAATCGGCCAGCAACCCTCAACAAGTGAACAGGAATTTCAGTATTCTGCCAGAGTAAAAGGTCGTTTGGTAGAGCCGGAAGAATTTGAAAAAATCATTATTCGCGCTCATTCTGATGGTTCGTTTGTCCGCCTAAAAGATGTGGCCAAGGTTGAACTTGGCAGTAGGGATTACTCATTTAGCACAGATATGAATGGTCATCAGGCAGTAGGTTTTGCCATTCAGCTAAGTAGTGACGCCAATGCTTTGGAGACAATTACAGCAGCCCAAAAAGTAATTGAAGACGCATCTAAACGCTTTCCACCTGATTTAGAGTATCGAACCATTGTTGATAATACACGTTTTGTGCGAGAGTCAATGAGCGAGGTGGCTAAAACCTTTGCGGAGGCCTTGGCTCTGGTTACCTTGGTTGTATTTATATTCTTGCAGAGCTGGCGTGCGACCCTTATCCCTATGCTGGCTATTCCGGTATCGCTTATCGGGACATTTGGTGCATTTTTAATTTTGGGGTTCTCGATCAATACCCTAACACTCTTTGCCATGGTATTGGCCATTGGTCTGGTCGTTGACGATGCTATCGTTGTTATTGAGGCAGTAGAGCACCATATGCGATATGGGCGTCTCAGCCCACTGGACGCTACCAAAAAAGCTATGAGCGAGGTATCAGGCCCAGTTATTGCCATTGCCTTTGTTTTGGCTTCCGTGTTCCTGCCTGTAGCCTTTTTCGGCGGAACAATGGGGGTTCTGTATAAGCAATTTGCTTTGACTGTCGCTGTGTCGGTTGGCCTTTCAGCCATTGTGGCTCTGTCACTCACTCCGGCGCTCTGCCGTTTACTGCTTAAGCCTTATGATCCTGATGCTCATGGCGGCTGGCTTGGCAGATTCTTTGATAAGTTCAATATCTGGTTTGAAAAAACCGTGGAAGGATATGGCGGCAGGGTTGGTAAACTCATTAGGAAAGCCCCTTTAGCTGTGGCGCTTTTAGCTGTTGTCATTATTCTGGCCGGTGCTCTGTACCGGGTTGTACCATCGTCCTTTGTGCCTGCTGAAGATCAGGGCTACTATATCACTGCAATTAATCTGCCTGAAGCAGCCAGCATGAATCGTACCCGTGCTGTGGCCAATAAATTGGCAGACGAGATTCGAAGCCAGCCGGGTGTAGCAAATACCTTTGTCGTAACTGGCTTTGACCTCCTGGGCGGAGGCGGCAACAAACCTAACGCGGCAGTCGTATTTACTGGGTTAACGCCGTGGTCAGAACGGGAAACCCCTGCGCTGCAGGTAGGTGCTCAAATCATGAATGTTATGAGAAACAGTAGTCATCTACCTGAGGCAACAGTAATTTCGCTTAATCCTCCTTCTTTGCCTGGACTTGGTATGGTCGGCGGCTTTACCATGATGCTGCAAGATAAGGGTGGTAAGTCAATTGAAGAGATGGATGGCGTAGCTAAGCAATTTATCGGCGCTGCTCGTAAGCGTCCTGAGATTGGCATGATTTATACTACCTTCCGGAGCGACACCCCAGGGTACCGCTTTGATGTGGATCGGGAGAAAGCTGAGAAACTAGGGATTCCTGTAAATGATGTGTTCAATGCATTGCAGACTTTTCTCGGTGGAATGCAGGTTAATGACTTTAATCAATTCGGTCGTACCTATAAAGTCGTTATGCAGGCAGAACCGCAGTTTCGTAATGATGTTGATGCGACCCGTTTCTTTTTCTTGCGTAGTTCAAGCGGAACTATGGTGCCGCTCAATACTCTGGTCAAGCCTGAACCGGTTAATGGGCCACCAACAATAAAACGGTTTAACGGAGCACGGGCTATTCAAATAAATGGCAGTCCAGCCCCTGGCTATAGCTCAGGTCAGGCGTTGACTGCTTTAGAAGAGGTGGCTGCCCAAACACTTCCTACTGGTTTTGGCTACGAATGGATTGATCAGAGCCGGGAAGAAAAAGTATCAGGCGGCAAAGCGCCTATGGTGTTTGGTCTTGCCTTGCTGTTTGTATTTTTGTGTTTGGCTGCGTTATATGAAAGCTGGAGTGTTCCATTCGCCGTACTACTCTGCGTGCCTACCGGTGTGTTTGGTGCTTTTCTGTTCCAATATGCCCGCAATCTAGAAAATAGTGTGTATATGCAAATCGGTTTGGTTATGCTCATTGGTCTGGCAGCCAAGAATGCCATTCTGATCGTAGAATTTGCCAAGGTCAGGGTAGAGCGAGGTATGGACCCAGTTCATGCAGCCGTTGAGGCTGCCAAGCTGCGGCTCAGAGCCATTATCATGACCTCGCTGGCCTTTATTATCGGTTGCGTGCCGCTCGTCGTTGCCACTGGTGCTGGTGCTGGTGCCCGTAATGCCATGGGGACAGCGGTAGTCGGTGGTATGGTCATGGCGACAACAATGGGGATATTCATGATTCCTGTCCTTTATGTTGTTGTCGTGAAGCTTACTCAGAAGCTACGTAGACTTCGACAAGGAACAAAAAAACAGGAGCCTAGCAAAATATCAGATATAGCCTAAGAAAAGACGAAGGCGGTGCTGCTCATTAAAGCAGCGCCGCCTTTAATATCTTTAGGGTTATATAGCATACAGCTAGCGAAAGGTTTCTATAGCGCTTTCGGGTATGGGTAAGTGAACGGTAAAAGTTGCCCCCGCCCCAGGAGAACTGCTCACCGAAACCGTACCGCCGTGACTCTCGACAATCAATTTCGCAATTGATAGGCCTAAGCCTGAGCCGTCGTCAGTACGTGACGGGTCAGCTTGATAGAAGCGGTTAAAAATCTTATCCAGATGTTCTGTACCAATGCCTTCTCCAGTATCGTGCACTGTAAGTATCCCGGAATTTTTATTACGGCTTAATGAGATAGTTACCGAACCACCTGCAAAGGTGTGGCGGATGGCGTTGTCGGTTAAAATACTGACTACCTGACATAACTTGCTCTCATCACCAAGATATACTAGATTCTCTGTTTGAATGAGCAACTTGATGTTCTTACGTTCTGCTAATGGGCGAAAGAGCTCGCCAGCAAGCTGGACCGCCTGGCCGAGATCAAAGCAATCTTTTTGTAAAAACTGTTGATGTGAGTCGGCGCGAGCAAGAAACAAAAGTGAATCCACTAGTTTAGTCATGCACAAAGTTTCGGTATAAATATTGTCAAGCCAGCGTTCGTGTTCCCTGATAGTATCCTGTGGAGATGAACGGACAATCTCCAAATTAGTCTGGATGACAGCCAGTGGTGTTCTAAGCTCATGAGACGCATCGGCAAGAAAGTCTTTTTGCTGCTGCCAAGCCTGTTGGATGGGAACCATGGCTTTGTTAGCCATGTACAGACTACCAAAATACGAGAGAAAAATGCATATAAGTCCTATTAGAATTAAAGCAGTAATAACAATATGCATGGCATTTTTTTCGCGGGAAAAATCTTGAAAAAGAAGATAAAGTTCTGTTTGTCCAGGAATAGGGGCTTTTAAAAAGACGTAGTCAATTTGTTCAAACTGAATAGTGCTTTGCTCACCATTCAAAGCCAATGCCTGCTTCGTTAAGGCAGTGAGCGGTTCTGACGAAAAGGGCTGATTTGATGAATGAGCGACTATTTGGCCATAACTGTTGACTCGTACAAAAAAAGCAAAATGTCCAGGAGTGGGACCAAAACCAGGTCCTGGCCCTGGTCCTCCTGGCCCTGGGCTGGGCTCGTGACTGGGGAAAGGCGGTAAATCGCTAAACTTACCATTTATTAAGTCACTAGACAGTCTTGTTAAAAAGTAGAATGCTCCCGTAGTTAGCCTTTCTTGTACGAAAAGGTAACTGCCTGCTGTTAAAAGCAGGAATAAGAGAGCCATTATGCACATATTTACCAGCGTCAGTTGGAGGCGCAGTTTACGAAACATGGCTTTCCTCCTTTAAGTAATAGCCGATACCTCTAACGGTTTTAATATAGGACGTGTTAAGTTTTCGGCGCAAATAATGAATGTAAAGATCAACATTGGCTATTTCAATATTAGTCTGGAAGCCCCAAACTTTTTCCCAGATGCGCTCTTTGCTGACAACCAGTCCGTAGTTACGCATTAATAATTCAAGCAAAAGTGCTTCTTTTGCTGTTAGTTTAACAATCTCGTTATCTTTAGTTACTTCACAGCGCAGGGGGTCTAACATCCAGCCTGCAGCCTCCAGCTTATCGTTAGTTAAATGTTTAGTTTGCCGGCGGGATAAGGCACGGAGGCGGGCTAGCAACTCTTCTGACGAAAAGGGCTTAACTAGATAATCGTCAGCACCAGAATCTAAACCTTCTACTCGGTCTTTGGTAGAATCTTTGGCTGTTAAAAAGATCACTGGGGTCTCAAAGCCCAGAACACGGAATTCTTTTAAAACAGAAATACCATCTCGTACAGGTAGCATGCGGTCTAAGATGAGGATGTCGTAGACGCCTGTGGCTGCCATATCCAAACCTGTTTCTCCATCAAAGGCAGAATCAACTGCGTATCCATGTTTTTTGAGGATATGGGATAATGCTTCTGAGAGGCGGTATTCATCTTCAACTAAGAGTAGTCTCATAAATAGGGCTCCTTTGGACAATTTACCATAAATAAATGTTGTGTGTTTATAATTGCTATGTATGATTGTAACTGAATAATCTTGGAAAATCATTTGTTTTCAAAGGAAAATCTAATAATTTTTGGGTAAAATGATAGGAATAGAAATAAAAGGAGCGTTGTTTCGTGGAGAATAAATGTGAATCAAAATGATAATAGTAAAATTAGGAGGTGGTTATAATCTATCAGGCAGCACGAAAAATGCATATGTGGATAGGCCTTATCTTAGCAATTGTCCTACTTATCGAAGCAGTTACAGGCCTAATACTAGCAGAACCCTGGATTGTTGGCCAACAAGGGAAACCACAAATGCCGCAAGCAAGTCCCCAGTCAAATATTGAGCAGGGTACAGCTCCTACTACAAGAGGGGTGGAGCCACCATTTAAACCAGCCTCAAATGAGTTCAATGCTTTTGGGTTTGCCAAGGGACTGCATCAGGGCAAGGTTGGTGGGTTTGAATTGAAGTGGATTGTTGATTTCTCGGCAATTGGGTTGATAATCCTTACAGTAACCGGTGTGTACCTCTCAATCCCAATCCTAAAGGTAAGAAGAAACAGAAGGTGAAAGCAAAACATTCGGAATGCGCTAGCGGCAATCCGAATGTTTTTTATATAAGGTGATAAAGACTGGAGAATTATCTAACTTAAAAACTATAATAAAAGTCGTAATTTTGTTAAAATAATGGTAATTACAAAAGATGATCAATGAGACAAAATACTCCGAGATATAACGAAGGGGGCAGCCATTATGTTGGAAAAGGTAGACTTAAAAAAGAAGATTAGTAAGGCCGAATACAAAGAGATGATTGACAGGCTAAGCGAACGGCTGGGAGAGCTGCAACGCCAGGCCCGGGATTTGGGGATTCCGGTCTTAATTCTCTTTGAAGGCTGGGATGCAGCTGGTAAAGGAACCTTGATTAACGAACTTATTCTTACGCTCGATCCGCGCGGTTTTAACGTCTACTCCATCGGAGAACCCAATGAAGAAGCCGTTATGCGGCCTTACTTCTGGCGGTTCTGGAACAAAACTCCTCGGTGTGGACGGATGGTAATACTGGACAGAAGTTGGTATACCAAGATCCTAAATGACAGAGTGGACAAGAGTGCCAGCCCCCAGGAAATACAGAAAGTATTTCATAACAGTCTTTCTTTTGAAAGACAGTTGTCAGATGATGGGACACTAATCATCAAATTTTTTCTGCATATTAGTGAAAAAGAACAACGCAAGCGGCTGGAGAAACTGGAACAGGATCCGGCTACTGCCTGGCGGGTAACAGAGGCTGACTGGGAACACCATCGTCAATATAACAAATATCTTCTCGCCATAGAAGATATGCTGCAGCAGACAGATGCCGAATGTGCTGCCTGGACAATAATTGAAGCCCATGATCGGCGGTACGCCGCCTTAAAAATCATTGCTACTGTTATCGAAGCCATGGAGAAGCGGATTGCCGTTGCACAGGCTGAACTAGAAGCAAAGAACACTATATCTGTCGATAAGCCACTGGCTGGTTCGGGTTTGTCCAAGATTTTTACTTCATCAATTCTTGCCGGAGTTGATTTGACAAAAAATATCAAGGATGCTGAATATGAAAGCTCCATGAAACTCTACCAGAGCAGAGTAAGAGAACTAGAACATATTATCTATAACAAACGCATACCGGTAATCATTGCGTTTGAAGGCTGGGATGCAGCTGGCAAAGGCGGGGCCATTCGCCGGCTCACCCAACATATGGACCCGCGCGGCTATACCGTTATTCCTATCAGCGCGCCGACAGAGGAAGAAAAAGCGCATCACTATCTGTGGCGCTTTTGGCGTAATGTTCCCAAAGCCGGACATATTGCAATATTTGACCGCAGCTGGTATGGCCGGGTGCTGGTTGAGCGGGTCGAAGGCTTTTGCCGGGAAAGCCATTGGCGGCAAGCCTATAAAGAAATCAATGAAATGGAAGAACAATGGGCAAACTTCGGTGCAGTGCTCATAAAATTTTGGCTGCATATTGATAAAGAGGAACAAAAACGCCGTTTTGAAGAGCGAATGGCGAACCCAGGCAAGCAGTGGAAAATAACTGGCGAGGATTGGCGCAACCGGGAAAAATGGGAATTATATGAGAAGGCAGTTGACGAGATGTTTTTCCGCACAAGTACTACCTATGCACCATGGACTTTGGTGGAAGCCAATTCAAAAGAATATGCCAGGAAAAAGGTGATTCAGACAGTGGTAGAGGCGATAGAGCGCAAACTAGACGATTGAGAGTATAAAAGAAAAAACGGGATGCAGCCTGCATCCCGTTTAACAATTTACCGTTGTTGTTTTTTATCTCGGTTTTTGAATTTATCCCACAAAAAGCGTCCGGCCATAAATACGCCAGCTAGCAACATAACGTTGAATAACATGCCCATAATGTTGGCAAACATACCAGAGTTGCCAAAACCAAACATACCGCCAAGCATACTGCCTAAGAGCATGCCGCCGCCGAAAAGACCGGCGCTACGCAAAAAACCACCACTATTTTGCTGCTGTATTGGCTGGGAATTAGGTTTAGCAGCTGCCGCAGGTGCTTTGTCACTGTAGCTTTGAGCTGGAGCCGAGGGCTTATAGTTGCTAGAACCAGGTGCTGTCTGGGTTGTTGGGGGTTTCGCAGAAGGAGACGAGATTTTGGATTTGGAACCACTTACGGCAGCAAAACTCACAGTATTAAATGCAAACATGCATACAAAAGTCAGCAATAATAATTTTTTCATGTTAGTAGTTATTCCTCCTTATATGTCTTAACATCTTCCGGGAAAGTGTATATTTCAGATAGAGTTGGCAATTCTCCGGATAAATACCGGTCAATATCATGGACATCGATATAAAATGTGCAGGCTACCTCTAGATAGCCTTGTTCTTTAGCTTGGCTGAGGTCTCTGATAGCAATGAGACGTTCACGGAGAGCTGAGCAATCTTGCTGTGATGCTGTAACATTGAGGGTTGCGAGTGGGATGCCATGCTCCCGTAGAACATCTTGCAGGCTCATTCTTTCTGACATTAATTTAATCACTCACCTTGTCATATTTTGTCCTCTTAAACAAGAGGGCTCGACACCATCAATGTAATATGAAAGTGAAAAAAAGTCAAGATAATAGTTTAAAGATGACTGGCAGTAGTTATTCTTGCTATAATAGAACCAAAGATTAGTTTAATTTTTAAGTGAGGTCAATAAATTGCGCAAATTTGTTAAAATTACTGAACCTGTTATCACTCCGCTTGAACCGAGACGGGCTAATGTATTGGGAGAAGAATGTTTGATTGATCTTCGGTTTGTCGAGAGCCGCAGTGAAATTGGCGGTTGGCTTTATGAATATGAAGCAACCGGAGAAGTAGGAAAAGTCGAAAGGTTTTTTGAACGGTTACGTGACATTGAGCATAAGCGGGGTTAAACCTAGGAGCAGTTTTTGCGTAGCCACCACCTGACAGCTGGTACGCAGACAACGAGGACAAATAGCAGCCGGAATAATTGATAGGACACCACAGTAGGCAAGTCAGCATTGGCTGTTATGGCTGTGAGGCCCATCTCGGACATCCCGCCAGGAGACATACTAATAAAAGCTGTTACCAACGACATTGAGTAGAGTTGGGAAAAGATAAAGGCGATTCCAAACAAAATTCCGATGACCGCCGATACACTGAGCAAACTTGACAGTGCGATAGTTTTCCAATTACTAAGACTGCCAAAATCAACATCTATCCCCATCCGGATGCCTACAAAAATCTGGGCTAAGGCAATCACCGAGTTAGGCAAAGCAGGAGCCTCGAAGCCGGATAGGACAAGGAGCGCCGTACCCAAAACAGGGGAAATTACATATACATTGGATATATGTAAACGCTTAGCTAATTTGATTAGTGACAGGATAGCCACTGCGAACAGAATCAGCATTGGAAGTTCGCTAAAACTCATGGTTGATAGTAGCCGACTGGCAGGGGAAACTTTGTCAGCAATGCCGTGTAGTGCCAGCAGCGGTACAGTGAATACAACAGTAATCACGCGGACTGTTTGCATGAGGGTTACTACTGATACATCAGTGCCTTTGGTTTCTTCACAGATAATAGACATTTGGGATAGGCCGCCAGGTATGCTGCCAATGATGCTGTTGGCTAAGCCAACACCAGTGTAACGGCCAACGATATAGCCTGTGGCAAGACACAGGCTAATGAGGACTAGTGTGATTGTCAGCATTGCTGGTAATTGATACAGTACCTGGTGAGCGACGGCTGGGGTAAATGGACTACCCATCATAAAGCCGAGAATAACCATGCCAATATTACGAATCTTTTTCGGCCAGTAAACTGGCTTGTTTGTACCTGTTTTCCAAATAACTCCCATAACCAACGGTCCTAACGTCCAAGGCAAAGGGATATGGACAATACTGAATAAGTAGCCGCCTAGAATAGCAAGCACGAATAGTAAGAACGATTGTGTGTACATGATTCACCTTTTATAACGTAATGAGTATATATTACCACTTTATCTCTGAAAGTGAAAATACGACAGAACCTCAGGAAGCAGGTTCTGTCGTATTTTTAAACCGTATAACAAAAGAAATCGGCGTTTTAGAAAGGAATGATCCCGATAGCTAGCGACAAGACCAACATAACTAATGAAGTACCAATGGCCCAGAGCAGAGTGTACTTTTGGAAATCGCCGAATTCAACACCATTGAGGCCAACCAGGAGATAGGTTGAAGCAACAAGCGGGCTTAGAAGATGGGCGCCTTGTCCAATCAAGGAAGCGCGGGCAATCTCAGCAGGGGTAATACCATAGGTTGCCGCAGTTTTAACCAGAATTGGCACAACACCGAAGTAAAAGGCGTCGTTAGTCAGGAAGAAGGTAAACGGTAAACTAGCCAAGGCGGTAATAAGCGCCAGGTGCGGACCCATGGACGGAGGAATGACCGATATAAGGGAGGCAGCCATGGCGTCAACCATCTTGGTGCCAGACATGATACCCATAAAAATACCAGCTGCGAAAACCATGGCAATAACCGGTAGCGCATTGGCAGCATGGTTTGCGATACGAGCCTGCTGGTCTTTAATTTTGGGGTAATTGATAATTAAGGCAAGCGATGTGCCAATCATAAACAGGACGTTTAGAGGCAGAATTTCTTTTACTAAAGCAGCCATGAGTATAACAGTTATTCCAAGGTTAACCCAGAACAGGTGGGGCCGCTTGAGTTTTTCAGCTTCAGCGTCAACCGCATTAGTAGCTGCTTCGGACATTCCATTATTCATATGCAGTGTTCCGAGACGTGCACGTTCTTTTAAACCAATACGGTAAGCTACGAAGAGCACCCAGATGGTACCGGCAATCATGGCAGGAATCAAGGGAACAAAAACATCAGATGCCTCAAGGCTTAAGGCACTCATAACCCGGCCGGTAGGACCGCCCCAAGGCAGGATGTTCATAACACCGTTCTGCATGATGGCCATAGCAGGCAAAACCATTGGATGAATGCCAATGCGGCGGTGAACAGCCAGCATTGCTGAGCAGGTAATCATATAGGTTGTTGAGCCATCGCCATCAAGTGAAACAATACCAGCTAAAACAGCTGTACCGACAACAACCTTCATCGGGTCACCCTTAACGGCTTTTAAAATCCGGTTGATAAGCGGATCAAACAGGCCAGCGTCAATCATTACACCGAAATACAGTATGGCAAACAAAATCATGATTCCAGTAGGGGCTACCTTTTTGATACCATCAAGCGACATTACGCCAAGTTTGGGGCCAAAACCAAGGGCAATAGCAAATACGAGCGGAACCAGTGTCAGGGCAGTCATTGCTGAAAGCCGCTTGGACATGATTAGGTACATAAAGACGATAACCATTAAAAATCCTATTAATGCGAGCATTGTAAAGAGTCCCCTTTCTGACTAAAAATTACGACAATTTGCGTCGTGTACGAATTTGAGTATAGAGTACAGTAGTCTATAAGTAAAATTCAAACTCCTTATGGCTGGTTATCAAAGTTATTTATGTATTAATAGTTTTTATCAAAGAAAGTGGCTACGTCCCTGCGAAGGAGTTCGCATAGGCATAGCCACTTTGTTACTCGATAGACAGTTATGCCGTTATAATAGCACCAGCAAAGAATGAAAATATGCTATTTTTCAAGATAGAAAGAGCTTAGGAAAGTCCATATTTTTAACAAAATGAACAAACGCGCTGACAATGTTCATCTCCAGTAAATCTTCGTGATACAACATCCATGTTCGGCGCAGTATGGGGTTGCCCTCTTTATCGGTGATGATGATTTTGTGCAGATTCTCAATATTATTTACAATCATCGAGGGCATAATGCCATAGCCCAAACCATTCACCACCATTTCTTTGCAGGTGGAGAGCTTATCTACCTCCATGCTGATGGAGGGTGGTTCAGAAAAGTTTTCCCGCCACCATTTATCAATCTGGGCTTTAATTAACGAATCAGTTTGATAGTTAATTCGCGGTAACTTGGGTAAATTTTTTAGGTTTATTTCGCTGGCTGAGGCAATACAGATAGGCTCTTCAAACAATAAATGTCGCTGACTCTGCCAGCCATAGTCTGAGCTGACAAACCCAATATGAATGTCCTGATTATGTACTAGGTTAAAGATGTCGCGACTCCATGTTGTCGTCAATTTAAACTCAACATGGGGATATTCCTGTTTAAAGCCTTTTAACAGCTTGGGCAGCATGTACATAGTAAAATAGCTGGAGGCACCTAACCGTAGTGTTCCGGCTACGCTGCTGTTCATATCTGTTACATGTTCTTTGATTTTACGTAGGGTAAAGAGCATATCGGCGGATGATTTAGCCAAATACTCGCCTTGTGGGGTGAAATGTACACCTTTGCTGGTACGATAGACAATCTTAATGCCGAATTCTTCTTCAATATTCCGTAGTCGTGCTGTCAATGCTGGTTGTGATATGAATAGTGCTTGGGCGGTTTTAGTAATATTTTTCTGCTCATAAAGAACCTGTAATATGAGCCAGTCTCGGTCTTCCATAAGTAATCCTCCTGCAATTAGCGATACTTACTATGTACGCCGTTAGCGTCCCAGTCTCCTGTTTAGCATGAGAACTTGTTAGTCCTGATATACAAATATGTTATGGCTTTCAATCGTGTATATGTATTGTTGTTCTGTCAGAATATTAGTTATAATATGCGATAGTTGATTGTCAATAATGGGGGGAGGATTTATTATGACTAAACTGCTGAAAGCGGCGCAAGCCGGCAGCGTAGAATCCACTGATATCTTGATAATGGTGGCACCAGCTGAGACTGGGGCTGGAATAAAGGTTGAACTGGTTAGTCCTACCATGCAGCAATATGGAGAGCAAATTAAGACCGTAATTATCAATACACTTAGAAGCCACGGTATTGAGGATGCTGTCGTACATGCCAATGATAAAGGCGCATTGAACTTTGCCATTGAAGCACGGGTAACAACAGCAATCAGCCGGGCGCTTAGCTAGGAGGGAGACACTATGGAGAAGAAATTACGCCGCGCTATGATGTTTATGCCAGGTAATAACCCGGCCATGCTGCAAAACGCTGGTATTTACGGCGCTGACACGGTAATCTTTGACCTTGAAGATGCTGTTGCCATCAGTGAAAAAGATGCAGCCAGACATCTTGTGCATAATGCCATTAAAACTTTTAACTATCCGTGTGAAGTGGCCATCCGCATTAATCATATTCAGACACCTTATGGTGTGGATGATTTAAAAGTGGTGCTTGCTGCTAAACCAGATTTAATCCGTCTGCCAAAAGCTGAATCGCCCAGCGACATCGAAGAGGTTGACGCCATTATCAGCCAAGCTGAAGAACGTTATGGTTTTGCGCCAGGATCGATTAGTATGATGGCTGCAATTGAGACCGCCAAAGGACTGCGTAGTGCCTACGAGATTGCGACTGCCAGCCCACGGATGGTAGCCCTTGCCATTGGCGGCGAGGATTTTATTGCGGACCTTAAAACTACGCGCAGCAAAGATGGCAAGGAGCTGTTTGTTGCCAGATCACAACTGTTATTGGCAGCCCGCGCTGCTGGTATTGATGCGATTGACACTGTGTTTTCAGACATCAATGATGAAGAGACATTTGTTAATGAAGTCAACCTGATCAAGCAGCTTGGTTTTGATGGCAAATCGGTTATTAATCCGCGCCAAGTTCGCATTGTCCATCAGATTTTTGCACCCACTGAAAAAGAGATTGCTCATGCAGAGCGGGTTATTGCTGCCTACAAAGCAGCGATTGAGCGCAATTCCGGGGTAATCAACCTTGATGGCAAGATGATTGATACACCCATGGTGCTTCGGGCTGAGAGAGTATTGGCCTACGCCAAGTCGGTGAAAAAGTAACAGGGAGGTTTAAATCATGATAAATACAGCTGGAAGAATGATTCCGGATCAAATAGCTGGGCTAGCGCAAGTTCGTCCTTATGCCGGCCCGTTTGCCACGATTCCCACAGGCCAGATGACTGGGCCTAAACTTCGTGTCAACATGCCTAAATCAGAGAAACTTATTAAATCAATTGACCATGTCATCGAGGCCACTGGGTTAAAAGACGGCATGACAATTTCTTTTCACCACCATTTTCGCAATGGTGATTATGTATTAAATCAGGTGATTGAAGCCATTGCCAAGAAGGGGATCAAAGGTTTGACGCTTGCGCCAAGCTCACTTAACGATATTAATGAAGCAATCATTCCCTTCATTGAGCAAGGCGTAATTACCGCAATTGAGACAAGCGGCGGGCGTGCAAAACTAGGTAAGCTTATGACTTCCGGGCAGCTAGCTAAACCGACGATAATCCGGTCTCATGGTGGACGGGCCCGCGCTATCGAAGCTGGCGATCTTAAGATTGATGTGACTTTTATCGGTGCTCCCTGTTGTGACCGTTACGGTAACATGAATGGGATTAATGGCCGTTCGGCTTGCGGCTCAATGGGGTATGCCATGGTGGACGCCGCCTATGCCGATAAAGTGGTGGCCATTACCGACAATCTTGTGCCCCATCCAGTGTACCCTATTAGTATCCCCCAAACCCAAGTTGATTTCATTGTTGTGCTTGACAGCATTGGCGATCCTAAGGGCATTGCTTCCGGCGCACTCAGGATAAGCCGTGACCCGCGTGAACTCCTGATTGCCGAGTATGCCACCGGCGTTATTGAGAACTCAGGTTATTTTAAAGACGGTTGGTCATTACAACTAGGCAGCGGCGGCGCTTCACTGGCAGCGGCTAAGTTTATAAAGGAAAAAATGATCGCCCAAGGCATTACTGCCAGCTTTGGTGTTGGCGGCATTACTGCACCGTTTGTTGATATGCTGGAACAAGGGTTGATCAAAACTATATTTGATGTTCAGGATTTTGATATCCCTTCAATAGAATCTTTGAAAAACAATCCTAATCACCTGGAGATGTCAGCTTCCTACTACGCCAATCCGCATAATGGCGGACCAGTTGTCAATAACCTTGATGTCGTCATTTTGAGCGCGACCGAAGTAGATGTTGACTTTAATGTTAATGTTATTACCGATTCTAATGGTATTATTATGGGCGCATCAGGCGGTCACTCAGACACGGCAGCAGGTGCTAACCTGGCCATTGTCGTTGCCCCGCTGCTGCGCGGCCGACTGCCGATGGTACTGGATAAAGTGAATACCATTGTGACGCCTGGGGAAACAGTTGACGTTATTGTCACCGAACGCGGCATAGCTGTTAACCCGCGACGTACTGATCTTATTGATAATCTGAAAGGTACTGGATTGCCGGTTATGAGCATCCATGACCTGCAGAAGTTAGCCTATGATATGGCTGGCAAACCTGAGACCATTGCTGTGAGTGACGAAGTTGTGGCTGTTATTGAATATCGGGATGGTACTATTATTGACGTTGTACGTAAACCATTATAGAATTGGCATAGCCAATTTCCATTTTGGGAAAAGTATGGTAGAATGGATAAAGAATTATGGAGGGAGCAGGGTAATTGAAACAAATAACCTTAGAAGCCGTTTTGGCTGCTAAAGAACGGCTGGCTTCCCTTCAAGCTGAACTTAGAAATAACTATGAGCTGCCTGTAGTTAGCTTTACTACTAATATCCCTGGCCCTGCCAAAGACAGCCCGGGTATACAAAAGCTGTTACAGACAGCAGTCGAAAGCTTCAGAGCCATATCCCGGGACAATAACTTTTCCATTGTTGAGGAACGATTTATTTATCCCTCAACCGGCCCTGCGGCCGTGGTTGCTGTCGCCGGTGAACCGGATAAGCTAAAGCAGGCGTGTATATTAATTGAAGAGTCAAGCTTTCATGCTCGGCTGTTTGATATTGATGTATTTGATGCTGCCGGACGGCAGCTCTCTCGCACCAGCTTGGGGCGTTCTGAGCGAACCTGTTTTTTGTGTAGTCAACCTGCGGTATTGTGCCGGCGGTTAGGCAAACATAGCAGTGAAGAAATTGCCCGGAATGTTGCTGCTCGTCAGCAAGAATTTACCGCTGCGAGTACCATTCTGTGGCCTGGACCTGTTTGGAACATTGGTTCATGGGCAGTTGAGGCCATGCTGATGGAAGCGGCATGTACGCCAGCCCCAGGGCTGGTAGACCGCGATAATGCCGGTGCCCACCAAGACATGGATTTTTTCACTTTTCTTATGAGCAGCAGCGCTCTTGCCGGCAGCATGTTCCGCTGTGCCGCTGCTGGGTATAGTCATGAGGGGCTGCCGCAGGATTTACTGGCAGTGCTTCGTTATATCGGCAAAGACGGTGAACAGCAGATGTTGGCGGCCACCGGCGGGGTTAACACGCAAAAAGGCCTGCTATTTTTACTTGGTATTCTTGCAGCAGCAGCCGCATATACGCAGCGATCGTCGACTGCCACCGCTGATCACATTCTTGATACGGCAGCAGCCATGACGAGCGGCATTGTAGCGCGAGAACTTACGCCGCTCCTGTCAGCACAAGCACCAGTCAAACTGACTGCAGGAGAAAAACTATATGTAAAATATGGTATTACCGGCATCAGAGGCGAAGTTGAAGCAGGTATCCCCAGCATAAGAGTGTATGGTCTGCCGGCATTGAAGGCGGCACTAGGTCAGGATCTTTCTCTCAATGATGCTTTGGTACACACACTGATGAGTTTGATGACGGTTGTTCAAGATACCACCATTCTAAACCGCCATGGTATGGAGATTCTGCTTGACGTGCAAAACCACGCCAAGTCGGTCATGGAAAATGGGGGAATGCTCTCGGATACTGGCAAAGCGCAAATTATTGCACTTGATCATACTTTTATTAAACATAATATTAGCCCCGGTGGTGTTGCCGATTTATTAGCAGCCACATATTTCCTATACTTGGTTGAAAATAACAATAAAATAAATTGACTTGGGAAGGAGCTTACATTGATGACTAATAATAAACCTGTAAAAATTATGGAGACAGTACTCCGAGACGGCCATCAGTCACTTGCCGCTACTCGTATGCGGATTACCGACATGATTCCTATGTTGGAGCAGCTTGACGGGGTAGGGTTCCACGCTCTTGAAGCTTGGGGCGGCGCTACTTTCGACAGCTGTCTGCGGTTTTTGGATGAGGACCCATGGGAACGCCTCCGTACACTGAAAAAATATCTTAAAAAGACTCCAATTCAGATGCTGTTGCGTGGTCAGAATGTTCTTGGCTACAATCATTATGCTGACGATGTTGTGCGCGAATTTGTCAACAGGGCTGTTGACAACGGTGTAAGCAACATCAGGATTTTTGATGCTTTAAATGATGTGCGTAATCTTGAAGTGGCTATGAAGGCGTCTAAAGCAGCTGGGGCGCATGTCCAGGGTGCATTTGTTTATACTATCAGCCCCTACCATAATCAGGAAAGTTTCCTCAAAGTGGCTAAAGATTTGGTTGAGCTTGGTGCTGATTCTATCTGTATTAAGGATATGTCTGGTCTTCTGGCGCCATATGCCGCATATGACCTGGTCAAGGCACTTAAAGCTGAAATTAGTATTCCAATACAGTTGCACACCCACTACACCAGTGGCATGGCTTCCATGACTTACCTCAAGGCGATTGAAGCTGGTGTTGATATTGTTGACTGTGCGCTGTCGCCGTTTGCACTCGGAACTTCGCAGCCGGCAACTGAGGCAATTATTGCCACTCTTGAAGGCACGCCGCGCGATACTGGTATCAAGAAAGAAGAGCTGTATCCGATTGCTGACCATTTCCGTGCTGTCAAGAAACAACTAGCCGGAGATTTTAATCTTAATACAGCCATTGACATTGATACCAAGGTACTCTCCTTCCAAATTCCGGGTGGCATGCTGTCCAACCTACTGAATCAAATGAAGGAGCAAGGGATGGCTGACAAATACCCTGAGCTGTTAGAAGAAATGCCACGGGTACGGGCTGAACTTGGCTATCCGCCGCTTGTTACCCCGACCAGCCAGATTACTGGTTCGATGGCTGCCTTCAATGTTATGTTAGGGCGTTACAAAATAATTCCCCGGGAGATTAAAGACCTTGTACGTGGTAAATATGGTCGTACTCCTGCCCCCATCGACCCTGAATTCAGAGAGATGGTTGTCGGTAATGAGCCAGTTATTACCCATCGTCCGGCTGACGACATTGCGCCACAAATGGACTCACTGCGTCAGGAATTGGCTGAAAAAGGTTATCCTAACGCTTCAACTGAGGATGTATTGTCCTATGCTGTGTTCCCTGACGTTGCCTTAAGCTTCTTTAGCAAGCACCGGTAGTTAAAAAGCACTATTTGTATTAAGAAACAAATAGTGCTTTTTTTACATCAATATAGAAATATTGTAGAAAAAGGGATTTTGCTTTTGCCTCTAGAATTCATAAAGGGTATTACGAAATTATCCTTAAAAATCAGGAGGCTGGTCCATGTCTGCGATTAAGCACCTAGCGAGCTCTTCCATACTTGAGGCCTTACTGACCAATGTGGCTGATGGTATCCGTCTCGTAGATACCCATCAGAATACCTTGTATTGGAATGACGCAGCCAGGCTAATTACCGGCTATTCAGCAGCTGAAATGCAGGGGAAGCCATGTTATCATTTGTTGAGGCACAGCGGTGACGTTGCCAGTAGACTGTGTGAACAGGCTTGTCCACTAAAGCTGGCCACTGCCAACAATGAAGGTTATGAAGCCCAGATAGAACTTCAGCATAAATCTGGAAATCAGATGGAGATAAAAGTTAAGGCTATTCCTGTGAGAAGCGATGCAGGAAAGGTAGTAGCTGTTGTTGAGATATTTAATACCATAGCTGATACCTCCAGTCTGGAAAAAATCCAAGCATTATCAAACTTAGCGTTCAGAGATACGATTACTGATCTCTACAGCCGTCAGTATACGGAGTTAAAGTTGACAACTTTACTGGAAAGCCTTCGCCGTAGCATGGTGCCGTTTGGGGCATTGATTTTTCAGGTCGCTAATCTTAAAGAAATTAATAATAACTTTGGCACAATGTTGGGTGATCAAACGCTTAGATTGTTAGCCGAAGTCCTGTCCGGCGAAGTTTTGCCACCCAATATGGTTAGCCGTTGGCAGAGTGCTGCTTTCTTTGTAACTATCCACAATACTCGAAAAGGGTTCATTCTACCGTTTGCCAGTAAACTTAAACAACAGCTTGAGCAAATGAGCATTAGTGCTAGCTGGCCCGAACTTACTGCTAAAATTTGTGTCGCTGGTACAATTGCCACCCATAATGACTCTTTTTCCAGCCTTTCGTACCGCCTGGACGAACAGCTCCGGCACAGTGAACAGACGAATTCTGGAATGCATATAGATATTGAGGATTAATAAATGAGTGACAATGTATTTATCGCATTTTCATTAACACTCCTGGCTGGCCTATCTACAGGCGTGGGGGGATTGTTAGCTTTTCTCGTAAAACGTAATAATACGAAACTTTTGTCCATCGGTCTAGGTTTTTCTGCTGGCGTTATGATTTATGTATCTTTTGTCGAGCTTTTTCGCCAGGCTGAGATTTCTCTTGTTGGCCATATGGGTGATCCAATGGGCAAGTGGATAACAATCGGTAGTTTTTTTGCCGGCATGTTGGTATCGGTGTTACTGGATAAATTAGTGCCTGAGAATATGAGTTACCATGAGGTGGATGTTAACGCTGACCAGGCCAGTCGCCAGGCTTCAGTAGAGAAGCTAAACCGGATGGGGATGTTTACAGCGTTTGCCATTGCGCTTCATAACTTCCCCGAGGGTTTGGCCACTTTTGTGGGCGCACTTGAAAACCCGGCACTTGGTGTATCATTGGCAGCGGCTATTGCCATTCATAATATCCCGGAAGGCATGTCTGTGGCGCTGCCGATTTATTATGCCACAGGCAATACCGTTCAAGCGGTCGGATATGCACTGTTATCAGGCTTAGCCGAACCGATCGGCGGTATAGTTGGCTATGTAATTTTAAAATCATTTTTAAATGAAATGGTATTTGGGATTGCTTTTGCCGCGGTTGCCGGTATTATGGTGTACATCTCACTTGATGAATTATTACCGATGGCGCGCGAATCAGGAACAGGTCACAGTGAAATGTTTGGACTGGTAGTGGGTATGCTGGTTATGGCTGTTAGTCTGCTACTGTTTTAACAAGCTTACCGGTTGGTAAGCTTTATTTTTGATCGAAAATATGTTACAATTATTTTTTGTAAGAAATATTTAGGAAAGATAGGTATAAACAATGATTAGTACAAGTAATTTAACATTACAATTTGGCAAACGTATTCTCTTTAAAGATGTCAATATAAAATTTACTCCAGGCAACTGTTATGGACTTATTGGGGCCAATGGTACCGGCAAATCAACTTTTATAAAGGTTTTGTCTGGCGAAGTTGAACCGAGTTCAGGAGAGGTTGTTATTACCCCGGGTGAGCGACTGGCAGTACTTAAACAAAATCACTATGAATTTGATGAATTTGAAGTGTTAAAAACAGTTATTATGGGTCATGCCCGTTTATATGCCATTATGGAAGAGAAGGATGCCCTGTATGCTAAACCGGATTTTTCTGATGCAGACGGTATACGGGTATCAGAGCTTGAGTGTGATTTTGCTGAATTAAACGGCTGGGATGCAGAAACCGAAGCAGCCAAACTCTTAAATGGCTTGGGAATTAAGGAAGAACTCCATCAGCTAAAGATGGGAGAAATCAGCAGTAATGAGAAAGTAAGGGTGCTTTTAGCCCAAGCTCTTTTCGGAAATCCTGATATCCTGCTCTTAGATGAGCCGACGAACCATTTAGATATTGACTCTATTACCTGGTTGGAGGATTTCCTGGCAGATTTCCCCAATACAGTTATTGTTGTGTCCCATGACAGGCATTTCTTAAATCAGGTATGTACTCATATTGCAGATATCGACTTTCAGAATATCCAACTGTATGTTGGTAACTACGATTTTTGGTTGGAATCAAGCCAGCTTGCGTTGCAACTTGCTAAAGAGGCCAATAAGAAAAAAGAAGAGAAGATCAAAGACCTGCAGAGCTTTATCCAGCGGTTTAGTGCCAATGCCTCTAAGTCTAAACAGGCCACCTCTCGTAAAAAACTGCTTGAAAAAATTACTATTGATGACATTAGACCTTCCTCCCGCAAGTATCCATATATTGCTTTTAAGCCTGATCGCGAAGCCGGGGCACAACTGCTGACGGTGGAGAATATTAGTAAAAAAATCGAGGACGACCAGATCCTGAGTGATATTAGTTTTACCGTAACCAAGGGCGATAAAATTGCCTTTGTCGGCCCTGAAGGAGCGGCCAAAACAGCGCTCTTTAAAATTTTGATTGGGGAAACTGAGCCTGATAGCGGCTCCTTCAAGTGGGGTGTAACCACAAGCCAAGCTTACTTTCCTAAAGATAACTCTGAGTATTTTGACGGCGTAGAACTTAACCTTGTTGATTGGCTGCGTCAATTTTCCCGGGATCAGGAAGAATCCTTTATTCGAGGTTTTCTGGGAAGAATGTTATTTTCCGGCGAAGAGAGTTTAAAAGAGGCCAATGTCCTATCCGGTGGCGAAAAAGTCCGCTGCATGCTGTCCCGAATGATGTTAAGTGGCGCTAATGTCCTTTTATTGGATGAGCCGACAAATCACCTGGACCTAGAGTCAATTACCTCGCTGAATAACGGACTGATCAATTATGAGGGTACGCTTTTGTTTGTGTCCCATGACCATCAGTTTATTCAGACAGTGGCTAACCGGATTATTGAGATTACGCCAAATGGCATAATTGATCGCCGCATGAGCTATGATGAATATCTCGAGAATGCTGATGTAAAGAAACAATTAGCAACATTGTATGGAAAATAGCATACTGTAAAAAATAATTGGCATGGGTCGAATCTAAGGAGGAGATAATAATGCCACATACAAGAAATCCTGTATTGGCTAATGTGAAGAAATATATAATTTTATTCGTAGGATCTATCCTTGCAGCGGTAGGGCTTGAAATTTTTCTTGTACCTAACCAGATTATAGATGGTGGTATTGTTGGAATTGCTATTATGTCAAGCCATCTTACAGGTATTGATATAAGTTTTTTCTTGGTATTACTGAACCTACCGTTTCTCTATGTCGGCTATAACCATATCGGCAAAACGTTTGCCCTGTCAACATTGTTTTCCATTATCTCACTAGCGTGCTGGTTATATGTATTTCATCCTGTGCCAGAGTTGACGAATGACCTATTTTTGGCAGCTATATTTGGCGGCATAATTTTAGGTATTGGTGTAGGTTTGATTATTAGAAACGGCGGTTCACTTGACGGTACAGAGATTATGGCCATCCTCTTAGATAAGCGCACTGGCTTTTCTGTCGGTGAGATTATCATGTTTTTTAACCTGTTTATCTTAAGTGCAGCCGGGCTGGTTTTTGGCTGGGAAAAGGCCATGTATTCACTGGTAGCCTACTTTGTTGCTTTCAAAATCATTGACGTCACAATTGAAGGCTTGGACGAATCAAAAGGGGTTATGATTGTTTCAGATAACCCGGATGAAATCGCCGAAGCGCTCATGGCCCGTCTAGGGCGGGGCGTTACTGTGCTCCACGGTGCTGGCGGTTTTACCGGTGAACCCAAGAAGGTATTGTATTCGGTCATAACCCGCCTGGAAATTGCAAAGCTCAAGGCCATAATTTATGAAAAAGATGAGGGTGCGTTTGTCACTATTCATGAAGTCCATGACGTACTGGGTGGCAGATTTAAGAAAAAGGCCATACATTAATACTGATATAAAAGAGATTGCTACGCTATTGCTCGCAAATGATGGAAAGTAAACCAACTGTCATTGCAAACAATAGTGAAGCAATCTCTTGTTTATCCGATGACTAACCCGCTCTAAGACTCCCTCTTCTACAAGTGGGAGTTAAGAGCGGCTAAGTCCCTGGATAAGGGCGACTAACCTTCAGGTGGGGTTAAAACCCCATCTGAAGCTAAGTCTACTTTATTTTCCTGATGAGTTATACCAGCCGGCTTTAGCGGGTAGGTGTAAAATAAGTATTTATTACCTATAATAGTTGAATAAGACTATTATAGGAGAAAGTCATGAACATGTTCGAGCATTTGACAATTGAAAAGGTACAGCGCCCTGATTTGAACCAATTGGAAAAGTTGTTTGCCAGCGCTTTCGGTGATGAGGTTGATATGGAGCAAATTAAACGCCGCATCCATCGTGCCAGGCAGTTTTATTATTTTTTACACCCTTTAAGCAGGTTTTCAGTATGGGTTAAAAACCACTTTAATATTTATGTCATTAAAATAAAGGGGCAGGTAGTTGGATTTATTCAAGTATCATACCTTAACCCTACCCAGCTGCATGTTGACTATATAGCTTTTAGCAAACAATACCGCGGTCAGGGACTAGGTACCTGGGTTTTAACCAAGCTGCTCGATGAAGCCGTTGATACCAATGATTATGATGTTGTGCTCGAAGTCCGGGTCGATAATCCGGCCTATAAATTTTACCGGCGGCTGGGGTTTAGGCAAATAACCGAAATATTGCACTATGAAAGGTCTTTGGCGTCAGGTTATTCTTTGACTGCGATGCCGGGTGAAGAACTGACTGGATTCCGGGAACTTAAGGGACAGGACCGGTCTAAGCTTTACCAATTATATCTTGAATCAGTGCCATTGCTGTTGCGGCGGGTAGTTAAGCGAGCCTATGCAGAGTTTAGCCCTAGTATGATGGTCAGAAACTTGGAGTGGCTGAAAAACTATCTCATGCGGAAGCGGAAAAAGGACTACGTGATAGAGCAGGAAGGAAAATTAGTAGCGTTGCTGACAATTAACAGCTATCTAAAGGTAGAAAGTCATGTGTTTAACCTTATCCTCCATCCGTCACATGAAGCTTTGCGCCAAGCCATCATTAGCAAAGCTGTCAGCATGATAACCGCGAATTACAAACACGGCATTATCAGCACAACGATCTATAGTGATGACTATTCCAAACAAGCAGCGTTGGAACAGCTTGGGTTCAAAAAAGACTTAGTCTATTACCTGATGTTCCGGCCTTCAGCTATCAAATTAAAAGGAAAAAGCGAAGCGATATCTGTATATCGGCCCGTACCTGGTGTCGCCAAACCGCTAAAAAAGCAAAATTAGGAAGGGGTCACTCTATGCCCGAAATTCCTGAAATTGAAACTGTCAGGATGCACATTGAACATAAAACTAAAGGTAAAATTATTGAGAAGGTGACTGTCGGCCGGGCAAAAGCGCTTAATGTGCCTGTTGATGAATTTGCAGGCATTGTGACCGGGCAACAGCTAGTTGATGTCAGAAGACGTGCCAAGCAAATCATCATAAGTCTGTCAAATTCGCACTCACTTGTTGTACATTTTATGCTTGAGGGGTTTGTGCGCCTGTTTTATTCTGGCGAAGAAGTAACTGGGAATCCGACAATTATATTTACCCTGAATTCAGGTGATCAATTAGCTTTCTTTAAACTTAATTTGGGGTATCTTCATCTTGTCCCCACTGTTAATCTTGAAGCTATGCCTGAATTGGCCAAGCTAGGCCCTGAACCACTTGCAGCGGATTTCACACTCGGAAAATTTTTGGGACTGTTAGCAAAGCGCAAAGGAATGATTAAGCCGCTCTTGATGGATCAGGAGTTTATTGCTGGACTTGGCAATGTTTATTCTAATGAAACGTTATTCTGCAGCCGGATTATGCCTGACCGAAAAACATCGCATCTTAATGAGGTTGAGCGAAGTAAGCTATATCATTGTATTAGGGATATTTTAAGTCAAGCAACAAAACTGGGTGGCGTGTACGAAGAAAAGTTTGCTTCAGATGATAAGCTTACAGGCGGTTTTGAATCGTATTTGCAGGTAGCTTATCGGACAGGACAGCCGTGTTACGGCTGCAGCCACCCGATTGAGACCAAACGCGTAGGCGGCAGGAATGCATTTTATTGTCCTGTATGTCAGCAATAAAAACAGGGTCAGGCAGCACGCCTGACCCTGAGCTATTTACCTTTGGGCGATTATTTGATATATTATACCAATAAATGGTGGGAGAGTGACAAGATGTTTAAAGCAATGAGGCGGATTGATAGACAAGTTAGCACTGATGCGACAATCGAAATCTTGGAGAAATGTGAGTACGGTGTTTTATCAGTGGTGAATCAGGAGAGCTATCCCTACGGTGTGCCACTTAGTTATGTGTATAAAGACGGTAGTATTTATTTTCACTGCGCCGAGGAGGGGTACAAATTAGATAGTATTGCTGCTAACAGTAATGTGTCCTTTTGTGTAGTCGGCAGGAAACAGTCAGTACCGGAAAAATTTACGACATGTTATGAAAGCGTAATTGTCTTTGGGCAAGCCAGCCAAGTTGAGGGGCAGGAAAAAAGGGAAGCGCTGCTGGCCTTAGTCGCCAAATATGCGCCTGATCATATGGAGAGCGGAAAAAAATATGTTCAAAACAGCGGGGATAAAACAACCGTAATCAAAATTGCTATCAGGCATATGACCGGAAAAGTGCGGCCACAGTAGGGAGGCAGAAGATGATAGAATATGAGTATAAACAGCAAATATGCCACATCGGCAAGCGCATGTATGATAGTGGTTTTGTTGCGGCTAATGACGGCAACATCACGGTTAAGTTGAGTGAGGGTGAGATTATTACCACTCCGACTGGAGTAAGCAAAGGATTTATGACACCAGAGATGCTGATCAAGGTTGATATGGAAGGCAACGTGCTTGAGGGAGGCGGTAACTGGCGGCCGTCATCAGAACTCAAAATGCACCTTAGAGTATATAAAGACCGTCCCGACGTCAGGGCGGTCGTCCATGCCCATCCGCCTCATGCAACTACCTTTGCTATTGCTCGTATTCCACTGAATAAGCCGCTTATTGCTGAAGCAATTGTTACACTTGGTTGTGTGCCGGTAGCCGAGTATGGCACACCCTCTACGAATGAGGTTCCGGATGCAGTGGCAGTTTATGTGGAGCACTTTGATGCAGTTCTGTTGGCAAATCATGGTGCATTAGCCTGGGGTGATGATTTGATTACTGCGTATCATAAACTTGAATCAGTTGAGTTTTACGCAAAACTAACGTTACTATCTGCACAATTAGGGAGTGCGCATGAATTATCAATAGATCAAATTGAAAAGCTATACGAAATTCGAAAAAAACAAGGATTACCTGGCCGTCATCCCGGAGATCTATGCGGGGTAGACTGCGCTTTACAGTGTAGTCGAAATAATAAAAAATCCTGGTAATGTTGTAATATTTGCTCTTGACAAGAGTATGGTTTTTAGGGATAATGTATACAAAGTATAGCTTAGATGTGCCGGTGTATTTTTGGTAAGATCATAATTTTATATTGTACTCAAAACAGTGATGACTGGGAGCGGAATATTCACGTAACCCGTTACAGAGAGCCGGTGGTTGGTGCGAACCGGTGCGGTGTGCCTATTCTAAATCACCCACGAACTCCCTGCCCAAAGTCGTTCGCGAAAGCTATTTTTCGGAACACCGTAAGCTGGGGCGTAGGCTCTACGTTAACAGAGCAGCTGGTGATAGCCGGCGGATGAGTGCAAAAGCAGGGTGGTACCGCGGAATTTTCCGCCCCTGTTGTGTAGGTTTACCTATGCAACAGGGGCGGTTTTATTATTTTCGAAAGGGGCGCTAAGAATGAAACAAGGGATTTCAATTACACTTCGCACCCAGGGGGATTCGCTTGTGAGGCTGACAGGGCTGCTGTATCGAAAGGGGTATATTGTTGAGAGTCTGTCGGTTGGGCCTGACTCTTGTCAAGGGCATGTTCAGGTTAATGCGGTTGTAACCAACAGTCAGGCGGCACACCGGCAATTGTATAGTCATGTTTCTAAACTTGTGGGTGTGGTAAAGGTCGAGGACTGTTACTTGGGAGGCTAGCCGCTGATGAAATTGACGGGAAGTAATGTTATCATCAATTGTTTACTGGAGTTAGGGGTGGATACCGTATTTGGCTACCCTGGCGGACAGATTATGCCATTGTATGATGCTTTGTATGATGCGCCGCTTAAGCATATTTTAACCGTTCACGAACAAGGCGCTGCCCATGCGGCTGATGGATATGCGCGCGCAACAGGCCGCGTGGGGGTATGTATTGCCACCTCAGGTCCTGGCGCGACCAATCTTGTCACTGGTCTGGCAACAGCCTTTATGGACTCATCACCGGTTGTGGCTATCACCGGGCAGGTACCAACAGCCTTATTGGGGCGGGATTCTTTTCAGGAAATTGATATTACTGGCATAACTATGGCTGTTACCAAGCACAATTTTCTTGTCAGGGATGTAACTGATTTGGCTGACACTATCAGGCAAGCGTTTGCAATCGCTTCAAGCGGGCGTCCAGGGCCTGTACTTGTGGATGTGCCTAGGGATATACTTATTAGCACTGTTGATTATTGCCTGGAAATGATAGAACCTAATTGCGTACCGCAGCCAGAAGAATATCTGCCAGGCAAAGAGACTCAAGCTGCAGCAGATGTGTTGGCTGCTGCTAAACGTCCAGTCATGGTCATCGGTGGGGGGGTTAAAGCAGGGAAGGCTGAACAGTCTGTGCTGAAATTAGCCGAGGTTAGCGGTATGCCGGTTGCTAGTACGCTCATGGGGCTTGGTGCTTTTGACGCTGAACACCACCAGTTTTTGGGGCTAACAGGCATGCATGGGCATAAAGCAGCTAACTTAGCTGTCAGCGAGGCTGATGTCATCATAGCTGTGGGTACACGGTTTAGCGACAGGGTCACAGGTGATCCTAAACGTTACGCAACAGGCAAGACCATTATCCACCTTGACGTAGATATAGCTGAGTTCGATAAAAATATAGCAGCTGATATTAGTATTTTAGGCGACTTATCTTTGGCTCTTACCCATATTGCTAATTGTTTGCCCCATAAGGCTGAGCATGGCTTAACGGCATGGTGGGATCAAATAGAAAGGTGGCGTAGAGAGTTTCCTATCATCTATCAAGAAGATCAACTGACTCCGCCCTGGATTATGCGCCATATGTCAGATGCAACACGCGAATTACCTGTAACCTGGGTAACTGACGTTGGCCAGCACCAGATGTGGGCAGCGCAACACTTGAAAATTAACAGGTCCCGCAGTTGGCTCACATCAGGCGGACTGGGAACTATGGGCTTTGGTGTACCGGCTGCCCTAGGTGCACAAGCTGGGTGTCCGGAGAGAAAGGTTGTAGTTATTGCCGGTGACGGTGGGTTTAAAATGACTGGAATGGAATTATATACTATTGTTAGCAACCGGCTTCCGCTTATTTGTGTTATTATTAATAATAGATCACTGGGAATGGTACGGCAATGGCAGTGTCTGTTCTTCGATGAGCGTTATTCTGCAACAAGCCTTCCAGAGTTCGATTTTGTAGGATTTGTGCGAGCCTGTGGAGCGATGGCTCTGCCTGCCGCAACGCCGCATGAATTTGAAACCGCGTTTGCCGAGGCGCTTGTTGCAAATATACCGGCAGTTATTATTGCCGATGTGGATCCTGATCTTATAGTCACGCCAATGACAGCACCAGGTCAGCCTATCAATCAGTTTCTTGAGTAATATACTTTGACGTTTTGCAGGAGGTTTTGTTGTGTCAGATACTTGTCAGGACCTGAATAAACTACTAATTTATCGCAACTTGTTAAATGACCGTTTGGTTAAAGGATTACAATCTCTGCAATCAGCAACACCGGGAGCATGTGATGAATATACTATTGCCGCTGAGCTGATTAGATGGGCTGAAGAGAATGGTATGGCAGGCAATATTCCGGAAAACTACTTGCTTTCTTTGCTCAGATATGACGAAAATGTATTTAGTAATTCTGCCGGAAAAACCAGCACCCAGCCAGGGCGTAGCCTGGTAAAAATAGCAGAAAGTGATGTCGTGATTTTAAAAAAATGGCTAAAAAACGGGGTAGCAGCAGGGTTTTGTGATGAGGTTAAAGCCGTTGTTGTGGATTATCATCCGGCCTGTGAGAGCCAAGACAAGATCTCAAATATATGCCGAAACCTAGCCTCGCTTAGGGACTTATTTTTGGATATAACGACAAACCATACACCCGGCGAGGTTGTCACCGCACTTACCTCTTATTATGATCGTCACGGCTGCGGTAAGTTGGCTGGTTATGATGCGTTTAAATGGGACTCAGAGCGGCGGGAACTTGTTGGCATTGAGCATTCCGATCCGGTACAGTTAAGTGATATTGTAGGCTATGAATACCAAAAAAATGAACTTGTCCGTAACACTGAGGCGTTTATTAGTGGCAAGCCTGCCAATAATGTACTGCTGGTCGGAGCTAGAGGTACAGGCAAATCCTCATCGGTGAAGGCTGTAGCCAATCGTTATTCTGATAAAGGCCTAAGAATTATCGAGATAGCCAAAAGTGACTGTAAACAGCTGCCGGAAATTATGACAGCACTTCGGCAATGGAGTAAAAAGTTTATCTTGTTTATCGATGATTTATCTTTTGAAGAGCATGAAGCCGAATATAAAATTCTAAAGTCACTTATTGACGGCGGGGTGGAAGTACGCCCTGATAATGTCTTGATATATGCTACTTCCAACCGGCGCAATCTAATAAAAGAGACATGGGATGACCGGGAAGGTAGTGAATTGCACCGGCAAGATACTGTTAACGAAAAAATCTCGCTTGCCGATCGTTTTGGTATAACATTGTTTTATACTTTGCCCAATCAGGAAGAGTACTTCAAAATTGTCGAAGAAATTGCGCGGAAAAACAGCATCTGCCTGACAAATGTCGAACTTAGGTCAGCAGCGCTGCGCTGGGAGATGTCGCATTCAGGGCGTTCTGGCCGGATTGCTAAACAATTTATCGACTATCTGGCTGGAGATATTGCTAATTAGATTTGTAGGACTTGGCGGGATATAAGCCAGTCCTTTCTTTTTTTGAATATTTTCAGAATAAAGCAGGAATTTCTAGGTTTATGATGAATTATCTAGGCAAGGACTTAATAAAGTATTTAATAAAGTATTTTCATAAACTTTTGGAGGAGCAACTATGGCAGAGCTTAGATGGAACCCTTTACTTTCAACCTGGACAATGGTTGCATCAAACAGACAAGCTAGGCCCCACCTGCCGAAAGACTGGTGTCCGTTTTGCCCCGGCTCAGGCAAAGTACCTGACAGCTATGAAGTATATAAATATAATAATGATTTTCCTGCCCTAGCCTTGACCCCGGAAGAACCAGATTTGCTAAGCAGCGGACCGTATCAGGTTGCGCAAAACTACGGCAAATGCGAGGTTATCTTATACTCGCCAGAGCATCATGCAACACTTCCGGCCTTGTCTGTTGATCATATAGAAAAATTAGTTGATTTGTTAGCACAGCGATATGCTGACTTGGCGAACGATCCAAGGGTAAAGTATATTTTTCAGTTTGAAAACCGCGGGGAAGAAGTGGGGGTTACCATGCCACATCCCCATGGCCAAATCTACGCTTATCCGTTTATACCGCAAAAAATCCAGGTCGAGCTTGACAGCTGCCAGAAATATTACGAGAGTAAGGGTAGTTGTTTACTTTGCGACATGAATAAGGAAGAAGACGATTTTAAGCAGCGTATTATTGCCGAAAACAGTAGCTTTTTAGCCTATTTACCCTTTTTTACCGACTATCCTTATGGTATATTCATTGTCAGCAAACAGCATAAAGGCAATATTACTCAATTTGACAGCCAGGAAAAACGGGATTTAGCCGAAATGCTAAAAAACATTACTGGCGCTTTTGACGCTTTGTTTAACAAACTATTCCCGTACATGATGTGTTTTCATCAGACACCGGTAAATTCTGAGGAATATGCTGAAGCTGATGACTATTATCACTTCCATATCGAGTTCTACCCTCCGCTCAGGGAGGCCAACAAAATTAAGTTTTATGCTTCGTCAGAAATGGGAGCGTGGGCGGCTTGTAATCCCATGGCGGTAGAGCAGACGGCAGTAACCCTTAAGGAAGCCTATTCCCGCTTTGTGAGCACAAAGGAGGAGCCCGGTGAGTGAAGATGATTAATACCCTAAAAATAGAATTTGCGCAGGCCTATGGGGCTGAGGGGCAGCCGGTGCAGTACTTTTTTTCACCAGGCCGGGTTAATCTGATTGGTGAACATATTGATTATAATGGCGGTTATGTTTTTCCGGCAGCGCTGACGCTCGGCATTTATGGTGCTATTAGGCTGCGGCAGGATAATCTGATTGTTCTCAAGTCGCTAAATGCCATGCCGGTAGTAACTGTTGACTTAAATAAGCCAATTGAAAACCAGTCTGCAGACGGCTGGGCTAACTATCCCAAAGGTGTTATCAAGTATCTTTTAGACAGTGGTTATTCACTTAAAGGTTGCGATATCCTGTTTTTGGGCAATCTGCCAGATGGTACTGGACTATCTTCATCAGCCGCCTTACTGGTGCTGACAGCCTTTATGCTTCGTACCGTGAACAGTGACACTGCCATTGACAAGGTTGAACTGGCTAAATTCGCTCAAAAGGTAGAAAACCAGTTTATCGGGGTTAACTGCGGAATCATGGATCAGTTTGCGGTTGCTATGGGGCAAAAGGATTGTGCCATACTGCTTGACTGTGAGACACTACAGTATAAATACATCCCGTTCGCCCTTAAAGAGTATAGTCTTGTCATTATGAATACCAACAAAAAACGTGAACTCTCTGAATCCAAATATAATGAGCGCCGCAATGAGTGCGAACAGGCTCTGGCTGTAATTCGGCGCTACACTCCTGCCGCCAATCTCTGTCAAGCTACCCTGGCTAATGTGGAAGACTATCTTACTGATGACATTTTGCGTAGACGGGCCAGGCATATTGTGTCAGAAAACATTCGGGTTCAAACGGCTGTCAAGCTGCTGGAGCAAGGTGATATTAACGGTTTTGCTCAATTGATGACTGCGTCGCATATGTCGCTGAAAGATGACTATGAAGTGAGTGGGCAGGAACTTGATGCCATGGTTGACAGCGCTCATAGAGCATCAGGGTGTATCGGCGCGCGAATGACTGGTGCAGGCTTTGGTGGTTGTGCCATTGCCCTGGTTCAAACAGATAAATTGGAAGAGTTTACTTCAGTGGTAGCTGCCGAGTATAAAACAAGCACTGGGCGGACTGCTGCGGTTTACGTGGCAGGTATTGCCAATGGCGTTAGCCTGCTTAAGGGGTAAGAATGTGTATTCAGATTAAAGTCTATAAAGGGCTTGACGCGGTAACCATTGAGAACGAGGCACTTAAACTCATTGTCCTGCCTCAGCTGGGTGCAAAAATCGCTTCCTTAATATATAAGCCACAGAATTTTGAGATATTCTTTCAACCGGTTGATGGTATTTTTCGCTTAAGTAAGCATGGCGAACCTTTTGCCGACTATGATACTGCTGGAGCCGATGAAATGTTTCCTACCATTGATACCTGTCTATATCCCTATGATGGGTATAGTGGTAAGCAGCTACCTGACCATGGGGATCTTTGGAGCATACCCTGGAATGTAACATTGGTAGATCAGCGGCTATTATCACAAGTTAAAGGGCGGTCCTTGCCTTACGAATTTAACAGGACCATTACTTTGGAAAAAAGCAGTGTACGCCTGGACTACCGCGTGATAAATACAGGAGATAAACCACTTTACGGTATATGGGCATTTCATGGGCTGGTTGCCTGTGATGAACGTACGAAAATTATTTTGCCTGAAACAGATAGTATAATTAATGTTCATAACAGCACCTTATTAGGTGCTGCAGGTACTAAACATAGCTTCCCAATGACTACCAGTACAAACGGCAGCAGCTGCCGTATTGACCGAGTGAAGCCTAAGTCTGCTAATGATACTGAGAAGATCTATGTTGACGGCAGGGTAAGGCAAGGTCAAGCAGCTTTAACGCTAAATAATAACAAGCTTTGTTACATGTTGGTTTTTCCCAAGGAGAAGGTCCCATATCTTGGTATTTGGATAAACCAGGGGGGCTTTAAAGGGGAGTATAACTGTGCACTTGAACCGGCTACCGGTTATTACGATTCGCTTGAGGTCGCTCATAGACTGAATACACTAGAGCTGCTAGCTCCTGGTGATGTATTAGAATGGTATCTGACTATTAATTTGGAGGCTTTGCCATGAATATTTTAGTAACTGGCGGTGCGGGCTATATAGGCTCGCATACGGTGCGATTATTGGAAAAGACAGGCGGTAAAGTAGTAGTATACGACAATCTGGTTACAGGTCACCGGAATGCTGTAAAGAGCAGCATATTTGTTGAAGGCGACATTTTTGATAGTACTTTGCTTGCCGACACCATTAGGCGTTATGATATTAGTTCTGTTGTTCATTTTGCGGCCTATAGCCTGGTGGGTGTTTCGATGATCAAGCCTCAGGACTACTACCATAATAATGTCGTTGGAACGTTGAATCTCCTAGATGTTATGTTGGCAAACGGTGTTAATAAGCTGGTGTTTTCGTCAACGGCGGCTGTGTATGGTGAACCTGAAACCTCACCCATCACAGAAAATGTGCTGAAAAACCCGACTAACGTTTATGGCCGGACCAAGCTTATTATGGAAAACGCTATGGCCGATTATTCACGTAGTTATGGTCTTAAATACATTGCTCTGCGCTATTTTAATGCGTGCGGCGCTGATGCAGCCGGTGACATTGGTGAAGATCACCAGCCGGAAACACACTTAATCCCGCTGATTCTCAAGGCTTGTCTGGGAAAAACTGATACACTTAAGATTTTTGGCGATGATTATCCTACCAAGGATGGTACCTGCGTGCGGGATTACATCCACGTGAACGATTTAGGTCAAGCCCATGTGCTAGCTCTAAAGGCCCTGTATAACGGTCACGAATCTGACGTATATAATCTTGGTAATGGCAGCGGCTTCACTGTTAAAGAAATTATCGAGGCAGCAGAAGCGGTAACCGGCTTAACAGCTCCTAAAGAAATAGCCCCCCGGCGGGCTGGAGATCCTGCTGTACTAGTTGCCAGTTCGGATAAAATCCGTCAGGATTTGGGCTGGCAAAGTGAATACACTGACATTAAAAATATAATCGACACCGCTTGCCACTGGCATAAGAAAAATCCTGACGGATTTGCCGGTTGATGAAAAATATGTCTGTACAGAGCCCCAATGATGGGCAAATCTTGAACATAATCAGGCGGAATGGGCCGTTATCCAGGGCTGATATTGCCAGACTAACAGGGCTGACTCCTCCTACCGTAACTAATATTACCAATAAACTATTGGAAGCCGGGCTTGTCAGTGACTATATGATAGGTGCATCAAGAGGTGGGCGGCGTCCGCTGCTTTTAAAGATTAATCCAGCTGCCGGGCAGGTAATCATTATTCATATTCGTTCATTTAAAATGATTGGTTATGTAGTTGATACAGCTTATAACGTGCATTTTGAGCAGACAGTCAGTATCAGAGGCCTGAGTCATGAGGCTGTACTTGAGCAAATACTGGAAGTGATTGATCAGTGCCGCAAGGCAGCCACTACTCCCCCATTGGCAGTCGGGGTTGTTATACGTGGTCCGGTCAGGACGCAAGAGGGTATCTCGGTATTTGCGCCCAATATTGGCTGGAAGAACGTACCACTAAAATATATTATTGAAGAAAAGACGCGGCTGCCCGCCTTTATCGAGAACGATTCTCATGTCCTGGCCTACGGCGAATATTATTTTGGGGTAGCTAAAGATGCGAACAACATGGTTTTGCTCAAAGTCGGCCATGGTATTGGCGGGGGTATTATGTTTAACGGTTCCCTCTACCGGGGTGTTAATGGCAGTGCCGGAGAAGTTGGCCATACTGTTATTGATATTGCTGGCCGGCTGTGCAGTTGTGGTAATTTTGGCTGCATGGAGGCCATGGCTTCAGAGACGGCATTGACAGATCTGGTGGTAGATGCCATACGATGCGGGCAGACATCGCTAATTGTAGATATGGTGAACGGTGATTTGGATGCGGTCACTCCAGAAAATATCTACTTTGCCGCTGATTTAGGCGACGATTTGGCGATAGGTATGCTTAGTCGTGTTGCCGGTTATCTGGGTATTGGCATTGCTAATTTAGTCAATGTTTTTAATCCCGAGCTTGTGGTTATTGGCGGTGGATTAGCCAAAGCGAGCCAATATATCGAAAAGACCGTTTGGGACACTGTAGCCTGCAAATCGTTTGAGAGTTGCAGCAGTGTGCTTGAAATAAAATATTCTACCCAAACAAGTGAAAACACCATGAAGGGTGCAGCCGATATGGTATTCTCAGAACTAGTCGGGAAGATCACCGGTCTTAGCTAGTCCTGTTAGAAAGTATAACTTTCCGTCTGGATAAGGGCAACATCGGCTTCCGCTTTCGCCAAGGCTCGGCGCAAGCCGTGTTTTCTTTAGAGGTCTTGTCAGAAATGTATTGACAGAATCTTTTGGTAGTTATACTATAATGCTGGGGAATTGCATATATTTGGTGTAAATGGTAAATATTATAAATTTCCATAAGGCGAATTTTAGTACTGCGATTGTAGAGTAGGGATAACTGGCTGATATCGCTACTTTATAATAGATCTGATCCAAAAAAAATAAGGGGGTTTTTTAGTGAAAAGGTACATGAAAGGGCTCATCGTTTCCACATTGCTTGCAAGTCTGATGGTAGCTGGCTGCGGCGGCTCGCAGCAAGCTGCTCCGGCGGGGGACAAGGCTAAATCCGTTATTGGCGTAGCTATTTACAAATTTGACGATACCTTTATGACTGGTGTTCGTAACGCCATTTCCAAAGCGGCAGAAGGTAAAGCACAAGTTGACATTGTTGACAGCCAAAACTCTCAGCCGACCCAAAATGACAAGGTAGACCTTTTCGTTACCAAGAAAGTAAATGCGCTTGCCATTAACCCTGTTGACCGTACAGCTGCCAGCGTAATTATTGATAAAGCTAAAAAAGCAAATACTCCTGTTGTTTTCTTCAATCGCGAACCGTTGCCGGAAGATATGAAGAAATGGGACAAAGTATACTATGTAGGCGCTAAAGCAGAGGAATCAGGTACTATCTCGGGCAAGCTTATTGTTGATTACTGGAAAGCACATCCTGAAATGGACAAAAATAAAGACGGAGTACTGCAGTATGTTATGTTGAAAGGCGAGCCTGGCCATCAGGATGCTGAACTTCGCACTAAGTTCTCAGTAAAAGCTGTTGAAGATGCTGGCATCAAGGTTCAAAAAGTTGCTGAAGATACCGGTATGTGGGATCGTGTAAAGGGTCAGGAAAAAATGGCCGCATTCCTTGCTGCCAATGGCGACAAAATTGAAGCCGTATTTGCTAACAATGACGATATGGCCCTAGGCGCTATCGAAGCCCTTAAAGCAAAAGGATACTTTAAGGATGGCAAATTTATGCCTGTTGTCGGTGTAGACGCTACTGCCCCAGCCCTTAAAGCTCTTGAAGACGGCACACTCTTGGGTACTGTTCTTAACGATGCCAACAATCAAGGTAAAGCTACCTTCAATATCGCCCATGTATTGGCTCAAGGCCAAACTCCAAGTAAAGACAACACCGGCTTTGATATTGTTGATGGTAAGTATGTTTGGGTTGCTTATAAGAAAATCACTAAAGAAAACGCTAACGAAGCCAAATAATTGTCTTGCTGCAACACGGGGGCAAGGTGTATTTGCCTTGCCCCCTTAATTAATTTAAGTAAACAAGCCATGGGAAGAGAGGCGCTATAATGACCGAGACTCCGGTTTTACTCGAAATGAATAACATCTCGAAAGAATTTCCCGGCGTAAAAGCGCTTGACGATGTTACACTAAAGGTGCAGGCCGGTAAGGTACATGCCCTTATGGGGGAAAATGGTGCAGGCAAATCGACATTGATGAAATGCCTATTCGGGATTTACAAACCTGACTCTGGCGAGATATTCCTGAATGGTAAAAAAGTAGATATTAATAGCTCTAAAGATGCACTTAATAATGGGATTTCTATGATCCACCAAGAATTACATCCGGTTCCGCACCGGAATGTCATGGAAAACATCTGGCTTGGGCGGTTTCCTGTAAAAGGGTTTGGACCGTTCCAGTTTATTGATGAAACTAAGATGTTTAAGGATACTGAGGCACTCTTCAAAGAACTTGAAATGGATATAAAGCCGACAGCACTTGTTGGCAGCATGTCTGTCTCCAAAATCCAGTCAATTGAAATTGCAAAAGCCGTCTCCTTTAACGCGAAAGTCATTGTAATGGATGAGCCTACATCGTCTCTGACCGGAAATGAAGTAGAGCAGTTGTTTAAAATCATTCGTGACTTGCAGAAAAGAGGAGTAGCGATTATTTATATATCGCACAAAATGGAGGAAATCCTGGAAATATCGGATGAAGTAACCATTATGCGAGACGGAAAGAAAATCGGCACCTGGCCAGCCGTAGAATTGACCACTGACATGATTATTTCTAAAATGGTAGGCCGTGACCTTACACAGCGCTTTCCAGAACGAAGCAACGTGCCGGGGGAGGTAGTGCTAAAAGTAGAGGATGCTACTTCGCGGTTACCGAAATCTTTTAAAAATGTCAGTTTCGAATTAAAAAAAGGAGAAGTTCTTGGCGTAGGTGGATTGGTTGGTGCCCAGCGCACTGAACTGATCGAGGCACTGTTTGGGCTGCGCTCACTGGCTTCAGGCAGATTCCATATAAAAGGCAAAGAAGTAAAGATTAGATCTGCGGCTGATGCCAAGAAGTACAAAATGGCTTTGCTGACAGAAGAACGACGGGCCACGGGGATATTTCCGGTATTATCTGTTTTAGAAAATACGGCTATCGCTAAGCAAGCCAAGTATGAAACACGATATTTTATGCTGAACGATGCTTGGCGGAAAAAAGATGCCATAGAAAGTATTGAAAAACTGCGGGTAAAAACTCCGTCAGTCAAAACATTGATCAAAAATCTGTCAGGCGGTAATCAGCAAAAAGTTTTGCTAGCCAGATGGCTATTAACTGAACCTGAGATATTGCTTCTTGATGAGCCAACGCGCGGTATTGATGTTGGGGCAAAGTTTGAGATATATACCATCATTGCTGAGCTTGCAAAGCAGGGAAAAAGCATTATTATGATTACATCTGAAATGCCTGAGCTCTTAGGAATGTCTGACCGTATTATGGTTATGTGTGAAGGCCGGGTTACTGGTATTGTTGACAGTAAGAATGCGACAGAAGAAGAAATCATGCGCCTCGCTACCCTGCGAATGGTATAAACAAGGAGGTTATGGCAGTGAATTTTGATGCAAAAAAGATACAAGACTTTTTTATGCAGAACGCTATCTATGTTGTGCTTTTTGTCCTGACGGTTGCCATTGCTGTGTACGACCCGCGCTTTCTATCAGTCACTACCATGCGCGATATTTTGCTCCAATCGTCTACTAGGGTAATTATTGCTCTAGGTGCAGCGTTTGTTTTGATTACCGGCGGTGTTGACCTGTCAACAGGCCGTGTTATTGGTTTAACAGCGGTACTGTCCGCCTCTATGCTGCAAGTAGCCGACTATTCACGCCGGTTTTATCCGGATATACCTGACCTGCCATTATGGCTGCCTATTTTGCTAGCCGTACTTGCAGGGCTTGTTGTCGGTGTAATTAACGGATTTATCGTTGCGAAGTTAAGTGTCCCGCCATTTATCGCTACATTAGGCACCATGGTTATTGTTTATGGAGTGAACTCTATTTACTTTGATATGAAGCCTAACGAGTCACAACCAATTGGCGGACTTCGTCCTGATTTCACTGAGATTGGTTCAGGAGCCTTAGGTACAGGGCCATACTCTATACCGTACATTGTTATTATAGCTATCTTAATATCTTTTATTGTTTGGGTTATATTTAACAAAACCAGATTGGGTAAAAATATGTATGCTATCGGTGGCAATGTGAATGCTGCTGTAGTATCTGGCATTAATGTTGGGCTTAACTTGCTTATTTTGTATTCAATTGCCGGTGCTCTATACGGATTGGCTGGTGTTCTTGAAGCTGCACGTACTGGCGGCGCAACCAATAACTACGGCAACATGTACGAGCTTGATGCCATTGCGGCCTGTGTTGTCGGTGGCGTCTCAACTGCTGGTGGTATAGGTACAGTGCCTGGGATTCTGGCAGGTGTGCTCATCTTCGGGGTCATTAACTATGGATTGACTTTTATTGGTATGAACCCGTATTGGCAGCTTATTATCAAAGGCTTAATCATCGTCGCTGCGGTAGCGTTTGATATCCGTAAATATTTGGCGAAGAAGTAAATAAGCAAAAAAAGAAACGCCTGATTTGCCATTTTGGCAAATCAGGCGTTTGACTGTCTAGTCTCCAATTTACATCTGATAGTTTTGTGTTATTATATAGTAGTGGATATAATAACCAGGTGATATATCCAGCTTTTAAAGTCAAAAGGGGGAAGTTTTACTTGAAGAGAATATTAGCAGCAACCTTAGGATTAGTTTTCGCAGGAACAGTGGCATTTGCTTCACCGTCTGTTGATTATACGCCAGGTGCGGTAACTGTTGAGCTTGGCAGTACTTTGAATTCTACTTTTAATGGAAAAGGTGCAATAAACGATTCAGTGGATGGAAAATCCGGCTTCAAATATGCTGTGGCTGCTGGATTAGGAGATAATCTTGCGCTTCAGTATAAAGGTGGACATTTTGTATCAGAAGAATTTAGCGGTATGGGGCATACAGTTCACGGCATTTCCGACTTGCATGAAATTAATTTCCTGTATAGGGTAACCCCTGAAATCTCGGTGGTTACTGGTTGGCTGCAAAATAAAGTATCGTATAATACATTTGTTAATGAAGCAAAGGTTTCTGGTATGCATTTTGGGGTAGTTGGTTCTAAAAAACTTGATGACAAGTATTCTCTTTTTGCTGCTTATATTGCCGGTAAAGAGAGTCTATTCTGGGAAGCAGGCATTAGCTATAAAATTGGACAAGATACATATTTCAATGTTTCTTATGCCGAGCGAGAGTTTAGAGATGTTGACCTAAGACCTATCGGTAGTCCGGTAGGCGCACAAGAAGACTATAAACTTAAAGGTATTAGCTGTGTAGTATCATCTAAGCTATAATCAACAATATTTTTTACACCGTACAGCCGCGAGCGTGGTTTGTACGGTGTAGTTTTTCCGGTATAATAATACCAAATGATATGATACTCTACTGCTTTATGAGGTGAGAAATGAATAGGCTTCCGATTGAAGACATATTGCCTGAGCTTAAGGCGGCGCTTAGTTCACGTGTTAACGCTGTACTTGTAGCGCCGCCTGGTTCAGGTAAAACAACACGTATACCCTTGGCGTTTATGAATGAAGCCTGGCTCAAAGGGCAACGTATCTTGATGCTCGAACCCCGTCGCCTGGCGGCACGGGCTGCTGCCCGTTACATGGCACAGTTATTAGGTGAACAAGTAGGAGAAACTGTGGGGTACAGGGTTAGGTTAGATACTCGTATTGGCCCTAAAACACGCATTGAGGTAATTACGGAAGGCATACTTACCCGGATGCTTCAGACTGACCAAGCTCTCGAAGGTGTAGGATTAATAATTTTCGACGAGTTCCATGAGCGAAGCCTGCACGCGGACCTTGGTTTGGCGTTGGCTTTAGAGTCGCAGGCCGTTTTGCGAGAGGACTTGCGACTGTTAGTCATGTCGGCAACACTTGAGGCGAAAGCTGTGGCAGATATCCTTGGGGATGCTCCCGTAATTTGCGGTAGTGGACAAGTTTTTCCTGTTACTACGCATTACCTTGAACGGCGGCTTGACGGTCGTATTGAGGCTGGCGTTGTGCAAGCCATTTTTAGCGCTCTTACAGGCAGTGAAGGTGATATACTGGTATTTTTGCCTGGTGCCGGCGAAATCCGCCGAGTGCATGCGGGACTGATTGAAGCTGGCATAGCGCAGTATGCGCGAGTTGCACTACTCTATGGAAACCTAACGGCAGCAGCGCAAGATATAGCCATTTTACCTAGTCCGCCCGGGGAACGTAAAGTTGTGTTGGCTACGTCTATTGCCGAGACAAGTCTTACGGTCGAAGGTGTTCGCACAGTCATTGATAGCGGCCTGATGCGTGTGCCTCGCTATTCACCGCGAACTGGATTGACCCACTTGGAGACTCTGCGTGTATCTAAGGCGGCTGCCGACCAGCGTCGCGGCCGAGCCGGACGTTTGGGGCCTGGTATCTGTTTTCGCCTTTGGACTAAGCTGGATGATATGTATCTTGAACCTGAAACTATGCCGGAGATTATGGCTGCTGATTTAGCGTCGCTTGCACTGGAGCTGGCCGCCTGGGGAGTTACTAGCCTGAGTCAGCTCCGGTGGTTAGATCCACCGCCTGAAGCAGCGTTTGGTAATGCACGTGACCTGTTGGGCAAGTTGGGGGCAGTAGAAGCGAATGGTGTTATTACTGCCCATGGGCGGCAGATGACCCAGACAGGGCTGCATCCGCGTTTAGCTCACATGGTACTTAAAGCCGTAGAGATAGGCTTCGCCGGTCTGGCGTGCGAGCTTGCCGCTATTCTCAGCGAGAGGGATTTCTTCAAAGGCCCAGATAATGATTTACGTCTGCGGGTTGAAACTATCCGCAAGTTAAAGCCGGGAGGGAGTGGGCTGGAATGGTTATTGCCTCAAGGTGTGGATATAGGTTCATGCCGGCGGATTAAGGCCGAGGGAGATCGCCTCAAACAGGATTTCGGCATTCCTCTTAATCCCCAGGACGACATTGAAGACTGTGGGTTAGTGCTAGCTCTGGCCTATCCTGACAGAATTGGGCAGCAGCGGGGAATCGGCAGATTTTTGCTAGAGAATGGACGTGGTGTTATTATGGCTGAATCCCAGCCACTAGCGTATAGTCCTTATATAGTGGCTGCTGACCTTGATGGTCAGGGAAGTGAAAGCCGTGTTTTTCTTGCTGCACCAGTAGGCTTTGAACAGGTAAGGCGCTATCTGGGGCAACAGATCATTGAGGAAACTACTGTTGCCTGGGATGCGGCTGCTCAAGCAGTACGAACTAGAAGGGTTGAACGGTTAGGAGCGCTGATTTTAAAGGAAAGTTTCTGTGCTGAATCCAATCAGGAAGATATTTACGCAGCACTACTTGCCGGGATTGCAAGAGAGGGTTTGTCAATATTACCTTGGACGCGAGCAGCTAGTCAATTGCGTCAACGTTTGCTGTTTTGTCGCTGCTGGGAAGAAGACGGGTGGCCGGATGTTTCGGATGAGGCATTGCTTGGTACGCTTGCGAGCTGGCTTGGTCCGTATGTTTGTGCTTTAACAAGCCGGGCTGAACTAGCACGGCTAAACCTTGCTGCAATTTTAGAAGGCCTGCTTATCTGGGAACAGCGTCAGAAACTTGAAGAATATGCGCCTACCCATGTTGTTGTACCTAGTGGTCAGCGAATACCTATAGATTATAGCAAGCCTGACAGCCCAGTACTTGCTGTGAAGCTGCAGGAGATGTTCGGACTCAAAGAAACACCATGCATAGCCTGGGGGAAAGTTCGCTTAACGCTGCACCTGCTATCCCCGGCGCAGCGGCCAGTACAAGTGACTCGGGATTTAGCTAATTTTTGGGATACCACCTATTTTGAAGTAAAAAAAGATTTGATGGGTCGCTACCCGAAACACTATTGGCCTGAAGATCCTATGAACGCTATTCCCACTAACCGTGTCCGGCCTAAAACGAAGTAGTCAGTCATCGAGTTTGAAGAGATGTTTTGTTATGTGAAAAAATACTATTGTCTTTTGGAGGAATCTTTGCTATACTAGCAAATGTCGTTAGCTGCTTTATAAAATGCTTGCACAAAGTTTGAAACAGAACGCTTGACATAAGTGATGCAGGTATGATAAAATAAATTCTGTCGTTAAACGACAATGTGTATATGGTGGCTATGGTGAAGTGGTTAACACGCCGGATTGTGGCTCCGGTATTCGAGGGTTCGAGACCCTCTAGTCACCCCAATTTTATCCATATCGTAGGGGCGTCGCCAAGTCGGTAAGGCAACGGACTTTGACTCCGTCACGCGTTGGTTCGAGTCCAGCCGCCCCTGCCATTAATTCTATGAGGTAGCTACTCCGTAGCTTTGAATTGTCTCCTGTTGCGTCTATATGCAATGGGTGTACTCCTCAACAAGCCTTGCATCTTAATAGCAGCTTATCTTATTTAAACGATGACCTACTAGCTCAGTTGGTAGAGCACCTGACTTTTAATCAGGGTGTCGATGGTTCGAGTCCATCGTGGGTCACCATAGCAATGAGCCAAGTTCTCACTAGCCGTCAGGCGAAATGAGAACTTGGATGAATCGCTTAGTTCCGAACAAGAGTAAGGGACAATATATTAGTATATTGACATAGTACATTGACTATGATAATATAACATCTGCGGCAACAAGTTAATATCATATGCGGGAGTGGCGGAACTGGCAGACGCACTAGACTTAGGATCTAGCGGGGCGACCCGTGCAGGTTCAATTCCTGTCTCCCGCACCATAAAAAACTTCTAGGATTTTATCCTAGAAGTTTTTTATGTACAATAGCATAATACAATTATTCTTGGCATAATCCTAAGTACTATAAAGTAGACTTAGCTTCAGGTGGGGTTTTAACTCCATCTGAAGGTTAGTCGCCCTTATCCAGGGACTTAGCCGCTCGCCTGTGCCCTTTGGGTATAACTCATGGGAGTCTTAGAGCGGGTTAGTCATCGGATAAATTAATAATTCCCATACTGGCTGGCCAGTTTTGTACTTTGGCAAGAAGGCTGCACCACTCGGTGGGTGTAAGTATGATCTGACCAGGCTCTAAAACATGTGCTGGTATCCGAAAGTTTTCCGAACTCCCTAAACCGGTACCGGATAAATCGCCGCCATATGCTGAAATCGCTATCCGGTCAATTTTTTTGATAGGAAGAGTTTGACCAAGAAAAAAATCCTTACTCACAATGGCTCTCATAAAAAACACCTTCCCTTCCGGTAATTATCCGTTGATATTTTTTAGTAAATAATATTTATTATCACAATACCATATATTTGCTGAATTGGCAATAAAAGTTTCGATAAATAGTGTCTAATTGTTGAAGGAAAGATAGTTTTCCTTTGACTATTTTTTTTATAAAACGGACAATAATAAGAAGGCGTGGAGGGGAGTGCATTTGACAAATAGAAGGATTATTGTTTTTTCTACAGGACTGTTTCTTGCTGTTCTACTAGCAATAATAATCGGAGTGGTGGAACAGGGGCGACATGATTATGCCCAGAATATTGCGGTTAAAGCGTGCGTATGGATAATCTATACATTTGCTGAAATCAAGTACGGCATTGAAATAAAGCGTTACATACGAGTGTTTGTAATGACTGTGATTGTTAGTGATAGTTTTTTGGGGTTATATCTTGATCTATATGCTACATCAATGATTTTTGACAAAATCCAACATATTTTTGGCAGCTATGCCTATTCTCTCTTTGCTTATAACCTCATCTGCCAGCTGACTCAGCCTACAATAAGCCGTACTTTTAGGTTTATCTTTGTTCTTTCATTAGGGTTAAGTGTTGGAGCTCTATATGAAATTGGTGAATTTATAGGAGATCAAATTGTTAAACCAAAAGTTCCCAGCCAACCAAGCCTGCTTGACACAGATCTTGATTTAATTGCAGATGTAATTGGATCACTGATTGCAGCTGTTCATGCCACAACAATTTTATCAATCAATTGTAAACGCAGAGCGGAGTAAGAATCCCTGAGGATTAAAACTGAATAAAGTTAAAGAAAAAACGGCTTGCGCCGAGCCTTTGGCGAAAGCGGAAGCCGATGTTGCTCTTATCCAGGAGAAAGTTATTCTTTCTATCAGGACAAAAAAGGCGCGGCTAAGCGCCTTTTTATATCTTAAAGCGGGTTGCAGGGGCGATGTGAGCCAGGCATGCAATTACGCGGCTGGCACTGCTTTCGAGGCCAACACTGACGAGGCCAGCATTGACGAGGCCAGCAAGGTGTCCACGAGGGGCGGCAGCCTATTGGCTGGTTAGGACGGCAGGGACTCCAAGATGGCTGGCAGCCTATTGGCTGGCTAGGCCGGCAGGGACTCCATGATGGCTGACAGCCTATATTGGTCACTCGCTCGTCAAACTCATCATCTTCAAAGTCCCCGTCCCAATCATCCATTTTGGGGGTTTCCCATTTTGGATTTTTGTACTTTTCATCAGACATTATTTATCCTCCTCCCATTTTCCTATATAAGGGTTATATGAGCAGTCGCCGGGGGAAGCGCGCCAGCACTTTTGGGGGTCTTGGCCTTGCGCCAGTGGTCGGCAGTCGGCGCAGGCGTAACGATACTCGCAATCTTGGCATTTAGTTATACAGTCTTTAGTTGTACACCAGCACTTTGTAAGCGGCTGGCCGGAAAGTATAGCGCTCAAGGGGGTGCTGAGTATGTTACCGCATACCTGACTGCGGGCAAATATGCAAGGTATGATATCGCCGGTAGCAGTTATAGCCAGCCGGCCAGCTAAGCAACTGTGGAAGTGCTGAGCTTTGGCAAACGACTCAGGGTCGGTAAAAAAAGGCGGTTTAATTGACGGTTTGGTGTACCTTAAGGGAATTAAGTCTTGGTCATCTCCGCGTCCGGTAGGTCGGACCACATCGGGCGGTGCTGGCTCAACTCCAAGTTCGGCATATAAATTAAGGATATTTTCTACTTCATGCTCATTGGCTTTCATAATTATTGAAGCAATTCGAAGGGGAATGCCGTTAGCTAAAATCTTGTTAATAGCCGACATTGTTTTATCAAAGCTGCCGGCATGAAGAGTGACTTTGTCATGGACTAAAGCATTATTAGCGTAAATCGTAGTTGCAATGCTGACATCGTGCTGTTTGAAAAAATCAATACAATCATCATCAACAAGCGTAGCGTTAGTAAAAATCTCAACCAGATCATAGTTTTGCTCGCGGGCCTTAAGTACCAGCTCCCGCCATCTGGGATAAAGTAGGGGTTCACCGCCAATAAGTTGAATACTGTGAGCGCCTTCCTGACGGGCTTCGCTAATAATTTCCAACCAGCGGTTATGTGGCACACAGCCTGCTGGTGCTTGCGGGCTGCTTGCAGAATAACAATGAAGGCATCGATTATTGCAGCTAGAGGTAATCTCCAACCAGAGAAATTCGAGCTTGGGCTGGTAAATGGGAGGCTCTCGCATTTGTTTTTGACCAGGTGCTTCATTGTATGTGGCGCCCAATCCCTTAGCTGTCAAATTATCAAGAAATGACAGATAACGCTTATTATCTGGTAAGTCGAGATCCATTATGTCTTCCAGTGCAGCATTGCTGCATGCTTGTAGAAGGTCAACAGCTCCCTGGTTGATCGAATACACCCGGCCTGAAGTTAGATCATAGATTGCTCCTCGTGCCTTGCCCTTTACTAGTACACACTTGTTGTTCAGCCGATAATACAACTGACCAGCCTCCTTTGCAGCCGTGTTTACTTTATGTGTCTTATACATAATATGCAGGCTGGATGGCAGGTGCTAGCTTAAAATTAGCCAATTATTTCTGAGTTGACAAACAATAAATTACGGTATATAATCAATTATGTTGTTAGCGCCAATACGCGGAAGTAGCTCAGCGGTAGAGCATCGCCTTGCCAAGGCGAGGGTCGCGAGTTCGAATCTCGTTTTCCGCTCCATATTACACATAACCCAGCATATATCTGCTGGGTTTTTTGCTCATATCTTGTCTTTGGTGTTCAGTTGTGGTATGATATTATGCATGACATCGCTGCAAATTATGGATACTGGCCGGAAAAAAATAATGGTTAAACCAGGAACCCCATGAAATTTGTGTCAATAATGGGAATACTGTTAAAGGGACTATGTTGACGATGAATAAGCTGTGTCAGCAGTTAATTTAATAAGGAGGAAATACATAAATGAAGGTAACAGCGGAAAGAATAGACAATCATAAAACGGTGCTTAATCTTGAAATACCCCAGACTGAGGTGGCTAAAGCTGTAGAAAAGGCTTACCGCAAGCTGGCTAATCAGGTCAACATTCCCGGTTTCCGTAAAGGCAAAGCTCCTCGCAAAGTAGTTGAAACGCGTATTGGCAAAGAAGCGCTGCTTGATGAGGCATTTGAAATCCTGGCCCCGGAGGCGTATGCTAAAGCCCTTGAAGAGCAGGCAATTGATCCAGTTGGCCGCCCGGAAATTGAGGTTGTTACTTTAGCGGAAGATCAGCCATTAGTGTTTAAAGCCACTGTCGTTAAAAAGCCTGAAGTTACTTTAGGCCAATATAAAGGTCTTACAATAGAAAAGGCTGCTGCCGAAATCACTGACGCTGACGTAGACAAAGAATTGGAAAAAAATCGCAGCCGTAATGCTAAAATGGTGGTAGTAGAAGATGCTGAGCTTAAGCAAGGCGACTTAGCCATTATCGACTTTAAAGGCTTTATTGATGGCGTTCCGTTTGATGGCGGCGAAGGCAAGAGCTATCCTCTCGAAATCGGTTCTGGCAGCTTTATTCCTGGTTTTGAGGACCAACTAATAGGCGCTAAATCAGGTGAGGAGCGGGAAGTGACTGTTTCTTTCCCCGTAGATTACTTTGTTCCCGAATTAACTGGTAAAGAAGCTAAGTTCACCGTAAATATCCATGACATCAAGCGTAAGGAAATGCCTGAACTTGATGATGAATTTGCCAAAGAAACTGGCGAATTTGATACTCTTGCGGAATTAAAAGCTGACATTAAGAATAAGTTAGAACAGGCTGCCAAAGATAAAGCCGAACGCGAGTTCCGCGCAGCAGCCATTAAAGCGGCAGTTGACAACGCTGAAATCGATGTGCCCGAAGTTATGGTTGAAAATCAGATTGACAACATGATTCAAGATCTTGACGTAAATTTACAGCAACGCGGCATGCAACTTGCGAAATATCTTGAATATACTAAAATGGATATGGCAGGCTTAAAGGAAAACTACCGCGCTTCAGCGTTATATAATGTTAAAACTGACCTGGTACTTGAGGCTATTGTTAAAGCCGAAGGGCTTACTGCTGCGCCTGAAGAAATGCAGCAGGAAATTCAGTCTATGGCGCAAAATTATCAGACCACGGCTGAGGAAATTGTCAAAGTCATTCGTGAAACCGGCCGGTTCCAGGCGCTTCAGGACTCAGTTCTGCGTAAAAAAGCTGCCCAAATTGTAATCGAAAGTGTAGTAGCATAATAAATTTGGAGTTTGAGGTGATTTGTCATGGCCTATGTGCCAATTGTAGTAGAGCAGTCTAACCGCGGCGAGCGGGCGTATGATATTTACTCACGGCTGTTAAAAGACCGTATTGTATTTATTGGTGGACCAATTGACGACAATGTGGCTAACTTGGTAATCGCTCAGCTGCTGTTCTTAGAATCTGAAGACCCGGATAAGGACATTCATATCTATATTAACAGTCCGGGTGGAGTAGTAACTGCTGCTTTGGCCATGTATGATACCATGCAGTATGTCAAGCCGGATGTTTCCACTATCTGCATCGGTCAGGCTGCCAGCGCAGGTGCGTTACTGCTTGCAGCTGGCGCTAAAGGTAAACGATATGCGCTTCCTAATTCACGGATCATGATTCATCAGCCGCTTGGTGGTGCACAAGGTCAGGCCACCGATATTGAAATTCACGCAAGGGAAATACTCCGCATGCGGGAACACCTAAATGGCATTCTTGTTCATCATACCGGGCAGGCCATGGAAAAAATTCAAAATGATACCGAACGGGATTTCTTCATGTCCAGTGAGCAAGCAAAAGACTACGGCCTTATTGACGCAGTCGTAGTGCGGGGTGACAGACACAAGGAGACTCCCAAGTAGAGAGGTGGTAATATGTTGAAATTTGGTGATGATAGGGGTCAACTGAAGTGTTCTTTTTGCGGCAAACTGCAGGAACAGGTAAAAAAACTTGTCGCTGGGCCAGGTGTATATATTTGTGATGAATGTATAGAACTTTGCAATGAGATCATTGAAGAAGAACTGAGCGAAGATATGGATGTCGAGCTCAGAGATGTCCCTAAGCCCAAAGAGATAAAAGATATCCTTGATCAATATGTAATTGGCCAGGAGGAAGCCAAGAAATCACTGGCTGTGGCTGTTTACAATCATTATAAGCGGATCAACTTGGGTGCAAAAATGGATGATGTTGAATTGCAAAAGTCAAACATCATCATGCTTGGTCCAACTGGTAGCGGCAAAACGCTGTTAGCTCAGACTCTGGCTAAGATTCTCAATGTTCCCTTTGCTGTAGCTGATGCGACGTCATTAACTGAGGCAGGCTATGTAGGTGAGGATGTAGAGAACATTCTCTTAAAACTCATACAAGCTGCTGATTATGATGTAGAAAAGGCCGAAAAGGGTATTGTTTACATTGATGAAATTGATAAAATTGCCCGCAAGTCGGAAAATCCCTCAATTACCCGTGATGTTTCAGGGGAAGGTGTGCAACAGGCCCTTCTTAAAATTTTGGAAGGAACCGTTGCGAGCGTACCACCTCAGGGCGGGCGCAAACACCCGCACCAGGAGTTTATTCAAATTGATACCACGAACATCCTCTTTGTTTGCGGTGGTGCTTTTGACGGTATCGACAAGCTGATCAGTGCTAGAACCGGCAAAAAGTCTATGGGCTTTGGCGCTGAAGTTCGCAGCAAAGAAAAGAAGCAATTAGGCGAGCTGCTCAAGCACATTCTGCCTGAAGACCTCCTCAAATTTGGGCTTATTCCTGAATTTGTCGGGCGTCTACCAGTCATTGTCACACTTGACGCCCTTGATGAAGAGGCGTTGGTGCGGATACTGATTGAACCCAAGAATGCGCTGGTTAAACAGTACCAAAAGTTCTTGGAGATTGACAATGTTCAGCTTGAGTTTAAAGAAGATGCGCTTAAGGCTATCGCCGCCGAAGCATTAAAACGCAATACGGGGGCGAGAGGTCTTAGAGCCATTATCGAAGCCATTATGCGCAATGTCATGTATGACATTCCGTCACGTACCGATGTTGCCAAATGTATTGTTACCAAAGAGGTTATAGTTAACAAAGAAGAGCCTATGTTGGTGACTGCAGAACGCAAAAACAAGAAAAAAGAGGAATCTGCGTAACTTTTAAGGAGCCGAAAGGCTCCTTTTATTTATAGACCACCTTGCCGGGTTTTGCCAGGATAAAATCATGTGCATTGCCTATACTAGACACATAGTAAAGCAAAAACACTCAAATCTTTTTGCCCGGGGAAGGAGGTTCATTGAATTTTGGATTATGCTGTAAATATTATCAGTGTGATTCAGTTGTTTTTTGCCGTGGTTATCGGGCTCTATTTCTGGAACCTACTTAAATCGCAGCAAGGCAACAGGATGGCGGTAGAGCGCGAATCCAGAAAAGAAATGGACAAACTGCAAAAGATGCGGGAAATATCCTTAACCGAACCGCTGGCTGAAAAAACTCGGCCGACCGATTTTTCCGAAATTGTTGGTCAGGAAGAAGGCTTGAAAGCGCTCCGTGCAGCGTTATGTGGTTCTAATCCTCAGCATGTACTTATTTACGGACCGCCTGGCGTAGGTAAAACAGCGGCTGCCCGTTTAGTACTGAATGAAGCTAGGCGGAACGGCTATTCGCCATTTAAGATTGCTGCCAAATTCATTGAGCTTGACGCTACGACAGCTAGATTTGATGAACGTGGTATTGCAGATCCTCTTATTGGTACAGTACATGATCCGATCTATCAAGGGGCCGGCCAAATGGGAATGGCTGGGATTCCCCAGCCGAAATCTGGAGCCGTAACTAAAGCGCATGGTGGCGTACTTTTTATTGACGAAATTGGTGAACTCCACCATATTCAAATGAATAAACTATTAAAGGTGCTGGAAGACCGGAAGGTTTTTTTGGACAGTTCATATTACAACAGTGAAGATACTAACATACCTCAGCATATACATGACATATTTCAAAACGGTCTTCCGGCAGATTTTAGGCTTATTGGTGCGACTACCCGGATGCCTCAGGACATTCCACCAGCAATCCGTTCCCGCTGTGTCGAAATATTCTTCCGGCCGCTTTTATCTGATGAAATTGCAAAAGTAGCCCTAAATGCCGCAAAGAAAATTGACTATAGGATTGATGACGGTGCTATGGAAGTTATTAAACGATACGCGAGCAACGGACGAGAAGCGGTAAATATCATCCAAATTGCTGCTGGCATTGTTCAAAGCTGCGGCAAAAATGAACGAGCTATTACGCAAGCTGATGCTGAGTGGGTTATTAACTTTGGTCAATATAGCCCGCGGCCTGAGAAAAAAATTCCACTCAAACCCCAAGTTGGCGTAGTAAACGGTCTGGCTGTATATGGAGCAAATATTGGCATGCTGATGGAATTGGAAGTAACAGCGGTGCCTAATAATTACGGCACGGGAAAAGTCACAGTTACCGGCGTCGTGGATGAAGAAGAGATTGCTTCCCAGGGGCGTACCGTACGTCGCAAAAGCATGGCTAAAGGTTCGCTAGACAATGTACTTACTGTATTAGCCAAAGAATTTAATATTGAATACCTAAAATATGACATACATGTAAACTTTCCTGGCGGTGTTCCTGTGGACGGTCCGTCCGCCGGTGTGACGGTCGCAGCGGCTATTTACTCAGCTGTACACAATATACCTATTGATAACACTGTTGCGATGACTGGCGAAATTTCTATTCGTGGCCTAGTAAAACCTGTTGGTGGAGTTAGTGCCAAGGTAGCAGCCGCCAAACAGGCTGGTGCCCGCCGGGTTATAATCCCCAAGGAAAATTGGCAGGAGTTATATAAGGGGATGGATATTGAGGTCATTCCTGTTGAAACCCTTCAAGAAGCATTAAAACATATAATGGTTAAGACAAATGAAGTTCTGCGGCAGGATGGACCAGCCACAATGCCCGATGTATTGGCGGCTGCCGGCATCGATAAGGTGTAAATTAATTTTAGCCGGGTTATTAACCCGGCTGTTATTGTTGGCAAATAAAAGGATTTTTTAATAAGCACTCAGAATATTTTAAATAGCGGTGTTGAAACTACTATTAACTCATTAAATACCGTAGGGTTACCGAAGGGAGGAAGCAATTTTGGCGGAAAAACGGCGTACAATACCACTCTTGCCGCTGCGAGGCATATTAGTCTTTCCATATATGATTATCCATCTGGATGTAGGCAGGGAAAAGTCGATTAGTGCATTGGAAGAAGCAATGGTACAAGACAGGCTTATCATGCTGGCCACACAAAAAGACGCTCAAAACGACACACCTCAGCCTGAAGATATTTTTTCAGTGGGCACTGTCGCTGAAATTAAGCAGTTATTGAAGTTACCAGGAGGCACTATCCGAGTGCTGGTTGAAGGCCTGCATCGAGGGGAAATTGAAGAGTTTATCAGCTTTGATCCTTATTATCAGGTGGAAATTCGCGAGTTTTCCGATGTGGAACCTAAAACGCCGGAAATTGAAGCACTTACTCGAACAGCCATTAATCAGTTTGAACAATGGGTTAAACTGAGTAAAAAAATACCGCCTGAAACATTGGTATCTGTGGTTGTCGTTGAAGAACCAGGCCGGTTGACTGATCTTATCGCCAGCCATTTATCACTCAAAATTGAAGATAAACAAATACTATTAGAGGCAGTCAGTGTCACTGATCGACTGGAGCGCTTATGTGAAATTCTGGGCCGTGAGATGGAAATTCTCGAACTTGAAAAAAAGATTCATGTTCGGGTTCGCAAGCAGATGGAAAAAACGCAAAAAGAATATTATTTGCGTGAGCAACTCAAGGCTATTCAAAAAGAATTGGGCGAAAAAGATGAGCGCACAGCCGAAGTAGAAGAGTATCGTCAGCGGGTTAAAGAACAAAATCTGCCTAAAGAAGTAGCTGAAAAAATTAATAAAGAGATTGACCGCCTGGAGAAAATGCCGCCGATGGTGGCTGAAAGCGGTGTAATTCGAACATATCTAGACTGGCTCTTGACATTGCCGTGGAATATTGAGACCGAAGACCGTCTGGATATAACTGTGGCCGAAGGAATATTGGATGAAGACCACTATGGTTTGGAAAAAGTTAAGGAGCGTATCTTAGAATACCTCTCTATCCGTAAATTGACTGAGAAAATGAAGGGCCCTATTCTATGCCTTGTGGGACCCCCTGGTGTTGGTAAAACCTCATTAGCCCGCTCCATAGCCCGGGCTATGGAACGTAAATTTGTACGCGTTTCATTAGGTGGCGTCCGCGATGAAGCCGAAATTAGGGGGCACCGCCGTACCTATGTTGGAGCATTGCCTGGGCGTGTTATACAAGGCATGCGTACTGTCGGTTCAAAAAATCCAGTATTTCTCTTGGATGAAATTGATAAGATGAGCGCCGACTTCCGAGGCGACCCATCAGCCGCTCTCCTAGAAGTTCTTGATCCTGAACAAAATAACTCGTTTAGCGATCATTATATTGAATTGCCGTACGACTTATCCCGGGTACTTTGGGTGGTAACAGCCAATGTAATGCATAATATCCCGCGGCCATTGTTAGATCGTATGGAAGTTATCACAATTGCCGGTTATACCGAAGAAGAAAAGGTTGAGATAGCTAAACGCTATCTTGTTCCCAAACAAACAACTGACCATGGCCTAACGGCTAAGCAAATCTCTTTCTCTGAGGGTACTATTCAAAAGGTTATTCGTGACTATACCCGTGAGGCTGGAGTAAGAAACCTTGAACGTAATATTGCTAATCTCTGCCGTAAAGCCGCTCGCAAAATCGTTCAAGAACAGGGTCCTACTATCAAAATCACAGCGCAAAATCTGCATACCTTCCTTGGTGCACCCAAATACCGTCATGCCCAAGCTGAAGAAACCAGCCAGGTAGGCGTGGCTACCGGATTGGCTTGGACCGAAGTAGGTGGCGACGTGCTGGCGGTTGAAATCTCTACCATGAAAGGTAAAGGTAAGTTGACCTTAACCGGACAACTCGGTGATGTTATGCAAGAATCGGCCCAGGCGGGATTCAGCTATATCCGCTCACGGGCCAAAGAGTTAGGGATTGAAGAAGATTTTCATGAAAAACTTGATATTCACATTCACCTGCCAGAAGGTGCCATTCCCAAAGATGGCCCGTCAGCCGGGATTACTATGGCTACTGCCGTTGCTTCGGCACTTACCGGTAAACCGGTAAGAAGCGATGTAGCCATGACCGGAGAAATAACTCTTCGTGGCCGGGTATTGCCTGTTGGCGGTGTTAAAGAGAAAGTACTTGCCGCTCACCGGGCAGGTATTAAGAAGGTTATGCTTCCCAAAGAAAACAAGCGAGATATTGACGAAATTCCGGCTAATGTTAAACGCAGTTTAGAGTTTGTCCTTGTTGAACATATGGATGAAGTCCTTAAAACAGCACTGGTGACCGAGTAATGGTAGATGATGCTTCATTTAATATTATAAATGCCAGCTATGCAGCTACTGCTGTTAATGCCAGCCAGTATCCAGAGGGCGGCTTAAGCGAGATTGCTTTTATTGGCCGCTCGAATGTCGGCAAGTCATCACTCATTAACTCGCTGTGTCGACAGAATGGTCTGGCTCGTACCAGTAGAACCCCAGGCAAGACCCAGACTATTAATTACTTCCGTCTTACAGGCAAACTTCCCGACGAGTCGCGGTTAGAATTTATGCTGGTTGACCTGCCTGGCTATGGTTATGCCAAAAGGGCTCAAACAGCCCGCTCGACTTGGTCTAAATTTATTGAAGAGTACTGGCTCAAGTCAACGCGGCTTAAGCTGGTGTGCCAATTGATTGACATTCGCCATCCGCCAATGGAGAGTGATATTAACGTCTATCAATGGCTGGTGGAGCATGGCCTTAATGTTCAAGTGGTGACTACAAAAGCTGATAAAATTACCAAAGGACGCATTCAGCAGCATATACAGGTGATTGCCAAAGGCATTAATATGCCTCAACTGAGTCAGGACGGACGTATTATCACTTATTCAGCAGTAAATGGCGCTGGGCGGGATGAACTTCTTGACGTTATTAGGAATATTTTGCTAAAATAATAGTACTGCACGGAGGGGGGGGGACAGTCGGCCGGCTGTTCCCTTTACTTAATTGTACATTATAGTCAGGAGGCGTACATGCTGACCACTTTTGACAAAGACCTGCTTAATCTTATCCAAACGAAATTACCTATCGCGCCGCGTCCGTTTGCTCAGGTGGCTGAGTGGTTGAAAGTTGATGAAGCTACCGTGCTGGCGCGATTGAATTGGCTCAAAGATCATGGTTATATAAGACGGTTTGGTGCTTTTTTCGACTCATCTTGCCTAGGTTATGTTAGTACACTGGCAGCAGTTAAAGTGAGTCCTACTTGTATTGAAGCTGTTGCGGGGGCGATTAACGCCTTTCCTGGTGTTACCCATAACTATGAGCGTGAGGGCGAATATGACCTTTGGTTTACGCTTCTTACTCCAGATCAGGCATGTCAGGACCTGGCACTAACTGCCATTCGTAATCTACCTGGGGTTGATAGCCTTATTAGCCTGCCTGCCACGGAAAAGTATAAGGTGAGTGTGGAATTCAATCTATGAGGTGTCTTATGTTGGATAACCTGGATAAAAAGATAATCGCTGTCATGCAGGGAGATTTTCCCTTAGTAGCTGAACCTTATAAGGAATTAGCCGGTCAAATTGGGATCAGCGAGAATGAGCTTCTGGAAAGATTGACTAAGTATCGTAAGTCTGGACAACTGCGTAAGATGGGAGCCGTACTCAGGCACAGGGAAGTTGGTTATGCAGCTAATGCTTTGTGCGCCTGGATAGTACCTGAACAGCACCTTGCCAAAGTAGGAGAACTTATGTCAGGGTTTAAGGCTGTTACTCACTGTTATGCCCGTATTCCGCAACCGGAGTGGCCTTATAATTTTTACACAATGCTGCATGCACACACACGGGATGAGTGCCGGTGTATAGCTGCGGAACTGGCGCAAGCCGCCGGCCTTCAGAAATACACACTGTTATTCAGCACACGGGAATGGAAAAAAACCAGTATGAGTTATTTTCCTGAGTATGCTAAAGGAGAGGAAGCGACTTGACTGATAGACTACTTAAAAGCTTCGATGATATACTTAATGCGGTAAAAGATAAATCTCCTAAACGGGTAGCGGTAGCAGCAGCTCAGGATGATGCCGTTCTTGAAGCTGTTCAGGGAGCGCGTGAACAAAAAATCGCCGACTTTACATTGGTAGGTGATATTGACAAGATTAAAGCCACTGCAGATAAACTTGGTATTACCCTAGATGATGTCAAGGTGGTTCATGAACCCGATGACCGTAAAGCCGCGTACCGGGCGGTATCCTTGGTGTCAAGTGGCGAAGCAGATGTGCTCATGAAAGGCCTAATCAACACTGCCGATTTTTTGCGAGCAGTACTTGATAAGGAAGTGGGGTTAAGGACAGGCAGGGTGCTTAGTCACACAGCCGTATATGAACTCCCTGGTTTTAACCGGCTGATCATGATCACTGATGGCGGAATGAATATTGCGCCTACATTACAACAAAAAGCCGATATCATTCAAAACAGTGTGCAATTGGCCAGCGTGCTTGGAATCAGCCCAGCCAAGGTAGCTATCTTAGCTGCTGTCGAGGTGGTTAATCCTGATATGCCATCAACGATTGAAGCGGCTGCTTTGGCCAAAATGACTGACCGTGGTCAGATTAAAGGTGCTATTGTTGACGGACCATTGGCACTTGATAATGCCATCAATTTGGAGGCTGCTAAACACAAAGGCATCATAAGTCCGGTGGCTGGAATGGCAGATATCTTAGTTACACCTAATATTGAAGCAGGCAATATGTTAGGCAAATCATTAGTCTATATCGCCAAGGGAAAAATTGCAGGCTTAGTTCTGGGAGCGGCTAAACCTGTGGTAGTAACCTCGCGGGCCGACACATATGAAGCGAAAATTATGTCAATAGGTCTAGGAGCATTGTTTGGTTAGTAATACAAAGGGGCAGCACTGGAAGTGCTGCCCTTCATCAATTATTATGAAAATAAACAATTTGATAAAAAGTTATAAATATTTGCATTATAAAGCAGGATTTTGTCATTGCAAGTAGAATATGATCAGAGGTAAGATGGTCAGACCACCAGTCCATAAGGCCGGTAATTTTTTTAGATAATTTAGAATATACTGGACATGGTCGCGTGGTGGGGGTGTAAACAAAAAAATATGTAGTTTTTGGAAACTATATATTGAAAGAGAGGTGAATTAGATCCGCAGTTAACCGGCAAACTATTTAACAGAAGTAATTAAAGAGAAAGCTGTAAAGCTAAAAAAAAGGGGTGTAAATTCATGACGTGGACGCAAATATATGACCCAATGGGAAATTTAGCTTTATCGGCATTCATGGCAGCAATTCCGATGATTATCATCTTCTATCTGCTTGCCATACGCCGGACACCTGGTCAAATTGCAGGCGCAGCCGCTGTAACTTCGGCAGTGCTTGTAGCAATACTGGTATATAAAATGCCTGTTGCAACAGCGCTTACCGCGACCGGTATGGGTGCGCTGTATGGGATATTCCCCATCTTCTGGATCGTTATTACAGCAATCTTCATTTACAATATGACCGTTGAGACCGGTCAGTTTGAAATAATCAAAAACTCAATTGCTTCAATTACAGACGACCGTCGTCTGCAAGCACTGCTCATCGCTTTCGCTTTCGGCGCTTTCCTCGAAGGTGCTGCTGGTTTCGGTACACCTGTTGCTATTTCCGCAGGTATGCTGGTTGGCCTTGGATTCAATCCGCTGTATGCTGCAGGACTTTGCTTAATTGCTAATACTGCACCTGTTGCGTTCGGTGGCATTGGTATTCCTATTATTGTAGCCGGTCAGGTAACTGGTCTTGACACTATGAAAATTAGTGCCATGGTTGGCCGCCAATTACCATTTCTCTCGGTAATTATCCCAATTTGGCTGGTTGTGCTTATGTCTGGCTGGAAATCTGCTATGGAAGTATTGCCTGCCTGTCTCGTAGCCGGGATTTCATTTGCATCTATACAATGGTTTTCCTCTAACTTCCTCGGCCCAGAACTTCCCGACATTCTTTCTTCACTAGCGGCCATTGTATCATTAACAGTATTCCTGAAAATCTGGAAACCTGCCAAAATATGGCGGTTTGCCGATGAAAAGGCTGCAGCTTCTGCAACTAAACTTCCCGTGTACTCATTTGGAACCATCATTAAAGCTTGGTCGCCGTTTATCATCCTCACTGTAATGGTTATTCTCTGGGGCTTAAAGCCGGTACAAGCTGTAATTGATACTGTTACCATCAAGATTTTAGTTCCTGGTCTGGATAAAGTTGTTATGCAGGTTGCTCCTATTGCTAAAAAATCAACAGCTATGGCTGCTTTGTACAAGATTAACTGGCTGAGTGCAGCTGGTACTGCCTTGTTTATTGCCAGCGTTATTTCAGCAGCTATTCTCGGTGTTGGTCCTGGTCGCTTCTTCAGCATCTTTACTAAAACCTTTGGACAGTTGACTAAACCGCTTATCACTATTCCTTGTGTACTTGGTCTTGCCTATGTTATGAACTACTCTGGTATGAGCTCTACTTTGGGCCTGTTCTTGGCAGGTACTGGTAGTTTCTTCCCGTTCTTCTCGGCCTTCCTTGGCTGGTTGGGTGTTTTCCTGACAGGCTCGGATACTTCGGCAAACGCATTGTTTGGTAACTTGCAAGCCGTTACTGCCCAACAAGTTGGCATGGATCCGGTTCTGGCCGTTGCTGCTAACTCATCAGGTGGTGTTACTGGTAAAATGATTTCGCCGCAGAGTATTGCTGTAGCAACTGCTGCTACAGGTTTGGTTGGTAAAGAGGGCGATCTGTTCAATTTTACCGTAATGCACTCACTGGTTTTAGCGGTTATCGTTGGATTGATGACATATGCTCAGGCGTATGTATTAACTTGGATGATTCCTTAGTAAATAGCTGTATTTTATTAAAAAACAGCAAGAGCTTTTCAGTATATAGAAAAGCTATATACTGGGTATGATATGAAGGTGGGGAATTTATCCCCACCTCATATCATTATATAAAACCTTACATTTTTATCCAACGATATTGCTCGTAGGTTGACTATTATCCATGGGGGCGCGACGCATGGATAATAGTCAGGCTATGAGCCTGAGTAACACTCAGCTGTACGGCTGATAGTAAACAAGGCTACATATTTCAGGAGGTGCTCTTATGGCCGAAGTTTCACTGAAAGGTGAACAAAGAGTATTTATGACAGGCAACGAGGTGTGTGCCTGGGCTGCGGTAGCAGCTAAAGCCGATATTATGTATGGCTATCCTATCACACCGCAAAATGAGATTATGCACTATTGGACAAGGCTTGCTCCTAAGTACGGCAAACGCTTCCTTCAGACTGAAGATGAAATCTCTGCTGGCTTCACCACTCTTGGAGGCGTAATTTCTGGCAGGAAGGCATTTACTGCGACTGCAGGCCCTGGAAATGTTTTAATGCAGGAATCGGCTGGTATGGCGGAAATGATGAGGCTGCCTATTGTTTACATTATCCAGCAGCGGGGCGGTCCCTCAACAGCGACAGTTATTTATGCTCAGCAAGAAACTACCCTAACAACTTTTGGCGGCAACGGTGAAGGTCATCGTATTGTATACTCTACTGCCACTCATCAGGAATTGTTTGACTACACGATTAAAGCCTTTAACTCTGCCTGGACATATCGCTTCCCTGCATTTGTGCTGGGTGATGGCTATCAAGCAAAAATGCGTGAGCCGTTAACTATTTACGATCCAGACGAAAAAGGTATGAAGCTGGTTAAACCAGAGCCTATACTTGGGGATACTGACAAACCAGACCGCGAAATTAAGCATATCCGCAACACCTATAATACAGAAGACGAATTATATGAAGTGGTAATGAATCATCAACGTGACTGGGAGAAGATGGCAGAAGAAGTCGTTGAGTGGGATGCTAAGGGCTGCGAAGATGCCGAAGTTATCTTCGTGACTCACGGTATTGTATCCCGCGCTGCACTAACTGCCTATAACCAACTGCGGGCTGAAGGCAAGAAAGTAGGTTACTTCCGTCCGATTACAGTGCGCCCCTTCCCTGGCAAGCAGCTTCTTGAGGCAATGAAAGGTGCTAAAAAGTTATTGGTAGCTGAATCAGCCTATGGCCAACTTCTGAGACTTATTCAAGCTGAAATCTACGGCAGCAGCATTGAAATTGTTCCAATGCTGCGCCCGGGCGTTGGTATTACCACCGAAGAAATTGTTGAAGAATACAACAAACTGTAAGCATAGGAGGGAAGACTAACATGCAAGAACTAAAGGAAAATAATGTTCTTCAACCAGCTATGCCTGCCTGCTGGAATGAAGAAACAAAAGCGCATAAGTATTGTCCCGGCTGCGGTCATGGTATTATCCTGAAATGTCTCGGTGAGGCCATTGACGAGCTGGGTATTAAAGATAAAATGGTTTTTGGCTGTGATATTGGCTGCTCGCTTTTAGCTTGGGATTTCTTTAACGTGGATACTGTACAGACCCACCATGGGCGTACTACCCCGGTAATAACGGGTATGAAACGTGCTAATACCGACATTATCGGTGTTGCCTATATGGGCGATGGTGGTGGCTATGCTATCGGTTCTCAGCATCTGTTTAACGCAGCTGTTCGCGGTGAGAAGATTACCATTATCCTGTGCAACAACTGTAATTATGGCATGACTGGCGGTCAAATGGCTCCGACTACTCTGCCTGGCATGAAGACAGAAACTACTCCTTACGGACGCGATGTGGAACAGGCCGGCTATCCGACTAAGGGCCCTGAAATGGTCGCTGCCGTGGCTCCGGAGGGTTCTTATGTTGCCCGCGGTACTGTTGCCAATCCTCGTCAGCTTAAAGGCTTTATTAAGAAGGCGCTGCAAAACCAGATTGATGGCAAGGGCATTTCGTTCGTAGAGTGCTTGGCTGGTTGCCCGACTAACTGGCGTACTAACGCCAAACAAACCTGGGAATTTATCGAAAAAGATATGGCTCAATACTTTAAAGTCGGCGAGCTCCGCACGCCGCAAGCGAAGGAGGGCTAAAACGATGGCAAAAGTCGTAAAAATAGCTATAGCTGGCGAAGGCGGCCAAGGCGTTCAGTCAATTGCTGAAATTTTGGCCGAGGCCGCTAACGAAGAAGGTAAAAACGCATTATACATTCCTAACTTCGGTGTTGAGCAGCGCGGTGGCGTTTCAATCGCTTTTGTACAAGTCAGTGATGGCGAAATTGGTGCTCCTAAGTTTCAAAAAGCCGACATTCTTATCCCTGTAAGTCCGCGTGCTGTTGACAGGACTAAAATGTATGCTGGGAAAGATACTGTATATATCTACGATAATTCGCTTATCCAAGAAGGCGAAGTAAAGGACAATATTATTGGGCTGCAGTATTTTGACGTAACTCCACCTTGCCCAACCGCAGATCATCCAAACGCTGATTTGCCTCAGGACTTGATTGCCGGCGAGCCTAAGACCTGTTCGTTTACTAAACCTGGCCCAGGCGTAGATCCTGCCAATCTTCCCGAGGTAAAAAAAGTTGTTGCCATCCCTGCAAATGATATTGCGAAAAATGAACTACACCCGCGTGTATTTAATATTATCATTCTCGGGGCAGTCATCGCAGCAACCGAAGTCCTGCCCATGGACAGCATCAAGAAGGCCTTAGAGACTAAGCTCGGTGACAAGTTCAAACAAAATCCTGAGCTTCGCGATATGAACTTCAAGGCTCTCGAACGCGGCTATCAACTCATTAAGAGCGCAATGTAAGGAGGGGAAGAAATGGCTAAAGTTAATTGGGAATCTGCAAAATATGATGGCGAAAAAGGCTTCTGGGCTGTTTTCCCTAGCTTATGCAAAGGCTGTGGGTTATGTATAGAAAAATGTCCGGTAAAGTGTATTACCTGGTCGGAAGATCTGGGTGTATATGGCACGCCGCGTGTCGAAGCTGATATGGAAAAGTGTATCGTATGCGGTATTTGTCAGATGATCTGTCCAGACTGCGCAATCCGCGTGGAAAAAAATAAGTAAAAGGCTACCAATAATGTAGACTACTGCCGGCATAATGGTGTATTATAGAAACAGACTTTGTCCTTGTAGGTGATTATTGAGTGAGCAAATTTCCAAACAATATATTTGGCATAATTCAAGAAGACCTAGTGGCTATCGAAAAGGAACTGTATTCTATAATACAATCGCCGGTAGATTTGGTTAACGATATTAGCGTACACCTGGTACAGGCGGGCGGTAAACGCTTACGGCCCGCCTTATATCTGCTCTGTGCCAGGGGGGGGACCCCTAACCAGGCTGAGCTTTTGCCGATGGCAGTGGCTATTGAACTTATCCATATGGCCACATTAGTCCATGATGATGTTATCGATAATGCCGCAACTCGGCGCGGCCGGCCAACAGCCAATGCCCGATGGGGCAATCACAGCTCAGTATTGACAGGTGACTACCTGTTTGCCAAAGCATTTTCTGCAGTAACCCTGGGGACTGAGAAAAACAGGCTGAAAATTTTGACTGATGTGATCTGTACTATGTGTGAAGGCGAAATAGTTCAGCTTAAAGAATCCTTCAATCCAGACCAGGATGAAGCTGACTACCGTCTGAGAGTGGCGCAGAAGACAGCTGATTTTATCGCTGCTAGCTGCGAGCTCGGTGCATTATCTGGGCAAATGGATGAACACGACGTTGCTCAAATCAGGGAATACGGTTATGCGATTGGTATGGCATTTCAAATTACTGACGATATTTTAGATTTCACAGCCTCGGCCGAGCAGTTAGGCAAACCAGTCGGTAACGATCTGCGGCAAGGGATAGTTACCTTGCCGGTTCTCTACGCACTGAAAAATAGCCCTTACCGTGATGAACTCAGAGGCATTGTTGTAAAACAGGCTATGTCTGACAATGACGTCAAACGCGGGCTGGAAATAGTCCATGCAACAGAAGCGGTAGAATATAGTTATGGGCAGGTGAACAGCTATTTACAGCATGCTCGTAATGTTTTACCGTTAGCACTTAACAGCACTGTGAGAGAGTCATTATTGGCGGTAGCCGATTTTGTAGGACTGCGAAAATACTAGCATTACCTGTCGGAGGCGCCATGTTTAAGCCAGTTAAAACCAAAAAGGTTTATGAAGAGATTATCGGGCAAATTAAAAAGCTTATCGTTGATGGTAAGTTACATCCTGGCGATAAGCTGCTTTCTGAGCGTGAACTTGCTGACAAACTGAATGTTAGCCGTGCATCGGTTCGTGAAGCTTTCAGCGCACTTGAGATTATGGGAATCATCACTATTCGTCCAGGCGAAGGTAGTTTTGTCAGACAGGTTTCTTACGAAGGTATGATTGAACCCTTATCATTTTTTTTACAAATTGAAATTGATGATATTGTGCAGTTGCTGGAAGTACGGAAAATTCTCGAGATAGAGGCGGCTGCCTTGGCGGCAATGCGGGCGACACCTACAGATCTTGAGAATATAAAACAGGCACTTGTCAGCATGTTAGAAGAAGTACGTGCTGGCGGTATAGGAGACCTGGGGGATGCAGCCTTCCATTTTTCAATTGCAAAAGCCGCCAACAACCCAGTTCTAATTAGGTTGATGAATGCCATTTCAGATTTGCTGACAAAAACTTTTCGTACATCTCGTCAAAAGTTATTCTTGATTGAAAATATGCCAACCCTGTTACATCAATCCCACTATGAAATATATGAAGCAATAGCTGCCCATAACCCGCGTTTGGCCAAACGAAAAATGCAAGAACACCTGAATTTGGTCGAAGATGTGCTAATTAAAATTAAAACAGGCAAAATACATTCGTTTAACAAGAGGCAGGGAGACAAAGACATATTGCAAATCCCAAATGAAGATTACGGCTTTCCTTCGTAAGTGTCTCTTGGACATACTAAGGCAGCCGTATTTTGCTATTATTTTACAGCATTGTGTTTTTGTGGTCTGACAGGTATAATATATGTGTGTAAACATGCAAAGGGGATGGTAATTATGTTTAGTTTCAGTATGCCGGAGTTAGTTTTAATACTGGTCATTGCACTTGTAGTTTTTGGTCCAGGAAAACTGCCTGAAGTTGGCAAAGCCATTGGCAAAGGAATTCAAGAATTCCGCCGGGCCAGCACCGATATTGTCAATCCCAAGGACGAGCCGGTAAAAGTTGAGGCCAAACCCGACAGCAAGCAGCCTGACGAGAAAAAGTGAGGTTGTTAGATGCCAGAATACACGCAAGCTGAAACCAAGAAGCAAGCAGACCAGGAGACCCAAGAAAATCCAGGCGTAATATATAGTGATAAAGTCATCCGAGAAGATGCCCCGGAAGAACCTGAAGAGTCTGTAGAGGAACAGCAACCCCAGGGTGCCATGTCCTTGATTGGACATCTTGAGGAGCTTCGCCGACGTATAATCGTGATGATTGCTGCTATTGGTGTTGGGAGTCTTATCTGTTATTTTTATGCTGCCGAGATTTCTGGACTGATCACAGCACCGGCAGGAAAATTATATTATATGAATCCGGCTGAAGCTTTTTTTACCTATCTAAAAGTTTCTTTTTTTGCCGGGTTCCTATTGGCGCTTCCGGTAGTCATGTATCAGTTATGGTCGTTCATTATGCCGGCAATGACTAACAACGAGCGAACAGCAGGGATTTTTCTAGTGCCTGCCTCCATTATTTTATTTTTTGTTGGATTGGTATTTTCATATTATCTCGTTTTGCCAGCAGGGATCAAATTTTTTATGGGATTTGCAACCGACAATCTCCAGCCGATGTTTTCCATTAGCCAATACTTATCTTTTGTCATCTCCTTTTTGTTGCCTTTTGGATTTATTTTTGAATTGCCGCTATTTATTTTAGTTATGGCTAAAGTTGGAATTATTGGTTCGTCATTCCTGGCGGCAAAGCGAAAAATGGTTTTGGTGCTGTCTTTTGTAATCGGAGCTGTGATTTCGCCTACGCCTGATGTTTTTTCCCAGACTATGGTGGCAGTACCTATGATTGTTCTTTATGAAATAAGCATTTTAATTGTAAAATACATACTTAGGAAATAGAGACCACTTGCTTGAAAGGAGCATTTAAACTTTGGCCTATAACGACCTGCGGGAATTTATCGCGGCGCTAGAGTCGCGCGGCTGGCTTAAACGCATCAGCCAACCTGTCGACTGTGAACTTGAAATTACTGAGATTACCGACCGGGTTTCGAAAATGCAGGGAGATAAGAATGTGGCCCTGTTATTTGAGAATGTAAAAGGGTATGATATGCCTGTTCTTATGAACGCCTTTGGCAGCATGGAACGAATGGCCTTGGCGCTTGGTGTAGATCAGATTGATGATATTGCCCAGGAAATACGACAAATTCTGAAATTGCCATATATTTCGCTGCAGAATAAGCTAGAGTTGTTTAAAATTATTCCATCCGCCAAACGGGCCATTAATTTCCCGAAATACGTTAAAAATGCCCCTTGTAAAGAGGTAATTATCAAGGATAAGCCTTCTTTGGACAAGTTCCCTATTTTAAAATGTTGGCCAGGGGATGCTGGCCGGTTTATTACACTACCACTAGTCTTTACTAAAAACCCGCAGAATGGCAAGCGCAATGTTGGAATGTACCGGCTGCAGGTATTTGATAATCAGACCACAGGTATGCACTGGCATATTCATAAAAACGGTGCCGAGAATTATCGGGCTCATCGGGAACTAGGAAAAGATAAGATCGAAGTGGCGGTCGCTATTGGTGGCGATCCTGCGATAACCTATTCGGCTACTGCGCCATTGCCACGTGATATTGATGAAATGGTTTTTGCCGGTTTCTTGCGGAAAAAGTCGGTAGAAATGGTCAAATGTGAAACCGTTGATATTGAAGTGCCGGCAGGTTCTGAAATTGTGCTTGAAGGCTATGTGAACATGGATGAGCTTAAGGTCGAAGGACCATTTGGCGACCATACCGGTTATTACTCGCTGGCTGATAACTATCCTGTTTTCCATATAACCTGCATTACTCACCGCAAAAAACCCATTTATCCTGCAACCATTGTCGGTAAACCACCAATGGAGGACTGCTTTCTAGCCAAAGCCACAGAGCGCATTTTTCTACCGGTACTGCAGACCCAGCTACCCGAGATTGTGGACATTAACCTGCCTCTTGAAGGTGTATTCCATAACTGTGCGGTAGTTTCAATTAAAAAAAGCTATCCTCAACATGCTAAAAAAGTAATGCATGCTATATGGGGCATGGGGCAAATGATGTTTACCAAGATGATTATTGTTGTGGATGCACACGTTAATGTTCAGGATATGAATGAGGTTTGGTGGCGGGTATTCAATAACATTGACGCTAGGCGCGATATAGTCATGGTGGATGGGCCGCTTGATGTGCTTGATCATTCCTCGCCAATGCCTAATTGGGGAACTAAGGTGGGGATTGATGCGACCAAGTCATGGCGGGAAGAGGGACAAACTCGCGAATGGCCAGAGGAAATCACTATGTCAGAAGATATAAAACAAATGGTTGATGCCAAGTGGAAGGATCTAGGACTTGAGTAAGCTAAAAGCCCACCTTGATAATATTGCTTTGTCCCACTCGGTTTTTGCCTTACCGTTTGCCTATATGGGTGCGTTTTTAGCTGCTGGCGGTTTTCCTAGCGGCCATGATCTCTTATGGATTACCGTAGCCATGATTGGAGCACGCAGCGCTGCTTTGGCGCTTAATAATTTTATCGACTTAAAGTATGATCGGCTGCATCCTCGTTTTACCAACAGGCCCATGGTTACTGGGGCAGTTAAACCGTGGGAAGCTATTATCCTCATTATCATAAGCTTATTGTTGTTTTTACTGGCGACGGCTCAGCTTCAGCCGCTATGTTTGAAGCTTTGGCCACTGGCTTTGCTTCCTCTCGTGGTATATCCTTATATGAAACGCTTCTCCTGGACTTGTCATCTGGTCTTAGGATTAGCATTATCAGTTGCGCCTGTCGGTGCCTGGGTAGGTGTGAGAGGAGATGTGCCGCCTGCTATCCTCATTTTAGGATTATCAGTAGGAGTGTGGATTGCCGCCTTTGATGTTATTTATGGCTGCCAGGATGTAAGCTTCGATAAGGCTAATGGTTTAAACTCGATGCCTGTGCGTTTTGGTGTAAGTCAGGCGCTTGTATTATCGAAACTGATGCATGTAATCAGCATTACTGGTTTTATCACTGTCGGCTTGCTCTTAAATTTGCACATCATCTATTATGTAGGAGTCGCACTGGCTGCCATTGTTCTTACATATCAGCATTCAATTGTCAGCGCCGCTGATCTAAGTAAGGTAACCCAGCGTTACTTTATGCGTAATGGCTTAGTGAGCCTTTTGCTATTTATATTTACAGTTATTGGATTATTTTTTTAGCTGGAGTAACCATCAGTTTTTAATTTTCCTGTAAGAAAGTATAACTTTCCGTCTGGATAAGGGCAACATCGACTTCCGCTGTCGCCAAAGGCTCGGCGCAAGCCGTATTTTCTTTATGTCATTGATATAGGGACTAATAAACAATATAAACCTCTCTGTCTTTTTGAAGTGCCCCCTGTCAAGTAGACAGAGCAAAAAAGAAAAGTTTAAGCAGTCTTGGTCCGAAACTCCATCGGACTAAGACTGTTTAATTTTTTTTGTAGACGTTCGTAGTTATAAAAATAGATATATTGCTCAATCGCATTTTTTAGGTCTTCAAATGTATGATATTTATGGAGATAGTATTTCTCGCATTTTAATGTGCCCCAAAACCCTTCCATTGGTCCATTATCAATGCATTTACCGACCCGAGACATACTTTGAGTTAGCCCGTTCGAAGTAATCCGCTTTTTAAAGCGTAATGAGGTATATTGAAAGCCGCGATCGCTATGCAGCATAGGTGTAGCTCCAGGGATTG
>NZ_FWXI01000044.1 GCF_900176355.1 Sporomusa malonica | reverse complement strand
AGCTGGGTAGCTACGTCCGGAAAGGATAAACGCTGAAAGCATCTAAGCGTGAAACCAGCCTTAAGATGAGGTCTGTCATTCGAAAGAAGTAAGGCCCCTTGTAGATGACAAGGTAGATAGGCCAGATGTGTAAGTGGCGCAATCCACGCAGCTGACTGGTACTAATAGGCCGAGGACTTGACTTAACTACCTCGTTTGCTAAGTGCAAACATTAACCTAATGCGCAATGCTTTTCTTCTGTGAAGTTTTTAGGGAATATATATATTCCTTAAATAAAACATTCCTCGATAGCTCAGTTGGTAGAGCAATCGGCTGTTAACCGATCGGTCGTAGGTTCGAGTCCTACTCGAGGAGCCATATTTTTTATATATAAGGCTTAGACGTTTCAGAGTATTCCATATGTTAGGCGGAGGGAGGACGTACCCGTAGTCGTACTGGTAAGTACGTCGGAGGGAACGCCCGGACTGACAACAACGCAGATGGGATGCTATGAAATGGCGTAGTTCGGCTGTTAACCGATCGGTCGACGGTTCGAGTCCTACTCGAGGAGCCATTTATGTATGAAATTTTAAAGCACTTACATTTGTGAGTGCTTTAAAATTTACAAAAAGATATTTGAAAATTTATACTTGCAAAATATAACAGAATATACTATGATTTAATAGTCGACAACATGAAGTTGTTGTTTTAAAAGTGAAGAAATTAACTTAATACGGGCAATGCATAAGCCACGAAGGCTATTATTCCTACTGAAGAGGAGTAATTATCTTTCGGTGGCTTTTTATTTTGCCTAAATGGCTAAAGGGGTGGTACTCTCGAACGTGATAAACAGATCTTCTCAAATAATAATTAATGCTCTGGGGGGAGTGAACAAAAATGATTAACAAGCGAACATTATTGATAATGATTACATTGGTTACATTAAGTCTTTTATTCATTACCGGTTGTTCACAATCGAAAGATCAAAAGGCAACTGCCGATAAGAAAACTGAACTTGTTTTAGCAATTGCGTCCGAACCGGAAGGCGGTTTTGACCCTACTACTGGCTGGGGCCGGTACGGTTCGCCCTTGTTTCAAAGTACATTGCTAAAACGGGACAATACCCTGAAAGTGGTAAATGATCTGGCTACAGAGTATAAAGTCAGTGACAATGGGCTTGAATGGACCGTGAAAATCCGCAAGGATGTCAAGTTCTCTGATGGCAAACCGCTAACAGCTGCCGATGTAAAATATACATATGAGACAGCTGCCAAGAATGCCTCTGTCGTTGATTTGACAAATCTGAAAAGTGTTGAAGTTGTCGACGATGTTACAATAAAGTTTACTTTAAATAAGGCGCAGTCCACCTTTGTTGACAAACTTATTTCCACAGGTATTGTGCCGAAACATGCCCATGATAAGGATTATGCGCAGAAACCGATTGGTTCCGGACCTTTCAAATTTGTCCAGTGGGATAAAGGCCAGCAACTCATTGTAGAGTCCAATCCTCACTACTATGGATCCAAGCCTCAATTTACCAAACTGACATTTTTATTCCTATCTGAGGATGCCATTCTGGCTGCTGCCAAAGGCGGTAAGGTCGATATGGCCGTTGTTCCGCCAGCTCTCAGCAAACAGAAGATACAGGGAATGAGCCTTATGGCGGTTGACAGTGTTGATAATCGTGGTATTCTCTTCCCTTATGTTAAAGGCGGCGGTAAAACAGACAAAGGCTTAGATATTGGTAATGACGTAACAGCAGATATTGCCATCCGTAAGGCCATAAATGTAGCGATCAACCGAAAAGCCCTTGTTGACGGCGTATTAGAGGGGCAAGGTACACCGGCGTACACGGTATGTGACGGCTTACCCTGGTGGAATCCAGACAGTGTTATCAAAGATAATGATATGAATGAAGCCAAAAAGATACTTGCTGATGCTGGCTGGAAAGACACTGATGGCGATGGCATTCTGGAGAAAAGTTCACTTAAAGCCCAATTTGCAATGATCTATCCTGCTAAAGACAAGACCCGGCAGTCTCTGGCCATATCGGTTGCAGATATGATCAAACCGCTAGGCATCAATGTTAGGACTGAGGGTAAGAGTTGGGATGAAATTAAGAAGCTAGCCTACTCCAACGCTATTTTATTTGGCTGGGGCAGCCACAGCCCGCTTGAAATGTATGACCTGTTCATTAGTAAAAAAGCAGGTATTGAATATTATAATGCCGGTTTCTACAATAATCCGGCTGTTGACCAGTATATGGAAAGGGCCATGGCAGCCACGAATGAGCAAGAAGCTATGGAAAACTGGAAAAAGGCGCAGTGGGATGGTACGGCAGGCTTGAGTGCCAAAGGTGATGCACCGTGGGCCTGGCTGGTTAATTTGAAGCATTGCTATTTTGTCCGGGATACCTTGGATATTGGTAAACCTAAGATTGAACCGCATGGGCATGGCTGGCCTATTACCGACAATATTGTAGAATGGCGTTGGAAATAGCCTGTGAAAAAAGATCAGATCATGCAAATAAAAGATGTAGTGGCATTTCTACTGAATAAATTTTTGCGGATAACTACATTGTTGGTTGGCCTATCCTTTCTATCTTTTCTTTTAATCAAATGCTCACCGATTGATCCTGTGCAAGCCTACATCGGTGCAGACATGATGAATGTAGGTCCTGAGCAAAGGGCCCAAATTGCCGAATATTGGGGGCTTAATAAGCCCCTCTCGGAACAATTTTTGCTATGGGTCTCAGCCGTATTGCATGGTGACTGGGGAACCTCGATGATTTTTCGCCGTCCAGTTCTCGAGGTAATCGGGGAACGGTTTCTGGCTTCACTGGCGTTGATGGGAACAGCGTGGGTATTATCAGGCATTGTGGGTTTTGGTTTAGGCGTATGGGCAGGGATGAAGCAGGGCACCTGGGTGGACAGTCTGATTCGGTGGTATAGCTATACACTTGCTTCCACGCCTACCTTTTGGCTGGGACTATTATTTCTCATTGTTTTTGCTGTCTGGCTGAACTGGTTTCCTGTCGGTATGGGTGTGCCAGCAGGTGTCCTTACCCAAGATGTAACTTTTAGTGATAGGCTGGAGCATTTAATTTTACCTATGCTGACCTTGAGTGTTTTGGGAGTAGCCAATGTTGCTTTGCATACTCGGGCTAAGCTGCTTGACGTATTGGCCAGTGATTATATCCTTTTTGCCAGGGCGAGAGGGGAAAACGGTATGACCTTATTTTGGCGTCATGGACTGCGCAATGTTGCTTTACCGGCGATTACTTTGCAGTTTGCATCATTTAGTGAGTTGTTTGGTGGCGCTGTGCTGGCGGAGCAAGTTTTTTCCTACCCGGGGCTGGGGCAGACAATTGTGGAAGCCGGTCTGCGGGGAGATGTACCTCTACTGCTAGGTATTGTAATATTTAGTGCCGTATTTGTCTTTAGTGGCAACCTGCTAGCGGATATTTCCTATCGTGTTATTGATCCGCGCATTCGAGAGGGGGCAACTGTATGAGCAATCCTGGCTCAGTCGCCATTGACTCAGAGCTCGAAGGACGTACGGCAAGAAGTGCTGCCCTTCCGCGGCTGAATCGCAGGCAGCATACTTTGCTTTCCTCTTTGTTGGCTGCCTTGTTGCTGGTGGGTATTATTGCAGGCGGTATGCTGATTAGTTCTGACAAGGTAGCTACCAACCTTGAATTGAGGAATTTATCTCCATCACTAGAGTATCCGTTTGGCACCGACTGGTTGGGGAGAGACATGTTTGCCAGGACATTAAAGGGGCTTACATTAAGTCTTGGGGTCGGTGTAGCGGCGGCTTTTGCCAGTGTAATGATTGCACTTGGCTTCGGCATGATGGCGGCTACCTTGGGGCGAGTTGTTGATGCGATTATCTCCTGGCTGGTTGATCTATTTTTGAGTTTGCCGCATTTGGTGACACTTATCCTGATTGCGTTTTCACTTGGCGGAGGTGTTAAAGGTGTAGTCATCGGCGTAGCACTAACTCATTGGCCGAGTCTTACGCGGATCATTCGGGCTGAGATCATGCAGGTCCGGTCAGCAGAGTTTGTTCAAGTATCAAGGCGGTTGGGACGCTCGCGCTGGTGGGTCGCTACCCAGCATATGCTGCCGCACCTTGTGCCCCAATTTTTTGTAGGTTTTCTACTGCTATTTCCTCACGCTATCCTGCATGAGGCTGGTGTGACCTTTTTAGGGTTTGGCTTATCACCTCACCAGCCGGCCATTGGTATTATCCTTTCCGAATCAATGCGTTATTTGTCTACCGGAATGTGGTGGTTGGCATTTTTCCCAGGACTTTCGCTGCTCATTATGGTACGTGCGTTTGATATTCTTGGCGATAATATACGCAAATTAATTGATCCGCATAGCGCTCATGAATAACGTTGCCGCTAATCGGAACCAAGTGAGGGAATCAGATGAACATGCTTGAAGTAAACGATTTATCCATCTCTTTTATTCAATATAGCAACGGGCTGCGACAAAAGAATATCCGAGTGATTTCTGATCTTAATGTTGCCATTAAAACTGGGGAAGTGCTTGCCGCTGTAGGCGCAAGCGGCTCGGGAAAAAGCTTATTAGCTCATGCCATCCTGGGGATACTTCCGAACAACTCCAGGATGACAGGAACAATTAAGTATAATGGCGAGGTGCTCACACCAGAGAGACAAGCCGATTTACGCGGAAAGGAAATCGCACTGGTGCCGCAATCGGTAAATTATTTAGATCCTCTCATGCAAGTAGGTGCGCAAGTGCGTAACGGCAGTAAAAATAAGGAGGCAGTTATAGCACAACGTGAGGTATTTTCCAGATATAATTTGGCTTCACATGTAGAACGTCTGTTTCCGTTTCAACTATCAGGGGGCATGGCACGACGAGTGCTTGTGTCTACGGCTATTGTTAGTGGAGCTCGATTGGTTATTGCCGATGAGCCCACACCAGGGCTTGATGCCGTTGCCGTGAAGGAAACCTTGGATTTTTTTCGTGAGCTGGCAAATCAGGGCTGTGCTGTGATGGTTATTACTCATGATATAGAAACAGCACTCAAGATTGCGGATAGAATTGCTGTATTTTATGCCGGGACAACGGTAGAAATAGCATCAGCCGAGGACTTTGCCGGTCAAGGTGACGAACTCCGGCATCCTTATAGCAAGGCGTTATGGCAGGCGCTTCCACAAAATCGTTTTGAGCCTATAGACGGTTTTCAGCCAAGCTCAAATGAGCTACATGGCGGGTGTTTGTTTGCACCACGTTGCTCTATCGCCACCTCACGCTGTGCCAGTGTATTACCTGCAGCGCGTGAGGTGCGCCAGGGAATGGTGAGGTGTATCTATGCTTCTTGAAGCTAACAATATCGGTTACTATTATGGAACCCGGCAATGGGTTCTCAGTGGTGTTACTATCCAGATTGCAGCAGGTGAAGTAGTTGGTCTTGTTGGTCCAAGCGGGTATGGAAAAACCACTCTTGGGCGCATCTTAGCCGGTTATGAAACTCCTTGTGAAGGCCAAGTTCTACTTAATGGACTTTCGCTTCCCAAGGTAGGCTATAATCCTGTTCAACTAGTATTCCAGCATCCTGAAAAAGCTGTTAATCCTCGTTGGCGTATGAAAGAAACACTTAATGAGGGCGGCGAACCTGATGCAGATATTGTAAAAGCATTGGGTATTCAGCAATCGTGGCTTAATAGGTGGCCGAACGAATTATCGGGCGGGGAATTGCAACGATTTTGTGTAGCAAGGGCACTTACTACTAAAACCCACTTTTTGGTTGCTGACGAAATGACAACAATGCTTGATGCTATTACGCAGGCGCAGCTTTGGCGGGTGGTGCTTGACTTTGCTAAACACAATGATATTGGTATTCTCGTTATAAGTCACGAAGAAAGACTGATCAGCCGACTTTGTCATAAGGTCATTGATTTGGCAGCTATTAATAAACTCCAACGCTCATCAGCTTAGGCTGTGGGCTTTGGAGTTTATAATTTACAAGAAATACAATTGACGTAAGGGTATTCTCGTGATATTATAAATAAGTTGCCTGGATATGAAAGTTTGTCCACTAGACAAATTATATAGAGACTGTACATATCATAAGTTACTTATTGAATAATCATTAATCTTATGGTACAATAATAACTCTGATGGATATAGGGGTATAGCTCAATTGGTAGAGTAGCGGTCTCCAAAACCGTTGGTTGAGGGTTCAAGTCCTTCTGCCCCTGCCACTAAAATTCAGAAACGACGCGGTTTATATCGCGTCGTTTTTTGCTATTTCTAGACGTAAGCGGCTTAGGAGTCAAGCCATATCACGAGCAGGAATATCTTTCCTACATAGCTAATTAATGTTTAAATATGGCTCCTTTCGTAGTTAAACTAAGTAAAGCTGCAGGTAGATACAATGATTGATGCTCAGCTGTGGAGCTTAAACAAAACTATAGTATCTAGTAAGCACTGGCAGTTGATTCGAGAGGCTGTCAGACGTGAGTTTGCCTTTGAAGCTATATTTGGAAATGCTATCACCAACATTGATGAGTCTTTATCAATATTTAATATACAATTACTGCCTACCGTGGCTATCGTTATTCAGGCAGATACTGAGGGAATCGCTTGTTTTGATAGCAGTATTATAAAATTGCGGCAGAAGGATATCTATAACAGGATCATCTATATGCTTGAGCAGGACGTAGACGGCATTATTTCAGTCGTGGGTCAAGAGAATATTTTTGCTATTACAGCCGGTGAGCGTGATGTAGTCCTGTTGCTGCCGGTCGATTTACGGGAAAGCCAGACTGAGGCCAAAGCGATGGCTAAGCGATATGGCAGGCATATCAAAGGTCATTTGTCAAAAAATTTACCGTATAGTATAAGTTTAGGGATTGGCCAAAGCTATGCATTTAGGGGTATACGGCAGTCGTATTTTGAGGCGTGTGCTGCATTAAAGTACAAGTTTTATCAAGGAAATGGTACAATTGTTCATTATAGCGAAGTATCCTGGGGGGATAGGGAAAGTCAGCGAATAGTGATTGAATACGAGACTAAGTTACTTACAACTATCCGCAAAGGCGAGTGGCAGCTTGGCAAAACTGTCATTGCACAAATGCTTGACACAATTGCTGGAAGCAGGCGCATGCACCCTGATGTATTAAAAGTGCGCGTGCTGGAACTTTTAACCGTAGTATCACGCGGTGTTATGGAATTGGGGGGCGACCCGGATACGTTGCTGGATATCAAGATTAAGTCAGGTGATGAAATTGCTAAGGTGACTACTTTGGCTGAAATGAAGGTCTGGCTACCTGGCATTGTTGGCGAGATGTGCGCATTGCTTACAGAAAAGCAACAAGCAGCCATTGTTAAGGCAATTGCTCATGCAAAACAATTTATTTCTGATAATTATCACCTAGATATCTCTCTTGATGAATTAGCAAGAAAGGAATATCTAAGCTCTTCCTATTTTAGCAGAGCTTTTAGCGAATTAGTTGGTGTAAGTTTTACTGAGCACTTAAAGACGGTGCGGATTAAGCGAGCTCAAGCGTTGCTGTTGTCTACCGACAAAGGTGTGGCCGAGATTGCGGCTAGCGTGGGCTATCAAGACCCAAACTATTTCAGTAGGGTGTTTAAACTGCTTACCGGCAAGAGCCCACAGCAGTATCGACAAGGAGCGGCTAGACAAGTACATATTGCCCATAAGGCGTTAGACAAGTAACATTGTTTAACGCTTATTTTTTTTGGATAGAATGCCATTTTTTGCAAGTAGTCAGAACTGTGCTAATCAGGACAAAAACGTACAGAGGTTTTTGGAAGATTATGAGTAATAGTTAAACATAACATTCTGAATCTTAAAGGGGGAAATCCAGTGACCAAGAAAAGATTTGTTACCGTGCTGGCGCTACTAGTCAGCTTAGCCGTGTTGGTAACCGGGTGCGGCGGCACGCAAAGCGCTCAATCTGACAACAAAGGGCCTGTAAAGATTGGTTTCTTTGCACCTGTAACCGGCCCAGCAGCAGCTGACGGCGAAAGTGTACTTAATGCCGCCAAACTAGCTGTAGAGAACATCAATAATGGTGGCGGTATCAACGGCCGCAAGGTAGAACTTGTTAACTACGATGATGCTCTAGACAGCAAACAGGCGGTAAGTATTGCTCAAAAACTTACGACTAAAGACGGTGTTGCTGCTGTTGTCAGCGGTTCCTACAGCGGTACTACCCGTGCATCGGCTAAAATTTATCAAGATGCTAAAATTCCCATGATCTCAGCCTATGCTCTTCATCCTGATATCACGAAAACAGGAAACTATATGTTCCGGCAATCTTTTGTAGGTCCGGTTCAAGGAAAGGCTGGCGCTAAAGTAGCAGTAGATATGCTCAAAGCTAAGAGAATATCAATCTTGCAGGTTGATATTGATTTTGGTAAGACGTTAGCTGCTGGCTTTACCGAAAAGGCTAAGCAATTAGGTGCAGAGATTATTTCTGTTGATTCTTTCTCTACTGGTGAAAAAGAATTTACCCCGGTTCTGACTAAAATTAAACAGCTGAATCCTGATTTAATTTATATCCCAGGTTATGCTGCCGAGTGTTCCCAGATTGTTCGTCAAGCGAAGGAACTTGGGATTACGGCTAAAATACTGGGCACCGAAGGTGCTGATTCTACCGTACAATTCCTCGGAGTGGCCAAGGACGCAGCTAATGGCGTAATTATTACCACTAATATGAATCGCGACAGTGACCGTAAGATTGTTCAAGAATTTATCAAAGGCTACAATCAAAAATACGGCCATAAGCCGGATATGGTTGCTGCATCGACTTATGATGCTTTTATGGTATTAGCCACTGTAATGAAATCTAAAGGAACTGAGCCTGATAAGATCCGTCAAGGTTTGTCTGAAATAAAAGATTATGAGGCTGTTACTGGACTAATTAAGGGCTATAACAAAATAGGCGAAGTTAAGAAGTCTGTTCAGATACAAATTGTTAAAGACGCCGAATTCCACTACTATGGCGAGGTTAGCGACGAAGATATTATTACTCCTCCTAGCGAATAAGAAATGTAAAGACGGGATAGGGGCGCGGCCTCTATCCCGTTACTATCCAGATGGATGTCGTTAAACTCAGAAAAGGAGTACGAAACTATGATAGTGCAGCAAGTATTGAACGGCTTGGTCATCGGTGGAGTTTATGCACTAACAGCGATGGGCGCGTCCATGGTTTATGGCATACTGAGGATTTTGGACTTAGCAAGCGCTGGTGCATATGCAATCGGTGCCTATGCAGGACTATTTTTGTATATAGCAACCGACAATATTGCGCTTTCCTTTCTAGGGGCCATTTTGCTCACCGGTTTTTTCGGAACTGCTGTTCAAAAATTTCTTTATATCCCCATGCTGAATCGCCCCCCCATTGTGCCGCTTATTGCGAGTATCGGCTTATTTATTTTTATCCAAGACCTTTTGCGGCTTATTGCTGGCCCACGCATCAGGGAGTTTCAGGTGCAACTGCCATATGGGGCGTGGAAAAGTGAAGGGCTTACAGTAAACCCAACTTGGATATTGATCCTTATACTGGCTGCAATATTCCTAGTATTTTTATGGTATCTTCTCACCCATACGAGAATTGGCCTAGCCTGGAGAGCCACTGCTCAAGATTTGGAGATTGCCAAAGCTATGGGTGTCAACATTAATAAAGTTGTTGCCCTAAACTTTTTTTTAGGGTATTCCTTTGCAGCTGCCGCTGGTATTATGGTTGGTATGCTTTATAGTTCAGTCTTTCCTACTATGGGAGATGTCCCGGCGTATAAGATGCTAGCCTTAATTGTGTTGGGGGGCCTGGGCAGCCCGGTAGGTACTGTGATAGCTGCACTCATAATCGGTTTGGTCGAGACTTTGGTAGCAGGCTATATCGGCTTTTTCCTGCCTCGGGATGCTATTGCTTTTGTCGCATTAATTATCATTCTACTGGTTAAACCTGAAGGGCTGATGAGTAAAAAGGCATAATACTTAGGAAAAGGGTGTTGGCATGTACGAGTTAGTTATAGGTATTAATATTGGCATTTTTATTTTGCTCGCCCTCAGTTTAAATGTTATTACAGGCTATGCCGGTCAACCGTCAATGGGACATGCTGCTTTTTTTGGCATAGGAGCTTACACTGCAGCCGTTATGACGTCCAAACTTGACATTAGTTTTTGGCTGGCGTTGCCGGTAGCTGGCCTTGCGGCCGGTGTTGTGGGCGTACTGTTGGGGCTTATTAGTTTGCGGGTAAGAGACGACTTTTTAGCGGTAACCACGATCGGGGTAAACTTTGTGGCGGTAGCCATCTTTCACTATACGCCTTATCTTGGATCATCTTATGGCCTGGAGGTCAAAAAACCGGTTTTTTTTGGCGCTGAGCTGGGCAATGCAGGATTTTTTGCATTAATTGTTGTTCTCATCATCATTGTGTGTATGCTTTGTGTCAAGATTCAGAACTCATGGTTAGGCTTGGCTCTCAGCGGCATACGTAACAATGAAGAAGCAGCCGCTTCGCTGGGAATCGACGTCAATCGGTTTAAGATCATTGCTTTCACCATCGGTACAGCCATTGCTGGCTCTACCGGAGCAGTATATGCTCACTATATGGGGTTTATTTACTCAAGCGACTTTGCGTTTATTACCTCGATATCTATCCTATCTATGATCGTCATTGGCGGAATGGGAACAATTAGAGGAGCCATTGTCGGCGCGATTATCCTCGGTCTCATGCCAGAAGTTTTCCGGTTTATCTCTGATTATCGCATGCTGCTGTACGGTGGGTTGCTGGTCTTGATGATGAGATTCCAACCTGAGGGGCTACTTGGAGAGAACAGCTTTGTGTGGAGAAAACTATCGCCGTGTTTTGCTAAAGCTGGTTCAATGAATGGAGTAAGCAGCCAAAGGAGGGGAACTGGAGATGCAAACCGCTAAGGAAAAAATGCTTCAAGTCGTCAACTTAAAGAAATACTTTGGGGGATTAAAAGCTGTTAATGATGTCAGTTTTGACGTATATCAAGGGGAAACGCTAGGGGTAATTGGACCTAACGGTGCCGGGAAGTCTACTCTATTTAATACTGTGTGCGGTGTTTATGCACCGACCTCTGGAAAAATATTACTTGACGGGCGAGAAATCCAGGGACTAAAGCCTCACGAGATTGCACGGCGGAGAGTGGCCCGGACATTCCAAATCTCTCATCCATGCAAAGATATGACAGTACTCGATAATATCATTATGGCGATGGGACTCGACAAATACAGTTCATTATCAAGGCTCTTTGGCTCTAGTCAAACCAAAGCTAATGTAGAAAAAGCAGAAATGCTGCTAGACAAGGTCGGTATCCTTGCCCAGCGGGATAGGCATGCTGGAGATTTAAGTCTGGGTTATATGCGAAGGCTGGAAATTGCCAGAGCCTTAGCGCTTGAACCACTATTAATTCTCTTAGATGAACCGTGCGCCGGTTTAAGCAACAATGCTGAGGAAGAGTTTATTGAAATCATTAATCAGCTTAAAGTCCAGGGAACGACGATTATGCTGGTAGAGCACAATATGTCTATTGCTATGACGGTAAGCGACCGGATTGTCGTTATTAGTTACGGGGAAAAGATTGCTGAGGGGCTCCCGCAGGAAATTCAGTCCAATCCTTACGTAATTGAAGCCTATCTGGGGAAGGACGATGATTGTGCTTAAATTAGAAAATATCAATACTTTTTATGGTCAGTCTCAAGCGCTTGATAATATATCAATTGAGGTTAAGGACGGCGAATTTGTTACTATACTTGGGGCTAATGGAGCGGGTAAAAGTACAATTATGAAGACAATCATGGGGTTAGTTAAAGCCAGCTCGGGTACCATAAGCTTTAATGGTCAGGATATAGCCAGTTTGCCACCGTGGGAGCGGGCAAATATTGGGATTGGTTATGTGCCAGAAGGGCGCAGGGTCTTTCCTGAGCTGACAGTCGAAGAAAACCTCAAGATGGGTGCGTACAGCGTTAAGGACAGTAAGGTTATTGCAACTAATATTGAAAAGTCGTACGAACTTTTTCCCCGGCTTAAGGAGCGGAAAAGCCAATTGGCCAAGACTATGAGCGGCGGCGAGCAGCAAATGCTGGCCATTGCGAGGGCGTTGATGCTAAGTCCTAAACTGCTTTTAATTGATGAAATCTCGATGGGTTTAATGCCGATTCTAGTAAATCATTCGTTAAGTATTGTTAAAAAGTTAAATAGCGCGGGCCTTACTATACTGATGGTAGAGCAAAATGCCAATAAGGCGCTTAAAGTAGCTGGACGGGGTTATATATTGAAAACTGGCAAGATTATTATGCATGATACTAGTGAAAATCTACGTAATAATACAGAGGTAATTAAGGCCTATCTTGGAGAATAATTACGAAGTAGAGAACTAAGTCATAAAGAAAACACGGCTTGCGCCGAGTCTTTGGCAAAAGCGGAAGCCGATGTTGCTCTTATCCAGAGAAAGTTACACTTTCTATCAGGATAAAAAAGCAAAGCTGTTCGTAAGGACGGCTTTGCTTTTTTGCTAAAAGGTTACAGTTGACTTAATCTGAGGTTAATGATAATATATAGAAACTGTCTCGTTAGGCGGTATCGACAATGTAAATAAATATTATGTTGACACGATAAAGTAAACGTGATAATATGTAGAAACGGTCAAGGACAACATGCCGACCATGGCAAGTCTGAGACATTAGTGCATTTATGCGCACGATCCCGGACAAAGCGTACCATCCATGGTATGTCCGTGACACTAGTGCATCCATGCACGTCGTTCTCTGAAAACTGAACAATGTAAAGTAATGCATCATAAAAATGCCAGATGTGCGTGCGTGTCGCAAGACACAAACCAAAAACAATTTTGATTTAACGAGCCGATAAACGGCTTCAATATAATGTAGTCACAATGTGACTTTGAACTTGTGCCTGCTCAGTCTGATTAAGAAGCATGTCTTCCTTAATAAAGATAGCAGCATGTATAACTGAGAAGCATATAGACGGCATACTTTTTTTATTGGAGAGTTTGATCCTGGCTCAGGACGAACGCTGGCGGCGTGCCTAACACATGCAAGTCGAACGGAGTATTCATTTATGAATACTTAGTGGCGAACGGGTGAGTAACGCGTA
>NZ_FWXI01000019.1 GCF_900176355.1 Sporomusa malonica | reverse complement strand
AACACAAACCAGCTCGGAACAAGAATATAGCCACTCAGAAATGCCAGTTTATTCCAGACAAGCTGCCAATGTAAGCTGGAGCTTACAGAAAACATTACAATACAGGTTAACCAAAGAATTCTGGCTCCCAAAGAAGCAATCAAGGGCAGGACACCTGGTGTTTTGCGATAATGGCACAGATATGCCGCCAATGCCACCAGTATTATAATTACAAACAGATGCAGTCCTATACCGGAAAGCCGGGGTAAAGCTATTTCCATTATGGAATATCCTCCTGGCAACCAAGGTATTTCCTATGAATGTTCTTCCCAATCCTCGCTGCAGGCTTTATAACCTGGCGGCAATCGTCTTGGCAATCCGCTCCATCATTTCCACCGTTATGGGATACCGGCCGTCGTCGACATATCTGGTGACAGTGATGGTGGTATCACCTTTGCGAAATCCCAGCATCCGGGGCGGATTTTCGTTCTTGGGCCCCCAAAAGGCGTTTTCCATCGTTTTATACTCCTGTGATCTGAATTCACTGTAAATTTTTTCGTAATGACTGCCAGGTAAAACGGTCACGGTAAGAACGATGTGACCTTCATCGGTGGTGGAAAAAGTAAGGTCAGGCTTGCCGTTGAACTTCATATCAGCATAGGTCATTTTGAACTTGGTACCGGTTATGTTTATCAGGTCTTCCGCCGTAAGATATTTACGATAGTCTTTAACTGCCGCTTGGGGCGCAGGGGCAGCTGCCGACGTTTGGCTCGTGGGCGGCTTGGTGACCGGCTTTTTGTCAGGCTCATCAGTCGCGCCGATATAAAAGAGAGCCGCAAAAGCAACGATAATTCCGGCAGCAAACCCCAGAATCACTTTTTTGTTCATGGCCATTTCCCCCTCTTCCTCGCTTCTCCGTATCCCTTTCCTTTCCGGAAAACGGCAAAGCCTCACTGACATTTTCATCAGCGGGCCTTGGCCGTTTGCAAAAACCGCTCAGACAGTCCCGTTCTTTACGGACTTATTCCGGCGACCAGTACAGAAATCCATCTTCCAGCTCGTATTTTGCGAAAAATTCTTTTCGCATCCTAGGTCCTTCCGGGCAGGGTTGCCCGTCATAATAGGAAAACTTATTACCATTTACCGTACGAGTCACTGAACTTGGTATCCCTTCGCCGCCCCACGTCGCTTCCGACGTCTTCACAAAAAGATAAATAGTGTTTTTGGAAACGGACGAATCGACATTAATCCGCCGCGTGCTGAGCGGCTGCACTTCCCACCAGCCATGGCACCGCCACCTGCCGGCTACATCGTCGTAATCGACCACCGCCAAATGCATCTTATCATTGTAGGGATTCCGAATATCCATCTTGTAGGCCAGGACGGGGGAGGGGACAGCGCTCATTACTATCATCACCAATAGTACGACGCCGAGCAAATTACCGAAGATACCTTTTTTATTCATTTCTTATACCTCCTTGTTTGGATTGCGTTTATTTTGTGATGATTTCCATAATCTCGCTGACGGCAATTGATATTCCTCCCGGCCAATGTATCGCTTTGCCATCAGTCCTCGCCGCGTTAAACACCTGCCTGTTTCTGAGTTCGGAGAACCGGGCGGTATGTAGCTTGGTGTTCATGTCGATTGTCACCGAATGGTTATTGTCAAAGCGGACTGTAACCTGATAATCAGCCCCGATGACTATTTCTTTGATTTTCCCCATAAGAACACCTCAAAACGCCAAAAGGCTAACTCACCTTAATCATAAGGGAAGTTAGCCTTGAGTGATACTATACGAAAGTATATTCTTTTAACCTGTTTTTTGCTCAATCATTATCTTAGCCAGCGCTGTCCTGCTGCTGATGCCCAATTTCGCAAAAATACTCTGCAGCGCTTTTTTTACCGTTATCTCGGCTATGTGCAGCGTATTCCCGATAGCCTGGTTTGACAATCCTGATGCAACAAGCTCTGCGATAGCGGCTTCCCGCTCGGTAAGCATTGACCTATTGTCACGGCTGCTTAATTCTGCTGACATCGCGTCCCTGTTTTTGGAAATTAACGGAAAAAGCGCATTGATCCGGCCGATAAATTCTGGGTAATGCCCGTTCTTTTCCAGCTGAGCGAGCATATCGGCAATGTACTCGCCATTCTCCGCAAAAGGCATAATAACCTGATCGGGAGCCGCGACACTGAGCGCTTGCCGGAGTGTTTGCCGTGCGTCTTCATGCCGCCCCAGTTTGAACTCGGCTGCGGCTTCATAGATATATGTATACACTTGCCCCAACAGATTCGGAAAAACGCTTGCCATACCGATGAATCCTTCGGCTAAGCCGATTAGCTTCAGGTATTGACCACTGATTAGCAGCGCCTTGCCCCAAATAATATTAAAAAAAGCGTAACCGGGGAAACAGATTGAACTATCTTGCAAATCACCTTTCACAATCCATGCGGGGATCTTTTTCTCCTGATTGAGGCACGAATAGATGAATCCCTCACACATATCCAATGTATGAATATACTGGTACAATCCGCGCTCTTTGATTTCCTCCCGTGTTTGCCACAGGATATCCGTCACCTGCGCCAAATCCCCCCGCAGAGTCGCCAGCCGCATTTGGAGAAACAATGCACATAGTACTATCGCCATTTGGTCCTGGGACTTGGCGATATATAAGGCTTTATGGGACGCAATTTCCGCATTTTCAAAATCGCCGGTGTAATAATACCACTCGGCTTGCATCACGTATTCTGCGCCGGAACCGTGCCCGGCTGTTAATTGGTAATAATGCGGCATAGCCACGATGATTTCATTGACTTCCTGCTCCAGTTGCCCAGTCTCGCGATAAAACATATATAGCACAGACGGTGAACCAAATGTCCATGAACCATTTCTGTCGATGAACTCCGACGGCCCCTTCAGCAGGCCCCCGGCTCTTTGGTGATGTTCAGACATCCCTGTTATACTATTATACTTAGAAAAACCGCCCAAAAGTTCGAGCTCCCCCGCCAACTGAGCTTTCGCCTGCTCCCCCTCCGGCAAGAATTCGATGTAGCGGCCGACTTGTTCGCATTGCTGCGCAAACAACTCCATTTCATTAAACGAAAACAGATTGATGGCGTAAATCAGACAGGCCCACGGGTGGTCTCTTCTTATCTCCATGGGGCACTCGCTGAAATACCGGATCAACCGGTCTTTATGCTCGTTGGTTATGCAGTTGCCTTTATCAATTTCAATAGCGGTTAACAAACTGTCGAAATCAGCGGCTTTGTAGAAGCAATCCATGGCATGGATATATTCTCCGATACTTACATGCCATTTCCCTGCTGCCTTCCAGATGGCCTGTTGCCTGTCCGAACCCTGCCTGTCAAAGATTCGCCTCAGGTAACTCGTGAAGATGTTATGTATGTAATAGGTTTGACTGCCATGATCATATTTGATAAAGGCATTCCCGGCCATGAGCCGCCCCAATAGCGCCTCGGCATTCCCCTTGGTCCACATATATTCAGCCTGTAGCGAGGAAAAACTGTCGAAAATGCAGATGCTGAGTAAAAACTCCTGGACCTCTATAGAACAGCGCCGATAGACAACCTTTTCTATCAGTTCATATAAGCTGGCCTGCCGTTCAATCCGCTTATCCTGCTGAAACCCCAGTATGCAAAGATATACGGCGCTAATCCAGCCTTCAGTATAGGAGACCAGGAAATCCGCTTCCTCAGCACTTAGTTTGACCCCGTTCAACCGGCAATACTCAATGATCTCGGCTCGTGAAAGCTCAAAACTGCTCTTTTCGATAACGCAGCAATATCCTTTGAGTACGAGCTCGGTTGTATTCTCGCCAAAAACACTGCGGGATACAATAACGATATGCAAATTGGGAGTCTCGGACTTGACCAATAACTCGATAAATCTGTCGATATCTCCCGAAGACAGTAAATGATAGTCATCAAATACGATGACCGTTCTTTTAGAAAACTCTATACTCCCCACAATACGGATAGCCTCATCCAAGAATACGCTGTTGCCGGGAACCCCCATTCCCGCGAGTCTATCGGCGGCCACGGGGTCTAGTTTCCTAATCAAACGGCTTAACCCATTCCAAAATCCGGTTGACGAATCATCGGTCAGTGTTTGCCATAGCTCCTCGGCTTCACTGCCCGACAAATACTCCTTCACTGCGGTAGTTTTGCCATAGCCCATCGGCGCTTCTACAACAGTCAGCGGATATTCCCATATATTATCCAGGGCCTCTACTATCGATTTGCGCATATAAAGTGTCTTTGCCTTGTATCTGGGCATTGAAGCGCCTCCCGGGCAGTTGCAATCACAACAGTGTGTGGCAATTATACTTAGGGTTACCCCTATGTCTAAAAGTACCATATTTTTTTTGACATGTAAAGACAAATCCTCTACCCTAAAAGTAGTCCACCAAAACAAGAAAAGTCTGTTTGTCTAGATGTCGATTTAATTGGTGCTTACGAAAAAGAGTTGTTCACCATATAATAGCAAACATCTCTTTTAAGTTCATTTTCACTTTCCGGTTTTAGCTGGTAGAGGCGATCCGCAACCTTGCAAATCCACCTATTTCGATGACAAAAGGTTCTGCCGTCGCCGACAAACCTTACAGAGTAGTAGCACCAAATATAATAAAGACAGCGATCAATGGTTTTGTAAGATGGGAAATTATACGGTAGATAAAAAACGTAAAAAGTGCGGAAAATCCGGTTGGGCACAAGATAGTATGAGATATACATTTGATAAGACTATGTGTAAAGATTGTCCGCATAAGATAGAGTGCGCCGGGAAAGAAACAGTAGTCAAACGATTGGATGTTGGAATTAATACAGCTGACTATTATGAACATAGTCAACGAGCACAAACCCAAAAATTTAAAGAAAAGTATAAAAAACGTGCAAGCCATGAATGGAAAAACGGTGAAATGAAGCAGTTCCATGGATTAGACCGTGCCAAGGGGTACGGTCTTAAAAACGTGAGTATGCAAGCTAAGTTAACTGCTTTGGCAGTTAACTTGAAAAGGATAGCCGCCTTGGTATCCTCAATTTTTCTGTTTTTACCCAAAACCGCTTAAAATTGAAATGTTTGTCAAACAATTTAGCAAAACGAATTTGTTTTGCCTCTTAAAAAGAAGGTTTTTTCAGTGGGTTCGGACAGGTTCCTTGTCCCAGGCAATTCTACACGCTCTACTTTCAGTTGGGGTCGAAAATACAATTTCTCCTATTTTAACTAAAAAAGGCTTCACGCAGTTTTGCGTGAAGCCTTTTTTTCTCTGGCGGAGAGGGTGGGATTCGAACCCACGGTCCCGGTGAAGGGACACTTGATTTCGAGTCAAGCACCATCGACCACTCGGACACCTCTCCGTGAATTATTTCCGTCTTTGGCGAAAAAAATCTTTCATAATTGTTGCGCATTCATCAGCACGCACGCCAGACGTTACTTCCATCCGGTGGTTAAGTGCAGGGTTTTGTACAACATTAAAAAGTGATTCCACCGCTCCGGCTTTGTAGTCGGGACTACCATACACCAGTCTGTCAATGCGACTCATGATGAGTGCACCAGCACACATGGGACACGGCTCTATAGTAACATAAAGTGTAGCGCCCGTCAACCGCCAGCGGTTTAATGCTTTGCAGGCTGCTCGAATGGCTATTACTTCCGCATGGGCAGTAGCATCATGCCATAGTTCGCGCATATTATGCGCGCTGGTCACAACCTGACCGTCCACAACGATTACAGCGCCAATTGGCACTTCGCCTAGGTCATACGCTTTTTTAGCCTCAACCAACGCCAGGCCCATATAGTAACTGTCATCCATATTCTCTCACCGCCACAGAGGCTTGCTGAAATGTCACTGTGATATTATATCCTGACACCGTAAAAAAATCAACACCATACCGCCGGTATATTGTGGAGGCCAATTCCTAAATAAAGAAAATGCGGCTAAGAATTCTTGAAACCAGGCCAATGGTGTTTTTCCTCACTATTGAGGCTTTCATATATTTCTATCTCAAGAAAAAATCGCTCGACTATGATTCTGTTAATCATCTCATGCACCTGGTTTGCCGTATTGTCAACGCCCCTTTCGATTGAAACCAATAGCGCTTTCGCTTCTTCCTGGCTAAAATGAGGGGGGACTGCCAAATTAAAGGTAGGCTCAAACCATTTGTTCGCATATTTATCGACAAAAGCCATCATGCGCGCTGTGACATGCTCAATAAGATCAGGGTTCCCCGATATTTCGCTCAGCCACTGCCGGAAAAGCCGCTCTATTTCTGTTAAGTTGATTTCAGACTTCTGGGGAAATGGAATTATCTTTGCTGCCAAAACATTGTCCCTCCTGTATGTTACTAAGTTGTTTTCAGTATCGTACATAATTGTTTAGATTATGTTTGAAAACTTACAGGAAGGAGAATCGTTTAGCTATTACCGCCTCAAAGTGGCAATAAGGCGTTTAGCATTAAGCAACAGGCGGATCGCATCTTCCGGACTCCTAACAACAATGTTAGACGCTGACAATACTCCGCTGCTAAGTCCTTCAGGCCCAAGAACGGCAATCTTTAGGCTGGCAATAAAGAACATCGGCTGATCATTCACACCGTTTCCAATGACTACTGTGCTGTCTGAGCCCCACTCGCTGACATATCGTGCCTTTTCTGTACCATCTGCTTGGCTGCCCAAGATAATAAGTTCCACGCCCTCAATACCCTTCAGTTGCTCGCGCGCTGCCCCGAAGGTGTCTGCCGTAATAACCACTACATGAACTTTGGCAGCCAATTCTCGCAGTAATTCTCGGACAGAATCACTCAGAACACCATCTTCGGCCAAGGTTCCGTTATAATCAAAAACAACATGCTTAAAGCTTAATTGTCTCCCGTCTGGCATAGTTACTTCAATCATATTATCTCTCCTATTTATCAATAAATGATTACTGTTTTTATTTTATGAAAGAGTCAAGCACCTCGCAAAATTAATCCCCATCCAGGTTGCAAAAAAACCTATTACGCAGTTGGCTAAAACATTATACAGCGCAAGGGAAATACCGGCTTCCTGCAGCAGTTTTATTGTCTCATAACTAAATGATGAAAACGTTGTTAATCCGCCCAGAAACCCTGTAGTGACAAACAGCCGCCACTCCGGCTTGACGATAAGCTTATCAGTCACTAAAGCCAGAAATAGGCCAATAATAAAGCATCCTGCAACATTGACAAGTAAAGTTCCATAAGGAAAATTAGATCCAAAGCGCTCTGCAGCCCAAGAGGAGACTACATATCTTGATGCGGCCCCTATTCCCCCGCCCAGCGTAACGATTAGTATGTTAATCAGCATGTGTACCTCCTAGCGGCAAAAACTTATTCTATCGTTGCGGCCGTGTTTTGCCATATTTGATTACTTCAATGTCATCGAGAGTAACTAGTCCTTCTTGCAGCATTTCGTCAATAAAAGGAAGCAATTTATTAATATACTCCTCACTGTCAATAATTTCGACCAGAATCGGCAAATCACTTGACAAATCAACAATACTTGCAGTGTGAATCCGGCTGTTTGCACCATAGCCCATTAAACCGCGAAACATAGTGGCTCCTGCTAAGTCAAGCTCTTTAGCCTTTTCTATAATGGCATAATAAAGAGCTTTTTCTTTGTAACGGTCATGCTCACCAATATAAATCCGTAAACGCTTGGCTTTACCCGTAATCTTAGGCATATATACCTCCCCTTTTTCGGCTCCTAACCCCTTCCCTTATGCTGGTCATAGTATAGAACAGAACTCCTACCAGGCACCTGGTAGGAGTCATCACCGTTCGACACGGGGTTAATGGCGAACTCCATCGCCCCAAATATCCATCTGTAGGTAAATTATAACAGTTAGGCCAGTTTATCGTCAATCAGAAATCAGTAGGCAAATACTGAACAACCACTCAGCAGTCGCTGCTACTACTATGGGCAATTAACCGTTCAATTGCCGCCTCAAATCGTTGATCATCTTCCCGTGCCCTTTTACTAGGCCCCTTGGTTCTTCCGCCGCCACGGCGAAACTTAGCTTTCATTTCCCGTTCTTCTAGCAGAAATTCGATTGTTTCTGGACTATATACTTTGCCAGTTGGACTAAGACAATACGCTGACTTTCCTAGTACCATAGAGGCCAGTCCCCAATCCTGAGTAACAATTACATCGCTTGGATCAGTCAGATTTATTAATTTTATGTCTGCTTCCTGGGATGCACTGCCTACTACTACATGATGATCAGATACAATATTGTGATTAAAACTGGCAACCGTCCAAACAGGAATATTATATTTCTGGCCTATTCGGACACATATCTGAAGAGCTGCCTTCGGACAGGCATCGGCATCAATTAAAATTTTCATAATATCCCCTTTTGCTTATTATACGTTTCTTTTTAATATCCAGCATATTCAATAATACTCTGTTATTCGGCATAAATCTCCATATTTTGCAACAACTCTTTGTTATAATTACCAAAAGTGTACGTAAATGCAAAAATTTAGTTGTAGTATCTATAGTCCCGCGAAAAAAAAGGGGGAGAAAGATTGCACATGACCTTTTATGATCTTTCAATTATTGCAACTCTATCAGCTACGTTCGCTGTGGCTTGTGTTTATTTTTTCTTATTCTGGCTTTACCGTCAACCCTATATTGGCTTATGGGCAGTTTTCTGGCTGGTGCACTTTTTAACTCAAATATTTTACCGCACACCACTGCCCCAAATCACTACATCCACTTTAATTGGAATCCAATTCGTATCAATCGCCAATTATATACTTCTTGTATTTGCCACAAGTAAGTTCCTTGAACGAAAAATGCATAAGGGCTGGTATTATTGGGGTATCGCTTTGACCCTATTCTCTGACATTGCCGTTTATTTTAATGCTCCCTTTTCTATAACAGCGTTCCCCACCCTTGCCTATATAGCATACATTTATTTTTGGCACGGGTGGATGTTTATACGCCATTTTGACAGTAAGAGTTGGGGTAAAACTGTTGTCGGCATTGCGTTTATTGGAACAGGATTACACACTCTAGATATGCCTTTCCTCGTCTCGGTAAGCTGGTTCGCACCATGGGGTTTTTTAATTAGCGGTATTCTCCGGTTCATTATAGCTATCGGTACTCTGATGCTATATGTTGAAAAGAACTTCCGTGAATTGGTAGCCAAAGACAATCAATACCGCCTACTGGCTGAAAACGCAGCCGATACTATCTACCTCTACCGGCTAAAACCATCGCATGGTTTTGATTATGTAAGCCCATCTATAGGCAAGCTAACCGGTTATAGCAGCGACGAATACTATGAATCACCTGACCTGCTTTTTTCGCTAATTCATCCAAGCGATGCCTTCTGGGTAGAGAATCTTGTCAGTAACCCTGTTACGGTTTCAACTAGCCCGATAGTTATGCGCCTTATCCGGCGCGATCACACTGTGATTTGGGCTGAACAAACAACGGTTCCTATTTTTGATGAAGGCGGCTCATGTATTAGTTTTGAAGGAATCATTCGCGATATTTCGACTCGAAAAGCCTTAGAACAAGACGTCTCTCGGTTGGATCGACTAAACACAGTGGGGCAAATGGCAGCAAATGTTGCGCACGAGATTAGAAATCCTTTAACAACAGTAAACGGCTACCTGCAATTTTTTCGAAGAAAAGATGAATTTTTAAGTTACAAAGACCATTTTAATCTATTAATTAGCGAATTAGATCGAGCTAATTTGATTATCAAAGAGTATCTGGCCCTTTGTCAGAATAAGTCAAGAGATATGGGTTTCCACCAACTCAACTCTATCATTCAGGACATATATCCGTTGATAAAAGCTGCTGCAAATGCTACAAGCATGGATATTCACTTTATTCCTGGGTCCATACCTGAGATACACCTAGACGGGAAAGAAATACGGCAATTGATCTTGAATTTAGTTCGTAATGGCCTTGAGGCAATGGAACCTGGTGGAACCGTGACAATACGAACCTATGTTAAAGACGGGGATGTAGTCCTGGAAACTCAAGATCATGGAACCGGAATACCTCCGCACATTCTCGAGAATATCGGCAAGCCCTTTCTGACTACCAAAGAAAACGGAACCGGCCTCGGCCTTGCGGTGGTCTATAGGATTGCTAACGATCACCAGGCCAAAGTCCAAGTAGTATCAGGCCCATCAGGCACAATCTTCTATATAATATTTAAAAAATAACTGATCGAAAGACCCTTACATTAACTAAGAGAGCCCTAATACTGGGCTCTTTTTTTTTTACAGGATTTCCAGCAACGCCATAATTTTTTAACTATTATGCGTGAAGGAGGTGATGCCTTTGAATGTATTGACATGCTCCTGTAGTCCCTAACTAAAACAAAATTGGAGGATGATTTAACATGAGCAGCAAAGAAAACCAGGATCTTTCCAGCGATATGGTAGATTGCCCAATGCAAGTCCGCATCGCTGCACACCCATGGGAAAAAAACGAGATCTATAAACTGCGTTATCAAGTATATGTCGAAGAAATGGGTAAACCATTGGAATCAATCCTCAGGAAGAGAAAACAGATTATTGATGCCATGGATGATCGGAGCATATTGATTTACGTAAAGGCTGGGAGCGAGATTGCTGCTACACTGCGTGTTACCATTGCTTCTGTGGAAGACTACCCTGCCGACTTAGTTGACACTTTTCAGCTGCATAAATTCAAGACAGTACATGCTGATCCTTCAAACTCGTACTTTGGTCTCGTTACTAAGATAGCTGCCAAACCTCACTACCGGAGTTCACCCGCATTTTATCTGATGCTTGTCGAATCATATCGGCTACTCAGTGCCCAGAAAGTAACATTCTGCTTTGGGGGTTGTAATCCATCAGTCGTTCCATTATACGAACGATTAGGGTTTAGGAGATTTACTAAAAATTTTACTGATCCAGGATATGGCCTTTTGGTTCCATTGGTCATGATGATCCAGGATATAGAGCACATGAAGGCTATCAAGTCCCCCATCTATCGCCTTGCTCGTAAACATCCTAGCGATTTGTCAATGGTACAGCGTTTTTCAGAGACATTCCCAGAAGTTGCAAGATATCATAACACCCAACTTGTCACACAAAAAAGCTTATGGAAATATGTAGAATCCAAGCTAAGCCCTTCTCCGTTCACATTTCCGATATTTAAAAACCTCGACACTGAGAAAATTATCAATCTTCTACTGGCAGGAGTCATATTCTCCTGCGCGCCAGGCGACTGCATTCTACACCAAGACAGCCTATGCAACGATTTATATATTCTGCTATCAGGCACCCTGGTTTCGTCGTCGAATAAAGACTCCCATATTCTGCAGGCTGGCGAGCATTTTGGCAGTTTGACATTTCCCGACCAGTCGCGACAAACAAACTCAATATTCGCTTTAACCGAATGTGAATTATTTGTGCTATCGCGACAGTCATTTGAACGCTATCAACACCTTTACCAAGAAGCGTCCAAAACCTTACTAAATAACCTCAAAATCGCTCAACCGCTTTCCCAAGATTACCTGAATACACAACAAGGAGGACAAAATCATGAATAAAAATATTGAATTGTTATTGGTTAATAGCTTTGCGCCTAGACAAAGAATTGCTTCTGATGCGGCGTTAGAAAACGGGCTGGCAGTGATTCGCACCTATCTTGAGGATCGCGGGTTCAGTGTTTATGTTGCCGACGAGCAACGGATATCCCTTGTCGAAAAGGGCGTCCCTAGCTGGTGCACTCAGTTGCTTCGTACATTAGTCAAACTACAGCTAGCATATAACAGCCGATTTAAGTTGTTATCAATACTTGCCCTGTTATTGGCTTGGCCTGTACAATCGTTAGCTCTTGGTTTCCGTAAAAATCATATGGACACGATTATTGATAATATCGTCACCCTGGTAAAAGCTGAGCAAATCCCTTTTGTGGGAATAAAAGTTTGGGGAGGAGCCCCCTATTCCTGGAGTATCAAGTTATCCCAGAAAATCAGGGAGGCAAGTCCAGAAACCACAGTAATTGCCGGCGGCCCGCATGTAAAGGTATACGGTGAGTACGTTCTGGCGCAGGGGGAATTTGATCTGGCCATTATGGGGCCTGGAGAAGAGATGTTGGAGTATCTGCTAAATATGAGAAAAACCGTTCCGACAAAAGCAGCCTTCTTAGAACTGGTGCGCCGGGAGATTGGGACCTCACCATTAATTAGGACAGGGCACTACCACGAGCAAGGTGACTACATGTTTCACTCATTTACTATTCCAAGATACAGACCTGCAGACATGTCAGACAAGCTATGGTTTCATACTTTGATCGATGGTCTTGGTTGCACCTGGAATAAGTGCAGCTTTTGCTCGCATACAAGGCAAAATACGCATTACACTCCTCGACCTGTAGATGAGATAAAAAACGAGATCATGGCAATGACGAGCCGGGGTATCGCTTTTTTCCGCTTCAGCAGCTCCGAAACGCCGCTAGGTCATGGCAGAGCCATTGCTCAAATGATCTTAGCTGAGCATTTAAAAATAAATTATTCCATGTTTGCCCGGCCAGGCAAACCATCAGAACATGACTATGAGACCTATCGCCTGATGATCAGATCTGGTCTCAGAGCCGTGTTTTTGGGCGGAGAAACCGGCCATGATGAGATCAATGACAAAATAATGAATAAAGGGGTAGTAAGAAAAGACATTATTGATACAATTCAATGCATCAAGCTGGCGGCAGCAGCAGAAGGCGTTTCTTGCCAAATCGTATTATCAATGATTTATCCCTGCCCGGTCATCCCAGGAGTAACCCTTGAAGAGGTGTTCGAGCAAAACGTAAGCTTAATTCGAGAAGCGAATCCTGATGCGGTGATCGTAAATCCACCAGGCGTACTCCCTGGGACTGCCTGGTTTGACGAAAAAGAAAAACTGGGATTCAAATTAGGAGAAAAATTTGTAAATGAGCTTATGCGCTACGAGTATTCCATTTACAAGCCTGTAGAGTTCTGGCGCAAACTCGACTATACACTGAACGATTTGGATGTAAAAAAGCTGCTCAAAGAAATAGGTAGATTAAATAGAGCGATTGTAGACATGGGAATTCCTATCAACATCTCCGACGACTATTTGATGATGAGCCAAGCCATCGGGTATAGTTCGAAGGCAGACCTGTTCGAATTTAAGAGAAGTTCATTTGTTGATATCATTAGCGGAACGAGCAATTACATCAAGCGGATTACTAAAACAATGAATGAGCGCAGCGAACTACTAGCGACCACAAATCCCCCCCAAGATGCGCCTGCAGCAACCACTACTAAAGAATAACACTATTGTAACTGCTCATCAAACCATAACTAGTTCAAGGGAACCGCCATCTGGCGGTTCTTTTGCTTTTTTGCTATGTTATTTACCTACTAAACAAACGCTAGCTTATTGACTTTTACGGCAAAAACTGTAATGATAACAGCATCGAATGTCAATCGGGGTGAACAAATGAAGTCATCAATTGCCATGTATCGTTCAATTGCTTTGGATTTAGCCCAAAGAATAGTTAACGGCGAATTTAGTGTACAGGAAAAGATTTCGGGCAGATCAATTCTAGCCAGCCACTACAATGTATCGCCAGAGACAGTCCGAAAAGCGATCGCCCTCCTAAAAGTCAAAAATGTTGTCAGTGTTTCCCAAGGAAAAGAAGTTACAGTACTTTCCACTGAAAATGCCTATAGCTTCGTAGAGCACTATAAAAGTACCGAATCTGTCGATTCCCTGCACCAGGATGTCGAAATCCTTTTACGTCAAAAACGAGAAATTGATGCGAGACTCGAGAATCTGCTCACTGATATTATTAATTATTCGGATAAGCTGCGCAACCTTACACCGTATAACCCTGTCGAAGTTGAGGTCCCGGAAGCCTCGCACATCATCGGGCATACCATTGCGGAAATCAGGCTTTGGCAACATACAGGCGCTACTGTTGTTGCAATCCGGCGAGGTACTGACATCATTATCTCTCCTGGACCGGATGCCAAAATTGAGCCCCTTGATCGCATTGTAGTTGTTGGTGATAGTGAAATTTTAATAAAAACTGCCAAATTCGTCGGTAGTCCAATTATAAAATGAGCCACCCTAAAAAAATAGGGTGACTCATTTTATCTTACATAGGAAACCTACGCATAGACACCTGTCAATGAAACAGCGTCAACACCATGCGCTCGCTCATCAGAATGACTACTTTTCCCGAGGCCAAAAACGTCTTTCATCTCATAAAGCCCTTTTCGTCCATAAATAAACTGAGCCGCCTTATAAGCCCCCTCAGCGTATGCTGTTCGCGAAAAGGCCGAATGAGTAATTTCAATCTGATCATGCTTGCCACAAACCAAAACCTTATGACGCCCTATGATATCACCCGCCCGGATAGAATGAATCGGGATTGAATCATTCTTCTCTCCCGACCGTTCAAGACCTCGTTTAATAGCTGCAGCGATTTTTTCCGCGGTACCTGACGGACTGTCTTTTTTATTCCTATGGTTTTCATCAATAACCTGGAAGTCATAATCAGATTGTAGTTCGGCCACTATTTGAGCCATCACTAACAATATATTGACACCAAATGTGATATTAGGTGCGATCACCACACCAATTTGCCTTTTTCGCGCCAAAACCTTTACTCTTTTTATATCCATCTGAGTATAACCGGTTACTGCGGTTACTACATTTACATGGCACCGGGCCAGCGTAGATAAATGTTCTCTTAGGAAGTTAGGCGAAGAAAAATCGATTAATATATCTGGTTTGAACTTGTTTAATTTTTCTTCAAGATTTGCCGTGGTCTCAACTGTAATACCCATATACGGCCTATGTAAAATTTCACCTAAATCTTTACCTTCTTCGCTGCTATTCTCCCGGCATAATACTAGTGAAAGTGCCTGTTTTTTATAAAGATACTCAGCCGCAATTCTTCCTGTTGTTCCTAAGCCAATTAATGCCACCTTCATGCGAGCACCTCCCTGTTCAACTTACAACTTTATATTAACATCAGAGTTGTAAGTTAGTCAAGAAGGTTATACTTTCCAATTTAATTTTCACTTTCACAGCATTTTGGAGTGACTTCTACATAATTCCAAAAGGGCAAGAAAAAAATCCGTAGACCAAAAGGCCTACGGATACCATAAGATTTATCTCAACTCTTCTGGAGCTCAGCAGTACTCATCCGCCATCTTGCTCCCAGAACATGTACTACCAGACCGGTCATAACCAGCAGAGCACCAATCCCTTGCCAAAGGGAAACCGACTCTCCCAGCAGTAACGCCGAACTGCTCATGCCCACGATTGGCACCAGCAGCGCTAGCGGGGAAACGACGGCGGCAGGGTAACGGGAAAGCAGCTTGCCCCATAGACCATACCCCACCAAAGTAGCGAAGAAAGACAGGTAAACAAGCGAACCTATACTGGTCCATGTAGGACTATGGAAGGCAACCAGCCAGGCATCATAGCCTTCTAGCATCCACGACAAGAATGTCAATGGTAAAATGGCTACAGCGCCAGCCCAAACCACTAACGACAACATTGAAAAGGGTGGTATCCCTAAAGTAGCTCTACGCATAATGACGTTGCCGATACCCCAGCAAGCAGCCGCAGCCAAAGTCAGCCCAAAGCCAGCAGTTGTCATCTCCACTCCCTGCTGCAAACCAATCATGGCCATACCACCACCTGACAGTGCAAGCCCTGCCAGGTGATTCCACTGCCAGCGTTCTCCCAGACAAGTGACGCCCACCAATAACGTAAAAAAAGCCTGTGACTGAAGAACAAGAGAGGCTAGGCCCGCCGGCATACCTACCTTCATTCCCAAAAACAAACAAGAAAACTGTCCTACATTTATGGACAACCCCAGCGCGATCAGCCAGGGCCAAGGAATTGGTGGTCTAGGTAGAAAAAAAATAATCGGAAAGCAAGCCAGAAGAAACCTAAGGGCACCTAACAAAAGCGGCGGAACATCCCTTAACCCCATTTTTATGGCAATAAAATTAAGACCCCATACAGTAACGACAACCAGGCCGATAAGGATATCCCTTCTTTGCATCATTGCACACTCCTAAATAACACGCCCAAAACACTGACTATTTGTTGGTTATTTTCCCTATATTTCTTAACTCAATCGATAAAGTGCCGTCCGGATTATTGATAAACTCAATATACTCCTTATTTTGGAAATAATCTACCGGAAATGTTATCTCAATACCTGTATCAGTTTTAATTTTATGGCTTTTCCCCTTTTTGATGGCAAATTCCTTATCTATTTTCACTATCTCGGGAATCCCGGCAGTTTTTACTTCTCTCATGAATTCCTCTTGCATGATGGGGGACGCACTAAATACCTCTTTACTCAACTCCACCGGATTTAGATACTCAGTTACTCCGGTGTTTTCCACTATATAGTTTTTAGTTTTAGAGACAGCCTCGACAGTGCTTTTTCCATGATTTTCTGCTACCATGCGGGTAATTGTGTTGACTAGTTGAAGGGTATCTTTCGGCGAAATAAGCGAACTGCATTCAAGGATATTGTCAGCTATTATGTAAGCATCATTGCCATTAATCGATCGTTTTTTATCAATAAATCTAATATTTAGCGAATCAGCATCTATGAATGCATACTCGTCAATTTTTTGCGACAGACTGGGTAATATCGCATAATGATTAATAATATCATTTTTAATTTTTTCATTATCATGCACTACCTGATGAATGAATCCAATTTTGTTGCTGCATTTTAACAGAGCAATTACGCGATTACTATCTATGTTAAAATCGCATACGAGCAAATCTGTGGAGTCTAATACATCTGACTGAGAAATCGATTCAACCATTAATTCAGCTACATACACTGAGAAGCTGGTAAAATCCAGAGTGCCGGCAAGATAGTCTTCTATTTGTACCTTAAATTTACTATTTGGATAAAAAGTTCCCGTTTTTGAGTTTTGGTCATTATAGGATTTCTCAATATGTTTGGATAGAAATGTTACAACACTATTACTTTGGGTATCTAACTCCTGCTCTGAGAAAACAGTTACTCCAGAATTAAAGTCCAGTATATGTAAGATCGCCTTGTTTATTGTTATTATCACGTTTATCTTCCTTTTCTTGTTTTGAATGATTCTTAGTGCGAATTCGCTGCGGTTAATCCTGGGATAACCGGCTCTCTGAAAAAAAGAGCCCCCTAGTCATTTGACTGAGGGCAGTTTGCTGTATTAGCTTTAGTATCTATTGTAACAAGTCTATCACGTAGTGTGCAAATATTTTTTGAATCCCCTAAAACCGGGTTGTTTATTGGTATATATTTACCATTCCTTATTCGCCTTCTATTTTACTCGGTACCCCCGCTAGGGACTCCAGCCACTTTTCCAGGGCCGCTGCTTTACTCACTAAATATACACCGCCGAGTACTAAACCCAGGCCGATAAAAGAATAGACTGATACATATTCTGATAGGAAGTAGTAACCGACGAATTGAGCAATAACCGGCGATATATATGTCCAAGTTGATGGCAGTAATGGTCCTGCACGGCGTACCAACCAGTAGTAAGAGCCATGTCCGGCAAGCGAACCAAGTACAACAAGATATACCCAGGAAAAGGCTACTTCATCATTGATACCCACCACTGCCGGCTCGGCAACCACTGACAGCAGCACCAGCAGCATGCCGCCAATGACCATTTGCCAGCCATTCAGGACAAAAGAAGTAATACCAGCAGCTAAGATTTTTTTCGATGTCATTGTCCCGAAAACACACCCCACCTCAGCAGCCAGTATTACCACTACCGCTAAAATGGCTTCTTTAGTAACATCTATTCCTAATGCAGGCAGTACCGCAACCGCCACCCCGATGAAAGATATAAATAAACCGCTGCCTTTAATCCAGACATTTTCCCTGACACCCTGGAACCACTCTACAATAGCGATCATAATTGGTGTAGTTGCCGCCAGCAGTGCTGCAACACTTGATGAAATATACCGTTCTCCCCAATATAGGCAGCCAAACATGATTGCGGTCATAAAAATACCAACAAGCGCAACATCCTTACGCATTTCAGGTTTTAGACCAATCTTGCCGTGTAAGATTTTAACGGTAACCAATACGATAAGTCCTGCGAAGAAAAACCGCGTTCCCGCAAAAAGAAAAGGCGGCGCCCCAGCATCTATACCAACCTTTATGGCTAAAAATGTCGTACCAAAGATTAAGCACATTAAACTATATACTATATACATGATATTTCCCCCTTTGCTGTTATACAACACTGCTGTATATTATTTCTTATAGAACCATTATTTTGCTATAACAGTCAAGTGACTACTATAACAGTTGGAGGACTTATGAAAATTTCTATTAACCGTCAAAGTAATGTTTCCATACGTGAACAAATCTATCTGGAAATTTCTCAAAGGATTCGCTCTGGTCTGATAGAGCCCAATTTTAAACTGCCCTCTGTGCGGGATCTGTCCGAGGAATTGAGCATTAGTTTGGTAACTGCACACCATGTATATAAAATGCTTGATAACAGCGGCTTGACAGAAACCATTCGCGGCAAGGGAACCTTTGTACGCAAAGGAAAGGACAATACCTCAGGGGATCATGTTTCCGCCCCCTTTGATTGGCAGCTCTCTATTTCAGACTACCTTCCCCGTGCTAGCTTCTGGAGCCAAAGCGCAGTACGGTTACCCCCCAATATATTAGACCTGGCCTCAGCCTGTGTTCATCACTCCTTGCTGCCGATGCATTTAATCCAGGAATCTATCTACCAGACACTGAAAAAATTTCCCCATGCGCTGGGGCAATATGCTAATTTTCAAGGTGATACTGATTTTTTACTTGCCTTAACAGAGTATTTAAAGCTGCTATCCATTAAGCTTAAGCCACACCAATTGCTGGTTACAAATGGTACCCAGCAAGGTATCGACCTTTTTGCCCGCACCTTTCTTGGTCCCGGTGACACCATTGCACTTGAAACCCCTTGTTTTTCTGCAGCTATTGATGCCTTTCGCTTATCTCATGCCAACCTGCAGCCCATCCCCGTTGATGCAAACGGAATACGGGTTGATATACTGGAGGACTTAGCACCGCATATTCGTCTTAAAGCCATCTATACAGTTCCTACCGGCCAAAATCCTACCGGAGCAATCATGTCCCTATCCAGGCGCCAGGATCTGCTCAGTTTCGCCCGAGAGCACAATGTCCTCATTTTAGAAGATGAACCGCATCGTGAACTTGAGATGACCCGCATAAAAACCTCTGCCTTACCGCCGCCATTAAAAGCACTAGACACAGATGGACGAGTGATCTATCTTAAAGGTTTTAGCAAATTCCTCTTTCCTGGCATGCGCCTTGGGTTACTTGCCGCAGACGGGAGCATTTATAACCGTCTGCTTGCAGCCAAATCAATTGCAGACCTTGGTTCTCCTCTCTGGCTGCAAAAATCGCTGCTGCCCTTTTTCCAGAATCCACAGCTTTTACGGTCAATTAGCAAAATGAGCAGCTTGCTTGATGCGCGCCGAAAAAACGTCCTTCAGACCCTTGACCAACTCCTTGATCCTCGCATTGCCCGGCCTAAACAGTCAGCTGGACTCCACTTATGGCTGTCAATGCCGCTTGGGATTCATACAGATTACTTGATTCCCGAAGCCCACCGTCGCGGTGTACACTTTCTCCCAGGGTCGATTTTCTATCCTGGAGAACCCGAAACCAATCATCTACGAATTTGTTGGACCAATCTTGCAGATGAGGATTTACCAAAAGCGCTTGAAATACTTTGCAAGCTGTTAAACGATGCAGTAAAAAATCACGACGCTTAACTGAAAAGCCGTAGACGAAAACGTCTACGGCCTTTCCCATTATCGCTACTATCATCTAGCATCGCTTTTGTTGGTATAGAGTTTTGGCAGTTTCGAATCCTACAGCGTACAAGCACCGTCAACACTAAGAACTGCACCATTGATGAATTTGGCATCATCGGATGCCAGGAAAGCAAAGGCTGCAGCAACTTCTTCTGGTTCACCCAGTCGCATCGCAGGCACTTTAATAAGTATTTTTTCATTTAGTACTTGTTCAGGAATTTTCTTGACCATTTCTGTGGCAATAAATCCTGGCGCAACACAATTGAACCTTATACCGTTTTTCGCCATTTCCTTAGCCCAAGACTTAGTCATACCAATTACACCCCACTTAGCGGCTGCATAATTAGTTTGACCAAGATTACCGTATATGCCGACAACAGAAGAGGTCGTAAGTACCACTCCAGATTTCTGCTCAAGTATATGTGGCAGCACTGCCGAAGTGCAGTTAAATACACCGGTCAGGTTTACATCTATTACGGCATCCCACGCCTCTTTGGTCATCTTTTTCATCATTGCATCTCTAGTAATGCCTGCGTTGTTAATCAATACGTCTACTTTACCAAATACCTCTATTGCCTTAGCTACCATAGTCTTAACATTCTCCATGTCAGTAACGTTGACCTGAACGTAGATAGCCTGCACGCCTTTTTCTGTCACTTCTTTAACAGTAGCCGTGCCGTCAGCAAAATCCGCAACAACAACATTTGCACCCTCTTCAGCAAAACGCAGCGCCGTCGCCTTACCTATGCCGCTGGCAGCTCCAGTGATAATTACAACCTTATTCTTTAATCCTCTCATAAATTAAAGATCACCTCCTTCTTATTTGACTATACTTGTTCAACAATAGTGGCTATACCCTGCCCACCACCCACACACAAGGTGGCAAGACCGGTTTTTATTTTATTATTTGCCATTGCATGCAGCAGCGTTACCAAAATACGGGCGCCGCTGGCGCCGATTGGATGTCCCAGGGCAATCGCGCCGCCATTTATATTTACGTTTTCCTTGCTAAAACCAAGTTCCTTACCTACCGCCAAAAACTGAGCTGCAAAAGCCTCGTTGGCTTCGATGAGGCCAAGGTCTTTTACCGTCATACCAGCTTTCGCCAAGGATTTACGGCAGGCAGGCACCGGCCCTAAACCCATTATACTAGGATCTACTCCCGCTGCAGCGAAGGAACGAATCCTAGCCAGCGGTCGAACTCCCATGGCACGGGCTTTATCAGCAGCCATGACTACCAAAGCTGCTGCTCCATCATTAAGCCCCGATGCATTACCGGCGGTAACGGTGCCGTCCTCTTTAAATGCCGGACGCAATTTCGCCAAACGCTCCGGAGTCGTACCTACCTTGGGGTATTCATCAGTATCATAAACCGTATCCTCTTTTTTACCCTTAATTGTTAAGGGGACGATTTCCTGCCGGAACGCCCCGGCGGCAATTGCCTGGAGTGCTTTTTCTTGTGAGTCAGCAGCCATTTGATCCTGCGCTTCCCGCGTTATACCGTATTTTTTTGCAACATTCTCTGCCGTAATTCCCATATGATAATCATTAAAGGCGCACCATAAGCCGTCTTGAATCATAACATCGGTTACTTTGGCATGCCCCATCCGGTACCCGCTACGCGCTTTACTGTCCAGCAGATATGGCGCGTGGGTCATACTCTCCATACCGCCGGCAAGAATAATGTCAGCGTCGCCGCACATGATAGCCTGAGCCGCCAGATTCACTGCCGCCAAACCGGAGCCACAGACTTTATTAACAGTAAAGGAAGGCGCTTCCACTGAAATACCGGCTTTTATCGCTGCCTGCCGGGCTGGGTTTTGACCCAATCCAGCCTGCAACACGTTGCCAAAAATAACTTGTTCGATATTTTCCAGCTGAATCCCCGCCCGCTCGACAACTGCTTTTATGACCGCGCTCCCCAATTCGACTGCGGAAAAAGCGGATAATGAACCATTGAAATTGCCAATTGCCGTCCGCGCTGCGGCAACAATAACTACCTCTCTCATTAATTTTATCCCCCTATTCTTGAATACCTATCAGCAGTCACATAGCCTGATTGACACTGGATTTAAAACGTTGGAATAGTCCCCTTGGGAAGGGTCAATTTTGCTGCCGTAGCAGCCAGTACTGCTGGCAGGGTAGTGTCTGCAGCAATTTCTAACAGCTGCAACCCATCGGGGGCTACTGCGATAACCGCCATTTCTGTAACGATTAAATCCACTTCGCCTTTAGCAGTAAACGGCAATGCACACTCTTTGACAATCTTGGCTGATCCGTCTTTATTTAGATGCTCCATAGCAATAATTACCTTATTGGCACCAACCACCAGGTCCATAGCTCCGCCCATGCCGTTCACCCTTTTACCAGGTACCATCCAATTTGCCAAATTACCCTTTTCGTCAACTTCCAAAGCACCAAGCACAGTGGTATCCACATGTCCTCCGCGAATAATAGCAAAAGACATGGCGCTGTCAAAGCAACAGCCGTTAGCCTCGATGGTTACCGGGTTACCACCGGCATTTACTAGATCCCGGTCAACAGCGTCTGAATCGGGTTCCGGCCCAATACCTAAAAAGCCGTTTTCCGACTGCAATACGACCGCCACTCCGTTAGGTAAATAATTTGCTACCATAGTTGGCATACCAATTCCCAGGTTTACCACATCGCCATCACGTAATTCCTGGGCGACCCGCATCGCAATGCGAATACGTTTATCCACCTTGACCATACTACTTACCCCCTTCAACCAGAAAATCAATAAATATTCCAGGGGTTATGACTTGATCAGGCTCAAACGAGCCTACCGGTACTATTTCTTCCGCTTCAACAATCACGACTTTAGCTGCCATCGCCATTAGGGGGTTAAAATTCCGAGCCGATAAACGGTAGATTAAGTTGCCACTGGTATCGGCTTTATATGCTTTTATTAATGCAAAATCAGCTTTCAACGGCATTTCTAACAGATACGTCTTTTTCCCGATTACTATTTCTTGTTTACCTTGAGCCACCACGGTCCCCACACCGGCAGGAGTTAGAAATCCGCCTAGACCGGCGCCCCCAGCCCTGATTTGTTCGGCAAGAGTGCCCTGGGGAGTTAGAACCACTTCTAGTTCCCCATTTTCCATACTCCTGCCAGTTTCAGGGTGTCCGCCAATATAAGATGCATACAATTTAGCCATTTGTTTGCTGTCTTGCAACCTACCTACACCAATACCGACAAAAGCGGTATCATTGGCAATAACGGTTAAGTTTTGGGTGTCTTGATTCATCAATGCTCCCACCAGACTGTCCGGTGTGCCCACACCAAGAAAACCGCCAATCATGACCGACATTCCACTGCCAATATCCTTTACCGCCTCAGCCGCGGTACATATTTTCGCCATAGCAACATTCCCCCTGCGCCAATTTTACATGATGGCTCTCATTACTTGGCCACCTGCAAGACCAGTTTTCCGGTGTCCTGCCGTTCCTCTGTTTCCAGTCGTACTGGCGGTTCCAGTGAGCAGGTTTCACCACTTAACAGTGCCGTCAGCCCGATTTTGATGTCACGGTGATAGCTGCCGCATACTTCACAGGGCATTTCCGGATCAACAACATGCCGTGGTTCCGTATAGGTCGTAAATACGCCTTCATAGTTTCTCAGGATAATTTTGCCGGAATTTTGCGAGACCAGATATTGTGGCATAACCGGAATTTTGCCGCCACCTCCCGGAGCATCCACCACATAAGTGGGCACCGCCAAACCCGAGGTGTGCCCCCTCATATATTCAATCGCCTGAATTCCCGAACTGATTGGCGTCCTGAAGTGTTGTATGCCTTTTGACATATCGCATTGATACAGATAATACGGTCTTACCCTGATGACCAACAATTCCTGCATCAATTTCTTAATTAATTCCGGGCAATCGTTAACTCCTTTTAGCAGCACGGCCTGATTCCCCAGGGGTATGCCCGCGTCAGCCAGGCGGGCGCAGGCTTCCCTAGATGCCGGCGTGATCTCGTCTGGATGGTTGAAGTGAACATTTACATAAACCGGATGATAGCGTTTTAAAATTTCGCAAAGCGACGGAGTGACCCGCTGCGGCAGCACGACCGGTGTACGTGTGCCAAAACGAATAATCTCCACATGTTTAATTTGACGCAACTCTTTTAACACATACTCAATCAGATCGTCACTGAGTAAAAAAGCATCGCCGCCAGACAACACTACATCCCGAACTACCGGGTTTTCGCTGATATATTGAATGCAGCGGTCAATTTGCTGTTTTGTGCGAGCCTGGTCACAGGCTCCGGCCAAACGCCGTCTGGTACAATGCCGGCAATACATGGAGCATTGGTCCGTAACCAGCAGCAACACCCGGTCGGGGTAGCGATGAGTTAAGCCAAGCACAGGTGAGTCCTTATCCTCATGTAAAGGGTCCGCCATATCAAAATGGCTAAAATCCAACTCAGCTGCCGTCGGCACAGCCTGCTTTCGAATAGGGCAACACAAATTTTCCGGATCAATCAGAGTGGCATAATAAGGAGTGATCGCCATTCTTAGGCTTTGCAAGCAATTATGGATTCCCTCTTCTTCTTCCGCCGTCAGCGGAATAACCTGTTTAAGCTCCTCCGGGGAAGTAATACGGTTGGCTACCTGCCACTGCCAGTCCTGCCAATCTTCCTCTGTCACACTGGCCCATAGGGGAATATCACGATAGTTTCTCATTTTCTTTTACCTTCTCCCTAAATCAAATTATATGGTTGATTCACAAAACTGACGTCTGCAGCAACATCACTCATCACCCCGTATGGCGGCTCAAATCCACTTGGTCCAAAGGAATCAGCTTGGTTTTTCGGGAGTACTTATACCCTAAGTAAGCTGCCACAAATATTGGAATACCAATATAGGACACGGCTACGCCATACCAGTCAATTGACTCGCCCAAAAACGCGTTGTAATTTTGCCCGACAATTACTATAAAACAAAGCGCAAGAGCGAACAGCGGTCCAAAAGGGAACCATTTTGCTCTGTATTTGAGCTCATTTAGATCACGTCCTTGTTTTATGAAAGCCCGCCGGAACCGGTAGTGACTGATAGCAATTCCCAGCCAAACGATAAATCCGATCATGCCAGTAATATTCAACAACCAAATATAAGCCTTACCATCGCCAATCAGTGATGCAAGAAACGCCAGCAAACCAAAAGCAACTGTTATATACAACGCATTGACCGGAACACCGCGCTGATTGAGTTTTCCAAATACTTGCGGCGCTTTGCCATCTTTCGCCATGGCATAAAGCATACGTGCCGAGGCATACAGCCCTGAATTGGCGCAAGACAGTACCGACGTGAGAATGACTGCATTCATCAGTGATGCGGCTATACTAAGGCCAGCCCGGCTAAAGATAAGAGTGAACGGACTGACTGCGACATTTTCCACATCACTTTTGAGTAAATTTTCGTCGGTATAAGGAAGAATAAACCCAATAATGACTAACGCACCTATGTAAAATATCATAATGCGCCAAAATACGGTATTGATTGCTTTCGGAATATTCTTTTCCGGATTCTCGCTCTCACCAGCAGCAATCCCAACCAGTTCCGTACCTTGGAAAGAAAAGCCGGCAATCATAAATATACTCAATATTGCACCAAAACCACCAACAAAAGGCGCATCTCCGGTATGCCAGTTATCAAATCCGGGTGCATTGCCGCCCACGCCCAAAACAATCATGGCTCCTGTAAATAAAAATATCACTACGGTAATAACCTTGATTCCAGCAAACCAAAATTCACTTTCCCCATAAGCCCTTGTTGACAGCAAATTAAGAACAGTTAAAAGTACCAGAAACAACCCGCTCCAATAATACCCGGGAATTTCAGGGAACCAAAACTTCATAATAATTGCACCTGCCACTAACTCCGCCGCTAGGCAGGTAGCCCAGTTCAACCAATAGTTCCACCCGATGGCAAACCCTAAGGCCGGATCAACAAACCTTGCGGCATAAGTCCCGAAAGAACCGGAAAGCGGTAAATATGTCGCCATTTCCCCCAAACTCGTCATCAGAAAATAAACCATTATCCCGATTGCCCCATAAGCAATTAAAGCTCCGCCTGGACCGGCGGTACTGATGGAGGCACCACTGGCCACAAATAAACCGGTACCGATAGCGCCGCCAATCGCAATCATATTCATGTGACGGGCTTTTAAACTCCGTTTTAATTCCCCTGTTTCCACAATTCCGGTATCCCCACTACTGATACTTAGGCTTTTCTCAATTTTTAGATTGCCACTCACTTAATTCACCCCTTTTTTTACTATTTAGCCGGTAAATTTCCGAAGTCTGGATTTCATTGTTTTTTATAAATTCAGATAATTTTACCTAGTCTGGCACCACATGCATCGCCTCTCTTACACTCCTCTATATCTATATATAAATAGTTGCAAATACCGTGCCAAGTGATTATCCCTATAAACAGGCCATTTTCCTACATCCGCAAATCAGTATCCCTCGTTCTTGACTAAATTTCGGCATGAGAAATACAGTCTTATGCTATAAACTACTAATATACCTACCATCAGGGCATCGCCCAATTTTCAGCCAGCTGCCAAAAATCAGGCGATACCCTGATTCTAATTGAGATCATAGCCTCTCGGAATATTGAACGACTAGTAAGCGCCCATACTGGGCGCATGCAAAAAAAATCCGGCAGTACTCACTGCCGGATTACATCACACCAAAAAGTCTACCGGTTCAATCCTAGAATTGCCCGTGCTTCGTCAGGTGTCGCGACTGGACGCCCCAGCTCGCTCGCGATTCTCGCTACCCGCTCCACCAATTGTGCGTTGCTGTTAGCCAGAACGCCCTTTGTATAATATACGTTATCTTCAAAGCCAACACGAACATGTCCGCCCATAACAATCGCCATGGTTGCCAAAGGCAGCTCACTGCGGCCAATTCCCGCCACAGTCCAGGTACATCCTGGCGGCAAGGAATCTACCATATGCACTAAATGCCTGGGTTCGCCCCCAATCCCGCCCGGTACACCCATAACAAAATCAAAGTGAAGCGGCAACTGTAAAATCTTCTGTTTAACCAGGGATAGAGCGTTTTGAATCATTCCGACCTCAAATACCTCTATTTCCGGCTTGACACCCCGCTCCACCATCATTTTTGCAAACTCGGCCACTACGGGCAGCGGGTTGGCATATATTCCCTCCCCAAAATTCACCGTCCCGGTAGTTAATGTCGCCATCTCCGGGTTCAATAGCACCGGTTGGAGGCGCTTGTCAGGCGTCATACAAGATGGCCCACCGGTCGAAGTCGACGTCTGAATAATTATTTTGCTGTGCTTCTGTATCAACTGGATTGTTTCTTGAAATATAGCTTTGGACTGAGTGGCCTCTCCCTCAGCATCCCTTACATGTAGATGAACAATAGAAGCGCCCTTTTCTTCGCAGCGAAATACCTCTTCAGCAATTTCCTCAGGCGTGAGCGGAAGATTAGGATTATCCTGCCGGGTTGTTTCGGCCCCAACCGGCGCAACTGTTATAATCAGCTTATCCAATCTTTTCACCTCTTTGCTTTTCCTTGGGAACCATACAAGTTCCGCTGGCAATACAAACCACTATCGGTTCCAGCAACACCGTTGCCGCCGAATCATGCCCGGCATTTGGTTCCAAAGCAATTACTTTGGTTGCCACAAATTCCATACGGCGTGAAGTATTACCTATTTTCACAATTCTGCCACGCGCTTCAATGAAATCGCCCGCATATACAGGCGCTTTAAATACCACATTATCATAGGCCACAAACAGCCCTTCATCGCCATCGCTGCGGATTAACAATTCAGTTGCCACATCACCGAATAAATCCAGCATACGCGACCCGTTAACCAATCCTCCGGCATAATGGGCGTCATGTTCACTCATCCTTAGCCGGATCAATACTTCTTCCATCATTTGTCACTCCCTTTTCATATCGGCATGATATTCTTGCCTTTCCATTCCTGTACAAGAAAAGAGGCGACATGTTCCGCATAAGTATTGGGGCCAAACCCAGCGTCATACCCCAATTCCTTTGCCAGTTCGTGGGTAATCCGCGGTCCCCCCACAACCAAAGTTAGTTTATCCCTCAGCCCTTCGGCTTCCAGCATATCTGCCAGTTTAGTAAGATTGGTAATATGAATGTTTTTCTGGGTTACAACCTGAGATATTAAGATAGCATCAGCCTCTATGTCATGAGCCTTGCGAATAACTTCCTCACAAACAACCTGAGCCCCCATATTGACAGCATTGATTTCATGATAGCTTTCCAAGCCTTTATGCCCGTTAAAGCCCTTCATGTTCATAATCGCATCAATACCAACGGTATGAGCATCACTTTCAATACAGGCGCCCAGTATATTCAGTTTCCGTTTTACGTTATTCTTGATAAAATCATCAATTTCTTTCTTAGCCATCACCTGAAGCGCTACTTCGGGCGCTACAATCTGAGTAATATCCACTCCCTGCTGGCACTTGGCATAAACAACAAAAAAACTGAAGTTATCACCGATCGCCTCGGCATGGGCAACCGCCGGCTCTGCCAGCCCCATCTTCGCAACCAATTGCCGGGCAGCTTCTTTGGTGGTACTGTTTAGAGGCGCCGGCAGCGTAAAGGACATCTGGATCATACCGTCATCCAAGGTATCGCCGTAAGGTCTGACATTTGTTAAATCAGTCATTTTCTCTTCCTCCTTGGAGCATTAGTCCAATAAAAGGATTCAAATACCCGGGTTCCCTGTCAAATACTCCTTCCAACCCTTTGCCGCCTTCCGGAGTACGGGCAATGTCCGCAAAATACCCATTGGACAGCGCCTGCATTAGGCCGATATCTGCTATCTGTTCCAATAAGCCCACGGTATTGTCCAAAACTTCTCTGGCTCGCTGCTCAATAAAACCATCGGACCGATAATAAATTTCATCCGATAAATCGCGCATGGTGTTAAAAATATATTTTGCCGATTGAATACTGAGGAAACGATCTTGAATGTGAGGCGTATGTATAGCCTCCGTTAACATTCCCAGCAGCTGAATCCCCTGCCCTGTCATGATAGAACAAACATTAAATAGCGCATCCTGTACATGACCCTTGAAAATATTACCAGTCATATACTTAGTCGGCGGCATATACTTGATAGGACTATCGGGAAATACTTCCCTGATTAATTGAGCCTGAGACAGTTCATAGAGAAAACCATTGGGTGTCTCGGGGTCAACCTCAAAGGCATGCCCAAGACCAAGCTGTTCAGAAACCATGCCGCACCGGAAGGCAAACTGTTCATTAATCAAGTCAGAGGCCAATACAGTATGCGCGGCCTCAATGGCGTCTGCCGTTGTTAAATAATTATCCTCACCGGTATTAATAATGATCCCAGCGAAGCCGTTGAGCAAACGGGAAAAAAACTGGTCAACAAAAGTACGTTTCATGTTGATATCCCGAAAAATGATGCCATACATGGAGTCATTCAGCATAACATCCAGCCGCTCTAATGCACCCATAACCGCAATTTCTGGCATGCATAGCCCAGAACAATAATTAGTCAAATAGATATACCGGTTTACTTCCTGACCAACTTCATCCAGTGCCTGCCGAATAATCCGGAAATTTTCCTGGGTGGCGTAAGTACCGCCAAAACCAGTAGTAGTGGGTCCATAGGGGACATAATCCAATAGGCTTTGTCCGGTAGTACGAATTACCGCAATAATATCGGCACCCTGTCTTGCTGCAGCCTGAGCCTGAACCGCATCTTCGTAAACATTTCCCGTAGCCACAATAACATATACCATAGGTTCCAATCCCTTACCCAGGCGGGAAATCAAATTCTCCCGCTCCCTACGGCGGCTATGAATTTTGCTTAACGCCGCTTCAGCCAGGCTATCCGCCAATTTTGCTATTTCCTCAGCTGGTTTCTCTGGCAATTGCTCTAAAATAATCTGTCCGCCAATAACGGCCTCGGCAATCTGTTGCGGTGATTGCTGCAGATAAAGCATTGCATTGACTACCCAATACATGGCGCCTTTTCCCAAAACCCCCGCCTTGTGCAGCCGTTCCACCACTCCATTTACGAGCGGCACCTCGGCCTGGTCAACGCCATCAATACCTAACAGTCTTAAAACAGCCCTTTCAACCGTCACGGTAGAATGAGCATTAATATATGTTTGTACCTGTTCCGCAATCTGCCCGGCTAACTCCCGCCCCCGGGCAATCTTGTGCTCATCCAAATTAAGCTTTGCCACTCCAGTCTCCCCCCATTAAGTTTAGTCTATTTGTTAGCCTCGCCGCTCATTTTCCGTAGAAAATCTAATAACCACTATTTCTGGTACTGGCAAGCAGTCCATGAATCTTTAGTTTATATTGTATAGTCTGACGGGGAATACCTAAATGCCGCGCCGCCTCGGATATGTTTCCCCCGTACCTTGCCAAAGCCTGGATAATTGTACTTTTTTCTACCTGTCTGACTATTGCCGTCAAACTTTTCTTCTCCAAGTCGAAACCAACGGTGTCATTGTCGGCTGCCCCAGCATATTGACACAAATGTTCAGGCAGATGCTCCACCGCAATTAGCGGCCCAGAAACGACATTCATAGCATGCTCGATAGCATGCTGCATCTCCCTTACATTTCCAGGCCAGGTATAATCCAGAAAAATTGACCGGACTTCCTTGCTGACACCTTTAACCTGACAGCCTAGCTTAGAGTTATACAGCGCAATGAAGTGATCGATCAGAGCGGGTATATCACTTTTGCGTTCCCGCAAAGGAGGCACCACCAAAGAAACAACATTTAACCTGTAGTACAAGTCAATCCGCAGTTCCTTATTATGTACAGCCTCCTCGGGATTGACATTAGTACAGGCAATAATCCGGGTGTCTACTTTTTTTAAATCATTATCACCAATGCGGCGCAAACTTCCATCCTGTAATACCCGGAGTAATTTACTCTGCAACTCCATCGGCATTGAATTGATTTCGTCCAAAAACAGCGTTCCTCCATCGGCCAGTTCAAACAACCCTGGCCGATTTTCCGCGCCAGTAAAACTTCCTTTTACCGTCCCAAAAAGTATGCTTTCCAATAATGTTGCCGGAAAAGCTGCGCAATTTTGTGCTATAAACGGTCCATTCTTACGGGTAGATGCATTATGAATAGACTGTACTACCAGTTCTTTCCCGACACCGGTTTCGCCAATCACAAAAATAGGGGAAGAATGTGACGCTACCCGCTGCCCCAATACCTTCAGTTTAACTACCAAATCATGACTGCCTACAATATCATTAAAAGTGTATTTTGCAAACTTGACATCCTTTGTCTTTACCGTTTCCCTATTGACGCCTTTTGCCCCCAACAATTCTCCCTGCAAATCCATTACCTTTTCCGAAAGCTGTTTAATTTTTGTAATGTCCCGTGACAGGTCACAAGCGCCAACCAACTTGCCATCACGATATAGGGGGAGTGTTGAGTAATGAATTGTGATAATTCTCCCGGTTCTGCTTACAATTGTCTGTTGCTGATTTAATATAGGCTTGCCACTGGCCAAAACCTCCATCAAACTGCTTGTTTCCAGTGTTAATGAAGGATATGCCTGGAGAACATGTTTCCCAATAACATCTGCAGGCTGTAATCCTTCAACCTCCGCTGCTGTCTGGTTATAGAAGATTGTGATTCCTTTACAATCTATAATATGTACCCCTTGATCCACCTGATTTAATACCAAATCAAGACAATAATCACTGCTATCTAACCGGTTTAGCAAAACTCTTCTCCCCTTATCGCGGCGGCTCCCATTATTTAAACTTTGCCTCACGCATTATATCAAGTACTGGCATGGGCGATAATACTTTTCCCATTTTCTGTAATATTTCTTCAGCGTCAAACCCTTTTCCTCCTGGATAGGTTGGGTTTATCGTCACACCTAATAAACAGATAGTCTGCACCGCCGAAAATTGCACGTGATGATCCTTAAGCTGACGCCATAAATTAGGATTAACAAAAATTTTACTGGCATCTTGAACAATTATTTTTGGTGGCCGGAGCTGCCGCAATAAAGCCTGGGCCAATCCGTCCCCCACCGCCCCTTTGACGATCACCGCATCACAATCCAAGCCAAACAACTCGCTCCACTCTACCGGGCGCAAGAGTGACGTAGTAAGAGACATTTCGCGAGGAACTCCCGCATTCACAATGAGAACTTTAGCCTGAGATTTGTTCGACAACTCCCGGTAAAACTGACTACATGCCGGTAATGTCAATTGCTCAACCCTGCTTTGTGTCGCATGAATTAACTCTGTCAAATCACGGCTTACTGTAGCCCCGGTTGCCAGTATTACCTGGTTGCTGACCAAAGGATCAGCTGAACTCTGGCGGTCGAATGCGCCATCAATAAGAATACACTGGGCGCCCCATGCGGCTAAAGACTGGAGCAATTCTTGGATCTCCCGGTTCTTGCTTGGTCCGGCCAGAACCACTTTGTTCAATGATTTCGCCCGGAGAATAATTACTTTGCCAAGGGGTGTCTTGAAGTCGGTGTCCTGCAAGTACTCCCACCCCGCAGGCTCTGTAATCACTTTTTCAGCAGTAGCCAGAATGATTCCCGGCTGCACCGAAATCAATGGCTTCGCTATATTTGTCAAAGCGTCAAACGTCTCGCCATCCCGCCCGATGGAAGTCAGCCCCAATACCCAGCCTTCATTATGAAACATTTTTTGTATATAGTTGAGAGTTACTGTCTTGCCAACATTTTTAGCCATACCCACAATAGTTATAACAGCGGGGGGTACGCCGAAAATCTCATGCCAGACAAACATGGTTAAGCGTAAAGCTCCTGGAATGTTTGCAAAAGAACGGGATTCTCTCGAACAGTTTGCAAAGCAATCACCGCATGGTCCCGGCAATAGCCATTGCCAATCAGCATGGTTACATCTTTTCCTATTCCCTCAGCCCCAAGAGCGGCGCCGGTAAAGCTGGTAGCCATACTAAAGAAATAGACTGTACCTTTATCTTTCGTCGCCATGACTGAACCCATTTCCGTACCAGGAATATTCACGCAGTTAATCACAACATCGACCAATTCCCCATTCGTAACTTCTGACACGGCTTTCATAACTGCCAGGGGAGCAGTTGCATCTACTTGGATGACGATATCGGCGTGTCCCATTTGACGCATTCTGTCACAACTGCCTTTACTTGATCCTAAACCAATGACTTTACCGGTAACACCGGCTCTTTTTTTCGCCTCATAAAGACAAAGCATACCGGATTTGCCGCCACCGCCAATGACCAGTACATTTTGCCCCGGCCGTACCAATTGAGCCGTTTGTGCCGGAGCTCCTGCCACATCCAAAATAGCTAAAGCCAGCGAGGGCGACATATCTGCCGGCAGTACGGCATAAATACCGCTACTGAACAGAATTGCCTGGGCATCTACTTCCACTTGTTCTTTTTCTAAATGGATTTTCTTGATTTTATTAATTTTCAGCGGAGTAAGCGACAAGGATACTAGTGTAGCAATTCTATCGCCAACTTTTACCGGCGTTTTTCCCGCCCAGGCCGGACCGATTTTACTGACAGTCCCCATAAGCATACCGCCAGATCCAGTAACCGGGTTATGGTGCTTACCTCGCTTTTCCACAATGCCCATCATGATTTTGCCCATTGCCTCGGGATTGCCCTGAGCCTCTTTCTTAATTTGCGTAAAACTGGCAGCATCAATATTCAGGGTATCGACTTCAATTAATAACTCGTTATTATACATCTCCATAGTATTGTCAAGTTTCCAGGCTGGCTGGGCTAAAACGCCCTGTGGTTCCAGCACCCGGTGTGTTCCAAATTCGCAACCGATTTTTCCCATAATGAATTACCTCCAGCTTAATTTATAACATACTTCGTTAATTTAAATTGTCCCTCAACAACTTCATATTTTTTACCTTGAGCCGGTCCGTCCATTTCCATTTCTCCTCTCTCATACATACTTGCACCAGTTCAATATAGTTGTAATGCAAATTCCGTTCCAACTCCTAAACCTGTGCCAATCCACGCCTTCTAGCCACTTAAATGTTTTTCAAGCCGTTATTCCGCCAAAAATTCAGCACTTTATAGTGCACTTGTTGAAAAAACACTTGGGCTGCCGCCGGTTTTTGGGCATCCGCTGCCAGTTTTTGGGCATCCGCTGCCGGTTTTTGGGCAACTATATTTGAAATTTGAAAAGCCCGCTTAAAACTTATCGTTTCAAGCGGGCTTTTGTCGTGTTTTTATATATCATTCTTAACCTTGGGATAAAACCTGTGCCTGATCGCGAATCTGCCTATCTGTTTTACCTTGAAAAAACTATCGATTTTTGGCACACTCCTTGCATTAAAATATTTTATAACAAAGTGGTCAATATTCTATAACAAGGGGTGTTTTTTATGGTACAAGATGTAAAATTTGCCGACATCAAGGTTGGCGACAAGGCCAGTACGGCCAAAACAGTGTCCGAGTATGACGTATATACCTTTGCTGGTCTTAGCGGCGACTTTAACCCAATACATATCAATGCCGAGTTTGCCAAAACCACAATGTTCAAAGAGCGTATCGCCCACGGAATGTTATCGGCCACCTTCATCTCAGCTTTGCTTGGCACAGCACTGCCTGGCGCTAATACCATTTACCTTGCCCAGGAACTAGCCTTCAAAGCTCCGGTAAAAATCGGTGATACCGTAACAACTACAGTAGAAGTTATCGAAAAAATCGAAGCCAAAAACCGATTGGTCTTAAGGACCACAGTCACCAATCAGGAAGGTACTTTGGTCATTGATGGCAAAGCCATTGTAATGAAAAAAGACTAAGCTTTCTTGCATTACCGATTACTATTGTCTAGCACCACTCTTGTTGGTAAAGTGTTTTGCCTTCTCGCGCACCTCCTCGTCTGTTAACTGTTTGTTGCCTTTATCATTTCTAATTTCATGCTCTATCCCAAACTTATCTGGCCCTGTTTTTGGTGTGGGCATTCTATCACCTCCGCTAATAGTTTCTCCTAGCTAACGCTATTTAAGCTCCTTCCGGCTATAATCAATTTATTTTTTCGGGAAGCTGCAAAATATTGTTGACACCAAATATCCGGTATGATAAAATATTTATTTTGATATTTATAATATTTTGTTGTATAATTAGAAATACTGTATAAGAGATAAGGGGTGAGTTCATGTTTCAAGTAGGTGATAAGATTTTTTATCCAACCCAGGGCGGCTGCACGATTCAAGCAATTGAAGAAAAAGAAATCCTTGGGGAAACCGTGCTATATTACACCGTTAATATACTTCACAGAAAAATGCTAGTCCAGTTCCCAACTAGCAAGACAGACCGATTGAAGATACGCCCCATTGTAGACCCAGATAAACTTGACAATGTTCTCACTACTTTCTTTGATGGCGAGACAGAGCTGACAACCAGGGATAACCAAAGAATCCAAAGAAACTTATCCAAAATAAAAAGCGGTGATATATACGAAGGAGCCGAAGTGATTCGCGACTTAGTCCGCAGCAATAACAAGAAGAAGCTAGGAATCACCGAAAAAAATATGATGGAAGATGCTCTGCAGATCTTAATCAGCGAAGTGGTATTAGTCAAAGGAATTACCAAGCAGCAGGCCTCTGACTTGTTAGACCAAATAATCAATATACCCATGAGCAATCTCTCGCTGACAAATAGTATGCCGATCGGGTAGTAATACGGAAACATCCCGGCCTTCTGGCCAGGATGTTTTTTTCGTTCCAATAGAGGAAACCTGTCATCCGACACCGTTTTGTTGATACCAGACTCCTTTACCGCGCAGCATGTCACCACCAGAGCCAGGTTTTTCTCCTGCTTTAACTACCCACAAGTCCCAACGCTCTACACTGTTTTGCGGGCCATATCTGCCCTCCGGATATCCATTTGCTTCATAACCAGGATCACAACCATCCATATTATCAGCGGCCTCTGCATGTGTCATAAAATGCTGAATATCTATCGGAATATCTAAAGATTTGCTTAGCACAGCAACAACTTGAGCCATAGCTTCGATCTGTAATGCAGTTGGGGGCTCTGGTCCTAAATCATTACAAGAGACAGCATTATAAGCGCAGGCTGCGGCAACGCCAATCGCACCGCTGTTGCGGAAATACGTGTGGGACTTTTTCTCACTCAGGTCGTTAGTACTTACAAACACTGAACCATCTGCCCCTATGTTAAAATGATAATCGGTAAAAAATTGGTCATAATGCCCAGCTGACCAATGCAAATAGACCTTAATAGGCCATTCGTACCTTTGTGCTGACTGCTGTAGTGCAGTTTTAGCCGCAAAGGCCATTTGTTTTATTTCCGCTAATGTAACTTGTCTCATGTTATTTTTAACGCGATCATCGAATTCTTGATCATTGGGTAAATCCGGTGTACCTGTCACCTTCTGGCTCTCTTTAATTGCCGCTGCCTCTGTGTCAATTACCCAGCCAATGAGTATAGTTGGAATAAAAATTCCACGCCAACCCAATATTCCGCTAATCTGAGCCATTGCGACTGCCCGCTTTTGACTGTTCTCCAGCTTGTCGGCAAACTTGTCGAGTTGAAATATAATACCGCGAATCATCTCGCGAAATTTTCCGTTTGGCAGTTTGGCGAACAGAACAAATAATGCCATTGCCACAAGATTAAGCCCGAACAGTACGCACGCAAACCAACCGATGATTTCTAATCCGTTAAAACTTGTCATTATAGTCACCTCCCTCTATTGTTAATATATTATTACATCATGATTTCTGCCACCTAAGACCATCAAGAATATCAGTAATTATTTTCTGCTTGAGTACGGCTCATGCGTAGTTTTAGACCAGTTAGCAACATTCCACTCATAACCATTAATCCCCCAAGCCATTGCTGCCATCCAGGTTGCTCACCTAACAGCAATACCGACAAGATCAAAGCCGTAAATGGCATCATGCCGGAAAAGGCTGCAGCCATTGAAGCGTCGCAGCGCTTAATACCAGCGTACCAGAGAATGAAGGCCAAGGCAGTGACGAACACACCATACCAGACTAACGCCAACCAACCTGCTATACCAAGGGACATCAGTGATTCTACCGGACGCTCGACCAGCGCAGGACCGAAGCAAAGAAGTAACGCAATCCCTACTACCAGTGTAGTCTGTACAATAGGATCCAGTGCCTGTGATTGATTTAAAGCTGCTTTTATACTACTGATACGTGAAAATACATTGAACAATGACTCAGACACCGCTGCACAGAGCACGAGCAAATTTCCGATGAGGTGTTCCCTTGAGAATCCAATGTCAGTCGAAAACACCCCTTGAAGAACTAATATGCCGGCAACTGTGCTGACTACACCAAGGAAGCGCAGTATATCCAACGGTTCCTTTAGAAAAAGCCAGGCCAGCAACATGGTAGCAGCTGGTGTTGCGCCAGTGAGTACACCGGCCTCTCCGGCACTAGTGCGTATCAGCCCCTGCAGCAGAAACATCCGGAATAGAAAGATACCGAACAAGGCTTGAACCAGCAAACTCAACCAATCACGCATTGACATCTGCCGAATGGTTTCGCCCAGCATTCGGGCGCAAAGCGGCAGCAAACCCAGCAGAGCAAAAAACAGACTGACTGCCGCTATGGTAAACGTACCTAGTATTTCGGAAACCAAACGTCCGGCTATCACAGAGGTTCCTGCTAACGTAAAGCCTCCCAGCAAAGAAAGTACACCTATAAAACGTTCCACCCTTCGCCCTCCCACACCTTATGGTAATTACAATAATTAACAGCTATGATATAATGGTAGCAAATAAACTGGTTCTGCAGCAGAACCAGTTTGACATTATTTTCATAGAGCCAATTGGAGGATTTATGTGGGGAATAGAATTGCAGCGGAAAAATGAAGTTTCGCTGGCACGCCAGATTTATCAAGTCATGCGCGATCAAATGACTACCGGGCAGCTAAAACCCGGTGAAGCTTTGCCTGCCACACGCGTGATGGCAAAACAGTTATCTGTATCGCGCAATACCGTCTACGAAGCCTATGAGATGCTGTCTGCCGAGGGCTATCTTGTAACTCGCCAAGGATCGCAAACCCGGGTTGCTGAGGGTCTGCGTCTAGAAAAGCCAGCACCAGTCAGGGAAGATTTGAGCAGCTCGGTACAGCCTGCCTATGAATATTTAGCAGATTTCCGGACAGGTCAGCCTGATCTGCAGCGCTTCCCCAGGCACCTATGGCTGCAGTTACTGCGTACGGCTACAGAGAGTTTCCCAGCAAAACAATGGGGCTACACTGGTCCTGAAGGGCTCCCAGATCTACGTGAAGAACTTGCAGCATGGCTATTCAGGAGCCGCGGGCTTGTAGTTCATCCACAGGATATTTTCATTACGGCCGGAGCCACACAAGCGCTGCACTTGCTTGCTGAGCTGTTATTTGAAGAGGGACGGGAGATTCTGGTTGAAGACCCCTGCCATATCGGCATGCTGCATGTATTACAAGGAAAGGGCTTCAAAATTCGACCCATACCAGTGGATAACCACGGGATTCAGACCCAGTACCTAGATGGCAGCAACGCTTGCGCAGCCTATGTGACCCCGTCACATCAATTTCCACTCGGAGGAATTCTCCCAGCAGGTCGCCGTGCTGAATTGATCCAATTTGCGCGGGATAATGACCTTTATTTGATAGAAGATGATTATGACAGCGAGTTCCGCTATAAAGGTACACCGGTGGCACCTCTCTGTTCAATGGACCCAGGCCGGGTTATCTATGTTGGTACTTTCAGTAAAATTCTATTTCCTGCAATCCGAATCGGCTATGTAGTGCTGCCTCGCCAACTACAAACCCGGTGGCGTCACCTGCGCACCCATACAGATGTTCAGAATCCTCCTTTTGAGCAAGCTGCCCTTGCCGAATACTTGCGCACCCGAAAGCTTGACCGCCATGTACAGAAGATGCGAAAGCTATATGGCCAAAGGCGGCAAACCCTGCTTCAGATGTTCGAGGAGGTATTTGGAAAAACGTGGTCTGCCTTGGGAGATGCTGCCGGATTACATATTGTACTGCAGTTTCCTGGCATGACCTTTGATCAAACATTTGCACAGCACTGTAAAGAATGTGGCATTTATATCACTCCAGTAGAATATCACTCGATCCACAAGGGCATGCATTTGGATAAACTGCTGCTAGGCTACGGACATTTGGAGGCAGACGAAATCAGAAAAGGAATTCTGTTGTTACATAAACAAATGGGGTAAGACGACAGTTTAATGGTATTGGTAGCCAGCCCCCTTTGCTCGCAATATATCACCACCAGTACCAGGATGATCACCGACAGCAACCACCCACAAATCCCAACGCTCTACACTATTTTGCGGACCATATTTCCCTTGCGGGTATCCATTTGCCGCATAGCCTGGATCACAACCATCCATATTGTCAGCAGCCTCCGCGTGCGTCATAAAATGCTCAGTATCGATCGGAATTTCCAAGGCTTCACTTAGCGCAGCAGTTATTTGAGCCATTGCCTCAATCTGGGCAGACGTTGGCGGCTCTGGTCCTAAATCGCTACAGGATGTGGCATTATAGGCACAGGCTGCCGCAATACCAATCGCACCATTATTGCGGTAATATGTGTGACTCTTTTTCTCGCTCAAGTCTTTGGTGCTCGTAAATATTGCGCCATCTTGTCCAATATTAATATGGTAATCATAAAAAAACTGGTCATAGTGTCCTGCAGACCAATGTAAATAAACCTTAATCGGCCATTGGTATCTTTCAGCTGATTGCTGTAGAGCAGCCTTAGCCTCTATGGCCATTTGTTTTATATCTGTTAAAGTGACTTGTTCCATACTACTTATCCGACCCTCCTGATCGTCGTGTAAATTTGGCGTATCTGTCGCCTTTTGCATCTGCCTAATTACAGCTACCTCTGTGTCAATCACCCAACCAACGAGTGCGACAGGGATCAATATGCCTCGCCAGCCCAATATTGAATTAATTTGCTGAATTGCCGCTGCGCGCTTTTCACTGTTTTCCATCTTATCTGCGAACTTGTCAAGTTGATATATAATATTGCGAATCATCTCCCGGAATTGTCCATGCGGCAGTTTCGCAAACAGAACAAACAGTGCCATTGTCAAAACATTAAGCCCTAGCATCAGGCCTATGACCCAACTAAAAATTTGCAGATCATTTGAACCCAGCATTCGTACCGACCTCCTTTATTGCTAATATATTTTTGTGGTATATTTTCTGCTACCAGGACCGCTAGGAGGTTAATAACTTCTTTAGCGCCTAGCATAACGTAGTCAGAATACATTTATAAAAATAAGCACCCGTAGACGAAAAAAACGTCAACGGGTGCTTATTTTTATGTTGTTGCCAAGACTCATTTACTATCTCGGGGGAAATCTGGATCATTCGCCATTTCAGCAGCAATTAACTTCTCCAAAGCGGCCAAAGGTGGGGACACCCACTTATCACCGTGAAAAATCATATGTGCCTCAATGGGAATATCCGGACCACTCCAGGCCAGACTAACTAGCTCACCGCGCTTTAGTTCTTCAGCCACAGCAATCTTAGGCAAAAGCGAGACTCCCAGACCATTTTTGACACACTGTTTTATTGATTCGAGACTGCCGAACTCCATGATCATGTTGGCTTTAACCTGCTCCATCTCTAATAAGAACTTCAAGTCCATCGGATATCCGCAATATCCTTCTGGCAAAAGAAGCGTCTGCCCGGCAAGGTCTTGCGGTTTCAATAGTTTTTTGGCTGATAATTCATGATCCGCTGCTACAATAAATACTGTTTCGCCGCGAAACAGCTCAATCTGGCGCAATTGTTGCTGCCCAGACTCGTCATTGAGGCTGAACGCTACGTCAATTATATTCTGCTGCAACCACTGTGGGAAATCAACACAGTTACCCACTTTGATTGCCATTTTTACTTGAGGATAGAGAATCCGGTACTTTTTCAACATTGGTGGCAGCCAAAATGCACAGAGAGATTCTGCAGCTCCGATGGTCAGAGAACCGGCTACAACCTCATCATCATTAAACAGGCTCTTTAGTTCTTCGACATCTCTGATCATACGCTCAGCAAACGGCAAGAGCTTCTTACCTTGCTCTGTCAAAAATACTTTTCTGCCGATTCGCTCAAATAACCTTGCACCAAGATATGCCTCGAGTCCGTGAACTTGTTCTGATATGGTTGACTGAGAGTAATTCAGTGTTCGGGCAGCTTCTCCAAAGTTTAACAAGCGGGCAACGGTAAGAAAGGCCTCTAACTGTTTCACATACATTCCATCACGCTCCATCGGATATTCCGATCGTTTCAATCAAAACAATCGACTTATCAAACATTCTGTCTCTATGATAGGATATACCTAACGTTATGGTCAAGAATATTTTGGATTGCAAAGGGGAGTTATTCATGCAACAACAAGTCGAGCTTAAAAAAAGCATTACATGGGTTCAGGGAGCAGCTTTGACAATAGGTGCTGTTCTTGGTTCGGGTATTTTAGTTCTTCCGGCTATTACAGCCGAAATGGCAGGGCCGGCCTCCCTTATTAGTTGGTTGCTAATGGGCCTCTTTTCCTTGCCAATGGTGATTGCCATCGGTACTATGTCATCCCGATTTCCCGACTCAGGCGGCATGGCTACCTATGTCCGTCAGGCATTTGGAGAAAATGCCAGTCAAATTACCGGAATCCTCATGCTGAGCGCCATGCCGTTTGGCATGCCTGTCACCGCTCTAGTAGGCGCTCACTATCTTGGCAGCATATTTGCCTGGTCGTCAACCGGCATCCATCTGGCAGCGGCTGGACTACTGCTTACTGCCATTGGGCTTAACTATAGAGGCATCGAACTTTCTGGCCGCACTCAAGTCTTTGTCGTTTCTGCCATCCTGTTCATTCTCACATTTGCCGTCTTATCAGCGGTTCCCCAGATACAGTTCCAGGCATTTACGCCGTTCCTCCCGCACGGCTGGGTTCCCGTAGGTAAGGCCATGATGCTTTTGTTTTTTGCGTTTATGGGCTGGGAAATGATTGGGCATTTAGCCGAAGAGTTCCGCAGTCCTCACCGCGACCTCCCTTTGAGCCTAGGAGTTGCAGTAGTATTGGTAAACGCACTATACCTTGCTGTAGCTTTTACTACGGTAGGAAGCGGAGTTTATCATGCCGAGAATCCAGTCACCGTAATGGTGACACTTGTCGCTTACCGCTGGGGAGAAATAGCAGGAACGTTAATCGCATTACTGGGATTTATTGTATGTTATTGTCCTGTTCATACTTTTATCGCTGGTTTTTCCCGTCTTGTATACGCCCAGGCACGAGACGGACATTTCCCGAAGCGTTTCAGCCGACTGCATCCACGTTTTCAAACCCCTCATATATCATTACTTTTCTTCGCGCCGCTTTACCTGTTGATTCTTTTACTGAGTTATCTGCTCTCCTGGGATTTAAAACCATTAATCAGTATTCCCAGTGCAAACTTTCTCGTCGTATATATGCTTGGAATGGTTTCGGCAGGCCGAATTCTTCCTGATAAGCTTGGGAAAGCTGCCGCTTGGATTAGCGCTCTTCTATCTGGAATAGTATTTTTATTTGCCGGCTGGTTTACACTTTTTCCGCTCGCCGTAATAATGCTGGTTTACTTACTCACACAGTTCCGTCCTTTTTTTGCACGATAGAGGGCCTTGTCAGCGGCTTTGATTGCAGCCGCTTTAGCACCTATCTGCTGACTATAAATCCTGGCAGTTCAATGTCTCAGCAATCTGATCAAGTTTGGAAACCATTTTGCTCACTTCCTGTATGGTCTCAGCCACCTGGGTTACCGCCACAGCAATTTGATTAATTGCTTCTTGAGTATCATGAATCTGGCTGTATATTGTAAACCCGTCTGTTTTAATGTTATTAATAATTGCCTCAATCTTTTTTACCGAATCGGCGCTTGTAGTTGCCAATTTGCGGATTTCGCCAGCTACTACCCCGAACCCCCGGCCTTGTTCCCCTACCCGTGCTGCTTCAATGGCCGCATTTAACCCTAATAGGTTCGTTTCACTTGTTACACTTCTAATCAATCCCAAGACTTGATCTGTTTCTTTGACACGCACCTGCGACTCACCGGCGACTTGAGCCAAGGTCCGCCCTGTAGCCGCTATTTCCTGGGTCTGCGCTGAAATTTCTTCAGTAGTAGCAGCCAGTAAATTCATATTATCCAGTAGGGTGCCTGCCATTTGTTTCATTGATTCCTGTAGTTCAACTGGCTGAGTAATGGCAATTGCGCCGATTACTTCATTATCTTCATTGTAGACAGGAATTGCAACCGAGGTATAAGGCAGTCCGTACAACGTGTTATCAAACCGCATGGCAACCCGGTGTTTCTCATGGATGGCGCGATATACGCCACTGCCTACTTTGATAGGTTGATCCTGTGGTACCTTAAGGTCAAGTTTTTTACCTGGTTTGTACAGGATAAATTTTTCCCGGTCGGTAAGTGTTACCCCCGCATCATTTTGCAGCGCCTGCTGAATTATTGGTAAAGCAGACTCCAGCTTGTCCAAAATATCCTTATCTTTTGCCGACAAAAATCATCGCCCCTCTCTTTGCTTTTAAAAAAATGTGTTTTACGTGTTCCCGTCATAACATGCGGAAAACGCCGCAAGGCAACAAAGGCACTTTGGCGTTTACGCATGGAAATTTTATTTTACATATGTACTTTCAGTTTCTCTGATTTGGGGTAAGCCGATCAGTTCATTAAACTCTGAAAAAGTAACCATTTGATCGAGCATACCTGCCGTAGTTCCGGTCTTTTTTAGATTTTCCATTAACTGAGTAATGGCGTATGTCATTGTATAGGTCGACGCTGTTGGGTAAATGACAATATTGTACCCGATAGCAGCTAATTCAGGCACTGGCACCAAAGGTGTCCGACCACCTTCAACCATGTTGGCCAGTACCGGCACCGTAAAGGCTGCCTTAATTTTTTTCATTTCTTCAATACTTTCCGGCGATTCAATGAACAAAAGATCTGCGCCTGCTTCTTCATAGGCTTTCGCTCTAGCCATTGCTTCTTCAAGACCATGAACAGTACGGGCATCGGTACGGGCAATAATAACAAGATCTGCATCCCGACGGGCATCAACGGCTGCTTTGATTTTTCCGACCATTTCGGCCTGTGGCACGACCTGTCGTCCAATCATGTGACCACATTTTTTGGGGGCTACCTGATCTTCCAGCTGGATGGCTGCAACACCGGCCTTTTCATATTCACGTACAGTGCGCATTACATTGATGGCATTACCGAATCCAGTATCAGCATCAGCAATAACTGGTATATTGACAGCCTCAACGATGTTTGCCGCGCGGGCCACCATCTCACTCATTGTCAAAAGACCTACGTCTGGTTTGCCTAAATGACTGGCCGCCTGTCCGTAACCTGTCATATATACTGCTGGAAAACCTGTTTTTTCAATAATCTTAGCAGTCAGCGCATCATGCGCTCCAGGGGCCACAATAATATTTTTACTTGCTAACAATTGTCTTAAGACACTAGTTTGTCTCATGTTCATTCCCCTTTAGTTCATCTTAAAATACTTTTTGGCAAACTTCCCACATAGGTCAGCATGTTTAGAACCTAAAGCTCCGAGAGCGTACAATAAATATTGCTCATCAATAATGAATTGCGGTTTTTGTGGCAGTAGTGATATTCCCGGATTTTTAAAAGCTTCAGCTAGGATAAACTGTTTGTCTGCCAGGGTACCATGGGTGAAAACCCCGCCCACCGCGATCACATATTTCACCCGACGCAAATCCCTGCCAATCGGAGTGCCAGGTATTGTACCCATCACCGGATTAAAATCCTGGGCAATATAGCCTGCATGCCGCTTCAACGCTACTTCGATGGCGCTGATAGCCAATGCCAGGTCAAATTGCTTTTCCTGCGGCGTTTGGCTGATATGGTCAGGGTTCTTTTCCAGATACTCGGTATAGGCTACCAATTGTTCTGCAAATTCTTCGCTATTCTGACCAATTTTGGCTAATACGCCTAGTGGACCAACTGTTTCAACAATGCCGGTTGCACTTACGCGCAAACCTAGATTTCCTTCAACAGTACGGTATGATGGCTGCTTTTCATTATTTACGATCAGTCCCTTTTCTTCGATCGTCAGCTTTTCCAGGTCTGGCATAACCGAATGTATGTCGGTAGTCGCTCCCCCGATATCGATGACAAGGATGTCACCGACACCTTCTTCTTGAAAAGTCCCTTTGGCGAGCAGTTCAGCTCCCATAAGTACGGCGCCAGGGGTAGGCATTACCTTCTTATCTGAAACAATATCCATTAGCTTGTTTAGCCCTTTAGCCAGGGTGATCTGTTTGATAAACTGCTCATGAATGGCCTCTCTGGCTGGTTTGACCTTCAATTCATGAATTGTCGGCATTACATTGGGAACACGGATATATGGTATGTTATGTTTCGCAAAAATCTCAGCCACTTGACTTTGAGCGTCTTTATTGCCGGCAATGATAATAACTGCTTTGATTTTGGCTTGAACAATAATGTGAGCATTGTCAATAAGCGATTGCTGGTCACCGCCATCAGTACCGCCGGCTAATAAAACAATGTCTGGTTTAATCTCCCGCAATACTTCCAAACGGTATTCTGGCAAATCTTCATTGCTTACGATTTCTAAAACGCGAGCGCCTGCGCTCATAGCCACTTCTTTGGCAGCTTTGGCGGTTACCCGCGGCATATAACCAAGGGCTACCATCCGCAGGCCACCGGCAGCACTGCTGGTAGCGAAGACTTTAGCATCAGCAGGCACTTCGACCCCGCTTTGCACCAATGATTGTCTGGCATTAATAATGCCTACTTCAATATCAGCAATGGTCGTTGCTGCCTGGGATCGGCCAACAAACTGCAGCTCACCCTGCTCCAGCCGGAAAGCCGTTAGCTTAGTGTAGGTGCTGCCCACATCAAACACCAGTAGATTTGCGAGCATACGATCCCCTCCTGTCCAGACTAAGCGTTCTTCACAAACACATAACCTTCCATAATCCGACGGGCGGTGCGGGAAAACGCGGCGCGAATCAATTCACCCTTGTCCACAGCGGCTTCTATATCAATTACGCCAGCCGGATGGCCAATACGAATGACTTTAACTGTATCAATATGTGGAATGGCTTCATATACGATGGTTCCCGGTATTTTTGCCGCCGCCCCGGTGCATGCCGTACCGGTGCCAGGATAGGTTTTATGTAACACCTGCATAAACATCATTCTAGCTAAGAAATCCACCTGACTACTATCAATCGTTTGGCCTGTTGTAAAATCAACATAATCAGCTGCTGGCGCCACAAAGGCAATCATGGGGAAAGCTGGGCTTTTTTGGGTGGCTGTCTGAACATCTGGAGCCATACCGATCATAACTGTCGCTTTAGCTCGAATTTCTTCCAGAAATGCCAGGAGAGCCGCATCACCATTTACTTCTTGTGGGGTTTCCCGGCCAGTCATGCCGATGTCTTTGGCTCTGATAAAAACGCAAGGATTAGAAACATCCACAATAGAGATGTCCAAGGGGCCGCGGCTTGTGGAAATAGTGTCAATAGGGTTGCCTGTTGGTAGCAGCTTGTCTGTAGCCGAACCGGCCGTCCCAGAAAAGTCCATCATAATTTCTGCCCCAGTACCAGGAACACCGTCAATCTTGCAGTCTCCAGTCACTTTAGCTCGCCCATCTTCGGTAGGCACCTCGGCGACTAAAATCCGCCCTGTGTTCGTATTGTGAATTCTCACCGTCGTAGAGCGGGCTTTGGCTGCAACAAATCCTTCATCAATGGCAAAAGGCCCCACAGCTGAGGAGATATTGCCGCAATTACCGCTATAATCAATATAAGGCGCTGTAATACTGACCTGCCCAAAGGTATAGTCGATATCAGCTTCTGGGTGAGTAGATGGAGCAATAATCGCCAGTTTGCTTGTCAGCGGGTCAGCTCCCCCCAGCCCGTCGATCTGACGCACATCAGGGCTACCGAATATCTCCAAAATCATCTTATCCCGTAATGCCACATCCTGGGGAAGGTGATTGGCTTTCAAAAACATGGCCTTACTTGTGCCGCCCCGCATAATTACACAAGGAATTCGCTGCATCTCACTCATTACAAACCTCTCCTCTCTAACTGATCTTCAGTCCATTTGACACACTGGGCAGGATCGGTTCCTGGACCGAAAAATCCATCAACACCTAAAAAGTCAGTACCTTCATTAGCAATCTTTTCTTCATAAAATGTATGTTCTTCTTCTTTTTCGCTAATCCGGCCCCCAGCAATCAATAGTACTTTGTCACGGAGCCCCAGTTGTTTTAAGCGCCCCTCAACCCGTGGAAACAGCTCCCGTCCCAGTCCCAGCAAATTAGCAATACCAACAATGTCTGCTTTGGCCTCTGCTGCTACCTCAGCTACAGTTTCCGGCAAATTCATGCCCCGCATGTAAATGACTTCATAACCAGCTTTTTCAAATTCCTCACGTATCAGGTTAATGCCCATAACATGCGCATCAGCCCCCACCGTAGCCAATACCATTTTTTGCTTGCGGGTTGGCTTTTTCTCTGCTGGCACCTCTACTGGCTCAGTAGTTATCGCGACGCGCTTTTCATCAACCCCCAGCGGCGTATAGCCTGGGATATAACGTTTGATCCCATCTTTGTCACGGTGAGTTTTTACATGACGTTTCAGATCCCAGCCGCCTGCACGAGGGCAATCCATAACCCCTGCTTTGCCGGCTCGAACAATTTTCTCAATCATCTCGTCTTTCGAATATTGGCGCCAGAATGTTTCATTAATCTCACTCGGTGTTAATGTACGCTCCAGCCCCAAAACACGCTCAAGCACCGCCATCGCTTCACTCAAAATCTCTAACTTACGCTCTTCAATATAGGGATCACGAATATCGATCTTGACAGTATTCTCAAATACATTTTGAGTTGCCCAGATGGCCTTGGCCATGGAAGCACCGGTCGGAATGCCCACCGATTCAGCCGCCTTAGGCCGATAAAAATTGGCTCCCCCTAGTTTTGCACTGATGGCCATCCGCGCAAAGTGCGCCGATTCGGCAATTAAATCACCAGGTGGGTTCTGGAAGGTTTCCGGCACAACAATCAGGCTCTTACTCCACATAGTTTCTTTGAAGGCTCTCATTACCGCGAGGTCGGCCAGCAGATTAAGACCAGCCACATTCATTTGCACTGCGCTGAGCTCAGCTGGCAAACCAGCTAAGACCCCCAGACCCTCGGCTAATAAACACATGGCTAACGCCATCCCATCCGTACCACCGATGTTATTGAGGTGTTTGTGGGACTCAATCTGCACAAACATGTTGTTTTCAGCGCAGATTTCTAGCGCCTTAATACCGTTGACTACCTTGGTTTTGTAGTCATGAATGCCTCGGCCGCCAAAATGCACATGAATCACCGGACCAATATCAGTTCCGTCAAAACCGGCAATTAACGCATTAATGATCGATAGATGCGGCGTATCACCGGTGGCGTTGATCCGCATGGGATGAATAGAACCACCGCCCAGTTCCACCAGTTTTCGCTCACCCTCTGGTGTAATACCGCCTTTACCGCGCGATTGCTCAATCAAATCCCGCCCTTTTAGGGGGTCAATATGGCGGGTAGCCTCAGAATGAACAAAATGAAAAAGGTTAATTCCCAGCTTTTCTGCCATATTATACATTTCCAGCGATTCCTGGTAGGTTTCTTCTGCCGTAGTACGTCCCAAGATTGGATTTTGGATAGGTATGCCTGTTAATGCAGCTTGCTGAGCCAAGGCATAAATCCGATAACCGCTGCGCTCCACACCATTAATTACCCGAGGATAAGGTGCCGGCAGACCCTCAATCGATCCGTCTTTATTTACGGTTGGCATCTGCACCCCGAAAGTCTCCTGGTAGGCGCAGATACTATCATAATCTTCAATAATAATTTGTTTTGTTTTTTCTTGCACTCTATATTCCTCCCACGACCTGATTAGTCGTTGCTTACGCCTAACTCTCGCCGGACTCGGTTAATCAAACCACCCGCATTAATGGTTGCCAATACATTGGCCGATAAGGCTTGGGCGGCAACCTCGCCGCCAGGTATCGTGACCAACCCCTGAACAAGGTCCACATTAATCCAGTCACCAGTCTGAACATCCTGCCTGAGATCAGCCACCAACACCGGCAAGCCAATATTAATGGCATTGCGGCGAAATATCCGGGCAAAGGATGGGGCAATGATCAACCTTACCCCCGCGGCTTGCAGCGCCACCGGCGCCTGTTCCCGGCTTGATCCGCAGCCGAAGTTTTTACCAGCAACAATGATATCACCTTGTTTTACCCTTGCAGCAAAATCGGCAATTTTACTACCCGCCATTGCATACTTAGCCAGCCCTGAAAATTCTTCCGCCATAGCATAGCCAGGCAGTATTTGGTCGGTATCTACATTGTCTTCAAAAACCCACACTTGACCTTTAAGCTTATTCATAGCACGCGCCGCCTTCCAGTGATAATGACCCCGGCTGGGTAATCCTGCCACAAACAGCTGTTACTGCGGCCGTTGCCGGCGATGCTAAGTACACCTGGGCATTGCGGTGACCCATCCGACCAGGGAAATTCCGGTTGGTAGTAGACAAGATTACATCCCGTTCGGTACCAAGACCCTGATGAGCCCCAAAACAAGGCCCACACCCTGGATTGGTAATAACCGCACCAGCGTCACGCAAGATTTTACACCAGCCAGCCTGCTCCATTGCTGCTAACACATTCTTTGAGGCCGGAACGACCAGCATGGTTACTGCCTGGTGTACTTTGTGGTGTTTAAGAACATTAACTACAGCCTCCATGTCAGACAGCCGGCCGTTCGTACAACTACCGACAACAACTTGGGTCACTTCGACATCTGCTAATTCGGCAACAGGACGTACATTGGCCGGCGAATGGGGACAGGCTGCGACGATATCGATGGTCTCTAATGCCAGCGGCACGGTTCGTGCCACCTCTGATGCGGCTGTTTCTTCACCAAAGCATGCAATCATGGCTCCCATTTCTATTCCCATATTGCAGATTGTCATCCGGTCATCCATACTGACAGCCGCGATTCCTGGGCCGGTAAATACAACAGCTTTATCAGTCAGTCCATCCACACCAAACTCTTTCATTAGGGACAAAACAATATCTTTACCGCTAACATAAACCTTAGGCTGTCCGGTCATGTACACTTCAACTACTTCTGGCACCTCGATGTCAATTGTACCTGTTGCCATGGCGGCAGCCAGCTCGGTTGACCCTACGGGAATAGCAATAACACCATAACCTCCGGCAGTACATGTATGGGAATCAGCCCCTACCAGAATTTCGCCTGGCTGCAGCCTGTGACTTTCGGCAAGTACCTGATGAATCACACCTTGCCCCTTGTCATACAGGGTAATACCATACTGCTTGGCAAAATCTTTCATAATCCAGTGCATGGATTTGGCCTGAACGGTAGCAGCCGGAAAAATATGATCAATCACCATCACGACTTTTCGGGGATCAAACACATGATCAATTCCGATCTGCTCAAATTGCTGAATAGCCATCGGCCCAGTGACATCATGTGCTGCTACCAAATCAACCTGGCAGCGGATATCCTGTCCTACTACCACAGCCTCCAGACCTGCTGCCTTGGCTAGATATTTTTCTATGAAGTTCATGGCGTCCCCCTATTCTACAGTCTCGATGCCCAGCTTTTTAGCCACTCGATAGGCTTCTTCTTTATCTGATGCACTCTTTAGTACCAGACGACCACCACCACGGTTAAGCGCTTCCACCATCCCCGTATTTTCGGCTGCGATTACCGTAATCCGCTGCATTTGAGGAATATCGACCTGCAGTATCTCGACCTCGATGCCCTCACTAGCCACCTTATTCATTACTTCACGGTACAACTGGCTATTGTCAGTACCTGCCCCATAAACAGCGGCCATTAAGATTCCAGGAACATTAATCCCGCGACGGGCAAACAATTCGGGATACAACTCTATTTTTACTTTAGTAATTTTCCCCCTTGAGAGATAATGAGCAATCCGTGCGGTGTTAGTCGGCGATCCGACCGCTTGACTGCTGCCACCAACAACCGCCTCGCCAAAGGGCTTGACAATAGGATTAGCCTTGCTTGCCATATCCCGCGCCTCACCTAAAGCTTGCTTGATTGTTTCATCAATACGGGCCTTTTCCTCAGCTTGGACATCTTCACCAATATAGGTTTCCACTGCCATATTGGTTTTGAAGAACGGTTCCATATACTGAATGACAACAGGCACCACCTGTTTTGCCGATATGGGGTGAACGGCTGCAGCCATTGCAATCATGACGTCAACTGGAACAGTCACAGGAATCGATGTAAACATGGCCAGTTGAGCTGCTAGCTTGCCGATCATAACGCCGCCACCGATATGAGTAGCACACAACCCTGCTACCATGACGCGAGGCGTACACGGATTAGCGATTGTTGGCGAGATCGCCAGTACTATAGCCTTAGCCATATCAGCCGGTTTACCGCCCGCCAACTCGACAAAGGCTGCAGCCGAAGCAGCCGCTCCAGCGCCGAAGCCTTCCATATTACAGCCGGTTGAGGTCTTGCCTACCCGGAATATCGTGCCAATCTTTAGCATCACAGCAGCAACCCGAGCTACCGTTTCCTTATCATCCAATTCTTCCAGCATTGCCCGTACAAAACCAGCATAAGTACACGAATCACCAGTTCCGGCACAAGGCTGCAGGCCAACTGAGTGATTGCCCACCTGTGCCCCTAACGTATAGGCAAGTATTTTGTTGAGAAATTTGTCAGCCACAAGCTGTGGTGCGCCTTCTTGCGCCAATTCCCGACCTGCGGTTCCCATCAAAAAACTCGATCCTGTTGTCGTCCCAATTTCCATAGCATATAGATTATGTGAAAAACTGGCAAGCACGGCTGAATATACCTCAGATTGGGTCATATTGCTTGTTATCATGGCTTCAGCCACAACAACATCACTGACTCGCACCTGAGCCTGATTGGCTATTGCAATACAGTCACCAATCGTCAGATTACCAGCTGTTAAGCCATTCTCCGCAATGATTTGATTTATTTTTTCCATCATCGACACCGACCTTTACTCCCGTACTTGAACCCCGACCAATTCTTCCCAGACCTTAATCACCGCCGAAATATCCTCTCGTCCTAAACCTTTGGCTTTGGCCATGGCAAATATTTGCTGGGCCGTAGCACCAACAGGCAAGGGTACATCCAGGCTTTTCGCTGTTTCCATGGCTAATTCCATATCCTTATATTCCAGATCAATGGCGAAGCCGGCAGCAAAGTTGTTTTTCAGAATAAAGTTTGCTGTTTTAGCCTCTAACGCATAACTGCGACCCGAACTTTCCTTGATAATTTCCAGCATGACTTTGGGATCAAGACCTGACTTTGTCCCCAACACCAACGCCTCGGCCACGGCCGCCATATTGATGCCAAGCAACAGGTTATTCACCACTTTCATCGAGTCGCCTGCGCCACTCGCGCCAACATGGTAGATTTTCTTGCCCAGTAGCTGCAATATCGGCAGGACAGTCTGTACTGCCGCGTCTTCACCGCCCACCATAATGGTCAAGGTTCCGGCTGCAGCCCCGGCAACTCCGCCGCTTACCGGTGCATCAATATAATCTATTCCTTTGGCCTGCGCCAGAGCGGCCATCTTTTTCGTACTGGTAGCAGCTACACTGCTCATATCAATGATGGTCTGCCCAGCCTTACCAGCGGCAAGCAGGCCCTGCTCACCGGTTAGAGTACTCTCCACAATAGCGGCATTAGGCAACATCATAATGATCACTGCCGCAGCCTCAGCTAATTCCTTGGGAGACTGGCATGGAGTTGCACCTTGCGCCACCAACTCAGCCACTGCTGCTGCATTGACATCATACACATACAGTTGAACCTGAGCAGACTTTAATAAATTTTGCGCCATCGGTTTACCCATGGCTCCAATCCCAATAAAACCAACGTTCATTCCTTCACTCCACCCTTATGCCAGCTATCGCAGGCCGTCTTCACCTTTTATTTCATGTACTTGCAATCCGCCAATGCGCGGATGCGGGCGCCCCCCAGAGGTTACCACAACAGCAACCAAGATTTCATCTGCCGCAGGGGCATCATGCAGTCTTACTTCCATGGCATCATAATGAGTTCTGACAAAAGCGGCATCTTTATAGTGGACAGGTACATCTAGCGGAGTTCCTGGTCCCCCTAGCTTCTTCGCGGAAGGAATGATGGCTTTGCCACCGCCGACCGCTTCCCGCATCGGTTTGCCCAACTTAGGATGAAGAATGGCTGCACCATGCTCCAACTCACCATTCATACCAATAATTGCGCCCTTACCATAGCTCTCAGCTTGCTCGGGAGCAATTCCCATCGCCGCCACCGCCTTTTGCGCCAGTAAGCCGCCTAGATATTCGCCAATATCGCTCAGCCGACTTAAATCTTCTACATACTCGCCGGCGAAGGGGTTTTTTATAACCGCCGCTGCCGCACATTTCTTGAAAGGTTTGTCAACCGCTTTCTTCCCATCTATACAAACCTCTTCAACCACAGTAACGATCTTGCGTATTGTCAAATCCATCATAAATACCTCCCATTGACTATTTATCCGATGACTAACCCGCTCTAAGACTCCCTCTTTCCTGTGCCCTTTAGGGTATACAAGTGGGAGTTAAGAGCGGCTAAGTCTACTTTATAAAGAGAGACTTAGCTTGCCTCCATTATTTCAACAATAAAGCCCTCCGGAATCATGACCAACTGTTGCTGGACAAAAATAGCTGCCCCCTTAATGACACCTTGTTTATATAATTCAGCAGCTTGTGTCCAACCGTTCAGGAGTGCCGCTTCTACCACCGCCGGTGGCAACAAGCCCACTTCCTGCACTACCTGATGCCCGCGAATATCCGTATTAGGATCAAGCTCATCAGCCCTGGCCAGTTTAATTGCTGGATGCTTAACATAGGTGGCATTACCCAGGCTGGTGGCGCACGCATCAGCCACGGCAGCCGTGCTAGCCGCTACTACAGCAGCGGTAGCGATTCCTTTGGTAAAGCTGCGACCGCCTAGGCCACTGGTGGCAATACCGCCAATGCCTTGGCACCTGCCAAGCGACAATACATGGGTAGGCTTTAGGCCAATAGCCGGTGCTATTCCTACCGTAGTTGTCTGGGTGCCTGACAGCCGGATGGCAATATCACCACCGTTATTGATAACAGCTTTTGTAGCACCCTGCGCCATTAACCAGTCGGCTGTCAGATCGGCAATCGTGCCGGCTACCGCCGCCATTGGCGTCAGTGTTTCATCACCAGAACGCCTTACAGCCGTAAGCATGCGCTGTAACACTTCCGGCAAACGGTCGCTGGCTATTATGTCCTGCTGCGGGCTAGCTGCCTGTTTTTGATGATCTGCCAGTTCGGCCAATACTTTCATAGCATAGCAAGCTGCCTCTTGCGCAGTCTCTGTCAGGGGGCCGCTGTCCCCCTGCGCCGCAATCGTCATTTGCATCGGACCATAATCCAGTTTGATCTTCCCAGGAGCAGTAACTACAATCATTGTTTAAACATCCTTTTTTTTACTGTAGCCACAGGTTTAACAGCGGCAGTATGTCCGCCAATTTTTTCAAAAGTTGCCCTTGTCATGGTATATTCAACCGGCGCCACGGTGGCCGGAGTAGCAACCCAAGTAAACGCCTTGGGTACCACTTTCTCTACATCAACCATAAAATTAATACCGCCACCAGGAAGAATATAAGTCGGTGCCCCGCCGATCGTCAGTTTAACCTCACCTTCATGCACTGCCCGTGAGAGCTTGATCGGGTAAGTTGTCACCCCAGCGCGAGCACTACCACCTGTTCCCCCTACATACACTGCCGATACACGAGCCTCCTCGCAATTGGCGGCAATTAGGTCGACAGCGGCCTGAATTTCAGCAGTCATTGGTACTTCTATTAGCGAACCATCAGACTGTACCTCTACGAGTCCTGCTTGCTGCCCAGTCGTCTCGGTAACCAATATCCGCAGCCCTGGTGCAGCCAGCTTCATATCCACCGTTTTTACAGCTTGCAACGGTCCGGCGATGTTGGTGCCGCCCCAGCCATGACCTTGATCACCGAAATAACGCCCGCGCGTACTTTTACGCCCGTTGGGAATAACGCCGCTGTAGGTCATCCCGACTTCTTCCCCAGCTCGGTGCTCAGACAGCAAACCAATGACATGGTGGTCCAGAACAATGGCTTCATCAACAACCGCACTTAACTGAGCAGCAAACATACCAACCGTTGCACTACCACAGCCAACCCGCATCTTCTTTTCCGTCACCCCGTCAATGATTGGCGGCTGGCCAACAGCAACGTCAAGCTTACTGCCTTTTTCTACTTGTAATACCATCCGCTCGCCATTTGCTAAACCAACAATAGTTCGAGCTGCTGTAAACCCATGCTTACCGCTTAAGATATTGGCACCGCCGATTGATAACATCTTAGCACCGTACTCCTCGGTATCCACCATGCCGATCACGGCACCGTCCCTGAAAACGCGCGCGCCTTCTTCCCCAATATGGGCATTGGCGTCAATCTTGACTTTAATGCCACTATAGCTGAGTGGTGCCTCGGTAACCACGGTTACTACCTCAATATCTCGAACGATATCGCTAACGATATGCGGCGCCGGCTTACAGCAGGGGTATTCGGTACCCGCGCCTACAGCCGTAATTAGAGGACGGTCCGGTATTTCCGGATACGACTTGCCAGCGCGATCACTAGCCGATACTAACACGCGATTGCGTACAAGTGTGCCATTTACATTTGTATACCGACGGCAAGCCCCTTCAAAGCCAGGCTGAATTGCACACTGCACCGGACAAGCCTTGCATACGGCAGCACCTTCAGGCACAGCATCATCCCGCCCAACAGCGCCGCAGGGACAGATACGCATGCAGATGCCACAACTGGTACAGTTAGAACTGAGCCGCGCTATTTTATCAGTTAGGGTAACAGCGCCTGTGGGGCAATTTTTTATACAAAGCCCGCAGCCTTTACACAGACTTTCCTCAATTACAATCACGTGTCTTCCCCCTTAGACCTGTTCCACCATTACCTTGCCTGCCGCAGGCGGTGTATTCCGGCTTTTATTCACCTTAATTTCCCCATCAATTAAGACCAGCGCCACACCAGGTATGTCTCCGGCCTGAATGGCTTCCAGGGCATTTTTCCCGATTGAACCCAGCGGGGTATCGATAATAGCCAAATCGGCCTCTTTACCGGGAGCAATAATCCCGGTGTTAAGCCCGTATACCTGTGCCGTATTACCGGTAGCCATGGCAATTGCTGCTTCTGCCGGGATAGCGGACATACTGGCGATTTGAACAATTGTCCGTAAGATACCAAGCGGAATAACACCAGTGCCAGAGGGTGCATCATTGCCGCAAATTACCCGGTCCAGTTGACCCAATTGGGCCAATTTACGCACAGTATAGTCAGCTATCCTGGGATTACCACATTGGACAATCTCCAGAGTCAAATCACTGTCTGTGATCAGCTTGTCAACCTCAGCCGGGGAGATGGCAGTTGGCCCGCCATTAATATGCGAAACCACATCGGGCTTGACCGCCAGGACATCTGCCGCCGTAACGGTTGAACTGCCAGGGATGGAGGTGCCGCCGGTATGCATCATGACTTTCATGCCATGTGCTTTTGCCCACTGCACCATTGGCGCAGCCTCTGCCGGCTTTTTGATTGAACCCAGCCCAACTTCCCCAACAAGCCATACACCATTAGTTGCTAATTCGGCAAAATCAGCCTCAGTCAAACCTTGTTCCAGAATTACTGCACCGGCATGTACCTTTACACCGCCAGGTCGTTGTTTCTGAAAAGAGCGTTGCGCCAGCACAGCTAAAGCCTTTACACCTACCGGGTCAGTCGGACGGCCCGGGGTATGGCACTCACCGGCCGAGATCATGGTGGTTACGCCGCCATGCAAAGAACTATCTATAAAATCAGCCATTTTCTGCCTGGGGGTATAGTCGCCTATGACTGGGTGAACATGTGAATCAATCAACCCTGGCACTACCGTCATACCACCGGCATCAATGAGTTTATATGCATCAGAATGTAGTTTAAGAGGTTCAAGAAGTTTTCTATCGCCTACAGCTTCAATTTTTCCATCATGGATAATAATCGTGTCAGCCGGTAAAATCGGCTTGTTAATGTTCCCAGAGACCATAATTCCGATATTTGTTATTGCTGTATACGCCATGTCAGCCACCTCCTGAGATTTGTAAAGAACAGGCAGAGAAACTTCCATTTCTCTGCCGATTCTTTTTATTACAGTCTAGTTCAATGCTTTCTGTTTGGTTTCATCCCCGAGAATAATCATGTCTAGTGCCGCAATAACCAGCACTGCCGTGAACATCATAAATACTAATGGGATTTTATCAGGACCAGTAATCATCGCAGCGACAACCATTGGCGCGGCGATACCGCCAATCCGACCAAAACCTGCTGCCCAACCCACACCGGTGGACCGAGCCTCTGTGGGATATAGTTCAGGCGTATAGGTGTATAAAATACCCCAGGCACCTAGATTGAAGAAGGACATCAAGCAGCCCCACAAATAAATATCGCTAACCGAAACAGCGCTGCCAAACATGTACGCAGTGAAGGCGCAGCCTAGCAAGAAGCTGGCCATAGTCGCCTTACGTCCAATCTTGTCAACCAACGCAGCCGCAGCAAAATATCCTGGAATCTGCGCTACAGTCATCCATAATACAAACTCAAAAGATTTAACCATATCATGTCCGGCTTTCACCAGTAAGGTAGGCAGCCAGAGAAAGATACCATAATAGGAGAATACAATGCAAAACCATAATATCCATAAGCATGCTGTCCGCTTGATATATTGAGGACTAAACAATTGCAGCACACTAAATGCTGGTGCAGATGCTGCTGTTTGCATTTCCGCCAGTGACGGTTTCTGACCTTGTGTTACACCAAGCTGTTTTTCAATATCTGACACTAACGCATGTGCTTCATCTACCTGTCCTTTTTTCATAAGGAACATAGCCGATTCCGGCACAGCCCGCCACAGGTAAAAGACATACAGTGCAGGTATTGCCCCTATATAGAAGGCAACTTCCCACCCGTACTTAGGAATAATCAAATAGGAAATGATTGATGCCGCCAACCAGCCGAAAGCCCAAGCGCTTTCAAGCAGTACAATCATCCGGCCCCGATAATTCGTAGGTGAATACTCGCTCATTAAAGTAATAGCAACAGGCAGTTGTCCACCCAAGCCAAAACCAACTAAAAAACGAAAAAAGAGCAGTGACTCATAATTCCAAGACAAGCCGCAAGCGCCTGTTCCCAGACTGTAGATAATCAAAGTTGCGGCAAAAACCTTTTTTCTGCCAATATAGTCAGCGATTGTACCGCCAAGCATTGCACCAAGCGCCATACCAATTAAGCCTACACTACCAACAAAACCAACTTGCGCCGAAGACAATTTCCACGTAGCAATCAGCTTAGGTAAAACAAATGAAATAATCCCAGTATCCATGGCATCAAAGGCCCAACCTAAACACATAATCAGCAATAACCGCCAATGGAACTTTCCGAGGGGTAAGTTTCCTAAACGCTCAGTAATCGTAGACATGTAAACAACTCCTCTATTTTTTGGTGTAAAAATCCCTGCCAGCAATACCTTTTTCTGCATCCCTCCATCTAGCTGCACCGTTGCTGCTTTTCCTTAGTCGTCATTGCTTAATCCTTATTCAAGGCTATCGCAATGAATCTATCTATACACCGGTCACAGCATAGACGTCATTGGCTACAGCTGCGGTGTCCGGAATCCAAACCCTCCCCACGACTTGAGGTTAAATTCTGCTTCCACTTAATCATTGTTTGATTTCCGGCACACCTACTGGTGGAAAATAAATAAATTAAGCATTCTGCCTTTCGTGCAGTCTGGCCAAAACTTTCTCCGGAGTTATTGGCAATTCCGTAAACCGCACCCCGATCGCGTTGTATACAGCATTAGCAATAGCCGCAGCTGTGGGGATTAGTGTCGGTTCTCCAACTCCTTTTGCGCCAAACGGACCGGTTTGTTCAGGCTCTTCCACGATAAGCGGGTACATTTCCGGGATATCCAGCGCGGTTGGCATAAGATATGTAGCCAGATTTTTAGTCAAAATCTTTCCCTCACTAACCTGTATCTCCTCTGTTAGCGCATAGCCCAAGCCCATCGTACACCCGCCTTCAATCTGGCCTTCTATATTAATCGGGTTGATGGCCTGTCCCACATCGTGGGCGGCAACAATCCGGATAACCTCAATTTCTCCTGATTCGGTATCTACGTCAACTTCAGCAATTTGGGTCGCGAATGCATATGTGGCATAGGGTATACCCTGCCCGGTTTCCGGATCCAAACCGGTTGTGTCCGGATTAAACCAACCGTGCCCCAGCGTAAGCTTACCTTTTATCCGGCATTGAGCAATACAATCAACCAGCGATACCGATTGGCCCTTGCCTTTAGGCGATAAACCCAAATCAAGACGGCATTCACTTAGGCAATCTGCCAAAAATTGCGATTGATCAGAATCAGCCCTGACACAAAGTTCCTTATGGCCTACAACCACGTCACCAGGAGCAACCCCTAACATGACTGCAGCCATCTCAATAAGCACTTTTTTTGCCTCTTGCGTGGCCAACCGCACTGCGTTGCCGGAGATATATGTCTGCCGGCTGGCAGACGATGCTCCGGCGTCAGGAGTAATCCCAGTATCAGCCGAAACCACGCGGATATCCGCCATATCTATGCCAAACTCCTCGGCTACAATCTGCGCCAAAGTAGTATCAGACCCTTGTCCAATGTCAGCACAACCAGTTAAGATAAGTGCTGTGCCATCATCCAGTAAATTGACATAGGCTCCAGACGGATTGGGCAACCCAGTATTACCGATGCCATACCACATTGAGGCCATGCCGACACCGCGTTTTTTCTGACTGGTTACGTGCGTGCACTGACTGTTTATAATCGGTTTCGCAGCTGCTTCAGTCTTTTCTAATGTCGGAACAATACCGACACTCTGCTTTAACTCCGCCCCTGTTGCTGTCACTGCACCAGGACGTAACGCGTTCAGCAGTCTGATCTCTAGCGGCGAAATGCCTAGTTTCTCCGCCAGTATATCCATTTGTGTTTCATGGGCAAAAGCGACCTGCGGTACGCCAAATCCGCGCATGGCACCTGCCGTAGGGTTGTTAGTATATACCGTGTGGGCGTCAATCGTAACATGCGGAATTTCATATGGGCCGGTTGCGTGCACTGCAGTCCGGGTAAGCGTTCCTGGCCCATATGACGCATAGGCCCCAGTATCACCGATAATCGTGCACTCCATTGCCAGCAGTTTGCCATTGTTATCAGTGCCTGTCTTCATCTTTATAGTACAGGGATGGCGTTTAGATGAGTTAATAATCGACTCAGTCCGCGAATAGACAAGCTTTACAGGACGTCGTGTTTTCATCGCTAGCAGTCCTAGATGAACCTGCACCGAGATATCTAATTTTCCACCAAAACCCCCGCCGGTCGCAGCCTGAATCACTCGTACCTTGTCGAGGCCTACTTCGAGATTCCGAGCTACCTCTTTGGCATCAAAATGTGTGTTTTGTGTAGAAACCCATATGTTCACTACGTCACCATCAAGTTTGGCTACCCCTGCTTCTGGTTCAATATAGCCGTGTTCTACCATTTGCGTCCGGTATTCTTGTTCAACAACCACCGCGCACTGCCTAAAAACCACGCCAGTATCACCTTTACGAATCTTACGGACTGCTAATATATTGCCATCTGCGTATAGCTTTGGACTGCTATCTGTCATTGCTGCCACAGGGTCAAAGACCGGCGGCAGCAATTCGATGTCAGCTTCAATAAGTTCCAGTGCTTTTTCTGCCAGCACCTCGGTCTCGGCCGCAACCAGGGCCAACGGATCACCTATTTTGCGGATTTTTCCATTGTCTTTGACAAGTACTGGCTCATCCTTAACAATCATCCCTGTACTATTGGACCCTGGTACATCCTTACCTGTCAGAATAACCACCACGCCTGGCATCGCCTCAGCTTTCGACACATCAAGCGAGCGTAATATTCCATGCGGCACATTACTACGAAATACCTTTGCATATAACATTCCGTCAAAATGAATATCAGCGGCAAATTGAGCTTTCCCTAATACTTTATCAACCGCATCCAACTTTTTCACCGACTGTCCCACGATCCGATATTGGCTCAATTTACTCACCTCCCCAGACCTATTAACTGTTTGCTACCTTTTCAATGGCATTGATTATTTTGGCATAGCCGGTGCAACGGCACAAATTCCCCGAAATATGTTTGGCTATTTGCTGGCGCGTTGGCTGTGGATTCTCATCTAACAGCGATTTTGCACTAAGCAGCATGCCTGGAGTACAAAAACCGCATTGTACAGCGCCTTCGGCAATAAATGCCGACTGCAACGGATGCAGTTTATCATAAGTACCCAACCCTTCTACTGTAAGCACCTCATGCCCCTCTACCTGCATAGCCAGTATCAAACAGGAATTGACTGTTTTACCGTCCAAAAGTACTGTACAGGCTCCGCAGTCGCCTTCACCACAACCAATCTTCGTACCTGTCAACCCCAACCGATTGCGCAGCATATCGACTAGTAGCAGGGTCGGTTCTACTTCAATTTCCGTCTTTTCCCCGTTTAAGGTAAACGATATGCTTTTCCTACTCAAAGCTACACCCCACTTGCACACGCTCCAGCGCTGTCACTAAACTTCTGAATACAATAACCCGCGCCAAGCGGGTGCGGTAACTCGCCTTACTACGCACATCGTCAATTGGCTTAATCAGCTGTGCTGCGATTACACCAGCCTGAGCAAAGACCTCAGCATTTGCCGGTTTGCCAATTAGCCATTTTTCTAATTCATATAAACGAATGGGGGTAGGCGCTACTGAACCAAAGGCGATTCGAGTATCACTGATTATGCCGTCAGCTATTTTCACCCAAGCAGCACAGTTAATAATAGCAATAGCCAGCGCCTTCCGCTTACCAAACTTCAAGAAAGCCGCCCCTTCATCAGGTTTAATCTGCTGAACTTTAATCTGTGAAATAAATTGTCCTGGTAACAAGCAAGTTCGCCCTGGCCCTTGAAACACATCAGCTAATGGCATTTCCTGAAAGCCGCCCTCACTAGCGATTTTCACTTTAGCATCAAGAGCTAACAAGGCCGGCACGGTGTCGGCAGCAGGCGATGCATTACAAATATTACCTCCGACTGTTCCTCTATTTCTAATTTGTGGTGAACCAACCTGTCCGGCGGCTTCTGCCAAAATCAGCGCCTTTTTATTGACTAGTGCTGACTCTGTTAAAGCAGTATGACGGACAAGCGCACCAATCCACAAATAATCGTCTTCGTCAGTAATTTCATGCAAAGCGTCAATACCATTTATATCAACCACTGCTTCCGGCATTGGGCGTAGTAGTTTTTCTTTCATTTTTACTAATAGGTCAGTACCACCAGCAAGTAAAGCATAGCTATGCAGCCCACCTAGAGTGTCTACCAGAGCTTGAATGCTTTTCGGATTATAGTAAGAAAATTCCATGAATAGCTCCACCCCCTTGATTTTGGACTTGCCTAATTATATTTGCAATTATCATGCCAGATCGTCGAAAAAACTTATATATGTGCAAAACAGGTAAAATAACGTCATCTTATTAGATATCTGCCTACGCTTTCCCTCACTTGTTAAAATAGAATTAAGGCTATAAATAAAAATGCATTTCAATTGTGAAATGCATTTCAGAATAGTTACCGCAAAAGGCGGCATTATCCGCTTTTATTGCATTTTATTTTTGCAATGCATCTTACATAATCGCAATTACCGCGACGGTCTTTCACTTTATGCTTACATTTGTTATGATTCCTAATTCGACCATCTTGCGCCACAGTGTTGTTGTACTAACACCCAGGAGTTTGGCCGCTTCTCTCTTAGCCCCGCCCGTATACTTCAGAGCCCCAATGATTGATTCTCTTTCCACAGCAGCCACCGATTCAGCTAAAGTACCGATATGTTGCTCGTACTTTTTCTGCGATATTGGGCTATGTATATAATGAGGTAAATGGCTTATTTCTATTGTGCTTTCGTTAATGCTCACAATGTTCATGATATATTCAATACAATTTTTCAATTCACGAATATTACCTGGCCACTGATACCGGCATAAATGGTATACAGCTTGTTCTGAGATTCCTGTAACAAATTTACCTAACAGATTATTAAACTCACTGATAAATATTCTGACCAACGCCGGAATATCTTCTGATCGCTCCCGCAAGGATGGAACTTTAAGTTCAACAACATTCAAACGATAATATAAATCATTTCTGAAGGTACCGCTATTTATCATTTCAACTAGATCCCGGTTGGTCGAGGAAATAACCCTTACATCAACCCGGAAAGGCTTCCCACCGCCGATGCGGGTAACCTCCCGTTCTTGCAATACACGCAGTAACTTGCTCTGTAAATTGAAGTCCATTTCGCTTATTTCATCAAGGAATATTGTCCCGCCATTGGCCTGCTCAAACGCTCCAGGACTCCCCCTTTTTTTCGCTCCGGTAAATGCACCCTCTTCATAACCAAAAAAACAACTTTCGATCAGTGACTCAGGCAAAGCACCACAATTAATAGCGATAAAGGGTTTACTCCGACGTTCACTGGCATTATGAATTGACTGGGCAAACAATTCTTTACCTGTGCCGGTCTCACCGGAAATAATGATCGACGATATTCCCTTAGCAACAAAAGCTGCCCTACTTTTCATTTTCTCTATGGCTTCGCTTGAGCCGATAATATCGGTAAAATTGTAGCGGGCATATTGGAATTTTTTAACCTCTTCCATTAATTTTTGCTGACGGCGTACACCCTGTTCATTATTAAATCCGAATCCAAATTTTCTCGTTATAGGGATCCGCACCGCTACAGCACCCATCCCTGACATAGAATCGCCAATCACCGGCCGCTGGCTCTGGATGGCTTGTTGGGCAGCAACACTCACTTTTCCAATATAATTAACATTGGTTTGACCATCAACTCCGACACTGGCTACCCGTCTTCCCTCTTCATTAAAAAGCACCGCCTCGCCGCCAGCAACCCTGGCAATAAATGGTAATGCCTGCTTCAATGATTCCTCTAACTCCTGCTCACATTTCAGCCGTTCAAAATTGCTTGCAGCAAGTACATATTCTCCTAAAGGTAAGCTCCAGGCTTCAGCCCCCTCAGTAAGCTGTGATGGGCCTACACTGACATTCCCCGTACTGCCAGATTCCTTAGCTAAGTTAAATATCTTGCCCTTTAACGTTTCAACCTCTTGACCCTGTGAATCGACAGTCTTAATCCGGACACCGTCCTTATCAGTTACAGTGGCATACCCACCAGTAATACGTGCTATTGGCAACAGCGCTTGCAACAAACATTCAAGTAATTCAGACATAACAACACTCCATCTCAATTATTTTCACATATTCCTTTTCCAGCCAAGAAATGAACTACAGGCAAGCGACCAAAAAAAAAGACCTTCTCACGAATTTTGCGAGAAAGTCTGCAGTGACTAAGGTACGTATTATGTTTAGTTATTATGCATTTCTTTTATTCTAATGTACATTATATCCTCTGTCAAGCGATTGAATTCACTTGTGCGTGTGGAGTCAACTCCCCTCACCGCCTTCTCCCAAACACGAACCAAGCAGCCATTCTTTACTTACTCACACAGTTCCGTCCCTTTTTCTTGGCACGATAGAGGGCCTTGTCAGCGGCTTTGATTACTTCCTGCGTTTGTTTATTCTTGTCGCTGCGTTCTGCTACCCCCACACTGATAGTTACGAAGAGCTGTTTGAGCGATGGCTTTTTCTTGGTCTTTTTCTCTTTGCTACCCCGGTACGCGTAGGGAGTTTTTTCTACTGCAATGCGCAATTCCTCTAGGTAGGGTAAGGCATCCGCAATTTTTGTGTGAGGAAATACTATTGTGAACTCTTCACCGCCGTAACGGAAGGCTTTACCGCCTCCCGTCACCTTTTTAAGCACAGATGCCACCAGGCGCAGTACTTCATCGCCGGTATCATGTCCGTAAGTATCATTAAACTTTTTAAAAAAGTCTATATCCACCATCGCGATTGTATATTCGCCTCTTAATTTCATTAGTTCCTCTTTAAGGGCGCGGCGGGCAGGCAAGCCTGTCAGTTCATCCAGGTAAGCCATTGAGTAAGAATCCTGTACTACAGCTATGATAAGCATAATTTCAGCAGCACAAAAGAAAATAGGAATCGCTAAAGGCTGATTTTTCAAATGCAGCGCAATCATCGAAGCAACTAATACGGCTAACAGTGCATTATCCAGATGTGAGCGATTCTTTAATTGCCTTCTTACAATTAACAAGAATGCCATAATATAGGCAAAAATTGCCGATTGCGGAATTGCGGTGCCAGCAAACGTATCAGTTAGAATCTCTGTAGAAAAAAGGCTAAGCAAAGAGGCATCATTTGATATGGTTGCCAGGGAAATATAAAATGCTTGAAAACCAATAATGCAAAAACGACCTAAGCCCCAGGCATTGAAAATACCACGCTCTTTTAGTAAGGAAAAAACAAATATATTAATAGGCAGCAGGATACAAATAACAGGATAAATATCTGCTGGGACACCGGGCATGCCAACATTGGCTGCAGCCAGCTCACTCAGAGCATACTGCGAAAGAGCAATCACTATAGTAATGAAAAAGACCCGACTGCGATTAAACCACCAGCTCAGTAGTAGAGCTACAGCATAAAGCGCATATGAAAAATTGAATATAATCGCAGATAAAGAATTATCTATACTTATCCGGAAATAAGCTATAAGCGTAACAACCAACACTCCAAAAGGAAGCGTGGCAATAATTGACCATATCTTTGCCATCAATTTGCTTATCCTTTCATATTTCGCCATAAATTAAAGCCCTTAGAGTACCCATTATACCAATTCCGGCATTTACTGTCATTACTTATGTCTACAGACTGTTTATTCATAGTGAGTGTCACTTGAGTACCTAGCGAGGTGGCTCCTAGAAAAAATAAAAAGCTTCAAGAATAACATATTCCTGAAGCTTTTTATAAGAAATATTAATGGTCACTCTTGCGCCGACGATAAGCAACAATATCTTCTACAGTCACAACTGGCATATTATTTTTATTAGCAAAGGCTACTATTTCAGGCAACCGGGCCATTGTACCATCTGTATTAGTAAGCTCACATAATACACCATAAGGTTTTAGCCCAGCAAGCCGCATTAAATCAACATTAGCTTCTGTATGTCCTGGGCGTTCCAGGACTCCGTCAGCACGTGCCCTCAGTGGAAATATGTGCCCTGGACGCCGGAGATGGTCTGGAGCTGCATCATCCGCAATCGCCGCTTTTATGGTTGCTACCCGATCAGCCGCCGAAACACCGGTAGTAACCCCGGTTGCAGCCTCAATTGAAACTGTAAATGCAGTCTGGAAATGGCTAGTATTATCCTCAACCATCATTGCTAAGGCTAATGCCTCTACCCGCTCCTCTGGCAAGCACAAGCAAACAATGCCACTGCCTTCGCGTATTAGCATCGCCATCTGTTTTTCCGTCAATGATTGAGCTGCAAAGAAAATATCTCCTTCGTTTTCCCGCAGTTCATCATCAGTAACTAAGATTCCTCGACCATTACGCAGCGAGTCAAGCGCCCGCTCAACCCGCTCTTGGGAATTGCCAAACTGTGTAAGTAAGTTCTGATTCAAAGTAGTCGCCTCCAATTTTTTAGTCGACTCACCCGAATCAGGGCGTTTTTGGACAGACAGCTATAAGTAATATCGTATTTAAATAATAGGTGTAACTGTCCTATCCTCTTTCATCCGGACTATTACCGTCGGCTCTGGCCTCTCACCAGATCTGCTGACCTCCTATATTAGGAGCGCTCGCGGGCTCCCCAGTATTCCTGGGATACCGCCGGTGGGGACTCGCACCCCGCCCTGAGAATAAGTCTATTTATAGAATACTCCATTTCCTTACATTGTCAAGATTAAACAAGTGAAACATAGGAACATTTCTATCCGGTAATAGTTCTCACATCATAACAATACTTTTAATAGATCCGGGTTACTCGACAAGCCAGCCGCCCAGCTGTCTAGCTTCTTCTACCACTGTAGTTTGACTGAGCAAATCTTCTGGCTTACGTGTCCCCCCGGCGATAAGTATTTTATAATCTCCGAAACCGAGGAACAAAAGCATCTTGCCCATGTGCTCAAAATAGTGGTGAAACGCAGACGTATCAGGTCTCCCCTGCGTAACCGCGAGCAACACCTTCTTACCTGGAGTCAAATAGCTGGAATAGTCGGGTTTTAGAAAGGCATACAAACGATCGACTGCCAGTTTTAATTGTGCCGTCATCTGCCACATGTACACCGGGGTTGCGAAGATAACTCCGCTGGCACTAGCGATCTCATCATATAACTCTTGCATGTCATCCTGCAGGACACAGCGACCTTGTGCTTTGCAGGCGTAGCAGCTTTGACAGCCTTTGATATTCATACTATTTAAATTGTATACCTTGACTTGAGCCCCGCGATTACCAGCACCCTTACTAATCTCGTCTACCAAAGCAGCAGTACTCCCCTGTTCACGGGGGCTACCATTGATAACAACGATCTTTTGCATACACATTCCTCCAACCACACTGATTTCCGGTACTACAGCCCTCTTCATAAAAATATTCCGGAAAATTTATACCGCTTTGTTTAGATCGGCAATCAACGCCTCAATATTGATACCATGTGCTTGGGCACCTTGATCAATATTTTCAAAGCGAGCTGCTGCACAGCCAAAGCAACCCATGCCATAGTTACGAAATACCTCAATCGTCTTTGGATATTGCTCAACAACCTCACCAATACCCATTTCTTTTGTTATCATCATTTCACCCTCCTTTCAACAGAAAAAAATCTCTACTGTATTTACAAATGGTTTCCTGCTATAATAATATCTGCTAATGCAACAATCAGCAAGTACGCACTTATTTGTATCATAGTACCCTTTTATATACCATAGACTGAAAAAGTTTCATTCACAAAACGAGGAGTGGTTTCATGATCAAATTTAAGAATACCGAGTACCAGTGTTCGATGGAGTTAACCTTAGACCTCATCGGCGGGAAATGGAAAGCGCTTATTCTGTGGTACTTAGGGGAAAATACCCTGCGGTTTAGTGAACTAAGGAAAGCATTGCCTAAGGTCACCCAAAAAATGCTGACCCAACAGCTCAGAGAATTGGAAGAAAGCGGCCTGGTCAAACGCTTCATCTATACGCAGATACCACCCAAAGTAGAGTATTCTCTCACCGAGGCAGGCAAAAGTTTGTTGCCGATCTTAGCCACCCTCTGTCAATGGGGACTTAACTACATAAGTCAGCTTGAACCAAGTACCAGCAAACATAGCTGCCAGGCGTCAGAACAATAGTTATTAAAATATAAAGAAAACACGGCTTGCGCCGAGCCTTGGCGAAAGCGGAAGCCGATGCTGCCCTTATCCAGACGGAAAGTTATACTTTCTTACAGGAAAACAAAGTGCCTCGCCTATTTTTGCCGAGACACTTTGATCTAAACCTGACGACATTCGCTTTGTCACTTTATATGGCCGCTATCATCCATAGTGGGACTTCATCTAATGAAGTTTGTCATTTTCTTCTTCTCAGGCAAAACAGGTTCTACTTGAGATTTACCTGCAGCCAACACCTTTAATAACCAAGCCATATTCTTTCCTAAGACACGCATGATTTGGCTTCCTTCTTCATCTTTTAACGCTTCTCCAGGCATGAGACCATGAGTTACATTCCAGTAATTCGACGTCGGCATAAGCATCTCAGAATACATGATATAATGGTTTAGTGAATCGAAGGTCGACACACCGCCTGAGCGTCTTACGGCCACTGCTGTCGCACCAACCTTATTCCGTAACATGGAATTATTGACAGAGGTAACAAAAAATGCTCTGTCTAAGAACGATTTCATTGTTCCTGCAATGCCAGCATAATACACAGGTGATCCCAGTACTATTCCGTCGGCTTCTTTCATCTTTTGAATCCAATCATTCACTTCGTCAGTATCGATTACGCAGCGTTCATTCTGATTTTTTACGCACCCCATACAGGCAATGCAACCGCGAACGGCTTTGTTGCCAATATGAACAATTTCAAATTCAATTCCTTGCTGCTTTAGTTCTTCACCGACTGCGCTTAGCGCCGAATAGGTATTACCCTCTTTGCGTGGACTACCGTTAAAAGCAATAACTTTCATACTTATCCTCCTTGAATTCTCTCTGCACATCATTAGTGCAGGATGTTTTCCTTAGCACATAATATATCTTACAAAACAGATCTATACAAGTACGCACTTTTCGGTAACCATACTTCCCCCCTTGGTAGTGAAGCTAACCAGTATGACAGTATTATATGTAAAATGACCCTCTGCAATCAGCAAAGGGCCATTCTACGGAGGATACTACTCTTATTTATTAACACACCCAAATTGTCCTGGTTGTTGAGCTACTGCAACAATTTTACCGCCACATTTTTCACATGTCTCTGTTTTTTTTCCTTCCCGGGCCTCAAGAATCCAACCACATTTCTCACATTTGTAAAAGATATCTGCCATTGGAATTCCCCCTTGTAATATTTTCCTATTTATAACTATTCCTTATTGATTGCACTTATCCTTCTTGAAATTGAATGTATTTAGTATACTTTTTTACTACAAAAGACCGTTGCGAGAAAAACTCACAACGGCTTTATTATTTAGAGTTAGAATATAGTTTGCTCCGTCCGGTCGATAATCTCATCTTGGAGTTCTTTCGACAGGTTATGAAAATGGTCACTGTAGCCCGCAACCCGTACAATTAGATCTTTATATTCTTCAGGATTATTTTGGGCATCTATCAGTGTCTTACGATCGATTACGTTAAATTGAATGTGGTGACCATCCAGATTGAAATAGGTTCGTATTAAGGCGGCCATATTTTCTAATCCCTGTTCACCGGCCACCACTGATGGGGTAAATTTTTGATTTAACAAAGTGCCCCCCGTCCGCAGGTGGTCCATTTTCGCTGCCGATTTGATCACTGCAGTAGGCCCTTTCCGGTCAGCACCTTTCTCTGGCGAAATACCTTCAGACAACGGTTTGCCGGCTAGTCTGCCATTAGAGCCAGCGCCCATTACCGAACCAAAATATACGTGGCAAGTGGTGGGGAGCATATCGATGCGGTATACCCCGCCTTTCATATTCTGTCTGCCGGTAACTTCGTTGTAAAAGGCGTCAAAAGCTTCCATCATAACCTGGTCAGCGTACTCATCGTCATTACCGTATTTAGGCGTCTTGTTGTGTACAAGATTATATATATGTTCATGTCCGGAAAAATTCTCGTCAATGGCTTTCATCAATTCTGCCATGGTAAACCGCTGCTTGTCATACACATTGTATTTAATTGCCGCAAGGCAATCAGTCAACGTACCTATCCCAACCCCCTGGATATAGTTGGTGTTGTATCTGGCACCGCCGTTGTTATAGTCCATTCCTTTTTTTATACAATCGCTGATGATAATAGACAAGAACGGTACCGGCATCTGGGTAGCATAAATCCGCTCAATGACGTTGTTACCCTGTATTTTGATGTTGGTGAAGTGATGGAGTTGCTTCTTATACGCAGCAAAGAGTTCTTCATAGGTATTATAATCAGCCGCATGGCCTGTCTTTAAGCCCAGTTGTCTGCCGGTATTTTTATCAAAACCGTTATTTAAGGTAATTTCCAATATCTTAGGCAAATTGAAGTAGCCGGTCAAAATATACGCCTCTTTACCAAAAGCCCCTGTCTCCACACAGCCGCTGGCCCCGCCTTCACGGGCATCAGTGATTTCTTTACCTGCTCTGAGCAATTCCTGAATGATGGCATCGGTATTGTAGAACGCCGGCTGCCCCCACCCTTTGCGAGACACCTCACAGGCTTTTCGCAGAAAGTATTGGGGGGTCTTTTTGCTCACTTGGACGTTAGAACTTGGCTGAAGTAATTTCATTTCATCCATGGTCTCCAGAATAAGATAGGAGACATCATTAACCCCATCTGCACCCTCTGACGTGACCCCGCCTGTATTAAGATTGGCAAAATCGGTGTACGTGCTGCTTTCCTTCAGCGTGATGCCAACCTTCGGCGGCGCAGGCTGATTGTTGAATTTAACCCATAAGCACTGCAAGAGCTCCTTAGCCGTATCCCGGGTGAGTATCCCTTGCTCTAGGCCTTGCTGATAAAAAGGCCAAAGATGTTGGTCAAGCCGCCCCGGGCTTAAGGCATCCCACGGATTGAGCTCAGTAGTCACCCCAATATGAATAAACCAATACATCTGAATAGCTTGAGCAAAAGTTTCGGGCTTGTGAGCAGGCACAACCTCACAGTTATTGGCAATCTCCAAAAGTTCTTTTTTTCTAGCCGCATTTGTCTCTTTGTCCGCTAAACTCCTGGCATATTCAGCATAGCGCCTGCCATAGGCAATAATGGCATCACAGCAAATTTTCATTGCTTCCAGCTGGACCTTCTTCTCATAAGCACGCTGGTCATTGTAGCAATCTAACGAATCAATGGCTTGCTCAATTTCAACGATGAAATCTAGAAAGCCCTTTTTATAGAATTTCCCGTCGGCAACTGTGTGTCCAGGACCTCTCTGCTCCATAAACTCGGTAAATATGCCACTCTCATAGCATTCCAGCCATTCAGGGCTCATTCGCTCAAAAATGAGCTTGCGCAGAGAACGGGTTTGCCAGTAAGGTATGATCTTTTCCGCCTGAACTTTTTTATCCTCATCGCTTACCCGGAAATAGATTTTTTCCCGACGGTTCATCACGTCAAGGTCCTCCATCGTGTGGCAGCACAGTTCTGGGAAACTTGGTGCGAATTGCGGTCCTTCGCCCTTTTCGCCAATGATCAATTCGCCTTCATTGATACATAACGTTTTGTTTTCCATAATGTATTTAAAAGTCAGTGCCCGCAAGATTGGGGTTTCAACAGTGCCGGCGTATTTTTGATAAGCCTCAGTAACTAACACGGCCCGTTCGATCGACAGATGAGGCTCGGCAGTTAAACTCTGCGTTCTTAGTTTTTGTATTCTCTCATTCATTCCTTTGGCTTCCATACATTAACCCCCTATTCTCACATTAAATTCCGCCTGTTCAAACATAGTTTTAATTTCATTTAACCTTGTTTCAGACGGAGGAAACAGCTTCTCTCCCTGGTAGTTCTCGTCCATTTTATTATATTTTGTTTTACCAAACTCATGATATGGCAAAAGGTTTACCGCTACCAACTGGAAATCCTGAACGAAATCAATAATGTCCCTAATATTACGGTCATCAGCGTTAAACCCTTCGATCAGAGGCAGCCGCAGGTTAATGCGCGCCTTATGTTGGGCAAGTTTTTTTAGATTCCCCAGAATAAGCTTGTTATCCGCCCCTGTATACCGCTGGTGCAAAGAGGAATCTATGAGCTTGATATCATACAAAAAAAGATCCACACTATCCATGATTTTTTCAAAACTGCTAAAGGGCGCATACCCGCAGGTATCAATGGCAACCGTTATCCCCCGGTTCTTGCAGGCTTGAGCCAATTCTGCCGCAAACTCAATCTGACTCATGACCTCACCGCCCGACAAGGTGACTCCGCCTTGGGATTGATCGTAAAATGGCCGATCTTTTTCAATCTCAGACAATAGTTGGCTTACTGTATACTCGACTCCAGCTATTTCTCTAGCGTTATTTACACAATCATCAATGCATTGCTCACAGGCCAGGCAGCGGCTGGCATGATGAAGCACCGAGCTTTGTGTAACAGAAATAGCCCCTTGTGGACAGGCCTGTTCGCATCGCTGGCAAAAGGTGCATCTTTCCCGTGTCCACAACACCTGCTTGGAAAAGTTCTGACTCTCGGGGTTGTGGCACCACTGGCACTTTAGCGGGCATCCTTTGAAAAATACCGTAGTCCTTATCCCCGGGCCATCATGTACACAGAATTTTTGTATATTGAAGATTAAAGCCGTTTTCACTAGCAATCACACTCTATTCTTTAAAGGGATTGGGGACGCTTGTGACAAGCAGCCTAACCATTTTATTGGTATAATTGGCCCAATTATGAACTATGGAAGAGTTATAGTGGGCCGAATCACCGGGAAAAAGCTCAAACTGCTCATTGTTTAAAAAAAGAGTCAATGTACCTTCTAACACATACACAAACTCTTCTCCCTCGTGGGCATACGGGGAGATATCTTCACTACAGTTGATTGGTAAAAGTTCAATCAACCTTGGCAATATTGCCTTTTCTGCTGAATTATTCGTCAAGTGATAATGGACAAAGTGTCCATTTATAATTTGAAACACTTCTTTTTCATAACTACGAATAATCGAATTACGGTTTTTAGTGCAGCCGACAAAAAAATAGGATAAATCAACATCTACCGCCTCAGCAATTTTCTCCAGCGAATCAGTCGCAATCGAGGTTAATCCTCTTTCCAGCTGCGATAGAAAACCAGTTGACAGACTGGTCTTTTCGCCTAACTCCTTTAGTGTCATCTTTTTCCTGGTTCTAAGTTCTTTAACCTTACCGCCAATATCTTTGCTCATAAAAAAACCCCTCATGTCTCAACCGTTATTTTGGCTTATAATTAATTGTTAATTTAATAATAATATATAACACTATTAAATTCCAGCTCCAAATTCATATCAGTGAATATTTTTTACCACAATGAACGCGAACACCTGTTGTGGTTATAAAGAAAACATGGCTTGCGCCGAGCCTTTAGCGACGGCGGAAGTCGATGTTGCCCTTATCCAGACGGAAAGTTATACTTTCTAACAGGATCAAAAAAGCCCATCAGCACTTCGTCTGATAGGCCTAATAAACACATATCGCAAAATTACGTCTAGCCTACAATCATAATCTTCTTCTCAAAATTATTTAACACTTCGCAGCCTTCTTCTGTCACCAGCACCAAGTCTTCAATTCGCACCCCGACTTCGCCTGGCAGATAGATCCCTGGCTCAATTGAGAATGTCATTCCTGGTTGAACTTGAGCGGTATTCACTGCGGAAACATCGCCGAATTCATGTACCTCAAGGCCAATGGAGTGCCCCGTACGATGGGTAAAATACTTGCCGTAGCCAGCGGCTTCAATATGCTCTCTGGCGGCAGCATCAATATCACAAAACCTAACGCCAGGCCTTATCTTATCAATGGCTCGTTTATTGGCCTCAAAAACTACGTCATATATTTTTCTCGCAGCATCAGGTACATATTTGTAAAATACCGTCCGGGTCATATCCGCACAATAGTCATTCTTTTTGCAGCCGATATCAATTATGACACTTTCTCCTGCCTGCAGTGTGGAAGCATTCGGTTCATGGTGGGGATCTGTCGCATTGGCACCATAGGCGATAATCGGCGCAAACGAGCAACTGACTCCTAACTCGTCATAAATGGCGACCAGACGCTGAGCGAGTTTTTGCTCTGAATATCCACCCGGAATAAGCTGAATCAACTGCCCCATGGCCAGATCATTGATCTGCGAGGCCTCCCGCATCAAGGCACGCTCCTGTTGATCTTTACACATCCTAATCTGATCCAAAAGGACTGATCCGTTTACAAACCGGCTATCGCCTGCCTGTTCCATAAGCCTTAACAAAAAGTGAGCCGGCCAGTTCTTATCAACACCAATAGGATTCCCCTTATCAATATACTGGGATAGTATGGCCACTGCATCCTGAGTGTCATTGAACCAGACTTTATCAACCCCCAGTTCATCATATACCGGAAAGAGCTCGTTTATAAATAGTTTGTGATTCCCCTTACTGGAAAGATATAATACCAGCATTCGCTCTCCCGACTGGATCCATTTACCTGTCAGATAAAAGATAGCGGCCGGATCAGAAATCAGCAATTGAGGAATGCCTTCAGCCGCCATTATTTCCAGAATTTTATTAACTCGTTCCTGTTTCATCATCTACCGTCCTCCCTATTCAGCTATTCCAGCATGGTCTTTCTTTTATTTTCCATATATTTATGCCAAGCATGCAGCAGCAAGGATACACCGATAATGCCATACGCAATAAATACCCGGAAAAATTCACCGATCTGCGCATCGCCAAACAAATTGTTACCAGCCTGGGGAGACACAATAAATAGCGTATGAAAGAGCAAGGTTCCGATGACAGCGTCAGTAATTGTTGCTTTAGCAACAGTGGCCCCGCCAATTAAAAGCGCAGCAATCGCGAACATGCCCACTTGCTCATGACTGTTATAGGTGTTTAATGTGCCGATGTTCTGTAGAAATATGATCTGACCCCATGCTGCTAAGACCGTCGATATTGTGATAGCAATCAGGCGTATTTTATCTGTTGGAATCCCAGCCACTTGAGCAATATGCAAGTCTTGACCCAATGCTCTAAAATCTTGACCAATTTTCGTGGTAATAATAAACCGAGTAAACCACCCAAGGGCGATGACCGCTATAAAAGTCATTACCGGAATGGTAATACCGCCTATTTTAAAATAGATCAGTTTGTCCAACGAGTACTGGATGAACTTGAGGTCAATCGCGTTCTTTAACCCTACACCGCCTTTCAGAACGATCTCCGGGTTATAGACAGGGATAAGGGTACCGATAAACAGGAGGAACACCAATTGCCAAAGTCCGTTGGAGAAAAAACCCAGTATCATACTGGTAATCATCTCGCGGCCTTTGGTCTTGTTTAAAGTAATACCAGTCAGATAGCCAAATAGAATGGCAAACGGAGTAGATACCAAAACAGATGTGGCAAAACCCGCTAATCCACCGACATCCCAGATCTTTACCGCAATTAGCCCGATTTGCCCAGCCATCGCACCGATAACCAGCGCGAAATTAAGCCCCATACCCGCCAGCACTGGAATAATCAGCGAAATAACCAAAAACAGGTTTCTGGACAAACGAACTACCAGTTCGTTTAATACAAATTTCAACGGTAATTGCGACGCAATCGTTGTAACAATACAGAGCGCCAGGAAAATCAACGGCACTGTGTTGGCTCTAAGAAAATTTTTCAGCCACTCAATTGAAAATACTTGTTTGTCATTAGTTACTAAGCCTGTATTCATAACTAGTGATACCCTCCCACTTTTGTCAAAGCGTAGAGGATAACCCCATTGCTGACAATAATGCGGGTTACCTCGGATAGATTTCCGACATTTACCGCTGAGTTTATAACCGGCATGGATATGGTCAATAGCGTCTGAAACAATATCGTACCAGCGACAACATGAGCAATTGTTGCTTTTTTATCTGACGCTCCACCAATTAAGATGGCTGCAGTTGCCGCAAACGGCATCATGAGCGGCGCTTGGTAAAGCTGCAGAAAACCAAAACTTTGGGCATACACAAGCATGCCAATACCACCGAGTATTGTTGAGATTACTGTTCCGATCATCCTCTGCCGGTCAACATCAATCCCTGAAGCCACAGCAAAGCTGGGATTATCTCCTGCCGCCATCATGGCAATACCGGTTTTAGATCTCATAAACAACCACATGAGCAAACAGAAAATAGCAAAAAACAGTATCGCACCTGTCGGAATCTTCGAGCCAAAAAATGGAATAGCCATAAAGTCGTCCAATACTTTAGCAAATCTGCCACTGAGGGCAATGGTAGTCCGCAGGCCGTTGCCGCCAATCGCCCAGACCATCTCCGGACTTTTAAACGGTATCAGCAGCCAGCCAATAGACATGAGCGATACCATAGCAAAGCCCATATAGGTACCTACTGTCATCTCATCGCCTTTTACCTTATTCAGTATCCAGCCATAGCCATAGCCCATAGCTGCCGAAAGCGGAATCGATATGATGACAGCCCACATAAACGCCGACATCCCGCGCATATCCATCTCAATGCTGATACAGCCAGCCAGCAGTCCGGTAATAATACCTAAAGACAGACCGAAATTTAGCCCAGTTCCCGACATAATACTCGGTACCATTGCCAATACCAGGATACCATTCATAGCTGTCCTCACCAGCGAATCGCCAAACATGGCTGCCACGTTCTGCTTTTGAAGAAAAGCCAGGGTAATCAGAACTACCAAGAATAAAGTAATACAAACCTTGGGATAGCCGTATTTATTGGTCACCTTTTGCCACAGTTCCATGATTATACAGCCGCCTCTCGGTCACTGTATTTACCAGCCATAGCTAAACCGTAGTTTACGTCAGGCGCAGTCGGGCTCAATATGGCTTCAATTGTCCCACCATAGACAACTGCAATCCGGTCGCAGATTGATCTGAGCTCACTGAGTTCGCTGGAAGTAACGACAATAGTCATACCCAATTCCCGGTTCAACTTGACCAGTAAATCCAGCAATAATTTTTTTGCCCCAATGTCAATACCCCTTGTTGGCTCAGAAACAAATAAGATTTCCGGTTCTAATGTCAAAGCTCTTGCCACACATACTTTCTGTTGATTTCCGCCACTAAGCCTTCTGGTAATTTGAGTCGGCCCGGTGCAGCGGATGTCCAGATCTTTGATCATTCTGAGCGCATGTTCGCGAATTTTTTTATCATCAGCCATCTGAATGGCTTTAATCCCCAGAAACGGTTTAAGAAATCCTCCGCGAATCTGCATATTTGTCATCATAATATTCATTTCAATCGAAGTATCCAAAAGTAAGCCTACGCCTCTTCTGTCTTCAGAAACAAAGGCAAGTTTACTTTGAATGGCTTTTTTGGGGTTATTAAGTGCCAGCAGACTTTTGCCCTTGTAAATCTCCCCGGTGGCAGGATACAGACCCATCACACCGTTGGCTACTCCAATCTTGCCTTGGCCGGCCAATCCGGCCAAGCCCAGAATTTCGCCCCTTTTCACATCCAAATTTATATTTTTTACCATTTCCCCCGGCATAGTCACACTCATATTTCTAATGGAAAGTGCTATTTCCTGGTTTTGTACCCCCTTGGCCGTTTGCACTATCCTCTCCACGTTTTTACCAATCATCATTTCCGCTATATTTTCGAGGTTTGCCTCCTCATGCGTAATAAAGCCAACATTTGCCCCATCACGCAAGACGGTAATGGAATCGGCAACCGCTAAGACTTCATCCAAGCGATGCGTAATAAATAAGATGGCGATGCCTTGGGCGGCAAGTATTTTCATTGCATCCAGCAACTTGTCGGCTTCACTTTCGGCAAGCACAGCCGTCGGTTCGTCAAACACCAGCAATTTGATATTCTCTTTGTCTATTTCCCTGGCGATTTCAATAAATTGCATGTACCCAACTGGCAGTCCTGCAACCGGCAGCCAGTCATCCACGTTCATCCCTAACGTCTTAAGCGCCTTTTGCGCATCTTTTCGCATTGATGGCATGTCAAGGGATTTGAGACTGTCTCCCAAGACCTTACTAACCGGATTATGCTTGGTAGTCTCCCGGTTGAGTTTGATATTCTCAGTAATCGTAAATCCAGGCAGCAGCATAAATTCTTGATGCACCATGCCAATTCCTAAATTCATAGCTGTTTTGGGAGATTCTATTGCCACAGGCTCTCCGTCCAAAACAACCTCACCCTTAATCCCGCCCGTGCTATAGATAACAGGCATACCAAACAGGATATTCATCAGCGTGGATTTTCCCGCCCCATTTTCACCTACCAACGCATGAATTTCTCCTGGTCTTACTTTAATTGTTACCCCTTTTAACACCTTATTGCCAAAGTAGTCTTTGACAATATTATTCATCTCAAGTAAATACTCTGCAGCCATTTGTCATCCCCCTGCGGATATACATTCAGCTCTGTCTCATGTATAGTAAGGTTGCTTACTAAGCAGCAACCTTACTATACATAAAACATTTGGTTTTTTACTAAGCTTCAGATGAGATTAAAACCCCACCTGAAGCTTAGTCTTACTTTATAACGTTACGTAATCAATAAGAATGAGGTAGAAGTTGTCAAGAGTAATCTCTTTGCCTGTTTTGTCAGTAGTCTTAAGGATTTGCGCTTCGATCTTGGTACCTGTCGCTTCGGATAATTTCTTCATGAGAATTTCTTTGTTGTTTTTCTCTTTAAATTTACCTTCAGCCCAGTCTTTGGAGTATTCCACTCCGGCTTCAATGAATGACATATTAACAGGCACCGGCCAAGTGGAGAATCTGCCTGTTCCATTTTTCTCGGCAATCTTTGCTTTGATTTGTCCTATAACATAGGAAACATCACCGGCTTTTTCAGCTGGAATCTGAATGCCGAGAGCTCCAGGATAGCCGTGAAACGGGCTGGGGCAGCATTGCTGCGCATCAATACCACCTGCATCCAGCGTAGCCTTAATCAGTGGCTCCTGCATAGCGCAGTTGGTATTGAAGAAGTTGGTGTTTTTGCCAAATTCGTTAACTTTTCTCGGAACATCTTCCAAGATAAATTGTTGCGCTCCTGGCACACCGGCATCACCTAACGGGTCGGGAGCCGTTGCGTCAATAAACTTTAACCCTAATTTTTCAGATTCGACTTTCATAATATCTCGTCTTTGTGCAAGTAACGGATAAGACATATGGCGAGGGAAAGAATAGTGCACTAATGTCGTTGCACCTAATTTTTTAGCTTGAGCCGGTATGGTTCTTCCCATCGCCAGCTCATCAACATTGAGAATGATATCTGCTTTTTTAGCAACCATATCCGGGTCTTCGTTGGGAGCGCCGGCAATCAAAAGCATGTCCGGTCTGACTTCTTTCACTTTTTCAAAGGCAGCCGCACAACCCGGGACGGCTGGACACATAATGATGGCTTTACAATCAGGGTCAGCAGCAAAAGCCAACATATTTGAAATGGTTGTCTCTTGCTCTTTCATAAAGTTGTCAGGAGTCGTCTTAAACAAGATTACATCCTTACCATACTTCTTAACCATTTTTTCTGCCGCACGGTACTCTTCCTCATTTTGAGCGACGGTAGTAGTCATTATACCAATTTTAACCTTTTTGGGAGCTTCCGATTGGGCCGGCGTTGACTTACCACATCCCGTAAATACAACGAGTAACATCATTGTGAGCAGTAGTAAGAAACCCTTTTTAAACATCAAATCCCCTCCGGTTTAATATAATATTAGTAAAAGAAGCTCTCTTCTTTAACTACCAAGCCCATTTTTATCCATCATTTACCTTGTTTACCTAATATTAACATGGTAATATTATCCTGGTCAATGATAGATTTATATAAATGAACAAATTTTGTATTATTAATAAATTTATGGCAAATATAATAACATTTTTCATTTATATAAAAAAATGATAAATGTCGTATAGCCTCTGATATCGATGCAACCGATATTCCATTCTCCTTCTAAATATAAAGAAAGCACAGCTTGCGCCGAGCCTCTGGCGACAGCGGAAGCCGATGCTGCCCTTATCCAGGAGGAGAGTTATACTTTCTAACAGGACACAAATAATCCGTAGACGCAAGCATCTACGGATTATAATTTAAGGAAAATTTGGCGATGCGTTATTCATCGCTCAAAATAATCACACCCGCGCCGAAAAAGGGCAATAAAAGTTCTCGACAGTAAAAATGTAATAGTCAGTGTGTAAAAAGTAGTAAACCAGCTCCAGTCAATATAGTGGATAAGACCCGTATAGCGCTCTAATGGATATTCGATCGCCGTTATCCCCGCACTAAATAGTAGAGCATAGTAAATAATAGGCCCAATGCCTCGATTCTTGGTCACTTGATTATAGAGTACACACAAGATCGGGAATACCCATAACTCAAATAAGATGCTGGTATCGTAGTAATAAGGCAACCAGTGATAGGGATACTCGATCAACTTCAAATTTACTACCGGACTCCCCCAAATGAAGTCAAGATTACATTTAAATAGATAAACGACAACCCAGTCCCGGAAATATCTCCAGTCAACCACAAAAATCAATAGAAGCAAAGCAATAACGAATGCGGATATGCTAATAACATTTTCCGTAAAGGGCATAATGACAATCTCCCAATATTTTGAAATTCCAATGATGGGCAACATGCGGAAGAGTTAATTTAGGGCTTTGAACTATGCCCTGCTAAATTATTGCTGCACCAGGTGAATTCTCTCCTTATTATGAGCAAAAAAAGCATAAGCAACACTTACACTTTAAATTTTTTAATAAAAAAATGTCTACTTCTGCGAAAATGACAAAACCGCAGACAAAAAATGTCTACGGTTTCCTTTTAAGCCAGATTAGATTTCAATAAGCTCATACTCTTTCGTGCCGATACCAATTTTTTCAGCATGATCAAGACAGACCAGCCAATTGGTTTCCGGATGGGTAGCACGGAAATGATCATGGTCATCACAGTTGCTGCCATGTTTTTTCACCTGCTCCTCCAAATAGCTGCCGGAAATGATTGGAGCTTGATTCGCCATATCAGCACAAGCCATATCAAGAGCTACCGGGTCAAAAGATGCAAACATACCGATATCAGGGATAATTGGCACATCATTTTCTGCATGACAATCACAGAATGGTGCTACATCAACAACTAAGCTTATATGAAAATGCGGCCGGTTATTGAGTACAGCCCAAGAATATTCGGCGATTTTTTTATTGAGAATATCGTTAGACTCATCCCAGGCTGCAACAATAGCATTAAAATGACAAGTACCTATACATCTTCCGCAGCCAACACATTTAGCAGGGTCGATCATTGCCTTTTCACCTGTAACACTGATTGCACCATGAGCACAAATTTTGGTACATACGCCACAGCCAACACAGGCTTTACTTCTAACACTAGGTTTGCCGTCACTGTGCATCTCCATTTTTCCAGCTCTTGAGCCACAGCCCATACCAATATTTTTTAATGCACCGCCAAAACCGGTAAGCTCGTGCCCTTTGAAATGGTTTAGACTGATAACGATATCTGCATCCATTACGGCACGTCCAATTTTAGCCTCTTTCACATATTCACCACATGGCACAGGAATATATGCCTCGTCAGTTCCTTTTAGCCCATCACCAATAATGATCTGGCAGCCTGTAGTGAATGGATTATAGCCATTTTCATAAGCTGCATCCATATGTTCAATAGCATCTTTACGTCTGCCTACATATAACGTATTGCAATCTGTAAGAAACACCTTTCCGCCCATGCCTTTTATTATATCGGCAATCACTTTGGAGTAATTCGGTCTGAGAAAGGCCAGATTACCAGGCTCACCAAAATGTATTTTAATTGCGGTAAATTTACTTTTAAAATCAATTTGTTCAATTCCAGCTTCTTTAACCAATCGCTCCAGTTTCTGCAGCAAATTCATCTTGGGAGTGGCCCGCAAATTAGTAAAATAAACCTTTGATTTCTCCATAATATCCTCCTCTAACCTTTTTTACATTAATTGTATTCTAACCCGGTAATTTATTCTACACCTTAGAGCAAACTATAAGTCAATAGCCTATCGGCAATTCTCCGTGGTGCTTACCATTACTATATATTGTTAGTATCTAAGAGGTAGGTTGTCACTCCAAGCTTGTCTGCTACCTGCTTAATTGTATAGCTCATAAACCGATCCCCCTAATAGTATAAAAGTGATTGTCAGGTAAACAATAATTTTACCCAATGACTAAACTAGGCTAAAACTACGCAAAAGGAGTGCTGACCATAAAATCCTTTGTACTCTTTTTTGAACATTTGGATCGTTCCAGTCTACCTGTTGTCGGAGGTAAAGGTGCAAATCTGGGTGAGTTGAGTAAAGCCGGCTTTCCTGTGCCGGGTGGATTTTGTGTTACCACTTACGCTTATCAGAACTTTATCGCGACCAGTCCGGAAATGAACTCGCTGTTAGATGCACTTAACGTAATAGATCCCACCGACTTAAATCGCCTGCGGGAATTGGGAGAGCATATTCGTACACACTTAACCCAACTAAAAATACCGCTCCAGATCAAAGACGAAATAGTTCATGCCTGGGCTTCGGTTGGTGAGGATTATTCTTATGCAATTCGTTCAAGTGCAACTGCCGAGGACTTGCCTACCGCTTCCTTTGCCGGTCAGCAAGATACATATTTGAACATCAGAGGCCAGCATGAATTGTTACGGCATGTCCGAAAATGCTGGGCTTCTCTATTCACTGACCGCGCCATTGCCTACCGGGCAAAGAATGGATTTAATCATCATGAAGTCTATCTGTCAGTAGTTATACAACGCATGGTCATTCCGGAAATTGCCGGTATTATGTTTACTGCTGACCCTGTAAGCGGCAATCGCACTGTCATTTCCATTGATGCCAGTTTCGGCTTAGGAGAAGCCATTGTATCCGGCCTGGTATCTGCTGATTTATATAAAGTAAAAGACAATACCATTATCCAAAAAAATATAGCTCAAAAGAAACTCGCCATTTATGCTTTGTCCAATGGCGGTACCGTTACCGAAGAGTTACCAGCAGAAAAACAGCAAGAGCACGCTCTGGCAGATAAACAAATTTTAAGCTTAGTTGCATTAGGGAAAAAAATTGAAGCACACTTTGGCGCTCCGCAAGATATTGAGTTTTGTGTGGAAAAGGGAGAATTTTTTATTGTCCAGAGCCGCCCCATTACTTCCTTATATCCCTTACCAGACATTCCCTACCAGCCATTACGTGTGCTGTTATCTTTTGGCCATGTACAGATGGCAACCGACGCCATGAAACCATTAGGCATCTCCGTATTAAGAACGATATTTCCCGCTAGCGTATTTGTTGAAGCGGGCGGCAGGCTCTTCATCGATCTCTCGGATTTACTGCATTCCAAAATTGTCCGAATCATTTTGCCAAAAATATTAACCAACGCTGATGAAGCCATGAGTCGTGCCCTTGACGAAGTTGTCAAACGTCCTGAGTTTCTTGCAATACAGCCGAAATCAGATGCTATTGCTTCTGTGCGAAAAGTAGTAGCACCTATTATAAAAGAAGTATGGAAAAATTTCCACCTCCGCGATCCGAAATTAGCTAAAGCCAAAGTCGAAACATATATGCAAGAAAGATTGTTAAAAGCCAGGCAATCTTTATGCGGGTTGCAAGGTGCCAAACTACTACAGGAAATCCAACATCAGTTGGATACTTTGATGCTGGATGTTATGCAAAATATCGTAACCTACGTTGCCCCCAGTATAATCGCTTCCAGGTTGTTGCAAAGAATGCTCGTTCGCTGGCTGGGCAACGATACTGAGCTTTCCAAGTTAAACAAATCGCTGCCCGGCAATGTTACCAGTGAGATGGGCTTACAAATTGGCGACTTAGCAGACATACTGCGGGAGCTTCCCGAAGTTCAAGAATACCTTAAAACCGCCAAAGATCATACCTTCTATACAGGACTTGTACAAGTGGCTGGCGGGAACAAATTTAAAGGCGCCTTTGAAAGTTTTATTGATAAATACGGTATGAGATGTCCTGGTGAAATCGACCTGACAAATCCGCGTTGGCGTGAGACACCGACACAATTAATCCCTGCCATATTTAGTCACATGCGGAGTGTAAAACGAGGAGAACATCGGCTAAAATTCAGTGAAGGAGCAAAAGAAGCCGAAGAAGCCGCCCAGTGCATTATGGATCATCTGGAAGAAAGCTATTTCAAATCCAAACTCGCCCAGCGGTTAATTAAAGTATTCCGCTATTCGGGCGGTCTGCGGGAGCACCACAAATATTTATTAATTGTCATCATCGACGTATACAAACAAGCAATTATGTCCGAAGCCGAAAAACTTGTGGCGACGGGTGTACTGCAGCAAGCAGAAGATGTGTATTTCCTGACCTTGGACGAACTAATCCATTTACTCCAAGGTGATTTTAACTACGATGTATCAAAATTGGTTACTGATCGAAAAGACAGGTATAAATGGCAACAGAATCTAAAGCCTCCAAGAGTAATGACCAGCGAAGGCGAAATTGTTATCGTTCCTCAAAATAGAGGCCGTTCTCCTGAAGGAGCGCTTGTTGGAGTTCCCGTTTCAGCGGGAATCGTTGAAGGTAAGGCCCGCATCATCCTTAGACCGGAGAATGCCTTCCTTAGTGAAGGAGAGATTCTCGTCGCTCCGCATACCGATCCGGGTTGGACGCCATTATTTCAATCGGCCAAAGCGGTAATTACCGAGGTAGGCGGGTTAATGACTCACGGTGCAGTCGTAGCCCGTGAATACGGTATTCCGGCTGTGGTTGGAGTTGATAATGCAACACAGTTAATCAAAGACGGAGATTTGATTCGAGTCGACGGCAACCAAGGAATTGTTGAATTCTTGGTGACCGGGAAACCATAAAAAAACGCAGTGATCAGGACATAAACAATGGTGTGTTTGCATATAAACCAGGCGTACCCCCTGTATGTAAGAAAAGAACATTATCATTCTTTTTAAAGAACCCCTGTTCAGCAAGACCAATCAATCCAGCCATAGCTTTTCCGGTATACGTTGGGTCCAACAAAATACCCTCTGTACTAGCCAGCAGCTTTACTGCCTCGATCATTTCTGCGGTAGGCAGTGTATACCCTGGCCCGAGATATTCGTCAACACAAACAATTGCATCACTTGGGACTTTTACGTTGATTTTCATGTATGCTGCCGTTTGCTGCATCAACTCGCTTATTCGGTTTTCCAGCACAACTTTCGGATTAAGCACACTAATCCCAGTCACTGGTATATGGCAACTATTAGCATATAACCCAAGCAGCAAGCCGCTATGGGTACCGGCACTACCACCGGGAAGCACAATGTGGTGAATATCAAGACCAGCTTCAAAGGTTTGACTCATGATCTCTTCCGCGCAGGCGATATAACCAAGCGCACCAAGATAATTAGATCCACCCATTGGGATAATGTAAGGTTTGCGCCCCTCAGCCACAGCTTCAGCAGCAGTACTTTGCAACTCGCTCATTAGGTCAGTCCCCCGGGGAACGACCTTAACCTTTTCCACACCTAGTAGATGATAAAGAAATACATTACCGTTTGCCTCTGGGTTATAGCTTCCGGGAACCATTTCATCCAAGACAAGCCGACACTTTAAACCTTCTTTCACCGCTGCTGCCAAGGTCAAACGACAGTGGTTGGACTGCACACCGCCGCAGGTAATCACGGTGTCGGCCCCCTGTGCCAGAGCGTCGGCAACCAAAAACTCGAGCTTGCGTGTTTTATTCCCACCCCCGGTTAAACCAAGCAGATCATCCCGCTTAATATAAATATTAGGACCACCAATAGCTTGAGAGAAACGGGTTAACCGCTCCAAAGGCGTCCTGCCTTCTGTATAACGCCGCCGCGGAAAACGTGCCAAATTCATCTTATGACCTCCAATCTCTCCTCCGATACTAATATATGCCTCAACTTAATAATAAAAGAAGTCCCTTTTCCAGACTCGCTTTCAACTAAAAGTTCACCACCATGGTCCTTTAAAATGCCATAAGCGATACTAAGCCCTAGACCTGTTCCGCTTCCTACTTCTTTTGTTGTAAAAAATGGGTCGAATATCCGACCTAAGTACTCTGCTTTTATTCCCGGACCGTCATCACTTATTTTGCACACCACATAATCGTTGTCCTGATATGTTTCGACTATTATATTGCCCAAGCCTTCTCGGTTTTGGGCTTTTATCGCCTGTGATGCGTTAATAACTACGTTAATCAGCACCTGTCCTATCTGCCCCTTATCGCATATTACAGTCGGTATCTCCCCTAGCTTTTTAGCGATATTGGCAATATATTTTACTTCGTTCCGGGTAATCAGCAGGGCTTCTTCAACTATTTGATTTAAATCATTCATAACCATTTCATCGTCAGTACCAGTTCTGGCAAAATTGCGCAAACTCCTTACAATCTTCGCTACTCTATCGACCCCGTCTTGCGTCTCTTTTATTATTGGTTCAAGATCCTCAAGAACAATATCTATCTTTTGCTGCTTCTCAGTTTCTTCGAGCTGAAGCTTCTCATGGGACAAATCCTGAACGATATTCTGATCCGCGACAAGCTCTATAAAATTCCGGTAAGCCGAAAACGAAATCTTAATTCTCGAAAGATAAGCTTCCAATGTTTCAAGATTACTGCGCACAAACCCGATCGGATTGTTGATTTCATGCGCTACTCCAGCTGCAATCTCACCAAGAGAAGCCAGCTTTTCTTTTTGAATAAGGTAAAACTGTGTGTTTTTAAGTTTTTGCGTTACTTCTTGCAGCTCATTATACTGATCAGCCATTTTGTTAAACATTTCTTTCAGCATAAGCGTATTTTTTCTTGTATTTGCCGCAGCCTGCATTCTTGCAATAAATTCAGTGATATCGATAGGCTTACTAATATAGTCGTTCGCTCCATTTTCAAAGCATAGCTTGAAACTTTCTTTATCAGTAACCCCCGTAAACATAATGACCTGTATATCTTTATATTCATTATTGCTTCTGATTCTCTTGAGAACCTCAACTCCGTCAATTCCGGGCATAATTATATCCAAAAGAACAATATCTATATCATTCTGCGCCAACAAATCCATTACAGCTTCAGGTGAATTGCATAATATTAGCTTACTGTTAGCTATGTTGGCTTCAATGATATCCCTAGCGATTACAAGATTGAACTTTTCATCATCTACAACCAGTATTCTCATAAGTTTACCCCATCTTTACTGTTTCATTCTCACCGTTATGGCGGCTGTTATGATCGCAACTGTCATGTGATAGCCGTTTTTTCCGTCTTTCGAATGAGTGGCAGTTTAATAACGAAGGTGGTACCTATCCCCGCTTCACTTTTGAACGAAATATCTCCCTGATGTTTATTGACAATGATATCATAGGAAATACTCAGACCTAATCCCGTACCCTGGCCGACCGGTTTTGTCGTAAAAAACGGATTAAAAACATCCTGCTTAATTTCTTCCGCGATACCGGTACCAGTATCGGCAATTGAACAGTAAACAAACTGACCATCAGTGTAGGTACTCACCGTAATCAGTCCGAGGCCATCTATGCCCTTGGCTTTAATTGCATGAGCGGCATTCATGATGAGATTGAGGAGCACCTGATTAATTTGACCACCGACAGCCCTGACTGCCGGCACTTCGTTTAGGTTCTCCTGTACCTCAGCAACATATTTCACCTCGTTCCTAGCCACGGTTAGCGTATTCTTAACGCCTTCATTTAAATCAAACTCTTCAAAGTTATGTTGCTGATCAACCCGGGAAAATAAGCGTAATGCCTTGACAATATTACCGACGCGGCTCAATCCATCGTTTGTTTCCTTAAAGATAGGCTCAAGATCTTGTAAAATATAATTCAGTTTTTTCTTCTTTTCCAAAATAGCAATTTGCTCGACATTTTCCTGTAAAGACGGTATTTTTTCTTCAGACGCCCTTCTGTGCAGTTCCCTAAAGCTATTCATCATTTCTAACAGTCTATCCACATAATTTTGCAGAGTCTCGAAGTTACTCAGTACAAAGCCTAACGGATTATTGATTTCGTGGGCAACACCTGCCGCTAGTTGCCCGATTGAAGCCATTTTTTCCTGCTGAAGAACTTGCGACTGAGCATTTTTTAACTCAACATATGCTTTGCTAAGTTCGTCATTTTTTTGTTGTAATTGTTCTTCGGTTCGCTTGCGCTCGGCAACCTCGTACTGGAGATCCTGGTTGGTGGTGTGGAGCTCCTCGTTCATCGCAATATGCTCTTCGTTCATGGCAGTGAGTTCCTCATTCATCGCAAACAACTCCTGCGTCCGTTGCTCGACCTGGCCCTCCAGATTGTCACGAGCTTTTTCCAGTTCTTCCTCATATCGCTTTTGCTTGGTGATAAATCCCATCAGCAGCCCGATAAATATAACGATCATAATAGTGGCCATTCCAGCCACCAGGTAATAGCTCCTGATACGCTGATTCAAACTCTCAAAAACTTCCTGTTCAGTAACCCCTACCAGTACCACAAATGGGTATTCACGCATAGCCCGATAACTATAAATCCGTTTAACACCATCAACCATGCTTGTTGAAATATAATAACCAACATCATTAGCCGACAGCTTTTGCCACAGAACAGATTCCCTCACATCCAGCCCCACGCCATTATTACTATCAGACTGACGCGCCCGGGTGATACCATCACGACCAATTAGGGTAACTACAGAATCTTTTCCCAAATCAATTTGTTTATAGAATCCAGTAAAGTAAAATGGGTCTACAGCTACAACTGCTACCCCCCCAAATTCGCCGTTCGGCTTATTTATACGGCGGGTCAGTTGAATTGACCATTTGCCGGAAGACCGTCCCAATACTGGCTTACTGATATACAATTGGCCGGTTACAGATTCCTTATGTACCTTGAAATGTTCACGATCTTTTAGATTGGATGGTACAAACGGAACCTGACTGCTAGCCACAAAATCCCCGTTCTCTTCAATTATCCCCATCAGTACAACCGGCTGATTTGCAAGCCTGCCTTCATTTATATACTTGGGAATGTCGATAGCCAAACCTTCTCTTTCATATTGATATTTTAGAAATAATACTATTTGATCTGCGCTTCTCATTGTACGGATAGTATGTTCCTCAAAAGTCCGCGCAAAATTTGCAGTATCCCGAATAGCATGGTCAATTTCGTTTTGCCGCTCATACTCAATCTTAAAATAGAGGCCTAGCCAGATGGCGATAAATAGGCATACACCAAAAAGTACAATTATCCTGCTAATGTTACGCAAAGTCGATGAATCACCAGTAAATGCCTCAATGATGCTTATCTTTTTCATCGGCTTTCCTCCAGTCTGACTGCAATAGTAAGTATATGGAATCCCAGAATTAGGATGATCTTCTGCAATTAGTCTTCTGTTGTCTCCCAATGCACACGAATATGACCTACTTCTTCGTCTTTAATATCTGGTAAAATACTGACGTTGTAGCTTTTTCCCATTCTATTCAACAAAGCGCACGATATTTTCAACCTGTTTTTATCGTTAGCATTAATCTTCTTTAAATTTACGCTTAGATCAAAAACCAGATCTATTTTCTTATCCCGGCCTTTATTCTCAGTCAAGTCACAAGTAACCACTTTATAGTCCTCTGGTAAATCATGGACCAGAATTTTAAACACCATAATCAAAAATTTATGATTTCCCCGTGTATTATAGTCAGCATTTGAATCATGGTTAATTCTCACACGATTATTGCAGTCTTTTACAATATCATTAATCAGACTAGAAACGTTTTTGACATCCTCAACGGCCGGTAACTGGCTTAAGAACGTTAAATAAACGGCCTCTATTTCATCAACAAATTGGTCTAGACTGGTCGAATTTCCGATAGAATCGCTAACTCCCTTAATGTACTTTCGCCAGAATGAAAACATCCAGCTGCTAACTTCCTTGAGGTTGTTTAATTCATGTTTTTCGTCAGCCAGTCTTTTCTCCATTAATTTTAAGATATTCTGATAAGAGAGATTCCGTTTGGCAAGATTATCCCTTAAAGTATCTCTTTCAACCTGCAGGTTATAGTAGTCAATTGCTTGCCTTATCGCAGGCAGCAGTTCTTGTTCCGAATCCCAAGGCTTGGTTATAAATCTAAAAATTTCTCCTTGATTAATTGTAACAAGCATTTGTGATAATTGCGTATATCCTGATAAGACAACGCGTACAGTTCTTGGATATTTTTCTTTCGCAAATTTTAGCAAAGTGAGTCCGTCCGTACCCGGCATACGCATATCGGTTACAAGAACGCTTAATTCATTTTTCTCCATAATCGCTATTGCCTCTTGAGCACTACTGGCAAAAAAGGCTTTATATGGTTCATCAATAACACATCGCCGGATTGCACTTAGAACGTTGCTCTCATCATCCACGAACAGTACTTTGTTCATACAATACACTCCTCACAGCTTCTTTCCTAAATTTGCTGCCCTACATCTTTTATCAACCGTTCGCAATCATCTTTACTAACGCCCAACATAGCAAAAACTTCTGGATCCAGATTCGGGGCCAATTCGGGGCTTATTTGCTTCCAGGCATAGTGGTTGGTAATATTGACAACAGCTACAACTTCCTTGTTAACTATTGCGCTATTAAGAGGCTCATGATGAAAAAGGGCTGCTTCGACAATTGGGTATGGCAAACCCCACCAGTTCAGCAAGTACCCGCCGACTTCCTGGTGCGTTATTCCAAGATATTCTTTTTCTATCTTTACTGCGTTTTTGTCCTTCCCACTAACATAGGCACGAACTATTTGATCATATTTATCCGGGAAATAATGTAGACAGATTAAGAAGCCCACATTGCTAAGCAGCCCAGCAGCTTGGTGACTTTCCGGTAGCTGCTTTTTAAGCAACTGTGAATAGATCAGGTGAAGTAAGCGATTAGAACTACTGGCATGTAGCGCTAACCTTTTGACGTTAAATGGCGGTATTCTGATATTAGCAAACTTAAACAAGCTGCAGGATAGCACAATAGCTTTAGTTGCGTTAAGCCCCAAAAAGGTTATTGCTTTGGCAACTGATCCTGTTTTTACGTTATAAAACGCGCTATTAGCAACTCTCAGCACCGCCGCTGATATGGTGGGATCGGTTTCGACTATCGCAGCAATCTGCCCTATTTCTGACCCTCGTTCAATAAGTCCAGCCACTGAATTGTAGATACCAGGCGCTACGGCTATATTTTCTAATTTATTAGCCATATCAAGAAAAGCTGAGCTTTTAAAAATCTCCCTTGTCTCGAAGATCTGCTTAATTTTATTCTTTAACTCCTGTCCATCCCACGGTTTGAGTAAATACATATTACTTGAACCATCTACAATGCTATTCAGAATTGCATTTTCTTCCGCGTAGCCACTCAGTATCAGCCGTGTTGTAGCAGGATATAAAGTCTTAACTTTTCGTAAAAATTGGTGCCCATCCATTCCTGGCATACGAATGTCGGATACCACAACATCGACCTGCTCTTCCGCTAGAATCCGCAGACCTGCTTCACCGCTGTCAGCAGTTACGATTTCGTAATCAGTGTCAAAAAACAGCCTTTCGATAGCCTTCAAAATCGCTCTTTCATCATCTACAAACAAAATCCGATTCCCCACAGTGTCCTCCTTGTGCTGAATTCCGAAACTAAGAGGTGAATCAAGGTGATCATTCGGACAGGTGATATGTTGTGTGCTAATATTCTACCAACTTCGATACTTATCCTTTATTTTCGCTGCTAATGCTAATTATCCCTAACAGATCCTAGCCAAAATCTAAGTGGGATTAAGCGGCCTACAAGCAAAAAAACTTCAAGGGCCAAATACCCTTGAAGTCTTACCTTTTGTTACTTTATGTATGTAATATCATTAGGTGTAACACTTAATAACTCAGGTCCTGCTTCAGTCATAACAAAGCTGCTTTCAGTCCCAATTGCCCCTTCAGGGAAGACAAACTTAGGTTCTAGCGCAAAAGTCATCCCTGGTAAGATCGGAGTAGTGAGACCTTTAGCCAAGATAGGCCATTCGTCAAGCTCCAAGCCTATTCCATGACCAATAAATTTGACTCTGTCTTCCTTGTAACCCATAAAATAATCTTTGTACCCCAGTTCCTCTGCCAGTTTAACAGCCAATAGATGCGGTTCCTCTGCCGGAATTCCTGGTTTCATAGCTTTAAGTATTTCCGCTTCAATCAGCAGCGCAGCTTCATATGCTTTTACTAATTTAGGGCTAAGTTCGCCGATACAAAAGATTCTGGTTTGATCACCGGTATAGCCTTGAATTACACAGGTATAATCAATATAGATCACTTCATTACGGTTTATCCTTTTCCATCCCGCCCCTTGAGGCTGGGACAGGCTGACCCCCATGCCGCCAACCGGTCCATCAAAAAAGCTGGGGTACGCGCCACTGTTGCCAGTACATAGATTGCCAAAAAACAAATCCTGGTTAAATGCCCGCATTTTGCAGCAATTTGAATAACCACGTTTACGCATTTCGGCCTCAAACAATGCGGCCAATTCAATCTCTAACATTCCCTCATGCAAAAAAGACGGAACTGCTAAAAATGCTTTATCAATTACCCCTAACGCAGTGCGGATAAGTTCTACTTCGTACGGCGATTTGATTGCGCGTGTTTCTTTGATTGCCGGCGAAACATCACTAAATTCCGCATTAGGAAACATTTTCTTGTAAGTATTATACAGGTTGACTGGCAGCACATCTAATTCCAGGCCGATTTTCGCAGGACTAGCATAACCGGCTTCCGCAATAATGCCTACAATTTCTTTGGGACTTTTAATGGCAATAATATTTTTCAGCGGTGACTCTTGCTGCGCACGACTTAAACTTTTTTTCACCATAAGTAACGGTTCACCGTCAGCAGGTATATACAAAATTGAGTTTTGCACCGTACCTGTAAAATAGAACATATCACTGTTCAGCAGAATTAAGGCTCCATTAAGCCCCAGTTCACTTAACCTTCTCTGAAAACGATGAGTTCTTGTCTCAATTTCTGACTTTGGGGTGACATTTAACATATATTTCCTCCAGTCGAATAGTTTCTCACGAGGTTAACCCCCATCTACTTCTACTAAAAAGAACCCGAAATGTATAAATAATTTTCTGGGTTCTTTATTATAATTTCAGTTTTTTAATGCCTGCTACCTAACGGTGAATGATATGTAAGAAATCTCCCTGCCATTACTGTCAGTATCATGCATCCGTAAGTCCCAGTGACCCGCTTCCGGTGCCGTAAACTCCATAATTCCGCTGGAACGCTGCTCAATGTACTGATACGTAATGTCGTATTGATCGTTGACTTCCTCGCTACCATGACTGATATTTGACGGAATTATGCCGATCCAGGCATCACTCGGCCAATTCGCCATGGCTTGGAATCTTACTTGAATTCTCTCCCCTGGCACAAATACTGTCTTGTTCAGCCATAATTTCTGGCCGGTGCTGTTGGGAATGATATTACTGACAGTAAAGCTTACACTGGCAACTTCACGCCCATTGCTATCCGTATCATGCATCCGTAAGTCCCACTGACCCGGCCCCGGTGCTGTAAACACCATAATTCCGCCAGTACGCTGTTCAATATACTGATAAGTAATGTCATGTTGATCGTTGACTTCCTCACTACCATGCCTGATGTTTGACGGAATTATACCAATCCAGGCATCACTCGGCCAATTCGCAGGAGCTTGATACTTCACCTGTATCTGTTCACCAGGCACATACGATTTTTTGTCAATGACCAGCCCCGCCTCGCTAGCCCCGTATGTGGCTCCTGCCATTAACGGCAGCGCCAATAGCCATAAACAAAGAATAGCTACACTAATGGTTCTCACACATTTACCTTTTTGCATAAACTAACCCTCCACACCACAAATTCTACCATTGTTAGGATTGAAAGTTATCAACTTTGTCTTTTATTTACAATTTGATTTTACCGAGTTTACAGTATAGAGTCAATATTTTACCTTTAAGTTTTTAACAGCTATCTTTTCTTAGCACCTTTCTTACAAGTGGCCACCTGGTCTGGAAGAAAAAGACCTATGCCTAACCCAGCAAGCATCGAGGCGGCCCGAGAAAACAATACCTCTATATGGTATATCGCCTTTGTCTCTCACGAAGAAAGGTTAGGTTATTTACGGTGTTATCTTCTTTTTGCCCACAGCAAGTTGCAGCACTGTATAAGCGACTTCGCGCCCGTTTACCAACAGCGTAATCCGGTGCTCACCCGGATAATGACGACGAGTCGTCAGATCCGCCCAACTGTGCGTCCGCGTACCAGCAAGGCGTGCTCCTCCAGGTACTGTTTTGTCAGATAGCAAGAATAATTTGCGTGATGTTCGCCCCTTGGCCTTCACGAAGTCAATTCCATATTCAATACGTATACGTACTGGCTCACCTTCCTGAATGAAAAGCTCATACCGCAGCTCGCAGCTCTCACCGATCGTCAGCACAGGTGGCTCTACCGCCAATGAAGCCAAGGTCACAAGTCCCCCAACACCTGCCGATTCTGCGTAGCCGAACAATTCCATAACGGCTGGATCAGCCTTGCGTATCAGAGTGCGGCAACCATGCCGCACGATCCAGTCTGTGTGCGAATCTTTGCCTTTCCAGCGGCAGGTTGTTTCAATCACGACCGCCGGATGATCCTTTGCGATGTCATTAAGGTTGTTAGCAACGCTCTTGCGCACATACGGCGACAGATCTGCCTTTAGCAGTTCCAGCACACGCAGAACCGGAGTGGGGTCACGCTTAAACAGGGAAAGCGCCTCGCCCCATGGTAAACGTGGGCGACAGCCCTCGCTTGCCAGTCGCCGGACATGCTCATTCGGGTGTTTTGCCCACGCCTCCATCTGATCCATCATCCGCTCTGGCTGGCGCAGCAGGAACGTCCTTACCGCAAATTCCGCAGACGACTTCACCGTAAATCGTTCCAGCGCTCTCATGGAAAGATCCCAATGTTCCTCTGCCTGACCATACACTGCCACAAAATCCGGGAAAAACAGGTACGGAAAGCCAACGCACTCGTCATCAATGGTAAATAGTGTATCCAGAGCGTCTTCGTAGCGACTTGGTAAATACTGCCCAAGCGTCTTGGAAATTCGCCGCATCCGGGCTTTCAGAGCAAGCTCGCCCCATGTATCATCCATAACCGCAGAAATAAATCCGTTACTATCGAAAGCGCCATACGCTGCGTGCACCTTTTCGCTGAAGCGGCGTAGAAATTCCTCACTATACACAGCTTTCAAAGCCTCAGCCATCCTCTATCCCCTCCTGCTAACTATTATATAGCAAATCCTGTTCATAGAAAGAGTAAAGCATAAGAAGTCACTATGTTCTATTAATACATCTTTTATGTATTTTTATAGAAATTTTATAAATGCTTTAAAGCCAGTTTAACAACATCTTTTATAATAAGCTCATAGGCAAATCAAGGAGGTTATTATTAAGATGAACAAAATTAAATTTCTGTATGATGTGGTCAAAACGCTGAAGGGTAAAGATATTTTTAATGGTATGGTAACCGCGGAAGTGGAAAAAGATCAAGCAAAGATCTTTTATGTGAGAAACGCATTCGAAAAAAATCTACTAACCATGCAGACTACGGCAAATATCACGACCGAAGTAGATTATGCAGGCAAGCAGGTAAAACACCAAAGCACCACCGAGATTACTAATCCATGCGCATGCCAAGGCATGCACCACAAATTTTTTAAACACTTTCATCATGCTGGCAGCAGATGCGGGGGGATTAAAAGTAAACTTGCGAAACTTGGGTTTGCATTAAGCCTATTAAACAACATCCAAATTGAAGAGCATGCCGATAAAACTTCCCTTGTTACACTCGAAATAACCGAAACACCCGAAGATATCAAAGCACACATCCTGGAAAAAATGAATCATGCTAAAGCCGATCCCGCTGAAGGTCAGCATTGCTTCCTGAAAGAATTCTGCTATCTAGAAAAAGGCAATTTATCAATCGCAATGTCTGTTAATAAAGAGTACGAAATTAAAAGAGTCGTGGTTACCTTTGACGGAACACAAAACAATGAACAAAATGAAAAACATGTGCTGAACATCAAAGCTGAACTACAACTCAACTAACCACTGCCGGGCGCAAATTGAAATTTATTTTGCGCCCTTTTCATTATTTGCACTATAATAAGGCATATATACAACGCATTAACGTTTAGCAGACAGGTGGTGTAACTGGTGTGTTTAAGTGCAGACGTCCTCATACCTACTCTAGTACAGATAAACAATGTAAAGATACAATTTTCGCTAAGTTTCAAATGATCCATCGGCATCATCATCAGGAATTTCATAAATATCATCAGTATTTCCGTTACTTCCGCCCCGCGATTGTATTATTCCACATCTTAACCTTATATCTATTATTTAGTTGGGTAGGATTTAAAGGAATTGGGATTTTTTTTGCATTTTTAATTAGTATAAAAGAAATATTTCAGTTTGTTTTTCTGCTTCGCTTAGAAAAACGTATACTTGCGCCCATTGAAAAACTCAAGGTAGGCGTAGATGAAATTGCCAAGGGAAACTATAATGTAAAAGTAGACTACTCTGCTCCTAATGATCTTGGCTTGTTGATTTTTTCTTTTAACGAGATGGCCCAAAAACTGTATGAGACCGAAAAAATGCAAACCGGGTATGAAGAAGATAGAAAAGCATTGATTGCAAATATTTCCCATGACCTAAAAACACCAATAACAGCAATCCAAGGCTATATTGAGGTATTACAGGATGGGACTATTGTAGATGAAGATGACAAAAGCAAGTACCTCCGTACCATCCATCACAATACCACTTATATTAATAAGCTGATTGATGATCTGTTCCTTTTCTCTAAACTAGACATGCAGAAGTTGGATTTCTCTTTTGAGACTATACAGATTTGTGCTTTTATGAATGATTTTATGGAAGAATATAAATTTGACCTTGAGGAAAAAAATACTCACTTTCAATATATTACTCAACTTGAACATGACTATTTGGTAAAACTAGATGGCAGGAGGTTCCATCAAGCTTTTAACAATATCATCAGTAATGCCGTTAAGCATGGCCCGGAAAGTAATTTAGCCATAAAAATTAAAATGTATCAACATGATAATTTTATCTGTATTGATATTCAGGATAATGGCCCCGGAATTGCTTCAGACAAACTTCCCTATATCTTTAACCGGTTTTATCGTATAGATACAGAGCGAAAGAAAAACTATGGGTGTACAGGATTAGGACTTGCTATTGCGCTGGAACTGATCGAAGCTCATGGAGGAAAAATTACTGTTTCCAGTATAGAAAGTGCAGGCACTTGTTTTACAATAATACTCCCAATTTTACAAAATAACGGAGATTGATTATATATGAAGCAAATACTAATTATTGAAGACGACCTCGATATCGCCGAGCTGGAACGTGACTATCTTCAACTAAACGGTTATCGTGCAGAAATCAATCAAGATGGCCTCACAGGTCTAAAAAAAGCACTTTCGGGTATGTATGATCTTATTGTCGTAGATTTAATGCTGCCAAATAAAGATGGCTTCGAAATCATTAAAGAAATTCGAAAAAAGTTAGAGATACCAGTTATCGTGGTGACCGCCCGTAACGACGATATTGATAAAATCAGAGGCTTGGATTTCGGAGCAGATGATTATTTAACCAAACCTTTTAGCCCTGCTGAATTGGTGGCTAGGATTAAATCTCATATCAAACGCTATGAACGGCTCAAAGGTCATACGCTTACAGAGACAATCCAACACAAAGGGTTAGAAATCAATACAGCTTCCCATAAGGTTACCGTAAATGGTTTGCATGTCCCATTAACACAAAGGAATATGACCTTTTGTTTTTCTTGGCGAGTAATCCAAACATAGTTTTTTCCAAATTGCATATCTTTGACACCATATGGGGAGAAGAGTATTGCAGTGACACAGCAACAGTCGCTGTGCATATCCAGAAAATACGCAAAAAGATTGAAAAAGACCCTTCTAATCCAGAATTTATCGAAACACTCTGGGGGACAGGCTATCGCTTTAACCCCTAGCGTCTGCTCATTGCACCTGCACCGAATTACAAGCCTTCACCTTGCTTTTTCAAACTCCCTCTCCAATCGTACAGTATTCAATAAAAAAATTATCAGTAGTGACTACTATGCAGGAATTGTTTGCATCTTGTCAGAATTTATCCTGAAATCTCAAATGATGGAGGCACACAATTATGATCGATTATTTTAATGCCTTTACTAGCAATGTACTTGATTATTTAGATGAGGGTGTCTATTTTACTGATATAAACAAGAATATTATTTATTGGAATAGCGGCGCTGAGAATATCCTAGGCTATCGAGCAGAAGAAACCACTATGCAGAAGTGCTGCCAAATCATTTCTCATATGAGTATTAATGGTGAAAAACGCTGCGGAGAACATTGCTCAATCACAAAGGCCTTCCAAGAGGGCCGACAACAAAAAGAAGACATGTTTATTACCCACAAAGATGGTCATCTGATTTTTGCCACAGTCAAAACCTTTCCTGTCTATAATAAGTATGGTCACCTATTGGGAGTCATCGAGCTGTTTTCCGATAATTCTCAGAAAAAAATTGGCCATGATAAGGTAAAAGCGTTAACAAAGGCGGCTTACATGGATTCCCTTTCTGAGTTATTCAGTAAACAATATATTGAAAGCAGACTGCAAACAATGCTTAATGAGATACCCGAAAAACGAGAGTCCTTTGGTATCTTATATATTAATATTGTCAGTTTTCGCGCCATTAACGAGTTATATGGTGTTTCAAGGGCCGACAAAATACTAAAAATGCTTGCAAAAACGCTATCCTCTTGTATTACCTACCCTGCGATTATTGGCCGATGGCACGGAGCAAGCTTTATTGCCATTGCTGACAGCTCCAAAAAAAGTTTACTCTTAATGCTGGCAGATAAAATTAAACGGGTAGTTGCTGAAGCTATTTTTCCCATTAACGAAGAGAACTTTCAGGTCACAGTGACTATTGGTTACGCAATCGCGCAAAGCTATGATTCGATGGACTATCTAATAGAGCGAGCTACTAAAAATACCCTAGAAGAAAAAGATAAAGATGCTGCAGACGTGCCCCCAGCTGTCAACACTGCTCCCACGATAGCAACGCAACGAAATAAAACCGGCTTTTATTCAAATATGTCTAAATCAGACAGCACTCGCTAAATCATTGGCATATTTGAAACTACTGCCGCATAGAGAAAACCGCCTAAAAATTCATTTTTAAGCGGTTTTTTTGTGTTTTTACAGCTTACTCCAACAATGAAGTGCCACCAACAACGGTTATCCTGTAACATCTTGCAGCAGTAATGAATATTATGTTAATAGAATATATTGATGGAGGTAATTAGGATGAGTCATGATGTTGAAATTGACCAATTCCGATTTTATGTATTGCCAAATAATACAACTGGGAGTGTATCTATACCGCTAACATTGTCGCCAACCCCTACTACTTTGGCCTCTCTTTCCCTACGTTCTGATTCCGATTGCAATAGCACCGTATTATTAACTGCAACTGTCGGCTGGCTGGCGGTAACTGACGGTACCGGATTAGAAAAGGTTAATGTATTGTTTAAAATTTGGCGTGGCACTCCAGTAGCAGGCACTTTGATTTTCAGTGCCGACGATAGCGGCGAAAGCGGCGCTGACAACAGGAAAGTTACCAGTTTTGCTCATGTTGATAATCGCTCACGGTCATCAAAATCACCTACCTATTTCCTTACAGCTGAATTGCCAGATGCCGGCAGCGCCGCAACTGTTATTGGACCAATTACCTTTACCGCAACAGAATTGGAAAGGTAGCAAAAGTACGGACTTAAGGCTTTGTTCGTTGGCCCCCAAAATAAGCGGATGCGTAATAACACGTATCCGTTTATTTTATCTGTACTGGATCTTTGCTGAATTAGTTAAACAGCTAAATAGCCCTTGAAAAGCAAAAGATACCAGGCTGAAGTGGGCTATGCTGCAAAATGCTGATGGCAAATGTAAATTTCTCTCTCGGAAAGGTCGATGTATGATCTATGAAGCCTGCCCGCTAGTATGCCGAATGCACACCTGCATTTTATTGCTACCCGATCGATAAGGCAACGAGGCCAATCAGCATCGTCCCGGCACCGACTAGTCTGCTTCTAAAATCGCTCTCCGACAATAGCTTTGCTCCCAAAATAGTGCCAATTAATATGCTGACTTCCCTAGCTGGCGCTATATAACTAACAGGACTAAATACCATCGCCGTTAGAACAAGGATATAGGCCAACGGTGACAGTATAGCCACCGCTATCGCTTCTTTTTTATGAGCAGTCCATTGTTCTTTGACCTTAGTCCAATTTTTTAGCGAATAGGGCGTCAGCAAAATGACTCGCCCTAAATTTGTAGACCAATCCATAAGTAGCGGAGGAATTAAATAAGTGCTGACAGCAATTTTGTCTACGACGGTGTATCCTGCAATTGTGGCACCACAGAACAGAGCGTAAACTATAGACTTGCGGGCATTTGTTTCTTCGTGACTAAAAGGGTTTCCCGTAATTACGAGAATTCCTATCCCGATGAGAATAGCTCCAGCTAAAGCGATCGGCGTAGGCTGCTCTCCTAAAAAAAGAATTGCCGTCACTATGGAGAGTAATGGTCCAGTTCCCCTGGCCAGTGGGTATATAACCGAAAGATCGCCAAATCTATAGCCCTTATCTAATAAAATAAAATATACTGAATGCAACACGGCGCTGCCCAATATCAGCACAATCTGGTAGGTGCTGATATTAGGTTTCTCTATGAGCAGCACCCATAACGCCAGCGGGAAGTACAGCAATGCCGACAGACTGGCAAAAATCCAGATAAACGCAGTACCACCACACGCTCTTTTGGCCAGCAGGTTCCAGGCTGCATGGCAGAATGCGGCTGTTACTACCAGCAGAAGTGCAAAACTATTCATCTTTTCTCCTCGCCCCATAATATTGTTGCCAGACTGTTTGTTTCATGCTAATTTTAATATACCAATAGCGGAAAGTAAAACGCATAAAATTGCTATAAAATATTTATAATTTCGATATTAAAGGTGAGGAAGTATGGATTTAATGGGTATGGAGGCATTTCTGGCGATTGTACAAACTCGAAGCTTGACAAAGGCGGCTGAATTGCTTCATCTGTCTCAGTCAACTGTAAGTTATCGGTTACAGGTACTGGAGCGTGAGATGGGTGCAACTCTAATCGAACGCCGTAAAGGTGTTCAAACCATTAATTTGACTCCCATTGGAGAAAGCTTTGTTGCCTTAGCTCAACGATGGAGTATGCTAAAAAGAGAGGTGGAAATTTTACAATCAAGGGGCCCACAAATCAGCTTAACAATCGGGGCAGCAGACAGCCTGAATGTATATGTATTGCCACCGCTTTATCGAGCGATAAGCCAACAATATCCTGCTATGCGTTTGCAGATTCGTACACAGCATACGCTGGAGTCTTATGAAAGCATTGAGCGGAAAGAAATCGACGTGGCATTTGTAAAACTTGAGAGAGTGGTGTCTAGCATTATAGTGAAGCCGTTTTATGTAGATGAAATGGTATTAGTTCGCCTCCGGACGGAGGAGAGAACGCCGACCGATGTTATATCGCCGCTGGAATTAGACTGTCGGAATCAACTCTATTTCAATTGGGGGCCATCATACCAAATGTGGCATGACCGATGGTGGGATACCTATAGCCCACCCAACTTACAGATCGATGCAGCAGCACTGATTTTTTCTCTTATGTGGGATCCCCAGCAATGGGCTATAGTACCAAGATCGATTGCAAATGCACTTGCTCAAATAGATAAATTCGTAGTCCAGCACTTATCCGATCCACCACCCCCAAGGGTATGTTACCAATTAACGCCTAAACACTCTGATTCCGTTAAAGCCTCAGCGCTCGATACACTAAACCGGCTGGTCCAATCAATTTACCTCAGTGGTAATACCTAAGTTAATAAAACATGCGTATGTAGGAGGAAATCTAATAATGAAAAGTATATGTACAAAAGACACTCTATCAATTTGATACTTCAGTTATATTGGCAATTGACGTAAGTAATACATGCAATGAGGCTTTAGATATATATGGAATAGCACCAGAAATTTGAACATAAAAATGGCAAAGCTCAGAAATTCTGAAGCCTTGCCATTTTAATAGTCAAGTGGTGGAGGAAGACATAGGGATGGTGATTTGACCTATACGGCTTTTTTATCTTTTGTTAATCCAAACCTACCTGCTTTGCCTTAAAATCCGCTCATTATTGAGATGTGAGGGCGGGAAAATCGCTGTCATTTGAAATGATAGGCGAATTTATTTTACTAAGAACATGCTGAGCAGGAATTGCTTTCCTATTGACGAATGTTGTACAAAAAAACAATAGGGTCGTCATTAAATTGGGGAGGTACGAGAAAATGAATATTCGTAAAGCAACCATTGATGATATCGACATTCTTATTAAGCTTCGAATTGATTATCTACTAGCTGATAATGGTAATTTAACCACTGATGAAAAAAATGCGATTCGTTCACAATTAACAACATATTTTTCGAAGCATATTAATCATGACTTCATCGCTATACTGGCTGAAACCGACAACAATATATTGTCAACAGCGTTTCTTGCAATATCGGAAAAGCCGGCAAATCCAGCATTTATCACAGGTAAAACCGGGACTTTACTCAACGTATTAACATATCCTGAATATCGTAGAATAGGAATCGCCAGCAGGGTGATATCTAAAATAATTGATGAAGCAAAACAATTAGGAGTTTCTTCGATCAACCTTTCTGCCACCAAAGAAGGAAAGCCGTTATATGAAAAGCTTGGATTTACTGAATCCCCCAAATATACTTCCATGAAAATGCAGCTTGTTTGATTAGTTCTAGATCAGTAATACGCGCTCTTATAATTCGAAGAATTTCTCACCAGAAGGACACCGCAATTTACGGTGTCTTTTTAAATCTCAACTAATTTGTGGACATTAACCGGCCCCATATATGTTGCTTTTATGGCCAGTTATTTTTTTAATTTGTGTTGATATACCTTAATTTTTTCCTCCAGATTTTGCAGATTATTATCCCATTTGGCTTTTTCCTGCATGACCACCAATTTGTGGTTTTCGAGTATTGCTAATCTTCGCTTAATGGTCGAGTCGCCCTGATAGCGCAGTACAGCGTATTCTCTGATAGCCTTTATGGGCATGCCTGTATCTTTTAGCTTTTTGATAAATAAAATCCAATCAATATCTTCGGTAGTATAATACCGCCGTCTGCCGGAATCTCGGCTGACGACAATTAATTGTTCCTGCTCATAGTAGCGAAGTGTAGGAGCGCTAAGATTGGTTAGCTTTGAAAATTGTCCTATTGAATAATTCATGCTGAAAAAGTCCTCTTGACTTAAAGTATACTTTAACTTTTACAATTCAATTATACCAAATATAGGAGGTCACAACAATGGAATTAAATCGATTTGAACAAGGGTTACAAAAACTGGCAGAGGTAGATGGTACAGCTGGGGAAAATGTCATTAACGCTCTTAAAGATATTGCACCCGATTTAGGCAGGTACATTGTCGAATTTGCTTTTGGTGATATATACTGTCGGGAAGAATTGAATCTACAGGAACGGGAAATGGTTACCTTATCGAGCTTATTAACCCAAGGCGGCTGTGAAAATCAGCTTGAGGTACATATCAATGGGGCGCTAAACGTAGGAATTACACCAAATAAAATTATCGAGATTTTTATGCAGTGCATTCCTTATACAGGATTTCCGCGAGTTCTAAATGCTGTTGGGGTTGCTAGGAAAGTTTTTACGGCACGTAAAGAGGCTGTATGGTTAGAATAACGTATAGCCTTCCATTTAAACGTATCAGAAGTACTTCCAGTACCTACTTTTCAAAAACAATGTAACTACTCATTTTCTCTTCTTACTCTATCTAGAAGCGCCATAACATACAAATAGCATACAAAACTACAAAAAAGACACAAAAATGGCAAGGCTCAGAGTGTCTGAGGCCTTGCCATTACTAGTTTTAAGTGGTGCGCCCGGGAGGACTCGAACCACCGGCTGACGCGGTTTAGTTTGGAAGCAAAAGAACCGCCCCACCACTTCCTTTTACCGCTTCTTCAAAAAAAGAAAAACATCCTTGATAGTACTTCCATCTGGTTCTGGATAATCCTGCCGTACACTACGAATGCATTCCATCCCTTGTAGTCCCAGAAGTTCTCTAATTTCGACTTCCTGAAAATAATTAAAATATAGCGGTTGCTCAGAAAAGCTGGTCGTCTCAAAACCAGGCGGTTTTCCTTCCATAAAGCTCAAATACACATAGCCGCCGCTTCTTACCCATTTAACGGCATTCTGCAGTACCGACTTGGCTTCTTCATCCTCCAAATGAACAATACTAAAAGATAACATGACTGCATCAAATGATTCCGGCGGAAAATTTGCTTTACGTGAATCTTGCAGATAAAAAATGCCCTGGGGAACGTTTCTTTTAGCCAATTCCAGCATTTCCGCTGAAAGATCAATTCCCGTAATTTCCAAATCTTTTACTTCACATAACTGCTTCGCAATATTTCCCGGACCACAACCAATATCTAGTATGGAAAAACCATGCTCTAAAAAATCGGCAAATTCCATAACGTGGGTAACATATGGATCATATTGCATAAATTTATCAGCAAATTTTCCACAATTTTTGTCATACGCAGCAATTGTCATTTTTATCTTATCTGCCAAATTGTTCACCTCTTTAATTAAAGTGCTAATTTCGGGTAATAATTCTTTGGTGGTAAGTTCCATACAATATAAATATATCCTTCTAAATAATAACCATAATTGAATTATATTTTTTCAAAACCACTACCTACACCCCATCAGAAGTACTTCCAATACCTTTTGCTTAAACAAAGTGACCAGATTACCAGAAATCACTACTTGCTTCCTTCTACGCTTGCAAAAAAGCGCCATTACATACAAATAGCATGCAAAACTAAAAAATCAATCGAATAGGAGGCTACCCATTACATCTTTACAAAATTAAAACTATTTTATTTCATTTAGTTAAATGATAGATTTTCCAAGTTCTAATGCATCAATCAACATTGAGGAATTTTCTATATCATTAGGGTTCTCGAAACCTTTAGCAGAGATAATTCCAATATTTTTAAAACCAAGATAATTACATAATTGTTGATAAGCATTAATCATACAGTCTGAAACAAATGAGTCTTTTTTTCCGGCAACAGATAAGAGAATGGTACTTTGAATCTTTCTTCCTATTGCGCTTTCGGCATAAGTCCGGTCAATGACAGTCTTGAGCTGTGCACTGAAGCCTAAATAATAGACTGGTGAACAAAACACAAGGATCTCATGATTTTGTAATGCGGTAATAATTTTCTGCATATCATCCTGAATAGCGCATTCACCATTGTGATCTTGACAGTAGTTGCAGTTGCTGCATGGAGCAATTTTCTTATTAACTAATGTAATTTTGGTAATTTCATTATGTAGTGCTGCTCCTTCGATAAAAGCATCAGCAAGCTTTTCAGAATTTCCATGTCTACGTCCGCTTCCGCAGAGAACTAATATTTTTTTCATGATAAATCACCTCATATTGTTGTTTTATGAATTACATGTTACCATGTTAATTGGTATTTTAAAAATTGATATATTTGAAATAGGACATCAAAAATTATGATGAGGTGTACATGGAAAATAGAAATCTTCATACGTTTAAAAGGGTATGTGAATTGAATAGTATTACAAAAGCTGCGGAGCAGCTTGGATATGCGCAGTCAACAGTTACTACACAAATTAAGCTATTAGAGAATGAACTTGGCGTAAAATTATTTGAACGATATGGAAATACGCTTCGTATTACAGTTGCAGGAGAAAAATTATTAGAGTATAGTAATGAAATTTTTAGAATTACAGATAAATTTTTGGATGCTATGCATGAAGAAAAGGAAATATCAGGTTCACTAAGTATTGCAGCAGTAGATTCTGTCTGTATGACAGTTCTGCCGAATATTTTAAATCAGTTTATTCAAAAATATCCTAAAGTAAATATTAAAATCGTATCAGGTGTTGCTGACAAATTAAAATATTATCTCGCAAGCGGACGGGCTGACATTGCATTTGTATTGGATTTTAATAAACCATTGACTGAATTGTGTTTATTACTAGAACAGACAGTCAAACTTAACTTTTACATAGCAGAAAATGCGGCACTCAAATCTACAGATGTATGCCTAGAAGATTTAAAGAAACAGAAATTCGTTTTAACAGAACCAAATTGTCAATATCGGCAAAAAGTAGAAGCGTTTTTAAAAAAAAATGGAATTGAACCCGATATATTAATGGAGAGCGCCTCAACAGAGGCAATTATCAAAATCGTGGCGAACGGGCTCGGAATAACATATCTGCCTGAACTAGTAGTAAATGAAAATCAAAAGATAAGGCGCCTACATTTGAAGGATAAGGAAAATGAAGAGAAGCTGCTTCTACAGTTACTTATGCATAAAAATAAATGGAAAGGTACAATAATAAATGAGTTTATCAGAATATGTGAGGCTAATTTTATGTGATATTAATGCTCCCTGAGTCATATTGATAACCCAAAAACTATCATAAGGAACAATAAAAACCGCTACCCCATCCTACCAGAAGTACTTCCAATACTGTTGTTGCTGGCGCATAGTGTCCAGAAATAGACTGTGTTAGTTGTCCAAATGCTGCCGGAAATGCTGACCAACAGTCCCGGCAGCAAATGAAACTGCCAATTAAACTAGTTCTCCCTGAATCACCAGTTTAACCATATGGTCGTCAATAATCCTGCGTCCGTTTTGCGAACCATAGAGTAGGCAATGTGTACATGCCTTGTTGACAAGACGGGCGGCTCCGCTTGAGAAACGGTAAATTTCATCAATAGCCCCATCCGAAAAGATATCCCGATCGGCACCTGCATAAGCCAGGTGCTTTTTCATATACTCCCCAACCTGCGAGCGATCGAAGTGTGGCAGTCTGCACTGAATGTCG
>NZ_FWXI01000022.1 GCF_900176355.1 Sporomusa malonica | reverse complement strand
CAATCCCTGGAGCTACACCTATGCTGCATAGCGATCGCGGCTTTCAATATACCTCATTACGCTTTAAAAAGCGGATTACTTCGAACGGGCTAACTCAAAGTATGTCTCGGGTCGGTAAATGCATTGATAATGGACCAATGGAAGGGTTTTGGGGCACATTAAAATGCGAGAAATACTATCTCCATAAATATCATACATTTGAAGACCTAAAAAATGCGATTGAGCAATATATCTATTTTTATAACTACGAACGTCTACAAAAAAAATTAAACAGTCTTAGTCCGATGGAGTTTCGGACCAAGACTGCTTAAACTTTTCTTTTTTGCTCTGTCTACTTGACAGGGGGCACTTCAAAATGCATCTGGCGGCTTTCCTTGCAAATATATCCTTTCACTCTTGGGAATAATGTGATTATCTAAGAATGAAAGGAAGATAATAATGGCCGAACTAGTTGAGATTCAGGAAATGATCGAAAAGTTGCGCGATAAGTTGCATGAGATTTCACAGGGTAAGACGCTAACTGATACGGAAGTTGTACGGGCAAGCCAGATGCTCGATGTGTTATTAACTGAGTATCAACGAATGTTAAACGAAAAGATTAATAAATAGAGCCGTGGAGGCTCTTTTTTCATGCCCAGTTGGAGGTGCACTATATGCCATACTGCAACCCAATAGACTAGCCGCTTTTACGATGAATCAAAGCTGCTCTGCCAGACGGAGGCCTACTTGTTGACAAAAGAAAGAACCTCTTTAGCTTTCAGAGGTTCTTATTCCATCTCTTAAAAATTTTAGTATCTTTAGGCCGTCTTCTGTTAGAACAGTCCCGGTACCATTACAAGCAGCGCAAATTGTGTTATTTATTTTTCCACGTCCATGACATTTGGCACACTCTTTTTCCATGTTAAGATCTTTTTTCATCGTTTACCTCCTAACTGTGTTTCATAATTTATTTATCGAAGGACTATCTATAAATCTAAACAGCATTTGGGTATAATATTTAAGCGAATATTTAAAGGAATTATTTACCTTTTACCTAGAGTATTTACACTGTGACGAAGAGAATTTTCGCAATAACAATGGGATTGCCTGGTTTCTTACAGAAGATGAGATTTTAAATATGGTATTTACTCTTCAAACAATACAAATAGCTAAACACAGGTTATATGGCCTAGCTAGAGTGCATAAAAGTATTATAACATCAACAGAGGATGTCTGTAAGAATGCTTGCGTGCAGACAGTAACCATTGAGTTTGCTGAAGGTAAAAAAAATATCATTAATCCGCCAAGGTAGGAAGGGGTAGGCGTTATAGAGTCATATGTTAAATTTATATCGAGATTTTAAAGCGCCTTCGGGAGCCCGCAACAGGGCTCTTTTCTTTTACCCCCAAAATTAAAAACCTGGGCGATAAGCCCAGGCCTAAAGAGGTTTAGTCTCGGTGATAGATTTGCCAGTGATGCATAGCTTTTAACCCAACATACACTACGGCACCTACAGCCAGGACTTTTAATAATGGTGAGTCGCCACAACAGTCGCGATGCGAATGATGATGACAGAACATTATTAATCACCTCCTGATCTAGTTTGTCACTTATTTATGATATTTATTGCTGGAAGTGTAATCAATGCCAGTAGACACAAAACCAACTGCCGAGGCATCCCCGTCCATTACGCTCACGACGAATCATTTGTTAAGGTCCAATTTCTGTAATAAAAGTAAATTTGGATATTTACTCCTTATGTTTCTGAACTTATAATATTTACCACTAAGAAGTATTATAAGGGAGAGATAGCAAAAATGAAGGAGCTAATAAAGAGCAGGGTCCACAGTTATTACTGGAATGATGATCTTAACTGTGCGGAAACAACTTTAAAAACCTTATCGGAAATATTTCAGATTGAAATTCAACCGCAAGTTCTAGACGCCGCTATTGGAATGCACGGTGCTGGTAAGTTTGGCGCACAGTGTGGATTGGTTGAAGGAAGTTTAATGTTTATCGGCATCTTGGGAAAGCAAAAAGGTATTGAAAAAGAAAAGATTATTGCTTTGTGCTATGAGTTTGCCGATAGGTTTGAGGACCGCTTCAAAAGCCTACGGTGTAAGGACTTGAGACCACAGGGTTTTAGACCAAATGATCCACCGCACCTCTGTGAAGGTAAGACTAAAATAGCGATTGATTTTTCTGCGGAGTTTATTTCTAAGGCATATGAGAGTAATACATAGGAAGGACTTAGATATAGACAGATAAAAAGTGGAGATTGCCGGACTTGTGGCAATCTCTTTTGTTTTCCTGTTAGAAAGTATAACTTTCCGTCTGGATAAGGGCAGCATCGACTTCCGCTGTCGCCAAAGGTTCGGCGCAAGCCGTGCTTTCTTTATTCTTTTTATCATGTTATAATTTCTGTTAATTGTATACATATGACTTGGAGGAAAAATTGCTTACATTGCTAGTACCCTGTTTGGCGGTAAACACTTTATATGATATTAATCTGGATATGCTTAAGCAGCGTGGTATCTGTGGTATAGTATTCGATCTTGACAATACTATCATTCCATGGAATAGCCCGGATCTATGTCCAGATATACATTTCTGGCTTAATCAACTGAGTGGGCAGGGATTTAAAATATGTTTGGTATCCAATAATGGAAAAAGAAGAGTCAGACAAATAGCGGCACAGTGCGGTGCGCCTTTTGTCGCCCGCGCGTTAAAACCATCTCGGACAGGCTTTCGTCAAGCAGTGCAAACCATGGGATTAACTCCGGCTGAGGTGGCTGTAGTCGGCGATCAATTGTTCACTGACATTTTAGGTGGAAATCGCCTAGGACTATTCACCATCTGGGTTAAGCCATTGGCTTCCCAAGAATTTATCGGCACGAAAATTACCCGTCAGTTGGAAAAACTAGCTATACGCCTGTTAAAGTCTACTGGACGGCTATAGGAGGGCTTAGTGTGAAAGTAGCAATGGTGCAAATGAACGTAATTGCTGGTGATGTAGCCGGCAATAAAGATAAAGGGCTTACACTCATCAGTCAAGCTGCGCGTAAAGCCGAGGTAGTGGTATTACCGGAAATTTGGACAATTGGCTATGCACTTAAGAATGTAGCTCAAGCTGCTGAAACTATGGATGGGTCACTTGTGACTCAGATGGCAGCCATTGCCCGTGATAACGGCGTGAACATCGTTGCTGGTTCCATTCCACTCAAAGTGGATAACCATATCTATAACAGCGCTATTATTATTGATCGGCAAGGCACTGTTGTTGCCAGCTATGACAAAGTGCACTTGTTTAGCCTGTATGGTGAGGAACGTTTTTTTGCTCCAGGCACTAGGCTTGGCTTATTTGCCTTAGGTGATCTTAACGCTGGGGTAGGAATCTGCTATGACCTTCGCTTTCCTGAGCTGTTTCGTTCCCTGGCATTACAGGGGGCTCAAGTTGTATTTGTACCTGCTGAATGGCCGGCGGCACGAGGTGGTCATTGGCGAACGCTGATCCAAGCCAGAGCCATTGAGAACCATATATATGTCTGCGCAGTAAACTGTGTCGGAGAGCATAGAGGCGGTCCTTTCTACGGTCATTCACTTCTTGTCGGGCCTGAAGGCGAGGTAGTGGCTGAAGGCAGTGATCAAGAGGCTATTATCTACGGTGAGATTGATCTGGCAAGAGTCAGTGAGGCACGCAAAAACATGCCCACTTTCACTGATCGCAGACCTGATATATATTGGAAGGGGCTTAACCAATGAACATAACGGCCAAAACACAAAAAGTCGGTTTGCTGGGCTGGCCGCTCAGTCATTCATTATCACCGGCCATGCATAATGCTGCATTTGCCGCCAGCGGCCTTGACTTTGTTTACCTGCCGCTGCCTACACCGCCCGAAGCACTGGCACACGCTGTAGCAGGACTTAGAGCATTGGGGTTTGTTGGCGTCAATGTTACTATCCCGCACAAAGTGACAATCATGGAGTATTTGGATGAAATCGACATTAGCGCTAAGCTAGTGGGGGCGGTTAATACCCTCGTCATTAAAGAAAATCGCCTCATTGGTTATAATACCGATGCTAATGGCTACATTAGCTCTCTCCGCTTGGCAGGCGTAGATATTGAGGGGAAGCAGGCCGTTATTTTGGGAGCCGGTGGCGCAGCTCGGGCGATTGTAGCCGGTTTTATTGGGAACGATATTGCTGCAGTCACTATCGGGGCAAGGGACAAAACTAAGGCAGACGGCATGGCCAGGTTATTTACTGGCAATACACCGGTCAGCGGGGTCGCTTGGGACAAGTCGGACTTTGCCAGGGCGCTCTCTCAGGCCGACATTATCGTCAATACTACACCTCTAGGTATGTATCCTAATACAGCCAGTCAGCCGCCAGTACCGTGGGAACAATTAAAGCCAGCAGCCGTAGTGTCTGACTTGGTCTATAACCCGCTAAACACTGAGTTTATGGCTGAGGCTACACGCAGGGGACATAAGACTATTGGCGGAGCTGGCATGCTGGTCGAGCAGGGCGCGCTTGCGTACAGCCTGTGGACAGGACAGGATGCTCCGCGAGAGATAATGCAGCAAACGCTAATTATGGGATTAAAATGATAATTTACCATAAATTAATATATTATTAAACAAAATATAATCACAATTAAGAAGGAATTGCTAAATTCTGTGCGAATACAACTACTATATTACCTTGGAAGTTAGCCAGGGATTTTATAAAGGGAAGCAACGAAGCCTGAGGCTGTATTTGGGCACTTGGTCCAGGCTGAGCAAGTAGTGCAACCGACCGCAAAATATAATATGTTTTGCTGTGCCGGTTGCTTTTTTTATTATAATAACTGGAGAAAAACATGTTAAATAAGCGTAAACGGCTGGGCGATTTACTTATCGAGTCAGAGATCATTACTAAAGAACAACTGGATAAAGCGTTAACCGTTCAGAAGAAGACAGGTGAGCGACTGGGTAAGGTGCTTATCAATCTTGGCTATGTAACCGAGAGTAGCATGATTCAGGTTCTTGAATTTCATTTAGGTGTGCCGCATGTTGATTTGTCTACTATGAATATAACAAATGAGGTAGCGGCAACCATATCGGTTTCCCTAGCCGAGCGCTATCAAGTGATTCCTGTATATAAGGATAGCAGCAAACTGACTCTGGCTATGGTCGATCCTACCAACTTCTTCGCAATTGATGATGTTCGCATGGTATCTGGCTGTGAGGTTGAACCGGTTATTGCTGCCGAACGCGAAATCATGCGGGCCATCAGTCAATATTATGGTGTTAACGAATTGGTGGAAAAAGCGGTTAATCAGTTAAAGCCGGAAGAGCTTGTAACTATGTCTCAACTACAAACTGCTGATGACGCTCCGATCATCGGAATTGTGAATTCGCTGTTTAGTCAAGCGGTGCGTGAGCGTGCCAGTGACATCCATCTTGAGCCACAGGACAAAACATTGCGGGTTCGATTCCGTATTGACGGTGTACTCAGGGAAGTGGCCAGGTTCACCCGAGATATCCAGGCTGCTATTGTGTCGCGGATTAAGATTACAGGCGGCATGGATATCTCCGAAAAACGGTTGCCGCAGGACGGGCGGATAAAAATAACTGAAGCTGGGCGGGAAATTGATATTCGTGTTTCGACTTTACCTACCATTCTGGGAGAAAAAGTAGTTATGCGGATTCTTGATAAACAGGCTGTAATATTAGAAGTCGGCAAACTTGGCTTCTCTGCTGATAACTTGCAGTGTTTTCGTCGCCTATACACCCAATCTTATGGAATGATTTTGGTTACAGGGCCAACTGGTTCAGGAAAAACAACAACCCTTTATTCCACTCTCGGAGAGATAAATACCATAGGTAAGAACACTATTACGGTTGAAGATCCTGTAGAGTACAGGCTAGATGGTATTAACCAAGTACAAGTTAATCATAAGGCTGGACTGACATTTGCATTAGGACTGAGGTCAATACTTCGCCAGGATCCTAATATTGTTATGGTCGGCGAAATTCGGGATACAGAAACGGCAGACATTGCTATTCGAGCCGCTCTAACCGGACATATGGTGCTTAGCACTTTGCATACTAACGATGCTCCCGGGGCAATTACCCGCTTGATTGACATGGGGGTTGAACCATTTCTGGCAGCTTCGTCGATATTGGGAGTTTTGGCGCAGCGATTGGTGCGCTGCATATGTCCTGAATGCAAAACTACATATTCCCCGGCGGCTGACTCATTAGAACGACTGTTTCTTGGTGTCGAACCAAATCAACCCTTAGCTCTGAGTCACGGCGGCGGCTGTGCGGCCTGTGGGTTTACCGGCTACAAAGGCCGCATGGGTATCCATGAGGTCATGCCGGTCACTTCAGCTATCCGAGAACTCATTAATCAGCGTGCTTCGGCTGATGAAATAGCGATCGAGGCTAAGAATCAAGGTATGGTTTCTATGCGGCAGGATGGTATTTATAAGGCTTTGGCCGGCCTTACAACAGTGGAAGAGGTTATGCGGGTGGCCTATACTGGTCTATAGTAATCGTCACAGCTTCAAATTTAAAACTAATAATTGCATTATATATTGGAGGATACCGGGATTATGGAAGCACTACTCCGCGCGGCTGTCGAACAACGAGCCTCAGATGTACATATTACGGTTGGCGTACCGCCGGTATTACGGCTCAATGGCAGTTTAGTCCGTACTGATACAGCGCCCTTAACGGTTCAGGATACCCGGGCCATGCTGGAAGCAATAACCTCACCAGAACAGCAGGAAAAATTCTGGCAGGCCGGAGAAATTGATTTTTCCTTTGCTATTCCCGGCTTGAGTCGCTTTCGGGTAAACGCTTTCCGACAGCGTGGTTCAGCCGCCATTGCTATCAGGGTAGTAAACGAGCGGATAGCAACCCTTGATGAACTTGGTCATCCTGAGATATTGAAGACCTTGGCCCGCATGCCCCGTGGCTTGGTACTTGTCACCGGCCCGACAGGTAGCGGCAAATCCACGACGCTGGCAGCCATGATTGACCTAGTAAACAATGAACGCGCTAGCCATGTGCTGACCCTGGAAGATCCAATAGAGTATCTGCATAAGCACAAAAAATGTATTGTTAATCAACGCGAGATTCATGCTGATAGTAAATCTTTCGCTAATGCGCTGAGAGCAGCCTTGCGGGAAGACCCTGATGTCATCCTGGTGGGAGAGATGCGTGATGTGGAGACGATCGGCATTGCTGTTACAGCTGCCGAAACCGGTCACTTGGTATTTGCCACCCTGCACACCTGTGACGCGGCTCAGACCATAGACCGGATTATTGACGTATTTCCGCCACATCAGCAACAACAAATCAGGATTCAATTGTCACTGACACTGCAAGGTATTGTATCCCAGCAGCTCTTGCCACGCCTTGACGGTAGCGGACGGATTGTGGCGCATGAGGTATTGACAGTTACTCCGGCAGTGCGTAACCTGATCCGAGAAGGTAAGACCCATCAAATAGCGTCAGTTATTCAGACTGGTGCCAGGTTTGGTATGCAGGCCATGGACTTTTCCCTGCGTGACCTGTTCCGGCGCGGGATTATCAGTTATGATGATGCATTGGAACGCTCCATGAATCCCGAAAATTTTATCCGTTTGGCCAACGGCAGCTAATGCAAGGAGATGACTAAGTGGCCAAAACCTATGACTATAAAGCCAAAGACAGAACAGGCCAAGTGCACACTGGCAGTATTTTGGCCGACAGTGAGACAGCAGTAGCCCTGCATTGCCGGGAAAAAGGCTATTTCGTGCTACAGATCAAAGCGCAAGGCAGGCCCGGCGGAACGCTAGGGGCAATTGCCGATAGCCTCCAAACCGTCAAGACTAAGGACTTGGCTATGGTCTGTCGCCAACTGGCCACCATGGTTGATGCCGGCTTATCGCTGATCTCCTGTTTAAGTGTTCTAATTGATCAGACGTCCAACTCGCGGATCAAAGCAGCACTACAGAGTGTATATAAGAAAGTAAAAGAAGGCGAGACCTTTTCCCACGCCCTTGCCGAGCACCCGCGGGTATTTCCCACGATCATGATTAACATGGTAGAAGCCGGGGAAGTAGGTGGCGTGCTTGACGATGTCTTGAATCGGTTAGCAACTCACTTTGAGAAAGAACACAAATTGAACGAGAAGGTTAAATCAGCCATGACTTATCCGGCAGTGGTTATTACTATGGCTGTGTTGTGTGTAGTATTTATTCTTACTTTTGTATTGCCGACCTTTATGACCATGTTTGCCGGTATGAAAGTTGAGTTGCCCTGGCCAACCAAGATGTTGTTGGCGTTGAGTGACTTTTTAAAGAATTATTGGTGGCTGGTATTGCTTGAATTAAGCTGTATGCTTATCGCCTTAAAAATCGCCTACAACAAGGATAGTACCAGAAAGAAGCTTGACCAACTGATTCTAACACTGCCTATTGCCGGGCCATTGACAAGAAAGATCGCCATCGCAAGGTTTAGCCGTACGCTGAGTACTCTGGTGCGCGGTGGTGTCCCGATTATTACCGCGTTGGATGTAGTCAAAAGGACCATTGGTAATCTGAGTATGATGGATGCGTTAACGAAAGCTCAAATTAGTGTGCAGGAAGGCGTCGGGCTGGCATCGACATTAGGTTCAAGTAAAATATTTACCCCGATGGTTATTCATATGGTAGCGATTGGGGAAGAGAGTGGAGCTCTAGACAAGATGCTGGAGAAGGTAGCTGACTTTTATGAGAGTGAGGTTGATGATACAGTCAGCCGTTTGAGTAGTATTATGGAGCCGGTTATTGTCGGGATATTAGGAGTGGTGATCGGGTTTATTGTTATTTCGGTGGTATTGCCGCTCTTTGATGTTATAACAAATATGGGTAGATGATTATTAGTATGCTTAGGGAAGGGAGGTGAAAGTTATGTTTCAAGACATTAGAAAGAGTATGAAAAATCAGAGGGGATTCACACTGGTGGAACTTCTTGTAGTAATTTCCATTTTGGGGATTTTGGCAGCTATCGCCGTACCCAAATTTGCTGACTCAACAACGGCAGCAAATACAGCAAAGGTAGCAGCTGACCTTCGGACAATTGATAGTGCAGTCGCTATGTTTCAAGCCCAAAATGCATCAGATCCAGCAAGTATTGATGCATTAGTCACAGCGGGGCTGCTTGCTTCTCTACCTGTAGCACCCACTTCAGGGCAAGTATTTATTAACACTACGGCGTCCGCCCGTCCTACCACTGCGTATGCACTTGAGGGTACAGGAAGTGCAAGAAGGGCTGTCTGGGGCACTGGGAATACCTCTGATGATTTCCATAGGTAAATAGTTATAGTGATATATTTTAGCTAGAAGCGATATCACAGGCTTCGCCCTAGTTGAATATATGCTCTCACTATTTAGTGAGAGCATATATTCAATATTGTCAGCACCTATTAAATAAACTTGTGAGTAATTGGGCTTATAAAATCGATAATGCCATTGGAGAGTATATGATCGAAATGAGTCTGCTTTTAGTAGTTTTGGGGCTAATAGTCGGTAGTTTTATTAATGTGTGCATTTTTAGACTACCACGAAATGAATCTATTGTATTTCCTGGGTCGCGTTGTGTAATGTGTAAGACTCCGCTAAAATCAAAGGATTTAATTCCAGTAATTGGTTATTTTCTTTTATTAGGAAGATGCCGGTATTGTGAATGTCATATTTCAATCCGATATCCAGTAGTCGAGTTATTTACTGCATTTATTTTTTTATATTCTTTCTTTGTGGTTGGTTCTTCAGTAAAACTGATAGAAGTATTAATTTTCATTTCATTTCTCATTATGATTTCGATAATTGATTATGATCATCAACTAATTTTAGATAAGACTGTGGTATTGTTTTCTGCGGTTGGTGTAATATTTAATATTTTCATTAATGGTTCGGTATCAGTACTTGATATGTTTTTGGGAAGTTTATTAGGTGGTGCCATTCTCCTCCTTATCGCCATCATCACCAAAGGTGGAATGGGCGGCGGCGACATCAAATTCGTCGCAGCACTAGGTCTCTGGCTTGGCCTGAAACTAACCCTTCTAACCATATTCCTATCCTTTATCATCGGTGGCATAGGCAGTTTATTACTGCTAGCCTTTAAAATAAAAAGCCGCAAGGACTTCATTCCCTTCGGTCCGTTTATATCGATTGCAGCCTTTATCAGTATGCTTTATGGGACAGAAATCATCTCCTGGTATTTACAGACGATAGTTAAGTAAGCTGTAAAGCATTGTTCGAGGTGAATCATGCAGCGAGGCTTTACGTTAATAGAACTATTGGTTACTGTGGCCATCCTTGGTATTGTTGCCAGCATGGCGATACCACGTATTGCCGACTCTGTTGCTACCCAAGAGCTGGATACTTTTGTTAATAATCTTGCGGCCGATATTCGTAGTGTGCAGCAGATGTCTATGAACGCGAACGGTGCGCAGGCTATATATACTCTTTATATCATTAATGGTACTGAGCCCCAATATAATATCCATGATGGGGAAAAATCGACTAAAATCGTTTATGTGCCAGCCTCTGTTACGATTACTGGTGCGCCGGAACTGATCCGGTATGCCATAACTGGCGTACCTTCGTCCGGTGCCCAGACGATTGAATTTAAAAGCACACAGACTAAGAAAAAGTTATATATCAAAGTTGCTCCGGTCACTGGCCGCGTTCGGGTTACCGCCATTAATACCAGTGGCTCGGAATGAACGAGCTGGGGGACGAGTAATGTGGGGTACTATAGAGGTGAACATGGTTACTTGCTCATGGAAGCAGTGGTTGCCATATTTATTGTTAGTACCGCTCTAGTTCCTATTTCCGGCCTGTTTACTCAGGCACTCCATACTATTGATATCGCCGTTGAATATACTACTGCGACTGCGCTGGCTCAAGAACAGATTGAGCTCTTTAAGTCCAAAGATGATCTGTTTTGGGACAATATTATCTTCCCTTATCAGGTTGGGCCTGAATCAATTTCTGGGACAGACTTCAAGCAAACCGTAAGGGCAGAGATATGCTCGCTAGACCCTCAATATCCTGTTAAACAACGGATTATCCGCCTAAGTGTTCATGTTGAACACTTAGGCGGTAGACAAGTGACCTTGGTTACCTACGTTTTACGGGAATTGCCTCAGTTTCTGCAATGACAGGTGAGTGATGAGACGATGTTTGGTCAATCAGCAAGGCATAACCTTGGTGGAGATTGTGACTGGGTTGTCGATTATCATGATTATGATGTCAGCCATTGTTCCTATGCTAGCCACTTCGTTAAAGGCATACCAAGTAGGCCGAGCCCGGGCTGATATCCAGCAAACGGCACGACTGGCAGTGGAACGGATCGCACACAGTGTGCGTTATGCAAAAAATGTCAGTGTTGTCAACAATGGCGGCAGTTTGATATTGAAGGACGGTGACGGCAGCAACGTTACGTACAATGTTAGTTCAGATACCAAGGCGCTTTGTATTGCCATTAACGGCGGGAGTCCCCAACCCTTTGCCGGTGATGGCTTCTCGAAAGCAGAAGGTCAGATTATTATTGTACCCAACCCGAACAACCAACCACTGTTCAACGTTCAGGATGTATTTATTAGAGATGGAAATGGACAGACTCTTTGCGAAGTAAAACAGGTAAAGATAATCATAACTGTACAGGATAAGAACACTGGGTATAAATATACTCTGCAAACCTCTGTGATAGCGTCAAACACGTAGAAGAGGTGTTCGCTATGTCCTATCTAAAAAGGAGAATAGTAGATCAATCCGGATCTAGTGTCTTGCTAGCCATTGCGGTCATGATGTTGCTGGGTGTAGTTGGTAGCGCCTTTATTTTTCGTGGTGTTACTGAGATAAATTCTGCAACCAATTACCGGGATGGTATTCAGGCATTATATTTAGCTGAAGCAGGAGCCAGACGGGCGCTTGTCGAACTTAGCAATAATTCTAACTGGGTACCTGCTAATCCCTATTTTGAAGGCAGCGGGAGTTATTTATTACAAATTACCATTGGTACGCCGAGCACTATTGAAGCCGTAGGTACTGTGAACAAATCTGTTCGTAAGGTTGTATTAAAAGTAACTATTTCATCTGGTTCTGGGTCCCCTCCTCATAGTATTGCGATCAACTCATGGAATTATCATTAGGAGGCCAATTAGCATGCAAATAAAGAATTATATGGAAGATTTAGTTTGGCAGCGGTTAGATGATGTGATTGCCACAAATACCAGGGCGTGTGGTTGCGAAAAATGCCGCTATGATATTGCAGCCCTGGCACTTAATTTTTTGCCACCACGCTATACAGTAACAGATCAGGGTGAGACTTATACTCGGATAAAAAGTTTAGAACAGCAATTTAATATTGATATCATTACCGCAATCACTCACGCAATCCAAATTGTTAGTAAATGTCCCCATCATAATGAATGCTAAATTTAGTAAGCTAGTCGGCACCTTGCAACAGTGGCTTACTCATGGTCCTGCCAGTACGATTGGTATTGATATTGGCTCAGGGGTACTTAAGATTGCTGAAATCAGCTGGCATAAAAATATACCTACACTCAGAGCCGCCGGGATGGCTTCACTACCGGATGATTTGGTGCGAGATGGCATTATTATGGATAAAATGGCACTGGCCGAGACTTTGCGGCGACTTCTAGCAACAGCTGGGAGTACCGGCAAGCACGCTATTATATCGGTTAGCGGCCATGCGGTATTTATTCGAGAGCTTACTTTTCCTATGATGACTAACGAAGAACTGCGTCAAGCCATTAAATGGGATTTGGATAAATATGTTCCTGCAAATGCAGAGAATTATTATTTCGATTTTTCCGTGATTGGTGCTGGCCAGGAGGCACATGAGGTTAGGGTTTTGCTTGTGGCCGCGCCGCAGACCGTGATTGATGCTATTATTGCTATCTGTAAAGAAGTAGGTCTCAAAGCTGTGGCTATTGACATCGAGCCACTGGCTGTATGCCGGACGTTTACACATGAGGTTAATACCTTGGTAGTTGACATTGGGCAAAAGATCTGCCAAATTAGTATTTTTCAAAATAATTGTCCAGTGGTGTCTCGGCTTCTCCCTCTGGGCGGGGCTCGTTATACTGATGTGGTAATGCGATCACTAGAATTAGACTATAGCGAGGCTGAACTGCTTAAAGAGCGCCAACAGGGGCTATTGCAGGCCATCACTAACGATGGGGAAGTTTCCTATATTCATAAACAGCTTATGATAATTGTCGAAGAACTGGGACGGGAGATACGCCGAACCGCTGACTACTATCAAGCACAAAACCGCGAGGCCATCATTGAAAGTGTCATTTTGACTGGCGGTGGAGCTCGGTTAGATAATCTAGTGGTAAACCTTGCTGCGCTATTGAATGGCGTTGAGGTGAAATTGGTTGATCCACTGGTTAATCTGGAGATTTCCGGGTCGCTTGATCCTGAATGGTTGAATAGTGTTGCACCCCAGCTAACAGTTGCGATCGGGCTTGCTCTGCGTGGGGGTGAAAGTGATTAACACCACCATCCAAATAAACCTGCTGCCACCGGAAGAGCGCCAGGAACGCTGGCCAGTCAACCGATTGTTTGCGGTAGCTGCGCTGCTGGGGTTAATGTGCTTTTCCCTATTTGCAGGATATAATGTATATAGAGTATATGAGTTGGAGCGAGATATTGCAGCAGTTGAGCAGCAACTGCAATTATTACAGCCGACACAGGATAAAATGGTATCAACTAATTCTCAGCAGCAAGTAATCAATGCGAAAAATACCCTGCTAACTAAACTGACTACTGAACGTAAGCCATGGTATGCTGTTGTCTCCAGATTAGCTGTGATTGTACCTCCCCAGATATGGCTAGAAGAGCTGGGGACCGGTGATAAGAATACTTTTAAAATGAAAGGTAACGCGCTCACCTATCCTGACCTGGCAAACTTTATGCAACTACTAGATCAGGATGACATGTTTATTGAGCCTGTCTTGATTAGGGCTGAACGCGATAGCCAGTCAGTCGTTACCAAGTTTGAAATGACTGTAAAAGTCAAGGGGTTGTAGTCATGAATATCTCTTGGACCAAGTTATCAATAAAGCATAAGAGCATGGTATTTGCCGGGGGGTTGTTGATTACTTTCTGGCTGTACTATTTTTATATTATTGAAGGTCAAAATCAAAGGCTTGCTGATCTAACTGCCCAACTTCAGGTTGAGAAACAAAAGTTGGCCATCATTCAAGGGTTTTCCCGTAACCATCCTGATCCAGCTACCTATCTTGCCGAACTTGGAAAAAAGTCAGTACAGGCTGAGGCTATGTTGCCCAATCAACCCGACCTAGGCGGTCTGCTGTCTCAGATTGAGCAAGCAACCAAGACCTGTGGGCTGCAACTTGTTGAAATCAAGCCGGCATCACCGCTTGCTAAGGCCGGTTATCGTGAGATTCCAGTTGAGATTAATATTAAAGGCTCTTTCGCCCAAACAGCGGATTTATTAAAGAAGCTTGAGGATATTCCCCGGTTTAACTCGCTGAATCATGTAATCATGAATTCACGTCAAGGGTTATTAGAGAGCAAACTAGTGCTCATTGTTTACAGCTTTGGGGTGCCGGCAGGCACTGCTGGTGATAAGCAGGCCCAAACAGGGCAAACTGACAAGAAATAGCTGATGCATCTGAAATGAGGTAGATTTATGCTAAGATTTATTACTGCTGGCGAGTCCCACGGTCCTGCACTGACCACAATTATCGAAGGCTTACCAGCTGGAGTTCCGGTAGATATTGAACTAATCAACCGGGATCTGGCCCGGCGTCAAAAAGGCTTTGGCCGTGGTGGCCGCATGCTTATTGAACAAGATAGAGTTGAGATCACAGCAGGCGTACGCTTCGGTCAGACCTTAGGGAGTCCGGTGACGATGGTGATTCATAACCGCGATTGGGAAAACTGGCAAGACCGGATGTCACCTGCAGGACCTCCCAGCGGCCAGGCTGTTTCTTCGCCCCGGCCGGGACATGCTGATTTGACAGGCGTACTTAAATATGATCGACAGGATGTCCGCGACATTCTGGAACGGGCAAGCGCTCGCGAGACTGCTGCCAGGGTAGCAGTCGGTGCATTAACGAAACAAGTGCTGACTGCCGCCGGTATCAAGATAATTGCGCACGTTACCAATATCGGGGGAGTTAACGCTCAGGTTGCTAGCCGTGAGTATGACGAATTACAATCCGCAGTTTTCGCATCTGAGTTGGGCTGTCTTGACGCAAACGCGGAAACACAAATGAAAGCGGCCATTCTTGAGGCGAAAAATCATGGTGATTCCCTGGGTGGAATATTTGAAGTGCTTGCCTTAGGCGTGTTGCCCGGACTTGGTAGTCATGTCCAGTGGGATCGGCGTCTGGATACCAAGCTGGCGGCAGCACTAATGTCCATTCAAGCCATTAAGGGTGTTGAGGTTGGGGTAGGCTTTGAGTATGCCAACTTACCTGGCAGTAAAGCCCATGACCAAATATATTATGAACCTGAACGTGGTTATTATCGTCAAACAAATAATGCTGGCGGGATTGAAGGCGGCATGAGTAATGGTGAGCCTATTGTGCTGCGTGCTGCTATGAAGCCGATTCCCACCTTAATGACACCGTTGTCCTCGGTGGATATTGTGTCTAAAGCTCCCATTCAGGCCAATACCGAGCGCAGTGATGTTTGTGCGGTTACAGCCGCCGCCGTTGTTGGGGAAGCTATGACTGCTATTGTGTTAACAGAGGTTTTACTTGAAAAGTTTGGCAATGATAATCTTACAGACCTGCTAAGCGCCATTAGCCATTACCGGCAGCGCCTGGCCGGCTTATAATTGCAAAATGTCGCCTGAAGGAAGGGGCAGCTAGCTATGTCTGCTTTTATCGAGAAACTGAATGCTTGGTACGAGAATTTGCCTATGCGGCAACGCTATTTGGTAATGGCAGGCATCGGAATTATATTGGCAGCAGGGATATCCTTGTTTGTTTTACCGGAAAAACAGCCAATAAACAGTGTTGTTCCCAGCATGGCAAAACAAAAATCGGTAGACGTTTTGCCGGCCATGCCCACAGGCTATACAACACAGACCATGCGTGACCCATTTGCACCACCGCTGGGGTTTGGCAAGCCAGAAAGACCAATAATTCCCCCGCAGACTGGTAATCAACCAATACCGGCGACGGCTATTCAGGGGCGTACAGTCTCCCAAGATACCTCAAAGGAAACGCTGCCGCTTCTCATGGGCGTTGTTTCAGGCGGTAACCGGCAGATGGCAATTATAAATTTTAATAACGTAAGTAGGTCCTACCATCCTGGACAAGATATCGGCCCATATAAATTAGTTAAAGTTGATACAAATTCAGTAATAGTCCAAGGACCTGGCGGGCGGCGGGTCTTAGCACTGGGAAGGTGATACTATGCGATCTATAGTAATACGAATATTTGTGGCCGCGATATTTTCACTTAGTATTTGTTCTTCTGCTTTGGCTAGCAAACCTGTGGTTAATATGAGCGTCGTTAATGGCGAAGTAAGGGATGTTCTCACTGCGTTAGCTGGTATCGGACAGGTGAATATGGTAATTGATGATTCGGTGAGTGGTACGATTACAATTCAACTAAAAAATATTCCCTATGATAATGCGCTTAATTTGGTATGCAAAACGAAAGGCCTTACCTACCATGAAGTCGACGATGTACTTGTCGTCGGGGTTGCCGATCAAATCGGCAGAGGGTTTGGTTCTGTACATATATTTAAGCTAAAATTTATAAAACCCGATTCTGTCAAAGAAACGATCTTATCCATCTTGTTTGGTGAGAAAAAGGGCGAAAAAAAAGTTGAGGAGAACTCTGGCAGTAAGAATGTAAGCACCTCTAATTCAGGTGGCAGTGCTTCAGCCAGTGCCTCAAAATCCAGTGAGAAATCAACAGAGCTAGACCGATTGACAATTGATTATGCAACAAATTCGCTTATTTTGTATGGAACGCCACTTGAGGCAGATAAAATCCAAAGACTTTTGGATGAGCTTGATATACCATATCAGCAAGTATCACTTGAAGCTGAAGTAGTAGCTGTTAATAAAGATAAGAGTAAGGATTTAGGCATTGAGTGGTCATGGGAAGCAACACCCCAGTACGCCGATTATACGGCAGCAGAAACTGAAGTTGTCTATGATGCTGCCGGAAACCCTGTCGGGACACATATTACTGAAGCGGCCAAGGTTACCCGGAAAAATAATAGTGGAGTTATTCAGTTTGGCCGTAATCCAGAAGGATATCCTTACGAATTTTACTATCAGGCCAAAATTAATGCTTTGATCAGCAATGGCAACGCAAAGGTGTTGGCCAAGCCCAAAGTTTCCACAATAAATGGCAAGCAGGCACAAATTCTCATTGGTGACCGTATTCCTGTTTTAGTGGAAAAAGTCGAGAATGGGGAAACAAAAACTACCACTGAATATGTTGACGCCGGCATCAAACTGGTATATACTCCCCGTATTAACACCGATGGGTTAATTACGGTCGAAGTTCGCACTGAAGTCAGCAGCCCGACATTGGTAGCAGAGATGAAAGCATACAAAATTACTACCCGTGAGGCTGAGACTACTGTACGCCTAAAGGATGGCGAGACTATGGTTATCGGCGGGTTAATTGGCTCTACCGATAGCGAAACTAAAAAGGCTGTGCCGTTTTTTAGCGATTTGCCGATATTAGGGGCGCTATTTAAAAATCTTAGTAAATCTAAGTCTGAGACTGAAGTCGTGATTTTTCTTACACCTCGTATTGTCAAATAGTGTCTTTAACTTTTTCCGGAGGAATAATGAAAAATATAGTTTTAATAGGTTTTATGGGTACTGGTAAGACGAGTACAGGACGTTTATTAGCAGGCCGTCTTAACCGTACTTTTATTGATATAGACAAAAAAATAGAGATGCAAACAGGCCTGGCTATTAGTGAAATCTTTCAATTATATGGTGAAAACCACTTCCGGCAGCTTGAACGAGACGTTATTTCACGGGTGTCACGCTACCATAATGCGGTTATCGCTACCGGCGGCGGCGTAGTACTTAAGCAAGAGAACATGATCAGGCTGAAAAATACCGGCATTATCATTGCGCTAACCGCCTCACTGGAAACCATCCTGGAGCGAACTTCCCGGCGAGGCGTCCGGCCACTTTTAGACTGCGAAGATCGAGCCGAAAGGGTAGCTAAGCTGTTTAATGATCGCGCCAGCCTCTACATGAAGGCTGATTATACTATTGATACTACCAATATGCCGCCACATCATGTGGCGGAAAAGATTATAGCACTTTTGCGCGAGGGGAGGCATCTGCGTGGCCGAAGTAAGGGTTAACTTAGCGAACCATAGCTATACCATCCATATCATGGCTGGTATAATCAGCCAGGTTGGTCAATTAATGAAGGATATGCCGCTAAGTAGAAAAGCGCTGATTGTAACAGACGAAAATGTCGCTCCATTATACTCTGGTGTATTGGCAGATAGTTTGGCTGCAGCCGGATTCTTGCCTTTTGTCTTGGTTGTCCCCCCAGGTGAAAGCTCCAAGTCGCTGGCTACAGCCGATAAAGTATTTACCCAAGCGATAAGTATGGGTCTTGACCGCAAATCACCCATTATCGCCTTGGGCGGCGGAGTTATTGGTGATCTGTCTGGGTTTGTAGCGGCTACTTACTTGCGCGGCGTGCCATTTATTCAGGTGCCAACAACATTATTAGCGCAAGTGGACTCTAGTGTTGGGGGTAAAACTGCTGTTAATCACCCGTTAGGCAAAAATCTGATTGGTGCTTTTTATCAGCCACAGTTAGTAGTGATTGATCCGCTGGTTTTGGATACATTGCCTGAACGTGAACTCAAAGCGGGGTTAGCTGAGGTAGTAAAATATGGAGTTATTGCTGATTACGATTTTTTTGATTATCTTATCCGTCATCAAGAGGATATTTTGGCGCGTCGTCCAGATGAATTAATAGAAGTCATAAGTCGCTGCTGCCAGATTAAGGCTGCAGTTGTCGCGCAAGATGAACGGGAAACCTCTTTGCGGATGATACTGAATTTCGGCCATACTATTGGTCATGCTGTAGAGGGCGTAGGCGGCTATTCTGAGTATAATCATGGTGAGGCTGTAGCTATTGGAATGCATGGCGCGGCGCTGCTCAGCAGCAGCCTGCATTTATGCAGTACGGCAGCTAGTGCAGCAGTAAAACAGTTAATTACTGGTATGGGATTACCTCTGACTGCCCCTGGTTATGGAACAGATGAACTGCTGGGGTATTTAGCAAGAGATAAAAAGGTTGTAGATAGTAAGGTTAACTGGGTGTTGATGCAAGACGTTGGCAGGGTGACTATTACTCAAGATGTTTCTGAAGAGCATGTCAGAGCTGTGCTGTCACAGCTAACGGAAAACAGTAATAAGCATTAAGCGAAAGAACAGATGGAGGTTGGTAGTATGAGAGGACAAATGCCCCCATGCCCATCGCGAATTGATCAATTGAATAAGAGAAAAAAGAAATTTAGGTTGTCCAAACAATTCGCGCAGGTAACAGCTATGGCGTTCCTTATTACTATCTTCACGCTGTTTGCCTTTCCCTCTTATGATACGCACTCCGCATATGGCAGCCAGCAGACCTCAATTCCTGCACCACCTGCGGATACTTTTAAACGGGTAAGTGGCTATGTATATAAGCCAGGTGTTTATAAGGTTCCCGAAAATTACCGGATCATTGACGTAGTTGCTGTTGCCGGTGGATTTTCTCCCGGTGCTGCGCCAGAGAGAATCGACATAAATCAAGAAATTGGGCAAGAATTTATAATCGAGATTCCTGGGAAAAGCCCTTTTCCTGATGTTAAGAAGAAATAATTTGTCAAATAGATAAAAAAATGAGGAGAGTACCAATTCGGTACTCTCCTCATTTTTTTATAACGCAAATCACTACTTATTACTCCATGAGATTATTTCAGGGCTTGAACTACCTGTGCCAGATGTTAAGCTTTGCAATATTGTACTTTTGGAGTTAACTTCATTGATTTTTGGTGCGGAATTTATAGTTAACTTTCCTATAACATAAATTCCGCAGATGTCAGCATTATTTGTTACAGTAGAATCCTTCCCGCCGACAAATATTGCATTCGGTGCTTTTATATCTGAGTTTAAATTTAGGGAGCTATTTGTTACAACTAATCCAGCTTTACCCCCTAATTTGAATTTGTTGGTAAACTGTATGTCATCATTTGCGTAAATCTTATTTATAGCAGAGCTAGAATCTTTGTTAATTGATGTGTTATCACTATTAAAATTAATCTTACCGTTTGTTTGAATAAGAACATTTTCACTATTAATAAGGGCATAGTTAGTAATTTGAATAGTATCCTGAGCATACATAATAAAGGTACTATTAGGTAATGGATTTTTATTAATTGAGCTGGTAGAGTCAAGTGTAATATTCTTCTGGCTTTGTATAGTAATATTAGTTCCGCTGATCAAAGGATTATTTGTTAACTGAATATAATTTCCAGCATATATATTAAGTGTACCATTATTGTTAGTTTGAATAGAGGTATTGTTATTTAATGTAATACTACCACTAGCGTAGATGGTAATATTTTCACCTGAAATTGAAAGGTTTTCTGATTGCATACTACCATATATATATATTTTTATTGATTGTCCGGTAGTAGCTTTAAAAATTCGATTACTCAAGTTAGCATAGCCATCGTAATAATAGGTACCCCCTGGGAGTGTGGTCGTACCTGTAATACTTGCTAGATTGGTAGCTCCACTAGCTATTAGGTCGTTTTTCGTTGGCATATCCGGAATAGCGGGTAACTTCGGTATTGAAATAGTTAGAGTACCTGCAGGATTAGCATAATGATATCCATTTGCAACAGCTGAATAATTCCAAGCACTCGGTAAAAGGACATTTGGTGCATAGGAAGCACCGCGAACTGGTTTACCTGTATTTTGAGGTGTTATAAGAGTATTAGTGCCAACGTCTCCAATAATGGTAGGTATATTGTCAATTACAAGCTCTTTAGTAGCAAAAGCGGTATACTTAGTAAATACATCACCTTTTACGGTATCACTTGATCCACTTCCGGGTTTAGCCTGCAGTGCAACAGTTCGTGATATTGAGTTATTTACCCTGCCAATTGATTTAATGGCCGTAGTATTATCAGGATTTTGAGTAATCGTGACCGTATATGTTCCCGCTGTAGCTGTGCCTGCATTCTTGATTGGCGACGTAAAACCAGCTGTTACATAGTTCGGGTTGGCAGTAAGCTGGGCGATAGCCCATTGTGCGCCCGCTTCAGCCAAATATTGGGCGGCGATATCATCACGTACACGGCTGGATGAGGTTACATTGCTGCTCGCAAGGGTAGCATATGCTGCACCAATGATTCCTAAAAATAACATGCCAATAATAGCTAGCATTGCAGCTGAACCCTTGGGGTTATTCAATAATTTGTATATGTATATCATTGACTTGCCTCCCTAAAAGCGGCTAGTTTTTCTATCTAACTAAAAATTCCCGGATAGGAGTTACTGTTGTCTGAATATTATAATTCTGATTCTTTGAGCTTTCAGTAACGCGAAAGGCAATGGTAATACTAGAATTATTTATGGAAAATATTGGTGTAATATCAGTTTGCTTAACAATATTGATATTTTTAGCCCATACTCCCGTTTGACCGGGAACTAGTTCAGCATCAGCGGCAGTATAGCCTGGAACACGGTATAGCTGACGGCTGGTTTTATCGATATAATAAATGTATCTAGCTGCGGTATCTGCTTCCGGGGCAAAACTTATTGCTTCATTGGTATTGGCACTATTGTGAGTAGCATAATTGTAATTGCTACCATACCGCAAATCATTAGCCATCGTTTCCATAACCAGATTGGCTGTTTGTTGTACATCATAGCGGCGATCTCCGTAAAACCAAAAATTAGTTAAGGAGAAAAAAACGCCGGCAAGCGCAGTCATCAATATGGTGGTCAGCATAAGCCAGACCATTATTTCAATCAAGCTAAATCCGTCTTGTGAAGGACCGAGCTTTAGCATAGAAATACCCCTCTCCTAATTGCAACATAGCTAGTTTACTTCTTAGAAAACAAAGTGGTAAATGGTATAATATGAGATTTGTTTTGTTTAGTCCAACTCACTGTTACTGTTAATTCAATCAGGTTTTCAGCCACATCAGTACTGTCCTTTGGCGTATACTCACTGGCGTGAGTAGTAACATTAAATGTTACAGCAGAGTTCGTGCGGTCCTTTTCATCCCCTTGCCAGGGTATATCTTTGGACAGATCTAAGCCAGCCCACTCATTAGCAGTGTATTTTTTCTTCAATAACTCAAACTGCCTTTGAGCTAGATTGGCTGCAAATGTGTAATCGGCAGAGGTTGTAGCTGATTTGTTAACTTGAATAAATAGGCCGCCAATTGCAACGATTGCGACGGAGATTATAACAATGGCCACCAGTATATCAACCATTAAAAAGCCTTTCTGGCAACGTATGTTTTGCATAAGCATGCACTCCTAAAAAAGTAGTATGTACCTTCATTCTAATTCCCGAATATACAATATCAGACAGGCTAAGATTAACTAATTATACCATATGCGTCCATAATATAATATATCGGTAAACAGTCTAACAGGCCCGTTAGACTGTTGTTTTTTTGTTAATTTTTATTATCATTCGTAAACAAAAATTAACATCCCAAGGCAGGAGTGCCTATCCAGCTGTCGAATAGGAATGGGTATCTAATTTTTTCTTTTGGAGGTATGAGCAGGTTGGCAAGCAAGAAGAAAAAAGCAATTATCATTGTATTAGTTGTTGCACTGGTCTTGTCTGGAATTGTTGGCTACCGGATTTATAGTAATATGCAGGCAGGTAAAGAACGGGCCGGACGAGTATCACAGGGGCAGGCTGTAGCTGTCGAAGTTGCAGCCGTAACCAAAAGGGATGTTACACCTGTTTTGACCTTCTCCTCCAGTCTGGAACCGGTATGGAGCGCCGATATTTCTGGTAAAGTTGACGGTCGCATCGACCGTCTGACTGTTGATGAAGGCGATGCCGTTTCTGCTGGCATGACAATAGCTGTGCTGGATATGGGGGAACTTTCCGCCCAGGTCATTCAGGCCGAAGGGAGCCTATTCCAGGCTAGAGCTAATATGGAGCAGGCAGAACTTGATTTCAGACGGATGGAGCCACTCGCCAAACAGGGGGCTGTATCAGCGCAAACTCTTGACTCGGCCAGGACTAAGCGGGATTTGGCTGCCGGCCAAGTCAGGGCGGCTGAAGGCGCTCTGGCTCTTTATGATAGTAAGTTAACAGGGGCCAATATAACAGCGCCACGGGGTGGTGTGGTATCCAAGCGCTACCTTCAATCTGGTTATTATGCCAAAGCCGGGTCTCCGATTGTGACCGTGGCTGATATTAGCACTTTATTGGCTAAAGCCACTGTCGGTGAAGCTGAGATTGCTCAGCTTCAATCAGGCGCTGCTGTTAAAGTCAAAGTTGATGCCCTGGGCAGTCAGGAGTTTACTGGGACTATCACTCGGCTATCGCCGGTAGCGACCATGCCTTCGCGTACATTTACTGCCGAAATCTCAGTCCCTAATCAGCAGAATATCTTGAAGGCAGGTATGTTTGCTAAAGTCGAAGTTCTTGCCCAAAATCATCTCCAGGCGATCGTTGTTCCTGAAACGGCACTGGTTATGCGGGAAGATATTAAAACAGTGTATGTGCTTGCCGCTGATAATAAAGTACAGCAGCGTGCCCTTAAGCTAGGGTATGTTGGTGGGGGCTGGGCCGAGGTCCTTGACGGCGTTAAGGAAGGCGAAAGAATTGTTATCGCCGGACAAAACAAACTGAGAGACGGTTCGACAGTCCGACTGGGAGCGCCTGGGGAGGCTGGCAAGTAAATGATTGACGTTTTTATAAAACGACCGGTATTTACCACCATGCTGGTAATGCTGCTGGTGGTCTTCGGTCTTAATGCTTATCCAAGTCTTGGTATTGACCTTTATCCAGATGTTGAGTACCCTCTCGTTTTAGTAAATGTTACCTATACAGGCGCTTCACCAGAAGAGATGGAGAGCCTTATTACCAAACCCATTGAAGATGCTGTCAGTTCGGTCGCAGGCATTAAAACACTATCCTCTGTATCGCGGGAGGGCGTATCCCAGACTACAATTGAGTTTGAGTTGGGGACAAACCCTAAGATGGTGGCCAACGATGTGCGAGAAAAGGTGGCTGGTGTTCGCAGACGGCTGCCAGAACAGATTGATGAACCGGTAGTACAGCGGTATGATATTACCGCACAGTCAATTCTTACCTTTAGCCTGGCATCAGATACCAGGCAGCGGGGCGAGATCCGCAAGATTGCGGAAGATGTTGTAAAAGACCAAATTCAGCAATTGGAAGGGGTAGCTGAGGTCAGTGTATATGGTGCTGCCCAAAGGGAGATTCAGGTACTAGTCGACCCGCGGAAGCTTGAAGCCTATGGCCTTACACCGCAACAGCTGCTGGATGCAGTTAATAACAACAATGTCAATACTCCGGGCGGACGGGTTACGGAAAAAGGCATTGAACTGACAGTAAGAACCATTAGTAAATATGAGAGTGTCGATGATATTAGAAACATCATTGTTCTCAACCAGCAGGGGCGGTTGGTGCGGCTTTATGAGGTAGCCAATGTACAAGATACCTGGGGCGAAGAACGGACTTATGCCGCAACAAACGGTGTACCTAGCGTAGTTGTGTCAATCCAAAAGCAGTCAGGTACCAACACAGTTGGTGTAGCTGAAAAAGTAAAACAGGCGATGCAGCATTTGGAGCAGAACGTTCTGCCGCCTGATATTAAGGTGACCAAGGTACGGGATAACGCTGTTTACATTAGAAACAGTGTTGAAGATGTAATGATGTCCATGGTATTCGGCGGCTTATTGGCAGTAGCCATTACCTTCCTATTCCTGCGCAATACCAGGGCAACAATAATTGGTGCTATTGCTATTCCTACATCGGTAATATCCACCTTCGTTTTAATGAAGGTTATGAATTTTACCCTTAACAACATGTCTTTGATGGGGCTGAGTTTGGCGGTAGGCATTCTCATTGACGATGCCATCGTTATTGTCGAAAACATTTTTAGGCACATGGAGCAAGGAAAAAGCCCGATGGAGGCGGCGCGTGAAGGAACTAAGGAAATCTCACTGGCCGTTATGGCGACAACCTTCTCAATTCTTGCCGTATTTGTGCCTGTTGGCAGCATGGGCGAGATCATTGGCCAGTTTTTTAAGCAATTTGGTTTGACAATAGCCTTTGCAGTAGCCTTCTCGCTGTTCGTAGCCTTTACACTTACCCCTATGCTGTCAGCTTACTGGCTCAAGGCCGGTCATGATTCATCAGGCCGCAGGGTGCGTTGGCTGGAGGCCCTGCTTGACAAGTGGGAACAGGGTTTTGAAACCCTCCGGGAAAACTACCGGCAGATATTGTATTGGGCTTTGCAGCGGCCGAAGAAGCTTGTGGCACTGGCCATATTATCGCTGTTCCTCAATGCCTTGTTGATGCCTTTCCTGGGATCAGAGTTTCAGCCTACATATGACTCGGGTGAATTCAGTATTAACATGATGGCACCGGCAGGAACATCCATTGAGCGCAATAAAGAGCTGGTAGCTCAGGTTGAAAAAGAAGTTATGACTATCCCCGAGCTTGAATCGGCTTATCTGGTTGTTGGTACCAATCGTCAGGTATACCGTTCGATGATTGGTATACGGTTAGTAGAGTCAGGTAACCGTTCTCGTTCCATGATGCAGATTATGGATGCACTTCGTGTGAAGTTTCGTAATGTAAAAGGTCTAAAAGTATCTGTATCGACAGGTCAGAGCCAGGGGAGAGGCGATTCCCGTCCGGTTCAGGTGGCCTTACGCGGGCCGGAACTGGACTCGCTAAATATGTACGCCAGTACGCTGGCAGAGAAGATCAAACAAATTCCCGGCACTACCGATGTTGACATATCAAGTGAGCAGTCCGAACCTGAGGTACAGGTGAAATTTGACCAGGCCCGGCTGGGTGACGTTGGGCTGGATGCGACTACAGCCGGTAAGGCTGTGCAGATTGCTTTTCTCGGCTCAACTGCTAAAAATCAATATAATGTAGCTGATAGCGATTACGATATCCGCGTTCAGCTTAAACAGGAAAACCGTCTAAGCATCGAGGATGTGGCAAACCTTCGTGTTAGCAGCAAAAATGGCTTTATCCGTCTAGGTGACATTGCTGAGGTCAAGCTTTCTTCTGGTCCAACTCAAATTGACCGTGAAGACCGCCAACGCCAGGTCATTGTCTATGCCAACGCTGTAGGCACCTCTCCTGGAGAAGTAATTGCCAAAGTTAAAGAACTTGTTCCTGGGCTTAACCTCCCTATGGGGTATACGCATAAGTTGGTAGGTCAAGCTCAGATGATGGAAAACTCATTTAAAGAGATTGCTAAGGCGCTGGTGCTAGCCGTCATCCTTATTTATATGGTGCTGGCAGCCGAATTTGAAAGCTTTATTCACCCCTTAACCATCATGCTTTCATTGCCATTCTCGCTGCTTGGGGCAGTACTTGGTCTGTTGGTATCAGGAAATACTATTAACATTATGTCACTGATTGGTGTGATCATGTTGATGGGGCTGGTAACCAAAAATGCTATCCTGCTGGTGGATTATACCAATCAGCTGCGAGAGCAGGGTACGCCAATTATTGATGCGCTGGTTGAGGCTGGCTCTGTGCGGCTCCGGCCAATATTGATGACGACTATGGCCATGATTTTCGGTATGATGCCTATTGCTTTAGGTATTGGCGCTGGGGCTGAACTCCGTTCATCTATGGGAGTTGCGCTGATCGGTGGGTTAATAACATCAACCTTCCTGACGCTCATCATTATCCCGCTTGTCTATCTTCTCATTGATAAGTTGCAAAATTATTTTAGGACGGCTAAACCCGATATAGCAGGAAGAAACCCTGGCGTTTAACGCCAGGGTTTCCTGTCCTGTAAGAAAGTTAACTTTCCGTCTGGATAAGGGCAACATCGACTTACGCTGTCGCCAAAGGCTCGGCGCAAGCCGTGTTTTCTTTACTAGGCTAGCTGCCAGCCTTCAATCACTAGTCTTTTAAACCAGAAAAAGCGGCTCAGCTCAACGGTCAGCGGTATCTCGGGCAGATCATGGGGGATATATACCATGATGCCCTGGATTTCTTCAAGGGTATAATTTTGTGGGTCACGCGGTTGGCCCAGGCGTACAGCCGGGCTTTCTCTTAAATCAATTCAGCAGCTAATGACCTGGAAGAGTTCAAGATATATCGGTTTGCCGCGTGATTTGATATATTCTAGGGCTTGATTAGTTATTGAAAGCATTGCCATAGAACATGCCTCCTTGATTTTCTTTTTTCCATTATTCGTTACGAAAGACAGGTTATCCTGCTGGAGGAGTCTACCATAAATAAGCGAATTCTGGTAAAATATATAATGATTGTACTAATCAATGCAGGTAAGTAAAAAGGAGCTGTTGACATGAAACAGAAAGTCTTTGTTTCGGGGATTATTCCTCAGATTGCGGCCGATATGCTGTCTAAACAATTCGAAGTAATAATGCATAACGACCTCCGCCTTTTAAGTAAGCAGGAGATTACTGACGGCTTAGCAGGTAAAGATGCCCTGCTTTGCTTACTTTCTGACAGCATTGATGCTGATATTATTAACTCTAACCCAAATTTAAAGATCATTGCCAACTATGGTGCTGGCTTCAATAATATTGATGTGACTACAGCCACAGCCCGGAAAATTCCTGTGACCAACACTCCTAAGGTTTCAACTAATGCTACTGCCGATCTGACCTGGGGTCTTATTCTGGCGATTGCCCGCCGTATTGTTGAAGGCGATAAGACAACTCGGGCCGGCAAGTTCACTGGATGGGCACCCCTTTACCACCTAGGGGTCGAAGTAACTGGTAAGACACTGGGGATTGTCGGTATGGGGAACATTGGCAAAGCAGTAGCTAAACGTGCCCAAGGTTTTGACATGCGGATTATTTACAATACCCGTACCCGATTAAGTCCTGAGGTAGAACAAACGATGGGTCTTGAATTTATGCCGCTAGAAGATGTAATCAAGCAAGCAGATTTCCTGACTTTCCATCAAAGTTATAACCCTTCAATGAAGCATATGATTGGTGCTAAAGAACTGGCGAGCATGAAGTCCACAGCATTTCTTATCAATGCGGCCCGTGGTCCGCTAATTGATGAAGCTGCTCTACTGGAAGCTCTCAGACACAAGATAATTGCCGGTGCCGCACTTGACGTATATGAATTTGAGCCTAAAGTAACTGCTGGTCTTGAAACGCTTGACAATGTAGTTCTGGCGCCCCATCTTGGTAATGCTACCATTGAGACGCGGAACGCCATGGCCGAGATTGCTGCTAACAATATTATTGCCGTTCTTACCGGTAACAAACCGCTCACCTGCGTCAATCCGGATATCTATCAATAACTATCATAACAAAAGCACTATAGCTGCCGCTGAGGTATCTAAGAAATTAGCTCGGCGGCAGCTTTTCTTTATCCTTGAGTGACATAATATTTGGAAACTGAATAGGATATATTGTAGTGTCTTAGACGCGCCGCCTTGGGGGTGATGCCGCTGTTTAACCAGATGGAAGAGCTAAATAATTTATTGACATTAATGAGGTTACAAAACAACTATATTCATGAGCTGAATAAACTAATATATGCTGCTGTTTCCGATATGACGCTGGCGAACAATCATCAATTTAGTGAATTTGTTAATCATTTTTCGGAATTTGCCCATTATCACTTTAGCAGTGAGGGCTATAGCCAGGCCGCGCAGCTAGTTCAAGCGTACCATTATATATTATTGGAACGATTGCTTGATGGTCAGGTATTAGCTGCTGCAGAGCAAATGGAGCTAGCCATCGGGCATCTGGAGATGGCTGCCCGTGAGATGCAAGTTAGGTTCTCACCGCAGATTATGTTATTAACTCAAGGGATTTTGCTAATGGAAGAAACTCAGTTAAAGATTATTGAGACATTGGAAGCATTTTTGGAAAGTGCTCATCCTGCTCCCCAGTTGCAAAACTAAAAAAAAGTTAACCCAAAACAGGAGTTTGACTGTTCATATTGAATTCATATAAAGACATAATGCCGATTGAGGACATTATGTCTTTATGTTGTCAAATGGCGAGATTGTTCTGGTGATCTTTGATACAATTTGGAGGATGACGCAATGACTCAATTACAAGACAAAGTGAATAATCTTAATAATATTCTTTTATCATTGGGAAGTGTAGCTATTGCCTATTCGGGCGGTGTAGATAGTACTTTTTTAGCTGCAGCTGCTTATCGAGCACTTGGCGATAAGGCTGTGGCTGTGACGGCCTGTTCTGAGTCGTCACCGTCATGGGAAAATAATGAGGCGCAGGCTATTGCGCAAGCCATCGGTATAAAGCATATAGTATTAACTGCTGGCGAGATGAATAATGCCGACTTTGTTGCCAATACGTCCCAGAGGTGTTATTATTGCAAAAAGGAACGTTTTTCAGCATTGGTTGCCTGGGCCGGGGCGCAAGGTTACGGCTTAGTGGCAGAAGGAACAAACGCTGATGATCTGAAGGACTTTCGGCCCGGGATGAAGGCCATTGCTGAGTTGCCCAAAGTAAAAAGCCCTTTGTTTGCCGCTGGCTTTACCAAAGCTGAGATTAGAGCCGTATCACGGGAATGGGGGCTGCCTACCTGGGACAAGCCCAGCGCTGCCTGCCTGGTATCCCGCCTAAGCTATGGTTTGCCGATTACTCCCGTACGGTTAAAGCAAGTGGAAGCGGCCGAGGAATTGGTGCGCAGGTATTGTTCAGGTCAGATACGGGTTCGACATCATGATTCTTTGGCCAGAATTGAGGTGCAGCCTGAAGCTATGCCGTTTTTGACTAGGCCGGAGGTTTTGCCGAGCATAGTAGCAGGGTTAAAGGAACTCGGTTTTACATATATTGCGCTTGATCTGAGTGGATATCGCACAGGCAGTATGAATGAGACGCTAGACGAGGTGTAGAAGTGGATATTGATTATGTAAGCAGCCTGCTGAAGGAATTCAAGGCAGGCGGTATGTCATTGGAAGAGGCGCTAGATAAACTTAAAACATTGCCTTATGAAGATTTGGAATTTGCTAAGCTTGACCATCACCGAATGCTTAGGCAGGGCTTTGCCGAAGTAGTGTTTTGCCAGGGGAAAACGGTGGAGCAGGTACTTGCTATTATGAACAGGCTTGCTGAGTATAATCGCAGTATTTTAGCGACAAGGGCCACCAGAGAAATGTATGAGGCAGTAAGAAGTGCTGTGCCTGATGCTCAGTATCACGAATTAGCCCGGCTAATCACCGTTGAACGCCAAAAACCTGCAGTAGACAATGAACGCTTTATTCTGGTTATGAGCGCTGGTACGAGTGATATTCCGGTGGCTGAGGAGGCTGCCATTACTGCTGAAATTATGGGCAATGAAGTAAAACGGGTGTATGATGTCGGCGTGGCTGGCATTCATCGTTTACTCGGTCAACGGCAGTTAATTGAGCAGGCTAATGTTCTTGTTGTAGTAGCTGGTATGGAAGGGGCGTTAGCCAGTGTAGTCGGCGGCATGGCGGCAAAACCTGTTATTGCTGTACCGACAAGTATTGGTTATGGTGCGAATTTTGGCGGCCTTGCCGCGCTATTAAGCATGCTCAACAGCTGTGCGGCCGGAGTGGGTGTTGTGAATATTGACAACGGTTTTGGTGCAGGGCGGCTGGCCAGTATTATTAATCATATGAGGTGATGCGGATTATGGCTGAGAAATGTAAAGCGATTTATCTTGACTGTTTTGCTGGCATTAGTGGCAACATGCTGCTTGGTGCTTTAGTAGATATTGGAGCCCCTGAGGAACTGCTTCGGGCCGAACTGGCAAAACTGCCGGTGACTGGTTATGAGCTGACGATAGCAAGAGTGGATAAGGGGGGGATCAGTGCACTATATCTGGATGTTCAGGTGGATGAGCACGGACACCATCATCGCAATTTGGCTGATATAATGGCCATTATTGATGGTTCGACGCTTACTCCTGCTGTTAAGGAAACCAGTAAGCAGATATTTACCCGCTTGGCTGAGGCTGAGGCCAAAGTTCATGGTGTATCAATCAATGAAATACACTTCCATGAGGTGGGCGCCGTTGATTCCATTGTTGATATTATTGGAATAGCCTGGGCGCTTGATTATTTAAGTGTTAAGCAGATTTATGCTTCGCGGCTTCATGTCGGCAGCGGTTTTGTCAAGTGCGCTCATGGGCTTATCCCCGTGCCAGCACCAGCTACGGCCGAACTATTACGCGGTATTCCTTTTTACCAGGGAGATATTGCCAAAGAGTTGGTAACCCCGACTGGGGCGGTTGTGCTGGCAACTCTGGGTAATAGCTATGGCCAGATGCCTGAAGGCTTTATTAGCTGTCAGGTCGGCTATGGCGCCGGAACTTGGGAATTGGACATTCCCAATGTGCTGCGGCTATATCTGGGAGAAATCCCGGCAGATGCCATACAAGGACCGATAGAGGGGCAGGATGATGAGTCCTACTTGGTGGTTGAAGCCAATATTGATGACCAAAACCCTGAACTTTACAGCTATATAATGGATAAACTTTTTGCTGCAGGTGCGCTTGATGTTTGGCTGACACCCATTATCATGAAAAAAGGTCGGCCAGCGACTAAATTATCAGCACTATTCACTGAGGACTGTCAGGCAAAAATTGCCGAGATTATTTTAGAAGAGACAACGTCAATCGGCATGCGGTTCTACCCTGTAACAAGGGCCATGGCTAACCGCGAGTTTATGATTGTGGGACTCCCCTGGGGGGATGTAAAAGTAAAAATTAGTTCATACCAGGGTAAGATATGTAATGTGGCGCCCGAATATGAAGACTGTCGCAAAATAGCCGAAGAGTTGGGCCTGCCGCTCAAGGTTGTCCAACATTTAGCATTAAAAGAAGCCATGTCATTTTGTTAGAGGTATTTGAATGGATATATTAAGCGCAAGGTTGGCTGTTTTATCTGAACGTTTTGCTCAGGCTGGTCTAAAAATAACTGTAGATAAGCCAATTAATTACGGCAGGCAGCTAAAAGTCTCTGACGGCCAAGCGACTGTAACGGTTAATATTTACAGCGGCAAGAAAGGCATCAGTGTTGTCGTAGGTGGCTCTCAGTCACCGTTCAAAACGGCAGTTGAGGCTATCACCCAGGGACAAGTACCAGCGGCTGTAGGCGCGGCTACAGAAAAGTCAGACGTGATTGCCGGACGTCCACCAGGCTTTGAATATGTAAAAGATTTTGATAATAAATGGATTGGTCTTGATGAGTCAGGCAAGGGCGACTTTTTTGGTCCACTGGTTGTGGCTGCTGTGCTTGTTGATGAGCAGGCAGCCCGCAGACTTACATCTGGCGGTGTGAAAGACAGTAAAGCGCTATCTGATGTTAAAAATCGAGCATTGGCTGAGCGCATCCGCGAGGAATGTGCTGGAAGATTTGTGGAACTAGAGTGGACACCAGTCGATTACAATGAGATGTATAGCCAATTTAGTGATGCAGGGAGAAACCTAAATCATCTTTTGGCTTATTCACACGCTCGGGCGCTTGAGAGTCTTCTGATCAAAGAACCGGCTCGCTTTGCTTTAGCTGACCAGTTCGCACATGAACGTTTTATCCAAGCCGAGCTTATGGAACAAGGCCGGACGATTACTCTGGTGCAAATGCACAAGGCAGAACGCAATGTTGCTGTTGCTGCTGCCTCTATTTTGGCTCGGGACCGTTTTTTAGGAAGTATGGCAGCACTTGCGGCTCAGTTCGGCATCACCTTTCCTAAGGGCGCAGTCAATGTTGTGCCTGTTGCCCGCGATTTTGTTTGTAAGTATGGAAAAGATGCGTTAAAGCAAGTTTGTAAGCTCCATTTTAAGACTTTTGAACAGATATAAGTAATTTGGAAATTTTTTTGCAGGAAAAATCGAAATCATGTAAAATTATATTGTTAATATTGTAACTTTTTCGCTAATAGTCAGCTGGTTCTAATGAGCGGGGAGGGAATAAGATGACTAAGTACCGGATTAAGCCGTATCCTATTAGCGATGTAGAAGCTGGCATGGAAATTGGACGAATGGTTCTGACCCAGGATGATAGAGTTATTTTAAGTGAAGGCACTATTCTCTCAGACAGTATGATTGAAGGGTTAAAGTTCTGGGATATTAGTACTGTATTTATTAAAGAGCGGCTATCAGCAGAGCCTGAAGTCGACTTTTCTATTCCCGAAACTGCTCATCAAAAAAAGTTTTATGCTGGTTATGAAGATACTGTCAGCTTATTGAAAGAATCCTTTACCAAGCTTCGTTTTTTTAAAGAAGTGCCACTTACTACCATGCGTGAATTAACAAATGATTCGATTGAACCGCTTATTAACTCAATTGGTGTAATTAATCATATGCATATGGTGCGTCGACAGGATGACTATACCTTTCACCACTCAGTAAATGTTGCTGTTATTTGCGGAGTGCTAGGTAAATGGCTTAGCTATTCTGGGGAAGAATTAAAGGATTTAGTATTGGCGGGGTTGCTGCATGATGTCGGCAAGACTCAGATTCCACTTGAAATACTAAATAAGCCTGGAAAGCTTACACCTGAAGAGATGGAGATAATGCGTCTTCACACAATTCGAGGGTATCATTTGATTCGCGGCACGCCAAATGTCTCAAAGGGAGTCATTTACGGAGTACTCCAGCATCACGAGCGTTATGACGGTAGTGGTTATCCATTTGGTGTTTCGGCTGATAAAATTCATAATTATGCTAAAATTATTGCGATTGCTGACATATATGATGCTATGACGTCTGACCGTGTTTATCATCGCAAAGTCTCACCTTTTGCCGTTGTTGAAATGATTGTTGAAGAAATGTTCAACAAGCTTGACCCGGCTATTGGTACTGTTTTTTTAAACAATGTCCGTGACTATTTTGTTGGCAATATCGTTGAATTAAGTGACGGCCGACATGCTGAAGTTATTTTCTTAGGACAATTTATGGCTTCGAGGCCGACCGTTGTGACTCAAGACAAAGAATATATTGACTTGGAATGCAATAAGAGCCTGAGTATTGTTAATGTTATCAGGGCTTAATGTAAAATAAATACAGGATAAGGGGATCGCTTATGAATAGAAAGGCTGTTGTACTGCTGTCGGGGGGATTAGACTCGACTGTATGTATGGCTGTCGCCAACAGTGAGGGGTATGAACTGCTGCCAATCAGCTTTAACTACCACCAGCGGCATAGCAGGGAGCTTGTGGCTGCTGCCAGTGTAGCTCAGCATTATAAGATCGACCGTCATTTAGTCATTGAGACTAATATGGAGGCTATTGGTGGCAGTGCGCTGACAGATGCTAGCCTTGCTGTCCCAACAGGGCAGATCGGCGCTGTTGGGGTACCGGTTACTTATGTACCTGCCAGAAACCTGATTTTTCTAAGCTATGCGCTGGGCTATGCTGAGGTCACTGGGGCCGACCGGGTGTATATAGGTGTTAATGCGCTTGATTACTCGGGTTATCCTGATTGCCGGCCTGAATTTATTGCCTTGTTCCAGCAGTTAGCCGATTATTCTACTAAAGCGGCTGTTGAAGATGGCCGGAAAATTATAATTGAGACGCCACTGATAAATCTAACCAAAAAGGATATTGTGCTGTTAGGGGATAGGCTGGGTGCGCCGCTTCACCTGACAACAAGTTGTTATCAGGGCACAGATGAGGCTTGCGGGCAATGTGACAGTTGTCTTCTGCGGCTTAAGGGCTTTGCCGAGGCAGGTCTCCCTGATCCTATTTTGTATCGTACTAGGAGTGATTAACATGACGCAAACGACTCAAGGGCGCAACAGCATTAAAGATGTCCAAAACAGCTGCGACGAGCGCGGTATTGCTATTCAAAAGGTTGGGGTCAGTGACGTTCATTTGCCGTTTTTAATAAAAACTAAAAGCGGTTCCTTTCAGACAGTGCTGGCTAAAATTAAACTTACTGTCGATTTGCCCCAGGAATTTAAAGGTACGCATATGAGCCGGTTTATTGAAATCCTTAGTGATTGGAGTCAAAAACCGGTATCATACCGGGAAGTTGAATACATGCTAACAGATACAATTGATCGCTTACATGCCCAGAGAGCCCATATTGATATTGATTTTAAATATTTTATCGAAAAAACGGCTCCGGTAAGCGGTTTCAAAAGTATGTTAGACTATGATTGTATGTTTTCGGCTAGCTTAGTCAGGGGCGAACATCTAGATTTTATGTTTGGTATTACTGTGCCGTTTACTTCTCTGTGTCCTTGTAGTAAAGAAATATCTCAGTATGGGGCACATAATCAACGGGGCATTATGCGGGTGAAGATTAAACATCAGCCAGGCGGATTTATCTGGATTGAAGATTTGGCAGAATTAATGGAGCAGCAGGGTAGCTGTCAGGTCTATCCTCTTTTAAAACGTGCCGATGAGAAATATGTCACTGAGAAGGCATATGAAAATCCTAAGTTTGTTGAAGATGTGCTGAGGGATTTGGTACTAACCTTACGTCAAATAGACAGTGTCCAATGGTTTGAAGTTGAGTGTGAGAACTATGAGTCCATTCATAACCATAGCGCTTATGCCTCGCATATAGAGACGATTGCTAGGTAAACTAAATAGAGCGGCGCCGAACTATTCAATGAGAATAGTCCGGCGCCGCACTTGGTTTACCCTTGTTATTCGGCGCTATAGTCGCCGTTTGCGTCATATTTTGCAGTCATGGTCTGGTTGGCCATTTGGGTTTTTGTGTTATTAGCTGAACTGGTAGCAGAGGTGGCGCTGCCGGTTTGCGATTGTTTGGCCAATTTGCTTAATTCGCTCATATTGGCCGAGGTTGCAGAACTTGAAGAGGTAGAAGCGGTAGCGGAGGTTCCAGAAGTTCCGGAAGTTCCGGAAGTGCTGCTGGAGTAGTCGTTGTTGGCATCCAGTTTAGCAGTTAGAGTACCAAATTCCCGTTTACTTTCCGCTTGTTTACTTTGCTTGTTTTGTTCCATAGTGTAATACCTCCCTGTTTTTATTATTTGACCGCGTGGCCAATAATAGTATCAGAAATCATAGATCAAGTCATACCAGGGATTTTTTGCCCGACCAATGGGTTGCGCTCTATATGTAAAAATTGCCTTCGAGGTAGATATGAAACAACTAATTATTAATGCAGATGATTTTGGCTTACATGAAAAAATTAATCTAGGAATTATTGAAGGTTACACTAACGGATGTATTACAAGTACTACGATTATGGCTGGCGCACCTGCTTTTGACCACGCGACTGCCTTAGCAGCCGATTACCGGAAGCTTGGGATTGGCGTCCATCTTACCTTGGTAGGCGGATACCCGACAGCTGAACCTGAGCAAATATCTTCACTGGTTGATCAAGAAGGGATGTTCTGTTCTAAATATCCGGTATTTTTAAGAAAGTTTTGTTCTGCTAGTGTCCGGCTTGACGATGTGCGCAGAGAACTTGCAGCTCAGGTCCAAAAGGTGTTGGCGGCTGGAATTCAGGTTACTCATCTAGACAGCCATCAGCATATGCATATCGTACCAGGGATTATTGATGTTGTAGTTGATATTGCCAGGGAGTTTAATATTCCGGCCATACGAATCCCTGCTGAACCATTACTTTTCTTTGGCGGATTTATACCATCTACCGGCCGCGTCATTGGCCGCTCTGGTCTTAGTATTTTAGCTAGTCTGGCCCGCTTGAAAGCTCGGCGTGCCAGACTGGCTGTGACTGATCATTTCTATGGTATGCTGGCAGGCGGGAGTATGGAAGAACTGTTTTTACTAAACATTATTAACAGCCTGCCTAATGGCACAACTGAAATTATGGTTCATCCAGGACAGGATGATACAATATTAACTCCGGTTTTTCCTTGGGACTATCATTGGCAAAAGGAGCTGGCGGCTGTTACTAGCCCACGGGTTGCAGACTGCTTAAAGCAAAGAAAGATTGAGCTTGTGTCGTTTGCCGGTGTGAATAACAGATAAAGGAATGATTGATGATGAAAGCATTAGTAACTGGCGGTGCTGGTTTTATCGGCTCACACACTGTTGAGAAAATGCTGGACAAAGGCTGGGATGTTGTTGTACTAGACAACTTAAGTACTGGCTTACGGGACAATGTTGATGCCAGGGCCAGGTTTATTGAGCTGGATATAGTAGATAGTAAGTTGTCAAACATATTTGCTCAGGAGAAGTTTGACTATGTGGTTCATTTGGCTGCCCAGACTGCAGTACCATATTCTATTGACCATCCGGATATTGATTGCAAGGTGAACTTGCTTGGCCTTGTGAATGTGTTAGAAGCATGCCGCCATACAAGTGTCAAACGGGTGGTTTTTGCTTCAAGTGCTGCGGTGTACGGGGATGTAGACAGCCTGCCGGTCACTGAAGAGTGTACTCTAAATCCGACGTCTTTTTATGGTCTGACCAAGCTTACTAGCGAGAAGTACCTGGCTCTGTATAACCAGATACATGGGGTAAACTATATCGCTTTCCGTTACGCTAATGTTTATGGCGAGCGACAGGGCGATGGCGGTGAGGGCGGGGTAGTCAGCATTTTTACCCGTAAAATATGTCTGGATCAGCCTGTTCACATTTTTGGCGATGGCGGTCAAACTAGAGATTTTATTTATGTCGGCGATGTGGCTGAGGCCAATTGTCAAGCGCTTACGGCACCGCAGATGGCAGCAAACAGGGTATATAACATCAGTACGCAAACACAAACTAGTGTTAATGATTTGGTTGAACTATTGGCAGCGGCAGCTGGTAAACAGGTTGATAAAATCCATGCTCCAGCCAGAGACGGGGATATATATCACTCCATGCTATCAAATCAGGCTGCTGTCGAAGGTTTGTATTGGAGGCCGCAGATGCTGTTAGCAGAAGGGCTGGGCCGAACGTATCACTCTTTAAAAAAAATGCCTTAGATGGAGGATAAGCATGCTTAGACGGTTGGATAAAAGTTTTTTTATTGTCGCATGTATTGCTGCAGTGATCATGTTTTTTTATTTGGGAAATATTCCGTTATTAGATCCTGACGAACCGGTTTATGCTGAAACTCCTAAAGAGATGATAAATTTTAACGAATTCTTATCTCCGCGTATCTATGGAGAATACTGGTATGATAAGCCACCTCTGTATTATTGGTTAGTCGCTGGTGCTTTCAAGGTTTTTGGAATGGGGGAATTTTCAGCGCGTTTTCCCTCAGCTTTTTTAGGTGTAGCTGGAGTGTTAGCATTGTACTGGTTTGGCTGTGAAATCTTTAATAAACGTGCAGCCATGGCAGGAGCACTTGTTTTGTCAACAAGTATCGAATATTTTTACCTTGGTAAAGCAGCAGTTACCGATATTACACTTAATTTCTGCCTGACACTTGCTTTACTGGGGTTTATTACAAAGCGCTATTATCTGATGTATATCTTTACAGGCTTGGCTACTGTAGCTAAGGGGCCGGTCGGTTTTCTCTTTCCAGGTGCCATAATATTCCTGTATTTGGCTGCTACAAGTCGGTTCAAAATACTCAAAGAAATGAAGATGCCAACAGGGATTATATTATTTGCTGTCACTGCTTTGCCATGGTATTTGTTCATGTATAGCGTACATGGTAATGCCTTTATTGATACTTTTCTTGGGTTTCACAATGTAACCCGTTTTACTTCGCCTGAGCATCCGGAATTAGTAGTGTGGTATTACTTTATTCCAGTATTACTACTTGGATTTTTTCCATGGACGTCAATTCTCTTTCAATCGGTGTGGGTTTCATTAACACAAAGAAGTCAAGGGAATAATAAGAAGCTACTATTTTTGAACATCTGGGCAGCCTTCATTTTTATCTTTTTTACGATATCCCAGACTAAATTAGTATCGTATATTTTGCCAATGTATCCGCCGCTGGCACTTATTGCAGGCTGGTATATTGACCGGGTTTGGGAGTTCAGAGAGCGCAGTATTATGTGGCCGATTGTACTTGCTATCTTGTCAGCACTCATTATTGCTGGTATGTTTACTGGGTTGAAGCTGTTGCCTATCTTATCTACTGGAATTATGATTTCTGCTGTGTTATTTATCGTAATGACATTATGCTCATTAGTATTTATATGGAAACGACAGATTGGGAAGGCATTTTGGGCTCAGGTAATTGGAATGATGCTGTTTTCCATGGTACTTGTCAGTCTGCTGTTTGCTGGAGCTGCGCCATACTTTACGTCGAAATATATTGCTCAAGAATTTACTAATAAATATGATGGAAAATCGCCAGTCTATGTAATGAAGTTTCTTCGTCCTGGATTTGCCTATTATACTAATGTTTATGGAAGTGAAATCAAGGCAAAGGAATTAGCAACTGCGGTTAATAGTGCACAAGGTAAGGCCTATTTTGTTATTCAGCAGGCTGACTACAAGGAACTAACAGAATCAGAGCGGGAAAGGGTAAAAATTGTGGCTGAAGCTGCAGATAGAATCATTTTGATCAAAGAATAGAAAATTTTTGTACCTAGGCAATTAGGCCTAGGTGATTTTTTTTGTTACTTTGTAATGTTTAAAGCAGGAAAACATTATGAACATATCCAATTATATTTAATTAATCAAATATATGGAATTGGCAGGTCTAAAAGGAGGATTGACGATTAATCTGCTGACACCATAATTTTTAGGGGGGACATTATGAAAAAGTTTTTTGCTATTTTGGTGGTATGTATGATGGTGGCTGGCATCCTGGCCGGTTGTGGCGGTAGCCAAACAACATCACAGAAGCCAACTCAAATGATTCTGGCTACCGGCGGTACAGCAGGAACGTATTACCCGTTTGGCGGCGCAATGGCGCAAATCTTTAACAGCAAGGCTCAGAATGTCAACGTTACCGCCCAAGCGACAGGGGCCTCGGTTGAAAACCTGCGCCTTGTCAATAAAAAGGAAGCAGAATTGGCCATTGTTCAAAGTGATATGCTGGACTATGCATATAACGGTAAAGAGTCTTTTAAGGAGAAACTACCTAATCTAACTGGTATTGCAGTACTATATCCTGAGATTATCCAACTGGTGGTGCGTGCTGACAGCGGTATTAACAGCATTGCTGATTTGAAAGGCAAAAAAGTAGGTGTTGGTGCACCTGGCAGCGGCACGGAGGCCAACTTCCGCCAGCTTATTGATGTTTTCGGCATGGACTACAAAGCACTTACTCCACAGTATCTTTCTTTCGCAGAAAGTGCTGACCAGTTTAAAGATAAACATGTGGATGCTTTCTTGGTAACAGCCGGTATTCCCAACTCGGCCATTCAGGATATTTCCGCTCAGCATAATATTAAAATTTTATCGTTGGCTGATGATAAGATAGCTCAACTTACCCAAAAGTACCCATTTTTAGCTCCTGTTACTATTCCGGCTAATACCTACAAAGGTCAGACTGAAGCCGTAAAAACAGTAGCTGTAAGTGCTACTCTTATTGTAAGCCCACAAGTCAAAGATGATGTGGTCTATAATATTACCAAAGCGTTGTTCGAAAATCAGGCTGATTTAGCCAGAGCCCATGCGAAAGGCAAAGAGCTTAGCTTAGAATCGGCTGTCAAAGGTATGTCGGTGCCTTTCCATCCAGGAGCAGCCAAATATTTCAAAGAAAAGGGCGTACTAAAATAAGAGAAAACTGATATGCGTAAAAGTTTAATTGTGGCCGGCGGCGTTGCAGCAATTCTGCTGTTTCTTGCCGCCGTCCCCTTTCATACCGTTCTTAGCCTATCGCTTGCCAAGACCGGCGATCCGGTGTTATATGCTTGGATAAAACCTAATCAGGAATTTATTCTCAAATTTATCCACTCTGTTAACAAACGTCCGGTATCTGATTATATCAGGGTGGAAGATCAGCATTTTGTTGTGGTTAAATCGGTATATGATTCCTTTGGTGCCGGTATGCCTGAGACTTCCATTGATGGCATGGAGCTGAAATTTAATGCTCAAGGGCAGCTTGAATTAACGAACATCAACCGAAGGTTAGATAAGTTTACTGTGTTTGTCGGCACTGTTGCTGAGCATTCGCTAATAATTAATGATCAGGAGATCTATCTCGCAGAGTTGGCTGCGCCAGGGAAGGGACTGCAATTTGAAATTACTAAAATATCCTATTATGAATTGTGGAAGGGCAGGTGTCTTAATTGAGTAAACCGCATGACCCTCAAAAAAACGGGGGCAGTCCTGAGTTTGAGCCCGAAATATCGCAGATTGAACTAGAAGAATTAATGAAAAAAGTCGACAAAGAATCGACTTTCCGCAAGCTGGAAGGATTTCAGCATAAGCTAGTATATCTTATTGCTGTAGTTTTTTCCTGTTATCATTTGTATACAGGTATTTTTGGTATGTTTGCCGCCCAAATCCAGCGTTCGGTGCATTTGGCTTTTGCGTTTGCACTGGTGTTCCTGCTGTACCCCGCAAATAAAAACTCGTCAAACCGTATTGGCGCGATTGACTATATAACTGCTGCCTTAGCCACTTTTACCGGTCTCTATTTGACGATTGAATATGAGCGGCTAATGACTGCAGCCGGTAACTATACTCAGGCTGATTTGCTTTTTGGTATATTGGGGGTGCTGTTTACCTTAGAAGCAGCTCGCCGTGTTGTTGGTACACCGATTGTAGTAATTGCCGCATCTTTTCTGGTATACGCCTATTTAGGCGACTATTTCCCCGGATTTTTATCCCATCGGGGGTATTCACTTGAACGGATAGTTACCCACATGTATTACACTACAGAAGGCATTTTAGGTATTCCACTTGGAGTTTCATCAACATTTATCTTTTTATTCCTCTTATTCGGCGCATTTTTGGAGCGCACTGGTATTGCTAAATTATTTATTGATATTGCTAATGCTATTGCCGGTTGGGCATCAGGCGGTCCCGCCAAGGTCGCTGTAATTACCAGTGCCTTAGAGGGCACTATCTCAGGCAGTTCGGTCGCCAACACTGTAGGTTCTGGCAGCTTTACCATCCCAATGATGAAAAAACTAGGCTACAAGCCCGAATTTGCAGCAGCTGTTGAGGCTGCTGCTTCGACTGGCGGTCAGATTATGCCGCCGATCATGGGGGCTGCCGCCTTTCTTATGGCTGAGTTTATTGGCCTGCCCTACATTGAAATTGCCAAAGCCGCCGTTATTCCGGCGTTGCTTTATTTTACGGGTGTTCTAATTTCAGTGCATCTTGAGGCAAAACGTCTTGGCTTAAAAGGCGCTAACCGCTCTGAGTTACCAACAGTTTGGTCGGTAATGAAAGAACGTGGACACTTATTTGTGCCGCTTATTGCTATTATTTATGTGCTTACCGAAGGTTTTACACCTGTCCTGGCAGCACTTGTAGGTCTAGCGCTATCAGTATTAGCTGGCATGATTAAAAAAGATACACGCATGGGTTTCGGTGATATCATCAACGCTTTGGAGGCTGGAGCGAGAAGCGCACTTGGCGTGGCTGTTGCTTGCGCGACGGCGGGTATCATTGTCGGTGTTGTTACTTTAACCGGGGTTGGGCTAAAAATGGCCAATGGTCTGGTAGACTTGGCTGGCGGCAACCTGCTCTTAACATTAATGTTTACAATGGTTGCATCTCTTATCTTAGGTATGGGCGCTCCCACTACTGCCAACTATGTCATTACTTCGACGATTGCGGCCCCGGCACTGGTACTCCTTGGGGTGCCGATCTTAGCGGCTCATATGTTTGTGTTTTACTTCGGTATTGTGGCTGATATTACTCCGCCGGTTGCTTTAGCTGCCTATGCCGGTGCGGGGATTGCTAAGGCTGACCCGTTTAAAACAGGTGTGACAGCCACTAAGCTGGCCATCGGGGCCTTTATTATTCCATATATCTTTGTGCTTAGTCCGCAAATAATATTGATTGGAAGTACGCCGATGGGGCTTGTCCAAATTCTTATCACCTCAATCTGCGGCATGACAGCGATTGGCGCTGCTATGATTGGCTATTTATTAACAAACATGTCAATGCCTGAACGCATTGCCTTCTTCGTCGGTGGATTAATGCTGATTGATCCAGGTACACTGACCGATGTTGCTGGATTGGTTATATTGGCGCTTGGTGGAATTATTCAATTGCGCAGAAAGAAAGCTGACCGGTCGATGTCAATTGGCGGCTAACGGTTAGAAAAAGCAGGGTAACTGCGCGGAAATATTGAATAACCGAGTATTATCGCTTATAATAATACGAGATATACTATAATCCGCTGCAAATAGACATGACCTGAAAGAGGAGTGAAAAGTTGTTATGGCACTGTCTGTTAAACCAAAGCTGTGTAAAGGCTGTGGTATCTGCGTGCATTTTTGCCCCAAATCTGTTCTGGATTTAGATGATATGGGCAAAATTTACGTAAAAGATCCTGATAAATGCATTGTCTGTGGCCAGTGTGAACTTCGCTGCCCGGATTATGCCGTCAAAGTTACGAAAGAAGAACAAACTAAAGCTGAGAATGATGGGAGGGATACCAAGTGACCAAGGCGCGCTTAATGCAGGGGAATCAGGCATGTGCTGAAGGTGCGCTGGCGGCAGGAGTCCGTTTTTTCGCCGGCTATCCCATCACCCCAAGTACCGAAGTTGCTGAAATACTTGCCGAAAAGCTCCCAGAGCTGGGCGGTAAGTTTATCCAAATGGAAGATGAAATCGCCAGTATGGGAGCAGTCTGTGGTGCAGCTCTAACTGGTGTCAAGGCCCTTACTGCCACGAGTGGTCCTGGATTTTCGCTAAAGCAGGAGCTAATTGGCTATGCTTCAATCGCTGAGATTCCGGTAGTTATTGTCAATGTACAGCGGTTAGGCCCAAGTACCGGCAAGCCTACCTCACCAGGCCAAGGTGATGTTATGCAGGCTCGCTGGGGTAGTCACGGCGATCGTGGCGTTATCGCTCTGTCGCCAGCCTCTGTGCGTGAATGCTTTGATGTAACCGTTAAGGCTGTAAATTTCTCTGAGAAATTCCGTACACCTGTTATTCTGCTGTTGGACGAGGTCATTGGCCATATGCGTGAGCGGGTGGAATTACCGGCGATGGATGATATTGAGATTATCAATCGTAAGCAGCCCTCAGTACCACCTAGCGAATATCAGGCCTACAAACCTGAGGCTGATGGCGTCCCAGCCATGGCAGCATTTGGTTCAGGCTATTATTATCACGTCACCGGCTTGGTGCACAATTATCAGGGTCAACCTACGCAGGCTAATAATCTTACTGAAGAACTCATTAAGCGGCTCCATACCAAGATTGACAATGCTCAGGATGAGCTGACACTTTATACTGAACATTATCTTGAGGATGCTGAAGTACTGGTAGTAGCTTATGGTGGTTCTGCTCGCGCAGCAATTACCGCTGTTAAAGCTGCCAGAGCACAGGGAATCAAAGCTGGTTTGCTAAAGTTGATAACAATTTGGCCGTTTCCTGGCCATGTAGTACAGCGGGCAGCCGGTCAGGTTAAGAAGGTAATTGTACCTGAAATGAACTATGGTCAGTTAGCTGGTGAGATTGAACGGTATGTGGGTCAAGATAAAGTTGTATCTGTAACTAGAGTCGATGGCGAGCTGTTTAAACCAGAAGAAATACTTGTGCCTATTGTCACAGCTGCTGGAGGTGCTAAATAATGGCAGACATTGAAAAATATTTGCGCCCGTCAGCCTTCCCTCATATTTGGTGTCCTGGCTGTGGTAATGGTATTATCTTAGCAGCGCTTATCCGTGCCATTGATAAACTGGGTCTTGAACAAGATAAGACAGTCATCGTGTCTGGTATCGGCTGTTCGTCACGGGCGTCTGGTTATATGAACTTTAACACTGTGCATACGGCGCATGGGCGAGCGTTGACTTTTGCTACCGGTATTAAGCTGGCCAACCCGGAACTTAACGTACTGGTTATCACTGGTGACGGTGACTCTACGGCTATTGGCGGCAATCATTTCATTCATGCTGCCAGACGGAATATTGATATTACTACAATTATTTTTAACAATAACATCTATGGTATGACTGGCGGTCAGTCGTCACCGCTTACCCCGTTGGCAAGTAGATCCAGCACTGCACCGTTTGGCCATATAGAGCGCTCGTTTGACATTGGTGCATTAGCTACTGCTGCAGGTGCTACCTATGTTGCGCGCGCCACTGCTTATCATGCTAATATGCTGACAGACCTTATCGTGAAAGGTATTGAGAACAAAGGCTTCTCAGTTATTGACGCCATTACTCAGTGTCCTGTTTCCTACGGGCGCAAGAACAAGATGGGTTCAGCAGCTAAAATGATGGAATGGCAAAAGGAAAGCGCTATTCCCGTTAAAGCAGTATCCAAGCTTACGCCAGAGCAGCTCAAAGACAAGTTTCTTATCGGTGAGCTTCATCACTCTGAAGCCCCTGAATATACTGCTGAATATGACAAACTTATTGCTCATGTTCAAGCTAAAAGGGGGAATAAGTAATGTGGCAAATTAGCTTGAGTGGTACTGGTGGCCAAGGTCTTATTCTTGCAGGCATTATTTTGGCAGAGGCAGCTATTCTTGATGGCAAGCAAACCATTCAGACTCAGTCGTATGGTCCTGAAGCCCGCGGCGGAGCCAGTAAATCTGAGGTTCTTATTAGCGATGAAGAACTCGACTATCCTAAAGCAACTTCGGCAGATATTCTGCTGGCCATGAGTCAGGAGGCCTGCGATAAATATATTGGTCTCTTGAGGCAGGGCGGGCGATTGATTGTCGATACTACGCTAGTCAAAACTATGCCAACAGTTGACGCACAAACGCTGGCGTTGCCGATCACCCATATTGCTCGCAATGAGCTAGGCAATGTTATGGTTGCTAATATTGTTGCTCTCGGAGCACTAGTCGGTTTTGCCGGTGTTGTAGGGCTTGATTGTCTGACGCAGGCTGTGTTGGCCAGAGTGCCTAAAGGCACTGAGGAACTCAATAAGAAAGCGCTTGAAACCGGCTTTGCTTTAGGGCAGGCTGAGAGATAAAGTACTACAGGTAGAAAAGGAGCCTTCCGGTTTTGGAAGGCTCCTTTTAGGTCTTAGGCAAGAAAGTTTTAGCTAATCTTTGATGTTTTCAGCTAAAATCTCAGCTACATGCTTGATCTTTACATTAGGTAACTGCTTATCTAGGCCACCTTGAATCTGCATCATGCAGGCTGGGCAGCCGACAGCGATAATTTCAGCACCGCTATTTTTGATATTAGTGATTTTTTGTTTAAGGATAGGCATCGACAGTTCGGTATATTTGACACCAAAAGCGCCGGCCATGCCACAACATTTGTCACAGTCTTTCATTTCTACCAGTTCATATCCCTTGGCAGCTTCGAGCAGCTGACGCGGTTCGGTGTAGATGCCAAGACCTCGCTTCATATGGCAGGAATCATGGTAGGTGACTTTTGTACTGCCAGCTGTTTTAGTTAAGCGGCCGGTTTTCTGGTATTCTTTCGCGATAAAACTAGTGAATTCGCAGACCTTATGCCCGATTTTTTCGGCACGGGTTTTCCAGTCTGGCTCGTCTTCAAACAGCTCGATATATGTCTGATGCCAGGTTTCAGCGCAGGTTGGGCAGGCTGACAGAATCGCATCAGCGTTGGCGGCTTCGAAGACCTCAATATTTTTCTTGGCAATTCGCTTGGCTGTCTCGCGATCGCCCATACCCAGTACTGGTTTGCCGCAGCAGCTTTGTTCTTCTGGAAAGACTACTTCCATGTTAAGGTCTTGAAGTACTTTATAGACTGACTCACCGGTTTCGGGGAAAATAAAGTCAATGTTACAGCCACTAAAGAAGGCTATCCGCTTGGCTGGTTTATTTATTTTTTTGGTTACTTTAGTTACCCGGTCACGGAAGGGCACGTCAGCTACTGCCGGTAGGCTGCGATCTTTGGCCATGCCTGCTAAAAACAGCGGCAGATGACGAATAACGCGACCAGACTGGAAGGGCTTTTGACCGATGGCGGCTAAACGCAGCAGGGTATGGAAGACTTTGCGGTTTGCCAGGACGTTTTCAAATACCGCTTTAACGCCGAAAGGCAGGCCATGTTCTTTAACTGCTTTGGATCTAAGTTCTTCAATGAGATGAGGGATATCGATTTTGCCAGGGCATATCTCAACACATTTTCGACAGCCGATACACAGTTCATTAATCTTTTCAAAATCGCCCATACTGTTTAAGAAGGCAGTCAGGATGGCGCCAATACCGCCGGCATAGATGTGTCCGTACACGTGACCGCCGACAAGGGTGTATACAGGGCAAACATTGAGACAGGAAGCACAGCGAACACATTGGTAAATTTCTTTGAATTTATCATCATGAGCTGCTTTTAAGCGGCCATTATCAAAGAGGATAATATGAAGCTCTTTATCTTGCTCAACCCATTTGCCGTCTTGCTTAACCATTACAGGGGTAGCGCCTGATGTCATAGTCATATAGCTTGTCATGAGCTGACCAGTGGCGTTGCGCGGCAGGGTGCGCAAGATCGGAGCGGCATCTTTAATGGAAGGGATCAATTTTTCATAGCCGATGATGACAACATGAACACGCGGCAGGGTAGTAACAAGACGTGCGTTGCCTTCATTAGTTACTAAGCCGATGGCGCCATTTTCCGCAATGCCGAAGTTTGCACCAGAGATACCCATGTCCGCTTGCAGAAACTCAGTTCTGAGCGCTGTACGGGCTGCTTGTACCATGAAGGGAATATCTGTAGGGATTTCCTGCTTTAGTTCTTTGGAAAAATAACCGGCAATCTGCTCACGGTTTAAGTGAATGGCTGGCATAACCATATGGGAAGGCTTATGACCTGCGAGTGAGATAATCCACTCGCCCAGATCGGTCTCTTTGACATGAAGGCCAGCGGCTTCCAGGTCATGGTTAAGATGAATTTCTTCAGAGGCCATGGACTTGGATTTAACAATCCGTTTTACATTTTTTTCTTTGCAGAGGTTAATGAGGTATTGCTTGAGTGCATCACCGTCTTTGGCGCGGAATACTTTAGCACCGCGCTTAGTAGCTTCGGCTTCGAATTTGTTGGCAAGATTGTCGATGTCGGCAACGGCCCTCATTTTCATTTGCCGGACTTGTTCGCGCAGTGCCTCAATATCGGCAACGTTTTCATAGGCTTTAGCCCGGGAAATAGGATAGGCTTCGGCAAATCGTCCTAACGCGCCGCGCAATACTTCATCATTTAATTTTTCTTCTATTTCGTTCTTTATATTACGGTTGTTTGTTTCCATTACTTACTACCTCCGTTAACTTCTTCATCAACGGCAATAATGACAAAACGGCTGGGACCATGTACCCCGATTGTCAGAACGCGTTCGATATCCGCAGTACGGCTAGGGCCAGTAATGAAGCTAATATAGCCATGGTCATAAACTTTGGAAATGACTTCCATGGCTTCAGTTATACCAGGCACAACATTACCACTGTTCATAAAAGCAACATGAACGGGGGGCAGCATGGAGACTAACCGGCTTTCGAATGCCATAGCGTCCTGGCAGACGCTGCCTGATTCGGCAATGCCAAATTCAACAGCTGAGATGCCAATATCGGCGCTTTCTGCGTGCTCGGCAATGTCGGCTTGCTGGGTATAAAGGGTAACACCTAGTTCAGCTAGCGCGGCATTGATACCGGCAGCTTGTTGCAGCGGGCTGTTAACAGCTACGACCTTTCGAGCGTTAGTGTACTTTACGAGGTTGGCAATAACTTCTTTGGCTTCGGCCGCTGTTTTCACCCGAAAAACTTCAGCGGCTGCATTTTTAGCTCTGGTTTCGAACTCTGAGAATAAGCTGGTGCCGCTCAAACAGGATGTAAGTGCTTGGTTCCAGTTCTCACTAACTCTTTTCAACTCTTCACTCCCCCAATAATAGAAGATAATTAATTGGTATGATGGTCTGACCAGTATATCATTTCGCTAATAAATCTTCAAAATCCTTTTTAATTTGCTAAAAAATGCGAAAGTTCCGGTAAGAAATTAAATTATTTTATTTTATAGTATAATTATGAGGATGACCAGCAGGAAATTACTCAATGGTATGGAATTATATTATTGTTATCCTGTAAGAAAGTATAACTTTCCGTCTGGATAAGGCAACATCGACTTCCGCTGTCGCCAAAGGCTCGGCGCAAGCCGTGTTTTCTTTATAATTTGATAAGTTTAAGGGAATGGGTGCTTCACGCTTAATTGGGAAGTCCGGTGCAACACCGGCACGGTCCCGCCACTGTAATGGGGATGCCGCTTAATGTATGCCACTGGGAAACTGGGAAGGCTTAGGTGCGCGATGAACCAGAGTCAGGAGACCTGCCTGTTCTAACACATACCGTTTTGACCTACGGAAGATAGGCAGGTGTGGGTACAATAATCAGGCAAATCTGTTCTTATTGTTTGTTATTATACCCCCTTGCACAAGGGGGTTTTTCTATTGTCAGATAAGCCGATGCGTAAAGGAATAACTACGGGAACCTGTGCAGCTGCGGCGGCTAAGGCGGCAGTGCTGGCCTGGCAAGGTCAGCATGTTACTACCGTTGAGGTGGTTTCCCCACAGGGCGTGGCCCTGGTAGCGCCAGTGGCTGAAAGCCATGTAGTTGCTGACGGCGGTGTTGCCTGGGTGATTAAAGATGCGGGTGATGACCCGGATATTACTAATGGCGTCAAGATAGTTGCTGCCGTGAGGGTAGCCGATGAGCCGGGTATTGTTATAAAAGCCGGTGAAGGGGTAGGAACGGTAACCAAGCCCGGGTTGGCTGTGCCGGTAGGCGAACCGGCGGTAAATTCTGGGCCGCGTACTATGATAACTAAGGCGGTTGAAGATTGTCTGCCACCAGGTAAGGGGGCGATAGTTACTATTTCTATTCCTGACGGAGAAAGGTTAGCAGCGCGAACTCTTAACCCCATACTTGGTATTGCCGGCGGTTTATCAATTATCGGTACGACAGGTATAGTTGAACCGATGTCAGAAGAAGCGTTTAAGAATTCGCTGGTGCCGCAAATCAGTGTCGTACAAGCGTTGGGATATGACGAGATTGTATTTGCGCCTGGCAAAATTGGGCAGGATATTGCGATCAACCGTTATGGTCTCCCAGCTGAGACTGTTGTTCAGACCAGTAATTTTATCGGCCATATGCTAGAAAATGCTGTTAAGTATGGTATGCGCCGAGTGCTTTTGTTTGGCCATCTTGGGAAAATAGTCAAAGTGTCAGCTGGAGTATTTCATACCCATAATCGTATGGCTGATGCCCGGCTGGAAACATTGGCTGCCTATCTGGCGGCTAGCGGAGCGCCGCAGGCAGCTATTAAAGAGGTATTGGATTCGACCACAACTGAAGCAGCTATGCCAATTATTGCCCGCTATAATATGACAGCAGTATATCAAGTACTGGCCGAGCGAGCTAGTGTTAGGGCTATGCGCTATGTGTTTGGCGACTTGACAGTTGGGACAGTGATCGTGACTTTGAAGGGAGAAATACTGGGCCTTGATCAGACAGCCCGAGAAATTGGAGGCCACTTAGGATGGAATGTACCTATCGAATAGTTGTTGTTGGCATTGGCCCGGGGTCGCCTGATTATGTACTACCAATTGCCAGCCGGACGATTGCAGGAGCTCGAGTTTTAGTAGGCAGTAAACGGGCGCTTGATACATTTGCGTCTGCCGGGCAGATTACCAAGGTTATTGATAAAGATATTAAGAGTGTGCTTGATTTTATCGAATGTCAGCTTGCAGGTCAGGATGTAGTAGTTTTGGTATCCGGTGATCCTGGCTTTTATAGTATGTTGGCTGCGCTTAGAAATCGTTTTGCTGCTGAATGCATTACTGTTGTCCCAGGTATTAGTTCGGCTCAGCTGGCTTTTGCCCGGCTGGCTGAAGTCTGGCAGGACGCGGCTTTAATCAGCATGCATGGCCGGAAGGCGGCTGACGATGTGCTCAGTTACCGGCCAGGCCATAAGTTGGGGATCTTAACTGACACCCAGCATAATCCCGCCCATATTGCCCGCGTCCTGTTACAGCAGGGTTGGCCGGAGACGGCGAGTGTTTGGTTATGTGCCAACTTGTCCTATGATAATGAGGTAGTAGCTGCCATGACGCTTTCTGAGGCGACGGCAATACCAGGATTTGAACATAGTGTAATGGTGGTGAAAGCATGAACCATAGGTTAGGGATTCCTGATAGCCAATTTATTAGAGGCGATATTCCTATGACTAAACAAGAAATTAGGGTATTAACGCTGGCTAAGGCCCGAATTGCTTTTGACGATACTATTATTGATATCGGTGCAGGCACTGGCTCTCTGTCAATAGAGGCTGGTTTATTAGCCAGTCAGGGCAGGGTAATTGCTATTGAGCGTGAACCGGACGGCTTTGAACTAATTAAGGCTAATGCTGCCAAATTTAAAGCCGCAAATGTTGAGGCTGTACTGGGGGCAGCACCTGAGGCACTTGAAGGACTACCGGCCGCTGATGTTGTTTTAGTCGGTGGCAGCGGTGGTAAACTGCCTGATATTTTGACTTGCGCCGATCGTTTGCTCAAACTGGGCGGACGGCTTATTGTAACTGCTGTTACTGTAGAAACGTTGTCTACTACACTAAATATTATGCGACAAAGGCCTGAATACAGTGTTGAGGCTTGCTGTGTACAGGTCACGCGAATTCAGCAAGTGGGCACCAGCAATATGTTTAAAGCACTTAATCCAATATATATAATTGCTTGTACTAAAGAGAGTGGGAAGGCTGTTAATGAGAATAACAGCCTATAAGAAGGGAGACAAAGTAAATGAATGTATTTTTTGTAGGAGCTGGGCCAGGTGACCCTGAACTCATAACTGTTAAAGGGCAGCGTCTCTTAGGGCAGGCTGATATTATTATTTATGCCGGTTCATTGGTAAATCCGGCGCTGCTCTCGCTGGCCAAAAACGGTGCGGCCATCTTTAATAGCGCTTCGATGACGCTTGATGAAGTTATTGCTGTTATGGAACAGGGCGTTAAGGAAAGCAAGTTAGTGGTACGGCTGCATACTGGCGACCCTAGTATTTATGGTGCTATCCAAGAACAAATGGATGCATTGGCTATTAAGAATATTACCTTTGAGGTTATCCCGGGTGTCAGTTCTTTCCTAGCTACAGCGGCTGCTTTAAAGCAGGAATACACGCTGCCTGACGTGTCCCAGACAGTAATTATTACCCGGTTGGAAGGCCGCACTCCTGTTCCCGAAAAAGAAAAACTAGCTAAGCTGGCCAGCCATGAGGCAACAATGTGCATCTTTTTGAGTGTCCATATGCTGGATAATGTTGTTAAAGAACTGGTGGACGGCGGGTATACATATGAAACGCCGGTAGCCATTGTCCAAAAAGCTTCCTGGCCTGATCAAAAGATCTTCCGCGGCACATTAGCTACCATTGCGCAAATTGCCAGAGAAAATAGTATTGACCGCACGGCCATGATTGTGGTTGGAAAAGTTTTGAGCACAGACTATGCCTTGTCGCGATTGTATGCCCCAGAGTTTGGACATATGTTTAGGCAGGCACAGGAGGCCAAGTAGGCTGTGAAACTGGCAATCATTGCAGTGACGAATAAAGGGGCAGAATTAGCCGGGCGCATAGCGCCGCTCGTGGGGTCTAATGTTGATATATATGCCAAGACTGGACGCAATCCAATAAAATCATCTCACACTTATAGTTGCTTAGGTGATTTGGTGCGTGAAATATTTTCCCTTTACGACGGTTTGGTTTTCATTATGGCGACAGGCATTGTTGTAAGAGTTATTGCCCCGTTTGTTAAGGATAAACGATTTGACCCGGCTGTGGTGGTTATGGATGATGGCGGACATTTTGCTATTAGCCTATTGTCAGGGCATATTGGCGGTGCCAATGACTTGACACGCATTGTGAGTAGTGCTGCCGGGGCTGCGGCGGTCATCACCACAGCTACTGATGTTGCAAATCTGCCAGCTGCTGATGTGCTGGCAGTCAAGCTTAACCTAGCCATTGAACCATTTGGTTCTTTGAAGATAATCAACTCGGCGATCGTTAATGGCGACAGAGTAGCGTTTTTCATCGATGGGGCGTTGGCTGGATATGAGCAGTATGTGTGCTTGGCAGCAAACCAGGGAGTTGTACTGGCTGATATCAGTGAACTTACCCATATGGATAAGTATGATGCCGCAGTGATAATTACCGACAGGGAACTCGATTTGCCTAAACCACATTTATATTTGCGCCCTGGCAGTTTGGCCATTGGTCTTGGCTGCCGCCGCGGTACTACCAGTGCCGAAATTTTAGCAGCCATCAGCCAGGCTTGTCGAGCGGTTGGGCGCAGTTTTAAAAGTGTTGCCGTAATTGGGAGTACTGTTGTTAAAGAAGACGAAATCGGCCTGCTGGCTGCTGCTCAGCAGCTGGATGTGCCTCTTGAGTTTTTTACCAATGAACAGCTTTCACGATGTATTGAACAAAATGAACTAGCGTTATCTGATTTTGTTAATGAAAAGATAGGAGTGGGAAATGTATGCGAACCAGCAGCAATTCTGACAGGACGAACCAACAATCTGATCTTGCCCAAAACCAAGTATCCCAAAGTGACTGTGGCTATCACGCCGGTAAAATATCGGTGGTGGGAATAGGCCCAGGCAGCCTGAACGATATGACCCCCCGGGCCCGGCAAGCCATTGAATGTGCTGAGGTAATTGTCGGCTATGATACCTATTTGGACTTGATACAAGATTTGTTACCAGGCAAAGACACTATTGGCACTGGCATGATGCAGGAAATTGACCGCTGTCAGGCAGCTGTCGAACAGGCTATGAGCGGAAAACAGGTTGCCGTTATCTCAAGTGGTGATCCTGGCGTATACGGTATGGCCGGTCTGGTGCTTGAGCTTGTGTCTAAGTATCCGGCGACTGTTCAGCCCGAAGTCAATGTTGTTCCAGGAATCAGCGCTGTAAGTGCCGCCGCTGCCGTCTTGGGAGCGCCATTAATGCATGACTTTGCCGTTATCAGCTTAAGCGATCTTTTAACTCCATGGGAAGTTATTGAAAAAAGAATAGAAATGGCGGCTGCCGGCGATTTTGTTATTGCTATCTATAACCCTAAAAGTATCCGGCGGACAAGTCAGATTGAAACAGTACGCAGAGTTGCGCTAAAACACCGTGGGCCTGATACTCCTGTCGGTATTGTGCATCATGCCACACGGGCCAAAGAAGATATGACATTATCAACCCTGGATAACTTCACTAACGAGCATATTGATATGTTTTCGCTGGTGCTTATCGGCAACAGCCAGACCTATGTAGCAGATGGTAAAATGGTCACCCCGAGGGGCTACCGGCTATGATTTTAGTGCTGGCCGGCACTCTGGACGGACGGGAACTGGCGGTTCGGTTAGCCGAAACCGGTTATCAGGTAATGGTATCGGTAATCAGCGAATATGGCCGAAGTCTAGCAGAAATGCCAGGTATCAGTGTTCACACCGGACAGCTGACAGTAGAAGGCATGAGCAGTTTGATAAGCTCCCGAAAAATTAAAGCTGTTGTTGATGCCAGTCATCCCTATGCTGTTAATGGTTCAGTAAACGCCATGGCGGCATGTGAGGCCATGGAGATTACATACATACGATATGAACGGTCAGAGGTTTCTGTCCCAGAATATAAACGGTTATATATCACCAGTGATGCCGCGGAGGCTGCAAAAGTTGCCGCTGGTCTGGGCAAGGTAGTCTTTTTGACTACTGGAAGCCGGACTCTCAAGGCATTTAAGAACGAACCGTTATTGACGGAATGTCGTCTGATTGCACGGGTGCTGCCTCAGCCTGAGGTTGTTACTGAATGTATTGATTTGGGGTTTAGCCCAGGCGACATTGTTGCAATGAAAGGGCCGTTTTCCCACGAACTGAATGTGGCATTGTTTAGAGAGTATGGTACTGAAGCTGTTGTAACCAAAAATAGTGGTACAGTTGGCGGTGCAGATACTAAAATATCGGCGGCGATGGAACTAGGTCTCCCGATTATCATGATTGGCAGGCCTGCAATTGAGTATAGAAATTTGTGCAAGAACCAAGAAGAAGTACTGGATATCATACTAACCGTTAGATCAGGGGAGGTAAAACAATGGAATACATAAAAGACCCGATGGCTATTGAAACGCGCAGTATGGAGATTATTGCTCCATACCTGGCTGGGTTTAATTTAGATGAACAAGCTATTAAGGTTTATTCGCGGATTATCCATGCTGCCGGAGATCCGGACTATGCCAATATTATAAAAATTCATCCTGAGGCTATTGCTGCTGGTTTAGCTGCTCTAAAAGCAGGCTGCAATATTTTCTGTGATGTTGAAATGGTGCGCACAGGTATTAATAAACGCCGGTTAGCTGAATTTGGCGGGCAGACGTATTGCTTGGTGGCAGACGAGACGGTAGCACAGGAGGCTAAAGCGGCCGGTATTACTCGGTCCATGGCGGCGATGCGTAAGTTTGGCGAGAAACTTAATGGTTCAATTGTGGCCATTGGCAATGCGCCGACAGCCTTGTTTGAAGTCCTGAAAATGATTAAAGAAGATAATATTAAACCGGCGCTGATCGTTGGCGTGCCTGTCGGGTTTGTTGGCGCAGCCGAGTCTAAGGAATTGCTGCACACTATCTCGTCTGTTCCGTACATTACTGTGCTGGGCAATAAGGGTGGCAGCCCTATCGCGGCAGCTTCTGTTAACGCAGTCATGTACATGCTAGGCCGCTAATCGCTATGTCTAGTAAGCAGTTATGCGGTAAAATTATTATTTTTACCGGCTCTGGTAAAGGCAAGACAACCGCAGCGTTAGGGGTAGCTATTCAGGCGGCTGGCAACGGACAACGGGCAGCAGTAGTTCAGTTTCTCAAGGGCGGCGGTTATACTGGGGAATTGTACAGCGCTCGCTATCTTGATCCCTATTTTAGTATTAAACAGTTTGGTTTTGGTTGTCCTATCGCGGTTGAGATACAATCAGGTGAGGCGCTATGCACCAAGTGTGGTCAGTGCTTCCGCGAGAACCGGAACCCGGCTAATCATTTTGCGCCACAGGCACTCGCTTACGCGCAGGAGCTCATGAACGAAAGTGTGGACGTATTGGTATTAGATGAGATTAGCCATGCCATCAAACATAAACTGATAGAACTTGAGGCGGTACTTGCTTTACTAAATGGACGGACGCCGGGTATGTCGATCGTGCTAACTGGGCGCAACATGCCACCTGAAATTATTGAAATGGCCGATGACGCCAGTGAGTGCCGGGTGGTAAAACATCCGATTGATTCAGGCATTGACGCCAGACGCGGCATCGAATATTAGGAGGGATACGCATGGGCCAAATGAATATTCCACGGGTGGTTATTGCCGGGGTTAGCAGTGGTGCTGGCAAAACAACGATAGTAACTGGCATGCTGTCAGCTTTGGCCGAACGTGGCCTGAAAGTCCAATCCTATAAAGTTGGCCCAGACTATATAGATCCCGGTTTTCACCGGCTGGCCAGCGGTAAGAGTGCCCATAACCTTGATACCTGGCTGGTGCCGCCGGAAAAGCTGACTGACATATTTACCAGTACGGCGGCAGGGAATGATATTGCTATTATTGAAGGCGTTATGGGGTTGTATGATGGCGGGCGTTCTGGCGTTAGTAGCACCGCTGCCATAGCCAAAATGTTAAAAGCGCCGGTAGTGCTGGTGATTGATGCAAAATCAATGGGCGAGAGCGCCGCCGCTATTGCTTTAGGTTTTAAAATGTATGACCCAGATGTCAATCTGGCTGGTGTCATTATTAACAGACTTGGTTCTGAGAGCCACCGCCTGATGGTGTGTGAGGCGCTTGAACGATTAGGGATTTCTGTCATTGGGACAGTTTTTCGAAACAACGAGCTTACTATGCCGGAACGTCACCTTGGCTTGACACCGGTTACTGAGCATGATGCTGCAGCTGCTGTAGCTGGGATGGGACGCCAGGTAGCTAAACAAGTGAATTTGGATGATTTACTGGCTTTGGCTAAAACGGCTGAGCCGCTTGCTATACGCCCACCGATAGAAAAAAGCGGTCGGCTGATTAAAGCTCGAATCGCCGTGGCTCAGGATGATGTATTTACCTTTTACTATCCTTCAAGCCTTGAGGTTTTGGCTGAGTTTGGGGCCGAGCTTGTTCCTTTTAGTCCACTTAAAGACAGTCAATTGCCTGCAGTGGATGGTATCGTATTAGGCGGCGGTTTCCCCGAGATGTTTGTTAAGGAATTGTCAGCCAATACTACGATGCGAAAAGATATATTGTGCGCAGCGCAGCGCGGAATACCTGTTTACGCAGAGTGCGGTGGCCTGATGTATCTAGCCAGGCAGATTATAGATTTTGATGGTCAGGCATACGATATGGCTGGTGTTATTCCAGCGGTATGTCAGATGCAGTCCAAACTTGAAACAGTAGGCTATGTGGAGACAACAGCCTTAACAGATAATGTCCTGTGCGCTGACGGGGAAACATTGCATGGGCATGAATTTCATTTTTCACGGATGATTCCAGATGTGGTCGAAGCTGAGTTTCCCTGGGCATTTGACTTTAAGAAAATGCGGACAGGAGCGATCTACCAGGGCGGATATGTATCTGGCAATGTATTGGCATCCTATCTGCATATGCATTTTGCCGGTAATAGACAGGCAGCCGGACGGTTTGTAGAGCGGTGCGCTCGGTATAAGAGCGGTCTGACTGGACAAGGGAGGTAGACAATATGGCAGGTAAAATTGTTTTGGTTACCGGTGGTGCACGCAGCGGCAAAAGCACGTTTGCCGAAAGATATGCCGCCCAAGGCGCCCGTAAGGTAGCATATATTGCTACTGCCCAAATCTATGATGATGAAATGAAAGAACGGGTGAATATTCATCAAAGCCGCCGCCCAGCTAGTTGGCCGACTTTTGAAGCGCCGTACCAGGCTGAAAAAGCCATGGCAGACGCTGTTCAGAGCTCAGATGCCGTGCTGTTTGATTGCCTGACACTATATACCAGCAATCTGCTCCTAGCGCCTGATGCTCCTGGTGACCGTGAGGAACGTCGTCTGGCTGTGCTTGGTGCCATTGATAAACTGCTAGCTAGCGCCAAGCAGGAACAATCAGATGTGATTTTTGTTACTAATGAAGTCGGCTTAGGTATTGTGCCTGATAACGCGCTGGCCCGCGAATACCGCGATGTAGCCGGACTTGTGAATCAAAAGGTTGCACAACATGCTGACGAGGTATATCTGGTAGTCAGTGGTCTGGCTGTTGAACTTAAAAAACTAGCTGTTAGTCTGGGGGAGGATGAGTTTAATGGCTAAAGCAATTATGCTGCAGGGAACAAGCTCCCATGTTGGCAAGAGCATTTTAACTACGGCGTTATGCCGTATTTTTAAACAGGACGGTCAGAAGGTAACACCGTTTAAATCCCAAAATATGGCACTTAACTCCTATGTGACCAAAGACGGCGGTGAAATGGGCAGAGCTCAGGTGGCTCAAGCCGAGGCTGCCGGACTGGAGCCAACCGTTGAAATGAACCCAGTATTATTGAAACCTACCGGTAATTCTTGCTCCCAGGTTATTGTTATGGGTAAACCTGTTGGCAATATGTCAGCAAAAGAATATCATTCCGGATACAGCCTTACGGCACTGGGGGTAGTAACCGAATGCCTGCAGAAGCTGCATAATGACTTTGATGTTATTGTAATCGAAGGGGCTGGGAGTCCTGCTGAAGTTAATCTCAAAGATAACGATATTGTCAATATGCGTATTGCCAAACTAGCTCCGGCACCTGTGCTCCTAATTGCTGATATTGACAGAGGCGGTGCGCTGGCATCAGTTGTCGGCACGCTGGAACTGTTAGAGCCGGATGAGCGGGATTTGGTTAAAGGCATTATTATTAATAAATTCCGGGGCGATATTAATTTGCTGAAACCTGCGCTTGATTTCCTTGAAACCAAGACAGGTAAGCCGGTGCTTGGCGTTATTCCGCATCTTGACCGGTTGGGTATAGATGACGAGGATTCGGTATCGCTGGAAGATAAACAGCAGTCAAATAAAACGGGAGAACTTGATATTGCCGTATTACGTCTCCCGAAAATATCCAATTTTACAGATTTTGACGCCTTAGCGAACGAAAGTGACGTTCAGGTCAGATATGTGCGCCAAGGGGAAACCATTGGCAAACCTGACCTTATTATTCTGCCAGGTAGCAAGAATACGACAGAAGATTTGTTATACCTTCGCCACAATGGATATGAGAAGGAACTTATTAAGTTAGTAAAGAGTGGTACGCCGGTTGTCGGCATCTGTGGTGGTTACCAGATGCTGGGGCGGGAGGTTCAAGACCCTGACCATACTGAGTCAGACCTTGATAAAGTGATGGGATTAGGTCTTATTGATAGTATCACTATTTTTGAAGCCGATAAAGTAACCCATCAAGTCAAGGCTACGGCTGACAACCATAAATTTTTGGGGATTAATTACAGTGGAGATAATCTAACCGGCTATGAAATTCATATGGGCCGTACCCAATTCCTGACTCCTTTTGACCCTGCCTTTACCATTACCACCCGTTCGGGCGAACAGGTACAGATGACTGACGGCGCTGTTTCGGCAGATGGGTTGGTTATGGGCACGTATATGCATGGAATTTTTGACAATGATGCTTATCGCCGGGCCGTGCTTGATGCGCTGCGCATACGCAAAGGCTTGTCGCCTCTAGGTATTGTTCAAGATACGCAGGCGCGTAAAGATGCTGCTTATGACCGATTGGCTGACGTTGTCCGACAGAGTATGAATATGGACTTAGTCTATCGTATCATTAATGAAACTAATGGTAGGTAGATATGGAAGAGTATTTAGCATTAGGCGCAGTCATCCTTGATCGCATTGTTGGTGACCCGCGCTCATCACTCCATCCAGTAGTTATTATGGGTAATTTTATTGCCTGGTTGGAGCGGCGACTTTTGAATGTCAATCATTCGTCTGTATATAAAAATTTAGCTGGTGCATTGCTTGTTACTGTCGTGCTCGCAACAGTATATGGGGTTTCATGGTTGGCTATGGCCGCTTTAGGCTCTATTCATCTCTGGGCTGTTTATATTGGCGGTGCAGTACTGCTGGCTTTTACCATATCGCCTCGAAGTTTGGCTGAAGCTGGGCGGGAGATTGCCGGCTATTTAAATACTGGAAATATGGAACAGGCCCGGTATAAGGTGGGCTGGATTGTCGGACGTGATACCGCTAATCTTGATACCGCTGGGGTCACGCGGGCTACGGTAGAGACAGTGGCTGAGAACATTGTGGATGGCATCATATCACCGCTGTTTTATGCTGTCATTGGCGGTGTACCATTGGCCTGTCTTTACCGGGCAGTGAATACCATGGATTCAATGGTGGGCTACAAAAACGAAAAATACCGGGATTTTGGCATGGTAGCAGCCCGGGTTGATGATATGTTCAACTACATTCCAGCAAGGATTACAGGTTTTCTGATTATCATCGCTGCAGCACTCTTGAGGCATAACGCTGGCGGTGCTTTTACTGTTATCAGGCGTGATGCAGCCAAACACCCCAGCCCCAACAGCGGTTTTTCTGAGGCTGGGGTGGCCGGAGCGCTCGGGGTTAGGCTGGGTGGCCTAAACTATTATGGCGGGGTAGCTTCCTTGCGGGCTTATATGGGTGAGGCTAAGAATGAACTCCGGCCTGTACATATTGAACAAACTATTCAAATCATGTATTTAGTGACCACGCTGTTTATTGCAGGGGCATTTGCTGTAAAGTGGTTACTCAACTAGTTTTGTGTAGTTCAACGTGGAGGAATTAAAGCTTGAAAGATTTTTTTACCGGATTACAGTTTCTTACCCGCATCCGAGTGGTAGAGCAGACAGACTGGTCGCCTGACAGTTTTGGCCGCAGCGTAAAGTACTTTACGCTGATTGGTGCCATTATCGGTGTGATACTGGCTGGACTTAATTATATTTTGAGCCAGTTTTTGCCGCTACATGTGCTGGCAGCTGTTATTATTTTAGCCGAGATTGTACTTACTGGCGGACTACATTGCGATGGTTTTATGGATACTGCTGATGGCGTATTCTCTGGCCGCTCCCGGGAGCGCATGCTGGAAATAATGAAAGACAGCCGGGTCGGGGCGAATGGTGTCGTGGCTTTTGGCCTCTTGTTGCTACTAAAATATTCGCTTATTGTTGATATGACGCCAACTATGCTGACTACCGCTCTAATTATTATGCCAGTTGCAGGACGTGTGGCGATGGTTATCAGTATTGCCTCTTTTCCTTATGCACGGCCTGATGGTATGGGAAAAGCTTTCGCCCAGTATGCTGACCGTACTACTTTAATGCTTGCTCTTGCTATTGCTCTTGCAGTTGTTGTTCCGTTTGGCTTTCAAGCCTCAATCAGCGCCAGTGGAGCTGTTCTGGCCGGAGTGCTGTCAGCCCGTTATTTTGCTAATGTTTTGGGAGGATTAACAGGCGATACCTATGGCGCTATTACCGAGCTGACCGAGTTAGTGGCTTTGCTCGTATTTGTCATTTAAAAGAAATAAGATTCGATCACTGAAAGGCAGACTTTGCTATGACAATTAAAGTTAGAGCACCTGGCTCATGTGGTGAACTAGTACAGGGCACAATAAATGGGGTTAACTTTTTAATTACCTGTCCGGTAGATTGGTATTCAGAAGTTACGGTAGTTCCAGGCGGCAGTATGACAAGCGCTGAGCCCAAGGCAGCCGCGGCTGTAGATAAGACATTAAAATATCTATATGCCGCAGGAGATTTTGGTTTAGTTGTAGAGTCTGATTTGCCAGTAGGAAAAGGCATGGCTTCCAGCAGCGCCGATATAAGTGCCGCCTGTCAGGCGGCGTCGCTCGCGGTAACTGGTAGACGTCTTTCCTGTGATGAAATTGCCGATATTGCTTTAGCAATCGAACCGACTGACGGTATTTTTTATCCAGGAATCATTATGTTTGATCATGTGCAGGGGAAAATCCGCCGCACGTTAGGCACTCCTCCGCCAATCAATATTGCGGTTTTTGATGCTGGCGGGGAGGTAGACACGCTGGCTTTTAATGATCGTCAAGATTTAGCCAGTTTAAATCAAGCAAAAGAGCTGCAGATTATTCAAGCCGTTGAACTGGTGGCAAAAGGCCTGGAAATCGGTGATGCACGACTTATTGGACAGGGAGCCACGATGAGCGCTCTCGCTAATCAGGCAATATTATATAAACCTTGTCTTGATACGGCGATAAACATTAGCCGGGATTTTGGTGCTGTAGGTGTCTGCGCCGCTCATAGCGGCACGGTGCTAGGTGTTATGTTCAGCGCTGACGCTATGAGCGGCCACGAAGCTTGTATCAAGGAGATATGCCGAGCCTGTCCAGAGGTTGCCTATTTAAAGACTATCCAGCTGATTGCCGGCGGACTTATAATAACAGGAGATGATGGCAGTGAGTGCGGATAAGCAGGCAGGTAGCTTTGTTCATGGTGGTAATGTGCACGCTTGGGCACGAGAGCGCGGCAGCAAGGTGTCAGGCGTTCTTGACTATAGTGCTAACATTAATCCGCTTGGTCTAGCTAACAGTGTACGGGAAGCTATAACCCAGTCTATCAGCCAGGTAGTTCATTATCCCGATGTTGAGGCAACTTTGCTTAAAGCTGCAATAAGTAGCTATTACCATGTTGACGTTGAGCATATTACTGCCGGTAATGGTGCTGTCGAACTGCTCTATGTACTAGCGCACACCGTAAGGCCCAAGCGGGTACTTATTCCGGCTCCTACTTTTAGTGAATATGAGCGGGCAGCTAGGGCGGCTGGCGCCGAAATTGAATATGCATATTTATCGCCGGACAATGGTTATAACATTGATATAAGTGCACTGTGCAGCCATTTAAGCGGGGTAGATATGGTGTTTATCGGCAACCCCAATAATCCTACCGGTACGATGTTAACAGTCAGCCAGCTTGAACGGCTGCTATTGGCTGCCAGTCAGGCGGGAATAATAGTAGTTGTCGATGAGTCATTCATGGACTTTATTATCGGTGACAAGGAATATACTTGCCGGCCGCTGCTTAAACAGTATGATAATCTAGTCATACTACATTCGCTTACTAAGTTTTACGCCATTCCTGGTCTTAGGCTGGGCTTTGCCCTTACTCAACCGCATTTATCAGCCAAGCTCCATGCAGCCAAAGATCCATGGAATGTTAATTTATTAGCTCAAGCTGCTGGGGTAGCAGCTTTGGCTGACAACGACTATCAGAATAAAAGCCGACAAGTCGTGAATGGCGAGAAAGACATACTATACGCAGGTCTAAAAGTTCTGCCGGGGTTAAAGCCATTCTTTCCATCTGTTAACTACATATTGGTTGATATAAGCCAAAGCTGCCATTCGGCCTCTGAACTACGGCAGGCGATGGCTGAGGAGGGTATTCTCATCCGTGATTGCAGCAATTATCCGGGATTATCTCCTTATTATGTACGGGTGGCTGTTAAACGCAATGAACAAAATAAAGTTTTGCTCGAACGCTTAGAGCAGATGCTGGGGTGAATACATGACAAGACTTATAGTAGTGCGCCACGGTCAGACACTGTGGAATTTGGAGCGGAAATATCAGGGGCACAGTGATATTGCATTAAATGATAAAGGGCTGAGGCAGGCTGAGGCAGTAGCAGCGCGTTTATCTGAAGAAACCATTGATGCCGTTTATGCCAGTGATTTATCCCGCGCTTTTAAGACTGCTGAATGCATTGCGGCTAAACATGGTTTGAAGGTAAACCTTGTTCCTGAACTGCGGGAGATAAAGTTTGGTGACTGGGAAGGTCTTACTTACGAACAGATTTCCGACCGTTGGCCAGGGCTATTAGGCAAGTTGTGGACAACTCCGGATGAACTTGAAATTCCTGGTGGTGAGACCTTCCATCAACTAAAAGAGCGGGCCTATGCCGCTATTAAAAAGATTGTGGACGCTCATCCGGAACAAACGGTAATAGTAGTGGCTCATGGTGGCACCATTGGCACAATTTTATGTGCCATGCTTGATATTCATCTGAATCATGTGTGGAGTATCAAACAAGATAACACCGCAGTAAATATAATAGATTATTATGATGGCCGTCCGACGCTTAGTTTAATAAACTGTTCCCGCCATTTAAAAGAATAAAGCCTATACATCAGCTCAGTTTCACTGTAGCCGGCTCGCCGTTTATAAAAGTCAAATACTAATAAATTATGAAAGTCAAACAAGTAACAGTCGTGTGCGGTTAAGGCCGAAATGGCGTTTTCAAGGTGAGTTTGATTAATCAGTCAGGAACCCCAATTTTTGACTGATTTTCACCCTTGAGCTAACGGCACTGGCATGATAAGATACATAGTGTCGAGAGACACTATTGCCTGAGGTGCCCGTAACCTCTTATATGTTCAACCGACTCATTTACCTGGGGAGTTTGATGTTATGCAGCTGCCAAGCCTCCTAAGAGTGGACGGCAAAAGCATAAATACAAAAACGCCCACCTGCGAGAAGCGGGTATTGAACATACGAGAGAACGGTACGTTGGGCTTACATACTGATTTCCAGAATACTCTTTCTCGGTATAGAAGGGGTGTTTTTTTTGATTTTTTTCTGTAAGTCAACTTCCAATTTTGCCAAAGTATGTCTAGCTGTGCTATAATAAAAATAATTCTACTTAAGTGAGGGATAAACTTTGAAAAAAGCAATTATCGAGATGAATAAAGGTAAAGTTACCATTGAATTATTTGAAAAGGACGCACCTAAGACGGTCGCTAATTTTGAAAAATTGATTAATGACGGTTTTTATGACGGCTTACAGTTTCACAGAGTAATTAAAGGTTTTGTTGCGCAAGGTGGTTGTCCGAATGGTACTGGTGCTGGTGGCCCAGGATACACTATTCCTTGCGAGACTAAAGGTAACCCCAACAAGCATGAGCGGGGATCGCTGTCTATGGCCCATCGAGGCCCCAATACCGGCGGTAGCCAGTTCTTTATTGTGTATGAGCCCCAGCCGCATTTGGATGGCGTACATACTGTGTTTGGCAAGGTCATTGAAGGTTTGGACGTAGTTGACCAAATTAATCAAGGCGACATAATGAATAAAGTGACTGTTGTTGAGGAATGATTTTACAGGTAACGTCGTAAAATGACGTAAGGGGGTCTCTCTATGAATCATGTTGAAGCAATGCTCCAAACGAAAAGCTGGGCTGTTGTAGGAGCTACCGACAACACTGAAAAATTTGGCTATAAGATTTTTAAAGCACTTAAAGAAGCTGGCTATAATGTGTATCCGGTGAACCCTGGAATAAATGAGATCCTTGGCGATAAGTGTTACCCCGCGCTTAAGGATTTGCCGATTGTGCCTGATGTTGTAAATGTAGTAGTACCGGCGAAAGTTGGCGAGCAAATCATGAGCAATTGCTCTGAGCTTGGCATTAAGAACGTTTGGCTGCAGCCTGGTGCTAATGCTGCCAGCGTAGTACAATTGGCCAGAAATTTTGATCTTAATGTGGTTGATCAAAATTGTGTATTGGTTGAGCTTCGCAACCACAAGTAGGATAATCCGCGTTTTAGTTTAATTAAAAGGGGGACTGTCTGATGGCAAATGTAGTCAATGCTAATGAAAACAATTTCCAGGAGGAAGTGCTTGACTCCGCTAAGCCGGTACTTGTAGACTTTTGGGCTCCGTGGTGTGGTTACTGCACTCGGTTGGCGCCAGTCATGGATGAACTGGCAGAAGAAATGAGTGACCAAATCAAGGTTGCAAAAGTCAATGTGGACGAAAGCCGTTCACTGGCGCAGAAATACGGTGTTATGAGTTTGCCTACGATGGTTATCTTCAAAAACGGTGAGCAAGTGGAAAAGATGACAGGTTATATACCCAAAGCTAATATTGTCACCAAAGTTGAAAAGTTCATATAAAGTAGACTTAGCTTCAGATGGGGTTTTAACCCCACCTGAAGCTAAGTCGCCCTTATCCAGGGACTTAGCCGCTCTTAAACTCCCACTTGTAGAAGATGGAGTCTTAGAGCGGGTTAGTCATCGGATAAATACTTATTCCCAGCTGCTTGCAGCTGGGGTTTTTATTTGACAGTTAACGCATATCCCTACACGCCTTGGCATAGGAAATATAATAGTATTTCTTAAACAGACGGAGGATGTGGCAGTGCAGGATACAGCAGTAAAAGTTGTACTGGTAGGTTCACCCAATGTTGGTAAAAGTGCAATATTTAATTATTTGACAGGCAGTTATGTTGCTGTGTCTAATTATCCGGGTACTACGGTTGATATTTCTACAGGGCATTTCAAGCAGGGCAGACAACGCTTTGAGGTTATCGATACACCCGGAATTTATTCGCTAATCCCGCTAACAGATGAAGAAAATGTTACCAGGTTATTATTAACCAGGCAAGTACCGGATGTTGTCATCCACGTTGTTGATGCTAAAAACTTACGGCGTATGCTTAATATGACCATTCAGCTTATTGATGCAGGATTACCTGTTATCCTTACTCTAAATATTATTGATGAGGCTCAAAGTATGGGCATGCTTATTGATGCCAAACTGCTCGAGAAAATGCTTGGAATCCCAGTCATCGCTACTTCAGTTGTGACCAAAACTGGATTGGAGTCCTTAAAAAGTGCGGTGAGCCAATATAAGCGGGTTAAACCAAGTGTCTTTAAACTGAGCGATGAGATTGAGCAGTCAGTAACTAAGATAAGCGGTCAGTTAACCGGCACATATGGCCTGAGTAAACGTATTACCGCTTTACTATTACTGCAGGGTGACACTAGAACGCTTTCGATTGCTCAGACCGAAGAGGTGTGGCCGGAAATAGCCGCTACCCTTGATCAGCTAGCAGCAGGAAAAAAAAATAGCCTTGACGCTTTTGTAGCGACAGAGCGGCAGGTGGTTGTCGATAAAATTATTGTTAAAGTTGTCAGATATGCAAGTTTTGAGAAGCATCAACTAAAAACGTTAGCAGGATGGCTGGGGAAGGTAACTAGAGAACCATTGACAGGGGTTCCCATCTTATGCCTTGTCGTATATTATGGGCTCTACCAATTTGTTGGGAAATTTGGCGCCGGATATCTTGTTGATTATATCAATAATAGCGTGTTTGTACCCATCATTAATCCGGTGGCTGAAGGGCTGACAAATGCCTTAATCCCGTGGGAATGGTTAAGGTCGCTATTGGTGGGGGAATATGGCATCTTTACCATGGGATTCCGCTATGCGACAGCCATTATTTTGCCGATTGTCGGGACATTTTTTTTTGCTTTTGCTATCCTTGAAGATACTGGCTATCTGCCGCGGCTGGCCATGCTGGTTGATTTGGTTTTCCGGTACTTTGGGCTTAACGGACGGGCGGTTATCCCGTTGACGTTGGGGCTAGGCTGCGGAACGATGGCTGTAATGGTTACCCGAACGCTGGAAAGCAGACGTGAACGATTGTTAGCTACTTTTCTCCTATCACTGACCATACCTTGCTCTGCTCAGCTTGGCGTTGTTCTTGCGTTGCTTTCACATAGCGCTGCTGCGGTTGCTATCTGGAGCTTCTACATGGTTACCATCTTTGTGAGTGTGGGATGGTTGAGTGCTAGGTTTATTCCTGGCCACAGAAGCGCTTTTTACATGGAAATACCACCCCTCAGGCTACCTATGGCAGGCAATGTTATAAAAAAAGCCTATACGCGAATGGCCTGGTACTTTATGGAGATATTGCCAGTGTTTATTGTTACTAGCATCGTGCTCTGGGCTGGAGATCGCAGCGGTATTTTAGATACAATGATTCGATATGTTGAACCCGTTATGGGGATTATTGGGTTGCCGCCGGAAACCGCCCAAGCTTTTCTGCTTGGTTTTTTTCGTCGCGACTATGGTGCAGCTGGTCTTTACGACTTGGCGGTGGCAGGAAAGCTGACTGATGCCCAATTGGTTGTTGCGGCAGTAGGTTTAACCTTATTTGTTCCGTGTGTTGCGCAATTTGCTGTCATGGTGAAAGAACGGGGATTAATTACGGCCTGGGCGATGGTGGTTCTGATTATTATGATCGCGTTTGGTTCAGCCGCGTTAGTTCACAACTGCCTTAACTTGATACTATTCTAATTTGATCGAGAGGGTTGGTTATGACAGAACAGTCTGTTACTGCACTTAAAGCAGGTGAGAGAGCTAGAATAGTGGCAATAAACAGTCAGGATTCCGTGAACATGCGGAAGTTGACAGTCTTTGGTCTGCTGCCTGGTATGGAAATAGAAGTAGTCCAAACCTTTCCGGCTTATGTTCTCAAAATAGATAACACTCAATTGGCGCTCGATCATGAAGCGGCTATAGGGATTATTGTTGTCAAATCTCAACAGGGAAGGATATAAAGAAAACACGGCTTGCGCCGAGCCTTTGGCGACAGTGGAAGCCGATGTTGCCTTATCCAGACGGAAAGTTATACTTTCTTACAGGAAAATAAAAAAAACAGGGCTGAATTGCCCTGCTTTTTTTGGAAATTATTCGCTTACAGCTTTGTTTAAGTCGGCAACCAGAGCAGTTGTGTCAATGCCGTGGGCGGAAGCACCTTGCTCGATATTCTCAAAGCGAGCGGCAGCGCAACCCAAGCAACCCATGCCATAGTTGCGGAATACTTGAACAGTCTGTGGATATTTTTGGACAACATCGACGATGCTCATTTCTTTAGTGATAGTCATTGTAAACAGCCTCCTTAAGTTCAGTATGGAATATGTTGGTAAGATAATTAATTATATCATACTTGACTAATGCTTGTCATGACTTTATTATGATTTTAGAGATGTCGCACGATACTAATATTATCGCCTGCTTTCTACTTTTTATACGAATTTGACATGCATTAGGAGTTTACATGGGGAAAATTGCATTTTCAATCGGAACTATTACTTTTAGCTGGTTCGGTCTGATTCTGGCATTAGCTATTTTGGTGGCATGTATCATTAACTGGTGGCATGTCCGGCTGCGTAACGAAGAGCCCGATAGACTGCTGGATTTAACGCTGTATAGTGTACCTGTAGGCATCATTGCTGCCAGAATATATTATGTTGCGATGAATTGGCAGATGTATGCGGCTGATCCAAGTGAGATTTTACGGATTTGGCATGGAGGTTTAGCTATTCACGGTGCGCTTATTGGCGTAATTCTAACTATCTGGATTTATTCTCAAGTTCATAATATTTCCTTCTGGCGTTGGGCTGATATAGTCGCGCCAGGGCTTGTTTTTGGCCAGGCTATTGGTCAATGGGGTAATTTCGTTAACCAGGATGCATTCGGCTATCCGACTGACGCTCCTTGGGGTATTTATATTGATTATGCGTACCGGCCATCAGGGTATGAGCAGTTTGATTTCTTTCATCCCACGTTTTTATACGAGTCATGTTGGGGGTTAGCGGTATTTATCTTACTGGCAGCAGTAAGCTGGTTGACAACTAGAACGTCTGCAAAGTCAGCACCAGGTAACCTGTTTTTGTTATATATAATTTTGTATTCGGCAGGACGCCTGGTAATCGAGGGATTACGGCTTGATAGTGAAATGATTGGTGATTGGCGATTGGCGCAAGTTGTTAGCGGACTTGCCATAGTGTGTGCTGGAGTGCTTATGTGGCGTAATCACATAGTACAAAAGCGGCTTAAATCCGTGATAGCGGGGAGGAGAGGCGGTGGTTGGTATTAGCCGTCGGCAGGGTTGTCTTATTATTCTTGGTCTTATTTTTTTATTGGTTTTATCATCATCTGTAGTAAGCACCACAGCTGTGGTGGCTGGACGCAATAGTAACCGTGCCGGCAATGTCTCACTTGCCGATGTTCCAATTTTAAACTATCACAAGATTGATACACTGCATCATTCGTTATCAATACCGCCGCAGGAATTTGAAGAACAAATAGCATATTTGTCTCAAAATGGCTTTACTACAATTAGTCCTGATCAGCTTATGTCTTATCTCAATCATAGCAAGGCGCTGCCGGAAAAGCCTATTTTAATCACTTTTGATGATGGCTATCTAGATAATTACACCAACGCATATCCCATTCTGAAAAAGTATGGATTTACTGCTACTATATTTCTGGTAACTAACCTAGTGGGTCATGATGAACGGTTTATGACCTGGGATCAAGTGCGGGAAATGCAGAAAGCTGGTTTTGCTTTCGGCTCACATACTGTGTCTCATGCTGCACTCACTAAGATATCACGGGAGCAAGCGATGGAAGAACTAATTGACTCACGTAAAGAGATGGAGCAGCAGCTTGGCGTTAAGGCGCGTTACTTTGCTTATCCTACCGGCGCATACAATTTACAGGTTGAGGAAATGGTTAAGCAAGCTGGTTATAAAGCGGCGTTTACTATCCGGTATGGTCAGGCAGGCACAGAAAGCGATCCATATGCACTTGAACGCATTCCGATATTTAAAGGCCAGCAGACTTTTCGGAGTTTCTTTATCAGACTTAATGCTGCACCGTTATTGGAGCGTTTTGGACTGATAAGAAATTAGGCATACTAAACTTATAGGACTTAAGTCTCCAATTTTTGGTTTTTTTAGAATCCTGCTGAATTTAAGCAGGATTTTTTTTACTTTCCCAGAATAGACTAAAAAAGTGGGTTAAAGTGGTTTAAAGTGGTTTAAATTTTTCAATGGTGGTGACAGCCGTGTTCATGGGTGAGTATTTGCATACCATCGATAATAAAGGCCGGCTGATTCTTCCTGCCAGGTTTCGTGAAGAATTGGGAGAAACATTTATCGCTACCAAAGGACTTGATAACTGTTTATTTGTATATACGCGCAGCGAGTGGGCCATCCTAGAAGAAAAATTAAAGAAGCTTCCGTTAGCTAAGCCGGAAGCCAGAGCCTTTGTCCGGTTTTTCTTTTCTGGGGCGGCTGAACTCGAATGTGATAAGCAGGGCAGAGTGCTTGTGCCTCCTAACTTACGTGAATATGCGAAGTTAGATAAAGATGTAGTCGTTATCGGCGTGTCAACCCGGATTGAGATCTGGGATAAAACCGCATGGGATGATTATAACCAGCAAGTGAGTCCTACTGTTGCTGAGATTGCTGAAAACTTGGCTGATTTAGGAATTTAATTATAACCGAAACGAGTGGTTAAATAATGCAAGAATATGAATTTGAGCATACCAGCGTACTGCTGAAAGAAAGCGTTGCAGGCATTTTTACCAACCCGCAGGGCATCTATGTAGACTGTACGCTAGGCGGTGGTGGGCATTCGTCTTCTCTAGTTGCGCAGTTGGAGCCGGCTGGCTGGTTAATCGGCATAGACCAAGATCCAGCAGCTATCCATGCCGGTAGAGCACGTCTGGCAGGAGCTAGTTGCCGGGTAAGTATTGTTCAGAGCAATTTTCAGAGTTTAGGCTCGGTGCTTGATAGTCTGGAGACCGGCTTAGTTGATGGAGTTTTGTTTGATCTAGGAGTTTCGTCCCATCAGCTCGACGTTGCCGACCGGGGGTTTTCTTATATGCAGGATGCGCCGCTTGATATGCGGATGAATCCAGATGCTGATTTTTCCGCGCATGATGTTGTTAACACCTATAGCGAGCAACAACTGACAGATATTATTACTGACTATGGTGAGGAACGCTGGGCTAAGCGAATCGCCAAATTCGTTATAGAAAACAGGGCTAATGGCAGTATTGAAACAACAGGCCAACTGGTAGATGTTATTAAGAAGGCTATTCCTGCCGGGGCCCGGCGGGATGGCCCGCATCCCGCTAAAAGAACATTTCAGGCAATTAGGATTGAAGTCAATAACGAACTGGGAATCTTGCGGGATGCTTTTAGCACAGCGGTAGAACGGTTAAAACCTGGAGGACGTATTGGGATCATAACATTCCATTCACTGGAAGATCGAATTGCCAAACAGACCTTGCAGCAATTGGCCAAAATGTGCGTTTGTCCGCCGCAGCTGCCGATCTGTGTCTGCAACACCAAACCCAAGGTAAAGGTTCTGGGCAAGCCTGTGCTGCCATCACCTGATGAGCTTGAACATAATCCACGCGCTCGCAGTGCCAAGCTTCGAATAGCTGAAAAGTTATAGCGACAAATTGTTCTAATTTGTGGGGAGGAACAATAGAAATGTTACTACATAAAAAACAAGAAGTATATGTGTATGAACAGGAAGCCGCTTCGCCTGCGCCTAAGACTGTACAAAAAGCTGACAAACGACTGCGTGTTAAGTGCCTGACACTTGTCATTATGGCTGCTGTAATGGCTGCCGTTACAACTATGCAGAGTGCTGCTATTATTCAATCAGGCTATGATTTAGTGAAAATTAAAGGCCAAGTAGCAAAAGTCGAGAAAGAAAATGAACTTTTGCGCCTTGATATTGCCAAACTAAAATCACCGCAGCGTATTGAAGAAATTGCCGTAAAAGATTTGGGGATGGTTGTGCCTAAAAACGCTTATTACGCGTCAGCAGCCATGGCTGTGAGTAGTCAGTCACAGCCGGCAATGGTTAGCAATACAGGGGTTGCAGAGAAGATTCTGAGCGTAGTCAAAGTCAACAGAGCGGAGGCGAGTAAAGGGCGGTAATTTAGACGAGTGGGGGAGATAAATAAGTGGCATCTGTTTCGCATGTTACCATCAGGAAGAGGGTGGCTTGCCTTTTTCTTATCATATCGGTAATTATGATGGGGTTGATTGGTCGCTTACTATATCTCCAACTTTATAAAAGTGCCTGGCTTTCGGAAAGTGCTGTCGATCAACGCATCCGCGAGATTCCCGTTGAGGCCAAACGAGGCATTATTTATGATCGGCACGGCCGAGAGCTAGCGGTTAGTGTCAGTACTGAATCTGTGTACGCAATACCTGCCGAAATACGGAACCCCGAAGAGACAGCAGCCAGACTGGCTGCTATTTTGGCGTTAGATGAAGACAATCTTAAGAACAAACTAAAAAAACGCCAGGCATTTACGTGGATAAAACGGAAAATTGAGCCAGAAACAGCCCGCCAGGTCCAAATCCTTAATCTTCCCGGCATCGGTCTAACCCAAGAAGGCCAGCGTTATTATCCCCATGATAATCTGGCAGCTCATATTCTTGGGTTTAACGGTATAGATAGCCAAGGTCTGGATGGGGTAGAAATGACTTTTGATAGTTACCTCAAAGGCCGTTCGGGCAGCGTTGTCATTGAGTATGATGCTAGGGGGCGGGAGATACCGCAGGCATCTCACCGGTTTGTGCCACCCATTGAAGGACACAATGTTTACCTTACCATCGATGTAGTTGTTCAGCAGATTGTTGAGCGCGAACTTGAACGGGTAATGAAAGAGACACAGGCTAAGGCTGCTACCATTATTGCTATTGATCCACGCGATGGCGGGATATTGGCGCTTGCCAATAGGCCGGATTATAACCCTAATAAGTTCAGTGATTTTTCACCAAAGTTATGGAGGAATATTGCCGTTTCAAACGCCTATGAGCCTGGTTCAACCTTCAAAATTGTTACTACGTCAGCAGTAATGTCTGAACACATAGTCAAACCTGAAGAAAGATTTTTTGACCCTGGTGAAGTGGAAGTACAGGGACGTAATATTCACTGTTGGAAACATGGTGGGCATGGCAGCCAGAGTTTTACCGAGGTGGTTCAGAACTCCTGCAATGTCGGGTTTGTTAATGTTGGACTGCGCTTAGGGCGCGACTCATTTTATCGGTATATAGATGCTTTTGGTTTTGGGCAGCATACCAATATTGATTTGCCAGGAGAAGCAAAGGGTATTACCATTGATCGAACTAAAGCCACACCGATTAACATTGCGACGATGTCTATCGGGCAGAGTATTGCCGTTACTCCTATTCAGTTAGTGACGGCCGCCGCCGCTATAGCTAATGATGGTCAACTCCTTAGGCCGCAAATTGTTAGAGAAGTTAAGGATAAATCCGGGCAAATCATTAGAGGGTTTCAACCTGATGTCATTAGGCAGGTTCTTGATCCTGCTATGACTAAACAAGTCAAGGAAATATTAGAGTCGGTAGTATCACAGGGAACAGGCAAAAATGCATACATCGAAGGCTTCAGGATTGCTGGAAAAACAGGTACAGCGCAAAAAGTCGGAGCTGGCGGTTATCTGCCTGATAAATATGTTGCTTCATTTGTTGGATTTGCTCCTGCTGACAGCCCTCAGGTAGCCATGCTGGTTGTTATTGATGAACCTGTTGGGCTCTATTACGGTGGGCAGATTGCGGCACCGGTATTTGGGGCTGTAATGAAAGATGTACTGCAGTATCTGAAGGTGAGTCCACAGCTATCAGGTATAGTCAAACCCAGTAGTCAAGAAACCCATGTGCTGGTTCCCAGTGTAATTAATTTAAATGTTCCTGAAGCTATAAAAGAATTAGAAAAAGCCGGTTTGGTCCCACGTATCGAGGAGTCCGGCGATAGAATAGCTGATCAGATCCCTAAACCTGGCAGTCGTATGCCGACTGGCGGCGGTGTGCTTTTATATACTATGACCCCACGCTATTTGGCAGGTGAAGTTACTGTACCAGATTTAGCTGGGAGGCCACCGCGCGAGGCATTAGATATGCTGGCCGAGCTTGGGCTTGCCATTAATCCGGTCGGGAATAGCGGGAAAGCCATCAAACAAGACCCGCTGCCTGGCAGCAAAGTGCTATCAGGAACAACTATTACTACCTATTTCGAGTAAATGGCGTTAAAATAAATGATATTGGTAAAAATAGAATAGGAAAGTGGATATAACAAATTTTACCGTAGTTGGTAGGAGGATAATTTTATGGCTAAAAATTTAGAACAATTAGCGGCATTATTGCCAGATGCTGTCACACATGGGCGGCTTGATAGAGAAATTACGGCAGTTGCCCATGATTCCCGCAAAGTAGTTCCTGGCACATTATTTGTCTGCCTGGCCGGCGTTCATGTTGATGGGCATGATTTTATTGAAGACGCTATTAAGCGTGGAGCAGTCGCCGTGCTTGTAGAGAAAGATGTCACAACGTACGGCGATATAACTATCATGAAAGTAGATAATACTCGTGCAGCCATGCAGGCTGTTGTGCCGTATTTTTTTGATTATCCAGGTTACAACTTAAGAATGATTGGCGTAACTGGCACAAATGGCAAAACAACGACCACTTACCTAATTAGAAGCATTTTGCGGCAGGCCGGCTACAAAGTAGGCTTAATTGGAACGATCCAGACATTGATTGACGATAAAGCACTACCAGTTAAAAATACTACACCAGATGTTATTGAACTGCAAAGTACGCTGGCTGAAATGGTTAACAGTGGTATGGAATATGTGGTTATGGAAGTTTCTTCACACGCTCTGGCGCTAGAACGTGTGGCTGGTTGTGAGTTTGACGTTGGTGTGTTCACCAACATGACGCAAGACCACTTGGACTTTCATCAAACATTTGACAACTATATTGACGCCAAAGCGGAATTGTTTCGCCGCTTGAGCCAGCCCAGCAGCAGGAAGTCAGGTAAGACAGCGGTAATCAATTTTGATGACAGTGCAGGCGAAATAATGGCAAACAATTCAGCGTGCTCAGTGATAAGTTATGGGATAAAGTGTTCTGCTGTGTTAACTGCTGACAGCATTGATGTTGAGGCGGCTGGTTCTAGCTTCAGCATCAATGGAGTATTTGGAATTATGTCACTCAAACTTGGTATTACCGGCATGTTTAATGTCTATAATGTGTTGGCGGCAGTAGGGGTGGCTCTGGCAGAAAAAGTTGATCCGGCGATTATCAAACAGGCACTCGAAAGTTTTATCAGTGTACCCGGGCGATTCGAGTTAGTGCACGCCGGACAACCGTTTACTGTCATTGTTGACTATGCCCATACACCAGATGGTTTGGAAAATGTGCTTAAGACGGCTAAGCAGTTTGCCAAAGGCAGGATTATCGTAGTGTTTGGCTGCGGTGGTGACCGTGACCGTACCAAGCGTCCGATTATGGGTAAACTTGCTGCTCAATATGGTGATATAGTGCTGGCGACATCTGACAATCCCCGCAGCGAGGATCCCGAAAAAATTCTGGCAGATATCGAAGTGGGGATTAGGGATGGCTTGAGCAGTATAGCATGTTCGGATAAAAGCTATAAAATAACTCCAGATCGACGTCAGGCCATCACGCAGGCGTTGCAACTGGCTGAGCCGCAGGATGTTATACTCATTGCCGGCAAAGGTCACGAAACTTACCAGATTCTAAAAGACAGAACAATTGATTTTGATGACCGGCAGGTAGCGCGTGAAGTCATTAGGGAGATGAGAATAAATGGCTGATTTTAGTTTAACTGAGGTCTTAAAGGCTACTGGCGGTCGCCTAACTAGGGGGTCAGGTGGCAAGTTTTTCCGAGGAATCTCCACCGATACCAGGACTGTACAGCCTGGCAATTTGTTTATTGCTCTAGTTGGTGAGCATTTTGATGGGCATGAGTTTGTGGCTCAGGCTGTCAGTAAGGGGGCAGTTGGGGTCGTTGTCAGCAGGTCTGTACATCTGCCTGAACAGGCTCAGGTAATAGAGGTAAACAATACCCTGGTTGCCTTGCAGGATTTAGCAAGGTTTCACCGTAAACGGTATTATATTCCTGTAATCGGTGTAACTGGCTCTAACGGTAAAACAACAACAAAAGATATGCTAGCAGCGGTGCTGTCTAGCAGGTTTAACGTGCTTAAGACTGAGGCTAACTTTAATAATGAAATTGGGTTGCCGCTGACTTTGTTAAAACTTGAATCAGGCCATGAAGCCGCCGTAGTTGAGATGGGTATGCGAGCTCAAGGGGAAATTCGTGAGCTGGCCGGGATAGCCTTACCTACCGTGGGCGTAGTCACTAATGTGGGTGAAACCCATATGGAAATCTTGGGTTCAATTGAAAATATTGCTGAGGCTAAAGCCGAACTGGTTGAAGCAATAGTCCATGATGATTTAGTTGTACTCAATGCGGATGATCCCCATGTACGGGCAATGAAAGATAAGTCTCAAGGACGGGTAGTACTTTACGGCTTAAACCCTGGAGCCTTTGTCCGGGCCGAGAACATTACCACTGGGGAAAATGGTGAATGGATCACTACCTTTGACTGCTGCAGCCCACGCGGTACTTTTCCTGTTGTTTTGCATACGGTGGGTACACATAATGTTTATAATGCCTTGGCGGCAATTGCTGTCGGGTGGGAATTAGGATTAAAACCTAGCGAAATAAAAATGGGTATCGGCAGTTTCGTTTCTGGCGCAATGCGGCTTGAGATAAAAAAATATGGAGAGTATACTGTTATTAACGATGTATATAATGCCAGCCCGTTATCTATGGCTGCCGCACTTAATACTTTATCAGATATTAGCAAAGGCCGTAAGATCGTTGTACTAGGTGATATGCTGGAACTTGGTGATGCGGCAATTGAGGCACATCGCCGGATTGGCCGGCAAGCTGCAGAGCAAGGAATTGAGGTTGTACTGACTGTCGGAGAGTTATCAAAGCATATTGCCGCTGCTGCCCATGAGTATGGGGTTACAGTAACCCACGCTTTTACCGGCCACAAGGAGGCGATAGAGGCGTTACGCGGTCTGATGAATCCTGGTGACTATATCTTGATTAAAGGCTCCCGCGGCATGAAAATGGAAACGATGCTGGAAACATTTAACGATACATCGCTGCTATAGCGAGCCAATACAGGAGGTTACCATGCAGGAATTGTTGTATGCTGCCGTGATGGCGTTTGCCATTGCGATAATAGCGGGGCCGCTCATTATTCCCATGCTAAGGCGGCTGAAATTTGGGCAAAGCATCAGACAAGAGGGGCCAGAACGCCATTATGCCAAAGCGGGTACACCCACCATGGGCGGGGTGCTGATTTTAGTGGCTCTTGTTATTCCCAGCCTTGTCTTTGCAGGCAAAAACCCTGAAGTGTTATTAGCCTTATTTGTTACATTAGGCCATGGCTTAATTGGTTTTTTGGATGATTTTATCAAAGTGGTACTTAAACGCTCATTGGGCCTTAAGGCCCGACAGAAATTATTAGGACAAATTATTATGGCTGTGGCCCTTTCCTATATTGCCAGTATTTACTTTGGCCGCGGTACAGATTTATGGATACCTGTTCTGGGGATTAATGTTGACTTTGGGGCCTTATATTATCTAATGATCTTTCTTGTACTTGTCGGTACTACCAATGCGGTTAATCTTACTGATGGTCTTGATGGTTTGGCGGCAGGCACAACAACTGTAGCCGCTTTGGCTTATGCAGTAATCGCTCTTTATTTTGGAAAACCTCATCTGGCTGTTTTTTGCGTAGCTTTGGCTGGAGCGTGTCTGGGGTTTTTACGGTACAATGCGCATCCGGCCAAAGTTTTTATGGGAGATACCGGTTCGTTGGCCCTGGGCGGGGCGCTGGCAGCAGTCGCTGTAATGACCAAAACCGAGTTTTTGCTGGTTATTGTTGGTGGTGTGTTTGTTATTGAAGCGCTGTCAGTCATTATTCAAGTCATCTCATTTAAGTCAACCGGTAAGCGAGTTTTTAAAATGAGTCCAATTCATCATCATTTTGAATTATCTGGATGGTCGGAGACCAAAGTGGTGACCGTATTCTGGCTGACTGGCGCAGTGTTTGCGGCTGTGGCGTTAAGCGTATTGGCGGTGAGCCGGGCAGGAGGTATGTAAAATGAGTAAACAGACAGAATTCGCCAATAAGAATATATTGGTGTTAGGCGCTGGGGTCAGCGGAATTTCAGTAGCATATATTTTGCGGCAGTTAGGCGCACATGTTACTTTAAGTGACGCCAAGTCCGCCGATACAATTAACAAAGATTTTTCTCAATTAAAAGAAGCCGGTGTTGTTTTGGCACTGGGGAATCAGAATGAAGAACTACTGGTCGGTATGGATTATTTGGTAATGTCACCGGGGATATCTATATATATACCCCTTGTTGCCGCTGCTCAAGGGCGTGGGATTACCGTTATGAGTGAAGTAGAGGTGGCGTACCGGCTGAGCAATGCACCTATAGTTGCAATTACCGGTACCAACGGCAAAACAACAACAACAACACTCCTTGGTGAGATGCTTAAGACTACAGGTCATCAGGTATCTGTAGGTGGCAATATCGGTGCAGCGCTGTCAGAGCAGGCACTTGAGACTGGAGCAGATGGTTTTGTAGTTGCTGAAATATCAAGCTTCCAGCTTGAGGGGGCTATCAAGTTTAGGCCACATATTGCGGCAATCCTAAATCTCACCCCAGATCATTTAGATAGACATCATACCATGGCAGTTTATCAGGAAATGAAAGAACGGGTATTTGCCAATCAGCAGGTGAATGATTACTTAATTCTCAACTATGATGATGTCGTTGTGCGAGAGATGGCCAAACGGGCGCCTGGCAAAGTACTCTATTTCAGTCGTCGGCAGCGTCTGGAATCCGGTATTTTTGTTGAAAGCGGAGCGATCAGGCTGAAATGGGAAGGAAAAGTTATTGATATCTGTACCGTTAATGATATTAGAATAAAAGGCGGCCATAATGTGGAGAATGCGTTAGCTGCCTGTGCGATTGCTTATTTTGCTGGAGTCGATCCTGCAAATATGGCTGAAGTTCTCAAAGTATTCCCGGGCGTTGAGCATCGTATTGAGCCTGTGGCTGAGATTGCCGGTGTAGCCTATTACAATGATTCTAAAGCCACTAATCCAGAATCATCAATAAAAGCGCTAGAGGCTTTTCCGAGTCATATTATCCTGATTGCCGGAGGGCGCGATAAGAATACTGATTTAACGGAATTTATGAAGCTAGTTAAAGAGCGGGTTGACCATTTAATTTTATTAGGAGAAGCTCAAGAGCGCTTTGCAGAGTCTGCAGTTCAACATAGTGTGAGAAACATTCATAAAACAGCTTCGTTTGCCGAGGCAGTGACGCTGGCTCACAAATTGGCTCAATCGCCGCACGTGGTTCTTTTATCGCCAGCTTGCGCTAGTTATGATATGTTCAATAATTACGAAGAACGGGGGAACATATTTAAAGATTTAGTGCGTCGGTTAGGTTAAGGGGGGAGCGAGATTGGCAGTTAGACCTAAGTCGCCCGATTATGTCATCTTTTTTGCCATTATTGGTTTGTTGGGGTTTGGGATTGTAATGGTTTATAGTTCTAGTGCGGTTTCCGCGTATGTCAACTATAATGACAGCTACTACTTTCTAAAACGCCAGATGATTTGGGCCACACTAGGATTGCTGGCCATGCTGCTCACAATGAATATTGATTATCACGTTTGGCGCAAACTGGCAAAACCTACTATGATAATTACCCTTATTTTATTAGTGCTTGTCCTCATCCCAGGGTTAGGTAAAGTAGTTAATGGTGCAAGACGTTGGTTGGGTTTCGGTTCATTGTATCTACAACCATCAGAGATCGCAAAATTGAGCATGGTGCTCTTTACCGCTAATAGTTTGGCAAGATCCCAGGATAAAATTGGATATTTTATTAAGGGAGTCGTTCCGCAATTACTAATGCTTTTAGTAGTGTTCGGTCTCATTTTGAAAGAACCAGATTTAGGTACAGCGCTTGTTATCGGCGGCACAGTGTTTATTCTTCTATTTGCTGCAGGTGCTAAATTATCACATTTAGGTTCATTAGGCGCCGTAGGTGTTGCAGGTATAGTTGCTGCCATTATTGCTGAACCATATCGTCTAAAACGGCTGCTGGCATTTAGCGATCCGTGGGCTGATCCGTTAAATAGCGGCTACCATATCATCCAGTCGTTATACGCTATTGGTTCTGGCGGCCTGTTTGGTGTTGGTTTAGGGCGCAGCAGAGAAAAGTTTTTGTATCTGCCTGAGCCTCATACTGATTTTATCTTTGCTATTTTGGGTGAAGAACTCGGTTTTATTGGTACCGCTACTGTGATAATATTGTTTTTTTTATTTGCATGGCGAGGGTTTAAAATTGCTATTTCCGCGCCAGATATTTATGGTAGTTTGTTGGCCGGCGGAATAACGAGTATAATTGTTTTGCAGGCACTGATGAATATTGCGGTAGTTACAGCATCCATGCCGGTAACCGGAATACCATTGCCGTTTATTAGTTTTGGCGGTTCTGCCCTGATTTTTACACTTGCAGGGGTAGGTATTCTCCTCAACGTATCCCAGTATGTCAGCATGAAATGAAGCTAGGGGGCAAACATATGCGACTGATTATTTCTGGCGGGGGAACAGGTGGTCACATCTACCCCGCCATTACTATCGCGAGAGAAGTAGCCAAGTTAACCGATGACTGTGAAATCTTATTTATAGGAACTAAACAGGGGCTTGAAGCTGACATTATTCCCAAAGAAGGGTTTAATTTTTCAACAATAGAAGTGCGCGGACTAGAGCGGCGAATTTCCTGGCAGAACATTCGAACACTATTTAGTACAGCAGGCAGTGTATGGAGTTCAGCTAAAATTATTAAAAGGTTTAAGCCTGATGTTGTTATTGGCACAGGTGGTTATGTGTGCGGGCCAGTGCTGCTTGCTGCCAGTTTGCTCAAAATACCAACCATGATTCAAGAGCAGAATGTTATTCCAGGTATAACTAATAAAATATTATCTCGGTTTGTTGATAAAATTGCCGTAGGATACCAGGAAGCTGAGCGATATTTTGGGAGGTACAAGCCAGAACAGATTGTATTTACTGGTAATCCGATACGGCCTGAAGTGATGTCGGCTGCTCGGAATGAGGGACAAGCAGCACTGGGATTAGACCCAAATAAACTAACCTTGCTGGTAGTCGGGGGGAGCCGTGGTGCTCGCAGCATAAACAATGCTATGTTCGATGTTTATAAACATTTTAACAGGAGTCCACGTATTCAAATATTGCATGTAACAGGACAAAGCGAGTATAATAGCATAGTTGGCAATATTAAACAATCTGGTATAGACCTTTCCAGTGATGGCAATATTATCATCAAACCATATTTGTATAATATGCCTTTAGCCTTAGCGGCCGCTGATTTAGCGATATTCCGAGCCGGAGCTGTGGGATTGGCCGAATTAACAGCTAGGGGAATTCCCGCAATACTTATACCTTATCCCTATGCTGCCGAAAATCATCAAGAATTTAATGCTAGAGTTCTCGAAACCTATGGCGCAGCAAAAGTTTTTCCGGATAAAGAATTAACTGGGGCTAAATTAGCCAATACAATTGAAAATTTAATAGATAATCCGGCCGTACTGTTAGATATGGCAGGAAAGAGCAGAGGGTTAGGTCGGCCTCAGGCGGCAGAAGCAATCGCTCGGTTGGCGCTCAGCCTAGTAAAGCTGCAAAGCAAATAAAAAAGGTAACACCGGATGTGGGCAACGCATACACTAAGGTATGCCAGAGCGGCAGCCGGGTAGTTTTTTAAGCAGCTCTTTCTGCCAGATGCGCTACATCGGAGACGGGGTGCGCAAGAAAGGGGAGAAATTCTGTTGTTAAATGACATCAAAAAAATTCACTTTATTGGTATAGGTGGCTCAGGAATGAGCGCCATTGCTAAAGTCTTGCTTGATTTGGGTTATGCTGTTTCTGGCTCTGATGCGCAAAGATCAGCTGTTACCGCTAAACTTGAGCAGGCAGGTGCAACGGTGTATCTTGGTCATAATTATGAAAATATCGGCGATAGTCAAGCTGTAGTTGTTTCTACCGCTATCCCTGAAATAAATCCAGAGGTTAAAGCCGCGCGGGATAAGGAGATTCCTGTATATCACCGGGCTGATGTACTGGCATTTCTTATGTCCAAACGTCAGGGAATAGCTGTAGCCGGCGCTCATGGCAAGACCACAACCACATCGATGATTGCCCTTATGCTTGAGAAGTCAGGCATTGATCCGACCATAATCATTGGCGGCGAGTTAGAATCAATAGGCGGTAGTGCAAAACTCGGTCATGGCCCATTCTTAGTAGCTGAGGCCGATGAAAGCGATGGCTCTTTTTTGAAACTTTCACCACATATTGCTGTCGTAACTAATATTGAAAACGATCACATGGATTACTACAAGACCATGGATAATATATTACGCACTTTTGATGATTTCCTACATAAGATTGATCCAGCTGACGGATTAGCCGTTCTATGTTTTGATAATGCTTATGTAAGGAATATGGCACCCAAGCTTGAAAGGCGCTATGTATCTTATGCACTTGAACATGATGCAGATTATATCGCGCGTAATATAAAATCTGACGGTCCGGTTACAATCTTTGATGTGTACAACCGAGATGAATTTTTAGGTACGGCTAGAATCTCTGTTCCCGGGATGCACAATGTGGCGAATGCCTTGGCGTCTGTGGCTGTAGGTCTTGAAGTAGGACTAAGTTTTTCGCAAATTGCTGAAGGGCTCAGCCAGTTTCAGGGGGCCAAACGCCGGTTTCAGTCCAAAGGGCGGGTAAACGGTGTTTGGGTAGTGGATGATTATGCCCATCATCCTACGGAGATTACCACAACTTTGCTGGGAGCGCGTCAAACAGAACCTAAGCGGTTAATTTGCGTCTTTCAACCGCATCGGTATACACGTACCCAGTTTTTGCGCCAGGAGTTCGGCAGTGCGTTTGCTCCAGCCGACATGCTGATTCTTACCGATGTTTACTCAGCTGGAGAGCAGCCTATTCCAGGGATTAGCGGTGAGACACTCAAGGATGAGGTTGAACGGCAAACTAATCAGCGCGTTACTTATATACCGGACAAAGATAAAATTGCTCGGTATCTAGCTGAAATTGTTGAGCCCGGAGATTTAGTGATGACTATGGGTGCTGGTAATATTTACTTATCAGGGGAAGAATTAGTTGAAAAGTTAATGTGTCAAGAGTAATGCGTAGTATTTCTATTAGAGATTAGATATATAAAGTTAGAGGGTGATTGTACTTGTCTGGGAGGGAAGACGATGGAGAAATTTATCGTCACAGGAGAAGTACAACTATGTGGCAGTGTCCGAGTAAGCGGGGCTAAAAACGCTACATTACCAATTATGGCAGCAACGCTTTTATGTTCAGGGGTCAGCGTTATTCATGATGTTCCTTATTTGCGCGACATCCAAGCCATGCAGGATATATTGACTCTTCTTGGAGCTAAAATATCCAGGCAAGAACACACGATGTTGATTGATACTACTAATGTAAGCAAGGCCGAGATACCTGAACATCTCATGCGGGAAATGAGGGCTTCGGTATTTTTAATGGGGCCGCTGTTAGGAAGATTTCGTAAAGTCAGAGTTTCTTATCCTGGCGGTTGCGCTATCGGTCCACGACCAATTAATTTACATATCAAAGCTTTAGAAAAAATCGGCGCAAAAGTTGATGAAAGTTTTGGTTTTATTGACGCAGAAGCGGTAGAGTTAACTGGCGGCGAAGTTAATTTTGACTTTCCTAGCGTTGGCGCTACCGAGAATGCTATGATGGCTGCCGTACTAGCTAAAGGAGCAACAGTTATCCGCAATGCAGCGCGTGAACCGGAAATATCTGATTTGCAGGCTATCTTAAATAAGATGGGAGCAAAAATTACCGGAGCAGGTACTGATACCATTAGAATTGACGGCGTTCAAAAACTTGTTCCTACCGAGCATACTGTGATGTGTGATCGGATTGAAGCTGGCACGTTCTTAATGGCAAGCGTGATGACTCGAGGCGATGTTATAGTGGAAAACATTATTCCAGAATACTTATTCTCAGTCACTGATAAACTTCAGGAAATTGGAGCTCAGGTAATTACTGGCAGTGATTCCATTCGGATAAAGGCAGGAGAGCTTAGAGGCGTAGATATTAAGACGCTGCCCTATCCAGGATTTCCAACCGACTTACAGGCGCCAATGCTATCCCTGGTTAGCATTGCCAAGGGGACCAGCATTATTACTGAAACTATTTTTGAAAATCGGTTTAAGCATGTTGACGAGCTTACTCGAATGGGTGCTAAAATCAAAGTGGAAGGTCGTACTGCCATTATTCGCGGAGTTTCAAATTTGACGGGAGCCATAGTGGCAGCTCCTGATCTACGGGCAGGTAGTGCCTTAGTGCTAGCGGCTCTAGCGGCTAAAGGAACATCAGAGATTGAGCAAGTGTATCACATTGACCGCGGTTATGAAAATATTGAGAAAAAACTACAGGGCTTGGGAGCACAAATTGTAAGGGTACCTGGTAGCTAGAGGGGGACTATTTATGAAGAATAAGAAGATTGCAGTTGTCATGGGTGGGCCGTCTGCTGAGCGGGAAGTATCATTAAATACAGGGCGGGCCATTTTGGCGGCACTGCAGGAAAAAGGGTACAATGCCATTGGCATTGATCTGGCCCCCCGGCATTTTGTCGATCAGCTAAAAAAGGAAAAGATTGATTTGGTATTCAATGCTATTCATGGTCTTTATGGGGAAGATGGATTGATCCAAGGTACACTTGAAATGCTAGGAATACCTTACACAGGATCTGGAGTATTGGCTAGTGCTGTAGCTATGGATAAGGCAGTAACCAAGAGGTTATTTACTGCCGCTGGAATACCTACGCCGCGATCACGCCTATATAACAAGCATGATGCCGGGCGTGATTTGGCTAGTGAAATTCTGTTAGAATTTGGCATGCCGGTAGTGGTTAAATCAGCTGCCCAAGGCTCTAGCATTGGTGTTGTAATTGTTGAAGAACCAGCAAATATCGAATTCGCCGTAAAAGAAGCTTTTAAATACAGCGACCACATTGTTGTTGAGGAATTTATTAAGGGGAAAGAGTTGACAATTTCTATATTAGGTACTGACCAGCCAGAAGCACTGCCTATTATCGAGATAGTGCCTGAGTCAGGGCGGTATGATTATAGCTCAAAATACACCAAAGGAGCCACTGAATATATTGTTCCGGCTAGATTAGAGGCTGAGGTTGCCAGCTATGTGCAGCAAGTCGCGCTTGAGGCGTATAAGCTGTTAAACTGCCGCGGGATTGGTCGAGTTGACGTAATGCTTGATAGTAATAACAAACCTTACGTTCTGGAAGTCAATACCATTCCTGGTATGACAGCTACCAGCCTGGTACCTAAAGCGGCAGCCGCTGTCGGCATAAGTTTTGCCGATTTATGTGAGCGGATTCTCCTGATGACCGCTGAGTAGAAGGTGTTTTGGGCAGTGTCGATAGATGCGGCCCAATTTTTTATTTCATTAAAAGACAATCCAGTGTATAATTACTGCAGAAGATGTCCACAGGAGTGATAGTATGCAGACAGCAGAACGCTTGAGAGAGGCTAGGCGGCGGCGGAGTTCTATATTAGCGGTCTGGCTGGCGGCTTTAGCATTGCTGATAGCATTTTTTTTGTTTATTAAATCTCCTTATTTTACCGTTGGAACAGTATTGGTAGAGGGAAATAAGTATATAACAGTTGAAGAAGTGTTACGCGTTGCCGACATCCCCGAAAAGGTAAATATTTTTAGGCTAAAAACTGATAACATAAGGGACAGGCTGATGAATGACCTCCGCGTGGCCGAAGTCAAGGTAGAACGGAATTTCCCTGCTACCATTGCTATTCAGATTAAGGAGCGTCAGCCGCTGGCCTTTGTCGCCAGTCAATATGGTTTTGTCGAAATTGACCGCCAAGGTGTGGTCTTGGCTGCTTTAAAAAATCTAAAGCAGGTAAAAGTTCCGGTTATTACAGGGGTTCGATTGGGAAACGTATATGTAGGTGACCAGGTGAATAATCCTGGGCTTGCCAGTGTCTTAACCTATCTTGCTGCGCTGGATGAAACTGCTCTAAACCAACTGTCTGAGGTTAATATTAAGTCGCCGGACGAGCTTGTTGCATATACGACTGAGTCAGTCTACATCCGTGTGGGCGATAGCCAACGCCTTACAGAGAAGGCAAGGCTGACAGGCGAGATTTTACAGGAAATCTTAGCGAAAAAGATGGCTGTTGAATACGTAGATCTTAATTATACATCGCCGATTATTAAAATACGTGACAGATAAGGGATAATTTGAAAGGAGACGATATTTTGCTACCTATTAAACAAGGGCAGTTTGCGATTGCCCTGGTCTGTGTTGTGTTGGGTATTATGCTGGCGGTACAATTTCGTACCACTCAGGATATTAGATCAAGCATTCCATTCCAACGGGTGGAAGACTTGTCTCAACGGTTGAGCCAGACCGAAAAAGAACGGGACGCGCTTATTAACCAGGTTCAGGAGTTAAAACGTACTTCTGGTGCGGAAGCAGCGTCTAAGGAATTTGAGATGGTAAGGATGGGAGCTGGCGTAGTGGCTGTAGAAGGCCCAGGAATTATTGTAACTATTGATGACAGCAAGCGCCCTTCTAAACCGGGAGAAAACCCCAATTTATATTTAATCCATGATGACGATATCCTAAAAGTCATTAATGAACTTTGGGCCGCAGGCGCGGAAGCAATATCTATTAACGAGCAACGACTGATTGCCAGTTCAGAAGTTCGCTGCGCTGGTCCGACACTGTCGGTAAATAATTCACGTTATTCGCCGCCTTATGAGGTTCGGGCTATAGGAGAGCCGACAACGCTCGAAAACGCGCTTAAAATGCGCGGTGGTGTAATTGAGACATTGCAATTTTGGGGGATTCAAGTAACAATTAAAAAGCAAGATGGAGTAACAGTTCCGGCGTATAAAGGTGCTTTCCGGTTTGAGTTCGCCAAGCCGGTTCAGGAGGGTGGTCGCTAACATGGTATTGCCGATTACCGGGCTTATTATAGGTTTACTTATAGGTATATCTTTTCCTATTACCGTACCACTTGAATATGCCAAATTTATGTCAGTCGCATTACTCGCATCGTTAGACTCAGTATTTGGTGGACTCAGGGCTGGAATTGAAGAAAAGTTTGATAATACTGTATTTATTACAGGATTTTTCACCAATGCACTATTAGCGGCTGGTCTAGTTTATATTGGAGACCGGTTAGGAATTGACTTGTATTATGTATCGCTGTTGGCTTTTGGCCTAAGGATTTTTCAAAATCTGGCCATCATTCGTAGGTATTTCTTAAAGAAGTAGTGTGAAAGCTTTAAAGCCTGTCTGAGCGTGTTCCGGCTTTGAAGCTTTCTTTTGTTAGTTTTTAAAAAAAAGCGCAAATTTTCCGGTTAAAAAAAAGGGAAAATGCTACTTTTGTTGAAGCTATTGGGAAGAAACATAATACTGTGCTGCGAGGGAGTTATGGATAAAAAAACTATATTAGCTATTGATGTCGGCACAGGTATGGTCAAAGTGTTGGCCGGAAGGCAGGAAGCCGATGGCCGTGTAGAACTACTAGGCAGTGGTGCGGCTCCAACCGCAGGATACGCCAGAGGATTCGTCACTGATATTAACGCTTTGGCCCATTCTATCAGACAAGCTGTGGATTGTGTTGTTATGGCAGCTGATTGCCAAACTGCCGGCTCCATTTATCTGGGGATTAGTGGCTCGATGTTTACAGCCCAAAATAGTGTTGGCATCGTTGCACCAGCATCACCTGGAACTGTAACTGGAGCTGATGTGGAGCGTGCTTGTAAAGCAGCTGTTTTTGCAGTTGCAAATGATGAATATGAGGTTCTTCATGTTTTGCCTGCCAAAGAAAATGCAGCCCAGCCAGGAGCTGCTCTTGAAGTAAAAACTCATATTGTGGCAGCTTCTAAAACGCTACTACAGAATCTTACTAACGCACTTAGTGGGAATGGTATCCGCGTGAGCGGTATTGTCGCTGGAGGTATCGTGGCGGCTGAAGGCATGAAGAATGAGTTGCCTGGCCAACCGTCTAACTATATCTTTATAGATATTGGTGCGGGATCTGCAGATATTTCCGTCTATGCTGACGGCCGCCTTTTCTCATCCGCTTCGTTGCCGCTGGGCGGTGACTATATAACCAGTGATTTAATGCAAGGTTTGAGCGTTGGCCGAGCCCATGCTGAGGAGATTAAGCGCTATTATTCTCGGTTGTCTCCTAATTTGCGTAATCAGGGAGTAATATTAGACTGTAATGATTACGGAACGACTGATAAACACATTCCTTTTGACTTTTTGTATGATATTATCGAAAGCAGGGTAGATGAAATTGTGACTTTGGTGTACGATGATCTTAAGCCGCTGATGGACAATCATCTCTCCGACCATGGGCAAGTTTTTGAATCTGTTTATTTAACCGGCGGTTGCGGAGCAATGCCGAGTGTAGCGGCTTGTGCAGCCAAAGTTTTTCAAATACATACCGAAACGGTAAAACCCGAACGCCTGGCTGTTGAATATGTACATCCAGCTAATACTGTGTGTTATGGCATTATAAAACACGGTGCCAAAGTCGCGGCAAGTGAGCTGGCTACCGAACGAAGTGCATGGAACGTGTTTGTTCATAAAGCTAAAAGACTATTGAAAATTTGATAGATATTGAAGGAGGAAAACTTAGTAATGCTGGAATTTGATATGGATTTGGATCAATTTGCTTCGATAAAAGTTATTGGCGTAGGCGGAGGCGGTAATAATGCGGTAAACCGCATGATTGGAGCTGGCCTGCAAGGCGTTGAATTTATTACTGTTAATACAGATGCACAGGCATTAATTGGCTCAGAGGCTGCCTATCGTATTCAGATTGGCGAAAAACTGACAAAAGGCTTAGGCGCGGGAGCTAATCCAGAAATTGGCGAAAAAGCGGCCCAAGAAAGCCGGGAAGATATCATTAAAGTTCTAAAAGGTGCGGACATGGTATTTATCACTGCCGGCATGGGCGGTGGTACAGGTACAGGTGCAGCGCCGGTAGTTGCCGAATGTGCCAGAGAAGTAGGCGCCCTTACGGTTGGCGTTGTGACTAAACCATTTACTTTCGAAGGCCGCAAACGTCAGCAGCAGGCCGAACGGGGAACTGCTAAACTTAAAGAAAAAGTGGATACTCTAATAACCATTCCTAATGACCGTTTATTACAGGTTGTTGACAAGCGCACCTCAATTATGGATGCTTTTAAAATTGTTGATGATGTGCTCCGTCAAGGCGTTCAGGGCATATCTGATCTCATTGCCGTGCCAGCGCTTATAAATCTTGACTTCGCAGATGTTAAGACCATTATGAGTGATGCTGGCTCAGCACTGATGGGTATTGGTTTCGGCACAGGCGATAACCGCTCAATTGCAGCCGTTGAAGCGGCTATCAGGAGCCCTCTTCTGGAAATGTCAATTGACGGTGCTAAAGGCGTGCTCTTAAACTTCACTGGTGGTCCTAACACAACGCTGTTTGAAGTAAATGAAGCGGCTGATATTATTGCTAGGGCAGCAGATCCGGAAGCGACAATTATATTCGGTGCCACCATCGATGAGCGTTTTGAAGATCAAGTGAGGGTAACTGTTATTGCTACCGGTTTCGATCCTAAGCCATTGTTAAAGGCAAGTGAAGGTAGGCATGAAAGTCCGGTTATTGAACCGTTTAAAAGTAGAGACTTAGATATCCCAGCCTGGATGCGCCGCTAGCAGCGGCTAAACAGGACAACAAAAACCCAGCTCTGTTATGAGCTGGGTTTTTGTTGTCTATTTTTGGAATTGTTTATAGGGCAAGAAATTACATAATTTTAAAAAGATGCTTGTTATAATGGGAATAGTGATTTTAGCTGAAGCATATATTGCTATGTAGCAGTTATCTTTATGGAATAAAATTCCACATTAGGAAGGTATAACCAGTGTATATTTATGCTGATATGGTACTATTGATTAATTTCATCATGAATAGTGTCATTTTAGTTTTAACAGCTTATGCTGCAGGAATTACATTTCAGTGGAAACGCTTGTTGCTGGCGTCTTTGATGGGGGGGATCTATGTATTAGCTGGAATATTGCCAGAAATGGCAATGCTGTATACGATTCCAGGAAAGCTGTTGGCCTCAGTAATTATAATCTCATTGGCTTTTGGTTGCAAGTCGTTAAAGATAACATTAATACTTGTCGGTACTTTTTTTATTGTTTCATTTATTTTGGGTGGATCTGTGTTGGGCTGGCTGTATTTTGTTCAGACCGGGGCACCTAACGGTATTACTCATGACATTGATTTATCATGGGGTAATTTAGCGATAGGCAGTGTTATTGCGTTAATACTCATCCTGCTTCTTGTTAAACAAATGCTTGGGAGAATGTATCGTCGCCAGACTTTATATAAAGCAAGAATAGAGTATGGTGGGCGGGCTATAGAGATAACCGGTATGCTTGATACTGGTAATGGACTGTATTCGCTGTTGGGGCACAAACCTGTCGTTCTTTTAACTTGCCAGGCATCACTTCGCCTGCTTAGCTCAGAGGCGGCCGAATTTTTGATCAGAAACAGCCCTGGTGCATGGTTGGCTAATCTTGATCAATGTCAAGATTCAGCCTGGCTAGCAAGAATAGAAATTATTCCCTATCAATCTGTCGGCAGCCGGAATATGATTTTGGGATTTAGACCTGACAGTATTACCGTGGTAACCGAGTATGGCCTGGCTCAGACAGCCAATGTACTTCTCGGTATCTATGATGGCTTATTTACTGGTGATCGTAATTGTCAGGCGCTATTACACCCTGCGCTAATTAATGGGATAAATATGACAAAGGAGGCGGGGATATGCGCATTACCTGGTCGATAGTTAAACTATATGTTAAGCTTAAGGTGATATCATTTCTCCAAGTTATCGGCTGGCTTAAGCCAGACGAAGTATTTTACGTAGGTAGTGCAGAGATTTTACCACCGCCGCTATCAAGCGATGAAGAGGTATTTTTGCTTAATCGTTTACAAAAAGGTGATAAGTCTGTCAAAAGTGTCTTTATTGAGCGGAATCTTCGGCTTGTTGTCTATATTGCACGTAAGTTTGAAAATACCGGAGTAAGTGTCGAAGATTTGGTAAGCATAGGTACGATTGGGCTAATTAAAGCGGTAAACACGTTTGATCCCATTAAAAAAATTAAACTAGCCACATATGCTTCTCGTTGTATTGAGAATGAAATTCTAATGTATTTGCGCCGCAATAGTAAGACTCGGGCTGAAGTGTCGTTTGATGAGCCGCTTAACATTGATTGGGATGGCAATGAGCTGTTGTTGTCCGATGTTTTAGGGACAGATAATGATATAATTTATAAATCTGTTGAAGAAGAAGTGGATAAAACCCTGCTCTATGCAGCCATGAGTAAATTATCAGGACGGGAACGGCGAATTATGGAACTTAGGTTTGGCCTTAATGATGACGGTAATGAGCGCACACAAAAAGAAGTAGCCGATATGCTGGGAATATCTCAATCGTATATCTCTCGGTTGGAAAAAAGAATCATAAAACGTTTACGCAAAGAAATTAGCCGCATGGAATGAATGAAGTGCCCCCTGTCAAGTAGACAGAGCAAAAAAGAAAAGTTTAAGCAGTCTTGGTCCGAAACTCCATCGGACTAAGACTGTTTAATTTTTTTT
>NZ_FWXI01000030.1 GCF_900176355.1 Sporomusa malonica | reverse complement strand
CGATCGCTCGCAGGTTGGGGAGTATATGAAAAAGCACCTGGCTTATGCAGGTGCCGATCGGGATATCTTTTCGGATGGGGCTATTGATGAAATTTACCGTTTCTCAAGCGGAGCCGCCCGTCTTGTCAACAAGGCATGTACACATTGCCTACTCTATGGTTCGCAAAACGGACGCAGGATTATTGACGACCATATGGTTAAACTGGTGATTCAGGGAGAACTAGTTTAATTGGCAGTTTCATTTGCTGCCGGGACTGTTGGTCAGCATTTCCGGCAGCATTTGGACAACTAACACAGTCTATTTCTGGACACTATGCGCCAGCAACAACAGTTCACTATCTTCTTTTTCAGCCTGTTTCAATTGTGCAAATTTAGAATAGGCGTCGTTTTGCTCCTTTAAGACACGAATTTGTCTTTGTAAGTCTGCATGCCTGGACAAGATCGTCTTTGATAATTTAGGGTTTTGAATTAAATTTTCTAGCTTTAGTTCATATTCTGAAATCACTAGTGTAATATCTGCAATCTCTTTTTGTAACCGTCTTTTTTCAGTTTGCAGTTCAGTTGAAAAAACAGATGAAATTTCACTATGAAACTTTTCAACTTCTGATAAAGCTGCTAAATTAGCATTAGGGAAAAACTTTTTTAATTGATTAAAATCATCCGTTGCAATCGAAAACCGATACGAAAGATTTTCTTCAACCACCTTCAATTTTGCATTTATACTACTCCTTTGCCTTCTGGCTCTAGATAGCAGCTGCTTAATTCTGATTGCTTCATCAGATAGCTCAGCATCCAAATCAGCAAACCCTTTTTCTAATCCTACAGCTATCTGTTCAATTTCCATTGTAAGTAATTCTATTTCTTTGGTATTGTAATCAACCTGCCGTTTTGTAACACTAGCTACAAAATGATGCTTTTGAGCCTTTCTAAATGTGTCAACAGCTTCTTTTGAAATGTTATGCTGTTTTTCTAGATTATGAATAGGCATATATAGCTCAAAGAGCTTTAATAGAGCATAACTAGCCTTTTGGGATTTCTCATTAATTACCGTATGTAATGGCTGCTTTTCATTTAAATTTTCTTTACCATAAACCCGGATATAACGCCCAACTGCATCACGAAAAGATAAATAAGGTAATTCTAGTTTATATTTCTCATTGAGCCAGGTACAATATTTATCAACTGCTAATTCTTCTTCTTTTTCATAAGTGTTGTTACATTTCCAAACATTTTGGTGATCTAATGTATTTCTTACAAACCAAAACTGCTCTTGCTCAAAAATAAAAGAAAAACAAATATCATGATGGCCTACATGACGTATAATATCTGTTGCATGTGCGTATGTATTTCCACCGAATACGAAATCTACTATCATTAAAAATGATGATTTCCCAATAGAATTATTACCAGTTTTTGTGCCAAGAACCGTATTTAGTCCACTATGAAATTCGATTCTTTGTTGGCGAAATTCGTTACAGATTATTTCAAATAACATAAGTTATCCTCCCGGTCTTAGCGTTAAACGATGCACGTTTGAGAGCATACAAACACACTAACGTTTCGATATAATCTCCTATGTCCTCAAAATTTTCCTTTGTTTCTTCATATAACTCAAGTGGGGAAACGTCACGTTTTATAGTGATTTCTAAGAGTACATCTAGCTTTCCAATCGTACTCTCTTTATATGATATAATTTTATTCGGAAATCTCATGGAATACCTCACAGTTCTGCACAAAAAAAGATGTTATTGCTTCGCATGCTGAGCGACATGTATTTAATGTTTTTCTACCAATCCAGGAACTCATTGCTTCAAAAATTTCATTTTTATTTGCATCTGTATTATCCATTTTCTGAAATGCAGCACGTATCTGCATACTAAGTACTTCAAAATCAAAGTTGCTAGTTCTTTCTAAATTGCGAAATAACTCGTGTATATATGTAAAATATATTGTTACGTATCCATTAACTTTTATTTTTAATAAGACTTCATTAGGGTAAAACTTATTTGCCAATGGAACTGCTAAATAATTTAAGTCTGCAAGTTCATTTTCATTTAGGGCGACGATTTTTTTAATAATTTCTTCAATCTCAGTTTCTAATCCTAAAGTCAAAGTTGAATCATGTAATGTTGATTTTAGGAGCAATGCTTTTTTTATATTTGCTAGATGAGTGTATTCTTCAGATGTTGTATGGTAGTCTTGCGTACCGTGACAATCCTTGCAGAGAGCAATACGATTTTCAAATGACTCCGAATTGTCACCTAATCGTTCCAATCTATTGAGTACCTCTAACTGTTCTTTAGTAGGTTTATTAGGATAAATGTGTGCAATTTGAAACTTCTTTTCTCGCAACTTTTTTTGTGTACGCGATTGTAACTCTTTCCCACACAGCGGACAATGATTGTCAACTTCCAAAAGAAAAAGTCTAAGTTCAGCATCAGTAGGGTCTTTCCTTTCCTGCAAATAACTGTCTACAGATAGTTCTTGCTTTTGCTCCATCATTTATGCTCCCTTCCGCTGTTTTAAGAAGTGGTTGAATAGGGGGAGTAGTCATATTTTTGCGTGAATAGTTGTTACACCGTAACTTGATTATGAGTAATAAATATACAATTTTTATAGTATTACGACTATTTACACTATACGACTTTTTCCCGAATTTAACAATCCCGCATCAAGGGACATTTAAAATTAGGTTAACTCAAGTAGTGTATACTATAGAAGTTGATGTAGAATTACTAGTTGATTATTAGATTTAGTAATGTGTTTGATTCACCGTGGTATGTTATATATCCACATATCGGAACAATAGATAAAACTTTAAGACATTGGATAAGTTTTTGTAAAGTGTTGACAGTCTATATGGAATAAGGTGTCGCATATGACAAGAGTAGCAGTAGTAAAAGCTGATTCTCATGATCAACATATAGTCGAGCAAGCCATGGCAGAATTGCTTGACCATTTAGGTGGCATATATACAGCCTGGCGATAGAGTATTAGTGAAGCCAAACATGCTGGAATCGGTGGAAAAAATAGGGGTTTATAAAGCTTTGGTTGGAGAGAATAGGAATGATTAAATATACTTTTGAATTCAGAAATAGTTCCTTTGAAATCGAATTAAATAATAACAATAAAATTTTTATTGGGGATGAGATTAAAATTGTTCTTGATTCAAATCAAAAATTAGTAGGTATTGATCTAAGAACAGACGGGTGTGAAAAAAGCGAAAAATGCGTTGTTTCATATTCAGCAGAACAGTTAAAAGGAAAATATATTGAGTTACAGCAGCGTGAAGTATATGAACCACATGTAATCTTGGTGTATGAACACCTTAAGGAATATGTTTCACTAGAATTCGTTGAAACAGCATTGAGGAAAGTTGCATCCAGATTAAACAGGCGGCAATTATATATTGAAAATGAATATCATAACAGTTTACTTGGAAGAATTATTGCAGTTGCAGCAAGGTTAGAACTAGGTAGTCGTTTAAATAATGAAGAGGTAGCTAAAAGATTAAATCATCAGCAAGAAGCTCTTTATACTTATCTTTTACTCACATGTTTTGATTTACTTGGACAGCCAACAGAATGGAAAACATATGAGGCGTGGCTAAGTTCGTCTAACACAGAAGCAGAGCGTCAAAGAGCTCTAAATGCTTTTGTGGGCGATAATATATTAGAAAACTCGAAGCAACTATATTTAGAATATCAAAAGATTTATGGTGTAAAAAATGCCTTTTTTAGATTTTTGAGGACAGTGTTACCTCGCAATATTAGATATAAATTACTTGATAGCTTACGAATCATTTACTATAAAGAAGGTCAGAAAGTGTCTTTAGGTAAAGTAGTAGATAAAGAAAACTATTTATTTGCAATGAGAAATAATTACACTCATAAAGCTTATTTTTTAGAAGGCAATGTTCATCAATATATTCCGATGCTTGTACGACCTAATTCGTTTAAACTAAGGGAGCAAGAAAATATCAATTCGACAGTGACAAGAACAGTCTATACGCAGTCTTGGCCACACAAAATTAAATTTGCAGTTCAAAAGGGATTGCTAAAATATTTGCAAGATATTGATCAAGATGTAAAAAATGATGAATGGCTTCCACCTATAGTAAAGCCATATAAATCTGTGAAAAATCATGAGGGACCTGCCTCAATGTATTATTCTGAAGATTTTATGGATTTAATGTGTCCTCCAGTAAGAGAATGAGTGAATTGCTTTTAGTGAAATGAGAGGGGATTATATATTATAAGGTGTTCTGTATGCTAAAAGTTGATTCTCAAAGCTGGTTCTTATGATATTTGATTTAATAATTAATATATTATCGAAGTGTTAGGATATAAGTATTTCAAATGACTGTGAATTAGTGATTTTTTAGTGGAGGGTTTCTATGACAAAAGTAGCAGTCGTCAAATCTGATTCCTACGACACACAAATCGTCGAGCAAGCCATAACAGAATTACTTGCCCATTTAGGGGGTATGTCCAAATACATACAGCCTGGAGCGCGAGTATTAGTGAAGCCTAACATGCTCGAAGGGGTGGACGAAGGTAAATGTGTAACCACCCATCCGTAGATAGTTACTACTTTTGAGGTTTCGCTAACACTGTTCACACGACGCCGCTATATTGGACTTTAGTCAGCATTACGGAAATTCCGGCTTTATTATTTTTTCACCTTGACTTACCACAACATACCAATTACAATAAAAACAATACTAGCAAATAACGATTATCTGTTATATAACGTATGTAAAATCATCCTCAAGCAAATCCTAAATGGTAGCAATTAAATGAGGTGATGCGAGTGTCTACCAAGCACGTTAACCACCTAGCCAACGAAAAAAGTCCATACCTATTACAACACGCACATAATCCGATAGACTGGTACCCCTGGGGCGAAGAAGCGTTTTCCAAGGCGCGGGAAGAAGACAAGCCCATATTTTTTAGTTGTGGCTATAGTACGTGCCATTGGTGCCATGTCATGGAGCGGGAATCCTTCGAAGACGAGGAAGTGGCGGCGCTGCTCAATCATTACTTTGTCTCTATCAAGGTTGACCGCGAGGAGCGGCCTGATGTTGATCATATTTACATGGCAGTGTGTCAGGCTGTGACCGGGCAAGGTGGCTGGCCGCTGACAATTGTGATGACTCCGGAGAAGAAGCCGTTTTTTGCCGGGACCTATCTGCCTAAGCATGCAATGTATGGAAGGCCTGGGTTACTGGAAGTCTTGTCAATGTTGAAAGAGCAGTGGGACCAGAACCGAGACAAGATTGAAGAAATTGGCGAGAAGCTGGCTCAGTCACTGAAGCCGCGCCCTGTTAAGCCGGAAAAGGGACAGCTGTCGCAGACAACACTGGAGCGGGCTTTTTCCCAGCTTTTAAACGACTTTGATCCGACCTATGGTGGTTTCGGGCCTGCACCTAAGTTTCCGACACCGCATAATCTATTGTTTTTGATGCGTTACTGGAAGCGCACAGGGGATAAGAAGGCTATTGCCATGGTGGTTAAGACGCTTGATGCTATGGGCCGGGGCGGGATTTATGACCATCTAGGCTACGGGTTTGCCCGTTATTCAACAGACAACAAGTGGCTGGCACCGCATTTTGAAAAAATGCTGTATGACAATTCACTGCTTTGTTACGCCTATGTTGAGGCCTATCAGTGTACGGGTGATCCGGATTTTGCCCGTATTGCCGAGGAAATAATTGCCTATGTGATGAGGGATATGACTAGCCCAGGCAGCGCTTTCTATTCAGCAGAAGATGCTGACTCAGAAGGGGTTGAGGGCAAGTTCTATGTTTGGTCACGTCAGGAAATTATTGCGCTGCTGGGCGAAAAAGAGGGCGAGCTGTTTGCCGATGTGTACAATATCACGCAGACCGGCAATTTCGAAGGCGGCGAAAGCATTGTGAACCTGATAGATCAGGATTTATATGACTACGCTGCAAGGCATAACCTTGATATTAATGAGCTTGAGGCCAAAATGGCTGAGGCCAGAGAGAAATTATACCAGGTACGTGAACAGCGAATACATCCATTTAAAGATGATAAAATTCTGACAGCCTGGAACGGCTTGATGATTGCTGCGCTGGCCAAGGCAGGAAGAGTGCTGCAAAGAGCAGACTATACCCAGGCTGCTGAACGGGCGATTGAGTTTATCTTTGCCAAACTTACTGCTGAAGATGGTAAGCGCCTGTTGGCCCGTTACCGGGATGGTGATGCGGCCTATCTGGGCTATGTGGATGACTATGCTTTCATGGTGTGGGGGCTCTTAGAGGTTTATGAAACAACCTTCAACCCGAAATATTTGCGACAGGCGCTGCATTTGAGCCAAGACCTTAAAGAACTATTCTGGGATAAGGAAAATGGCGGGTTTTATTTCACTGGCAATGATGGTGAAGAATTGTTAATGCGCCAAAAGGAGATTTATGATGGTGCTATCCCTTCTGGCAACTCTGTAGCTGCCCTGGCTTTACTGAAATTGGGGCGGCTGACTGAAAACAATGAGTATACCTCCATGGCTGAAGCGATGTTTAGTTGTTTCAGCAGCGAGATTGCGCATTATCCCCGGGCGTACACCTACTTTTTACTAGCCCTCGACTATTACCTGTCAGCACCTAGCCATATTGTGATTGCCGGAGAGCGGGAAGACCCTCATGTTCAGGCGATGCTGGCCTTGGCTGGAAGGAGTTTCATGCCTGAAACGACGCTGGTTTACAATGATCCTGCGCATCAGACCGATAACTGGGAACTCATCCCTGTGGCCGCCGGACAAGAGGCTGTTCGCGGTCAGGCAACTGCCTATATTTGCGAGAACTTTGCCTGTCAGCAGCCTGTCCACACAATTGAAGATTTTACACGGGTAATACACAAGCAGGGTGTTGGAAAATAAATAATATGTAATATTATTTAAAAATAATTAATTGCCTGGCTTGTTATCTTGGCATTTAATTGGTAAAGTATATATAATAGATAAAACTTTCGTACTATGAAAATCCAACAATCAGGGGGAAGAAGCAATGATTAGTGCAAAAATGCAAAAAACGATCAATAATCAAATCCAGGCGGAATTGTATTCAGCTAATCTATACCTAGCTATGTCCGGATACTGCATGTCAAAAAACCTAAAGGGTTTTGCCAATTGGCTAAGGGTACAATATCAGGAAGAAACTATGCATGCATTAAAATTTGTTGATTACATACTTGAGCGCGGTGGTGAGCTAGAGCTTAAGGAGATTGAGGCACCGCCGACTGAGTTTGGCAAGCCTGTTGAAGTATTTGAGAAGATATTAGCTCATGAAGAGCATGTCACCAGTCTCATTAATAAACTTTACGAAGTTGCTGTTGATGAAAAAGACGTGGCTGCCCAAATTTTCCTCCAATGGTTTGTGACCGAGCAGGTGGAAGAAGAGGCTTCTGTCACTGAGGTTCTAGAACAGCTGAGAATGATTGGTGATAAAAATTCCGGTCTATTCTATCTGGATAAAGAACTAGCAGCAAGAACTTTTCAGCCACCAGCAGCTAATGCGAAGTAGCAATACGAGACCCCTGCCGGGGTCTTTTATTTAAAAACATCACCCCCTCCCTGGGGGAAGGAGGAAGGAAAAATGAAAAAAGTGGTAGTGATTGGCGGTGTGGCGGCAGGCCTTAAGTCTGCGGCCAAGGTGCGCAGGGAAGACCCGGAAGCCCAAATTACCGTCTTTGAAAAAGGTTCACTTATTTCCTATGGGGCTTGTGGTATGCCCTATTATGTCGGCGGCTTGGTTGCAGATGTAAATGAGTTTATGAAAACCCCGGCAGGGGCGATGCGCAATCCTGGCTTTTTTAAGAATGTAAAAGATATTGACGTTCGTATAAGGACATTGGTTACCGCCATTGATCGAGCGGCCAAAACGGTAACAGTAAAAAACCTGGAAACAAATGAAGAAACAGCAGTGCCTTATGATAAGCTGGTTATTGCTACAGGCGCCAGCCCTGTCAGGCCGCCGCTCCCTGGTATTGAGTTAGGTGGCATACATCAGTTCTGGCATCCTGACGACGCTGTGGCTGTACGTTCAGGAATTGATGCCGGACGAATCAAAAGCGCAGTGGTTATCGGCGCAGGGCTTGTCGGTATGGAAATGGCGGAAGCGTTTAAGACCCGTGGGGTTGATGTAACCGTTATTGAGATGCAGGAACGGGTGTTTCCGGCTTTTTTAGATGTCGAGATTGCCGGTTCTGTGGCCAAATATGCGACTGAGAATGGTATTAAGCTGTTACTGGGTGAGAAGGTTGAACGGTTTAATGGTGAGGGAACGGTACGCGAAGTCGTAACCGACAAGCGTGTTATTCCGGCAGACATTGTGGTGTTGTCTATTGGTGTCCGGCCGAATACCGAATTGGCCAAAGCAGCAGGCCTGGCCATCGGCCCTACCGGTGCTATCGCTGTAAATGAATATATGGAGACAAGTGACCCCGATATTTATGCTGGCGGTGACTGTGTTGAGAATACCAATATCATATCAGGCAAAAAGGTATTTGCTCCTATGGGCTCAACGGCCAACAAGCACGGGCGGGTCATTGGTGAAAATATTGGCGGCAACCGTGTCAAGTTTCGGGGTGTGCTGAACACGGTAGCTGTCAAGGTGCTAAACCTTCATGTCGGCAAAACCGGACTTACCGAACGCGAGGCTAAAGAGCTTGGCTACCAGTATGTAACAGCTATGGTGGCCGGACCGGATAAGCCTCACTACATGCCTGGCTCTAAGCCGGTTACTATTAAGCTGATTGTTGAGGCTGACAGCCGTAAGCTTCTCGGAGCTCAGGCTTTTGGCGAAGGCGAAGTGGTCAAACGAATTGACGTTATGGCGGCCGCGCTCACAATGGGTATGACTATTGATGATTTGTTTGATATGGATCTGGCCTATGCGCCACCTTACAGCAGTCCTATTGACAATGTAGCGGTTGCTGCTAATGCTATTATGAATAAGCTTGAAGGTAAATTAAAGGGCATATCATCACTCACGGCTAAAGAAAAGATGGACGAAGGCAAAGCTATATTTCTTGATGTACGTTCACCAGAAGAATTCAACCAGATTCGTCTTGCCAACTGCCGCGGCGTGAAGAATATTCCGCTTGGGCAGCTCAGAACCAGGCTTAGCGAAATCGGTAAGGACGACGAAGTAATTGCTTTCTGCAAAATAAGCCTAAGAGGCTACGAAGCAGCCTGTATCTTAGAAGGCGCTGGCTTTGAAAATGTCAAAGTAATGGAAGGCGGCATTGTTTCCTGGCCGTATGCCTGTGAAAAATAATCGTTGGCTGGCGTAAAATTCATGGCGGCGGTTCACACTACTATTGAGGTGAAGTGCCGTCATGAAACCTTTTGTACCCAAACGTGCTTTTTTTGAGCCGAAAGCACTAGAATATCCTTTGGGAAAAGAACTATATGAAAAACTTCAGGACATGAATGTCCCCGTAAGTTTCACCGGCTCACACAACCGAGTGACCGGGATTCCGGGTAAAACGCCGCAGGAAGCCTTTCGGGAGGCTAAGCGTACTATGGTAGTCGGGGTAAGGAAAGGTACTGATTTTGCCAGCTGTAAGCCTTCGGCGCATTATCAACTGCCGCTTAATACCAGTTGCCCGAGCATGTGTGAATATTGCTATCTAGCGACTACTCTGGGTAAAAAGCCATACCTCAGGGTGTATGTAAATATTGAAGAGATTTTTGAGCAGGCAGAGACCTATATGAGGGAACGTGCACCCGAGATTACCTGGTTTGAGGGTGCGGCTACTTCTGACCCAATTCCTACTGAATATTTAACAGGGCTCTTACTCAAAACAATTGAGTTCTTTGGCAGCCATAAATTGGGGCGGTTTCGCTTTGTCACCAAGCACGACAAGATAGAACCCCTGCTTAGTGCTAGGCATAACGGTCATACCCGCTTTCGCTTTAGCCTAAACGCGGCTGCTGTTATCGAAAAATATGAACATGCGACACCATCAATGGCCGAACGGGTGGCAGCAGCCGGCAAGGTGGCACAGGCTGGGTATCCGTTAGGTTTTATTATTGCCCCCATTTTTTACTTCCCCGGCTGGCAGGAGGAGTACGCCAGTCTGCTTGAAGCACTGGACGCTCAGTTACCTGATGACGCGAGAGCTGATTTGACTTTTGAGCTTATCTCTCACCGATTTACCAAACGGGCCAAAAATAATATTCTGGATTTATTTCCGGAGACTACTTTGCCGATGGAAGAAAGTGAGCGGAAATATAAATACGGACAATTTGGCTATGGAAAGTATATTTATCAGCCGGAGGTCATGGCCGAGATTAAAGTGTTCATGGAGGGCAAGCTGTCAGCCATGTTTCCCCAGGCAAAAGTCGAGTATTTTGTGTAAAAAGGGACATTTTTCATTGTTTACAATAAATTAATGCCTTCTTGCCGTTAGTATGGCAGGAATTTTTTTTTGTTTCGAGAAACTTAATTATTGTTAAAAAAATTACGATATAATTATGTAACGTTTTTGCCTAGATGTTATTGGGAGGGCTTTCATTGGAGAAGTCAACGGTTATTGGAATAGTATTGGGGATTCTTTCTATTCTTGTCGGCATGGCGCTTAAGGGCGCAAGTCCTGCTGCACTAATAAACCCAGCAGCATTCATAATTATTATTGTTGGTACGGCTGCCAGTTTATTTAATGCATTTCCGTTAGAACAGATTAAAAATTTCCCGATATTGTTTAAAAAACTATTTAAACAAGAGGAGCGTATCGCCAAACCCGAACTGTTGAGGCTGTTCGTTGATTTATCACAAGTTGCCCGTCGGGAAGGTATTTTGGCACTGGAAAGCAAGTTAGAGGATATTAAGGACCCATTTTTAAAGAATGGGATGAGCATGGTTATTGATGGTATGGATGTTGATTTTGTCAGAGACGTGTTGGACGCAGATATTGAAGCCATGGAAGAACGCCATCGCGGCGGGGCACTGATTTTTTCTCAGGCTGGTATGTATGCGCCGACTCTCGGGGTATTGGGTGCGGTAATTGGTTTGATTGCAGCACTTGGTAGTTTGGACGATATCGAGAAATTAGGTCACTCGATTGCAGCTGCGTTTGTGGCTACTTTGCTGGGTATATTCACTGGTTATGTGCTATGGCATCCTTTCGCTACCAAGCTTAAACTGATGTCTAAAGAAGAGGTAGAAGTTAAGCGCATGATGGTCGAAGGGATATTATCGCTGCAGGCTGGTGACTCCCCAATGGCCATTGAGTCGAAACTGTTAGTATTCATTCCGCAGAAAGTCCGGGAGCTATTAAAGCCAAAACCGGAGGATAAGTAAATGGGCAGAAAGCACAAAAAAGAACACCACGAGGAGCATGCGGACGAGACCTGGCTTATTCCTTATGCCGATCTCTTGACGTTGCTCTTGGCACTATTTATTGTATTATTTGCATCTGCCCAGGTTGATCAGAAGAAATTTGATCAGATAGCCGCGTCTTTTAATGTGGCATTTAACGGCAGTCCGGCGCTCTTAGAGAGTCCTAAGCCGCCCCAACCGGATAATCAGAGCCAGGCTATGCCGCCAGCGCCGCAATTGCCGACCATAATGACCGCCATGAGCGGTATCAATGAGAAAGCCTATATGCAGGAAACAGCCCAACTAATTGAGTTAAAAAAAATGCTGGATCAGTATATTGCTGACAACGGTCTGGGGGGAGCTTTGTCCACCGCGTTGACTGACGATGGGCTGATGATTCGTATTAAGGATACTGCATTATTTCCCTCTGGCAGTGCTGAGCTTAGACCGGAGTCACGACGTTTCGGTACTCAGATAGCCAAATTGCTGTCACCGCTTACTCAGAAAGTGACTGTATCAGGTCATACTGATAACATTCCAATAAATACCAGGGATTTTCCGTCCAACTGGGAGCTTAGTTCACGCAGGGCAGTTAATTTCATGAAGTTCCTTATGTCTCAGGAGACTGGGCTTAAGCCTGAACGGTTTAGTGCTACAGGGTATGGGGAATATCGTCCGGTTGCAGGTAATGATACGTCTGAAGGGCGGTCTATTAATCGGCGGGTAGAGGTGTTTATCCAGCGTAATTACCGTCCGTAATAATAAAGTTATATATTTTTTTGAAAGTTTTATTTGTAACCAGGTTAAAGGCCTGGTTTTTTTATTGTTATGTTTGGTATATAATTAATTTGAAACCATAATTGTAAATTTGTGGAAGGTGAAGTATGGTTATTGGTATTGGCATTGATATTGTTGAGGTAAGCAGGATAAAGGCGGCTATTGAGCGGGAATCATTTGTAAAGCGGGTGTTTACGGCCAGTGAGGCTGCCTATTGCCGCAGTCGGGGTGTACAGCAGGCGGCTTCGTTTGCTGCACGGTTTGCTGCTAAGGAGGCTGTGGCTAAAGCGCTTGGCAGCGGATTTGCCGGCGGAAATATTAAGGATATTGAGGTCGTAGTAGGGGCTGGCGGAAAACCGGCTATTGTTTTGCATGGCAGTTTTGCTGTGCTGGCAGGTGAGCTCGGGGTAACTGCTACTCATATTTCTCTGACACATACCAGGGAATATGCGGCAGCGCAAGTAGTTTTAGAGGGGGGCGGAAAGTGATGAGAGCAGCAACAGCCAATGAAATGCGGGAGATTGACCGTAGCGCCATTCATGATTATGGTATTCCTGGTGCAGTATTAATGGAAAACGCCGGGGTGGCCGTGGTACGGCAGCTAGAGATAATCATAGAGCCGATATCTGAGCGGAAGTTCTGTATTCTAGCCGGTAAAGGCAATAATGGCGGTGACGGTTATGTTATTGCCAGACACCTTGTTAATCAGGGCGGGAAGGTTAAAGTCTTTTTGCTGGGAGAAAAAGCAGCAGTAAGCGGTGATGCCCGGATTAATTTGGATATTATTGACCGAATGGGCATTGATATCATTGAAATTACTACTGAGCGCGATTGGGACAAGATAAAAGTGGCAGCTACCTTTGCTGACTGTCTGGTAGATGCACTCTTAGGCACAGGTTTTCGTGGCGAAATTGATGGTGAGATGGCTCTGCTGATTGATATTATCAATGACGCCGGCAAGCTGGTTGTCGCGGTAGACATTCCTTCCGGCGTTGATGCTGATACTGGCCGGGTCTGTGGAAAGGCTGTGCAAGCATCACATACAGTTACTTTTGGTCTGCCTAAACCAGGCCTGTTTTTATATCCGGGAGCAGAATATGCAGGTGAGCTTACGGTAGCTGATATTGGCATACCAGCGGCCATTATTGTAGAGCAAAATATTAAACAAAATATTGTAATGGCAGGTACGATTCGACCAATACTACCAAGGCGTAGCCCGGCAGCCCATAAAGGAATGAGCGGGCGAGTAGCTGTTGTTGGCGGCTCACGCGGCCTGAGTGGTGCAGCAGCCATGACTGCCGAGGGTGCCCTCAGAGTTGGCGCCGGACTAATTACCCTGGCAGCTCCAGGCAGTCTCCAGGATGTATTAGCCATCAAACTTACAGAGGTTATGACCAGGCCCCTGGCCGAAACCGCGGCAGGCACTATCAGTCAGGAAGCTGTAGTAGAAATTGCCGCTCTGGCGGCAGATAGTGATGTATTGGCGATTGGTCCTGGACTTGGCCGCCATGAGGACACTACGGCAGCCGTAAGAGCTGTAATTGAGACATTAGAGTGCCCGCTGGTTATCGATGCAGATGCACTATATGCTCTGGTTGGGCATACAGATATGCTAGCTGACTGTGCAGCACTACCGGTATTGACGCCACACCCAGGTGAGATGGCACGGCTAACCGGTCTCTCAACTCAGGCCGTAAATGCTGACCGTGTACGTGTGGCTAGGCAGGCGGCAGGAGAATGGGGTAGTATTGTTGTACTTAAAGGGGCGCGGACAGTTGTTGCTTTTCCGGACGGAGAAGTATATATTAATACTACGGGAAATGCTGGAATGGCTACCGGCGGTACCGGTGATGCGCTTACAGGAATTATTGCCGGTTTAATTGCCCAGGGGCTCTCAAGCCATGATGCTGCAGTAGCTGGCGTGTATATTCATGGCTTGGCTGGAGATGTAGCAGCAGCTTCCGGTATGGTAGGCATGTCGGCTACAGATTTGATTAAAGCTTTACCGGCTGCTTTGTACGGCATAAAAGGCTATTAAAGTATATAAAAAAGTTGACACTGGTATATAACTACTTATATAATAATATTAGCTTTTGATATGCTCCATACATGGCGGGGGTGAAGGTGTGGCCGAATTACGGCGAATTATGATAAGCATTCCTAATGCATTGTTACAAGAAGTAGACGGCATAATAGCTATGGACAAATTGAGCAGAAGCCAGTTTGTCAGAGAAGCCATGCGTCTTTATATAGAAGAACGCAAGCGAAAAGCAGTACGAGACATGATGAAAAAGGGATATCAGGAAATGGCAGTCATCAATCTGACCTTAGCCGAAGAGGGCTTATTGGCTGATGTTGACACGTTTGAACTGATGCCTGGCCTGCTGGCGGAGCGTGAATAGCGATGATTGTCAAGCGTGGGGATATATACTATGCTAATTTGAGTCCTGTGGTCGGCTCCGAACAGGGCGGCCACCGGCCAGTACTAGTGATTCAAAATGATGTCGGGAATAAATACAGCCCAACAGTGATTGTTGCGGCCATTACTTCGCAGATTTCCAAGGCGAAACTGCCCACACATGTTGAAGTGAACGCCAGTCAATATAATCTTGAAAAAGATTCTGTTGTTCTGTTAGAACAACTCCGTACTATTGATAAGCGGCGTCTCAGGGAAAAGGTAACCCATTTAAGTGAAGAAATCATGAATAGAGTGGATGAGGCTATACGAATTAGTATTGGCTTGGTTCAGCTGTAAGAGCTAGGTGTAGGCGGGAAACTGCCTATTTTTAGTTTACCCTGCTGACTATAAGCGCCCATCTACGTCGTTGCTCCTCAAAACGCTTGCTTGCGTACACACCCCGTACGCGGCGCTGCACGTTTTTCCGGGCGGCCCGTACAATATGCGTTATTATAATCTATGACATACAGTGTGCGTTGTAGGCAATAATATATCCAGAACGCTGGCATATGGACCCTCTAATCAGCAGGGGCTAAGAGTTACATACAGGGGGGAAGATCAAATGAAGAAACTTCGTACATACTCATGGCTAATTATAGCCGTGACTATGATTTTACTTATCTTTACCGCGGGCTGCGGCGGCGCGGGCAACGCTGCACTGCCTGAAAGTAAAGCGACGTCAGCCGTCGCGTCCGGTGCGCCGCTGACTGTCAAGGTGCTTGATGTGGGACAGGGTGATGCTATCCTGATCCGTACTAAAGAGCAGGTGGCACTGATTGATACCGGGGATGTTCCGGCCAGGGATAAACTCGTTAGCATGCTGAAAAGCCAGGGAATTAGTACCATTGATAAGCTCATCATCACCCATCCGCATGCTGATCATATCGGTGGTGCAGCAGTTGTGTTTGAAAACTTTACTGTCAAGCAGGTATATGACAGCGGCCAGAAAACTACTTCAAACTTGTATAAGCAATACTTAACCCAGATACAGAGGAAGAAGATTCCTTTTGCAGTAGTTTCTGCCGGTGAAATGATTGATTTAGGCAGCAGCACGGTTCTTAAGGTCTTGGCCCCGGAACAGCCGTTTATTGGCGGCTCTGAGCCAGATTTAAACAATAACTCAATTGTCGCTAAGTTGGTTTATGGTAATTTTTCTATGATGCTGACAGGGGACGCCGAGCGGGAGTCTGAAGAGCGAATGCTTAAAAAAGGCGCAGCTGCTCTTACCAGCACAGTGCTCAAGAGCGGCCACCACGGCAGTAAGACATCCTCTTCGCTGCCCTTCCTGCAAGCGGTGAGCCCTGAGGCGGCGTTAATCTCACTCGGGGCCAACAATGATTATCACCATCCGCATCCATCGACATTAAAGAAATACAACGAGAAAAAGATAAAGGTATACCGTACTGATATTGAGGGTACTCTGACTGTCACTACCGATGGAAAAACGTATGCAATTACGAAGGAGCGATAAGCGTCATGAGGCTAAAAGCTGTTATTGACCGATTTGAAGGAAGTAAAGCTGTGCTCTTGGCTGGTGAGCAGGAAATTGGCGTAAACTGGCCCAGTGAGCTGCTGCCTGAAGCGAAAGAAGGCGATATCTTGGCGATCGAGATAACTGTTGATGTTGAAGCGACACAGCAGGCCAGGGCAGAGATTGATGCGCTGTTTGAGCAAATAATCCGGCAAGATGGCAACAATAACAATTAGTAATAAGAATATTTTACAAATAGAGTGTAGATGTTTTGTTTTTTTGGTATATCCGACTTAAGTCCTGCAGGAATTTTGACAAGAACCCCGAATACATAAAGGACACTTCGCGGTTTGGAGGTGCCTTTATTGCGAAAGATATTGTGGATGTTTCTACTTGCCTTGTTTATTACTTCATGGACAAGTGCATATGCCGCCCCTGCTGTGGTGCCGGAGGCCAAACCTGTCATTAGTTTGCCGAAAATAGCTTCTGGGCAAACGGTGGAGTCCCGCGGGAATAGCCGCCAGTCAGAACTTAGTAAAGTCCGGTGGGCTAATCATACAGAAGCCCTTACTGGAGCCGCTATGCTGAGGCTGGTAATGGATGTATCCGGGCCTGTTGAAGCCACTGGTGTGGTTATTGCCTCACCTACACCACGTCTGGTTGTGACAATCAAAGGGACAGTGCCTAACAAGACTGTTTCCAACCTTACTTTTGATGGAAAAATTGTTGAAAAGGTTAGCTTTGATGTCAGTGGCCAAGACACTAAAGTCAGTTTTGACTTACCGATTATGGTTGAGGACAGCGATTTCAAGGTATTTACTCTGCGTAACGATCCACAGGCGAATAAGCCTTTCAGGGTTGTCGTTGATGTAAACAAGCCTGTACCGCTACCTGATTTTTCTTTTACAGCTGGGCTGAAAAACAAAGTGATTGCCATTGACCCTGGTCATGGCGGCAGTGACCCGGGAGCGATTGGTCCTAGCCGCTATCAGGAAAAGACAGTGACATTGGCTGTGTCCCAGAATGTACGGACTCTGCTGGAAAAGGCGGGGGCTAGAGTTATTATGACGCGTCAGGATGACCGTGATGTTTACGGCCCTAACGCAACCGCTGTTGATGAACTCAAAGCGCGTTCGACGGCAGCTAATAACCGCAAGGCTGATGTGTTTTTAAGCATTCATGCTGATGCATTTTCTAACCCGACGGTAGGTGGTACATCTACGTACTATTACCAGAAGACACGCTTTGACTCCATGCTGGCAAGCTCTTTGCAGACAAGCTTAATTCAGGCAGGTAACCTGCAAGATCGTCGGGCTAATCCGGCCAACTTTTATGTAATTAAGCGGACCCGAATGCCGGCGGCGCTTGTTGAGTTGGCGTTTATTTCTAATCCTAATGAAGAAAAACTCTTAAGCTCACCCGAGTTTCAGCAGAAAATGTCTCTAGGAATAGTACAGGGGCTAGAACGGTTTTTTAACCAGGCCGCTAAGCTAAACTAAAGAGGTGGGTATGATGAATAAAAAGATTAGATTGTTGATCATGGCCACTATGCTGGCCGTAACTTTCCTTATTGCTGGATGTGACAGTGCAGCGCCTGTCAGTCAGACAACTCCGGAGAAAGTGGCCGAACAACCACAGCAGCCTAATGCGCCTGCTACTCTGGAAAAGACCATGCAGCTAGTCGTTTACCATGCGACGAAAGATGCCATGTATCTTGTGCCTGAGACACATAAAGTGCCTGTAAACAGTCATCCGGCCCGTACGGCCATCGAGCTTCTCATAGCAGGGGCCAAAAATCCTGAACTTGTTGGCGTGATGCCTCAAGGAACCAAAATCAAGAATATAGCCATCAAAGACCATATTGCGTATGTTGATTTTGATGATAAGTTAATCAAGAAGAATGTTGGCGGCTCGGCCAGTGAAACTTTACTGGTAGGGGCTATTGTCAATACTCTTACAGAGTTTCCCGACATTCACCAGGTACAGATCTTGGTTGAAGGTAAAAAAATAGAAACTATTTCAGGTCATATGGATACCAGCGAACCTCTCAGCCGGTCAGAACGAATTATTAAAAAGTAATGAAAAGGCAACAGCTCTTTAATGCGAAGAACTGTTGCCTTTTGTTCATCCTCGGTGTAAATCCAACCCGTGTTTGCGCAGCTTTTTGAGTATTGCTGTATGCGACAGTCCTAAAACAGCCCCCAGTTGCCTTGAGGTGGTGTGCTTAACCATATTTTTAATAAGGACATCGCGTTCAATCTCATTGACTATCTCGGCAAGGGTGCGGCTCAAAACTGGTGTGGCGGAAGCCGTAGCTGGAGTATAATCTTGATCAAAGACAATATGTTCAGTTTGGATAATGTTGCCTGAAACGATGTTGACAGCCCGCTCAATCACGTTTTCAAGCTCGCGGATATTGCCTGGCCAATGGTAACCAGCCAGTTTCCCCAGAACTGCCTGGCTGAGGGGGGCGATTTCTTTCTGGAGACGGGCGGCGCAACGTTTGAGAAAAAACTGAACTAAGAGCGGTATGTCGTCTTTCCGTTCGCGAAGCGGTGGGACAAACAGGGGAATGACATTAAGACGATAATAAAGGTCTTCGCGGAAAGTCCCCTTGCTAACCATAGTCTCTAGATTGCGGTTAGTAGCGGCTAGGATGCGGACGTCGACCGGGATTTCCCGTGTACTGCCGATACGCCGGACTTTTCCCTCCTGCAGCACGCGAAGCAGCTTGGCCTGCAGATGAGACGGGATTTCGCCAATTTCATCCAGAAAAATTGTACCGCTGTTGGCGAATTCAAATAAACCATGTTTACCACCTTTAGCAGCGCCGGTAAAGGCACCATCTTCGTAGCCGAATAGCTCGCTTTCTAGCAGTGCATCAGGAATAGCGGCGCAGTTAAGCGGTACGAATATCTTATTATGGCGGCGGGAAGCGGCGTGAAGCGCCCTGGCGATCAGTTCTTTGCCTGTGCCTGTTTCACCCCGGATGAGAACCGTCGATTCTCCTTTGGCAATGGATTTAGCTAGGGTGACTACGCGTTGCATAGCTTGACTGGTAAATAAAATTTCATCAAAGGTGATCTGTAACTGGCCGGTTACGGTATATACCAGTTCTCGGACAGCACTGATATCTTTAATAATAGCAACTGCACCGATGATGCGGCTGTTTTTATCAAAGATGGGGCGGCCGCTGGATAAATAGTGGCTTTTTGTTTTCTCCAGAACAATTTCACGGTTGTTATAGCGTGTTCCGTGCTGTAACGTGTCTAATAATGGACTATTGGCAGGAAAGATAGTATCAAATGGTTGTCCCAGAACAACTTTGGCTGGTAAACGGATAATTTTTTCGGCTGCCGGGTTATAGTGAATAATACGCCTTTCCAGGTCGATGCCGATAATGCCATCGCTGACCGAAGTGAGTACAGCATTAAGCTGCTCAGCTTGTTCCTGGTGAGGCATGAGATTAATTTCGGTTACCGCAGTTACTTGGGCAATGGAGCACAGCTCGCTGATAAGAAGTCGTTTGTTAGCATCATTGAGTGGCTCGATCTCTATATAGATCGTATTAATCTCCAGTTCCATGGAGATGATATTGATTTGCCTGACCGCCAGGACATGGGAAATATCTAGGACAAGGCCGACTCTATCAATATTGGATATTTTTAACCGCAGGTTATCCATCTAGAGACCTCCTGGTATTTTGATCCTGTAGGAAAGCATAACTTTCCGTCTGGATAAGGGCAACATCGGCTGCCGCTTTCGCCAGAGGCTCGGCGCAAGCCGTGTTTTCTTTACCATTAACTATGGAATAAATTTGCTATTATAACAAGAATTCCTTTATTTCATACAACTTTTTTTCGGATTGTGGTATACTACCCTTGCAGGAAATGTCTGCAAAAAAGAGAAGTAAATAGAAACATTACACAGCCGTAAAGGTGGTGTTTCATATGAATGAACTTAAAGAACTGGGCGAATTTGGTCTGATTGATTTAATTAAACAAGATACAATCAATGATCATAGTAGTGTGGTAGTCGGTATTGGTGATGATGCGGCTGTGCTTTTACCCACACCCCGCCAACTGCAGCTATTAACGACTGATATGCTGGTTGAGTCTGTACATTTTAAGTTAACGACGACAACTCCCTGGCAGCTTGGCTATAAAGCCATTGCTGTTAATCTGAGTGATATCGCCGCCATGGGCGGTGTACCCCGCCATGCCGTAGTATCGCTGGCCTTGCCTCAGTCTACTCCGGCAGAGTTTGTTACAAACTTATATAAAGGTATGAAAGAGATATGTCGTGCGTTTGGTGTGAATATTGTCGGTGGTGATACTGTGTCCAGCCCGCATGGGCTGGTGATCAATGTTACAGTAGCCGGGGAAGTTGAGCCGGCTAATTTAGTGTGCCGTTCAGGTGCCCGGCCAGGAGATGTCGTGGCTGTTACTGGTAACTTAGGCAGTTCAGCAGCTGGCTTAGACTTGCTGACAGCTGGTGAATGGGAGGATTTTGATTTTGCGTGGCCGTTGGTTACTGCTCATCTGACTCCCAGACCACAAGTCAAGTTAGGTCCAGTACTGGCAGCGGCCGGAGCCACCAGTATGGATGATATCAGTGACGGGCTGGCCAGTGAAGCGCATGAAATTGCTAAGGCCAGTCAAGTCGGAATTAAACTGTATGCCAAGCAAATTCCGCTTGCGCCTGAGCTGGCAGAAGCGGCAGGTCAGCTTAATAAACAGGCGCTTGACTATGCGCTTTTCGGCGGCGAGGATTTTCAGTTAGTATTTACTATGGAACCTGGCAATTATGAGGCACTGCTAGCTGCATACCTTGATTTGCCGGTGGTAAAGGTCGGCGAGGTTGTTGATGCTGATGAAGGCGTAACACTTGTTGATGAAGACGGACAAGCCCAAAAACTCGAAGCCAGAGGGTTTAACCATTTCCGCCAGGAGGAGTAATATTTTATGCTAGTTTTCAAGGCCAAGTCGCCTGATGAAACATTTACATTTGGGCAAAATATGGCTAAATCATTACTGCCAGGTGATGTTTTATGTTTGTCCGGCAATCTTGGCGCGGGGAAAACGCTGCTGAGTCAGGGGATTGCCGATGGGCTTAAGGTGGCTGATGCCGTTTCCAGCCCAACATTCACTGTGCTTAATGTCTATGAGGGAGTGGCCGGGAGCGGTCAGGAACTTTCTATATACCATTTTGATTTATATCGCCTGGATCATCCCGCAGAGCTTGCTGATATTGGTTTTGACCATTATGTTGCGGCTGGTGGAATCGCTATTATTGAGTGGCCGGAAAAATTTCCGGAATTCTTACCAGAAGAGCATCTGTGGCTGACAATCGAGCCTGGTGATTGTCCTAACGATCGCGTTATTTCTCTCAAGGCTGAGGGGGCGCGGTATACCGAGCTTTGTGAGGAGTTGAAACAGTTTGCCCATACTTGCTATTGATACAGCCACCCTTGTGTCTAGCGTGGCGATTGCCACACCGGATACGCTGGTGGCTGAACTTACTATACAGACACGAAAAACGCATTCTGAGCGGTTGATGCCGCATATCGCCAGTCTGCTCGCTATGGCGGAAATTCCGCAAAATCGTCTTAAAGCAGTTGCTGTAAGCATAGGTCCAGGTTCGTTTACCGGTCTTAGGATTGGTTTAGCGACAGCTAAAGCATTGGCTTATGCGCTGAATATTCCGCTCATTGGTGTACCTACTTTGGCAGCTCTGGCTTTTGCCTGTCCGTCACCAGGCGCATTGTTGGCACCGATGCTTGATGCACAAAAGGGTAATGTTTATTTAGGTTTATATGAATGGAATGCTGGCGCTCTAGAAGAAGTCCAGCCGCCGCGGGTGGTAGCCTTTACTGAGGCAAATGCAGAGCTTACCGCAAAAGGACAGCCTGTCCTTTTGCTGGGAGAAGCCGCTGTCATGTATCGTGACGATATTGCTCACCCTGCGCCGCCGCATGTTGTTATGCCGCGAGCCGGTAGTGTGGCCGTTATGGCCCAGCAGATGTATGCTCAAGGTGTTAGACATGATGTAGCTACGTTAGAGCCATTATATATCAGACGTTCAGAAGCCGAAGAACTCTGGGAACGGCGGCAGTCACAGGAGTCCGGTAAATGTCAGGCTTAAACATCAGGCGTATGCAGACGGAGGATATTGATGCTGTGCTTGTTGTTGAGAATCAAGCCTTTACCACACCGTGGTCACGCGCTGCGTTTGAAGAAGAAATTGGTAACAATGATTTGGCCCATTATCTGGTTGTTACAGATAATGGTCTAATTGCAGGCTATGGCGGCTTTTGGCTTGTTGTTGACGAAGCGCATGTTACAAACATAGCGCTTGCGCCAGAGTATCACGGGCGCGGACTTGGATCACTACTGTTAGAGCACATGATTCTTGCCGCTAAACTCGCAGGCGCAGCCAGCATGACACTTGAAGTTCGTCCGTCTAATACAGCCGCCCGAAAACTATATTCCCGCCGTGGTTTTACCGAACGCGGCATCCGCCCCAACTATTACGCCGAACTAGGCGAAGACGCATTAATCATGTGGCTTGATAAATTATAAAAAGAAGGGACCACGCTAGATTGTGGCCCCCAAGGGTGATTGTGTAAGATAACATATGCATGATTAGGCAAAAGGGTTACCAAAAAAGAAGCAGGGCGGCCGGAGCCGCCCTGTCTTTACAATCTATTGGAGAGTAGATTCATACTGCTCGATCATTTTACGAACCATGTGACCACCTACACGACCGCAGTCGGCAGAAGTCATAGTGGACCAACCTTGGCTACGAACGCGCTCGGAAATACCTAATTCATTAGCCACTTCCATTTTCATTTTGTCAAGAGCGTTTTCAGCACCTGGATTTACAGGTTTATTCGAGCGTGCCATATATTCGCACCTCCTTTCGCGGACTGAATGTTGCTGTCCTTGACTTTAATTTGGCTCGCTGCCGGGATTATAATACATCATTAAATCATGTAATAATTAGCAGACATATGATGGAGGTCTGTCCTTATGACTCAAAGTTTAACATTGGCGTTAGAAACAAGCTGTGATGAGACTTCAGCTGCCGTTGTTATGAACGGACGCACAATTTTATCCAATATTATTTCATCACAAGTGCCGACACATCAAAAATTTGGCGGCGTTGTACCAGAAATTGCCTCACGTAAGCATATTGAAACAGTTATTACGGTTGTTGATCAGGCTTTGGCAGAAGCGGGAACAACGCTGGCAGATGTTAATGCCATTGGTGTCACCTATGGCCCAGGCCTGGTCGGCGCGCTGCTTGTCGGTGTAGCTACTGCCAAGGCACTGTCCTTTGCGCTGAATAAGCCGCTGATTGGGGTCAATCACCTAGAGGGACATATATTTGCTAACTTCTTGGCACACCGTGAACTAGAGCCGCCGTTTGTGGCGCTGGTAGTGTCTGGCGGTCATACTTCACTGGTTCATTTGAAAGACTATAATGAGCTTGTGCTCTTGGGACAGACGCGCGATGACGCTGCCGGTGAGGCCTTTGATAAAATTGCCCGGGTAATGAACTTTCCCTATCCTGGCGGGCCCTATATCGATAATGCCGCCAAACAGGGGAATCCGTCAGCTATCGCCTTCCCCCGCGCTTTTTCTGGTAAAGCAGGAGAAAATAAGTTTGCTTTTAGCTTCAGCGGACTCAAGTCGGCTGTACTAAACCATCTTAACAGTGCTGCGCAGCGGGGCGAGACAATCAGTATTCCTGACGTTGCTGCCAGTTTCCAGGCAGCTGTTGTTGATGTGCTTATTATGAAAACCATAGCGGCCGCAGAACATGCCGGTGTTAACCAGATTGTTTTAGCTGGCGGTGTAGCCGCTAATTCATCGTTGAAAACTGAGCTAGCCTTGGCTGCTGGTAAGCAGGGGCTGACACTTTTTTATCCGCCGCCAGTACTTTGTACTGACAATGCTGCCATGATTGCCTGCCGAGCTCATTATCAGTATTTGGCCGGCGAGTTTGCCGACCTTAACCTTAATGCTGTGCCTTCGCTCAAATTGGGCTGTCGGTGATGTGGACAACAATAAAACGACAATTGTGGATAATGTGGGTAAGTGTGTGATAAGGGCGTTAAAAGCTCATTAGATTGACAAAGTTGTTGTGCATAACCCTGTGGATATTGTGGATAACTTCGGGGATAACAATATGAGAAATGTGGATCTGAGACGAATTAATGTAACTTTGTAAATTTGGTACCAGATAACAAGGAATTTTTATGGCTGCAGTTGAATAGTAGAGAATAGTAATGCTTGTTTTTCTTATGGGAACGGGGGAAAGTGCCTATGGGCGTAGCGGCAGATGTTTGCCGGAAAATGACAGTGTTAACTCCAAGCCAGACTCAAGTTATTGACAACGCGTCAACCGTACTGGGGCTGGCTGCTGATCTTGCACATGCGCAGGTGACGCTGTATGCTCCGGCCCGAAATGAAAATTTTTTAGCCATTGTCGCCCAAGCTAAACCCAATACCAGTTATATTGACTTTAAAACAAATATCTTGGGTAGTACTGTACAATCAGGTGAAGAGCCTTTAGTATGGCGGACACTTATTTCTGGGGCCAATATTGCAGGTCAGCGTGAATGGGAGCTGGGTATGGACGCACTTGAGATGCGGGTATACCCTATTAAAGACTCTGACGGGCAGATTATTGCCGCAGCCAGTTTTGAGACCAACAATCAGGAGGCCAGTGCCGACGGTCATGGTATGTTGGTGGAAACCGCATATATGCTGCTCTCTATGGTGGCTGCTGGCGGACCAGTGGGCCGTAAAACCTACCGGCCACTAGCAACCCGTGACGGCATTATCATTATTGATGAGCGGGGGCATATTGCATTTGCCAATTCGGCAGCTGACGGTATTTATAAAGTGCTGGGGACTAACCAGATTATTGGCCGGCGGATCTCCGACCGCCAAATCAACATGAAGTTGGCACAACAAGCGTTGTCTACTGGGCAGCCTGTGGAAAAAGAGACTGAAGCTGGTAACATGATTCTGGTACAACGGGCTATTCCCATATTTGTTGGTGGTCTTGCAGTTCGTACTGTCTTTATCCTTGCCGATGTCACCGAGATTCGGAAAAAAGAGAAAGAACTGTTGGTAAAATCAGCCGTTATCCAGGAAATACACCACAGAGTCAAAAATAATCTCCAGACCATCGCCAGTTTGCTTAGATTGCAGGCTAGGCGCACCAAGACACCTGAAGTCAAAGCGGCGCTGAGAGAAAGCGTCAACCGGATTTTGAGTATATCGGTTGTACATGAGTTTTTATCCCAGCAAGACAGAGAATTTATTGATGTGGCTGAAGTCACCAGAAACATTCTGGACTTGGTTATTCAAAACATGCTTGAGCCAGATTTTAATATTGAAACAGTGCTCAACGGCCAAACGGTTATCCTGCCGTCTGAGCAGGCCAGCAGTTTAGCCCTGGTCATAAATGAACTCATTCAGAACTCGATTGAACATGGCTTTGTCGGTCGTAAAGAGGGCCTAATTGGTGTCGATATTGCGACAACACCTGAAAGCTATCAGATAGATATCTATGATGACGGTATTGGCCTCCCTAAGGATTTTAGCCTGCAGAATACCAACAGTCTGGGTCTACAGATTGTACGGACACTAATAGAAAATGACCTTGGGGGGAAATTCCGCCTGTTTTCCAGTGCCGGAACCCATGCTTTTATCACCATTCCCCGGCTAACGGAAGGCGCTAGAGAGGCGAAGGAGGAATAACATGGACGCTTTGCGGATTGTAATTGCAGACAATGAATCAATTATACGGATGGATCTAAAAGAGCTGCTGGAAGAGGCTGGACACACTGTGGTGGGTGAAGCCCCAGACGGAGTTAAAGCAGTGGAGCTGGCCCGCAAATTTCGCCCAGACCTTGTTGTTATGGATATCAAGATGCCTGAAATGGATGGCATTACTGCAGCTAAAATCATTTCTAACGAAAAGCTGTCGCCAGTACTGCTATTAACTGCTTTCAGTCAAAAGGAGATTGTGGAGAAGGCCAAAGATTCAGGAGTACTCGCTTATCTGGTCAAGCCTGTCAAAGAAGCTAACCTGTTTCCGGCTATGGAGATTGCCCTATCGAGGTTTCAGGAGTTTGCAGAGCTTGAGCGTGAGCTGGAGGAGGTCAAGAATTCGCTTGAAACCAGAAAAGTACTTGACCGCGCCAAAGGTATCCTAATGGATGCGTACAGCTTAACCGAAAGCGAGGCATATCGACGCATTCAGCAGTACAGCATGAGTAAACGAAAATCAATCCGTGAAGTGGCTGAAGCCATTGTGGAGTCCGCCACCCGCAAACGGTAATATTGTTTTTTACTACCAGGGCAGAGGCTTTATAGCCTCTGCCCTACTATTTTTACTGGTTTTAAAAATTTTTATGGATTTTTCTCAAAATGCTCTTGATTTTTTAGGCTGAATTTTATATTATAAATTATGGAATTAGCACTCAACTTAAGCGAGTGCTAACAACAAGTAGTTAATATTAAACACACTATAAAGGGAGGTTCTTTACATGATTAAGCCATTAGGCGACAGAGTAGTAATCGAAGCTTTGGCAAAGGAGGAAGTTACCAAAAGTGGTATTGTTCTTCCTGACACAGTCAAGGAGAAGCCGCAAGAGGGTAAAGTAGTGGCTGTTGGTACAGGCCGAACTCTGGAAAATGGCCAAAAGGTTGCCTTAGATGTTACTGTTGGCGACAAAATTATTTTCTCAAAATATGCCGGCACGGAAGTCAAGGTTGAGGGCAAAGAATACCTCATCATCAGTGAAAGAGACATCCTGGCTGTTATTGAATAATCGACTATTATAAAGTGAAAGGTAGGTAATACATAAATGGCTAAACAAATTTTGTTTGACGAAGAAGCACGCCGGGCACTCGAGAGAGGCGTAAATGCTCTGGCTAACGCTGTTAAAGTTACTTTAGGACCTAAAGGCCGTAACGTAGTTCTTGATAAGAAATTCGGCGCTCCAGCCATTACCAATGACGGCGTAACCATCGCCCGCGATATTGATCTGGAAGATCCGTTTGAAAATATGGGTGCCCAGCTTGTTAAAGAAGTTGCTACCAAAACCAATGACGTAGCCGGCGACGGTACTACTACTGCTACTCTCTTAGCACAAGCCATGATTCGCGAAGGCATGAAGAACGTTGCTGCCGGCGCTAATCCTATGATTCTGAAAAAAGGCATTCAACAGGCGGTAAACGTGCTTGTTGATGAAATCAAAAAGAGCGCCAAGAAAGTCGAAACCAAAGACGCTATTGCTCAAGTAGCTTCGATTTCTGCTGGCGACGAAGAAATCGGCTCATTGATTGCTGAAGCTATGGAAAAAGTCGGCAAAGACGGTGTTATCACTGTTGAAGAGTCCAAAACCATGGGCACCGACCTTGAAGTTGTTGAAGGCATGCAGTTTGACCGCGGTTATATCTCCCCTTACATGATTACTGACCCGGACAAAATGGAAGCCGTTTTAAACGATCCATACATCTTAGTAACTGACCGCAAGATTGGTGCTATCGCCGATATGCTGCCAGTACTTGAAAAAGTAGTTCAACAAGGCAAAGAACTCTTAATCATCGCTGAAGACGTTGAAGGCGAAGCTCTGGCTACGCTGGTTGTTAATAAACTTCGCGGCACTTTCCGCGCTGTCGCTGTTAAGGCTCCAGGCTTTGGCGACCGCAGAAAAGCTATGATGGAAGATATCGCCATTGTTACCGGTGGTGCTGTTATTACTGAAGAGCTGGGCCGCAAGCTTGATAGCGTAACCCTTGAGGATCTTGGTCGTGCCCGTCAAATCCGTGTTTCCAAAGAGGAAACCACTATTGTTGACGGTAACGGACAGGCCGAAGACATTAAAAAACGCGTTAATCAAATCCGCGCCCAAATCGAAGAAACTACATCTGACTTCGATAAAGAAAAACTGCAAGAGCGTCTGGCTAAATTGGCTGGCGGCGTAGCCGTTATCCAGGTAGGTGCTGCTACTGAAGTTGAACTGAAAGAGAAGAAACTCCGCATTGAAGATGCTCTCAATGCAACCCGTGCTGCCGTTGAAGAAGGCATTGTTGCTGGCGGCGGAACCACTTTCATCGACATTCAAACTAGCTTAGACAGCCTGAAACTTGTTGGTGACGAAAAAACCGGTGTTGAAATCGTTAGACGCGCTATCGAAGAGCCGGTACGTCAAATTGCTAACAATGCCGGCTTAGAAGGTTCGGTTGTTGTAGAGAATGTTAAGAAATCCGGTAAGGGCATTGGCTTCAACGCTCTGAGCGAAGAATATGTTGATATGATCGCCGCTGGTATTGTTGACCCAGCCAAAGTTACTCGTTCGGCGCTGCAAAACGCTGCTAGTATCTCGGCTATGGTTCTTACCACCGAAACCCTTATTGCTGATAAGCCTGAAAAAGACGGCGGCGCTGCTGCTGGAATGGGCGGCATGGGTGGTATGGGTGGCATGGGCGGTATGGGCGGCATGATGTAAGCCCTCGCTTACTAACCCAATAAATTAATAATTAAGACAAACCCCTTCCCTGTGAAGGGGTTTTCTTATATACTGATATATTAAGAAAGTTAACTTTTCAGTCTATGGAGGTATTACGTTTGGAATACAAACACATTGAGCAAAGCCGCATACCAGCTTGTACTCTTGACGAACAATTATTTACCAAACTATGGGACATATTCAGCCAAGACGGAGAGTTTCTCTGGCATGCAGTTGTTGGAACCAGTGACGACCTCCTAGGGAAGACGGAAGCTGAACAACGGCCAACTCAAACGGTTGAAAGTCTGGAGCAACTGATTAGTCTGGCTAAAACTTTACCCCGGATTGATCAAATTACTTTAACTGTTGAGGTACCAGACAAAGGCACAATGGCATTGGCACTCAAAAACTTTGTTCCTGCCGGCGGTAAGATTATTATCACTGGTCAGGAAGAAGCGTGGGTAAATGAGCGGTTTGATGCTTGTTTAGAGTTGTTTCTTGCCAGAAAGCAGACCTTCAACACGCTAATCTACACCCGGCTTGGTTTTGGTGTTATCCAAACAGCTATCCCACTTAGTAGTATGTTTATTTTTGTCATGCTGGCAGCTGGGTTACTTATTCCTAGCGATATAAGACATAGTCAGTGGATTTGGTGGATAACGGCAGCTACTGTTGTTGTTACTTTGCGGCTGGCTTATACGGTGTCAGATAAAATGATCATTTATGCTTTGGAGAAATACCCCTATATAAAGTGGCAAGCGAGATAGCATAAACGCCCTTCCTGACGCATACATACTACTGTATCTGCGGAAGGAGGGGGACCTATGATTATTAATTTGCACCGCCTGTTTTATCACCGGAATATTTTTTACAGCATCATTGGCTTGTTTGCGATAACGGCTATGTATGTACAAGTGACAGATATAATCTCCGGCGGACCTATGGCTATTGCCGGGACCCGTACTGATCAAAAGGTGATAGCGCTTACGTTTGATCATTCGTGGGGCAATAAATTTACACCGTCAATATTAGATACATTGCAGAAAAACAACATAAAGTCGACATTCTTTATTATGGGGCCATGGGCTACGAAGTTTCCCGAAGTGGCTCAGCGTATTGCAAAAGATGGCCATGAGATTGCAAGTCATGGTTATCGGCATGAAAATTATGGCGATATGTCGCCTGAATGGGTGAAAGAAGATATTACCAAAGCCCACGGACAAATTAAAGAGGTTACCGGTGTGGAACCGCGGCTCCTGCGTCCGCCAAATGGCCACTATAGCCAGAAGTCGTTAAAAGCCACTGATGAGCTAGGATATAAAACCATTATCTGGAATGTAGATTCACTGGACTGGAAAAACCCTGGGCGGGATGTAATTGTTGAACGCGTCATGAAGCGGATTAAACCAGGTGCTATTATTTTGATGCATGCTTCTGATACTCCGGTGCAAACGGCCGAAGCGTTACCGATTCTAATTGAGCGGATTAAGGCCGAGGGATATACCTTTGTTACTGTGGGTGAGCTTTTAGAAAAGTATAGCGATAAAGGGATACAGAGGCATTAAGAAAATTTTATTGGAACAAGTATGAGATTGCCACGCTACTGCTCGCAATGACCGATGGTCGGTTTTCAGCGAACATAGTGATGCGATCTCATTTAACTTTATGATCATATTTTCCTTACTTGGCAGGAATTTGGTGATATGTAGCGAATAGAAGAAGATTGCATAAAGTTTCAGACATATGCCGATAACTAAAATTGCCGACAATTGTCTGATCTGGAGCTATGGTATACGCGTCAGGTAGCTCTGCTAACCTATTACAAACTGGCTACGGCTTAGGACTGATTGAGCGCGTGCTGATCAGTATACAGTAAACCTTAATCCAATGGAGCTAATTAAAGGGGGATATCTAAACGATGACGACAGTTAAACAAGAAATGATTTTAGTCATGGATTTTGGTGGCCAATACAGCCAGCTAATTGCCAGACGAATCCGTGAATGCGGAGTATACTGCGAAATAGTACCTTTCAATACTAGTATTGATAAAATCCGCCAGATGGCGCCTAAGGGCATCGTTTTTTCTGGCGGCCCGTCCAGTGTGTATGGTGACGGCGCACCCAAATGTGATCCGCTGGTATTTGAGATTAACCTGCCGGTTCTTGGCATTTGTTATGGTATGCAGCTAACAGCCCATACCTTAGGCGGTAAGGTGGCGCACGCTACCTCGCGTGAGTATGGCAATACACGTCTGTATGTGGATAAAAATGATGGTGTATTTACCGAAGTCAATGCCGAAACTCAAGTGTGGATGAGCCATGGCGACTATATTTCTGAACCGCCAACTGGTTTTTCTATTACGGCGCATACCAACAGTACGCCGGTGGCTGCAATGGAAAACAGTAGTCGGGGTATTTACGGTGTACAGTTTCACCCTGAGGTTGTCCATACCCCTGAAGGAATGCAGATGCTGAAGAATTTCTTATTCAACATTTGCGGTTGTACCGGCGAGTGGAACATGGGCTCTTTTGTTGACCAGGCCATTGCCAAGATTAAGGCGCAAGTAGGGGATAAACGCGTACTGTGCGCGTTAAGCGGCGGGGTAGATTCATCGGTTGCTGCTGTACTAGTGCATCGGGCTATCGGCGATCAATTGACCTGTGTATTTGTTAATCATGGCTTTTTACGCAAAGGCGAAGCTGAACAGGTTGTTAAAACCTTCCGGGACGGCTTTAAAATGAATTTGGTATATGTCGATGCTGTTGACCGCTTTATGTCCCGACTGAACGGCATTACTGAACCGGAACAAAAACGTAAGATTATTGGCGAAGAGTTTATTCGGGTATTTGAAGTCGAAGCCAATAAATTAGGTGATATCGATTATCTGGTACAGGGGACGCTGTATCCTGACGTTATTGAAAGTGGTACAGCTACTGCTGCTGTTATCAAGAGCCATCATAATGTCGGCGGTTTGCCTGAGGATATGAAGTTTGAACTGATCGAACCGCTGAGAGACTTATTTAAGGATGAAGTTCGTGCTTTAGGACTGGAAATTGATCTGACTGAGGATATTGTTTATCGTCAGCCTTTCCCTGGTCCAGGCCTAGCAATACGAATCATTGGCGAAATTACCGAAGAACGTCTGGAAATTCTCCGTGAAGCTGATTCTATTGTGTATCAAGAGATTAAACGTGCTGGTTTGTACCGTAAAGTGTGGCAGTCATTTGCCGTGCTTCCTGCAATGAAGAGTGTTGGCGTTATGGGTGACGAGCGGACCTACGCATATACAGTTGGTCTTAGAATTGTTGAGAGCGAGGATGGAATGACATCTGATTGGGTACGCTTGCCATACGAGGTGCTTGACGCAATCTCGCGGCGCATTGTTAATGAAGTTAAAGGCGTAAACCGGATTGTTTACGATATTACCTCCAAACCACCTTCTACAATAGAATGGGAATAATCTAAAACAAAAAGCCTGCAATCCTACAAAGTGTTGACTTTGCTGGGGTTGCAGGCTTTTTGTTTTTGGGGTTAGGTAAGGTTGTATTACATATCTCTTGCGTAGCTGACGTGTTTTAAGCCGTAATTAACAGTATCTAGTGCGTTTAAGTCTACTGATAAGATCTGTTTTGGCAATAATTAGTCCTAAAAATACAAAAAGTGATCCCAAAAGCTGACTTAAATTAATTGGTTCTTCTAAAAATAAGGCACCTAAAAACATGCTGGTTATAGGAACAACATAATGATAGATTGTAGTCTTCACCGGACTTGTTTGCTGAACGCCTTTGTACCAAAAAACGTATGCGGCTATTGTTCCTAAAAAGATTATAAATAATAGTTTTAGCCAAGTTGCATAGCAAATAGCAGATAATAAAAATTCCGGATTTTGATATATAGTATAGAGGAGGATTATGGGAAGTCCACACAGCATGGCCACTGCTGTAAGCTTTATCGGGGAATAATATTCGAGTAATGGTTTGGCAATAATTGCGTAGAGAGCAAACAATAAGGAACCGCTTAAAACCAGCAAGTTGCCGACAAATACACGTGAATTAAAGCTAAACTCTGTTCCGGGGGTATTGCTAATAATCAGATATATTCCCCCAAAAGCCAATAAGGTTCCAGCCCATATTTTTCGACTAACTTTCTCCTGTTTGATGGCAATTGCATAAATTCCGGTAAAGATCGGCGATGTGGAGATTAGGAGTGCCGCGTTGGCGGCAGTAGTCCGGTGGATACCACACGTCCAGAGAACATTATATAAACCCACACCAAGTAACCCTAACATCAGTATGCGGCTATAATGGTTTTTACTAATCCCGATCCCTTCGCCACTAATCAGTAAGTAACTGATTAGCAAGGTTGTACTGGCGATAAATCGAATGAGCATAAATTCGTTTTCAGAAATAGATTGCAGAATTGACTTCACTAATGGATAGTTTATTCCCCATATAAGGGCGGCAGTTATCGCAAAGCCATCTCCGGACAAAAAGGGTTTATTCATTTTGGCACATCCTTGTATTACGCCTCATTGGAAAACTCGTTGGCATTGTTAGAGGAAAAACTTTTGGACAGATTCAGTAAATGAAAGCTTACTAGAGCTGTTATGCCTGCTCCAATCAGGATCTTTTCTACTCCGAACAAATTTGCTAGATATCCTCCGGCTAACATAGAAATAATCGCGGGAGGAGTCATTATTGCGGTAACCGAACCGTAAACTCTTCCACGCATATGGATCAGTGTTGCCTTATCTCTTAAAGAATGAAGACCTACAAGTGTTGAATAAAATACAATATAACTAAGAAAAACAAGAATCAATGCAGCGTAAAAATCATGTAACAGGCCAAGCAGAATAAAAGAAGCGTAGTGAAGAGACAACCCCCAAAAAATTAATGAGGAATACGGGACACGCTTAACCAACCAAGGACCAACCAGGCTTCCTAAAATACTCCCCACACCAATGGCAGTCATGAACAATCCATAGTCGGTGTCACTTCGGGCAAGATAGGATTTAATATAAATCACGAACAGTGAAACCTGTAAACCAATAAACAGTCGCCACAAAACACCTACAGAAAGCAGAAATCTGACATCCTGATTCCCTTTCATGTATTGCAAGGCTTCTTTAAGACCGGCTATTGTTTTTTGATTTTTTGTTGCTGTAATTACAGATGGTAATCGAATTTGGGTACAAAATACTGACGCCATGAAATAGATAATGCTTGTGCAGTAAAATAGTGATGTTACACCCAAGGTAGTGCTAACCAATCCTGCCAGCAGCGGGGCACACACTTTAGCCGAATTAAGCAGGATTAATACCAACGAGTTACCATGTAAATAGTTATCTTGTGTCATGATTTCGGTCATAAGTGCTGTTCTGACATTGAATATAAAGGTCAAAAATACCGAAATCAAAAGCCAGACCAGATAAATCCAGGCAATGTCTGAATGCAACACCATTAGGGCAACCAGACATCCTGTTATAGCAGTTACCCAGGCAAAGACTTTTTTTCTACTATACTGATCGGCAATAATGCCATAAAAGGAAGCAAAAATCCGTGGTAAGAAAGTTAAAGCAACAAATACTCCCACTTTAAAAGCACTCTGACTCATTTCATACACATAGAGAGTCATACCAAAAAAAATAAATTCGTAGCCAAAAGCCGACAGCAGGTAGGCAGTCAGGAAGTTAGCCATATTCCATTTGTTTGCTGTATGCATGTTTTCACCCCTTATTTAGTAATATGTGCTATATTGTAATAGATAGTATGAATTTTATATTGTATTTTCTTGCTGTGTGAATTCACAACTGAGTAGTAATTTAACGCAGGGGGGGATTTGGTTTGAAAGAGAAAATTCAATTTTTTCGGATTAAAGATATACCGGATCTGGAGTTATACAGAACGTCTAGTGTTGCTCGTTCTGTCCCGCGTCACATTCACTGTGTGTTTAGTTTAAGTGTGGGTGAGGCGGGGGTTGGTCTTCATGAGACAAAGCTTGGGAAATATTATATAACGCCTGGTAGTATTGTTGTTGTAAATGCTGATACAACACATAGCAGTAGTGTGCCTAGCGGCTATACTTATTCGAGTCGCTCTATTCGAATCGATACGGTGTTGCTCGGGTCGCTGATGCAGGAAATAAGTGGACAAAAGCACGATATATTGGCTCTTAAACAACCTGTCATATACAACCAGATGCTAGCTCAACAGATTCTCGGCTTACACACCTTATTGGCAGGTTCTGCGTCAAGACTGGAAAAAGAATGTCTTTTGCTGGATACTCTTGCAAAGCTATATACTCATTATTCCTGTGAAGGGATAAAACCAGTTACTATGGGTGATGAGCGTACTCCCGTATCTCGCGTTTGTGAGTACCTGCAAGATTGTTTCAATGAAAATGTGTCGCTGGACCAGTTAGCTTCCATTGCAGGGCTTAGTGCATTTCATTTAGCCCATGTATTTACAAAAGAAATTGGTGTACCGCCTCATACCTATCAATTGCAAGTCCGTTTAAAAAAAGCTACTGATTTGTTAGCTTACGGTAAACCGTTGGTAGAGGCTGCTCTTGAAACAGGATTTTGTGATCAAAGTCACTTTCAAAAAGCTTTTAAAAAGAAATTTGGTATTTCTCCTGGACAATATAAATGGTAAATAATTAACAAATGTTTAGAAGAAAAGAAGCGCAGCCTGCTGTTTTGCCCTGGCGACGCTTCTTGTTTTGATTTATTTAATCAATTTTGTAGAAGGTTTGATTAAGAGCATTTAGACTATGTTCACCATGAGCGCAATACACCCGTCAGAGCTAAGCACATTAAGCATCTGTGGTCTTATTACTCGAAGGTTTTTTACAATTTACCTGCCAATAGTTCTTCGAGAATTTCCGCCGCACTCTGATCTAATCCAGGGCAAATATTCTTAGTCAGCCCTTTTTCTTTGATAGTCTTCATTCCTTCTTCGGTGCTCATGTCATAGCCTAGCAGCTCAGTACAGGAGATCGAGCCATGGAGATCGATAAATCTTTTGGTGAACTCCTTGACAAGACCATATATTTCACTTCTCGATTGGGGATTACCAATTTCGTACGTTAGGCCCAACACCAGAAAAGCCCCTGTTACTGCTCCGCAGGTTTTACCCATACCACCCATCCCACCGCCAAAAGCTGCTGCAACTTTTATTGCCAATTCTTTAGGCATTCCAAAGTATTTTCCATAAACGGAAAGCATGGCTTGTGAACAATTGATGCCACCTTCACTATGTAGGGCTACAACCTGCAATGCATCTTTACTCATTTTATCTCTCCTTTATGCTTTTTTGACCGTTCCAACGGCTTGTTTATATTATAATAGCTGCTGGTTTGTTAGAATTGTATTTTCTTGCTAGAGTCTGTTACAGAAATCTGAGGTTCTTGCTTATAAAGAATAGGCGAATTCCTGGTATACCAAAATAACGACCTCGTCGACGCCAAAGCGCGGTACAGCAGTTTCGAAATACGTTTACTTTGCACAATGTTGGACGGGGCAAACAAGAACGGTAGCGTAAGCAGCGGACTTACAGAAAGTTCAAGCACATAATGCGGATAACATGGTTAGTTGAGTGGCTTTTTTGTATTCAATAGCTATTACAATCAGTTGTAATATCTGGCGGTTTCAAGAAAACACAAAGGGCGAGAGTCAAGTAATTATGGGCAACTATAATCGTTTATAACTAGGGAGCAAAATTGAATGGGAATAACCAAATGAAAAAACTATGGACGGCCAGTTAGTCTGAACCCATAGTTTTTTTTTCTAATCAGGAGGAAATGAAGATATTGTGTTGAATAAAAAGATAAATAGGCTATACTAATGGTCTTAAAATAACTATTTAGCATATTATATTAATAAATTAGGAGGGTTGCAAAAATCGGTAGAAGGGTTAGATATTCTATTGTTTAATTATGTATAATAATTAACAGCGTTTGGGTATTGGTTATCTGGAAGGGGGGGGATGGTTATCAACGCAGGCAATAGTGTGCTAACAGTGTATATTCTGTCAGACTCAATTGGCGAGACTGGTGAGCTTGTAGTAAGAGCGGCTGCTAGCCAATTCGACGGCGTTCTTATAGAGATTAATCGCAAGCCCCATCTTAGCTCAATTGAAGGCGTAGAGGACGCATTAAGTGAAGCAGCACAAGCTGGTGCGGTAGTCGTATATACGCTAGTTCGAGCGGATTTAATAACTTGTTTGCAAGCAGAAGCTGCCAAACTTGGCATACTAACCGTAGATATTATGAATCCGGTTATCGGCGTTTTAGAAACCATGACTGGCTTAGTGCCGCGGCGTGAGCCTGGCCTTATCAGAAAAGTTGACCAAGCCTATTTTGCTAAAGTAGAAGCGATCGAATTTGCCGTAAAATATGATGACGGTAAAGACCCGCGAGGCCTGGAAAAAGCCAACCTAGTAATCATCGGGGTATCACGTACCTCCAAAACACCGCTATGCATGTACTTGGCCCATAAAGGCATCAAAGCCGCCAATGTGCCGCTTGTCGCTGAAGTGCCGCTGCCATCCGAACTTTTTAATTTACCGGTAAACAAAGTGATTGGACTGACAATTAAACCTGATACTTTACAGGAAATAAGGAAACAGCGGCTAAAATCTATGGGCTTATCAATAGAGACTGATTATGCAAATAGGGAGAGAATCCTAACAGAATACGAATATGCTTGGTCGATCATGCGTAAAATTGGCTGCACTGTTATCGATGTGACAAACAAATCTATAGAAGAGACGGCAGCTAATGTACTTAATATTTATCGGAAAGGGGTAGGTATACATGTCTAAATTTGTTTATCTATTTAAAGAAGGCCGGGCTGAGATGAAGGCCTTGTTGGGAGGTAAAGGTGCCAATTTGGCTGAAATGACCAATATTGGTTTGCCTGTACCGCCAGGAATGACCATCACCACTGAAGCATGTACCGAGTATTACCGCTTAGACCGCAGGCTGCCTGAGAACCTGATGGATGAAGTAAAACGGAATTTAGCCGTTGTTGAGGAACAGGCAGGCAAAAAATTTGGCGACCTTGCCAATCCCCTCTTGGTATCGGTACGATCAGGTGCGATGTTCTCCATGCCAGGCATGATGGATACCATCTTGAACCTGGGACTTAATGAAGAGACTGTTCAATCAGTTGCAAAAAATACCGACAATCCACGGTTTGCGTATGATGCCTATCGCCGGTTTATTCAGATGTTTAGTGATGTTGTCCTGGAGATTCCTAAATATGAGTTTGAAGATTTACTGCATAACCAAAAAGAAGCGCAAGGCGTAAGATACGATCAGGAGCTAACTGCTGAATCACTACGTAAGGTTATTGATAGCTATAAAAAGTTAGTACAAAATCGAACCGGCCACCCATTCCCGGAAGATCCAATTGAACAACTGACTTTGTCTATTGAAGCAGTATTCCGCTCGTGGAATAATGACAGGGCCATCATCTATCGTAACCTTAATAAGATTGACCATGATCTTGGAACCGCAGTGAACATTCAGTCCATGGTATTCGGTAATATGGGCAACGACTCAGGGACCGGCGTAGCCTTTACCCGCAACCCCTCGACTGGAGAGAACGTATTATATGGCGAGTTTTTGACCAATGCTCAAGGTGAGGACGTTGTTGCCGGTATCCGTACTCCGAGACCGATTGCTCAGCTAAAAGATGAGATGCCTGAGCTGTACAATGAGTTTGTCCGAACTGCCCGGCTGTTAGAGAACCACTACAAAAATATGCAGGATATTGAATTTACCATTGAGCGCGGGCGTCTATATATACTCCAGACTCGTAATGGCAAACGGACGGCCCAAGCCAGTGTTCGGGTTGCGTATGAGCTAGCTCAAGAAGGACTAATAACAAAATCGCAGGCGCTGCTACTGATAGATCCCGGCCAGCTTGATCAATTGCTTCACAGGCAGATTGACAGCGAGGCTAAACTTAATGTAATTGCCCAAGGGTTGCCAGCATCGCCAGGTGCAGCCTCAGGGCAGGTTGTATTTGATTCTGACGAGGCGGAGCATTTAGCCAAGGCTGGTAAAAAAGTATTGCTAGTGCGCACAGAGACTACTCCTGATGACATTCACGGTATCGTTGCCGCTCAGGGTATTTTGACAAGCCGGGGCGGGATGACTAGCCATGCTGCTGTAGTGGCCCGTGGTATGGGTAAGCCATGCGTCTGTGGCTGTGAAGCCATTAGAATCGATTATATCAAACAAGAGTTTAGTGTGGGTTCGGTGATTGTTAAGCAAGGTGAACTTGTATCGATTGACGGTGCTACAGGGCGCGTGATCTTAGGTCAAGTACCGATGAAAGATCCGGAAATTTCGTCTGAGTACACAACCTTGTTAAGCTGGGCCGATGAGGTAAAAACCCTTGGAATACGTGCTAATGCTGATACGCCCGAAGATGCTCAAAAGGCAAGGGAGTTTGGTGCTACAGGTATTGGTCTGGTCAGAACAGAGCATATGTTTATGGGACAAGATCGATTGCCTTTTGTACAGCAAATGATCTTAGCTGAAACATTAGAAGCTAGACAAGAAGCGTTATCTCATCTTTTACCTATGCAAGAAGGTGACTTCTACGGCATATTGAAAGCCATGGAAGGGTATCCCGTGACCATTCGTCTGTTGGATCCGCCTCTTCATGAATTCCTTCCAAGTCTTGAGGAGCTTTTGATTGAAACTACTGAGCTTAGAGTAACTGGGAAGGATAGCGCCCTGCTGGAAGAAAAATTACAGCTATTGAAAAAGGTGCGAAACCTGCACGAATTTAATCCAATGCTGGGGCATCGCGGCTGCCGTCTGGGAATAACTTTCCCAGAGGTTTATGAAATGCAGATGCAAGCGATCTTTAACGCGACAGCAAGACTGACGCAAGAAGGCTTCAAAGTTTTACCAGAGGTCGAAATTCCACTAACAATCGATGTAAACGAAATGAAATTCTTCAAGCAGAAAATTGATGCTATCGCGGAGAGCACCATGACAGGGTTTAATGTAAAATTCCATTATGCGATAGGTACCATGATTGAAATGCCGCGAGCTTGTGTTGTTGCAAACGAGCTGGCAGAATTCTGTGATTTCTTTAGCTTTGGTACAAACGACCTGACTCAAACCACGTTAGGATTTAGCCGGGATGATGCAGAAGGAAAGTTCCTGCCACATTACCTGGAGCGAAAGATTTTAAAAGAGAACCCATTTATTGTTCTTGATCGCAAAGGTGTTGGCGCATTAATGGAGATGGCTGTACAACGCGGGCGGCAAACCAAGCCTGCTCTAGAGATCGGAATTTGTGGTGAGCATGGCGGTGAACCGTCTTCGGTTGCATTCTGTCACCAAATAGGTCTTAATTTTGTTAGCTGTTCCCCTTACCGAGTGCCAATAGCCCGGTTAGCTGCTGCACAAGCCGCTATCAGTGAAGGCGAGATTATCGGAACCCGATAGTAGTTGTTGTGAAACAATAATAGGTACCTCCAGGTGCACATTTCTGTGCTGCCTGGGGGTATACTATCCTAATAATTACAAAGAATATGTTTGTTGACATAGTGTCAAAGTATGTGATACTATAAGAAAGTCGCTAATCGCTGCGACAAAATATTCCAAGCAATCGATATATACCGGTTATATAGGAATAAGAATTCGAGAAAAAAGATATTGACACAGTGAGATAGACGTGCTAATATATAAAAGCTGTCGAATTCAGCAGCAGTGCAAAACGACAACAATCGGTCCCGGACAAAGCGTATCATCCATGATACGTCCGTGACACTAGTGCATCCATGCACGTCGTTCCCTGAAAACTGAACAATGTAAAGTAATGCATCATAAAAATGCCAGATGTGCGTGCGTGTCGCAAGACACAAACCAAAAACAAATTTTGATTTATATTGAGCCATTAAATGGCTCCAATAAATATAACTTTATTGGAGAGTTTGATCCTGGCTCAGGACGAACGCTGGCGGCGTGCCTAACACATGCAAGTCGAACGGAGTATTCATTTATGGATACTTAGTGGCGAACGGGTGAGTAACGCGTAGACAACCTGCCTCTAAAATGGGGACAACACCGCGAAAGTGGTGCTAATACCGAATGTGGTATCTCGGTTGCATGACCGAGA
>NZ_FWXI01000010.1 GCF_900176355.1 Sporomusa malonica | reverse complement strand
CAACTCAATATTTTATACTTTTCTATGATTTCTTTCTGAGACGATTCTCCAGAAAGAAATTCATGAACTGCGGAAAGTTTCAATTCAACTGAGTAACTCTGATTCTGGGATCTATCTTCTAGACCTTCTATTCCATGATGTTTCAGACGATGTATCCATCGCTTTATGGTTGTACTATCAACGTTATATTTATCGGCAACAGATCGCTGGCTTGATTCTCCTTGCTCAAACTCATGGATAATTGCCAACTTTTCTGCACTGCTATATCGACTCTTTTTAGGCATGAAAATACTCCCCTTTCGGTAACAGGTTTTATTATTTCTCCTGTCTACCTATTGGGGAGCATATCATTTCGACAGGGAGGTTTATATTGTTTATTAAGTAATTATTCGACATAATATGACAATAATATTTTTTTTGAATAATTAAAATCTAGCAGGAATTTCAGAATATAAAGCGAATTTTTTTCATTGGAATGTATGTGAAATAACAAACTAGTTTTATCTTTGCGATATGGCGTGTTATTTTGCAACTAATTTGTATGTTAAATAAAAGGAAGCAGATGGGAGGATAAAACATTATGAGTATGCTGAATCAGTCCTGTTCAGATTTTTTGGAAGTACTTGCTTCTAAGGCTCCTGTACCAGGCGGCGGCGGCGCAGCAGCCCTGGGCGGTGCTATCGGGATGGCGCTGTCCAACATGGTCGGGAACTTGACTGTGGGCAAAAAGAAATATGCTGAAGTGGAAGATGAAGTTAAAGAGCTGATTATCAAAGGCGACAAGGTAATCGACGAGTTGAAAAAACTTGTGGATGAGGATGCTGCAGTTTTCGAACCTCTTTCAAAGGCATATGGCTTGCCTAAAGACACCCCAGAGCAGATCGCTTATAAAGAACAAGTTATGGAGAAATGCTCTAAGGATGCCTGTGAAGGTCCCATGGAAATTATGCGTAAATGTTTTGAGGGTATTAAACTTCACGAACGTATGGGTCAGATCGGCACTAATTTAGCGATTTCTGATGTGGGTTGTGGGGTAGTATTCTTGAAATCCGCGCTCATCAGTGGAATGCTGAATGTTGTAATTAATCTTAATACCATTAAGGATCAGGAGTATGTCAGCAAAAATCGGGCGGAAATGGAACAACTATTGGCTGAAGGTTCTAAGATTGCCGATGCTACCCTGGAACTAGTTTTAAGTAAAATAAAAAAATAGGAGGGATCTGGATAATGGCCGAAAGATTAGCCGGTAAAGCTGTTGCTGATGCCATGAAGGAGGAACTCTCTCAAAAGGTAACGGCAATTAAAGCCAAAGGATTTACCCCGAAATTAGGAATTATTCGAGTTGGAGCTCGCCCTGATGACCTTTTTTATGAAGGCGGCGCAAAAAAAACCTGTGAGTCCATCGGAATGGCTTATCAAGTTTTCGAGTATCCTGCCGATATAGACCAGGCTGCTTTTGAACAAGCTGTAACCGATGTTGGTGCCAATAAAGAGATTAATGGTATCTTAATGTTTGCTCCACTGCCTAAACAGTTAGATGAAAAGAAAATCCGGAACTTGATCCCAGTAGAGAAAGACGTAGACTGCATGACCATCGGTAGTGCTGCCAAAGTATATACTGATGATCCTACCGGCTTCCCACCTTGTACACCTACTGCCTGCATGGACATTCTCAAATTCTATAATATTCCATTAAAAGGCAAGAAAGCAGTTGTGCTGGGGCGCTCGCAAGTAGTTGGCAAACCTGTTGCCATGTTGCTGTTAAGAGAACACGCTACGGTGACTATCTGTCATTCACGGACAGACGATCTTCCGGCAGTCTGTGCTGATGCCGATGTTCTCATTGCTGCAGTCGGCCGGGCTAAGATGGTTAAAGCAAATTTTGTTAAACCAGGCCAAGTAGTAATTGATGTGGGTATCAATGAAGATCCTGACAACCCCGGCAAATACTGCGGTGATGTCGATTATGCTGAAGTTGAGTCAATTGTCGACAAAATTACTCCAGTTCCTGGTGGCGTCGGCTCCGTAACTACCGTAGTCCTTTGCAAACAGACCATCCAGGCCTGCGAAATGCAAAACGGACTGGTTTAAATATTTAGTACTCCGTAATTCACGCTTTATTGCACTAGGAGGCATATCTAATGCAAAGTGGTAACATTATTCCACAGCATCTGCAGAACGGCTATCAGCTGGCGTATGAAAAAGCTTGTGTGGAACTTGCGGCTAAGAATCCGGAAGAAATGGCTGCAAACAGTGGTGCTGGATTTGATAGCGACAAACGTTTATTTACCCTCAAATATATAAATGAAGTCTATACTGTAAGTTACCCAGAAGGGGAAGTAAACTTTGCTGAGCATCAGGACCCAGTTCCTATTGCTGCAAAAGTTGTTCTGCTGCATTATTTGCTTACAGCAGGCGGACAGCCTCTGTCAGGACAATTGATATCCTTTAAAGAGATACCAGGTGGTATGATTTACCTGGAGCCCTTTAATGGCCGAGTTCTTGGCGGTTTTAAATATGTGTTTGGTAAAAAAGCAGGTCTTTTAACCCAAGCAGGTGAAAAACTAAGTGGTCGAATTGCCAAATTTGGCGATGCTGCTGTCACGCTGGATATCTTGCCTCAGGTCCCGGTAACTTACGTTATCTGGGAAGGGGACGACGAGTTTCCTGCTAATGCTACGGCGTTATTTGATGCTATGGCACAATATTACCTGCCTACTGAGGATTTGGTAGTAGCTGCTGCTGCTGGTGCGAGTTTACTCAGTAAGACGGCTCGGACACTAAATTAGGTCTTCGTTTATATTACGTATATAAATTTTTTGCGAATAACTTCATTTGATATAAATGATATGTTATTAAAGGAGGTGAAATGGTGAAAATTGCAGTCTCCGGCAAAGGCGGCGTCGGTAAAACGTCTGTCTCTGCCAGTTTAGCCAAATTATTTGCCCGTGAGGGCCGCCGTGTTTACGCAGTAGATGCTGATCCTGATGCAAGTTTGGGTCTTGCCTTAGGAATTCCTGATGATATCTTGGCTAAAGTAATTCCGCTAATTGACATGGAGGAAGTGATTAAGAAGAAAAGCGCCGGTGGCGGCCTGTTCTATAGTCTTAATCCTGATGTCGATGACATATTAGACGAGTATTCCATTAGCGTGGGTAACATCAGATTTTTAAGAATGGGTGCAGTCAAACCAGGCGGATCAGCCTGTTATTGCCGCGAAAACGCGTTTCTGTTCTCCGTTGTTGACTCCTTGATCCTTGATAAAGATGACGTGGTCATTCTTGATATGGGAGCAGGAATTGAACATTTGACTCGCGGCACATCAAAAGGTGTAGACCTGATGATTGTGGTTACCGAACCGAGCAAGACTAGCGTTCAGACCGCAAGAGTGGTAATGCAGCTGGCTAAAGATTTGGGCATCGAAGTTGCAAAAGTCATTGCTAATAAAATACGCTCTCCTAAAGAAGAAGCGTTCATCCAGGAACAGTTTACAGCTCAAGAACTGTTAGGCGTCATTCGTTTTGATGACGATCTGCTGGATGTCGCTCTCGGAAACGAGGCAGACATACTTACCGGAGCCTTCAAAGTGACTATGGAGGAAATCTATACGCGGATATCCGCAAACTCCAAGCCCTAGGTTCTCCAAGCCCTAGGTTTTAGAGGGAAAAGTCCCACAAAATATTAGGAGGTAAAGTCGAAATGTCTTTTAAAAGTGATGTTGAAATCGCCCAAGAGGCGAAGATGTCTCTAATTGTTGATGTAGCGAAAGAACTAGAAATCCCTGCAGAGGAACTTGAACTCTATGGTAGCTACAAAGCAAAAGTTTCCCTTAAAACCTGGGAACGCATCAAAACCCGCCCAGATGCTAAGTTAATCCTGGTAACCGCCATTAATCCGACTCCGGCGGGCGAAGGTAAAACTACTACTACAGTTGGCTTGGGTGATGCTCTACGGAAAAAAGGTAAAAAAGTAGTTATCGCTTTACGCGAACCATCCCTTGGACCTTGCTTTGGCGTTAAAGGCGGCGCTGCTGGCGGCGGCTATGCCCAAGTAGTTCCAATGGAGGACATCAACCTTCACTTCACTGGTGACTTTCATGCTATTACCACTGCTCATAACCTCCTTGCAGCAATCATTGACAATCACCTTCATCATGGCAATGCTCTTGGTATCGACCCTCGCCGTGTAACTTGGCGCCGGGTGCTTGACCTTAACGAGCGCGCGCTCCGTTTCATCGTTTGCGGCCTTGGCGGCAAAGCCAATGGCGTACCGCGTGAAAACGGCTTCGATATTACCGTTGCTTCTGAAATGATGGCAATTCTCTGTCTGGCTAAAGACCTTGACGATATGAAAGAGCGTATTGGCAAAATTATCGTTGCCTATACCATGGACGGCAAACCGGTAACTCCGAACGATCTAAAAGTAACCGGCGCGTTAACCCTGCTCTTCAAAGATGCCATTAAACCTAACCTTGTTCAAACCCTCGAAAACACTCCGGCCTTCGTACACGGCGGCCCATTCGCTAACATTGCTCATGGCTGCAACAGCGTATCTGCTACCAAATATGCTATGAAACTTGCTGATGTTGTTGTAACAGAAGCTGGTTTCGGTGCTGATCTTGGCGCTGAGAAATTCCTTGATATCAAATGCCGTTTTGCTGGATTCAAGCCTGCAGCAGTTGTTATCGTTGCTACAGTCCGTGCTCTCAAAATGCATGGTGGTGTACCTAAGACCGAGCTTGTTGGTGAGAACATGGCTGCCCTTGAAAAAGGTCTTGCTAACCTTACTAAACATATTGAGAATATGCAAAAATACGGTCTGCCTGCTGTTGTTGCGATCAATGCATTCCCGACTGATACTGCTAACGAACTCAAGTTCGTTGAAGAAAAATGCAATGCTATGGGTGCAGAAGTTGCATTGTCTGAAGTTTGGGCTAAAGGCGGCGAAGGCGGCCTAGTGCTTGCTGACAAAGTTTTGGCAGCTTGTGAAAAACCGAGCAACTTCAAATTCATCTATGATGAAAAGGCTCCTATTAAAGACAAAATTAACGCTATCGCCACAGAGATCTATGGCGCTGATGGCGTAAACTATACTCCTGCTGTTGAAAAGACCATTCAAGAGCTGACTAACCTTGGTTATGACAAAACTCCGATTTGCATGGCCAAAACTCAGTACTCCCTGAGCGATGACATGGCTAAATTAGGTCGCCCAACTGGCTTTAAGATCACTGTTCGTGAACTGCGTGTTGCAGCTGGCGCTGGCTTCCTGGTGGCTATCACTGGCGAAATCATGACCATGCCTGGCCTGCCGAAGGCTCCTGCCGCTGAAAGAATGGATATCGACAATTCCGGTAAAATTGTTGGCTTGTTCTAATTCAGTAAAAATTATTAATATATTGAAAATTTTTCATAATCCTTGCAGGTATTCGCCCACCTAAGGGCGAATACCTGTAGATAGAGTTTGTGAAAAAATCCTCATAATCCCCAATGACCCTGAGTAGCTAAGCTCCTTGTAAGCGAATTCACCTGAAAAACAACTATGATGAACATAGGGAGGAAAAGAAGAATGTCCGAACACAAAACAATCGACATGGCTGCGATTCAAATGCTGGATAGAGCCAAAGAAATTGGTTTCCTGACAACATTTGACCGCGCCAAAGCCCAAGAGCCACGTTGTACCTTCGGCAACACTGGTATTTGCTGCCGTATCTGCCTGCAAGGCCCTTGCCGTATTCTGCCCAAAAAGCCTGGTGGTAATAAAGGTATTTGTGGTGCCGCTGACTACACCATCGTTGCTAGAAATACCGTTCGTTACATTGCAGGCGGCGCTGCTGCCCACTCAGACCATGGACGTGAAATTGCAGAAGTTCTTCTAAGTGTTGCCGAAGGTAGAGTGCATGACTATAAAGTCACTGATGCCGATAAACTCGTAAAGGTTGCGAAAAAAATCGGTATTGAAACCGAAGGCCGCGAAGTAATGGCTATCTGTAAAGATGTAGCTACTGCAGCTCTTGCTGAATTTGGCCGTGTTGATGAAACTAAAGAACTTACCTGGATTAACGCTTATACAAATGAAGAAAGACTTAACATTTGGCGTAAAACCGCAATAATGCCTTCTGGTATTAACTTAAGCCTTGCAAAATTACTTCATCAAACTCATATAGGTGTTGACTCTGACCCTGTTAACATTATCTTTGGTGGTCTGAAAGCTGCTCTGTGCGATATCGACGGTCAGCATCTTGCAACTGACTTATCAGATATTCTCTTCGGTACTGGCGTTCCTGTAGTAACCGAAGCTAACCTTGGAGCCATTAAGGAAGATAAAGTTAACATCGCTCTCCATGGACATAATCCACTTCTTTCCCAAATGGTTGTTAAAGCTGCTAAAGAGTTGCAGGATGAAGCTAAAGCTGCTGGTGCTACAGGCATTAATCTTGTTGGTATCTGCTGCACTGGTAACGAGGTTCTGACTCGTGAAGGCGTTGCTATCGCTACTAACTTTGCTACCCAAGAACTTGCTATTATGACCGGCGCTATGGACGCAATGGTTGTTGACGTTCAGTGTATCATGCCGACCTTACGCTCTGCAGCTGAATGCTTTCACACTAAGATTGTTACTACAATGCCAATCATGAAGATTCCTGGATCATACCATTTCGCATTTGATGAGCACCATGCTGTTGACAGTGCTAAAGAAATTATCCGTTTGGCTATTGATGCATATAAGAATCGTGATAAAGCTAAAGTTTGCATTCCTAATATTAGAAACAAAGTTGTTGCCGGTTTCACATTAGAAGCTATGTACAACATCTTCGCCAAAGTTAATCCGGAAAATCCAATCAGAGTTATTGTTGATGCGATTGAGGCCGGAGAAATTAAAGGTGTTGCAGCACTTATCGGTTGTAACAACCTTAAAGGGACCCATGACCACAATCATACTACCATAGCTAAAGAATTGGCTAAAAACGATGTTCTTCTTATAGCTACTGGCTGCTCAGCTCAGGCTCACGCTTTGGCGGGTATGATGAACGGCGATGCTGTTAAAGAATATGCTGGAGAAGGTCTGAAGAAGTTCTATGCTCGTCTGAATGCCGTTGCTGGCTTAACTGAAGAACTGCCATTGATGTTCCATATGGGTTCTTGCGTTGACAATAGCCGTTGCCAAGACCTAGCAACAGCTCTAGCTACGGAAATGGGCGTAGATTACGCGCAAGTTCCATACGTTGTTAGTGCACCAGAAGCAATGTCTGAAAAGGCAGTTGCGATCGGTTCCTGGAACGTAGCTTATGGTAACCCGACCCATGTTGGTGTAATTGCTCCGACTGTCGGCAGCCAACTTGTTAATGATGTAGTTACCAAAATTGCTGAAGACGTATTTGGCGGCTTCTTCTTCTGGGAAACTGATCCAGTGAAAGCATCTGAAAGAATGGTTGAGATCCTGGAAGAACGTAACTGGAAGAACGCAATGCGCAAAAAAGCTAACGACGCTAAAGAAGCTAACTAATAGAAAGTCTTTAGATCAATCGCAAATAGCTACTCTTATATATTGAGAAATTGACTCTATGAAGGAGGACGAAAAATAATATGTCAATGGAGCTTTTTAAAGGCGCCTACGAAGGTGCTGTTACAGCTACCAGCTACGCGGAAATTCTTCTGGCAAAAGCCATTAAGGAATACGGTGCTGACTGCCCAGTTAAATATCCCGATACTGCCTACAGACTGCCGGTAATTACTGCCCTTAGCGGTGAAGAAGTAAATACTATTGGTGATCTTGCTCCTATTCTTAACCGGGTTCGTACTACTAACATCCGGGAAGAACTGAATTTCGAAAACGCTAAACTGAACGGTGAAGCAACCCTTTATGCTGCAGAAGTTATTGAAGCTTTGCGCTACCTTAAAGGTGCAAAACCTGATAAATACCCGTATTGCGGCTTCATCTCTGACCCTATTCTCCGTAAGTTCGGCGTGCCCTTGGTTGACCAAACCATCCCAGGTGTTGCCGTTATCGTTGGTAAGGGTAAAGACAGCAAGTCAACTGCCAAACTGGTAAAAGACCTCCAGTCCAAAGGCATCATGATCTTCTTGGCCAATGAAGTCATTGAGCAATGTATTGAAGAAAATGTTAAAATCGGTGCTGACTTCATTACCTTCCCTGTTGGTAACTTCACGCAGGTTATCCATGCTGTTAACTTTGCTTTCCGTGCCGGTCTTGCCTTCGGTGGTATCCCGGCCGGTCAACGTCAGCGTGCGATTGAATATCAAGCCAAACGCGTTCTTGCGTTTGTCATTCAGCTTGGACCTAATGACATAGTTAAATTTGCGGCTGAATTTGGTGCCATCTTCATGGGCTTCCCAATTGTTACCGATCAGCCGGTAGCCGAGGAAATTCCTGACTGGTATCAATCTGAACCAGATTATGAAAAAATCGGCAAACTTGGTCTTGAGATGCGCGGCATTAAAATCAAGATCGTTGATATCCCTGTACCTATCACGATTGGACCTGCTTTCGAAGGCGAAACCATCCGTAAAAAAGATGCACACGTTGAGTTCGGCGGCGGTCGTTCCACCAGCTTCGAGCTTGTCCGTATGTGTGAAGCCGATGAGGTTGAAGACGGCAAAATCGAAGTTATTGGACCAGAAATTGATGAAATGCCAGAAGGCAGCGTCTTCCCGCTTGGCATCATGATTGATGTCTATGGCCGTAAGATGCAAGAAGACTTCGAAGGCGTGCTTGAGCGCCGTATCCACTACTTCGTTAACTATGGTGAAGGTCTGTGGCACGTAGCCCAGCGTAATATGATGTGGGTGCGTATTGGCAAAAATGCTAAAGAGCTAGGCTTCAAAATTAAAGACATTGGCGAGATTCTTATTGCCAAATTCAAATCTGACTATCCGGCTATTATTGACCGTGTACAAGTCACTCTTGTCACCGATAAAGACATCATTGAAGAAAAAATCAAACTGGCAATGGCCAAATACTCTGCCCGTGACGCCCGTCTCAAAGGCCTCACTGACGAAGCAGTCGAAACCTGGTACACATGCACACTCTGCCAGTCCTTTGCACCTAACCATGTGTGTATTGTAACGCCAGAGCACGTAGGCTTGTGCGGTGCTGTTAGCTGGCTGGATGCCAAAGCCTCCAATGAAATTACCCCAACCGGCCCCAATCAGCCGGTTTTAAAAGGCGAATGCATAGATCCTGTAAAAGGTCAATGGCAAAACCTTAATGATTTCTTCTATACAGGCTCCAACCGGACGATAGAAAAGGTTAATTTTTATACCATGATGGAAGATCCGATGACTTCCTGCGGATGTTTCGAAGCTATTATGGCGATACTACCGCTGTGTAATGGTGTCATGGTCACCACGCGTGAACATACTGGCGATACCCCTTGCGGTATGACCTTCTCCGGTTTGGCCGGTACTTGCGGCGGTGGTGTTCAAACCCCTGGTTTCATGGGATTGGGCCGTCGTTACCTCTGCAGCGCTAAGTTTATTCCAGCAGACGGTGGTCTCGGACGTGTTGTCTGGATGCCGAAAGAACTCAAAGAATTCTTGGGTCAAGATCTGATAGACGCTGCTGTAGCTGCAGGCCTTGGCGCTGACTTCGTTGATAAAATTGCCGACGAAACTGTTGGCACCGATGAAGAAGCAATTCTACCGTTCCTTGAGGAGAAACAACATCCTGCTCTCGCAATGGATCCAATGATGTAATTAAGCCCAGTTACTTAATTTAAGGATGAATTCGGGACACATCTTGGGACTGTAATTTTGTAAGGTTCGGATGTGTCCCGGTTCTCATATTATTTGAAGTGCTTATATTCGAAAGGAGAAGAGAAAATGGCATTAACAGGTTTGGACATTTTCAAACAACTACCTAAAACAAACTGTAAAGACTGTGGTTCACCTACCTGCTTGGCTTTTGCAATGGCAATGGCCAATGGTAAAGCATCTCTCGACATGTGCCCACATGCAACTGAGGCAGCGAAAGAAAACCTCGGAGCAGCAACTGCACCGCCTGTACGTACTGTAAAAGTAGGCGTAGGCGAACAAGAAATCGTAATGGGTGACGAAACCGTCCTCTTCCGTCATGACAAAACCTTCTATCATCCGACAGCTATTGCTATTCAAATTCCAGACACTCTGTCTGGCGCTGAATTAGATGCTAAGATTGAAAAAGTAAATGGTCTGGTAATGGATCGTGTTGGTCAAAAAATCGCAATTGATATGGTTGCAATTGTTAACGCATCTGGCGATGCTGCTACCTTTAAGGCTGCTGTTGAGGCTGTAGCTGCTAAAGCTAACTTTGCCCTCTTGCTAGCTGCAGATGTTGCTGGTTTGGAAGCTGCTGTTCCTGCTGTAGCTGCCAAGAAGCCGCTGCTGCATGCTGCAACTGCTGAAAACTGGGAAAAGGTTGTAGCTCTTGCAAAAGCTAATAACTGCCCAGTAGTAGTAAAAGGTAATGGACTTGATGACACTGCTGCTTTAGTAGAAAAAGTGGCTGCTCAATATAAAGAACTTGTTATCGACTTCGGCAATACCCAACAGGCTAAAACCTTAGCTGAAATGGTGAATGCCCGTCGTCTGGCAATCAAGAAAAAATTCCGTCCATTCGGCTATCCTATGCTTGCTTGCACAATAGCAACTGATGCGAAAGAGGAGATCGTTGAAGCTGCTACATATGTTGCTAAATATGCCAGCATCGTTTGCATGAAGGTTGATGAGAAGCCCCTATTGCTGCCTCTTATGGCATGGCGCATGAACATCTATACCGACCCACAAAAACCGATGACTGTTGAATCTAAAAATGTATATGAGATTGGTGCTGTTGGCCCGGATTCTCCTGTATACGTTTGTACAAACTTTGCTCTTACTTACTTTGCTGTTGAAGGCGAAGTTGTAGCCAGCAAAATCCCTGGCTATATCGTGGCTGTTGACACCGACGGCGCATCGGTTCTTACTGCTTGGGCCGCAGGTAAATTCGTTGCTGAGCCTATCGCCGAGTTTGTTAAGAACATCGGTATTATGGACAAAGTTAACCACAACACCATCGTTATCCCTGGTTATGTTGCCATTATCAGCGGCAAACTGAAAGAAAAATCCGGTTACGAAGTTGTTGTTGGACCGCAGGAAGCTGCTGGTATTCCGGCTTTTGCTAAAGCTCGTTACCCGCACCTCATGAAATAATTATTGTCTAGAACTTGTTATTTGAAATAAGAATTGACAGCCTTGCTCAACGAATCAGGAGGGTAATTCAGCATGAACAAACGGTTCGTAACATTTCTTCCCGCAGGAGTCAAAGTTGAGGTAGATCCAGGAACTGATTTACTTACTGCCGCAGGTAAAGCTGATATTGAGATAAAAGCCCCTTGCGGTGGTGACGGTACATGCGGTAAATGCGCTGTTCACATTAAGAGCGGTGCTGCAAAGGCTAGACGAGACAGCCATTTGGCAGCAAGGCTTGCTGAGAAGGGATTCAATTTAGCGTGCCAGACATTAGTTCAAGATGAGGATTTAGTGGTAGAGATACCTAAAACCTCGGCCATGAGCAAACATCAGGTGCTGGTTGATCACCATCAGGTAAACAGTGGTATGTCAGAAGCTTTGAGCAACTATTTACTGCACGTATGGCAGCTTAAAGAGCTGTTTCTGGAAAAACAGGAAAGCCCGCTTAACGGTTATCCGCTTAATCCACTCTGTCGGCGTATCAGGCTGACTTTGCCTGTGGCTAATCTGCAGGACAACCGTGATGACCTTAATCGGTTGACTTTGGCTCTTAAGAAAGAAACGAAGTGTACGGACATCAATATTTCCCTCGCGATCATTCGTAATTTGGGAGAAATCCTCAGGGCTGCACATTTTAAAGTGACTGTACTGCTATCTGAGGTTGGTGGTAAGGCTGAAGTAATTGCTGTTGAGCCAGGCCATGGCCATCAGCCTCTATACGGTTTAGCTGTCGATATTGGCACTACTACCGTAGTAGCCTACCTCCTTGACCTGGAAAAAGGTAGAGTTATTGATACTGCAGGAACGCATAACCGTCAGGCTCGTTTTGGCGATGATGTCATTAGTCGCATTGTATATGCCGTTGATGAAACTGACGGCTTGAAGACCATTCATCAGTGTATCATTGATACCATAAACACATTAATCATGGACTTACTGGTGAAACAAAGGCAGATTAAAGAATCGGATATCCGCGTAATCATGACAGCCGGTAACACAACCATGGCGCACTTGTTCCTGGGGATTAACCCCAAGTTCATCCGTCTGGAGCCATATATTCCGACCGCTAACTTCTTTCCCGTTGTTAAGGCTCAGGAAGTAGGGCTGAGAGTGAACCCTGACGCTCTGGTATTTAGCTATCCGTCAGTGGCTAGTTATGTGGGCGGTGATATCGTTTCAGGAACCTTGTTTACTGGCATGGGTAATGCTGATGCGCCAATATCGCTCTTGATTGATATCGGTACAAACGGTGAAATGGTGTTAGGCTCTGGTGATTGGTTAGTAACTTGTTCCTGTTCAGCTGGTCCAGCCTTTGAAGGATCAGGGATAACTTATGGTATGAGGGCTATGCATGGTGCAATCGAGCGCCTGGAAATAGATCCTCAGACATACGAAGTATCTTATACCACCATCAATAACGGTAAGCCGATTGGCATCTGCGGTTCAGGCCTGATCAATTGCCTGGCTAAACTTAGGCGCACCGGAATTATAGACCGGGCTGGAAAATTTCAGACCAGTCTATCAACTGAACGGATGCGCATTGGCGAGACGGGGCCAGAATACGTCTTGGTTTGGCGAGATGACACAGACCTTGACCGGGATATTGTCATAAGTGAAGCCGATGTCAAAAACCTGCTCAGGGCTAAAGGAGCAGTGTTTGCCGGAATTCGCTCGCTCTTAAATGTGGTCGGCTTTGAATTAGAAAGTATCGAAACCATTTATGTGGCAGGTGGATTTGGCAATTACCTCAACATTCCTGATGCGATTACTATTGGTTTGTTGCCTGATATACCTATTGAAAAGTATAAGTATGTCGGTAATACTTCAGCCAAAGGTGCCTGTATGGCGTTGTTATCGCAGGAGGCTTGGATGGAAGCCAATAGTCTGGCAGGAAAAATGACTTATATTGAATTGTCGGTTGGTAACCTGTTTATGGACGAATTTGTCTCATCATTGTTTATCCCACATACTGATTTGACGTTATTCCCCAATGTCAGTCTTTAAGTTGACATTAAAGCTGTAGTTTTGGGTGTATTGAAAGGAGTTTAAGTTATGGCAAAGCAAATAGCAGTGGCAGGTAAAGGCGGAACCGGTAAAACATCTTTTACTGCGTTATTGATAAGGTATCTGGTGAAAAACAACAAGGGCTCCATTCTGGCGGTGGATGCTGATGCTAACGCCAATCTGAACGAAGCCTTGGGTATGGAAGTAGAACAGACTATTTCCGAGTTAATAACCAGTACTAAAAATCCGAAGAACATTCCTGCCGGTATGACACAGGAGACGTATATTGAATATAAACTCCAAGCCTCATTAGTTGAATCAGACAATGTTGATATGCTGGTGATGGGAGGGCCCGAAGGTCCTGGTTGCTACTGCTTTCCTAATAACCTTCTGCGAGGTTATATGGATAAACTTGGCAAGAACTATGGCTATGTACTCATGGATAATGAGGCCGGTTTGGAGCATATTAGCCGCCGGGTAACTCAGGATATTGATTACATGTTTGTAGTTAGTGATGCTTCGGCACGTAGCATTCGTTCAGCCGGTCGTGTCAGGCAGCTTGTTGACACACTGAAATCTGACGTTAAAAACATCTATTTGATTGTTACCAAGACACAAAATGATGAGGACATTGCCGCTTTACAAGGCGAGATTGATAAAACTGGCCTTGAGTTAATCGGTGTAATCCCCTATGATCCGTTGGTAGCCAAATATGATTTATTGAGCCAGCCGCTGTTTGATTTACCTGATAACGCGGTGGCAGTACAAGCGGTTAACGCTATATGTAAAAAAGCAGAAATCTAGAAGTTTGGAAGGAGCGTAACTATGGCAACTAATATGTTGAAAGAAAAATATTCCGGTAAAATCAATACCGTTACCCTTGGTGCAACCAAAGAACAGGGTGGCACTCGTACCAGCACCGTAACTGTTGGCGGAGAATCCACTATGCCGTTCCTTCAGTTCGAAGGCGACATGCCCCTAAAGCCTGTAGTTGCAATGGAAATTCAGGACATTAATCCTGGTTGGCATCCAGTTCTGAATCAAGTGTATGCTGAAGTTATGGACTGCCCTGTTGCTTGGGCTAAAAAGTGTGTAGAATTCGGCGCAGATATGATTTATCTCAAGCTTGCCGGTGCTCATCCTGATAATGGTGACAAGAGCCCTGAAGATTGCGCCAAAATCGTTAAAGACGTACTCGCCGCTGTCGGCGTACCTCTAATTGTCGTTGGTTGTGGCGAAGACGAAAAAGACAATGCTGTTCTGCCTGTTGTTGCAGAAGCTGCTGCTGGTGAAAACCTGCTTATCGGCTGCGCTAAGCAAGACAACTACAAGTCAGTTGCAGCTGCTGCAATGGTTCATAAGCACAAAGTACTTGCTGCTAGCCCACTCGATATCAACATCTGCAAACAGCTGAACATTCTTATCTCTGAGCTAGGCTTGGCTGCTGATAATGTTCTTATTGACCCGAGCACTGCAGCTCTCGGCTACGGTATTGAATATACCTACTCCATCCTTGAGCGCGGCCGTCTGGGCGCTCTCTCAGGTGACAAAATGTTGTCCCAACCGGTAATCTGCCAAGTGGGTTATGAAGCATGGCGCGCTAAAGAAGCTGTTGCTACTGAAGAAGATTTCCCCAACTGGGGTAACCAAGCAGATCGCGCTATCCTTTGGGAAGCAATGACTGCTACTGGTCTCTTACAGGGCGGCGCTCATGTAATGGTTCTTCGTCATCCGGAAGCGGTTCGTCTTGTTAAGAAAAATGCCGAAGAATTAATGGTTAAGGCCGAAATTTAATTCTTAAGCAATTTCGTGTAAATATGGGTATTCCGTTAAACCATCATCATTAACGCAAGGTTTCCTTAAAAAAATATAATAATATCGAGGGGGATTACTAATGATTCTCATTGGCGAAAGAATTAATGGTATGTTCAAAGACATCGGTAAAGCAGTTCGGGAGCATGATCCTAAGCCTCTCCAAGAATGGGCTGTCAAACAAAAAGAGGGCGGCGCTCATTATCTTGACGTTAACACCGGACCTAACTCCGAAGATCAAACAGTAGACCTGCCTTGGATGGTTAAAACCGTTATGGAAGTTAGCGATTTGCCTCTCGCCATTGATACTACTGACTATGACGCTATGGAAGCAGCTCTTATCGCTTATGGCAAGCCCGGCGCACTCATTAACTCCATTGGTTGCGAACAAGAAAAAATTGACCGCGTTTTCCCAATGGCAGCTAAGTATCAAGCCGATGTTGTTTGCCTCTGCATCAGCAAATCCGGTATTCCTAAGAGTGCCGAAGAGCGCGTAGCTCTTGCTATGGAATTCGTTGCCAATGCTGAAGTTTACGGACTTCAACCAGACAACCTTTTCATCGACCCGATTATCCTCCCGGTTAACGTAGCACAAGAGCATGCGGTTGAAGCATTAGAAACCATCCGCCAGATCAAATTACTTTCGAATCCAGCACCGCTGACTACTATTGGTCTTTCTAACGTTTCTCAAAAGACCCCGCATCGTCCGCTTCTTAACCGCACCTTTGCTGTTATGGCTATGACTGCTGGTCTTGATTCCGCTATCCTTGATGCTAATGATGATATGATGGTTGACGCTATCGCTTCGGCTCGCGTTATCCTGAACAAAGATATTTACTGCGACTCCTACGCTAAGGTGTTCAGACAGCGGTAATACCGCTGGGTTTACGCCAGGAAAGGAGGTCAATGATGTCAACGGTGAACCAACCCGCTAAGGGTAAAGCTTCTTTCTGTCAGGAAATCGAGGAGAAATCTCATCAGCCCATTTCATCATGCTATCATTGCATGAAGTGTGCTGGTGGCTGTCCGATAAACTTTGTCATGGAACATAACAATTACGAGATTTTACGGATGATTCAGCTGGGGGAAAAGGATAAGGTCTATCAGTCCAATACTCCATGGCTCTGCGTTGGTTGCAAGACTTGCGCAGTACGTTGTCCGAACGGAATTGACACATCTAAAGTCATGGACACCATTAAAATGGAGACTATTGCTGAAGACAAAATTCCGGCAAGTCATTACAACGTAAAGTTGTTTTACGAGTTGTTTCTTGATTCCATGAAAGGTTTCCCAATTATCGGCGGCGAAGGCCGCGGGTATGAACTTGGACTCATGGGACTTTACAAATTGTGTACAGGAACTTATTTGGCAGACATGGATCTTGGCAAGGAAATGACTAAACGTGGTAAGATGCCATTCTTGCCACATAATGCCCTCAAGCGGCGCAAGGGCGAAGTCAAGAAAATATTCCAGAGAGCAAAGGAGAAAAAGGCGCGATGAAACTAGGATATTATCCAGGATGTTCACTTCACTCCACAGCGGCCGAGTACAATATGGCCACCGAGGCTGTATTTGATGCATTAGGGTTGGAGCTGGCTGAACTTCCCGAGTGGAATTGCTGTGGAGCTACCGCAGGTCACTCCACCGACAGATTTCTCGCACTTGCTTTGCCGCTCAGGAATCTTGTTATTGCTGAAGCCGAACAGCAAAAAGAACTTGTCCTGCCATGTGCCGCCTGCTATAACCTTGTAAAAGGCGCTGACCATTACTGCCGTGAAGGTACTACGGAAGCAAAAGATGCTAACGAAGAACTCAAAAGCATAATGGGCGCGTCATACAATGGTACAGTTCATGTTACACACCCGCTGGAAGTTATCATGAGAAAAGAGTATTTGGGCAAAGTTAATGAGAAGGTTAAAAAGCCGCTTAACGGCCTAAAGCTGGCCCCATATTATGGTTGTCTTCTTACACGGCCTACTTACGTCGCCTTTGATGATGTTGAACAGCCACAAGCTATGGATCAGCTGATGAAGTTGGCCGGAGCTGATGTGAAACGCTGGTCATACAAAACTGACTGTTGTGGCGGTAGCTTAACAGTGCCACGTACTGATGTCGTATATGAGATAACTAAAAACTTGGTAACTGCGGCTCAACGAGCAGGTGCCGATGCGATTGTGACAGCATGTCCGTTATGTCAGATGACTTTAGAAACCCGGCAGAAAGAAATCCAAAATCCTATACCAATCTTTTTCTTCACCGAATTGCTGGGGATTAGTTTTGGACATCCTGAAGCAAAAAAATGGATGAAGAAACATATTGTTGATCCCATACCGCTCTTGACATCATTGCACTTGTTGTAACCTATTCAGAGAAACCGGCAGAACTATTATATAGCTATGTCCGGTTTCTCTGTGGTTATACCACGCCTAATTAGTAATGATGGTGAAGAAAAGATATTTTATCGAAAGGCAGTGAGAGCCATGCAAAAGGATGTGCTCGTTATTGGCGGTGGCATTGCCGGTCTGCAAGCGGCTCTGGAATTAGCTGGGGCAGGATACCCCGTTCATCTGGTAACAGATGAAGCAAATCTTGGCGGGAAGTTAGTAGATTCTTCAGAGCAAAGCGGTCAAGCCGCCTGCCCATGGGGAGATCAAGTAAACATTTCTGCTTTGTATTTAGGCGGTAACCTTCATGCATCCAGTACGGTATTGGGGTCACTCATTACCAGAGCCTGCAACAATCCGCTTGTTCATGTCTACACCAGCAGCAAACTGGTTGAATTACAAGGGGATGTAGGTCATTTCCAGGCTACCGTCAGCGATGTCGCAACAGGCAAGCGCACTCAAAAAGTCGTCGTCGGAGCGGTTATTCTGGCAGCCGGTTTCAGTATGTATGACGTCTCCCAAAAAGGCGAATACGGATATGGTTACTACAAAAATGTTGTTACCAGCTTAGAATTTGAGCATTTATTATCTGAAAGCCGCTATCGCTCAGACTGTATCAGACGCCCGTCAGACGGAAAATGTGCGGAAAAAATTGCTTTCATACAGTGCGTAGGTTCCCGGGATGTAGTATCCAAGGGCGAATATTGCTCGGCTATTTGCTGTATGTTTACTGCCAAAGAAGCTATATTGGCCAAAGAGTTTGCCCCGAAAACCGATGTCACGGTATATTACCTTGACTTAAGAGCGTGCGGCAAAAACTTTGACACCTTTTTGGCACGTGCTCAGGAATTAGGTACTAACTATGTACGTACCATGATTTCTGAGGTTAAAGAAGATCCTGTAACTGAAAAATTGTCAATTAACTATGCGGCTGCTAGCAAACCAGTCAAAGAAGAATTTGATTTGGTAGTGCTTGCCGCAGGTATTCGTCCGTCTACCCGTTTAAAAGAAACTGCCGGAATTTTACAAATTCCTCTGAACCAATTTGGTTTTGTTCAGGTTGATCCCCTTGAACCAGTAACTACCAAGCGCCCGGGTATTTTCTCGGTTGGTGGTAGCCAAGGCCCGCTTGACGTTCCTGAGACCATGTCTCTGGCTAGTGCGGCAGCAGCAGCTACTACTCGCGCGTTGGGAAAAGCGGAAGGTCGTCCAGGCCGGAAACCAACTCCTGAGCGTGACATTAGCCAAGAGCCCGTACGGGTTGGCGTATTCCTCTGTAAAGCCGGCTTAGCTGCTATGGGGGCAGATGTCAATACCGTAACTGCGGCAGCTAAGAATCAAGCTGGTGTAACTGTTGTTGAGTGTGAACAAACGGCTTGTCAACCTGAATCTATTGCTAAGCTTCAAAAGCTTATTGCAACTCAGGGTCTTAACCGTATTGTTGTTTCACCCTGCGTTCTAAAGCATAACCTAAATCTATTTCAGGAAACAGCACAGGCGGCCGGTTTGAACCGGATGCTTGTCGAAATGGCAGCTGTTCCAGCCAAAGTTTGGGACAACAATGCTGATAAGGCCACTAAAGCAGCTGTTGCTGTAACTGCCCGTGCGGTGAGTGATGTAAAAGCATTTAAACCGCTTAGATGGCACGCAGAACCAGTGGTATCGCGTGCCCTTGTAGTTGGCGGCGGTGTTAGCGGTATGGCTACTGCTTTGGCGCTGGCTGATCGCGGTTTTGGCTGTACTATTGTCGACAAAGCCTCTGTACTTGGGGGCTATGTCCGTGACCTTACCGGCAGTTTAGAAACGCAAGACCTCAAGCAGACAGTGGAAGACCTGGAAAAACAGGTGCGGAAAAACGATAAGATTGAGGTTCTGCTTAATTCGGAAGCAGTTGAGTTTAGCGGTCGTCAAGGCCACTTTATCACTACTGTTGCCACCGGACAGGGGCAAGTGAAGACAACTAAAAAGGTTGAGCATGGCGTAGTCATTCTCGCCACTGGTACTACTACCTATGTTCCTTCAGACTATTTATTTGGTCAGGACCAGCGAGTAATTACTGGTGTTGAGGCTATGTATCGTCTGGCTGATGGCCGTTTACCTGCTAAGGGTGCTTCTACATATGTCTTTGTACAATGCGTTGGTTCCCGTAATGAGGAGAATAAATACTGCAGCCGCACCTGCTGTGGCGAAACAGTATACGCTGCTACCAAGATCAAAGAGCAGAACCCTGAAGCTAAGGTGTATGTACTGTCGCGTGATATTCGTACGCCAGGTTATCTTGAACTCAAATACCGTGAAGCACGTAAAGCTGGCGTAGTGTTTGTTCATTACGATGAAGCTGACAAGCCTGTGTTAGCAAAAGATAATGCCGGCAACCTCACTATGGCAGTGGCTGATCCGCAATCAGGTCTTACGCTGAATCTAAAACCTGATCAAGTGATTCTGGCAGTTGCTCAAACAGCATCTTTGGAAGCCAAACAGCTTGCTGACTTGTTTAAGATTCAGGTTAATGCTGACGGTTTCCTTTCAGAAACCCACTCCAACTTCGGTACAATTGCCTTCCCGGGTGGCGGTATCTTTATTTCCGGTGCGGCCCATGGGCCGAAATCAGTCGTAGATTGCCTGACTCAGGCCAAAGGTGTGGCTGGTCGTGCAGCCCGTATTTTGGCTCAGCCTGCGCTTATGATGGGCGGTATGGTGGCTGAGGTAGAATGGGAAAAATGCGCAGCTTGCTTGACTTGTGTACGAACTTGCCCATACACCATTCCACAAATCACCAGAGATAAGAAGGAAATGGGCGCTGCCTATATCCCTCCTGCTGATTGTCGTGGCTGTGGTATGTGCGCCTCCGAATGTCCTAATAAGGCAATTTTTGTACATCATTACCAGGACGATGAGGTGCTCGCACGGGTTGAGACCGCGTTGACGGAGGTGGGTTAATAATGAGTGAAGTTAAAGTAGTAGGATTTGTTTGTCGCTTGTGTGCCTTAATCAGCTCTGACCTTGGCCCTCCAGCCGATGTTAACGTTAAGATCGAGACTGTCGAGTTGCCTTGTGCTGGTAAAGTTGACGGCAGACTGTTGTTAGAGGCCTTTGAGAAAGGCGCTGATGCTGTATTTGTCGCTGGCTGTCCTGAGCATGAGTGCATGAACGTGAAAGGCAGCTCCCGCGCCCGGAAACGTTTGGAGCATATAAAAGAAATACTGGATCAAGTTGGAGTTGGCGGAGAACGTTTAGTGATGTATAACGTATCCGGCACCCATGGTCCACGTTTCGCCCAGATCGCCCGGGATATGGCCGGACTGCTTGAAAAAATGGGTCCGAGTCCGCTTAAGGCCCGGAAGGCCTAGAAAGGAGACGAGTCAAGCGATATGATAGTTGCAGAAATCAAGCCGATTGAAGAAATTGCCGAGGCCATAAAAGGCGCGAAAAAAGTTCTGGTTGCCGGTTGTGGCGGTTGTGTTACTGTATGTCTGTCTGGCGGACAGAAGGAAACCGATATTATGGCCAGTGCTCTTCGGATGAAGATGGAAGTTGACGGTCAGCCTATGCAAATCGAAACGGCTACCTATGAGCGTCAGTGTGATCCTGAATATGTTGTTAGGTTTAAAGAGCATCTCAAAGATGTTGATGCAGTTGTGTCCATGGCCTGCGGTGTTGGTGTGCAGTTTATGGCAGAGAACTATCCTGAGATTATCTTTGTACCTGGTCAAAACACAAAATTTGCAGGTGCTGCGATTGAACATGGCATCTGGGAAGAACGCTGTATGCTGTGCGGCGAGTGTGTACTTGCCAAGACCGGCGGCGTATGCCCAGTTATCCGCTGCTCCAAGAGCCTGATGAACGGACCATGCGGTGGTTCACAAGGTGGAGTGTGCGAAATCAGCAAAGATACTCCCTGCGCATGGCAGCTTATCTATGATCGCCTCAAAGGTCAGGGGCGCCTAGATATGATGACAGAAGTACTGCCGGCTAAGAATTGGTCGAAGAATAGAGACGGCGGTCCCCGCAAAATTGTGAGGGAGGATGTGCGGTTATGAGCGAAGCAGTAGCTATTGATAAACAAGCTGTTTTAAAGACAGAAAGCAAACTAGAGAAACTGTACTCCTTGGGGCATTTTGTGGTAACAGGTGAGCTTGGACCACCCCAACATTCTGACGGTCATGAATTAGAGCATCATGCTCATGAGCTGAAAGATATTGTTGATGGTTTCAACCTTACTGACAACCAAACTGCTATTGTGCGGTTGTCCAGTATTGCTGCCGGTGTTCATGTACTTAAGGGCGGCGGGGTTCCGATTATTCAGATGACTTGCCGGGATCGTAACCGTATTGCCATGCAAAGTGATTTACTGGGTGCCTATAGCCTAGGAATTCGCGATGTATTATGCTTAAGCGGTGACCACCAGTCTTTTGGTAATCATCCGACAAGTAAAAATGTGTATGATGTTGACTCTGTTCAACTGATTGACATGGTCAGAAAAATGCGGGATGAAAAGAAGCTTCTATCTGATGCTGCTATAAAAACCAATGAACCACGGTTTTTTATCGGTGCAGTAGAAAATCCTTTTGGCGACCCGTTTGAATTCCGGGCCATCCGTCTTGAAAAGAAAGTAAATGCCGGTGCTGACTTCATCCAAACGCAGGCAATATTCGATATCGAGAAATTTGCCCGTTTCATGGAGATGGTAGTTGCGCGTGGTATTCACGAAAGAACAAAAATTACTGCTGGTATCTTGCCGGTTCGCTCGGTTAAAGCACTGCAGTATATGAAGAAAGACGTCGCCGGCATGGAAATTCCTGACAGCCTCATTGAGCGCATGAAGAAAACTGAAGATCCGAAAAAAGAGGGTATCCAGATTGCTATCGAAATGTGCAATGAGCTTAAGAAAATCCCAGGCGTAGCCGGTATTCACATCATGCCTGTTGGCTGGGAAGCTGCACTGCCTGAGATTGTAAAAGGCGCAGGTTTCCTGCCACGTCCTAAAGTTTAATATTGATGATATTCCCAATTACCGGATATAAGTGGTAGCTTTATCCGGAGCAAACTCAGGGAGGTATGGGGTCAGCTGGGAATACTGGCTGGCCCTGTATTATTTTTGCAATTTAATATCAGCTTTATTCCCCGTAGCCTTAAACGGTCATAGGAAAGGGTGAGATAAAAAGCATGTGTTCAAAAGTCACAAAAGATCAAGCATTGCAAATTATTGGAAAATACGAACAAGTCTTGGGAATCATTAATAAGTATGGTAAAGCTAAAGAACAACTGTTATCTATTCTCCTAGATATCCAGTGTGCTTCTGGCGAAAACTATGTAGCTGAAGAATGGGCTGAAGTGGTGGCCTGCCAATTAGATCTGCCAATAAGCAAAGTTTATGATGTTCTTACATTCTATGCTATGTTTAATACTAAACCGCATGGTAAATATGTTATTGAGATCTGCAAAAGCACACCCTGCCATGTAACAAAAGCTGACGCCGTAGTAAAAATGTTTGAAGAAGTATTGGGCATCAAACTTGGCGAGACTACTCCTGACAACCTCTTTACCTTGATGCACACTAGCTGTGTTGGCGCCTGTGACATCGGTCCGGTAGCCAAAATCGGTGATGAAGTATATGGTAACCTGACAGCGGCTAAAGTAGCCGAGGTTGTTACTAGTTACCGGGGGGTGTCCTCATGTCAAAAATAAATAAACTTATTTCCAGTAATTGTGGCGTAATTAGCCCTGATTCTGTTGAAGATTATGTAAAAGCTGGCGGTTATGAGGGGTTGAAAAAGGCTTTCACTATGAAGCCCGAAGAAATAATCGGCGAAGTTAAGAAAGCCAAACTATTAGGACGCGGCGGCGCTGCTTATCCGGCTGGTTCCAAGTGGGAACAACTGCTGGAAATCCCCGAGTTCCCGAAATATATCGTTATTAATGCTGACGAGGGCGAGCCAGGTACTTTCAAAGATAAGCTGCTGTTAGGTCAAGATCCGCTGAGAGTAATCGAAGGTATGACCATTTCTGGTCATGTTTTCAATTCCCATGATGGTTACATTTATATTCGCGGCGAATACCGGGCTATCCAAAAAGTGTTCCAGAGCGCCATTGATAATGCTGTGAAAGCAGGATATCTAGGCAAGAACATTATGGGCACTGGTTTTGAATTCAACATTCATATTATGACCGGTGCTGGTGCCTATGTATGCGGTGAAAACTCCGCGCTATTGAATTCTATTGAAGGCAAGGCCGGACGTCCGCGTATTAAACCCCCTCATTTAGCTGAAGTCGGACTATTCCTAATGCCGACACTGGTTAATAACGTTGAATCAATTTCCAATATCCCGACAATTGTTCTGGATGGCGGCGATAAATACCTGAGCTATGGCACTAAAGACAGCGGTGGTACAAAATTGATTTGCCTGTCAGGCAATGTTGTTAATCGTGGCGTATATGAGATTCCTTTTGGTGTAAACCTGCGCGATGCCATTTATGACCCCGAATTGGGCGGTGGTATTCCTAATGGCAAAAAGCTTAAATTTTTCCACCTTGGTGGTCAATCAGGTCCTATAGGGGCTGAAGCACAGTTAGACACCATGTACTGCTACAAAGCGCTTCGTAACGCCGGCTTAAGTGTTGGTTCAGGCGCAATTGTGGTAATGGATGAAGATGTCTGTGTTATTGACTACTTAAAAGGTGTAACCGAATTCTTCATCCACGAGTCCTGCGGTAAATGTACTCCTTGCCGGGAAGGTAACAAGCAAATTTATGCAATACTTTGCAAACTTTCCGAAGGTGAAGCGACCAAGGATGATATGGTAGTCCTCAAGCGCATGATTGATACCATGACTAATGCCTCGTTCTGCGGCTTGGGTCAATCGGCGGCAGTCGCCTTGAATACCTGCTGGAAGCTCTTCAAAGATGAATTTGAAGACCACTTGAATAAGAAGTGTCCGGCACAAGTTTGCTTTACTGAACAGGAAAGAGGTGAGTAGTGATGGGCCATCATGCATCAGATCCAAATAAAATAGTCAACATTACAATTGACGGCATTCCCGTATCGTGTCCTGAGACCACACTTATCCTGGACGCAGCGAAAATGGTTGGTATAGATATTCCTGTGTTATGCTATCATCCTGACCTTAAAGTACGCGCTACCTGCCGTGTGTGCGTAGTAGAGATGAAAGGCCAGAAAAAACTAAAGACTGCTTGTGGTAACGAGGTATGGGACGGTGCTGAGTTTATCACCAATAGCCCGTCAGTACGTCAAGCCAGAAAAGATGTTCTTGAGCTTATCTTGGCTGAACATCCCCAAGATTGCTTAAAATGTGTTAGAAACACTAACTGTGAGCTGCAGCGGCTAGCGAATGACTTTGGGATTAGCAAACCGCTGTTTGAAAATCAGCCTAAACAAATCCCTATCGAAGACTCTAACGGCGTAATTGTTCGCGATATGTCCAAGTGCGTAAAATGCGGACGCTGTGTTGAGATGTGCCAAGAGGTTCAAACCGTTGGTGCCATCAATACTGCTCACCGTTCAGTTGAATTCGAAGTTACCACTGCGTTTGACCGGCCGCTCCAAGACACTACCTGCGTATACTGCGGCCAATGTATTTCGGTCTGCCCGGTAGGAGCATTATATGAAAAAGATGATAGTGAAAAAGTATGGCAGGCAATTACCAATGCTGACAAGCATGTTCTTGTTCAAGTAGCTCCGGCTGTCCGGGTAGCCTTAGGTGAAGAATTTGGTATGGGCTCTGGCAGTATTGCTACAGGAAAAATGGTAGCTGCCCTCCGGCGCTTGGGCTTTGACAAAGTGTTTGATACCGATTTTGCCGCTGACGTCACTATTATGGAAGAAGGCAGCGAGCTGCTAGAGAGAATGAGCCACGGCGGCGCACTGCCGCTTATCACCTCTTGCAGCCCTGGTTGGATCAATTTTGTCGAGGGTTTCTATCCTGAACTCTTACCTAATGTGTCAAGCTGTAAATCGCCACAACAAATGTTTGGCGCGCTGGCCAAGACCTATTATGCAGAAAAAGCAGGCATTGATCCCAGTAAAATAGTATCAGTGTCCATAATGCCTTGCGTTGCTAAGAAAAACGAAAGTGCTCGGCCTGAGATGAACGGCAGCGGTTATCGCGATGTTGACGTTGTGTTGACCACTCGCGAATTGGCTCGTATGATTAAGCAGTCTGGAATTGACTTCAACAAGCTAGCTGATGAAGAATTTGACGCTCCGCTTGGTATTTCTACCGGTGCGGCTGTTATCTTCGGTACTTCAGGCGGTGTTATGGAAGCGGCGCTTCGTACTGTCTACGAAGTTGTGACAGGCAAAGAACTTGCTAACATTGATTTTGAAGGCATTCGGGGTATGACAGGTGTTAAAGAAGCTGAAGTCGATCTTGAGGGCACAAAAGTCAAAGTGGCAATTGCCAACGGCTTGAAAAATGCCCGCGTGATTCTTGATAAAATCAAGGCTGGCGAGTGTGACTATCAATTTGTGGAAATTATGTGTTGCCCTGGCGGCTGTATTGGCGGCGGTGGTCAACCTTGGGGTACCACCAAAGCAACTAAAGAGGCCCGGATGGCTGGTCTCTATCAGGCTGACCGCGAAACTCCAATTCGGCAGTCGCATAAGAACCCGGCAGTTAAAGTCTTGTATGAGGAATTCTTGGGTAAACCGCTTAGTCACAAATCCCATGAACTTCTCCATACTCATTATCATCCCCGCCATAAGTAAGAGATTAAAAGCGAGACTGCTTCACGTGCGCTCGCAATGACATGGGATGAACTAACCTATCTAGCGTCATTGCGAGCATAGTGTGGCAATCCACGTAGCCAATGTTGGTTTGTAAATGAGGACGGCTTCTATCATAGCCGTCCTCATTTATTAAATATAATCCAATCGCAGTTTGTCTATACGAGACAGGCTGTGATAAAATATATATGGGGCTTATTGCCTTTTAACGAGAACATGCTGAGGAGGAACTGAAGCTTGATATTAATGATAGACAACTACGATTCCTTTGTATATAACCTCGTCCAGTACCTTGGCGAAATGGGAGAAGATATCCGGGTTTTTCGAAATAATAAATTGACAGTTGCTCAAATCGAAGACATGCGTCCTGACCATATTATTCTCTCGCCTGGCCCTTGTACTCCCAATGAAGCCGGTATTAGCCTCGAACTCCTCAAGTATTTTAAAGGGAGAATACCCATGCTGGGCGTTTGTCTTGGCCATCAGGCCATCGGCCAGGCGTTTGGCGGTGAGGTTGTGCGTGCTCCACGCTTGATGCACGGCAAGACCTCATTGGTATACCATGACGGTAAAGGTGTTTTTGCCGGTTTAAAAAGCCCATTGGCAGCTACCCGCTATCATTCACTCATTGTCAAAAAAGAAACATTGCCTGACTGCTTCGAAATTACTGCTGAGACTGATCTTGGTGAAATTATGGGTATTCGCCATAAAGAGTACCTAATTGAAGGTGTACAATTTCATCCAGAATCTATTCTGACTGAAGATGGACATGCGATGCTCGAAAACTTCCTTGCTATGAACCCAACATGGACAACCAAGAGGAAAGGGGCCAGCCGGTAAATGAGACCGACACCAATTATTCGAGAGATAAACCTGACATTGCCGCCTGCAGAAGTGTTTGCGTTATTTGCCCAACAGCCATATAGTGTTTTTTTAGATAGCGGCATGGATAAAAATGGTATGGGGCGCTATTCGTTTATTGCCCGTGACCCATTCCTGGTATTTTCCAGCAAAGAAAAAACAATACATATTGAAGATAAGAGTGGCCGCAAGACCTTTGAGGGTAATCCCTTCAATGAGCTTAAACGGCTGCTCAGTATATATAAAACCCAAAAAGTACCTGGGTTACCCCCGTTAACTGGCGGTATTATCGGCTACTTCGGCTATGATATGGGATATCTTTTAGAGATAATTCCCGGTTTGAGTACAGATGACCTGAATAATCCTGACTGTTTTTTCGGTTTTTATGATACGGTGTTGATTTTTGATCACCATACCAATAAGACCTACATTGCCTCTAATGGCTTCCCTGTGCAAAACGAACCGGCCCGGTGCAAACAGGCTGAAGCACGTATTGCTGAACTAGCTGCTTTAGTAGCCGAAGCTAAGCCATTGCCTGAGCCTAAGCCACAGATACCTGAAGGCCAGTATCAATCTAATTTTACCCGTGAAGGGCATTGTAATATGGTGCAGCAAGGCATAGACTACATTGCTGCCGGTGATATTTTCCAGGTAAACCTGACACAGCGGTTTAACGCCAAAGTGACGGTACCTCCCTATGAACTGTACCGCTATCTCCGGCATATTAATCCTGCGCCGTTTGCCTCTTATTTGAATTTTGGCGAAGTCATTGTCGCCAGTGCCTCACCTGAACGTTATCTGCTTGTAACTGATAGAATGGTGGAGACAAGACCGATCAAGGGAACAAGACCGCGTGGGAAAGATCCGGAATCTGATAAGCAGCTCGGTGAAGAACTGTTTGCCAGTGAAAAGGACCGGGCTGAGTTGGTTATGATTATTGACCTTGAACGCAATGACTTAGGCCGGGTGTGTGAGTTCGGCAGTGTCCGTGTGCCTGATCTAATCCGGCTGGAACAATATGCGACAGTATTTCATCTTGTGTCAACTGTAGTGGGAAAACTGGCAGATGGCAAAGATATTATTGATCTGGTAACCGCCTCTTTCCCAGGCGGCTCGATTACGGGCGCTCCTAAAGTACGCGCAATGGAGATCATTGACGAGCTTGAGCCGGTGCGACGGGGCATCTATACCGGTTCCATCGGTTATATTGATTTCAACGGTGACTCCGACCTTAATATTGTTATCCGCACATTTATTATTAAAGGAGATCGTGCCTATTACCAGATGGGGGGCGGGATCATAGCCGACTCTGTACCTGAGCTTGAGTATGAAGAAAGTTTGGATAAAGCGCGTGCACTTATGAAAGCCCTGGGTTACCAGGTGTAAAAGGCTTGGGCGGGTGACATATGATTATTTATTTTAATGGCCGGTTGGTTTCCAGCGAAGAATGTATTGTTTCACCGTTAGATCATGGTTTTCTCTATGGTCACGGTTTGTTTGAGACTATGCGCGCTTATAACGGTAGGATATTTCGGCTCCAAGACCATCTAAAACGCCTTGAAGAGGCTGCTGAATATCTTGGCTGGCCTGAAATCCCCAAAAGAATGGAACTTGGTAAGGCCATCGATAGTGTTCTGAAGGCGAATCATCTGCACGATGCTTCGGTACGTCTGACCTTATCACGGGGCATTGGGACAGCGCGCCCTGACCTTGCCAGCTGCGGTCAGCCGACTGTTGCAGTGTTTGCATCGCCATTGCCGCAACCACTGCCGCCTGAGGGCTGGCAAGTCGCTATAGTCAAATTACGGCGTAACTTATCTTCACCACTTGTCAGAATAAAATCAGCCAACTATCTTGACAATATGTTAGCCAAAGCGGAGGCTAGGCGCCATAATGCCCAGGAGGCCATTATGCTGAATACAGATGGCTTTGTGGCAGAAGGTTCAATGAGCAATATATTCTTTGTTACAGGTAACCAACTAGTTACCCCCGACGATAACAGCGGCATATTGCCAGGGGTCACAAGGCGGATTATTATTGAATTGGCACAATTGGCAGGGATACCTGTTGAGATACGCCAAGTCAACCCGGAAGAACTTGCCGGGGCTGACGAGATATTTTTAACAAGTTCTATTATGGAGGTTATTCCGGTAACGGCAGTTAATGGACAGCCTATTGGCGATAAACCTGCCATAGGGGCGATGACTGCCAAACTGCAGATGCTGTATCGGGAGCTTGCCGAAAAGGAGTGATCAAATGGACGCACTCAAAGGAACGGCCCAATATCAGGTTATCAAGGTTCGAGGGCAGGAGATATTAAAAACTGAAGAACCAGTTGTTGAAGAGATACCGCTTACTATATATTTAAACGGTAAAGAACTTGTAACTATGTTAGCCGCAGCTGGAGAAGAAGAGTACTTAGTAACAGGTTTTTTAGCAACTGAAGGCATTATTCAAGACGTTAAAGATATTGCAACCCTTACCGTGGATATGCAGCAGGGTGTAATACATGCCACAACAGTGTCAGGCGAAACAGCAGCCGAAAAGATGTTTTTGAAGCGTTATCTTACTGCCTGCTGTGGCAAAGGGCGGAGTGCTTTTTACTTTGCCAATGATGTTTTAACAGCTAAAATTGTGAATACCGAGATCAAGCTAACACCGCAGGAAGCTATGGCTTATTCTGAAATGTTGGAAGCAGCATCGGAGACATTCAGGTTAACAGGAGGAGTTCATGGCGGCGCGTTGGCGGCAGAAGGTAAGTTAGTCTGTTGGAGTCAGGATATCGGGCGTCACAATGTGTTCGATAAATTATATGGACGCTGCCTAAAAGAAGGGATCAGTACACAAGATAAAGTGTTGGTTTTTTCCGGCCGGGTCTCATCTGAGATTATTTTGAAGGTCAGCAAAATGAATATATCTGTCATTATTGCTCGTTCAGCGCCAACGAGCTTAGCACTTGATATGGCTGAAGAACTTGGTGTTACAGTAATTGGTTTTGCCAGAGATGAACGGTTGAACGTATATACTCATCCGGAGCGAATTGTAGGCTGATAAAAGTAACTCTTCCGAAGGCAAACCTTCTTCCGGAAGAGTTTTCGTTGTTTCATTTTATATTTTTTAACTGGAATATTTTTTGAAGTGGTTAACGTGCAGAATTGGTTATGCAGGAGGAGAAGCAAGTGGCGTTAAAGAAAGTGCGGGTAAGTGAAGCGGTTGGCATGGTGTTGGGGCATGATATGACCAAGATTGTACCAGGTGAATATAAGGGACCAGCATTTAAAAAGGGGCACATTATTCGCCAGGAAGATATACCTCATTTACTTAATATTGGCAAAGAGCATATATTTTTGCTTGAGTTAGGTGATGACCAAGTCCACGAAAACGATGCCGCCCAGCGAATTGCCTGTTTGGTAGGGGGAGCAAATACTTATTTAACAGGACCGGCCGAAGGAAGGGTAAATATTTTAGCTCAATATGATGGGTTATTAAAGGTAAACCGGGGCGCAGTAACTAGGATTAATTCTGTTGATTACACTGTGTTATCTACTTTGCATGGGAACAGACTTGTTAATGCAGGCGAAATTTTGGCTGGAGTAAAGGTAGTACCATTGATAGTAGCAGGCGAAACAATTGATCATGTAGAGAAGATAGCTGGCGAATATCAAGATATTGTGTCAATAAAACCATTGCAGCCATTGAAAACAGCAATAATTACAACAGGCAACGAGGTTTTTTATGGGCGAATTCAGGACAAGTTCGGCCCTGTACTAGAAGAAAAAATCAAAACCTATAAGGCTGCTTTTAGCGGGTTGAGTTTTCAGCCGGATGATAAAGAGAAAATTACTCAGGCTATTCTGGACTGCGCACATGCGGGTGCTGAGGTAATCGTTATTACCGGAGGGATGTCGGTTGACCCGGACGATGTGACTCCGGATGCTATCCGCGCAACCGGCGCGGAAATTATTACTTACGGGACTCCGGTATTGCCGGGAGCTATGTTTATGCTGGCATATCTTGATAATATAGCTATTTTAGGATTGCCGGCTTGTGGCATGTTTTCAAAAATCACGGTATTTGATTTAGTGTTTCCAAGAATACTTGCTGGTGAAAAGTTAAGCAAGCAGGATTTTGCTGAAATGGGATACGGCGGTCTATGCATGGGCTGCAAAGAATGTTTCTATCCTTGTTGCCCGTTTGGAAAGTGAAGGAGGAATGTCCGATGTCAGTTAAATTAGAGATAGCTCAGGAAATCTTATTGAATTTAGTAACAGTAATGCCTAAGGAAAAAGTAGTGTTGAGTGAGTGCTGGCGTCGAATTTTAGGGGAAACCATCGTTTCTGACATTGATTTTCCGCCTTTTGATAGATCACCGCTTGACGGTTACGCGCTAATTGATGAAGAAGTGGCTGGTGCAACCCCGGAAAACCCGGTAATTCTGCAGCAAACTGACTATATTCCGGCCGGCGGGATTCCAAATAAACCTGTCATTCCTGGAACGGCATGCCGTATTATGACAGGTGCGCCCTTACCTCCGGGAGCTACCGGCGTAATTCGTTTGGAAGATACGATTGTCGATGGCGATAAAGTGACAATTCTGGATGGCAGAGGTGCAGAAAAAAATATATGTCTACGAGGCGAAGAGCTTTTTAGTGGTGAAGAAGTCATTGCGCAAGGGACTGTCATAAATGCCGGAGTAATGGGAATGTTAGCTGTATTAGGCAAGAGCCGGCCGTCTGTTTTCTGTAAACCACGTGTGGCACTCATTGCTACAGGCAGCGAGATTGTGCCTGTCGATTTTCCATTGACACCAGGGAAAATTCGTAACTCCAATAGTTTTATGCTGAGTGCACAAGCGGCCGAGGCTGGGGCACAGACTGTTTTGCTGGGCAATGCATCAGATAATGTTGATGAAATTGCGCATTTATTGGAAACAGCTGCCGATTGTGATGTATTCATCACTACTGGTGGCGCTTCTGTGGGGGATTTTGACTTTATTAGCGAGGTATATAAAAAATTAGGAATTACTTTACTGTTTGATAGAGTGAGTATTAAGCCCGGAATGCCGGTTTTGGCAGGTATTCGCGATGGAAAACTCTATTTTGGCTTATCCGGCAATCCTGCAGCTGCAGCTATTTCTTTTGAACAGTTGGTACGTCCTGTATTGATGAAGCTGGGTGGGCGTAAAGTCTGGTGGAGGCCGCATGTTAAGGCTATATTGGCATCTCCATTTAATAAAAAGACAGGTGCCAAACGTTTTGTGTGGGCACGGTGCTGGCAAACAGATAATGACATCTTAGTTGAGCCGTCACGGGCGCAAGGTAATGGTATGCTTAAATCAGCAATGGGGGCAAATGCTTTGATGGTTATTCCTGAGAATTCACCACCATTGCCGTTAAACGCTGAAGTCGAGGTTATTCTGTTAGCAGATGCCTAGTTTTGATCCACAAATGAATTTAACCCTCAACATTAAAAAGTGAGGCTTATGGCATGAGTAGAACCTGCCATAAGCCTTACTTTTAGGTGAATCTCTAAGAAATATTTTATTAGGTTACTTTTTACCAATGATGTTTTCCACTAGAAAATCAGCCATAGGAGCCGGATCATCTAACGAGAAATGTGGTATATCTTCATAGATAACTGTGTCGGAAGCTATGGCTAATAATTCGTCTTGTAAGCACAGCGGGCTTTCACAAACTTCTTTCCGAAATACTTCAATCCTACGTTTGCTTTCACGTTTATAGCCTTCTGTAAAAATAATATCTACACCATCAATATGGGCGACGACTTCTTCAAGCAAGAGTTCGTTGTCCACTTTTTTTATCATTGCCATTTTTTGTGGCGAAGAGATGCATACAATATCCGCGCCTGCCTGTGCATGACGCCAGGTATCTTTGCCTGGTCTGTCAATATCAAAGCCATGAACGTCATGCTTAATCGTAGCTACCTTATAGCCGCGGTTTTTGATTTCTCGTATTAATTTCTCCAGATAAGTAGTTTTGCCGCAATCGGAACGTCCTACGATTGAAATTACCGGAATCATAGTGCGATTACCTCTTTTCTTTCATTATTTTTTAACATATTATTACTGTTCATTATAAATGTATATTCAACATAAGCGCAAGCAGAGTAAATAGGAAAATACTTTGTGAAATTTTTTTCAAATCATGCAGGAGTTTTCTGAAAAAGATGGAATAATGTCAGAAGATTACAATTTGTATCTTAGAGGCACTAAATCGCTACTGAAATGCATGAAAGGCCTACTCAAGTGCAAACACAAAATTTAATTGGAGGGAGCAATTTGGAGAAAGTTTTAACAGTATGCCCGTATTGTGGCGCTGGCTGCCAAATGTATCTGTTGGTCGAAAACAATAGAGTCATAGGCGCTGAACCTGCAAACGGACACATCAACGAAGGCGAGCTTTGTTTAAAGGGTCACTATGGCTGGGATTTCCTGAACGACACCAAGATTCTGAGCAAACGATTGACAAAACCATTACTCAGGTATGACAGGAACGAGGATTTCCATGAAGTAGAATGGGACGAAGCCTTGGATTATATTGCTGATAAATTGAAGGCCATTAAGGAGAAATATGGCCCAGATGCAATTATGGGTACAGGTTCAGCCCGGGGTATGGGAAACGAACCTAACTATCTCATGCAAAAATTTATGCGCGCCGTGATCGGTACCAACAATATCGACCATTGCGCCCGTGTTTGACACGCTCCCTCTGTAGCCGGTCTGGCTACTACATTTGGCAGTGGAGCGATGACAAACTCCATACCCGAGATTGAAGATGCTACCTGTTTATTGATCTTTGGCTATAATGGCGCAGATTCTCATCCACTGGTTGCCCGTCGTATTCTCAAGGCTAAAGAAAAAGGTGCTAAAATTATTGTTGTTGATCCCCGCAAAACGGAAGCGGCTAGGATTGCCGACATCTGGCTGCCGATCAAAAACGGTTCAAATATGGCGGCGGTTAACAGTTTTGCCAATCTTATTCTAGCCAAAGGTTGGGAAAACAAGGAATATATAGAAAATTATACTGAAGGTTTTGAGGAATACAGAAAAACTGTTGCTAAATATACACCTGAGTATGCACAAAAAATCTCTGGTCTTGACCCTAAGCTTGTGGAACAGGCTATGGGAATTTATGCAAAATCTGAAAGATCGTTCATTCTCTACGGCATGGGCGTGTGCCAATACAATCAGGCGGTGGATGTGGTCAAGGGACTGGGTGGATTGTGCCTGTTGACCGGACAAATTGCCAAACCCAGCTCCGGCATTGGTCCGGTGCGCGGGCAAAACAATGTACAGGGCGCTTGCGATATGGGCGCGCTGCCTAATGTATTCCCCGGCTATCAGCCAGTCACTGACCCTGCTAACCGCAAGAAGTTTGCGGAGGCGTGGGGTGTGGAAAGCTTGCCGGAAAAAGTGGGCTATATGCTGACAGATGTTCCTCATTGCGCCGAAGAAGGAAAATTAAAAGCCTTCTATATTATTGGCGAAGATCCGGTGCAGAGCGACCCAGATGCCGCCGGCGTGAGAAAAGCACTGGATGAACTTGAGTTGGTTGTTCTGCAGGATATATTCATGAACAAAACAGCCCTGCATGCTGATGTCATTTTGCCAGCCACCTCCTGGGGGGAGCATGGCGGCGTATTTAGCGGTGCAGACCGCAGGTTCCAGCGCTTCCGCCAAGCTGTGGATGCTAAAGGAGACGTTAAGGACGACTGGGTAATTATTTGCGAATTAGCGAAACGTTTCGGTTATGAAATGAACTATAATGATACCGAAGAAATCTGGAGTGAAATGATTAGCTTATGCCCGAGCTTTGCCGGCGCTACCTATGCGAGAATTGAAGAGTTAGGCAGTATTCAATGGCCGTGCCGTACCGTGGAAGATACAGGTACTCCGTATCTGTTCAAGGGTAACGTATTCCAAACTCCCAGCAAGAAAGGCAATTTCTTTGCTGCAGAGTGGCGTCCGCCGGTTGAACAGCCTGATGCCGAATATCCGCTGGTATTGTCTACCGTACGAGAAGTAGGTCACTATTCGTCCCGTACAATGACAGGAAACTGCTGGGGTCTTGCCAAACTGGCTGATGAGCCAGGCTTTCTCCAGATTAATCCGGAAGATGCTGATAAACTTGGTATTGTTGATGAGGAGCTTGTACGTGTGACTACACGGCGCGGATCGGTTGTAACCAGGGCTCTGGTGACTGACCGGGTGGGTACAGGTGTTGTATATATGACGTATCAATGGTGGGTTGGGGCTTGCAACGAACTTACTATTCATGTAGTTGACCCCATTTCCAAAACACCTGAGTATAAGTACTGTGCAGTCAAAGTAGAAGCTATCGAAGACCAGAAAAAGGCTGAAGAAGACCTTATCGCAGCATACAATGATCTTAAACGTAAAATGGGTGCTATTGTTTCTTAATAAAACAGGATGAGAAGCGCGGCTTCTTGAAAGGGAGGTAATCATGGAGAAGTTAAGCCCATTTGTTGTTGGCGATGGGACAAAATGCATTGGCTGTAAAGCTTGTGAAGTTGCCTGCCATGTGTCCCATAATGTAAACGGTATTACGGCGGGAAATATTGATACTCCGGTGTTTCCCAAGTTGTTTGTCACGCGAGTAGAAGAAGTGACTATGCCGGTTCAGTGTCACCATTGTGAAGATGCGCCCTGTGCTCAGGCTTGTCTTGAGAAAGCTATTTACTTCGATGGCGACAAAGTGTTGATTAATACGGCCAAATGCAAAGGTTGCAAAGATTGTCTGGTAGCTTGTCCGTTTGGTGCAGTAGAACTTGTTCCAATGTTTGTTAGAGGTGAGGAAGTAATACAAACCAATTTGGAAAAACCACTGATGTATGGCAATAAATGTGATTTGTGCTATTCCAGGAAAAGCGGACCCATTTGCATTGAAGCGTGCCCGGAAAAGGCACTGCGTCTAGTAGAACCACATAAGGAAAAAAAAGAAAAAAATAGAAAAGCTGTTGCCACTATTGTTGGCATGTTTAAAAAATAGGAGGTGAATAATATGCAATATACAATTGAAATTGATCAGGAATTGTGTACCGGATGTCACCGCTGTATTGAGGTTTGCCCAGTCGGAGCTATTGGCGGACCTGAAGGCATGGCGGTAGAAATCAACTATGATAAGTGCTGTTTCTGCGGCCAGTGTGTTCAGATTTGCAGCGCTTATCAGGAGTATAAATCGGAAACTACGGCGCCGCGCGAAACCAAGATGAAGGATCGTGGCTTATTGGCTAGTGTCAAGGAACCGCTATTTGCGGCGCACAACATGGGACACGCGCAGAAGGTATGGGAAGCGCTCAATAATCCTAATGTAGTAACTATGGTCCAATGCGCGCCAGCTGTTAGAGTTGGCTTGGCAGAAGATTTCGGTATGGAATCTGGTGAACTGGTTGCTGGTAAAATGATTAGCGCTCTCAGAAAGCTGGGCTTTGATCGGGTCTATGATACCAACTTTACTGCTGATTTGACCATTATGGAGGAAGGCAGTGAGTTAATCAAACGGATTCAAGAAAACGGTGTTTTGCCCATGTTTACTTCCTGCTGTCCGGCATGGGTTAAATACGTAGAGCAAGAACAGTTTGATCTTCATGAAAACCTATCCACCTGTAAATCTCCCCAGCAAATGGCTGGCGCACTGTTTAAGACTTACGGCGCACAGGTTGACAAACTCGAGCCTAAAAAAATAGTCAGTGTATCAGTGATGCCCTGTACTGCTAAAAAGTTCGAGGCGTCCCGGCCGGAAATGAACTCGAGCGGCAGTCAGGATGTTGATATTGTTTTGACAACCAGAGAACTGGCTAATCTAATTAAACACGCAGGTATTGATTTTAAAAATCTTGAGCCAAGTCAGCCTGACTCTGTGCTGGGCGCTTATACTGGCGCTGGTCATATATTCGGGGTTACCGGCGGGGTAATGGAAGCTGCTCTGCGAACAGGTTATGAATTGATTACTGGCAAAGCGCTTGACGATATTAATATTTTAGATGTACGGTACAGCCAAGGAGTAAAACGCGCTACTATTCAGGTGGGCGATTTGGCTGTAAAAACGGTAGTGGTGGCCGGACTGGCCAATGTAGCGCCTATTATTGAAGAAATTAAAAATGGTACTGCCGATTTCCATTTTGTCGAAGTTATGGCTTGTCCTCAAGGCTGTATCAGTGGCGGTGGCCAACCCAAGGTTCTGTTAGAAACTGAACGAAAAGAGGTTTATGCCAGCCGGATGGCTTCCATGTACAAACATGACGAGGAACTGCCGCTTAGAAAATCGCATGACAACCCCGAGGTAACAAAGATTTATCAAGAATTTTTAGGCAAGCCACTGGGACATAAATCTCATGAATTATTGCACACTCATTACATACGGAGGGGATAAGATAATGATGAATACTGCTTTTGTTATCGGAAACCCTGACTTATGCATTGGCTGTCGGACCTGTGAAATTGCATGTGTTCTGGCCCATACCAAAAAAGAGCTAGGCACAGAAGAAATTAAGGATGTGCCATTTGTACCCCGCTTGTCTGTGGTAAAAACCGAAGATATCAGTGTTCCTGTGCAGTGTCGTCAATGTGAAGACGCGCCTTGTGCTGAAGCCTGCCCGGAAAAGGCAATCGTGCAGCGCGGCCAAACAATTTACGTGCTTGCCGACAAATGCGTCGGCTGCAAAAACTGTCTAATGGCTTGTCCGATCGGTGCTGTCTATTTAACCCGAATTGAGGATAAGCCGTGTCAAAAAACTGCCTATAAATGTGATTTGTGTATTGAAGTTACCGATGGACCACAATGTGTTAAAAAATGTCCAACAAAAGCGTTGGCAGTAGTTTTACCCGAAGATATTGAAACAAGTATTAAACAAAAGCGCACAAGTGCGGTAAGAGCTGGGTAAAGACTGCCTGTGGTAATGTGTCAGTAATAATTGAGTAGAGTCCTTTTTTAATAAAGAAAACACGGCTTGCGCCGAGCCTCTGGCGAAAGCGGAAGCCGATGTTGCCCTTATCCAGACGGAAAGTTATACTTTCTAACAAGACAAGAAATCTGTGGCGCTCCGGAGAGTGCCACAGATTTCTTTTAATACTACTTATTATTAATTAGCGGTTACTATTTTTTCAACTTTTATAGCACATACTTTATACTCATAGGTTTTTGTTACCTTGTCAACAGCGCTGCTGGTAATTTCGTTAGTCGGACATGCTGCAAAGTGGAAGGACATCCAAATTACTCCCGGTGGGACGCGGTCTGTTACCCAAGATTTAGCTTGTACCTGGCCCCGGCGGGATGATATTTTTATGGTTTCCATGTCCTCAATATTTAGCCGTTTAGCATCGTCCGGATGGATCATAACCCGTTCTTCTGAACGATAATCAGTGAGAGTTTTCGAGTAGCCTGGCGTAGTAATATTATAATGATAGAGAATACGCCCAGTGCTCAGCAAGAAGGGATATTCAGCATCAGGTGATTCACCAGGAGGCTGATGCTCTATAGCTTTAAACACGCCTAATCCGCAGGCGAATTTACCGCCATCATGAAGGTATTTTGTACCTGGATGTTCTTTGTGAGGAACAGGCCATTGCAAGCCCTGCTCATCGATACGTTCATAAGAAACACCGGCATATATTGGACTTAATGACGCCATTTCATCCATAATTTCACTTGGATGGTTGTAAGTCATGGAATAGCCCATCTTGTTTGACAAATCTCTAATAATCTGCCAGTCAGGGCGGCTATTGCCGATCGGATTAATGGCTTGGCGGACACGTTGCACCCGGCGTTCGGTATTAGTGAAAGTACCGTCTTTTTCGGCAAATGAAGCACCTGGAAGTACGACATCAGCCAATTTAGCTGTTTCTGTCATAAATAGATTTTGTACTACTAAAAATTCGAGATGTTTAAGGCCTTTTACTACATGGTGAGCATCAGAATCCGTCAATACCGGATCTTCGCCCATGACGTACATGGCTTTTAGTTTTCCGCTAATAGCCGCATCAAACATATCAGGAATCATCATACCGACTTTCTCTGATAGCTTTACGCCCCAGGCTTTTTCAAATTTTTCATGGGCAGCTGGATCGTTAACTTTTTGATAACCAGAGAAAACATTCGGCAACGCGCCCTGATCACAGGCTCCCTGTACGTTATTCTGACCGCGCATGGGGTTAATGCCAGCATTAAGCTTGCCAATATTACCTGTCATCATAGTTAAGTTAGCCAAACTCATAACATTATCAGTACCGCAAACATGTTCGGTAATACCCAAGGTATAGAATATTTGAGCCCGTTCAGCAGTGCCATAGATTCTTGCTGCTTCTCTTAATAAATGCTGAGGTACACCTGTGATATTTTCTACATATTCAGGCGTGTATTTTTCCACAGTTTCGGCTACTTTATCAAAGTCAACAGTGCAGGACTCAATAAACTTTTGATTGTGCCAGCCGGACTTAAGAATAATGTGCATTATACCGTTAATTAGCGCAATATCGGTACCTGGCTTCAGCCGCAGCCATACGTGGGCTTTACCGGCAAGTTCGGTTTTGCGCGGATCAACGACAATCAATTGAGCTCCTCGGCGGAGCGCCTGACGCATTTTTGCTCCGATGACGGGATGCGCTTCTGTTGGGTTGGCACCAATAACAAATAAAACCTTACTATCAGGTATTTCATTAATCGAGTTAGTCATTGCTCCGGAACCGAATGAAGTGGCCAGACCGGCCACAGTGGGGGCGTGTCAGGTACGGGCGCAGTGATCAACATTGTTGGTACCAATCACTGCGCGCATAAATTTTTGCATCAGATAGTTTTCTTCATTAACGCAACGGGCCGAACTGAGTGCAGCCAGCGCATCGCCACCATGGGTATCTTTAATCTCGGTAAACTTGGTTGCGATTAAATCCAGCGCTTCATCCCAAGTTGCTTCCACAAACTCACCATTTTTCTTGATTAACGGTGTGGTCAAACGCTCTGGACTATGGATATAATCAATGCCAAAGCGACCTTTCACACAAGTTAGGCGGCCGTTGACTACACTGGTCAGATTAGAAGTTACACCAATTACTTTATCTTCTTTTACATTGAGGTCGAAGTTGCAACCAACACCGCAGAAGGGGCAAGTGGTTTTGACTTTTTTATCTGGCAAACCAGTATTTCTCATGGGTTTTTCCGTTAAAGCACCTACTGGACAAGCTGATACGCAAGTCCCGCAAAAAACACAGCTGGATTCGGGCATTGTCTCGTCAAAAGCTGGCGCTATCTTGGTATCAAAGCCTCGATTAGTCCATTCAAGGACATCGCAGCATTGTACTTCCTGGCAAACCCGGACACACCGCCCGCAGAGGATGCATTTATTGTTGTCCCGAATGATGAAGGGGTTGCTGCTATCTTCGATAGCATATTTTCGACGCTCACCATCGAAACGGATTTCGCGAATACCCAGAGTGTTTGCCAGTGTTTGCAACTCACAGTCCAGGTTGCGTTGACAGGAAAGACAATCCTGCGGATGGTTAGCTAACATGAGTTCAACTACACTTTTGCGTGCTTCGCGGATAACTGCTGATTGGGTGCGGACAACCAGTCCTTCCGAAGCTGGGTAGGTACAGGCTGTGACTAGCCCGCGCGCGCCTTGTACTTCAACAACACAGACACGGCAGGATCCTTCTGGGGTTAGGTCAGCAAGGTGGCACAAAGTGGGAATCTTTACGCCAGCCTTATGGGCAGCCTCTAATACTGTAGTTCCTTCAACGGTTTCAATAACTTGCCCGTCAATTGTTAATCTGATCATTGACTTGTATTCACACTCCTTATGATAGAATAATAATGCTAAGCTGAACATTTAGAAAATTAAGGGTTGTTGTTAAAACTTTTGTGTTGTCTCAATGCCAATTGATTTTACTTTAATAAAATATTGCGGCTTATTATTGCAAGAGTAGAAAGTTGGATTTTTTAACAGATGACTATAGTTTTTGTGATTTGTAGTCTGACTAAGTTTGTTTCTGTTTTTTCGGCGCATAATCTACACTCAAGGGGGTAGGGACATAATAATTACTCATTTTCAGTCCACCTTTTATATATTTGACTTTACCTTGTAGTTTTCCTCCTTTCTCTGCATTTTTGGCATTATTTATAATTTTATCAACTGCTTCACGTAAATGATATTGAATTATTCTGAATGGCAAGAATATTACACCGAAACGATGCGGGTAGTAGCTGATTTGTAACAGGACTTCATGTTGCTAATTGAAAAAAGATACTGGATAATGAGACATCAAGACAGGGGAGTATATAGGAATCTTGACTTTACTAGTACCAATTATTATAATAATACAAAATGTCTACATATGGGATGGAGCGCTGGTTTAATTGAATCAATTAAAGGATGACCCCAGGTGGTGGAATATGATTACTCCGTTTATATTGTCTGGAGGGAAAAGCCGGCGAATGGGGACAAATAAATCTTTTGTAAGATTAGGTGGCAGGCCGTTAATTGAAATTGTTAAGGAAAAAGTAATCGAAATCTTTGATAAGACTCCGATTATCATTACCAATCATTTTGCCGATTATGAATATTTAGGTTGTGATATGGTCGCTGATATTGTCAAAGATAAAGGCCCATTGGGTGGCATTCATGCAGGACTGGTTAGTTCACCAACGCCCTATATATTTGTTTTTGCCTGCGATATGCCCTTTATTGAAAAAGCCTTCGTCCATTATATGTTAAATCGTTTGGGGCAAGAAGATATTCTAATTCCACACAACGGGGAAAGCGTGGAACCCTTGCATGCCATTTATTCGAAGCAGTGCTTGGGAGCAATTAAGGCGCATCTGCATGAAGACAGACGTTGTGTTCAGTCTTTTTTTCAAGATGTAAATATTGCCTATGTTAATCAAAACGAAATGCACAGGCTAAATCTTTTAGATTGCTACTTTTTGAATGTTAATACAGTGGAAGATCTGCAGAGGGCTGAGAATTGCCTTAAAAGGGTAAACTTATAAGGAGCGCTTGCTAATCGTTGTCCTGACAGAAAGTATAACTTTTTCTGGATAAGGCAGCATCGACTTCCGCTGTCGCCAAAGGCTCGGCGCAAGCCGTGCTTTCTTTATTAATTATCTGGTAGTGTGGACAAAATCTTGACACTGTCCACGAGCATAGGTATAATAAAACCAATCGTATACAATAACGGCTAAGAATGGAAAAGTATGCTTGTCTGCTGTTTAGAGATGGAGCCCTCGGCTGAAAGGCTTCTCTGCGTGCAAGCTGAAGGTCATCCAGGAGCCGCCTCGCTGAATTGTAGTAGGCGCGGCCGAATTTGCCTCGTTACGGCATGTCAAGTGTCTGGCTCAAGTGTGAGCCGGAAATAAAGGTGGTACCGCGGAAGCTAAGCCCTTTCGTCCTTATAGGGATGAGAGAGCTTTTTTTATTTATCTAGCACTACATATTCAAGGAGGCTATATGGAACAAGAACAGTCAAGCTCAATCTCAACTGTCTATGACCCGCAGGCAGTTGAAGCCAAATGGTATAAATTTTGGGAAGAAAACCACTTATTTCATGCTGAGGTAGATAAGGATAAACAGCCATTTAGTATTGTCATTCCACCGCCTAATGTAACCGGGCAGCTTCATATGGGACATGCCCTTGACAACACTCTGCAAGATATTCTTATCCGGTTCAAGCGTCTGCAAGGATATAACACGCTGTGGATGCCAGGCACCGATCATGCCGGTATTGCTACTCAGATCAAAGTGGAAGAGGTTCTTGCTCAAGATGGCAAAACCCGCTATGACCTCGGGCGTGAAAAATTTATTGAGCAAGTCTGGGATTGGAAGGCTCAGTATGGCAGCCGCATAATCAATCAGCTCAAACGCCTAGGCGCCTCATGCGATTGGGAACGTGAGCGCTTTACTATGGATGAAGGCTGCTCCAATGCTGTGCGCGAAGTATTTGTCAGTTTATATGAGCAGGGTCTTATCTACCAGGGTAACCGAATCACTAACTGGTGCCCTCGCTGCAATACCGCACTTAGCGACATTGAAGTTGAACACGAAGAAAAGCCGGGCAATCTGTATCATGTCCGCTACCCGGTAGAAGGTGTTGACGGTGAGTATGTCACAGTAGCTACTACTCGCCCGGAAACCATTTTGGGCGATAGTGGAGTAGCCGTACACCCGGAAGATGCCCGCTATAAGCATTTAATAGGTAAGTATCTCATCCTGCCAATGCTTGGGCGCCGTCTGCCTATTGTAGCTGACGAATATGTTGATCCAACATTTGGTACAGGTGCAGTAAAGGTTACTCCTGCCCATGATCCCAACGACTTTGATATGGGCCTCAGACATAAGCTACCTCAGATTGTAGTAATAAATCCTGATGGTACTATGGCGGCCGATACCGGTAAATACGCTGGTATGGATCGCTATGAATGCCGTAAAACATTGGTAAACGACCTTAAAGACCAGGGATATCTTGTTAAAATTGACGAGCATAGCCATGCTGTCGGCCATTGCCAGCGTTGCACTACTGTTGTTGAACCATTGGTGTCTAAGCAATGGTTTGTCAAGATGGAACCGTTGGCCAAACCGGCTATTGAAGCAGTTACCTCTGGCAGAACTCAATTTGTGCCTGAACGGTTTACTAAGATTTATACCAACTGGCTGGATAATATCCGCGATTGGTGTATTTCCCGTCAAATCTGGTGGGGGCATCGTATTCCGGCTTGGTATTGCCCATGTGGTGAAGTTACCGTGTCACGTGAGGACATTACCGTGTGTCCCAAGTGCGGCAGTAGCGTTGAACAAGACCCTGACGTTCTTGATACTTGGTTCAGTTCGGCACTGTGGCCGTTTTCCACTATGGGCTGGCCGCAAGATACAGATGAGTTAAAACAGTTTTATCCGACCAGTGTATTGGTTACGGGTTATGATATCATCTTCTTCTGGGTAGCACGGATGATTATGATGGGCCTTAAATTTCAAGAGGACATACCATTTAACCATGTATTTATCCACGGCTTGGTGAGGGACAGTCAAGGCCGGAAGATGAGTAAATCACTGGGCAACGGGATTGACCCGCTGGAAGTCATCGAAAAATACGGCGCAGATACACTGCGTTTTATGCTGGTTACTGGTAACACACCTGGCAACGATATGCGTTTTTATTGGGAACGTGTAGAGTCCAGCCGTAATTTTGCCAATAAAATTTGGAATGCTTCGCGGTTTGTGCTTATGAATCTTGAAGGATTTGATCCAGCATTTACGCCAGACGACAAAGCATTTACAATGGCAGACCGCTGGATTTTAAGCCGGTATAACACTACAGTTGCTGACGTAACCCGAAACCTGGAGCGGTTTGAGTTAGGAGAAGCTGCCCGAATGGTATACGAATTCATTTGGGACGAATTCTGCGACTGGTATATTGAGCTAGCCAAAGGTCGGCTCTATAACAAGGAAGACGTAGAAAGCCGCAAAGTGGCTCAATATGTTCTTCATTATGTTCTTAGTAACACACTTAAGTTGCTGCATCCGTTTATGCCGTTTATTACCGAAGCTATTTGGCAAAGCCTGCCACATCAAGGAATTAGCATTATGACTGCCGCTTGGCCGCATGAAGAGGCCAAATTGGAAAGCGCCCAAGACGAGCAGCTGATGGGTATTATTATGGAGATAATCAAGTCAGTGCGGAACATGCGGGCCGAAGTCAATGTCCATCCAGGCAAAAAAAGTGAAGTAATCCTTAAGATCGCATCCGGTGAGCTAAAAACCCAGATTGAGGCCAATATCGGTTATATAAAGACATTAGCAGCTGCTGAACCGGTAAGTATTCTCGCCACTGATGCCACCACACCCGAAAATGCTATGACTGCCGTAGCCAGTGGTGTTGAGATTTACCTGCCACTTAAAGGACTCATTGATGTTGAGAAGGAAACTGCTCGTCTCAATAAGGAGCTTGATGGTCTTGACAAAGAAGTGGCCCGTATTGCCGGTAAACTTAATAACCCTGGTTTTACTGCCAAAGCTCCGGCCGAAGTTATTGAGAAGGAAAAAGCCAAACAAGCCGAGTATGTGGAAAAGCAGACAGCTATCAAGGAACGTTTGGCATACTTAGCCCGCCTGTAGTAGTTGCGTTATCCCAAAAAAACGGAGGTGCAGCAATATGACCTATGAACAAACATTGGCATACCTCGAGAACCTAAGTAAGTTCGGTATCAACCTGGGCATGTCCCGTATTGAGCGGCTGCTTGAACTTATGCAACAGCCTCAGCGCCGCTTTAAGTCCATCCATGTCACCGGTACGAATGGTAAAGGCTCAACTACGGCCATGCTGTCGGCTATTCTGACTGCCAGCGGAATAAAAACAGGCATGTATATTTCACCACATCTGGTTGACTACCCTGAACGGATGGTTGTTAACGGTCAGGAGATTACGAAAGAAGAATTTTCTCAAGCAATCCATTATACCAGCAAATTTGTGGAGCAAATGCTGGCAGAGGGGTTTGAACAGCCGACAGAGTTTGAAGTCATAACAGCAGCAGCCTTCTATTACTTTGCTGCTGTGGGGGTAGAATATGCTGTTATCGAAGTGGGGCTAGGTGGTCTTTTAGATTCAACCAATGTCATTATCCCCGAAATATCAGTAATTACCAATGTCACCCTTGAGCACACAGACCGCTGCGGCTCAACCATTGCTGATATTGCTCGCCACAAAGCTGGCATCATTAAAGACGGTGTACCGGTAATAACTGCTGCCAAAGGTGAGGCGCTTGAGCTTATTAAGCGAACCGCATCAGAAAAAGATGCAAAAGTTTATAGTAAAGATGAGCATTTTACCAGCCAATTTAGAGGTTTGGCAAATGGCAAACAGCAAGTAGCCATTGATGCCGGTGTCTTAGGACAGATCGAGGCAGACCTCAATCTTATTGGCTGTCATCAGTTGGAAAATAGCGCAGTTGCAGTTACCGCCGCACTTATTCTGGGAGCAATTGATCCGCGCATTACTTTCAAGGCAATCAAGAATGCTCTTGACATAGTGCGTTGGCCAGGCCGGTTTGAAATAATACCTGGTGAACCAGTCATTATTATCGACGGCGCTCATAATCCTGATGGTGCCCGGGTGCTTCGCCATAACCTTGATCTGGTATTCCCTGGGCGGGAAATAACCTTTGCCTTAGGGATTTTGCGTGATAAAGACGTAGCTGGAATTATTCGTGAACTTATTCGCTCAACAGACACGGTTGTTACTGTTCAACCGTTGTCATACCGGGCGGCGACGCCTGAGGAGATTGCCCGGGAAATAGAGGCACATCATGTGGAGGCGGCTTCCGCTATCGACCGCGGCATAGACCGTGCCAAGGAGCTGGCTGGTCCAAACGGTGTTGTATGTGTAGCCGGTTCACTATACTTAATTGGTGAAGCCAGGCAGATTATCCTCAATAAGTAGACAAATTAACGATAATTGTATATAATAAATACTGGCGCTTGGGGCATAATTCAAGCGCCAGTACTGTTTTATATTTGTGCCATCTCCGAAAAGCATATCATTAAATCGCAATATTCAAATAAACTATAAAGAAAACACGAAAGAAAACACGGCTTGCGCCGAGCCTTTGGCGAAAGCGGAAGCCGATGTTGCCCTTATCCAGGAGAAAGTTATACTTTCTATCAGGATAATAAATTCAGTAAAATCTTGAACCGTAGGTGAAACTGTGCATATTGCATATACATGTAAGAGCCAACCCCAGTATCGGCTTGATTATCTAATTGAGTACTGCATTTTGGCTGTAGCTTTCTTTTTACCACTGTCGCTAGATATCGCCACATTGTTTTTAGGGGCAGGCACTTTGTTATGGACAGGCAAGATGATATTATCAAAAAAACTGTTCTTGAAACGAACCCCGTTTGATGAAATTATCGTTCTTCTCGTTATTTTGTCGGCAGCGTCAATTGGCGTGTCACCTGACAGAGATGTTAGCTTTTATAATTTCTATCATCTAATGGGACGATACATATTAATCTACTATCTTGTCATTAATAACTTGACCTCAATACACCAGTTGCAGCGACTCATATGGTCTGTGCTGGCTTCAGCTATAGTAGTTACCATTTATGGCTTTTATCAGTATGTTCACGGTGTGGATATATCGGCTTTTCAATGGGTCGATGGCGAACAGTTTCCTGAGCTTAAAGTCCGGGTTTTTTCGACACTGCAGAATCCTAATTTGCTGGCTGGATTCTTGGTAGTAATTATGTCGCTGGCTGTCGGTATCGGGTTGCATACTGAAAATATGCAGTGGAAATTGCTGCTTTTTGCGTTTGTCGCTGTGCTTGGGATTTGCTTGGTGCTCACCTACTCGCGTGGTGCGTGGCTCAGTATTGTGGCAGTTACCGCAATATGCGGACATTTGTATAACCGTAAGGTGTTATGGGTCTTTTTGGTGATACCGTTAATTGCGCTTTTTTGTCATGATGGAGTGATGGAACGATTAATGTCAATTTTTAATCCGACAGATACTTCATCAACATTACGAATTGCGCTTTGGGAAAGTACAATTGCTATGATTTTAGACAAGCCGCTCTTAGGTATTGGCTGGGGCTCGTATTGGCTAGTATATCCGGAGTATGACTTTTTTTTAAACAATCCGGCCACCACTATCGTTCATGCCCATAACATGTATTTGCATATTGCGGCCGAAATTGGCATTCCAGGATTGATTGTCTTTTTGTCAATTATTTATGGTCATACCAAAAAGGCAATTGATGTTTTAGCGCAGACCAAAAATCGCTGGGTAGCTGGAGTGATGCTTGGTGTAGTCGCTGCAGTTCTAAGTTTGGCGGTAAATGGCTTTACTGACTATGTTATGTTCAATGTGCAGATGTCTATGCTGTTCTGGCTCTTAAATGCTGTCATTATAGCTATTTGGGATGCAAACTGCCGATATAACCGATAGCTATCACAAGAGTATGCCTGAAGTGTTTAACAAAATCGTTGCTAACATGCCAGGCATTATTTTTTTAAAAAAGGGTAATTTAACAATATGTGGGTATGTAATTTTTGGTAAAAAATTAATTTATTTTACAATTAGCAGCAGGATTTATAATAAGTAACGCGAATATATCAGAAATATTAGACCATTCAGGTGCTGCCATAGGGGATTATACCCCCTTAATTTTTTATACCTAGTTTTGTGAAATTTCACACAAGCTCAAATTTTGACTCATGGAGGTGCCGTAGTGAAGCTGGCCCAGATAAGAGAAGTGCTAAATGCCGAGGTGCTCTGTGGGTTAGAGTGGCTTGACAGGGAAGCAAGAGGTGCTTGTGGCTCAGATCTTATGAGTGATGTATTGGCTTTTACAAAAGAGCACGCGCTTTTATTAACAGGCCTGACAAACATTCAGGTAGTTCGGACCGCTGAAATGAGCGATTTAGCCGGCATATTATTTGTGCGCGGCAAACGTCCAGGTCCGGATGTAATTGAAATGGCTAAAGACATGGGAATACCCTTGCTTTTAACACATCGGCAAATGTATGAAGCCTGTGGCATGCTGTACAAAGATGGGTTGATGGGGTGCCCACCAAAGGAGGAAACTCTTTGCTGCAGGAACATGGAATAACACTGGAATTCATATTAGAAGGCGGAAATTTTGATAGCGCTGGCGAAGCGTCAAGCAAAATTAAGCGTACTTTGCAGCAACTAGGTGTGCGACCTGATATCATTAGGCGAATTGCCATCAGTGCCTATGAAGCTGAAATGAATGTGATTATCCATGCCTATAGCGGTACTATCCGCGCGGAAATTTTTTCTGAACGCACTGAACTGAGTGTAAATGATGAAGGTCCGGGGATTCCTGATGTAGAGCTTGCAATGCGGGAAGGTTATTCAACCGCTCCTGACCATATTCGGGAAATGGGATTTGGCGCCGGAATGGGTTTACCTAACATGGTGCGTTGCACAGATAAATTTGATATAAAAACTACCAGGGGAATTGGAACAAATCTTAGCTTGATCATCTACCACTAAACTAAAGTGATATATGTATAAGATTGAGTGGTGAAAGTGATGGAAGAGCGTTATCACTCAGTACGATTAGTGACTGAACGGTGTCAGGGTTGTGTGAACTGCACGAAGCGGTGTCCAACTGAAGCTATCCGGATTCGCGGCGGCAAGGCCCACATAACATCGTCCAGGTGTATCGATTGCGGTGAGTGTATTCGCCACTGTCCTAGTCACGCTAAAGCAGCGGTGACTGATGAGTTTACGGACCTAGAAAAATATAAGCATAATATTGCACTACCTGCACCATCGCTCTATGGTCAGTTTAATGTTGACATTCCAGTTAGGGCTATTTTGTCTGGTCTGTTAAAGCTGGGATTTGACGAAGTATTTGAAGTGGCTCACGGAGCGGAAATTGTTTCACTAGCAATCAGAGATTACCTCAAACGCAGTGATATTGTCCGTCCAGCTATTTCATCGGCTTGTCCTGCTGTCGTCAGGCTTATTCAAGTGAAGTTTCCTGAACTAATCGACCACTTGGTGCCGTTTGATGCTCCGGTTGAGGTAGCTGCCAGGTTGGCCAGGGCTGAGGCTGAGAGCTTGTTCGGTTTTGCCCCTGAAAACATAGGTGTGTGGTTTATCACGCCATGCCCGGCAAAGATGACAGCGGTGAACCAGCCTTTGGGCACAGAAAAGTCCAATATTACTGGTGCGATTGCAATTAGTAAAATTTATCCTGATTTATTCAAAGTAGTTACCGCCGATATTCAAGATGCTCGCCGCCAAGCTTCCTGGGTAGGTGTTGGTTGGGCGGTCCCGGGTGGTGAGACATCAGCTGTCGGCGTCGAGAACGTCTTGGTGGTACATGATATCCATCATGTTACTAACGTGTTGGAACAAGTTGCTTTGGGTAAACTCAAGGGTGTTGACTATATTGAGGTATTGGCTTGTGCTGGCGGTTGTATCGGTGGTGCGCTTACGGTTGAAAATCGCTATGTAGCTGAGCACCGTATGAAAACGCGAATTGAAAGGAAAAAAGTGCAAGACCCGAAACTTGGAAGACTGCCACGCACTGATTACTCTGAATTTGAACTAGGGATAGCTGGGCGGCGGGCTATTGAGCCTAAGCCGGCGCTCAGGCTTGATGCTGACATTACCAAGGCTATGTCTAAAATTGAAATGATGGACGTAACCCTAAAAACTTTACCAGGTCTTGATTGTGGCTCCTGCGGTTCCCCCAACTGTAAAGCGTTGGCTGAAGACATTGCCCAAGGGCGAGCCAGTATGACCGACTGCGTATTTATCTTACGCAAAAAGGTCCGGGACTTAGCTTATGAAATGGTTAACCTGGCTGATAAGCTGCCCCCGCCGCTTGATAGGGAAGAAGAATAAAATATATATTTAATTTTATAATTTAGTATTGGGAGGAGTAAGTGTGACGGTTCAAGAACTAGTGAAGGCTTTGCCGCTGCAAGTGGTATCAGGTCAGTCCAACCTCAGTCAGGAAATAAGTGGTGGTTATGCTTCCGATTTGCTGAGTAACGTGATGGGGCAGGCTCGTGCGGGTAACATATGGGTAACAATGCAGGGGCACCAAAACATTGTTGCGGTAGCATCGCTGGCTGGCCTGACTGCCATTATTGTTGCCGGTGGTGTCGAACCTGATAAGGATGCCGTTCGCAAGGCTGTAACTGAAGAGATTATCATCCTAACTACAACACTTTCTACTTTTGAAGTAGTTGGCCGTTTATACCAGTTGGGTATTGCGGGGGAATGATGCGCCGGTTTGTGGCTGATCTTCATGTGCACACATTGTTGTCGCCCTGTGCGGCGGTTGAAATGACGCCGCGTAACATTATTTGGCACGCAGTGCAGCATAAAGTCGATATCATTGCCATTACCGATCATAACGCCTGCGACAATGTCGCTGCCGCTTTAGAAGCGGCAAAAGGGACTGATGTCACCGTACTCCTTGGCATGGAAGTTGAAAGTAAGGAAGAAGTTCATCTTATTGTTTTATTTGAAAAAATGCGGCAACTTAAAGCCTGGGAAAATTTTACCCAGCGTCATATGTCCGGGCGGCTTAATAATGCTGAACGGTTTGGCGCTCAGTTTATTGTTGATGCTGAGGACAATTTTATTGCTGAAAAACCAGAGCTTTTGCTGGCATCGTTGACTGTTGGTATTGCAGAAATTTCTGAACAAGTCAAAAATATTGGTGGAATATGTATTGCCAGCCACATTGACCGGCCTACCTACAGCATTATTTCACAACTGGGATTTATCCCGCCTGATGTGGAACTGGCAGCTGTGGAAATATCAAGAAATATGAGTGTAGAGCATGCGCTACAGCGTATTCCAGCTATTGGCAGCCTGCCTATAATAACAGCCTCGGATGCCCATGTAATGGACGATTTTGTTGATGGTCCGAAAACCAGCTTTTACCTCGAGCAACCGACATTAGGGGAAATCCGACAGGCACTATTAGCACAAAACTTGCGAAAGGTGGTGGTTTAACCACTATTTAATCATAGCGTTACTAGAACAATTGCGATTTTTTCATAAGGAGGAGTTAACATGAACAGCGACAAGGAAACTAAATGCTGCTGCTGTGGTGGCGGCGAAGCGGGTAAGCTGGCTCTGGATCAAGTGGAAGCAATTCTGGCTAAATACCAGGGTGTAAAAGGAGCTCTTATCCCGGTGCTGCAGGAAGCACAAAATGCTTATGGCTACCTGCCTAGAGAAGTCATCAAGTGTATTGCCGAAAAAACGGGGATTCCAGTTAGCCAAATTTACGGTGTGGTAACCTTCTACTCCCAATTCCATCTTAATCCCCGAGGGAAAAACATTGTCCGTGTTTGCCAAGGCACTGCATGTCATGTGCGTGGTGCTAAAGCTATTCTTAAAGCACTGGAAGACGGCCTGCAAGTTAAGGCTGGCGGTACTACTCCTGATCTTAAATTCACATTGGAAACAGTGGCCTGTATCGGTGCCTGTGGTTTAGCTCCGGTACTTATGGTCAATGACGATACCCATGGTCGCCTGACTCCGGAAGTAATCCCTGAATTATTAGCTAAATACGCTTAATGTTGTAGACGATGCGTGAAATTTCTCTTCATATACTTGACCTAGTTCAGAATTCAATCGAAGCAGGGGCGACTTCAGTTACGTTAGAAATTAGTGAATGTTTAGTTGATGATGAGATGACTATCAAAGTTTCTGATAACGGTAGGGGTATGAACGAACAACTACGCCAGCTAGTAATCGACCCCTTTATTACCACCCGGACTACCCGGCGCATAGGATTGGGATTACCGTTAATGGATATGTCTACTAAACGTTGCGGTGGATATTTGAAAATTGACTCGACGCCTGGAAAGGGTACTGTGGTTCAAGCTATGTACAAACACAGCCATTTTGACAGGCCGCCAATAGGAAATCTGGTAGAAACAATTAAAAGTATACTTGTTGCTAACTCGGAATTGCACTTTTTATACCATCATACCGTAAATGACAAGTTTTTTTCGGTTTCTTCCCAGGAGTTAGCCATTACTTTAGATGGTATTCCACTGACGCAGCCAGACGTTTTAGTTTGGTTGCATGAGTATTTGTCAGATAACATAGCCAATTTGTACGGAGGTGCTAAAGATGAAAACAATTGAAGATTTGAAACGCCTGCGGGAAGAGCTTAAGACTAAGAATAACCTGCGCCATGAAGGCGGTACCCAGGTAATTGTTGGAATGGGTACTTGCGGTATTGCCGCTGGTGCTCGACAAGTCATGACTGCTGTTTTGGAAGAAGTTGCCAAGCGCAAGCTTGAAGATGTTAAGATCTGTCAGACTGGTTGTATCGGTATGTGTGAAAAAGAAGTGCTTGTCGATGTTGTCCGTCCTGGTGAACCTCGGATAACTTACGGCAGAGTCACACCGGCAGATGTCCCCAAAATTTTTGCCGAGCATGTAGTTAACGGACGGATTGTAGCAGAGCTTGCTGTCGGTAAGATTGACTGAATAATTTGGTAGAGTAACAGGAGGGGATATTATGGAACATATCAGAGCGCATGTGCTCATTTGCGCCGGTACTGGCTGCGTGTCTTCAGGTGCAAAAAAGGTTGAAGCCGCTTTCCAAGAAGAACTGGCCAAAAAGGGTTTAGATAAAGAAATTAAAATTATTGAAACCGGTTGTCACGGCTTTTGTGAAATGGGTCCGCTGGTCATTATCTATCCAGAGGGTACCTTCTATGTTCGTGTTCAAGAGTCGGACGTGCCTGAACTGGTTGAGAACCACCTTTTCAAAGGTCGTATCGTTGAGCGTTTATTATTTAAAGAGCCCATTACTCATGAGAAAATCCCGAGCTATAAAGATCTTGATTTCTATAAAAAGCAGATGCGGATGGTGTTGGCTAACTGCGGTCACATCAATCCCGAAGATATTAATGAATACATTGCCGAGGGCGGTTATGAAGCGTTAGGCAAAGCTCTGACAGAAATGAAGCCTGAAGAGGTAGTGGATGAAGTTAAAAAGTCTGGCCTGAGGGGCCGGGGCGGCGGTGGTTTCCCGACTGGTATGAAATGGGGATTCACACGTAATGCACCTGGCACGAAAAAGTATGTTGTCTGTAACGCTGATGAAGGTGACCCCGGTGCATTTATGGACCGTAGCGTTCTTGAAGGCGACCCCCATCGCATAATCGAAGGTATGGCTATCTGCGGCTATGCTATTGGCGCTGATGAAGGCTATGTCTATGTCCGGGCTGAATACCCATTGGCTATCAAGCGCCTGAGAATAGCTATTCAGCAGGCTGAAGAGATGGGCCTCTTAGGCGAGAATATTTTAAATTCGGGCTTTAGTTTTAAACTTAAGATTAAAGAAGGTGCTGGTGCCTTTGTATGTGGCGAAGAAACAGCGCTCTTAGCCTCAATTGAAGGCAAACGCGGTATGCCGCGTCCTCGCCCACCGTTCCCAGCTATATCTGGTCTGTGGGGCAAACCGACCAATATTAATAATGTCGAAACCTTTGGTAATGTACCTCAAATTATCACCAAGGGTGCTGACTGGTATGCGTCAATCGGAACTGAAAAGAGTAAAGGTACCAAGGTATTTGCGCTTACTGGCCGTATTAATAATACTGGTCTGGCCGAAGTTCCTATGGGCATTACCATGCGCGAAATTATTTATGACATAGGCGGCGGTATTCAAGGCGGTAAAAAATTCAAGGCAGTTCAAATCGGCGGTCCGTCAGGCGGATGTCTGCCTGAAAACCTCCTTGATTTACCGGTAGATTATGATTCTCTTATTCAAGCTGGGGCAATGATGGGCTCAGGCGGTCTGGTAGTAATGGATGAGACCACTTGTATGGTTGATGTTGCTAAGTTCTTTTTGAACTTTACCCAATCCGAGTCTTGTGGTAAATGTACTCCATGCCGTGAAGGCACCAAACGTATGCTGGAAATTCTCACCCGGATTACTGAAGGTCAAGGCCGTGCAGGAGATATTGCCCTGTTAGAGAACATGGCTAAAAACATTAAGACCACTGCTCTTTGTGGTCTGGGTCAGACTGCTCCCAATCCGGTATTGTCTACATTGCACTATTTCCGTGCAGAATATGAAGCCCACATCAACGAGAAACGCTGTCCGGCTGGTGCCTGCACCAACCTGCTGCAGTATGGCATTACTGATACCTGCAAAGGCTGCGGCTTGTGCAAAAAAGCATGCCCGGTTGAAGCTATTAGCGGTGAGAAAAAGGCTGTACACGAAATTGACACAGCTAAGTGCATCAAGTGCGGCGCCTGCTTTGACAAATGTCCGTTTAAATCAATCGTTAGAGGTTAAGCTTGCCGGTTAATTGGAACCGGAGATATACCCAACGAAAGACAGAATGATTGGGAGAAGAGAGGGTGACAACTACGATGGAAATGGTTAATATAACAATCGATGGACAGAAAGTAGCCGTACCGAAAACATCGACTGTTCTGGAAGCAGCAATTTCGCTCGGAATTAAAATTCCGACTTTGTGCTATCATCCTGAGCTGCGTGTAGAAGGGGCCTGTCGTGTGTGTATGGTAGAAGTGGAGGGTGCCCGCAGTTTGGTAGCATCTTGCGTATATCCGGTAAATGAAGGTATGATTGTTCGTACCAATACAGCCAATGTACGCGAAGCTCGCAAAACGGTAGTTGAGCTTTTATTGGCCAACCACCCAACAGACTGCTTATCTTGCCAACGCAACTTAAGCTGCGAATTGCAAACTATTGCTTCAGACCTGGGCGTCAGGGAAGTACGTTTTGACGGAGAAAAGAAAAACTATCCACTTGATGCAAATAATCCTTCCTTGGTTCGCGACCAAAGCAAATGTATTTTGTGCGGTCGTTGCATCCGCGCCTGCAGCGAGCGCCAGGGCGTACATGTCTACAGCTTTGCTAACAGGGGCTTTGATACAACTGTTGTTCCTGCCTTTGACTTAGGCTTGGACGAAGTAGCCTGTACTTACTGCGGTCAATGTGCTGCCGTATGTCCGACAGGTGCTATTGTCGAAAAAGATGATACAGAGAAAGTTTGGAATGCCATCAGTGATCCATCTAAACATGTAATTGTTCAGACTGCTCCTGCTGTGCGCGTTGCTTTGGGCGAAGCTCTTGATCTGCCTAATGGTACAATTGTTACTGGTAAGATGGTAACTGCACTCAAGCGCTTAGGTTTTGATAAAGTATTTGACACAAATTTTACTGCTGACCTTACTATCTGGGAAGAAGGTTCAGAGCTTATTGACCGGCTGACTAACGGCGGCAAGCTGCCCATGATCACCTCTTGCAGCCCAGGCTGGGTTAATTTTATTGAATTGAAATATCCTGACCTCTTAGACCATCTGTCTTCTGCTAAGTCGCCACAGCAGATGTTTGGTGCTCTGGCTAAGACCTACTATGCAGAGAAGGCAGGGATTGATCCTAAGGATATCGTTTCAGTCTCCATTATGCCGTGTACTGCTAAAAAGGCAGAGGCCGCGCGCCCAGAGATGAATTCAAGCGGTTACCAAGATGTTGACTATGTTCTGACAACTCGCGAATTGGCCCGTATGATCCGCGAAGCTGGCTTAACCTTCGGAAAATTGGAAGAGGCCGATTTTGACGCTCCGCTTGGTGTCGGCTCAGGCGCTGGCGTAATCTTTGGTGCTACTGGCGGTGTAACGGAAGCAGCTCTCCGGACCGTTGTCAAACTGGTAACCGGAAATGAGCTCGACAACATTGAGTTCCAAGCTGTTCGTGGTATGACCGGCATCAAAGAAGCTGCTGTACCTATTAAAGATGGTTTGACAGCTAAAGTTGCTATAGCTCATACTTTAGCAAATGCCCGTATTCTTTTAGATAAAATACGTGCAGGCGAAGCTGATTATCACTTTATTGAAATCATGGCTTGTCCTGGCGGCTGCTCAGGCGGCGGCGGGCAGCCAATCATTACGTCAGCTGAACATCGTCAAAAACGTATGGATGCTATCTATGAATGCGATACGTGCTCAGATATTCGGAAGTCGCATGATAACCCGGCAGTTGCCGAGCTTTACGAAACGTGGTTGGGTAAGCCGCTGGGTGAAAAGTCTCACCACCTACTGCATACTCACTATCATCCGCAAAAGAAATGTTAAATTATCGAGGGATGTCCGCTGGACATCCCTTTTTTTTATTGGCTTTTTATAGTATAAATATTTAGTAAATGTGAAATTGTATAACAAATATGCCTATTTAAGTTTACGTAGCAGGAATTTACAGGTATGAGTGAGAATAAATTACAAATAATATAGAAAGATAAGCCGCTTATATGAGCGCTGACTATTGCTAGGGAGAGTTGTTTCGATGAAAGAACACAAAGAAAATGCAGTAATCTCTAAGGCAACGATTGATAGGTTGCCGCTTTATTACCGTACGCTTAAACTAAGTCAACAAGAAGGTATTGAAATTATATCTTCTGATGAACTAGGGCGGAAAATCGGGGTAACACCTGAACAAATACGCAAGGATTTGTCAGCTTTTGGTGAGTTTGGCAAAAAAGGCGTCGGCTACTATGTGCGAGAGCTTATGCGGAATATTGGTGAAATTCTCGGGCTCAATCGTAAGTGGAATATTGCTATTGCTGGCGTAGGCCACTTAGGGTGGGCGTTGGCTAACTATGCCAATTTTTCCCCGCAGGGATTTGATCTTCAGGCAATTTTTGATGTAGACACCGACAAAATAGGGCGCTATATTAATGAAGTGGAGATTTTCAGCATTGAACGAATGAAAGAAATCGTGAGCGATCGCGATATTCAGATTGGGATTATTACTGTACCTGCCGAATACGCACAGGATATTGCTACGCGTTTTGTTGAGGCTGGGATCAAGGGCATATGGAACTTTGCCCCCGTTAAGCTAAACGTACCTGCCAGCATCCATGTAGTAAGTGAGGACTTGTCTGTAGGGTTAAGTAGTATGTCCTATTATCTTTCTCGCCAAATCTGACAAATTCCAACAAAAAAATATTTTTTTGCCTATAAAGTAGCAGGAATTTCATTTTGGGCGTAGAATACCTATAGTATAAAGCAATAATGTTATAGCTGAAACCTATAACTATACGGACAGACGCCCAGTCGGTCGTTCTGGAAGTACACTCTGCAAACTACGCCCTTATGGTCTGTTGCCTAACCGGTAATGGATAACTAGTAAGTGCGCACCTGGGTTTGTTTTGTTCATGCAAAATAAACCAATAGGTGCTTTTTTGTTGTCCCTGTAATTGTGTGTTAGAATATTTTTGGCGGTTTTCCTAACAATAACTGTGATATCTCTAAAATTATAATAAAATTACCGATTCGAATGGAGAGTGCACAATGATTGACATCAAAGACCGAGTCAGAAACCAAGCTCTGCATGCTAAGATTGCCAGCGCAGAGCAAGCAGCTGCCAGTATTAAACCAGGGATGAACATTGGTGCCAGTGGTTTTACGCCTGCGGGATATCCCAAGGCAGTGCCGCTCGCGCTGGCAGAGAGAATGAAACAAGAGAATTTCCAAGTAAACCTGTGGACTGGTGCTTCAGTAGGTAAGGAGCTTGATGGCGCCTTAGCTGAAGCCAAGGGTATCGGCAAACGGCTTCCGTATCAAACTAATGATGCTCTCAGGAAAGCTATTAACAATGGTGGTGTCCAGTATACCGACCTCCACTTAAGCCATGTGGCACAAATGTCACGCTATGGGTTTCTTGGTGGAAAAGTTGATGTGGCTATAATTGAAGCTTGTGCCATTACTGAAGAAGGTCATATTGTGCCGACAACTTCGCTTGGTAACTCTGCTTCATTTGTTCAAAGTGCTGATTTTGTTATTGTTGAAATCAATACAAGCCAGCCGCTTGAACTTGAAGGTATGCATGATGTGTATGTGCCGCTTGACCCCCCGAATCGTCAACCGATACCGCTTGTGAAAGCTGATGACCGTATTGGTACGCCATATATTCCTTGTGATCCAAATAAAATCGCGTACATAGTTCCTTGTGATATCAAAGACGATGTACGTCCTTTGGCTGCTATTGATGATGATGCCCGAGCTATGACTGGTCATCTGATTGAATTCCTGAAGAAAGAAATCAAAGCTGGTCGTATGCCAGAGAACCTGTTGCCGCTGCAATCTGGTGTAGGTTCAGTCGCCAATGCGGTTGTCGCTGGCTTGGCTAATTCTGAATTTGAAAACCTTACTGTCTATACCGAGGTTATTCAGGATGGTATGTTTGATCTAATTGATGCCGGCAAGCTTACTTTTGCCTCGGGAACTTCTATTACCCCTTCGCCAGATGGTTTAAAACGGTTATATGATAATATAGGCGAATATCGCAAAAAAATCATTCTCCGGCCGCAAGAAGTTGCTAATAGCCCGGAAATTGCCCGTCGAATTGGTGTAATTGCCATGAACACTGCCATTGAGTTCGATATCTATGGTCATGTTAACTCTACTCATATCATGGGCACAAAAATGATGAACGGGATTGGCGGCTCAGGTGACTTTGCCCGTAACGCCTACCTGACCTTCTTCTTCACGAATTCGATTGCTAAAAAAGGCGATATTTCCTCTGTTGTTCCTATGTGCTCACACTTTGATCATACCGAACATGATATTGATGTCTTTATCACCGAACGTGGTGTTGCTGACGTCCGTGGTTTAAGCCCTAAAGAACGGGCTCGCGTTATTATCGAAAATTGTGCTCACCCTGATTATCAGCCAATGCTTAGAGATTATCTTGAACGGGCTGAGAAGGCCACTGGTAATGCGCACACTCCACATATAATGAATGAAGCTCTTTCCTGGCATACTCGCTTCCTGGAAACAGGCAGTATGAAAATAAAGTAGAAAGGCCGGCCATTAAGGCTAGTCTTTCAGATTCACCAAGGAATACATACTTAAAGGAGGAATTAGAAAATGTGCACAGCTAACAACGATAGCTTAAAACAAAAAATGGCTGAGTACACCGGCAAGGTGGAAAAATCACTCGCCAAATTTCCAGAACGTAAAAACCTGTCTCACAACAGGCTTTATACTCCACTTGATATTGAAGGTCTTGACTACGAAAAAGATCTTAGCTTCCCCGGTCAATATCCATTTACCCGCGGTGTACAGCCCACTATGTACCGTGGACGTTTCTGGACCATGCGTATGTATGCTGGCTTCTCAACTGCCGAAGAGTCCAATAAACGTTACCGTTATCTCTTAGAGTCAGGCGGTACTGGTTTATCTTGCGCTTTTGATCTGCCGACCCAAATTGGTTATGACTCTGATGATGCCATCTCAGAAGGTGAGGTTGGCAAAGTAGGTGTAGCCATTGACTCGCTGGCTGACATGGAAATTCTTTTTGATAGCATTGATCTTGGTAAAGTATCGACTTCTATGACCATCAATGCTCCTGCTTCGGTACTTCTTGCTATGTACATTGCTGTTGCTGAAAAGCAAGGTGTTAGCCCTGATAAATTGAACGGTACTATTCAAAACGATATTCTTAAAGAATATGCTGCCCGTGGTACCTACATATTCCCGCCTAAGCCTTCCATGCGTCTTATTACCAACATCTTCGAATATTGCTCCAAGAATGTTCCTAACTGGAACACCATCTCAATCTCTGGTTACCATATCCGTGAAGCTGGTTCCACCGCTTCCCAGGAAATTGCCTTCACTATTGCTGATGGTATTGCCTATGTTGACGCTGCGATCAAAGCTGGCTTAAATGTTGACGACTTTGCTGGACGTCTGTCCTTCTTCTGGAATGCACACAATAACGTACTTGAAGAAGTAGCCAAGTTCCGCGCCTCCCGTCGTGTATGGGCCAAAGTAATGAAAGAGCGTTTCGGCGCTACCAACCCCAAGTCCTGGATGCTTCGTGTGCATACCCAGACTGCCGGTTCCATGCTGACTGCCCAACAGCCTGACAACAATGTTGTTCGTGTTGCTCTTCAAACTGCTGCAGCTGTACTTGGTGGAACTCAGTCTCTTCATACTAACTCCAAAGACGAAGCTCTGGCACTGCCTACCGAAGATTCGGTACGCGTAGCGCTTCGCACCCAACAAATTGTGGCCTACGAAAGCGGCTTAGCTGACGTTGTTGACCCGCTTGCTGGTTCTTACTATATCGAAGCTCTTACCAATCAGATTGAAAAAGAAGCTTGGGAATATATCGGAAAAATTGACGATATGGGCGGCGCAGTCGTGGCTATTGAAAAAGGCTACATCCAGCGCGAAATTCAAGAAAGTGCTTACAAATGGCAAATGGAAGTGGAAAGCAAACAACGCATTATCGTTGGTGTTAACCAGTTCCAAGTTGCAGAAAAGCCAGTTGAAGGTTTGCTTCGTGTTGACTCTTCTGTTGGCGAATTGCAAAAGAAAAAGCTGGCTGACCTTAGAGCTCGTCGTGATAATGGCGCAGTGCAAGCAACACTTGCTGCACTTGAAGCAGGTTGCCAAGATGAAAACACTAATCTTATGCCGCTTATTCTTGAAGCTGTTAAAGCCTATGCAACCCTTGGAGAAATCTGTGGCGTAATGCGCAAAGTGTTCGGTGAATACGAAGCGCATGTAAGCCTATAAGCTGAGTAGGAGGGACAACGATGGAAAAACGTATTAGAGTATTGGTAGCAAAACCTGGTCTGGACGGTCATGACCGTGGTGCCAAAGTCGTAGCCCGCGCTCTCCGCGATGCCGGCTTTGAGGTAATTTATACTGGTCTTCGGCAGACTCCTGAGCAAATTGTTGAAGCAGCTCTGCAAGAAGACGTAAATGTTGTAGCTTTAAGCCTATTATCAGGTGCTCATAACCACCTTTTCCCGCGCATTGTTGAACTGAGCAAACAAAAAGGTATGAGTGATGTGCTGATTGTTGGCGGCGGCGTTATTCCTGACGCTGACATCGCAGGCCTTAAAGCTGCTGGTGTATCAGAGGTATTTACCCCTGGCACCCCGACTACCAGCATTGTTGAGTATATCAAAACCAACGTAAAGTAAGATTTGCAGTTTTATGCGACTAGCGTAACTGTGCAGGTGATAAAGATGAATATAGTTGAAGAGGTGCTGGCAGGGTCCAAACGGGCCCTGGCCCGCGCCATCACCGCTGTGGAAAACGAATATGATGAAGCAGCTGAGATCATGCAAAAACTCTATCCCCACACCGGCAAAGCCCATGTTATTGGTATTACCGGTCCCCCTGGGGCTGGCAAAAGTACCTTGACCGATAAACTGGCCAAGGAATATCGTCGTCAGGGAAAGACCGTTGGGATTATTGCGGTTGACCCGACAAGCCCTTTTTCCGGTGGCGCTATTTTAGGTGACCGTATCCGGATGAACGAGCTTACCTTGGATGAAGGTGTTTTCATTAGAAGTATGGGGACTAGAGGCAGTTTGGGTGGTTTGTCGCGTAAAACGGCAGAAGCTGCCAAAATTATGGATGCCGCTGGTAAAGACATTATCTTTATTGAAACAGTAGGTGTAGGTCAGTCTGAAGTCGATGTCATTAAAGCCGCTGATACGACAATCGTTGTATTAGTGCCTGGCCTTGGCGATGATATTCAGGCCATTAAAGCAGGTATTTTGGAAATTGCAGATATATTTGCAATTAACAAAGCCGACAGAGATGGAGTCGATCGCTTAAACACCGAAATCGAGATGATGCTTGACCTCAATCAAAATATGGTTGACTGGCGGCCCCCGGTAAAAAGGACAGTAGCCAGCAAAGGCGAAGGCATTGCTGAGCTCATAGCCGCTGTTGAAGACCATATAAGCCATCTTAAGCAATCAGGACAGCTGGCTGTTCGGCGTACCGAACGGACAAAAAATGAACTGCTTGCCTTATTGGATGAACATATTGGCCGGTATATTCTCAAACATATTACAACTGGCGGAAATTTTGACTCATTAGTAGCGTCGGTGGAAAAACGGGAACAAGATCCCTATACTGTTGTCGCCAACCTATTGCGCCAAACTCTACGATAATCCGGAATACTTATGGTGCTTAATAGGAAAAACTGATAGCAAACCGCTGGGAAAATATAGTACCTGATATTAAAATATGGTATCATGTATATAGATTGGATATAATCAATCGAATTTTTAACAGGAGGTAAAGAATATGTGCCAAGATTGTAACTGCGGCGTAAACGCCCGCAAATTTAAAGTTCTCAGAGTTGACCATATCGGCATTGCGGTAAAAGATATGGAACAAGCAAAAAAGTTTTACACTGAAGTGCTTGGTATGACTGCTATGGGCGAAGAAGTTGTCGAGCAGCAGAAAGTAAAAGTTTGCTTTATTCCTTGCGGCGACAGCGAAGTTGAGCTGCTAGAATCAACCTCCCCTGATGGCCCAGTAGCTAAGTTTATTGAAAAGAACGGCGAAGGCATCCAGCATGTCGCCCTTCGTGTAGACAACATTGAGGCTGCTCTTGCTGATCTTAAAGAACAAGGCGTTCGCCTGATCGACGAATCCCCACGCTATGGCGCTGGTGGTGCCAGCATTGCTTTCGTTCATCCGAAAGCAACCGGCGGCATCCTGCTCGAACTTTCCGAGCGCAAGTAGACATGCTCATAAACGCCCATCTGCGTTGTTGCTCCTCAGACGCTTTGCTTGTGTACGTCCGTGTACGCGGCGCTGCAGCGTCTTCCGGTGCGCCTAGCAGCTGAGCATTTCTGAGCAGTCTCATTAGGAACATTTAGTTTCCAAGTAATGGAGGTGTTTTTCTAAATGGCTACAATCCAAGAAAAAATTGCGGATCTGAAACAACGCCAGGAAAAAGTGAAATTGGGCGGCGGTCAAAAGCGTATCGAAAAGCAACATGCGTCCGGTAAGCTTACTGCCCGTGAACGCGTAGAAAAACTATTAGACCCTGGCACTTTTGTTGAACTCGACCAATTTGTTAGTCATCGTTGTACCAATTTTGGCATGGAGCAACAAGAAGCTCCAGGAGAAGGCGTAGTAACCGGCTACGGCACGGTTGAAGGTCGTCTAGTCTATGTATTTGCTCAAGATTTTACCGTAATTGGTGGATCCCTGGGCGAAATGCATGCTGCTAAAATCGTAAAAGTACAGAAATTGGCTCTTAAAATGGGCGCTCCTTTAGTTGGTATCAACGATTCAGGCGGTGCTCGAATTCAAGAAGCAGTTGATGCTTTGGCCGGTTATGGCAAAATCTTCTATGAAAACACCCTGGCTTCGGGCGTAATCCCGCAGATCTCGGTAATCATGGGACCATGCGCTGGTGGCGCCGTATATTCCCCTGCACTGACTGACTTCATCTATATGGTGAAGAACACTAGCCAGATGTTTATTACTGGACCACAGGTTATTAAATCAGTAACCGCTGAAGAAGTGACTGCCGAAGCATTGGGCGGCGCTATGACTCACAACTCAACTTCTGGTGTGGCTCATTTCGCAACCGAAAATGACGATGACTGCATGCAGCAGGTTCGTTATCTCCTCAGCTTCTTGCCAAGCAACAACATGGACGATGCTCCTATTGTTGACACTGGTGACGATGCCAACCGGATGGACGAAGGACTAAATACTCTTTTACCTGATAATCCTAACCAGCCTTATAACATGAAAGATGTTATTAAGTCTGTTGTCGATAATGGTGAATTCTATGAAGTCCTTGCTCATTATGCACAAAACATTATCACCTGCTTTGCCCGCTTTGATGGTCAGCCGGTAGGTATTATTGCTAATCAGCCTAATGTTATGGCCGGTTGCCTTGATATTAACGCTTCAGACAAGTCCTCACGCTTTATCCGCTTCTGTGATGCTTTCAACCTGCCATTGGTTAATCTTGTTGACGTTCCTGGCTTCTTGCCTGGTACTGATCAAGAATACGGCGGTATTATTCGTCATGGCGCTAAAATGCTGTACGCTTATTCTGAAGCAACTGTGCCTAAAATTACAGTTATTACCCGTAAAGCATACGGCGGTTCGTATCTGGCTATGTGCTCCCAAGATTTGGGTGCTGACCAGGTTATGGCTTGGCCTTCTGCTGAAATCGCTGTTATGGGCCCAGCTGGTGCCGCTAACATCATTTTCCGTGGCGATGCTGAAGCTGAAGCCAAAACTGCAAAATATGTGGAAGACTTCGCAACCCCATATAAAGCGGCAGAACGCGGTTTCGTTGATCTAGTTATCGAACCGAAAGAAACCCGGCCGCGGATTATTACTGCGCTCAACATGTTAGCTAGCAAGCGCGAACAGCGTCCTGCCAAAAAGCACGGCAATATTCCGCTATAATTCTCTCGCTTAAACTTTCAGAGCGGAAAGAAAGGGGATAGTTAACGTGGGCTTTTTTGACTCATTATTTGGCAAGCCTGAGCCACCTAAGGCTAAGAAAAAGAAGAAAAAAGCAGTCGCAGCAGCAACTGAAACAGCGGATGAATCTTCAATAGCTATAGAAGCTGAGGGGCTTAGTCCAGAAGTAGTTGCCGTTATTACCGCTAGCATTTATGCCATGATGGGTACCGGCAACCTAGCTGTTAGGATTACCCGTACTGGTAACCAGTGGGCCAATGTGGGACGGCAGAAGATTATGGATAGCCGTCAGTTTGCCTAAACGTATATAGAACACCATCAATGAATGGAGGTCTGTTTGAATGAAAAAATTCAATGTAACAGTTAATGGTAATACCTATGAGGTAGAAGTAGAAGAAGTAGGTGGCGCTGTTTCCGCCCAACCGCGTGCAGCAGCCCCTGCAGCAGCTCCTGCAGCCCCTGCAGCTGCTCCGGCAGCCGCACCTGCTCCAAAAGCCGCAGCCGCAGCTCCTGCACAAGTTTCTGCTGGTGATTCCCCAGTAGCCGCTCCAATGCCGGGCAAAATAGCTAAATTAGTTGCAAAACCTGGTCAGAAGGTGAAGAAGGGTGACGTCATCCTTATTCTTGAAGCCATGAAAATGCAAAATGAAATCGGCTCACCTGCTGATGGTACTGTTAAGTCCATCAACGTAACTGCCGGACAAAACGTAAAACCTGGCGAGGTTATGGCCGTTATCGGTTAATTTTTCAAGGGGAAATTGGTGCGGCTTATATAGCGCCGCACCAATTCCTAATGTTTCCTGTTGATATATTATGTAAGGTTCACTATGATTAATATGATGATTTTTCACAAACATTTATTAGGAGGTAAAAAACACACATGGAAGCATTGATTCACCAGTATCCCTGGCTTGACGAACTCCTCATGGGTTTCATTGGTCTTAGCTGGAAGCATGTCGTCATGTGGGCTGTCGGCGCCCTGCTCATCTATCTTGCCGTAAAACATGACTACGAACCGGCTCTCCTTCTCCCAATCGGTTTTGGCGCAGTTTTGGCCAATATTCCGCACTCTTCGGCAGTTTCGACTCACCCAGGTGAAGAGGGGTTCCTCATTGTTCTCTACAATGCAGGTATTGCTAACGAACTGTTCCCTGTACTTATCTTTATTGCCATTGGTGCTATGTGCGACTTTACACCGCTGATCCGTCGCCCATCGGTAATGCTGTTTGCCGCTGCTGCTCAGTTTGGCATTTTTGCTACAGCCGTTGGCGCAACTTTGGTAGGTTTCTCGTTTGAACATGCTGCATCCATCGGTATCATTGGTGCCGCTGACGGCCCTACTACCATCTATGTAGCCAGCCGTTTTGCTAAAGAACTGCTAGGACCTCTGTCTGTTGCCGCATATTGCTACATGTCACTCGTTCCGGTAATTCAGCCGCCTGTTATTAAAGCGTTGACTACTGAGAGTGAACGTAAGATTAAGATGGGTTTTGAAGGGGAAGAACCTGTTTCCCAAACCACTAAGTTCTTTTTCCCAATTATGATTGTAGTTATCGCTGGTATTGTTGCTCCTATCTCTGTTGCTCTTATCGGCAGCTTGATGTTTGGCAATCTCTTAAAGGAAAGCGGCGCTGTTGAAAACCTTTCAAACTGCGCTCAGAACGAACTTGCCAACCTTGTTACGCTTGTACTTGGTATCACTATCGGCGGTACTATGACAGCTGAACGCTTCCTGACTTTCGATGTTCTTCTGATCATGTGCCTGGGTGCTGTAGCCTTCGTGTTTGATACTGCCGGTGGCGTACTCTTCGCCAAGCTCTTAAACACTTTCAGCCCGACCAAGATTAATCCTATGATTGGTGCTTGCGGTATTTCGGCTTTCCCAATGTCTGGCCGCGTAATTGCAAAAATGGCTCTTAAAGAAGATCCCACTAACTTCATTATCCAGCATGCTATTGGGGTAAACGTAGCCGGACAGGTTGCATCTGTTGTGGCCGGTGGTTTGGTACTCGCCCTGATTCCGGCACTGGCGAAATAGGGGAGGTAAATAAATGGAAAGCGCAACTTCAAAAGCTATAACTCTAATGCTAATTGCATTGCCGACCATGTTCGCCGTTATCGGCGTTTTCATTGCAGCCACTAAGGCTCTACATGCCGCATTTCCTGCGCCGGTAGAAGATGAAGATGACGAAGAATACGAAGACGAAGAATAGGAATTAGCTTATATAAACCAGCAAACTTGCCCCGTATGCACCTGAATTTTGTCAGTTGAATTCTCTTGCTGAAGTATTAGACATAGTTTAGCTGGACTACTGTATGCAATAGGAGAGGGAAAACTTATGGAAATCAGTACCGCCGCGTTGGCGTCAATTACTGCTTTGGTTATTGTTGTTCTCATTTCTTGCTTTAAGGAAATGAATGTTGGTATTCTTGGTATCGCATCTGCGTTACTTGTTGGTATCGTGTTCTCTGGCATGAAGGTTGCAGCCATCTTTAAAGGCTGGCCAGTGGGACTGTTCATGATCTTGATTGGTGTAACCTTTATGTTTGCTTGTGCTCAGGTAAATGGTACTATGGAAAAATTTAGTGCCTATGCTGTACGGCTTGCAAAAGGCAATACTGCCTTAATCCCAATTATCCTGTTTGTGCTTATCACAATAGTGACAACTATTGGCCCTGGTAACATTGCCGCTACTGCGCTTATGGCGCCGGTAGCTATGGCCATTGCAGGTCGTATTGGTCTGCCGGCCTTTGCTATGACCCTGTTGGTTGTTGGTGCCGCAAATGGTGCAGCATTCTCGCCGTTTGCGCCAACCGGTATTATCTCAAATGGTATCATAGCCAAGATGGCTCCAGGTCTCGGTATACCAGCTGACCAGCTCAATAGTCTGGCCTGGAAAGTACATTTTAACTCGGAAATTGTGCAAGGGTTAGTAAACTTCGGCGGCTTCTTCTTACTTGGTGGCTTAGCTTGGATGCGCAAACAACGCGGTTCATCTGCACTCAATATTGATGAGATTGCACCTAAACCTGAGCCTTTTACATCTAAACAAGTAGCCACATTAGTGGGTATTGCTGCGTTAGTGCTTTCAGTAATTGTTCTTAAATGGGATGTTGGTGCGGTCGCCTTTGGTATTGGCGCAATCTTTATGCTGTTCGGCATTGCCGATGATGCTAAAGCCGTTAAGGCCATGCCGTGGGGCGTAATCCTTATGGTGTGCGGTATGTCTGTGCTGATCGATATCATGGATCAAGCCGGTGGCTTAAGCGCTCTTGTTAAGATGATTGCTATTATCTCTAACCCCACCACCGTTAATGGGGTATTAGGATTCATTACCGGCCTTATCTCCGCATACTCAAGTTCTTCAGGTGTGGTAATGCCGATGTTCCTGCCTATGGTTCCTGGCATCATTAAGCAGATTGGCGGCGGTAACCCAGTGGCGCTTATCTCGTCAATTAATATTGGGTCTCACATTGTTGATACATCACCGCTGTCAACTCTTGGCGCGCTCTGTATAGCCTGTGCAGCTGACCATGAAGACAAAGCCAAGCTTTTTAGAAATTTAATGCTGTGGGGTTTGTCAATGGCGGTAGTCGGTGCTCTGGTGTGCTATGTAGCCTTCGGTATCCTCGGGTTATAATTTAGAATAAACAAGACGGGGGAGGTTTCTCCCTCCTTCGTCTTATTATTTTTCGCCAAATTTAAAGAAAAAAATATCGAATTATGTCTGAACAAAAAGGATTATATCTTTTATTGTCGAATAACCATAAGGCGTAGAAGATACAATTTTTTTTACTCAGAATTTTTCAGATAAGTGTGTATTTACCTAATAATTGTGAAATAAGAAAATTGTTGGTGAAAGGGGGTATTGAGTTCAGGTTAGTGTGGAATAGTATAATAAATAGTTCGCGGCTTGTCTAAGTAATATCTTCAATAAATTCAAGATGCGGGGAGGAATTGTAAATGGATATTTCACTAGCAGCAATAATGTCCATTGTTGCATTGGCAATCGTTGTAATTATCAGCTGTGTCAACGAAGATCTTAACGTAGGTTTTCTTAGCATTGGTTTTGCCATAATCGTCGGCGGTTTCTGGGGAGGAACTACAGGCGCAAAGGTGCTTGGCTATTTCCCTACCAGTTTGTTTATGATTTTAGTTGGGGTAACCTTCTTATTTGGTATGGCTCAGACCAACGGTACTATGGAAAAACTAACAGCCTATTCTGTTCGCCTATGTAAAGGCAATACGGCGATTGTACCGTTGATTGTATTTGCACTTACAACTTTTGTTACAACTATTGGGCCTGGTAATATCGCAGGTACTGCCCTGATGGCTCCTGTGGCCATGGCAATTGCTACCCGGATTGGTATGCCTGCTTTCTTGATGACTTTATTGGTTGTCGGCGCAGCTAACGGTGCGGCCTTCTCGCCTTTTGCTCCTACTGGTATTATTTCTAACGGTATTATTGCCAAAATGGCTTCCGGGCTCGGAATTCCGGCTGACCAACTTAGCGGTCTGGCCTGGAAAATCCATTTTAACTCTGAAGTTGCGCAAGGTTTAGTAAACATTGGCGGTTTCTTTGCACTTGGTGGTTGGGCCTGGATTCAAAAGCAACGCGGCCAGGCTCTTAACATTGATGAACTGGCTCCTCAGCCTGAACCATTCAATAAGCATCAATGGCTGACTCTTGCCGCAGTTGGTATTCTTATCCTCTTAGTTGTACTGCCTGGTTTGCCTGCAACCAAGGGGCTGTTCTCAAAATCAGTGATGAATCTCTTATCTAATGTCGGTACTGTCGCTTTCATCCTTTCCGGCATACTTATGTTGACTGGTTCTGGCGACAGCAAAGCTGCCATCAAAGTTATTCCATGGGGCGTAATTATGATGGTGTGCGGCGTAACTGTATTGATTGAAGTTATGGATAAGTCTGGTGGCCTTAAGGCTATGGTAAAAATGATTGGCGCAATCTCCAATCCGACTACCATTAACGGTGTTCTTGGTTTCGTAACCGGTCTTTTGTCGGCTTACTCCAGCTCTTCAGGTGTTGTAATGCCGATGTTCCTGCCAATGGTTCCTGGGCTTATTAAAGAAGTCGGCGGCGGTAACCCGATTGCCATGATTTCCTCGATTAACATCGGTGCCCACCTTGTTGACACTTCACCGCTTTCCATTCTTGGCGCGCTGTGCATTGCGTGTGCCGGTGAGCATGAAGATAAGGCCAAACTATTCCGCAATCTCTTAATGTGGGGCTTAGCCATGTCGGTAGTAGGTGGTATCGTCTGCTATGTATTCTTCGGATTACTTGGCTTCTAATTAGAAGTGTGCAATAGGCCGGGATTTTACCCCGGCCTATTGTTTTTTATTGCATGTTTGCGTATTTTTTTATAGAGCATAATAGAAAAGTAGGTTTTAGTTTCGGTTGAGATTCCCATACCCAAGTACCAGCTTTTGGTAATTTATGTAGTAAAAATTACGAGCTAGGGGGATGGTTATATGAAACCGCTTCAAGATTTAATTGTTTTAGATTTGACAAGGGTACTTGCCGGCCCGTATGCTGGTATGATGTTGGCCGATTTTGGGGCTAATGTCATTAAAATCGAACCTCCTGGGATAGGAGACGATTCTCGGGCGTTTGGACCGTTTATCGGGCAAGAAAGTGCTTATTTCATGAGCCTTAATCGCAATAAGCGCTCAATGACGCTTAACTTAAAAAACCCAGGAGCGCGTGCTTTATTTCGTCAAATGGTAGAAAAGGCTGACATTGTCGTAGAAAACTACCGCCCTGGGACTATGGAAAAGTTTGGTCTTGATTACAATATGTTAAAAGCGGTTAATCCACGCATAATTTATGCGGCTTGCTCAGGTTTTGGACAAACCGGCCCTTACCGGGATAAACCGGCGTATGATGTAATTGTTCAAGCTATGGGGGGGATTATGAGTATTACCGGTCCAGCAGGGGGGCCGCCTACTCGGGTAGGTGCTTCCATTGGTGATATTATTGCCGGCTTATTTACTGTAATTGGCATTGAGATGGCGTTATATCACCGGGAAAAAAGCGGGCACGGTCAAATGATTGATGTTGGCATGCTTGACTGTCAGTTGGCCGTTTTAGAGAATGCCATAGCTAGGTATATGGTAGCAGGAATCATCCCTACTCCGTTAGGGAACCGTCATCCGTCAATTACTCCCTTTGAGGCTTTTACGGCTAAAGATGGTTCAGTTATTGTCGGTGCAGGTAATGATAAGTTGTTTGAAAAATTATGCACCCTGTTAGGTAAACCTGAGCTGGCGAAAGATCCTCTGTTTGCAACAAATGCATTGCGTACGCAAAATGCTCAACAATTAAAAGGAATTTTAGATGGTATTTTTGTGCATAAAAACATTGCTGACTGGCTTGATGCACTAGAGGCTGCAGGTATTCCGTGCGGACCCATTAATACCATTGATAAAGTGATTGGTGATCCTCAGGTCATTGCCAGAGACATGATTATGAGCACCAAGCATCCTACAGCTGGTATTGTTAAAATGCCAGGAATTCCAATTAAACTATCAGATACTCCCGGGGCGGTTGAAAAACCGGCGCCGCTATTAGGCCAGCATACTGAAGAAATTTTGCAGGAATTGTTAGGGCTAAGTATACAGGAAATCAACAAGCTTAAGGAGAATAAAGTAATATAAAGGATTACTTTATTCGATGACTAACCCGCTCTAAGACTCCACTTTCCTGTGCCCTTTAGGGTATACAAGTGGGAGTTAAAGAGCGGCTAAGTCCCTGGATAAGGGCGACTAACCTCAGGTGGGGTTAAAACCCCATCTGAAGCTAAGTCTACTTTATAGAAAAAACAAAAGTTTTTACGGAGGATTCGGTTAAGTTGGAAAAAGTAGTAGTACAATCTGAGGCCAGCAAAAAAAACTTTATTGTGATGACAATAGCCATAACGGCCTTTGCGGCTCTTGCCATTTTTTCACTGTACAAATGGTTTGTTCTAAACCTGTTTCAACCATTGGAAATCATGGCTGCATCCATGATTCTATTTGTGCTAGTCGAGCGCATGACAGCCAAGTATACCTACGAAATGGATAAAAAAGTTCTTAGACTTACCAAACGCGGCTTGTTAGGCAGTATAAGCCATGAAGTGCCGTATCGCGATATTTTTGGGGTATATCGTTATAAACCTCAGCTTATCGGCGTACTCAAATTTCGTCGCACTTACCGTTTTAATTCAGCGCTTGATGCGCGGGATGTATGGACATTAGCTTATTCTGTATCTGACAATAAGGGGAAAACACAAAATAGACGTTTTTATTTTAAACCAGGTGACAAGTTATTGGCGGCGTTGCAGTCAAAGTTACCAGATAAGGTTATGATTCCTGAGGAGCAAGTTATTAGAGATGTATTGAGTAAAGAAAAAGATTGAGATAATACTGATGGTAGAAATTACAATAGATGCCAATAATTAAAATTTGATTAATTCGTAAAATTATATATAATTGTATTAGCAAAAACCATTCCCAACATTACAAATGATGCTGAGGAATGGTTTTTTTATAATAAGGTATGTAATTTATTAGAGATTTTGTACAAAATTTCACAAAAAACTATAGTAATTTTTTTGAAAATCTGGTATTGTAATTACAGTTGGAATTTTTCAAATATACCGAATGCGGTATTTTGTCGAAAAAGTGAAAAAAGTAATTTGTGCCAAATTGAAGGTAATCAACTATTTTAGGCGAATATATTAATCCGTTTTCAGCAAGAATTTAATTATTTTATTTACCTAATCCTGCGAAGGGGGGAATAACACTGGACAAAGAGCAGGAAGGCATAGTATTAGAAGTCTACGATGGAATGGCCAAAGTAAAAGCAAGTCGGCATAGTGATTGTGAAAACTGTGGAACATGCGCAGGCAATGAAGCCATCGTGGCCGAAGTTCTCAATCCGGTGGGGGCCCAAAGAGGCCAGCGAGTAGTTATTGAAATCAAGGAAGCAAATATGCTCAGAGCGGCTTTTGTTGTATATATGTTGCCGCTCATCGCAGCTGTTGGTGGAGCATTTGTTGCTACTTATTTTACCGATCTCCATCAGGTGGCAAATCCACTGTGGTATCAGATTGGTGGCGGCTTTGCAGCCTTTGGTTTGTCTATTATGTATGTCAGGTATTATGATCGCAATGCCAAAACTGATGACAAAATGAAACCAGTCATTATCCGTATTTTGTCATGAGCCAGGCTTTGATAGGCGATTAAACTGCACCAAGCAAAAGGAGTGAAAGTATGGCAAAAAGCTTTCGCGGGGGAGTACATCCCGACGACCGCAAACGGTATACGGCTGCCAAATCGATAGAAGTGGCACCATTACCGCAAAAAGTCATCATTCCTACCAGGCAGCATCTGGGCGCGCCTTGCGCACCGGTAGTCAAGGTGGGCGATTTGGTCAAGAAAGGACAGGTAGTAGCTGAGGCCCAAGCCTTTGTCGCCAGTCCTATTCATGCCTCAACCTCAGGAAAAGTTGTTGAAATTGCCGAATACCCTCATCCGGTTTTTGGCACTTGTCAGGCAGTTGTCATTGAAAGCGATGGTCAGGATGAGTGGGTTCCTGGTTTGCCGCTGAGCCGTGATTGGCAGTCAATTGACACTAAAGAACTTAAAGAGCTTGTCCGTCTGGCAGGTATTGTGGGCATGGGTGGCGCAACCTTCCCGACCCATGTAAAAATGTCACCGCCGGCAGAAAAACCCATAGATTCTTTTATCTTAAATGGGGCAGAGTGCGAGCCGTACCTGACTGCCGACCATAGAGTCATGCTTGAACAAACCGAACGTATAATTACTGGTATGAAAATTGCCATGAAGATTCTCGGTGTTAATAAGGGCTATATCGGAATTGAAGAAAATAAACCTGATGCTATTGATGTCATGCGCAAAGCCTGTGCTGGCTCTAGCATTGAGGTAGTTCCGCTTAAGACTAAATATCCTCAGGGCGCTGAAAAGACCCTGATTAAGGTGATCATTGACAGGGAAGTTCCTTCCGGCGGACTGCCTATGGACGTAGGCGCTGTTGTACAAAACGTAGGTACTCTTGTAGCCATGGCTGATGCTGTTGAAAAAGGAATTCCTCTTATTGAACGCGTTGCTACTGTCACTGGCGGTGCCATCGCTGAGCCGAAAAATATTTTGCTAAGAGTAGGGGCAACCTTTGCTCAAGCTGTAGCAATGTGTGGTGGCTTTAAAGATCAGCCGGTTAAAGTAATTATGGGTGGCCCGATGATGGGTATGGCGCAACGTACTCTTGATGTACCTGTAATCAAAGGTACGTCTGGTATTCTGGCACTCAGTGCTTCTGATGTCAATATGGGCCCAGAACAACCCTGTATCCGCTGTGGTCGCTGCGTTGATGCCTGTCCAATGGGACTTGTACCAAGTATGTTGAGTATTCTTGGTGAACGCGGCGTATTTGCCAAAGCGAAGGAAGAATATGACCTGCTTGACTGCGTAGAGTGTGGTTCCTGTGTATATGTATGTCCGGCTAAACGTAATATTGTTCATTATGTTAAATTATCAAAAGCACAAAACGCAGCAGCTGCGGCTGCACAAAAGAAATAGGAGGTGGGCGGTATGAGCGCAGAAGTAAAACTGGACGTTGGTACCTTAACAGTTTCGGCATCACCGCACATCAGGTGCGACGAATCTATCGCTAAGATTATGTGGGCAGTTAATCTGGCATTAGCACCGGCGGCTTTGTTCTCGGTGTACCGTTTTGGTATGCCAGCCTTGACGACCATGGTTATCTGTATTCTGGTGGCCATGGCTACAGAATATCTTATTCAGAAGTGGCAGAACAAACCAATTACTATCAATGATGGCAGTGCCTTTTTGACTGGACTCTTACTGGCCATGAACATTCCGGCGACTTTACCTTGGTATATGCCAGTGTTTGGTACTGTGGCAGCAATTGCTGTAGCCAAGCACACTATGGGCGGCCTTGGCTACAATATCTTTAATCCGGCGCTTGTTGGTCGGGCAATTCTATTAGCTTCCTGGCCGGTGGCCATGACTACCTGGCCCGAGATGACGAGTAAATTGGATGGAGTTACTTCGGCTACTCCTCTTGGTATTTTGAAACTGCAGGGCTATGAAAAACTTGTTGCTATTTTTGGTGACAAAGTTGAAATGTACAAAGCCCTCTTTATCGGCTCCCGCAGCGGTAGTATGGGCGAGACCTCAGCGCTGCTCTTAATTCTCGGCGGACTATTCCTTATTTATCGTGGCTATATCAAATGGCAGATTCCGGTATTTATGATTGGTACTGTTGGTGTTTTAACGGCTGCATTTGGTCATGATCCTATCATGCATATGATGTCAGGTGGACTTATTCTGGGTGCATTTTATATGGCTACCGACATGGTGACCATCCCCATTACTGTTAAAGGTCAAATCATTTTTGCCGTAGGCGCAGGCTGTCTTACAGTGTTAATCCGTTTATTGGGCGGTTATCCTGAAGGGGTTTGCTACGCAATTCTACTCATGAACTGTGTAACGCCGCTGATCGACCTTTTGGTTAAGCCTGCAAAATTTGGGGCAAGGAGGTAAATGACCATGTCACATGATGCACACGCACATGACGATAAAAATAATGGTATCTTTAAAATTACTATGAGCCTAGCCATAACCTGTTTTATTTCAGGGGTCATCATTGCTGGGGCATACGCGATCACTGAACCAGTTGCGGCTGAACAACGCGTCAAAGCCAAAAATGATGCAATGAAAGAACTTGTTAAAGATGCCGAATCCTTTAAAGCTGTTGATGGCAAAGAAGGTTGGTATGCAGGGATAAAAGGCGGTAAAGTGATTGCTTATGTAGTACCTGCCAGTGGTAAAGGGTATGCTGGTAAGATTGACATGCTTGCCGGTGTGACAACCGACGGTAAGGCAATTGACTTTAAGGTTTTAAAACATGCTGAGACTCCTGGATTGGGCGATAAGATGGTGGGAGATAAGTTTCGGAAACAGTTTGCCAACAAAGATCCAAAAGACATGGAAGTAGTCAAAGTTCCCACAGATAAAAACATCCAGGCGCTGACTGGCGCAACGATTACCTCCCGGGCCGTTACTAACGGCGTGCGAGAAGCTGTAGAAGCCGTTGCCGCATATGCGGCCAGCCAGAAGAAGTGAGGTGTGTGAATATGAATTACTGGGAAATATTTAAAAAAGGTATTTTTGAAATGAACCCCATATTCCGCCTCGCGTTAAGCCTTTGTCCGGCGCTGGCGGTTACTGCTACAGTATTTAATGCCTTAGGCATGGGGTTTGCAGTTATGGCAGTTATTACTGTCAACAATATAGTTGTTTCGCTTGTTAAAAACTTTGTTAATCCTAAAGTTCGTGTACCTATGTTTATCACTATCATAGCTACCATTGTTACTTTAACAATCTTGGTTCTTGAAGCCTATGCCCCCGCCGTTTATAAAGAATTAGGCCTTTACCTCGAACTAGTGGTGGTATTTGCTATCATCCTGGCTCGTGCTGAAGTGTTTGCTATGAAAAATGACGTAATATCTTCTGCTGTTGATGGTTTGGGTATGGGTGCTGGTTTTGCTCTGGCTATGTTGTTTATCGGTGCTTTTCGCGAATTGTTTGGGACTGGCACAATCCTGAGTGGTACTTCAATGGTTATGCAGGTGTTTCCCCAGTCATATGACGGCCCTATGATTATAATTCTTGCGCCTGGTGCGTTCCTGGTAATCGGGCTGATGATCGGCATGTTTAATGTTATCGGCGAATATCAGGATAAGCAAGCTGCGGCCAAAGCCAAAGCCGCATCACAGCTTAACATGCAAAGGAGTGAGGCTGTATGATGGAGTATTTTACCCTGTTTATGGGCGCGGCAATTGTTAACAACTTCGTGCTTACGCGCTTTCTCGGTCTTTGTATCTTCTTTGGGGTTTCCAAGAGCTTAAGCGCTTCGGTCGGTATGGGTATGGCAGTTGCATCCATTCTTACCATATCATCGTCTCTTGCCTGGCTAGTTTATCACTTTGTGCTCGTTCCCTATGACTTGGTTTTCCTGAAAATTGTAGTGATCGTTGTACTAATGGCCTGCTGTGTACAGTTTTTAGAAATTGCCATTAAGAAATATGCGCCTGCACTCTATGAGATGTGGGGTATTTACTTAGTGTTAATTGCTACCAACTGTGTTATTTTGGGTGTACCGCTCATTAATGCTACCGAAAACTTTGGTTTTATTAAAAGTGTTGTCAACGCCTTTGGTTCAGGCGTAGGTTTTGCTCTTGCGCTTATTCTTATGGCCAGCCTGCGGGAAAAATTGCAATTTGCTGATGTTCCCAAAACCTTGCAAGGCCTTGGAATTGCCTTTGTGCTGGCAGGTATGCTGGCCTTATCCTTCCTGGGTTTTTCAGGTATGATTCCGCTATAGGTGAATAGAAAGGAGCGTGAGAAATAAATGCATGGAGTTGTTCAACATTCGCTGATAATACTGGCGGTTCTGACAAGTCTGGGCGTTATATTTGGACTTGTTCTGGCTTATGCCAATAAAAAGATGGCTATTGAGGTTAATCCTTTAATACACATAGTAGAAGATGTACTGCCGAAGGGACAATGCGGCGCCTGTGGTTTTGCCGGCTGTATGGCTTATGCTGAAGCAGTGGTAACAAACCCTGATGTACCGCCTAATCTGTGCACACCTGGTAAGGACCCTGTCGCTAAATTGGTTGGTGACCTGACAGGTAAAGCTGCTGCAGCTGTTGAGCCGCGCATTGCTCAAGTTAAATGTGCAGGTACTCATACCAAAGCGGTTAAAGCCAATGAATATCATGGCGTACAGGACTGCGTCGCTGCCAACCTGTTATTTGGAGGGCCTAAGAGCTGTAAATTTGGTTGTTTAGGTCTTGGGACTTGTGTTAAAGCTTGTCCATTTGGTGCAATGACTATGAGCGAAGATGGTTTACCTATTATCGATCCTGATAAATGTACTGGTTGTGCCAAGTGCGAAACAGTATGTCCGAAAAAAGTAATTGCCATGATGCCGATTGGTGCTCATGTGCGTGTTAACTGCAACTCGCATGACAAAGGTGCTGTTGCTAAGAAAGCATGTAGCGTATCGTGCATTGGCTGTACATTATGCGTTAAGGAATGTCAGTATGGAGCCATAAAAATGGATAATAACCTAGCTGTCGTTGACGCAAAAGTATGTATGGAAAAATGCGATAATCCTACTTGCCTGGCGAAATGCCCGACAAAGGCCATCAGACAGGCCGTGCTTGGCATAGTTCCTGGCAATGAAGAAACTGTAGCTTAATACCAAATTGGACATAAGTACGAGTGGAAGGGAAACTTTCCTCTCGTACTTTTTTTCCTGTAAGAAAGTATAACTTTCCGTCTGGATAAGGGCAACATCGACTTCCGCTTTCGCTAAGGCTCGGCGCAAGCCGTGTTTTCTTTATGTACTGGTTTAATTTGGTATTATTTGCATAAACCAATTTTTTAATGTAAAATATAATAGAATATGAATAGGGTGGCAAACTAATGCTGACAAAAGCTGACAAATGGCTTGTTATTGCTTTATTGACAGTAGCACTATCTGGCATTGGACTGAATATGTATTACATATCAGCGAATGGTCAGGGACAAAGTGTGGTTATTACCGTAAATGGTCAAACTGTAAAAACATTCCCTTTACGTCAGGGGTATGTTGGAGAATTTAGAATTGACGGTGATCACGGGTTTAATATTATTGAGTATAAAGATGGGCGCGTGCGAATCAGGGATGCTGATTGCCCTGACCAGATCTGTGTCAAATCAGGCTGGATCAATACTCAGCCACAGCAAATAGTCTGTTTGCCATACCGGGTTGTTGTCAAAATAGTATCAGACAGTCCTGCTGACGTTGATGATATTGTGAGGTAACCATGAATAAAACAAGACGCCTAGTCCTTTTAGCATTGCTAGTGGCTATGGCAGCAACTCTTCATGTTGTAGAAAGCTGGTTGCCTGTTCCAATGCCTGTACCTGGTGTTAAATTGGGTTTAGCAAATATAATTTCGCTTTTTGCACTCATTATATTTGGTTGGAAAGAGGCTTTCTACATTGCTGTTGCCCGCGTTCTAATAGGTTCCTTGTTCGGCGGGACACTGTTTGGACCTTCCTTTATCATGAGTATGGGCGGATCGCTTATTAGTATTTTGATTATGACATATATTCACAAAAAATATGGACATGTGTTTTCTCTAGTCGGTGTTAGCGTTTTTGGTGCAGTTGCTCATAATATAGCCCAAGTCGCTTTAGCCGCTCTCCTGGTCTATAGTTTGGGGTTATTATGGTATATACCGTATCTATTACTTTTTGCCGTGCCTACCGGTTTATTCACCGGCTTGGCAGTCAATTATTTTTTTGCCAAAGCTCCAGCAAAATATGGATTCAAGTTAAAAATGCTGAGCCACCCAAATAAATAATTCTTCCTTGTTGAGTGCAAGGATTTATTTGTTTTCTATAATTGTAAGCGCCGACAGCAACAATCGGTATGAGCGTTTAAAATCATCCCGGGGGGGATTAGTTTGAAGACTAGCAGTAAGAGAGGCAGCTCAACCAGCAAGGGTATGGGAATGATGGCACTATTTTTGATTACTGGGGCAGTAGTTGGTGGTATTTTAGGCGAACTTGCCGCTAGTTCCAGTCTGCTTTCCGGTATTGCTCCATATCTGATAAAACCGTTTCCTATATTTGATTTACCTCCTGTAGCAATTGATCTATATGTTGTTAAGTTCGTCATTGGATTTGCATTATACCCGAATTTGATGAGTATATTGGGAATCATAGCAGCAATTATTCTTTTCCGGCGCTTTTAGGAGGATGCAAGCATGGGAATAATCCTGGCATCATCGTCACCCAGGCGGCAGCAACTTTTGGAATTAATTGGTGTTGATTTTGAAGTTATAGTCAGCGATGTAGAAGAAGATAATACAAAAGATATGCCGCCGCATGAACTCGCGTTGACGCACGCGCGCGACAAAGCAGTTGATACTGCTAAACGTGCTTCTAACAGTGATATAATCATTGGTGCTGATACCATTGTTGTGCTGGATGGCCAGGTATTTGGCAAACCGGCAGACCGTGCAGAAGCTATACGAATGCTGACTGCCTTAGCGGGAAGAGAGCATAGTGTCATTTCTGGAGTAGCAGTGGTCATGGGGCAACAGGTTTTTAGCGGATTTAATACCACCATTGTTAGAATTAGGCCGCTCTCGCCAGCACAAATCAAACGCTATGTTGACAGTGGTGAACCTATGGACAAGGCCGGTGCGTATGCTATCCAAGGGCAGGGGACATTGCTGGTGGAAAGCATTAACGGTTGCTACAATAATGTAGTGGGTTTACCACTTGGTACATTGTCAGAACTTCTACAGCAAGTTGGAGTTGATCTATTATGACAATGGACAAGCCCCTTATGATGAAAGAACTGCCTGAGACTGAACGTCCGCGCGAAAAAATGCTGGAAAAAGGAGCTCAGGCTCTTAGTAATGCTGAGCTATTAGCCATACTTCTTCGCACAGGAACTAAAAATATGCCTGTTAACCGCCTAGCAGAACAGCTGTTGACCAAATATGACTTGACTGGCTTTGGTAGCATATCGCCGCAGGAATTGAGTAAAACATCAGGGATTGGGATGGTTAAAGCCGTAACTGTAGTCGCCGGTATTGAACTGGGGCGCAGGTTAAGTCATAAAGAACCAGGGGAGCGACCTGTGATCAGAAGCCCCCAGGATGCTGCCAACTTAATGATGGGAGAACTAAGATATCAGGCTAAAGAGCATTTTGTTGCTTTGTTGTTGTCGACTAAGAACCATGTTATTGCCCGGGCAATCATCTCTGTCGGCAGCTTGAACGCCTCGATCGTCCACCCAAGGGAATTATTCCGGGAGGCTATAAGCCATAGTGCAGCCGCTGTTATCCTAGTCCATAACCATCCAAGCGGTGATCCGGCGCCAAGTCAGGAGGATATTAGCCTGACCAAGCAACTTGTAGAAGCGGGTATTTTACTCAATATTTTAGTGCTTGACCACGTAATAATCGGCGATGGCAAGTATGTTAGTTTTAAAGAAAAGGGAATAATATAAATAGGTTGTAAATGAAAGGGGCTAAATTCTATGTTCAATTTGTTCGGTTCACTGTCACGTGACATGGGTATAGACCTTGGCACTGCCAATACTCTGGTTCATGTTAAAGGAAGGGGTATTGTTCTCAGGGAACCGTCAGTAGTAGCCATCCAGCGTGATACTGGTGAGGTGTTGGCTGTCGGGGAAGAAGCCAAACAAATGATTGGCCGTACACCTGGTAACATTGTGGCTATTCGACCACTCAAAGACGGTGTTATTGCTGATTTTGACGTAACCCAGGCTATGCTCAAGTATTTTATCAGGAAAGCCATGGACTCTAAGTCCTTTATTCGCCCAAGGGTTATTGTTGGTGTGCCTTCAGGCGTTACCGAGGTTGAAAAAAGGGCTGTAATTGACGCTACCATTCAGGCTGGGGCTCGAGAAGCTTATTTGATTGAAGAACCTATGGCGGCGGCCATTGGCGCGGGGTTACCTGTTCATGAGCCAACAGGCAATATGGTTGTTGACATTGGCGGTGGAACGACAGAGGTAGCTGTTATCTCGCTTGGCGGTATTGTTACTAGCCGCTCTATCCGAATTGGCGGCGATGAAATGGATGAAGCTATTGTTCAATATATAAAACGCACTTATAATCTAATGATAGGCGAGCGTACTGCTGAAGAAGTAAAAATTAAGATTGGTTCGGCCATTCTTCCTAAAGTCGATGAACAGCTAGATGTACGTGGTCGCGACTTGGTAACAGGTTTGCCTAAAACACTGACAATTAAAGCCAGCGAAGTGCAATTAGCTCTAAGCGAGCCAGTGGCAGGGATTATTGAAGCTGTAAAAGTAACACTGGAAAAAACACCACCAGAACTGGCCTCTGATATTATGGACAGGGGTATTGTTATGACTGGTGGCGGATCGCTTTTGAAGGGGCTAGATCTACTTCTGAATAAAGAGACCGGTATGCCAGTACATATTTCAGAAGACGCCTTATCCTGTGTTGCTGCAGGTACTGGCGGTGCGTTAGAAAGCATAGATTTATTGAAACGTGTATTAATGACGCCCAAAAAGCTAGGATAGCGAAGTAGTATACTTGTGTAAGGAAGGAGCTCAGAAAGTGCGATTTATTCACAAAAAGGCGGTCATCCTCATAGTGGCGGTGCTTACCGTCTTTTTGCTGGCCAGTACAATATCCCAGGGAAAGCATCAGTTTACTTTTATGGAACGGGTTGTAGTTACACTATTAATACCGGTGGAATATGTTCTGGGGAAGGTTGGGCATGGGCTGCGCCAAACAGGATTATTTACCGGGCAAATTATGACAGTGTACCAGGATAACCAGACGCTTAAAGCTGAAATTGCTGAGCTTCGCCAAAATAATGTCAGTGTTACTGAGGTTTTGGCAGAGAATGCGCGACTGCGGACCATGCTTGATTACAGAAAAGGGGCTCCGCAGTTTGATTTTGTCACCGCACAAGTCATTGCCCGTGATCCAGGAACCTGGACCAGTGTAATTATGATTAATCGTGGTACTGTTGACGGGATAGCCAAGGACATGGCGGTAGTAACTGCTCAAGGGCTTGTTGGTAGTGTCGTAAGCGTATATAATAATGCTGCTAAAGTGCAGCTTATCTTAGATCCGCGCAGTGCGGTGGGCAGTCTTGTGCAGCGCTCTGAGTCGCGGGTAGCAGGCATTGTGGAAGGTAATGGTTCTAATCCGGTGTCGCCGCGAATGATCAATATTGCGCGTGATGCCGATATTATTAAAAGTGACAAAGTAATCACCTCTGGTTTTGGTGGCATATATCCTAAAGGCATATTAGTGGGCGAAGTGCTGGATATTATTAATGACGAAGGCGGATTGTTAAAATATGCTGTCTTGAAGCCGGCGGTAGATTTTGATCGACTAGAAGAAGTATTAATCATTGTACGTTCACGAGAACCTGTAGCTATGCCACAGCCAGCGGTGCAGCAGACTGTGCCTGGGCAAGCTATCCAGTCTGGTCAGCCTACCCTGCCGAAAGGGGCAGGACAATGAAAACAACACTAGGCTGGGCTGTAATACTCATTGTATCCCTTGCTGCTCAGGCTGTGCTGTTGCCGCTTGTCTTTACCAAGGGTGTTAAGCCTGACATCCTTTTAATTATTATAGTGGCAGCCGGTTTACTTGCAGGACGGGAGCGGGCTATCGGCGTGGCTTTTTTTGCCGGGCTGATGCAAGATTTTGCTTCAGGCAATGTTTTTGGGTTAAACACGTTATCAAAGATGGCTGTAGGCTATGCTGCTGGTTTAGCTGAGCGTAAGGTATTCAAAGAAAGTATTCTGCTGCCTGTATTGGCTACTATTATAGCTACTTTCTTTAACAGCGCTATAATGCAAGCGCTGCTTTTTCTATTAGGCTATAAAATTGAACCTGGCTCGATGATGCTGAACCAGGTATTGCCTTCGTTAGGCTATAATATTTTGTTTTGTATTCCTATACATAGGCTGATCTACCGGATGACTTTTGGCAACCGCAGTCAGTTTTAGGTAGTCTGCCATACCTTTAGAAAGGAGGTTGTCGTTATGCTTACTAAGCGATTAAATAGCAGACTTGAAATACTGAGTCTGGTCATGATCTTCATATTTGTTGCGTTAGTGAGCCGACTGGGTTATTTGCAAATGGCCCAGGGGCAATATTACGGGCGGTTGGCCGACGGCAACCGAATCAGGCTGATTCCTATCATGGCTCCCAGGGGTGTTTTTTATGACCGGAATGGTGTCATGTTAGTATCTAATCGTCCGGGTTTTACTGTATCCTTACTCCCTATAAGCGGCCCTGTGCCTGATGAAGTCATTATTAAGCTGTCTGGTATTCTTAATATGAACATTCAGGAAATCAAAAGCAAACTGTCTCAACATACCGGTTCTTTTGAACCTGTGCGAGTTAAGACTGACGTCGGTCCGGACATTGTTACCAAGATTGAAGAACGCCGGGCCGAGTTGCCAGGAGTAGTTATTGAAATTCAGCCACTCAGAAACTATGTTAATAATGAGCTTGCCGCTCACATCTTTGGTTATGTCAGCGAAATTAATGATGTTGAGCTGGAGAAACGCAAAGCTGAAGGCTATAAATCCGGCGACATTGTTGGCAAATTCGGTTTAGAAAACGTATATGACAAAGAAATCCGCGGCACTGACGGCGGCAATCAGGTCGAGGTAGATGTTAACGGCCGTCCAGTACAAGTACTGGGTAAGAAAGACCCGCTGCCAGGCCACAATTTGGTGCTAACGATCGACTACCGGGTGCAAAAAGCGGCAGAAGCTGCTATTGATGAACAGCTCGCCTATTTGCAAACTAAGACTGAGTTTGCAAAAGCAAAAGCGGCAGCTGCTGTAGTCTTAAACCCGAAGACTGGCGAAATTTTGGCTATGGTTAGCCGTCCGGCTTTTAATCCTAACTTATTTAACGGTGGTATTTCGGAAAAAGATTGGAAGTTACTTAACGATAATCCCTATCATCCTATGGACAACAAAGCAATCTCCGGGGAATATCCGCCTGGCTCAACCTTTAAAATTGTTACAGGAACGGCTGCTTTAGAGCTTGGAAAGGTAACGCCGGAAGAAAAAATCCTTGATACTGGTACTCACTGGATTATTCCGAAAGGCAATGCTATGGGCGAAGCTCTGGGGTGGATTAACTTCCGTGAAGCCTTGTCTAAGTCTGACAATGTATACTTTTACGAGATGGGTAACCGTTTAGGTGTTGATAACTTGGAAAAGTATGCCCGGATGTTTGGTTTGGGGGCATTTACAGGGATAAATCTGCCAGGAGAGTCTGACGGTTTGGTGGCTAACCGGCGCTATAAGGAAAAAGTGTATGGTGAAGACTGGTATCTTTCAGAAACTTTTGACGCTGCGATCGGCCAGGGGTTTCAGCTGACTACACCACTGCAAATGGCTATGGTTATCGGCCAAATTGCCAATGGTGGTCATCGCTATAAACCTAATCTTGTTAGCAAGATTACCGGTTATAATGGAGATGTAATCAAAACATTTGCACCTGAAGAGATAGGGCAGGTTAGTATTTCTAACAGCACCCTTAATCTGATCCGCGAATCACTTAGAGAGGTAGCCCAGGAAGGCGGTACAGCTGCTGCTGATTTCGGAGATTTTCCTATTGCCATCGCGGGTAAGACAGGTACAGCCGAAAATTCGCATGGACATGATCATGGCTGGTTTGTGGCTTATGGTCCCTACGAGGATCCACGCGTGGCAGTCGCTATTATTGTTGAACAGGGTGGTTTCGGTGCATCATCTGCTGTTCCTATTGCTAAAAAGATTATGGAGGCTGCTTTTAACATTAACCAGGCTCCGGCTGAATCAGCAAAAATTCACCGTCCGCAAACAGCGTTATAACATTAATACGTGATAAAGAAAACACGGCTTGCGCCGAGCCTTTGGCGAAAGTGGAAGCCGATGTTGCCCTTATCCAGACGGAAAGTTATACTTTCTTACAGGACAAAGAACGGGGTCAGGCTCTAGGAAGCCTGACCCCGTTTAGCAGCATGCCGGAATAAATAGGGAATCACTGCGGCGAAAGGCTGCTGAAATAGCATAAACATGGTGATTGGCACAGCAACCGATGGGGGGAAAAAGGATAAGGCCAGTACCATGCCAAAACTGGCGTTGCGCAGGCCGACACAATAAACAATCGCCAATGTTGTTTCTTTCGACCTGTTTTTAAATACGTATGAGCCTAAAAAGCCTGTCATGAAACCGCCTATTACCAGAAACATGGTTGTCAGAACGATTTTAAGTGTTGATAAATCCCAGGTGATATCCGGACCGATTATTGCGGCATTGATAAAGATAACAATAAAAAAAGCAATTTTAGAGATAAAGTTGGTAACTGTTTTAGTAACTGGTGTAAGTATCCCGCTGCTATAATCGTGGAGAGCCATGCCAAGTATGCTTGGTATGGTAATCATTAACAGTAATTGAACCATCATTTGCATATAGTCAATTTGCAGTGCCTGACCAATAACAATTTTAAAGAAGAAGGGCAGCATTACAGGAACAATGAAGGTGTCAAGGGTTACGGCCACCAGCGCGATCGACACATTACCCTGGGCCAGAGAGGTCCAGATGACTGAAGTTACGCCAATCGGGGTAGATGCGCCGACTAAATATCCCAGTCGTGTATAAGGCTCTTGGGGAAACAGAATGAAACCTGTCAGCCAGGCGATGAGCGGTGATGCTACATGAATTAATACCAATATCCATATGGGAACAAAAGGCTTTTTTAGTACTCGCAGAAACTCCTTTAAACTTGTGCCAAGTGCAGTAACAAAGGTCATATAGGCAAACGAACCAACTACAACTGTGCGGAGTGCTGGAGAATCAACAACAGGTGTAATAAAACCGATAAACAGGGCAGACAGTACGATAAAGAACATATGTCGCCCAAGCCAATCGGTTATTTTTGCTAAATAATGTATCATAAGCAACCTCCAGTAACAAGACGTGAATTAAATAATATTCCCCTTTACTTTGTGATCCCCTTTTTTTCAGCAAATTTAAATAGGCATTATAATTAGCCTGCAGGAAATTTGCTAAAAGAGGCGAATTTTAGTTGACATATAGATAATAATTCGTGGTAATATTTAGGAGAAGATATGCGGGAGGATATAGTGTTTAAGGGCGGCAAAGGCGGTCTTGAGCTGGTTATCAACGAGTCGGCTGATTTTACTGCCATATTAGAGCAGCTCAAAGAAAAACTAGAATCGGCAGCGCACTTTTTTACTGGCAGTGCCGGTGTCAAGGTGGTAGCTGGCTCAAATCTGTTTACCGGCGATGAGCGGCGACAGCTTATTAGTCTGCTGGGTGAATATGGGTTAGCTCTGGATGAGCAGTTGCCAGCTTCAACATTGCCGGCAGAACCGCTGACAGAGGAGATTAGTGTTCAAGTTGCTGACATTCCGATTGAATATCGACAGGAGCCTGAAGGGGGCCAAACACTAATTGTGACAAGAATGCTGCGTGGTGGCCGGCGAGTCGTGTTTAGCGGGTCAGTCATTGTAATGGGTGATGTAAACCCTGGGGCTGAGATAATTGCCGGCGGCAATATTACTGTGCAGGGAACCTGTCGGGGCTTGGCTCATGCCGGCGTCAATGGTGACCAGACGGCAACGATTACAGCTGATAAGTTGATTGCAGGTCAGTTGAGAATAGCAGGGCTTATTGCTAGAGCACCCGATAACCAGGACGAGCCTACTTACAGGGAGACAGCCCGCATTGCTAACGGCATTGTTATTATCGAACCAGCAGAATAAATAAAGTGATTGAATAAATAGGAGGTACATAGATGGGGGAAGTAATTGTCATCACGTCAGGTAAGGGTGGCGTAGGTAAAACAACGACAACAGCTAACCTTGGCACCGGTTTTGCTCTTCAGGGCAAAAAAGTGGTGTTGGTAGACGCTGATATTGGACTTAGAAACCTTGATGTAGTTATGGGGCTTGAGAACAGAATCGTTTATGATTTAGTGGATGTAACAGATGGTAACTGTCGATTAAAGCAGGCGCTGATCCGGGACAAGCGGTATGAAACGCTGTATCTGCTGCCAGCCGCTCAGACCAGGGACAAAAATGCCGTGACTCCAGACCAGATGCGGCAGTTATGCAAGGACTTGGCACAGGAATTTGATTATGTAATTATTGATTGTCCTGCTGGCATTGAGCAAGGTTTTAGAAATGCTATTGCTGGCGCTGAGCGTGCCATTATTGTCACAACGCCAGAAGTGTCGGCCGTTCGGGATGCTGACAGAATTATTGGTTTATTAGAGTCCGAAGGAAAACATAATCCTAAACTTATTGTCAATCGCATTCGACCGCTTATGGTCAAAAAAGGTGACATGATGGATATTGATGATATCATCGAGATCCTGGCTGTTGATTTGTTGGGGATAATTCCTGAAGACGAGTATATTGTTATCTCGACCAACCGTGGTGAACCCGCCGTTGTCAATACCTTAGCCTTGGCCAGTGTAGCCTACCGGAACATCGTACGGCGGCTGATGGGCGAAAATGTGCCGCTTATGGCGCTTGAGGTTAACGATAGCCTGTGGGGCAAGTTTAAAAAGGTATTAGGATTTTAAAATTAGATAATTGGGGAGGGGAAACAAGGTGTTTGAACTTATTCAGAAACTGTTTGGCAGAGAGTCGCAAGGTTCAAAAGATATCGCTAAAGAACGCCTCAGGTTTGTCTTGGTTCATGACCGAGTCAATGTATCACCTCAGTTTATGGAAGTCATTAAAGATGATATGATTAAAGTCATCTCTAACTATATGGATATCAACGAAACTGAGATGGAAATAAGTCTGACCAAAACCAATACCCAGGTAGCCTTAGTAGCCAATATTCCGGTAAACCGGATGAAGCGGAGCACCATGAAAGGCGAGTAGAATTTTCAAAGCAGAGTAGAAATTCTTGCTCTGCTTTTTTCTTGTCCTGTAAGAAAGTATAACTTTCCGTCTGGATAAGGGCAACATCGACTTCCGCTGTCGCCAAAGGCTCGGCGCAAGCCGTGTTTTCTTTATCCGCTTTTACTGGACTAAGGCGGGAAATACTATTATAATATATAAGATATTGTTAGAGAGAAGGTTAGTCTGTTATGCTTAACCAGCGCCTCTTGCGGAACCTGGACTTTATCCTTATTGGTGTTACAGCTCTCATTATTCTTATTAGTCTAGTTATTATTGGCAGTGCCACTCACATCAACGGCCCAAGTGAAGACAGGTACTGGTATGTTGAGCGTCAAGGCCTGTTTGCCTTAGCTAATATTGCCGTTATTTTCATAATGCTAAACTTTGACTATAAGTCACTAGAGAAGTTTTCGGGATTTTTGTATGCCTTCAATCTGGCGATGCTGCTGGCCGTTATGTTTGTCGGCCAATCAGCACTAGGCGCACAACGCTGGATCCAGATTGGCCCGATCAGTCTTCAGCCATCTGAATTCTCTAAACTTATTATGATTATTGCGTTGGCGCAAATCCTAGACAAACGTACTGGTAAGCTCAATAGCTTTAGAGACATAATCCCCGTGTTTATTTATGTCGGTATACCATTTGTCCTTGTCCTGAAACAGCCTGACCTAGGAACTTCACTGGTATTTCTGGCCATATTATTTGGCATGATTTTTGTGGCTGGCATTAGTATGCGCCATCTGATGGTGATCATCGGTGCCGGTGCCGCCTTCATGCCGATTTTTTGGCACTTTTTAAAAGACTATCAGAAAAAAAGATTAACAGTATTTATCGACCCTAATGTCGACCCCTTGGGTTCTGGTTACCATATAATTCAATCCAAGATCGCCATCGGTTCGGGCATGCTGTTTGGTAAAGGCTTATTTAACGGCACACAGAGTCAACTAAACTTTTTGCCAGAGAACCACACAGACTTTATCTTTGCCGTTATCGGGGAAGAATTGGGATTTGTTGGTGCAACTTTAATCTTGCTGCTGTACCTTATTATGCTGTACCGTGGTGTTAAAATTGCAGGGGCAGCCCGTGACAACTTTGGCATGCTTGTGGCAACAGGCATTACTTCTATGCTGGCTTTTCACTTGCTGGTCAATGTCGGTATGACAGCAGGCATTATGCCGGTTACTGGTATTCCTCTACCGCTTATGAGCTATGGCGTAAGTTCACTAACTACTAATTTAATTAGTATCGGGATATTGTTAAATATTTATATGCGACGGCAAAAGATACTGTTTTAACCATCAGCGGGCTTGTGGCCCGCTGATTACTTTTTATCCTGTAAGAAAGTATAATTTTCCGTCTGGATAAGGGCAACATTACCCAAAGGGCACAGGCGGCTTTTCCGCTTTCGCCAGAGGCTCGGCGTAAGCCGTGTTTTCTTTATTGCTCAAGTTTTACTGTTTCCATAGTTATAAATCTATAGTTTTGTCATATATATTCCATAAGAATACTTGAGCCGGTGTTATGGAGGGCTTATCATGACAAAGCTGTGGAATCGTTTAAAAAGTCGCTGGCATTTTACTATGTACAACAATGATAAAAATTGGCAGTCATATTATGAAGAGACACCGGATTATACCTGGCTAAAAAAGATAATAATGGCTATGGCAATATTTGCCATGGTTTACGGTGCCCATGTATCAGACACCAGGATTGGACAGGAAGTCACTGGTGCAGTTAGACAAATGCTGATAACCCAGACAGATTTTGTTTATTATACGGTGAGAACAATAGATTATGTGAATACATATTGGCCAAATGCCGCGCAAGTTTCAGGCATTTCGGTTTTAAAACAAGTTCAGGCGACGATTTCGCGGCCGGCTGATCCGTTACTCTACATGACGAAACCTGTAGAGGGACAGGTAATAACAGGATACGGTTGGCGGACAAATCCGGTGATTAAACAGGAGACAATGCACGAAGGCGTAGAACTTGCCGCCCAGGTAGGAGCAAGTGTGCGAGCTGCCGCTACGGGAAAAGTTAAGTTAGTTACTGACAGCGCTCAGTTCGGGAAAATGCTTATAATCGATCATGGTCAAGGCGTTGAAACCATTTATGGACATTTGGCTGACGTCTTAGTCAAGGACGGCGATGATGTGAGCCAGGGACAGGTAGTGGCGCGTGTCGGCAAAACAGGGGCAACCGCGCCTGTACTTTATTTTGAACTGAGGGAAAACGGCAAAGCCATTGATCCTCTATCTAGAATAAAAGGTGAATCTATAAAGTAGACTTAGCTTCAGGTGGGGGGTTAACCCCATCTGAAGGTTAGTCGCCCAACTTCCAGAGAAGCCTCCTAAACTCCCACTTGTAGAAGAGGGAGTCTTAGAGCGGGTTAGTCATCGGATCAAGTAAAGGATGTGAAATATGCGGGCCGGTAAAGTCGCAGGAGTTGAGATTGTATTAAATAATTGGTTCCTAGCGCTGATTGCGTTATTTGCAGCTGCCGGCCTTGTTAGTAAATTATTGCTGGTGTTTAGCGCTGTTTTGTTACATGAACTTGCCCATATGCTGATGGCTGGCGGTTTAGGTTACAAGGTTAGACAGGTTGAGGTTTTGCCGTTTGGCGCAGTGGCACGCGTTGAACGCCTTGCTGATGCCGGAGCGGCCAGTGAAATAATGATAGCAGCCGCCGGACCGCTGGCAAGCCTGGTTCTGGCGGCTGCGTGTTATGCCCAGCTGACTGACTCAGGCAGTTGGCAGGAGGTGGTTAGATTTTATGGTGAAGTCAATCTTATGTTGGCTCTTTTTAATCTGTTGCCAGCTTTACCGCTTGATGGCGGGCGAATCTTACGGGCCATGCTATCACGGCGGCGGGATTATCGTGAGGCCACAGCCATTGTGGTTACCATCAGTCATATGATTAGCTGTATGCTAGTAATACTTGCTGGGATGGGTTATTGGATTTATCATACAATAAATCTGACGATGCTGATTGCAGCCGGTTTTCTCCTGATCACAGCCCGGGCTGAAAACAACCTGGCTGGGTTTCGGGCCATGAGAGTTTTAGCTGGTAAAAAAGCCGAGCTTTCAGGCAGCGGCGTTATGCCTACCAGCCACCTCACGGCCATGGAGAGCGCAGCTATCAGTGACGTAATTCAGTTGTTCAGACCAGAAGAGTATTATATCATCCATATTGTTGACCACGATTTTCGTCTGTGCGGGGCTTTAACCGAAACCGAGGTATGGGAGAGACTACTTGAGCGGGGAATTAAGGCCAAAGTAAACGATTTTTTAAATAAGTCTTGATATTTCCAGCTAAAAAATACATAATAATTTTTATAGCTATATTTTGGAGGTACATATGCATCCCTTAGACCCTGTAAGCCCTGCTATTTTGAGCCGGGTGATGAAACCGGCCCGCTATACTGGCCACGAGTGGAACAGTGTGGTCAAAGATCCTAGTGAAGTCACAGTGAGTTTTGTCCTAGCTATGCCTGACGTGTATGAAGTCGGTATGTCTAACCTGGGGCTTAAAATATTGTATCAGGTATTGAATAATCGCCCTGATACCTTTGCCGAGCGTGTCTATGCGCCGTGGGTAGATATGGAAGCAGAAATGAGAAACGCTGGGATTGGGTTATATACCCTGGAAACAAAACGGCCAGTCGCTGAATGTGATATTATTGGATTTTCATTACAATATGAGCTGAGCTACAGCAATGTGCTTAATATGCTTGAATTAGCTGGTATTTCACTATTGGCAGAAGAACGTGATGAGGCGCAGCCGCTGGTAGTGTGCGGCGGGCCATGCACTTTTAATGCAGAGCCTATGGCTGACTTTGTTGACTTGTTTATTTTGGGAGAAGCTGAAGAAGTTATTGATGAAGTGGCGGCCGTCATTGCCGCTTGGAAACAGGCTGGCAAACCAGAGGGCAAAACAGGTATATTGAAACAGCTAGCCAAGCTTCAGGGTATCTATGTGCCGAGTTTTTATGATGTAGATTATACCTCAGACGGACGGGCTAACGCTTTACGGCCGCGTGTACCGGAAGCTAAACCAGTCATTACTAAACGGGTAATACAAGACCTTGATCAAGTGATGTTTGCGACAAAGCCCATTGTGCCGTTTATCGAAATTGTCCATGACCGTATCATGCTTGAACTATTTAGAGGCTGCACCCGAGGCTGCCGTTTCTGTCAGGCAGGGGTGCTCTATCGCCCTGTACGGGAGCGCAAGATGGAAACCCTTATAAACTATGTCCAGGAACTTATCGACAATACCGGTTATAACGAAATTTCGCTGGTGTCGTTAAGTTCAGCCGACTATTCCTGTCTAAGCAATTTAATTACTGAGCTTACCACGCGGTTTAAGCAGCAAGGGGTAAGCGTATCGCTGCCATCTCTTAGAATCGACAGTTTTTCTATCGACCTGGCCAAACAGGTACAGCAGGTAAGAAAAAGCGGCCTGACTTTTGCGCCAGAGGCAGGCACGCAGCGGCTGCGGGATGTAATTAACAAAGGGGTTACTGAGGCCGATCTTACTGAAGCGGTAAGCGCTGCCTTCAGGTCAGGCTGGTCAACCATTAAGCTCTATTTTATGATCGGTTTGCCAACCGAGACTGATGAAGATGTAGCCGGTATTGCTGGAGTAGCGCAGCGGGTAGCTGATCTTTATAAACAGATAAAAGGCCGGAAAGGCGCTAAGGTAACTGTTAGCGTATCCTCATTTGTGCCAAAACCGCATACTGCTTTTCAATGGTTTGGGCAAAATTCGGTTGAGGAAATTGAACGTAAGCAAAGGTTACTACGCTCACTGATCAAAGACCGTAGCATTTCGCTTAGCTGGCATGATGCGCGCACAAGCTTCCTTGAAGGTGCATTTTCTCGAGGTGACCGCCGTTTAGGCAAGGTAATCCTTAGAGCGTGGCAGAATGGCGCTAAATTTGACGGTTGGTCTGAACATTTTAAGTATAACGTGTGGATGGAAGCTTTTGCCGCTGAGGGAATTGATCCTGCCTTTTATGCCAGTCGTGACCGGGATCAGGATGAATATTTGCCATGGGAACACCTATCATCAGGAGTGGCCAAGTCTTTCCTGGCACGCGAATGGCAAGCATCCCGGCAAGAAGCCCTTACACCTGACTGTCGCCGAGAATTGTGCAGAGCCTGCGGCGTTTGCCAGGAGCTTGGTGTAAAAGTCGTTGATTGGGGGCAGGCATAATGGCAAAAATACGGCTTAAAATAACCAAAGGTAACGAAATTGGCTATGTATCCCATTTGGATTTTGCCGGGACAATCGAACGGGCCGTTCGCCGTGCCAAACTACCGGCTGCTTATTCTGAAGGCTTTAATCCTCATATGAAATTAGCGTTTGCGTCTGCTTTGGCGGTAGGTGTGACAAGTGAAGCTGAATACCTTGACCTTGACCTAACAGAGGAGCTGGATATTGCCAGCATCGAGGCGCAGCTTAAGCCGCAGCTGCCTGCTGGCATTGAGCTTAAAGCGGCTAGATATATGGGCGAACGCAGTCAGGCACTTATGGCCATCGTCAATCTGGCAACTTATGAAGTTACCGTCCCGCTAACGCCAGAAACAGGGTGGGAGATTGCCCAGGAAAGTATAAAAAATTTCAACAGTGAGGTCGAAGTTATTTATATCAAGGAAACGCCCAAAGGACGCCGCGAAATTGATATTAAAGAATATCTCGCCGCCCCAGTTACCGTTAAACTGGCAGCAGATAATCAGCCGACGATGATAATAAACCTGTCAATAAAAATAACACCAACCGGCAGTGTTAAACCGGCAGAGGTGCTTGCCGTTCTCACCGGTAGTTTTGGTCTGCCGGCTGATAAAGATAGCGCACTGATTCACCGTAGTGGGCTGTTTGTTACTGACGGGCGAGTGCAAAGGTCGCCGATTGAACTATAAAATTAAGAGGAAATAGTATGAATAAAAGTATCATTGCCAACGTTATGCCGGAAGAGACCAGGGTTGCCCTTTTAGAAAATGGGGAGCTCATGGAAATATCGGTCGAGCGCAGCGAAAGCGGACATTTAGTTGGTAATATCTATAAAGGTAAAGTAAAAAATGTTCTTCCAGGCATGCAGGCTGCCTTTGTTGATATTGGGCGGGACAAGAACGCTTTTTTATATATGGGAGATGCCGGGCGTCAGGCCGCCTGTCAACATCTAACGGTCGGCCAGGATGTTCTTGTACAGATTGCCAAAGATGCCATGGGTGACAAAGGTCCTCGCGCCACCATCAGCCTGACATTGCCTGGGCGGTATATTGTGCTTATGCCAACTGTTGATTACATTGGCATTTCACGCCGTATTGAAGATGAACATGAACGCGAACGGCTGCGCCAGCTTGCTGAAAAAATCCGGCCGGCTGGTATGGGAGTTATCGTTAGGACCGTGGCAGCAGGCAAAAGTCAGGACGAGCTAATGGAAGACATGGCCTATCTGGCTAACCTGTGGTTAACCCTGAATGCCAGAGCCAAACGGACTAACGCGCCAGCGCTCATTTACCGGGATGCTGATCTTGTTGTACGGATTGTTCGCGATTACTTAACAAACGATGTTACCGAATTTATCATCGATAGCCAGGAGGCTTACAACCGGGTTATTGATCTACTGAAATATATATCGCCTGAGTTTATTGAATGTGTCAGACTGCACGAAGCAAATGGCCCTGAGGGTGATGTGTTCAGCCGGTTTAACATTGATACTAAGCTGGAAAGCCTGCGCAACCGGCGGGTGGATTTAAACTGTGGTGGTTATCTTGTTATCGACTACACGGAAGCGCTAACTGTTATTGATGTGAATACCGGAAAATTTGTTGGTAATACCAATCTGGCGGAAACTGTATTCCAGACTAATTTGGAGGCAGTTGCCGAAATTGCCAGACAGCTTAGGCTAAGAGATATCGGTGGCATTATTATTATTGACTTTATTGATATGGCTAAAGCTGAGCAGCGCTCAGCTGTGCTCAACGCGCTAGAGCTAGAGCTTAAAAAGGACCGAACCAAATCGAATGTTTTAGGTATTACCAGCCTGGGGTTGGTAGAAATGACCCGAAAAAAAGCCAGACAAAATATCAATAGCATGCTTTACAACCAGTGCCCGTGCTGTTTGGGCAGAGGCCGTATCAAATCTCCGGAAACAGTAGTTATAGATATCAAACGGGAGCTGAGAAAACTAAACAAACGCCCGCGGACAGGCGGGCGGCTATTAATTCAGGTCCATCCCCAGGTAGCTGAGTTCTTAAACCGGCCAGGCGAGCTTAAGCGGCTTGAGCAGGAAACAGCCAGAACCCTTGCCGTAGAGACGGCGCCAACCATGAGCCCGGAGATGTTTTCCCTGCTCTGGAAACCTGATTGACAAACTATTACCGTTATGGTAAAATTTCATGATGTAGGCTATGTGTCTACTTTAACCGCGCGGAGAGGTTTCCTAAAAACGAAACTGCGTTTCGTTTACCGTATTCGGCGAGTCCTACGTAGGGGAGGTGCAATATTAATGTACGCTATTATTGAAACAGGCGGTAAACAATACCGCGTTACTGAAGGCGATGTGCTCATGATCGAGAAACTCGAAGCGGCTGAAGGTCAGACTTTTGACTTTGACCGTGTTCTAACGGTGGTTAAAGACGGCGAAGTAGTTATCGGCAAACCGCTGGTGGCTGGCGCTAAAGTTACTGCTGAAGTAGTTTCTCATGGCAAGGGCAAGAAGATTTTGGTTTTCAAATACAAAGCCAAGTCTAACTACCGTCGTCGCCAAGGCCATCGTCAACCGTTCACCAAAATCCGCATTGAGAAAATTTTTGCTTAAGGCCGGATAATGATTACGGTTACATTGGTTCGTGATAACAATCAGGCAATTACAGGATTTAAGGTTAGCGGACATGCGCAAGCTGGACCGCATGGTCAGGATATTGTATGTGCGGGAGTGTCTACTCTTGTCCAAGCGTCCATCATGGGAATTGAACGCTATTTGAAGCGGGAAATTAACCTTGTGCAGGACGGAGGCGGAATTAAGATGGAACTTGCCTGTCAGCCTGACAGCCTTACCGGCGCAGTCCTTGAGACGATGCTGCTGGGTTTAACCGAAATTGCCAAACTATATCCTAAGAGTGTTCGAATTATTGAGCACAGGAGGTGAAAGCAACGTGGAAAAATTTAAACTGAATTCTTTTGACTTACAGTTATTTGCTCATAAAAAAGGTGTGGGTAGCTCCCGTAATGGTCGTGACAGCGCGGCTCAACGTTTGGGTGTTAAGCGTCAGGCTGGTGAGATTGTTACTGCAGGCAGCATTTTGGTGCGCCAGCGTGGAACTCATTTCCATCCCGGAAATAACGTCGGCATCGGCAAAGACGATACCTTGTTTGCCACAGTTCCCGGCAAAGTCGCTTTCGAGCGTAAAGGCCGTTATGATCGGCAAGTTAGTGTGTATCCTGCAGCTGAAGAAGCTATCTAAAGAAATGCCTGCGGCCCACAAAGCCGCAGGTTTTTTAATTTTTACCAAAGTTGCCGAAATCCGACAGGTATTTTGGCTGATGGGAGCGAAAGACATATCATTCTGCAGTATATCGGAAGGATGATTGTATGACAACCACAGCCTGTTCTGAAGTAACGTCATGTACTGACGTAATCAAACTGCTCCGTATCCAGCGTCACGATTTCTTAAACCATCTGCAGGTGATTCATGCCATGATTCAACTGGGACGAGGTGAAAAGGCGCTGCAGTATATCGAAAAGCTGGCGCACGACCCTGAGATGATATCAAATGTGCTGGCAGCCTACAAGGATGAGCACATTTAACTATATATGTGTAGCGTGGTATACTTTATAACAGGATAAAAATGGGCGCAATAGCGCATATTACATATAAAAACGCAAGGGGATTTCTATGTTTATCGACAGAGCAAAAATAACCGTTACAGCTGGCAATGGTGGCAACGGTATGTCCAGTATGCGCCGGGAAAAATACATTCCTAAAGGCGGCCCAAACGGCGGCGACGGCGGCCGTGGTGCCAATGTAGTGTTAATTGGAGATGCAAACCTTAATACCCTTATTGATTTTCGCTATAAACGTCTGTTTAAAGCGGACAGTGGCGGTAAGGGACAAACGTGCAATATGCATGGCCGGGGGGCCGAAGATCTCCTGATTAAAGTGCCACCAGGAACCATTATTAAAGATGAAGCCACAGGGCAGGTGCTTGGTGACATTACTGAAGTTGGTCAAACAATCGTGGTAGCTAAAGGCGGTCGCGGCGGTCGTGGTAATGCCCGCTTTGTTAACAGTGTGCATAGAGCACCTACCTTTGCCGAGTTAGGTGAACCAGGTGAAGAACGCACACTGCTGCTTGAGCTTAAACTGCTCGCTGATGTTGGTCTTTTAGGCTATCCAAGTGTAGGCAAGTCGAGTATCTTGTCCATGGTGTCGGCAGCCAAGCCAGAGATTGCCGCATATCACTTTACTACCTTATCACCGGTACTGGGTGTTGTCAGTATTGCTGAGGGACAAAACTTTGTTTTGGCTGACATTCCAGGTCTGATTGAGGGTGCACATGAGGGCGTTGGTCTAGGGCATGATTTTCTCCGCCATGTCGAGCGTACCAAAGTGCTCATTCACGTACTTGATGTTTCGGGCATGGAAGGCCGCGATCCGATTGATGATTTCCACAAAATTAACAATGAACTTAAGCTATACAATGAAAGGCTGTTCAAACGGCCGCAAATTATTGCTGCCAATAAAATGGATTTGCCCGAGGCTCAAGAGAATTATGATAGGGTGGCAGAATACATGACTGGATTAGGTCATGAGATTTATCCGATTTCAGCCGCCACTGGTGATGGGTTAACTGCCCTGATGCAGCGAGCGTCCAAACTTTTGGCTGATTATGTGGAAGAACCAGAAGAGCTCGAAGAAGCCAAAGTATATGAGGCTAAACCTGAAGATGCGTTTTCGATTAAGCGGGATGATGATGGTGCTTTTGTTGTCGAAGGTGCTGGTATTGAGAAACTTGTCGCTATGACGCGCTTTGGTGATGAAGAAGGCGTACAACGCTTCCAGGCCATCTGGCGTAGACTCGGAATTGATGCGGAACTTAGAGAACGCGGCATCAAGGAAGGCGACACTGTTCGAATTCGGGATATGGAATTTGAGTTTAGACCATAGGAGGAACTACTTTGCAAGCAGAAAAAAATATATTATCAGGCAAGCAAAAACGATTTTTACGGTCGCTTGGCAGCACACTTGATCCTGTCGTTCAGATTGGAAAAGGCGGTGTAATCGATTCTGTTATCGAAAGTGCTGAGCAGGTACTGGCGGCCCGTGAGATTATTAAAGTCCGGGTGCTGCAAAACAGCCCAGAGGAGCCAAAAGCAGCCATTGCTGCCCTGGCCCGGGCCACTGGTGCAGAGCTTGTGCAGGTAATTGGCCGGAACGGCTTATTATATAAGAAAAATGAGGAAAAACCAAAGATAGAACTGCCGTAAATTATGGGGGAGTATCAGTATCATGCTTACCAGAGAGAATTTGGACAATGCAAAACGAATTGTCGTAAAGGTTGGCACCAGCACATTAACTCATGCTACTGGAAAACTTAATCTATTAAGAATTGAGAAACTAGCTCGTGAATTATCTGATCTTGCTAATCAAGGGAAACAGATTATTCTGGTTAGTTCCGGCGCTGTTGGTGCTGGCGTCGACCGCCTGGGGTTAAAAGAGAAGCCCAAAACGATTCCGGAAAAACAGGCTGCAGCCGCAGTCGGTCAGGGAATTCTACTCCATATTTATGAAAAAATGTTCGGAGAATATGGCCAAATTGTTGCCCAGGTGTTATTGACTCGCGCCGATTCAGTGAACCGCAAGCGATATACCAACTCCCGCAACACATTAATGGCGCTCTTAAATCAGGGCGTCATTCCCATTATTAATGAAAATGACGCCGTTGCTATAGATGAACTGAAAATCGGTGACAATGATACGCTTTCGGCGATGGTTGCCAGTATTATCGATGCCGACCTGCTCATCATTTTGTCAGATGTAGAGGGTGTTTATACTGCTAATCCGCAGACCAATCCAGGTGCCACACTGCTTAGTGAAATTACCGATATTACCCCGGCAATCGAAGAATTAGCCGGTGGTCCTGGAACATTATGCGGTACAGGCGGTATGTATACCAAAATTCAAGCGGCCAAGATTGCCGTTAATTCTGGTGTAACCATGGTTATTGCCTCAGGTGGAAGTGATGGGGTAGTCCGTGAAGTACTGAAGGGAAACAAGGTGGGCACGATTTTCATTTCAAAGGAAAATCGCCTGCAAATCAGGAAACGCTGGCTGGCATTTGGGGTTAGTGTGAGTGGCTGGGTTACAGTGGACAAAGGCTGTGAGCAGGCCCTCTTAAACGGCGGATCAAGCCTTTTAGCTGCTGGGATCGTTGCTGCAGACGGTGATTTTGAATTAGGTAATACCATTAGTATAAGAAGTGGCAGCGGGCGGGAATTGGCTCGTGGTATATCTAACTATAGTGCTGAAGACGTAAAAAAAATCATGGGGGTTCATACCCATGAAATTACTAATATATTAGGGTCTAAGCCGTATGATGAGGTTGTGCATCGCGATAATCTGGTACTTTTGGTTTAAGAGGGGAGAGGGAGTATGGACTACATAACCGAGCTTGCAGAAAAAGGCGCAGTGGCCAAACAGGCGGCCCGCCAGCTGGCTACGCTATCAACGGCTGTGAAAAATCAGGCATTGTTAGCCATGGCAGATGCCTTAGAGCGAGAGCAAGCTGTAATTGTTGCTGCTAATGCAAAAGATGTTGAGCAGGCTGAAGCAAACGGTATGGTGAGGCCACTTATTGACCGTTTGCTGCTGAATGAAGCTAGAATAAAAGCCATGGCCGAAGGCCTGCGGCAGATTACGACATTGCCTGACCCTATCGGCGAAGTTTTATCAGGCTGGGTTAGACCTAATGGTCTTTCAATCACCAAGTTACGTGTACCGTTGGGCGTTATTGGCATTATCTATGAAGCCAGGCCTAATGTTACTGTCGATGCCGCTGGGCTCTGCCTAAAGTCCGGCAATGCGGTGATTTTGCGTGGCGGCTCAGAGGCCATTAGCTCTAATACCGCAGTTACGGCTATTATTGCTAAAGCTGCAACGGCTGCTGGTATTCCGGACGGGGTGATTGCGCTTGTCGAGACGACTGACCGGCAGGCCGTAACGGCCATGCTGAAACTCAATAAGTATCTTGATGTAATTATTCCTCGTGGTGGGGCTGGTCTGATTAGGACTGTTGTTGAAAATAGTACTGTGCCGGTGATCGAAACAGGTACAGGCGTATGTCATACTTTTGTTGATGCTACTGCTGACCTCACGATGGCTCAGGACATTGCTTTCAATGCCAAGGTATCGCGTCCAGGAGTGTGCAATTCCATGGAGACCTTGCTGGTACATAGTGGCATAGCAGCTGAGTTTTTACCTGCCATGTTGGAGCGTTATCACCAGGCTGGCGTTGAATTAAGAGGCTGTCCTGAGACTATGAACTATCATCAGGCTGTTAGACCAGCAACCGAGGAAGATTGGGCTGCCGAGTTTCTGGATCTAATCCTGGCCGTAAGAGTGGTAGATAGCTTAGACTCAGCCCTTGAGCATATTGCAGCCTATAGTACTCGCCATTCAGAAGCAATTATTACCCGTGACTATAATAATGCCCAGCGATTCCAACAGGAAGTCGACGCAGCAGCTGTTTATGTCAATGCCTCAACCCGATTTACCGATGGCTGTGAATTCGGTTTTGGTGCCGAAATCGGTATAAGCACTCAGAAGCTTCATGCCAGAGGCCCTATGGGTCTAGCTGAGCTTACCAGTATTAAGTATGTGGTAAATGGTAATGGGCAGATTCGGTAAAATAAGACAGCTGGCAGGGTATTGTTACGCTGTAAAGAACTACTTGCGTACGCCCAAAGGCTGTCACGATGCTGTTGATTACGCTCGGGCAGCAGTCATAATGGCAAGCGTTAGCGCAATAGTGGGGCTGGTCATAAATTTAGTCTACCAGAATTTATAACGCAATTCTGTTGACATAAGAACGACTAAGGCTTCTGCCGGCGTCCTGAAGGACTTGGCACAAGCCAAGTCTTTTCTTATGGTGTAACCCTTAAACAGCTTTGCATAAGGCCAGACATTTGCTATAATAGTAGGTGAAGTTTTGGAATTTTTTGCATATTTGAAAGGCAGATAATCATGGCGCACGCAAAAGCGAAAGTTGGTATTATGGGCGGGACGTTTGACCCCATTCATGTAGGTCATTTAGTCACGGCTGAAGCTGTTCGTATTGAATATAAGCTTGATAAAGTCTTGTTTATTCCGGCGAGTAACCCGCCGCATAAACAAGAATCAATGGTTACACCAGCCATTCATCGCTATATTATGACCGTAATGGCCACATACTCTAACCCGCATTTTTTTGTTTCAGGCATTGAGCTTGAGCGCTCTGGCCCCTCGTATACGGTGGATACTGTCAGAGGGTTGATTGATTGTTATGGTGCCAGCACTGAATTTTACTTTATTACAGGCGCTGATGCAGTGAAGGATTTGCCAAGCTGGCAGGAAATTGATCAGCTCTTAGATTTATGTTACTTTGTGGCTGCTACACGTCCTGGCTGTATTAGTTATATCGACCAGGTCATCAAGCAATTTGGTGTAAAAGGACGGCGTAGTATCCAACGCTTAGCTACGCCGGAGCTAGAGATATCTTCAACTGACATTCGGGAAAGGATAAAAAAAGGCCGTTCCATTAAATATATAGTCCCCGAAAGCGTAGAAGATTATATTTATAAAGAAGGGTTATACCGCTAGCTCCCAAATTAAGGCAGCGTTTTGGCAAGCATAAAACCTGTATTTTTGCAGATAATGTTAACGTAAAATCTATTTTGTTTAAGTATCCTGATGTAACGGAGGTGATTCCTTATGGCAAAAACACTCTATGTCGGTAATCTGCCTTGGAACACCACAGAAACAGCTCTTGCCGATGCTTTTCGTCCGCATGGTTCTGTGGTTTCAAGCAGAATAATTACTGATAAAGAAACGGGTCGTTCCCGTGGTTTCGGGTTTGTGGAAGTGGAAGATGCTGACGCAGATAAAATGGTTGAGGCCATGAACGGCTTTGACTTCGCAGGCCGCCAGATTGTTGTTAATGAAGCTAAACCGAGGCAAGGATAAATTTAAAGTAGCCTTATACTTAGATGATTGTTTTCTGTATGCTCTATTCACCTCCTATTTTTAGGAGGTTTTTTATTTATATAAAGAGGAAATCTGCACAAACTGACGAATTTTAGTAATTGAGAATAGGTGGTGTCAAATATTGGACTATAATCAGGCAGTAGGCAAACTGTCACAAACCTTATCGGCTAAACGGTTCAGCCATTCGCTTGGTGTGAGTCAGACGGCTGCAGAACTCGCCGCCCGCTTTGCAGAAGATGTGGCTAAGGCCAAATTGGCTGGATTACTTCACGATTGTGCTCGGGCTATACCCAGCAATAACCTATTGCAAATGGCCGAAGTCTTTGCTATAGTGGTGAATGATGTCGAGCGTTGTCAGCCGGTGCTTTTACATGCGCCGCTTGGTGCTTGTCTGGCCCAAAAGGAATATGGGGTTGACGACCCGCACATTTTGAAGGCCATTGCGCTTCATACCACAGGCGGACGTGATTTATCAAACCTTGATAAGATTATTTACCTGGCTGATTTTATTGAGCCAAGCCGGGATTTCCCAGGCATAGACAAGCTTCGCAGTTTAGCTTCAGATAATTTAGACGCGGCAATGCTTGCCGCATATGATAAGTCCCTTCACTATGTGATTGAGCAGGGTGCGCTTATACATCCGGCTACTGTTGAGGGTCGGAATTATTTACTATTACAAAGACAAACAACTTAATTTAAGTGAAGGGTGTTGTCTTTCGGGAGAGGAGATGATACCATGAACGATCGTCGGAACAAATCGGGCCAGCGGCGGCGTACAATTCGTTGGGATAGGGTGCTAATCCTGCTTGTCATGTTGTTGGTTGCTGTAGTGGCATTAGCTGGCGCTACTGTATACGCTTACCTTAATATTGTTCGTACTCCGCCGGCAACGCAAGTCGTCAAGTCTACTCAACGTATGCCAGAAACGCTAAGCAACAGAGTAAATATTCTGCTCCTGGGAGTGGATGATAAGGATCATGAGAATCCTTATGATACGGCTAGGCGCTCAGATACCATGATGGTAGCAAGCATTAGCCCGCAAGACGGGACTGTGAATTTATTGTCATTACCGCGTGATACTAAGGTCAATATTCCAGGGCGCAAAGGCTATGACAAGCTAAACCATGCGTATGCCTATGGTGGAGCTGAGCTGACTCGCAGCACTGTTGAGCAATTCTTGCACATTCCGATCAATTACTATGTAGTCATTGACTGGCAGGCGTTTATTAAGGTGATTGATATCCTGGGCGGAGTTGACCTCTATGTTGAGCATGATATGAACTACGAGGATCCCTACGCTAACCTTGATATTAATATTAAGAAGGGGTATCAGCACTTAGACGGAGAAAAGGCTGGCCAATATGTACGTTTTCGCAGCGATGAGCTTGGTGACATTGGCCGAGTGCAGCGCCAGCAGCGTTTCTTAAAAGCGCTAGCTAAAGAGATGATGCAAGTAGGTACCATTTTGAAATTACCTGCGCTAGTTAATACCCTTAACCAATATGTTGAGACAGATATGTCGGCAATCACCATGGCTAAAGTGGCCAACAGTCTCAAGAGCTTTAGCTCAAGTAACCTTCATACTGAAATGTTGCCTGGAGATTTTGCGACAATTGAGGGGCTTAGTTATTGGGTACCTGACAAGGAACAGACAAAGCAGTTGGTCGAAACAATGTTTATGCTTACAGCCAAAGTTAGCGGGGTATATCAGGAAAATCTTGGTTCTACCCGTAAAAATTAAAGATTATGGACGGTAAAGTGCATTTTATTGCGCTTTACCTTTTTTTTGCAGGAAAATTGGCTTCTTAGCCCGAATAAAATAAATTTGGAAAGAAAAAGCTATTTAAAGAAGAGTGTTCCAGGAGGTATTTTTTAACGAATGATTCAAACGGACAATAATTTAGCTGAATTAGTAGCTAAGGCTGCCAGCGACAAAAAAGCACGCGATATCGTGATTATGGATTTAACCGGCATCTCACCGGTGACTGACCACTTCGTCATCTGTAGTGCTAACTCAACTACCCAGGTGCAAGCCATTGCTGATAACATTGAGGAACAGCTTGCCGAGCAGGGGATTAAAGTACTACACAAAGAAGGCTACCGTGATGCGCATTGGGTGCTTCTGGATTATGGCCACTGTGTAGCTCATGTATTTGTCGAAGATGATCGGCAATTCTACAAGCTTGAGCGTCTGTGGGGCGATGCCAAACAAGTAGTTTATCAAGGTTAGGTGTAATCATGGATAACCGTAAACATAACTATAAACCGGGCGATGTAGTTGATTTGACTGTAGTCCGTAAAAGTGAAATGGGGGCATTTCTCGACGCTGGCACCGGTAATACCAGTGACGATATATTGCTGCATAAGGTGCAGCAGGCTGAAGAAGTCACCGTAGGACAAACTGTCAAGGTATACCTGTATGCAGATCCTAAAGGCCGGTTGACAGCCAGTATGCGACTGCCTCAGATGCGGGAAGGACAAGTTGCCAGAGTTGAAGTGATTAACACAACTCGCGATGGAACCTTTGTCAATATTGGCGCTGAGCGGGGAGTATTTATGCCCCATGCTGGCAGAAGAGGGATGCCGCGCCGCGGGGAAAAGGTATGGGTCAAGCTATATCGCGATAAATCCGGTCGTCCTGCTGTTACGATGGAAGTGGAAGATGAGCTCAGACAGGCTTCCAAACCGGCTGAAGGCGTAAAAGTTGGTGATACTGTTATTGGTTCAGTGTACAATTATAGCGACCAAGGAGCCTTTCTTTTTACTAAAGACAGGTTTATTGCGTTTCTTCATAATGATGAGATGACTGAGCGTCCACGCGTTGGCGAGGAACTTGAGACCCGGGTTACCTTTCTTAGAGAAGATGGACGCCTTAATGTCTCCATGCGTCCGGTCAAAGAAAATGCCATGGATGTTGACGCTGAGAAAATACTTGAAGTACTTCGGGCTAGAGGCGGCCAGATGCCGTATAGTGACGATTCACCTCCCGAAATTATTAAGGAAAAGTTTAATATCAGTAAAGCATCTTTTAAGCGGGCTATCGGACGTCTCCTGAGAGCCCAGCTTATTGAACAAAAAGAGGGCTGGACCTACTTAAACGCAAAAGAAACAGAAGGTGGCGATTAAGCCGCCTTCTGTTTCTTTTGCTTTTAAGTGGGAAGAGAATTCTTGCAGGGCATATGCTTTTTTTGGCTAGCCTTGTTCGCATTTTTTTCGTTATTCATGCTAGCTGCCGGCTTATTATTTTTTGCATTGTTGGAATCTAATAAGTCTTTAGTGGCCATAAAATCCCTCCTTAGCGACTTGCTTGCGGCAAACTGCCACTTATCTTCTGGGAGGTCAGCCGCCCTCTTTAGTTATCTCTTTGGCAGATTGGGCAGAAGGCTGCAGGCCAGCGGCAGAAATAGTATCATTACTTACCTCATATTTTGCTTGGGTTGGGCTTGTCCGAGGGCCTTCGCTGATTAAACTGTTAGCTCCCACCTGCGATTCACCAGCAAGATTTTTGCCATTCCAGAAAGCCGTTTTTTTGGTTGTCAAATTATCACCTCCCAATGCTGAAATTAGTTTTCCCGCTTGATAGATTCACATGAGCGACAATGATTACTAGTTTTGTAAAGTGTAGATGCCGATTACATGATTTTTCAATTTTGCGGAAAAACTAATAGAAACATAAGTAGGGAGGTACATGCATGGATCAACAACTACAGACCATCTCACTGCAAGTTAAGGCGCTTAGACAGCAGCTTAGCGAGCTTATGCACAATTCTAATTCAGCAGATGCTGAGATAATACTGGCAAGCAGTACTTTAGATACCCAACTTGAGGATTATGGGCATACCATTAACGAGAAACGCTACCCATCGATGCGGACCTTCTAGCCACCGGTCAGGTGGCTTTTTGATTAACTATGCTTAAAGCTGAGATAAACACCGGCAACAATAAGAGCTGCACCAGAGAAGAAGGCGACTGTCAGATGCTCGCCCAGCAGCGCCCAGCCAAGCAGGCTGCCGACAATAGGTTGAAAGAAGAAGAACGGCCCGGCTTGATGAGAAGATAAGAGTGATAGGCCCTTATTCCAGGTGAAGAAAGCTACTGCTGTGGATGCAATACCAATATAAAGAATGCTGAGAATAATAGGCCAAGTTGTCAGCACATTGTAATTCCAGCTTCCTAATTCGGTTAAAGAAGCCACCCCGGTAAATAGTGTGGCAATGAGAACGCCAGCTGTTGTAACTGTGAGCGGTGAATGGATAAAAGAGGCCTGACGCGCTAACACAGATTGATAGCCCCAAAACAAAGCTGCCAGCAGCAAGATAAGATTGCCCCACAAAGCACGGCCGACACTTTCGCCACTAGCACTTGTAAGAATAATAACCAATACACCGGCAAACGCGATAGCCATAGCAATTCCCGCACGATGGGACATGCGTTCTTTAAGTAACCAGATAGCAAAGAGTGATTGAAAAATGGGAGATAGTGTGGTAATCACTGCTCCCATGTGGGCAGACGAAAGGTTGGTTCCGATAAATTGAGAGCTAATTGATAGAAAATATCCAATGAATCCAACCTGAAGCAATGCTTTACGCTCATGGACAGGGAAAATTGGCATACCGCTTAGACGGCAGGCTAAAATAAGGGCCAGAGATGCGGTCAAATAACGTAAAAACAAGAGTGTAAAAGGGGGAACCGCATCCATAGCATATTTACTGACAACATAAAGGCCGCCCCAAAGGCTGGCAGCCAGCGATAGGCAAATAGCACCAATATATGTTTTGCGCATAATTCACCTCAGTAGTTTATATATAAAAGTTAATTATTCTCCTATATTGGCGTTAATCCTTTACTAATTGCAAAATATATAAAAACCCTGCGACTTTTTGTTCGCAGGGTTTTGTGGTCCTATTCAGATTGATGCGTATTTTCGTCTTGCATGAATGATCGGGTAATAAGAACTTTATCAACCCGCGCCTTATCCATATCTACAATTTCAAAGCGGTATCCGCTCCAGATAAAGTAGTCTGCGGCACTAGGTATATGGCCGAGATATGAAACAATAAACCCACCAAGGGTCTGAAAGTAACCTCGCTCTTCGCCAGGTAAACGGTCAATGTCAAGCAGCTCTTTCAATTCCTCTGCTGACAGCATTCCGTCGACTAGCCATGATCCATCGTCGCGGGCAACAATATCAGGGTCTTCATCTTCACCGAGATATGGCATATCACCGACAATATGTTCAGCAATATCGTAGAGGCTGATTAAACCAGAGATGCCGCCATATTCATCTACCACGAGCGCAACATAAATTCCAGTTTCCTGAAATTTTTCCAGTACCTTTAAAGCAGGGGTGTTCTTTGGTATATAGAGAGGCTGGCGGGCAGCTTTTTCAAGTTGTAAAGGCCGGCCGGGGACATAATTTGATAAGAGTTCGTTAGAGTAAACAACACCCATTATGTCATCTAAAGTGCCGCGCGCTAGCGGAAAGAACAGATGATTCGTGTTCCTGATAATGCGCAGGTTGTATTGATCGTTATCTTCAATATCCAGCCATTTAATCTGGGTGCGGGGCGTCATGAGTGCGCCTACACGCATATCACCAAGGACAAAAATCTTTTCTACCATTTCACGTTCAGACTTTTCAAAGACTCCATGCTGTGCGCCCTGGCCAATTAACACTCGTACTTCCTCTTCAGTGACTGGCGGTTCTTCCGGCGGTTTAGCGCCTAACAGCTTCATTACCATATTAGTTGACAGGCCTAAGAGATGAACAAGAGGCCTGTTAATCCGTACAAACGCTGACATTGGTCTAGCAACGGCTGTGGCGATTTTCTCAGGATTATTGAGCGCTAATTTTTTTGGTACCAATTCACCAATGATCAGTGATAAATAGGTGATGGTGCCTACGACAATGGCAAGACTGATGGCATCACTGTAGCCACGAAGGAACGGAAGTGTATTTAATAGGGAAGCAAGAAAAACAGATAATTTGGCGCCGCCAAAAGCGCCTGTAAGAATACCAATTAGCGTAATGCCAATTTGCACAGCAGATAAAAGCGGCGTGGGTTCTTCTGTTAGCTTGAGCGCGGCTTGAGCACCTTTGCTGCCGCTGGCAGCCATGTTTTCTAAACGGCTCTTCCGGGAAGATACGATAGCCATTTCAGTTAATGCAAATAATCCATTCGCAAGAATAAGAACCAAAATAATAACAATCTCGGTACTAATCGAGGCTGTGTCCAAAATTACGATAACACTCTCCCTGTAATGAAATAATATGTATGATTACAAGTATATCATATCCGTTTACTCACTGCATCAAACCCGGGGCCAATACATAATTATCAAAACCCCCACAAGAGCTACCAGGCCGCCGATTATATCAAATTTGTCAGGTGCTACCTTATCGACACCCCAGCCCCACAAAATGGAGAGTACAATAAAAACACCTCCATACGCCGCATATACTCGGCCAAAATTAGCTGGTTGAAGGGTAGGGATGATTCCATAAATAATGAGGATAACGGCTCCAGCTACAGCGTACATTATGCCTTTTCCCTCACGTAGCCACAGCCAGATAAGATATCCACCGCCGATTTCACACACACCAGCTAAGATAAAATACAGAATCGATTTGCAAAAATCCACGTGAATCCTCCTTAAATAAGGAGCCCGCAAGCTTTTAACAGCAGCGGGCAAAAAATTATAACTCATTGACCATGGGTTTCGCCTTTTTACTCTTTTTCATAACGTACGCAATTAGCCCTATGCCTGCTATAACGATAAGCGAGATAATCATCAAATCATCTTTATGTTGGTTAAACATTGCTACAGCTTGGGGACCAAAATAGTAAATCAGTACTCCCTCAAGTAAGAAGCGTTTACCGCGACCAAGGAAAGAAATGGCAAAAAATAACGGCATGTTTATTTTTAGTGCTCCGGCTGTTATGCTGACAAACTTATACGGAATAGGGGATAGGGAGGCTAAAAATACAGCCCATAAGGCATTTTCTTTTACTGTTCCGTATATCTTATCTATATATCGGTCAGGTATAAACTTGCGGGCCGCAGGCAGTCCAATCTTTAGTCCCAGCATATAGCCGATCACACCACCTAAGACAGATACAACAGTAGTGGCCAAGCCATAGTATATAGCATTTTGCGGGTTGGCCAATGCTAAGGGGATGAGAAGCAGGTCAGGCAATACAGGAGAAATAAATGACTCTGTGAACGCGGCAATTAAGAGGCCGGTAAGACCCCATTCTAAAAGTATTTCTACGATTGCTTCCATTGACACGCTCCCCTCTATTTAGATTTTTTCTATTTCGCAGTTTAAACAATAAGAAAACACGGCTTGCGCCGAGCCTTTAGGCGACAGCGGAGGCCGATGTTTGCCTTATCCAGGAGGAAAGTTATACTTTCCTAACAGGACTAAAAAGCGAAACACTTTGGCATGGCCTAAATCCATACTAAAGGTCTCGCTAATTGGTATTTACCAATGGTAGGCCAGACTGAGCGATGTGTGTTGACGCTACCTCACAAGTGCTGCATTTGCAGGCTACTTCCCTTTAGAATATAGCATGGGTTGATACTAGTTTATCTTACAGACGCATATCAGTCAAGGTATTATATACAGCAAAAGCTGGATCAGTTTGAATATTCCTATACGAGCTGCAACTCGGTTGAGAGAAAGTAAAAAGCCTGCAAGGTAAAAACCTTACAAGCTTTTTAACTTGGTGGAGATAAGCAGGATCGAACTGCTGACCTCTTGAATGCCATTCAAGCGCTCTCCCAGCTGAGCTATACCCCCATGATTGAATTATCTATATTACATTTGTAATTATACTTAGACAGTGACATAATGTCAAGGTCGGTTTTCTAAAATATTCTGTATAGATTTGGCAGGTACTTGGTAAATGTATGCAGAATATTTCTGCATACACACCGCAATAATGTTGATGTCGGCGGGAAACCCAAAATATATCCTGCTGCATGAAGAAATATATGGAAGAGGGAACTTGCTGTGATGCTAATAAAAGCTGGTTTATTGATTGATGGTACAGGCGGGCCAGCTCAAGCTGCCTGTTATCTGGCGGTCAAAGACGGATTTATTGTCGGCAGAGGACAGGCGGGAGACTTTGCTGCAGACCAAGTAGCTGCAGCCGTAGACTATTCTGCGTACACTGTTATGCCTGGGCTCATTGATCCGCATGTGCATTTATTTCTGGAAGGCATCTCTGATCAAAAAGTCCGTACCTTACGGTGGAAAGAAGACAAAGAAACAACTCTTATCCGAGCGGTTAAGAATCTGGCCCTGACGCTTAAACAGGGTGTGACTACTGTTCGCGATTTAGGCGGACCTTATGGGATCAATTCATTAGTAAAAAAGGCTATTAATCAAGGCGTCGTTTCCGGTCCCCGGGTGCTGACTTCCCGGCAAGCCATTTCAATTACCGGCGGTCATTTTCATTATGCTGGCGGACGGGAAGCTGATGGGCCAGACGAGATGATTAAAGCAGTACGCGAACAGGCCAAAGGCAATGCGGACTGTATAAAATTTATGATGACAGGCTGTGTAAATTTTGTTCGCCAGGATGCCGGTTTTGTCGAACTGTCATTGGCTGAGGCCCAAGCTGTTGTAAATGAGGCGCAACGGTTAAAAAAGCCGGTTGCTGTGCACGCCAACGGCATAGATGGTGTTCGTCAGGCATTAGCGGTGGGTGTAACCACCCTGGAACATGGTGCGCTCATTGACGAGGATACCACGGATTTAATAACTGAGAGCGGGGTATATTGGATACCAACATTAGTTCCCTTTGAACGGATGCTGGATTATGGCCGGACCCACCAGGCTAAGACACTCCCAGAAGATAACATTGAGTCTGTGTATTTACGTCACCAATCCATGGTACTTAGGGCATTTCAGGCTGGAGCCAACATTGTTGCCGGTACTGATGCCGGGGCTCTGGGGGTAATGCATGGTGATATGTGGCGGGAAATCTGTTTATTGGTCGAGTGCGGCCTGCCGCCATCTGCTGCACTGCAGTCGGCTACCCGTTTGTCGGCTCAAGCAATAGGGCTGGGGGATGAAGTAGGGACAGTTGAAACAAATAAACGAGCAGATTTGCTGGTACTCAAAGGTAATCCGTTAAAAGACATAGCCTGTGTTAGAAACATTGTAAAAGTGCTCAAGGATGGGAAGGAGTATCCTAATGATTGAATTTATCGGCAGTCTGGCCGGAATTCTTACGACCGTATCCTTTTTTCCACAAGTATTAAAAACAATCAAAAGTAAATCGGCAGGCGATTTTTCAACTGCGTGGATTGTCATGATGACAACTGGTGTTTTTTTCTGGATGATATACGGCTATTATATCAGCAGCATACCAGTATTTCTTGCAAATGTTGTAACTTTGGGCTGCATGTCTATATTGACATGGATAAAATTTTTCGGCAGTAAAGATGATCAATCGGTAAGTAATCAAAGTGACGGAGTTGGTAACAGTGAACGAAGCAATTAATGAGTTGAAGGCAGGGTTAGCCGCCATTGGCTATCTAGCTGATGATAATCTGGCTGCAGCCCTGTATTTAGCGGAAAACCTGGAAAAGCCGCTGTTATTGGAAGGCCCAGCCGGTGTTGGTAAAACTGAATTGGCCAAAGCGTGGTCTCGCTTGCGCGGTTGCCAGCTGATTCGGCTGCAATGCTATGAAGGGCTTGATGAAAGTAAAGCCTTGTATGAATGGAACTATCAGAAACAACTGCTCTATATCCAAATCGAAGCCTTGGCTGAGCGTGGATGGGAAAATGGGAGACAGCAAATCTTTGACCAGGAATTTTTGTTAAAACGCCCGCTCTTAACGGCGCTTACCAGCACTGAACCGGTAGTTCTGCTCATCGACGAAATTGACAAGAGCGATCAGGAGTTCGAAAGTTTTCTCTTAGAAGCGTTATCAGACTGGCAGGTAACTATTCCTGAGCTTGGCACGATAAAGGCTGCTACCCGGCCGCATGTTGTACTGACCTCTAATAGTACTCGGGAACTAGGTGATGCCCTGCGCCGTCGGTGCCTGCACTTTCATATTGATTATCCGGATTTTGAACGGGAGCTGGCCATTGTTGAAATCAATGTGCCGGACGTTGACCGTAAATTCGCCAGCCAACTTGTCGAATTTATCCAAAATATTCGCAAACAGCCACTTAAAAAGCCACCCAGCGTCACTGAAAGTATTGATTGGGTGCAGTCGATGAATATATTAGGGGGCGAACTGACGGCTGATGCAGCGCGCGCTACGCTAACTGCTTTGCTCAAATATACCAAAGACCGCGATCTTATTGCCGATAAGTTGCCCTACTTAATAAAACCATGAAACAAATGCTTGTTGATTTTGTTCGCTTGCTGCGCGAAGCCGGTCTATCGGTAACGACAATGGAAGCAGCTGATGCCCTGAAGGCCGCCGAACTTACCGAGTTTGACCCAGTACTATTACGTGGTGTGCTTGAGACAACACTGGTTAAGAGCATGTGGGAGCGTCCGGTGTTTACTGCGTTGTTTGATTTATACTTTGACCTTACGCCCCCGGTAGAACAAGTCAAGCCAAAGCAAGAGGCACTTACAATCAAAGGCGCGACTGCTGATGGTAGTGGACGCAGTTCAGCTGGTGCCGGAGGAGATGCCGACGGCTTACTAGAAATGATTGACAACCAGCCGGCTGCTGTACTGGAAGAATTGGCAAGACAAGTTACCGCTGAAATGCCGCTTGATAATGCTCAGCCTGAAGAAATATCAAATAAACTGCGCCAAGTTCAGGTAGGGTTAAGATGGTTTGAGGCTGTGAACAAGGTTGAGCGTCGTTATGTTACAGAACAGATGAAAGAGAGCGCATTTCAAAAGTGGCAAAAAATCTTTGCCCAATTAGAGGCACTTATTCGCCGGGAGCTTGAACGAAAAGCCGTAAGGCAGTTTGGCCGGCAGCATATAATTAAACTGGTTGAGTTTGCTAATATCCGCCGTCGCGAGTTCGATTGTTTGACAGCAGCTGAAATAACAGCCGTCGAACAAGAGATTACCAAATTGGCGAAAAAGCTAGCCGAACGGCCAGGTATCCGTTTGCGTCATGCTAAACGCGGCAAAGTTGATATCCGCCGCACTTTTCAGGAAGTTGTGCGTACCGGTGGTTGTCCTTTGCGACTAAAATATAGGGACAAGGTGAAAAGTAAAGTTGACTTATGGTTGTTCTGTGATGTCTCCAACTCGGTAGAGCGATTTAGCCGGTTTATGCTGCAATTAGTGCAGGCGGCGCACAGGCGTTACGCCAATATCCGCTCTTTTGTCTTTGTTGATGAAGCTGTCGAGGTGACTGACTGGTTTAAAAATCAGGACGTGAACGCTTTTTTCCAGGCCAGACATCTAAGAGACCGCTTTAACCGGCGAGTAGGCTTATCCCGCTACGATTTAGTGTTTGAGCAGATTGCCAGACATGAACTCCCCGCGATAACGGCTCGCACTAAAGTGATTATTCTAGGTGACGGCCGCAATAACTGGCATCCAGGTGGCAGCGAAGAATTGGCAAAGATTACAGAACGGGCACAAGCGGTTTATTGGCTTAACCCACTGCCGGAAAGTGACTGGCTTGAGGGCGACTGCCTGATGAAAGAATACCAACCGTATTGCAGACAACTATTTGAATGCCGTAATCTAGAGCAGTTGACAGATGTAGCCAACCGGATTTTGTAAAATCCAGGTTGGCTATATCTGTCAGGTACAATTATTAGAAAAGCGGTAATACTAATATTGTTATAGGTGCGGCCAGATTAATGGAGGTGAAGTTGTGGATTGGGCAGTAGCGCTTCTTAGTATTATTACGGTTAATTTGCTCTTAAGTGGCGACAATGCCTTGGTTATCGCCCTTGCCAGCCGCAAGCTACCGCCAGAACAACAAAAAAAGGCCATATTTTGGGGCGGTGCCGGGGCCATTGGATTAAGGATACTTCTAACTTTTGCAGCCATTATTTTGCTTAAGATTCCGTACTTACAATTGATTGGTGGTCTAGCCTTGCTTTGGATTGCTATTAATCTTTTAGCTGGCGAAGAAAACCATGAAGAATTAGAGGCTAAAAACAGCTTAGGCGATGCTATCAAAACCATTATTATAGCCGATCTGGTGATGAGTATTGATAATGTTATTGCAATTGCTGCAGTGGCAAAAGGTAACGTAACTTTACTGGTTATTGGCTTGGCTATTAGTATTCCTATTATTATTTGGGGCAGTAAAGTAATCCACATGCTTATGGAACGCTGGCCGATTATTATTACCATTGGCGCGGCATTTCTGGGGTGGACTGCAGGTGAGATGGCGATCGCCGATAAAAAAATCTTGCCGCTCATAGAACCTTATCCTTGGACACACTGGGCAATACCAGCTGCCTTTGCGATTATTGTTATAATTGTTGGTTCAATGCTCTCCAAATCAAAACAGCCAGGCGGCAGTCAGCAAAACAACAACCTGTAGCACACCGGTTGTTGTTTTGCTTTTCGGATGGTATTAAAATTTAAAATCTCCGCCCATGTACCATCCTTGCTGTATTTTAGTGGCGTCTGTCCAGGTAATTGCTGAACTAGTATCTTCAGAACCCGTATATAAACGGTGTTGCTGATAACGATAGCCTAAGGTGAGAGCGTTGTCATGGCGCCCTGCCACAAGATAGCGCAAGCCGATTTTTCCGTCCAGCATTTGGCCTGAGCCGAGATGCTCAAAATCCAGATTACGCAGATTCCACCAACCCTGACCTTGAGCTAACGCGAGTGGTGAATAAGAGATACTGCCGACTAGCGCAAGTTTTGGCGCTAGTTGTTTCGTGCCTGAAAACCCTACATGTGGTCCGTGATAAACCATGGAATAAGTCGAGTTAAGATTAGGCAAAGATGTGGTGGTTTCAACATAATTCATTATTGAATAATAGCCGTTAGTCATGGAATATTGGCTGTTTGAATACCCATACCCGTAAAAGAACTCCGTGTTAGGGCTGGTAGCCTGCTTAACATCAATATTAATAAAGGTACTGCTGCCATTTGTCTGAAAAACGCCATAATACCATAAGTCTTGAGATTTCGAATAATCCCAGTCCGAATCACTGCCGGTTGCCGGTGTTAATGTGCCTAAAATTCCGGCTTCTATGGTTAGCTTACGGTTAGGAGATAGTTCATATTCATAATTGATTGTAGCGTAATTGCCTGAGTGTGGATAATAAAGCTCAGAAGCACCGCTATTAGCCTGCTGTGAGTCAGCTAAGCCGCTGGTATCACCCGGAAAGGTTATGCGCCACATTTGCGAGCCGCTAGCCTGCCAATTGCTGATCGACAACGTGGAGGCTACTGCTCCCAGCGTTTGTGAAAGCGTGAGCGTTGCCACCATCAGGGCAATAACTATAGGTTTAAGCACGATGCCACTCCTTAGTTTGCATAATTAACAATAAGGAGTAGATTCGCTAAGAACGAAGAATTCCCTTTTAGTATTAAGCAGGTAGTTTATGCTAGCTCTTAAATGTAAGGCTTTGTTTCGGACAAGCAGCAACGCACTTTTCACATTTTAAGCAGTCATTGTGTGTATAACCGGTAGATGTTCCTTTTGCATCATAAGGCGTTAAGTCAAAAGGACATGCTTTAGTACATAATTTGCAACTGACGCAAGTAGGCTCTACATTAAGCGGTTTAGCTGTTTTTCGGGTAAGCCAGCTGGCCATTGTACCCATTGGGCAGAATGAGCACCAGGTACGATGGTTGTAGATAAGGCCCAGCACTATGCCAACAACGGTAGTAATAAAGATGATGCGCAGGAACACAAGGCCCATCTCGTCCCAATTGCCCCAAGCATAGTACATCTGAACGCTAAATACCGTCATAATAAAGGCCACCATAAAAGTACGAAAACCTAGTGTGCGGAAAAAAGCCGGGATAGGTTTGCGTGGTGAAAACCTAGACAGAAGGTTATCATACAGGCTGCCGCGCGGGCAATAATTACCACACCAGTAGCGGCCTTTAAATGGAGCTATAAGCACAGGTGCCAGCATGCAAATAAGGGCAACGATACCGGCGGCCGGATAAAAATAACCAATTGCTAGATAAGCAAAAAACAACCAATACATAGGGTGATTACCTCCTTATAATTATACCCCCTCCCCTGGGGGTGTGGTTGTATTATAATACAACCACATTGTTTATGGCAAGAAAAAAATAAAAAAGCTGAGATGCCACGCTACTACTCGCAATGACCAATCGTTGATTGGCATTGATAACGAATTAGTAGTGAAGCAATATCAGCTCTTAGCATGGTACCTTTATTTTTCGCCCATATGTCTGAATATATGAGTCACAGGGCTGTTCATCACGGCCAAATATTATTGTCGCACTATGCAGGAATCCTTGGTTGAAGAAGTAACGTAAATCATAAATGCGTACAAGTTTTGCAGGGTGCTCCTCATCTTGATATTCAGTGAAATAGCTGAAGGGTGTGAAGGACGCAAAGAACTCGCCTAAGACAGTCCGCTGTGCCCCCTGGAGAGCCGGAGAGAGTGTTTGTTTAATTAACTCGGTGTGGAGGGTTAAAACCGGCTGAAGTGCGCCAATTTGACCGACATAATAGTTATCACTGGTCTCAATAACAAAATCCCAGAAAAATATACTTTTAAGTGACGGCATAACCAATATGCGAGTTAGATTATTGTTGGCAAAATGCTGCCTAAGTAATAGAGTTGCCCTTATTTTAAGCAGGTATCTTAGCAGAGTGTATAGCCCAACTGAGGTGAAAAATAGCAGTGAGGTTTCGCGAGGGGCCAGTCCTTGCAAGAACACCATACACATAATACTTAGAAGTACCGGATCAAAGACGTTGAGCAGACTAAAACTTTTGCGTTCTCGGCTAAATGGGTACAAAATGGCTGCTCCGTGGGCATTAAAAAAATCAATAACGATATGTGAAAGGCCACCTAAAAATGACCAGACAAAAACCTGAGCAAGCGGTGCAGCTGGCATACATAAGAGAAAACCGGCGGCAATTAAACCTGACCACATGAAAAGCCCAGGTATAGAATGAGAAAAGGATCGATGTTGTCTGAGGTAAGAAAAATTGCCGCGGATTTGTGCAATTATATCAAAATCAGGCGCCTGGGCACCAATAATACTAGCCAAGTAAAGAGGGTCGTTAAAGCTTAGGGGGTGGCCTGATAAGCCGGCGACAGCGATACCCACTAAGGCATGGGACAAAGTATCCATGTAAAGCAAAGCCTCCCTGATCTAGGTGACATAATATCGACACTCGATAATTATACCACAGTAGATAGGGAGGCAGTCTATTGGTAATAGCTGGACTATCGAAGAGGTAGTGAAGTGTTATTTGGTTCTTTTCTATCAAGAAACAGCCGGTAATAAGCATAGATAGCGGCCAATATGGGGATGCCGGTATAGACGACAATACGCTGGGCTTCGTCAAAATACAGGCTGACAATTACGACTAAGTTAAGAACAAATGCAAGAATAGGGACAAGGGGATAGAAGGGGGTTTTAAAGCCAAGGGCTTCGACTTTGCCGCCCAGTCTTGTATATTCGCGGCGGAAGTTCATTTGACACCAGGCGATAATCATCCAGATTAAGCAGCCTGTCAAGCCGGTGCTTGACATAAGCCAAAGGTATACAGTATCTGCGGCAAACCTTTCGGTAAGAAGCGACATGCAGGCCAGTATAAGTGTTATCAGTACACCATTATAAGGTACGCCGCTCGTGTTCAATTTTCCGAGCCAGGACGGGGCTTGATTGTCTTGAGCCATTGACCATAGAAGTCGTGAGCAGGCGTATAGAGCTGAGTTACCTGCTGATAAGGCCGAGGTAAGTACGACAAAGCTCATAATATCTTTGGCATAAGGAATACCTGTTTTACCGAAGACATAAGCAAATGGGCTCTCTAATACACTTGCCTCTGATGCCGGAATGTTACCGGCAAGCACAATCATGGCCAGTACATAGAACATAACGATCCGTACAGAAATGCCTTTAATAACCCGCGGCACGTTTTTTCCTGGGTCTTTGCATTCGCCGGCGGCGATGCCGACAAGTTCTGCTCCTTGGAAAGAGTAGATAACAGCAATCATGGTCAAAAATACCGCTCCAAACCCGTTGGGGAACAGGCCGCCACCAGTATTGAAATTCGAAAAACCAAGTCCGGCTTGTCCACTACTAAACCCAAATATTAGGCCTGATCCGGCAATGATAAAGGATACGATGGCAGCCACTTTAATACTGGCAAACCAAAACTCGGTTTCCCCATAGGCTTTAACTGATACCAAATTGAGACCGGCCAAAGCTGCAGCAAATACAGCGCACCAAATCCAAACTGCGACATCAGGGAACCAATTGTGCATTATAATACCGGCAGCCGTAAAGTCGGCAGCAATACAGATCGCCCAGTTAATCCAGTATAGCCAGCCGGTGGTGAAGCCGGCACCAGGAGAGATAAAGCGAGTGGCATAGCTTTGGAAGGAGCCGGACACTGGCATGGCGACAGTCAGCTCAGCAAGGCATAATAGTACTAAATACATGATAAGTCCGCCGACCATATAGGCTAAAATAGCGCCAAATGAACCGGCTTGGTTAATCGTTTGGCCCGAACCCATAAATAGTCCGGTGCCGATCGTGCCGCCAATCGATATCATAAGCAGGTGGCGGGACTTCATGTCACGCTTGAGGCCATGTTTTTCGGGGCACAATTCAGATAAATTAACAGGTTGGTTTGACATTGAGACTATCCTCCTCCAGATGTCATTGTTAAATAATGTCCTCAACCATAATACTCTATCACCCATTAATTAGCAAGAATTATTAGATAGTAGCTGTAAAAAGGCCTGCCAAATAATTATATTGACTGGATACAGTTTCTGTAATATGATAAAATTAGTTAAATAATAATAATGATGTACCCTAAGGGGGAGTAACTGACAGGCACAGTCAACAATCCTGCACGTTGTGCATGGCTATGTCGTTGGAGCAGTCCAATAGTGAGACCTTTAGTATATTGCCGAATATACTACACCAAGGTCTTATTGCTATTTAATATAGGAGAGGACCTTGCCGTTGTTGACGGAAAGGTCCTTAGTTATTGAGAGGGGGAATTGCAGGGATATATATTAGATTTGATAAATAGACTATTATAAGGCAAACATATTTTGAGGGGGTATTTCGATGGAACTATTGATAGCGTTAGGCAGTATTACGCTCATAAACCTAATACTAAGCGGTGATAACGCTGTAGTCATAGCTCTGGCTAGTAGAAACCTGCCCCATGATCAGCGTAAGAAAGCTGTGCTATGGGGCAGCGCCGGGGCTGTAATACTGAGGATTTTGCTTACTCTGGTTGCCGCGCTTTTACTTAAGATTCCCTATGTACAGTTTCTTGGTGGAGTGGCCTTGGTATATATTGCGGTAAATTTGCTTGGTGACGAACATAAAGAGGTTTCTTGTGAGGGTGCAAATAGTTTTAGAGGAGCCATTAAAACCATTATTTTTGCCGATCTGATAATGAGCCTTGATAATGTACTAGCTATTGCCGGTGTAGCAGATGGTCATATAGGATTATTAATCTTTGGTCTTGCGTTAAGTGTACCGCTGGTGGTATTCGGCAGTCAGTTATTAATGAAGCTTATGGACAAATACCCGATTATTATTTATATCGGTGCAGCCATTCTTGCATGGACAGCTGCCAAGATGATGGTTGCCGATGCTGTACTGGGCGTGTGGTTCAAACCATATGCGCTGCTGCTTGAGGCAGGCGTCACATTGTTTGTTTTGGCCTTTGGCTATTGGCGTAAAAAGAATGCCGCAGCAAAAGATCACACATCTGTGTCTGGTGAAAATAACCATGGAACTTGATCCCCGGTTTGCCCAGTCGCTTGTTGATATTGTAGCGGCAGAACTTAATAAAAATGTAAATATTACCAATAATCATGGCGTCATCATCGCTTCGTTCAGCAAAGAACGGGTATCTCATATCCATGAAGCGGCCGCGCGCATGCTGACCAGCGGACCGATTCGGGAGTTTTCGGTTACGACCAATGATGAATCCCGTCTCAAAGGCGTACGACAAGGTTTTAATGTGCCGATTATGTTCGGCGATGGCTGTGTCGGGGTCATCGGTGTTACCGGTGTCCCTGACACGGCGGCGCCCTATGCCCGCCTTGCTGCCAAGTTTGTTGAAGCGGCATTGGAGTCTAATGCCAGGCAGGAAAAACTGGTGCGGGCGCTTAAGGAGAAAGAAGAGCTTCAGTCGATTCTCTTAAATAAGATAATTAGTGTCCAGGAAGAGGAACGCAAAAAGATTTCTCGGGAATTGCATGATGAGACCAGCCAGGCGCTGACATCAATTATTGTCGGACTGAGAGTATTGTCTGAACATGTACAGAGCGAAGGCGAGCGGGAAAAAATCCTGGAGATGCGGGACTTAGCGGTAAAAACGCTGGAAGATGTTCATCATCTTGCTGTACAGCTTAGGCCGGCGCTATTAGACGATTTAGGTTTGGTAGCGGCTACACAAAAATACATTGAAAATTATTCAAGGCAGTACAATATTCCGCTAGAGCTTAATGTACTAAATTTATCGCGAGAGCGGTTTCGACCGGAAATCGAGATTACGTTGTACCGGATTTTGCAAGAGGCGTTAACGAATATTGCCAAACACGCCAGTGCTACTCAGGTTATGGTGACGCTAAAAAAACAGCGGACTAAACTTATATTGATAATTAAAGATAATGGTATGGGATTCAATGCTGATATTTTAAGCGGCGTTGGCAGCGATACCTGTCTTGGCATTCACGGTATGCACGAACGGATTGCCTTGTTGTCTGGTGAATTTTATATTGATTCGGCTGAAGGGGAAGGCACAGTTATTACTGTAGAGATTCCGCTTAAGCGTCATAAAAAAGCAGAAAGCGGTTTGGGCCAAGCCCATTAACCGCTTTCTGCTTTTTGCCTGAATTATGAGGTTACAACACGAATGCTCATGATGACTATGGGGGTGAGTCAGACCATCCAGCATCATCGGTGAACATAAGTGAGTAATCTCTATTTCTTTTGGCCTGCTTTATAAGCCTTATCCAAAATTTGAATAACATGGACTACATCCTGGTTCATGTTATTCTGAACAAGGCCGTCAATTATATGCATCCGGCAGGTGCCACAGCTTGTAGCTACCGTGTCGGCTTTTGTTGAAGCAATATTACTGATTTTACGGTCATTGATTTTTCGCGATATTTCATAGTTTGCGAGGCTGAATGAGCCGCCTGATCCGCAGCAGCGATCAGCATCTTTCATTTCTACGAACGTTAAACCGGGGATGGATTTCAATACCTCACGCGGCTGAGCTGTGACTTTGATACCACGCGCCATGTGGCAGGGGTCATGCATCGTCACAGTGGTGTTAACAGGACCAAGTTTACTTTTATCAATTTTAACAACATCAATTAAGAACTGACTGATTTCGTAAGTCTTTTTGGCCATTTTTTCAGCTCTGGCTTTCATGCCCGGATCATCATGGAACAGTTCGACAAACTCGATTTTCCAGGCTTCGGTACAGGAGCCGCAGGCCGCAATAATATAATCAACATTATATTGTTCGAAGACCTCAATGTTGTGTTTGGCTAAAAGTTTAGCTGATTCAACATCGCCGGACATGAAGATGGGGGTGCCGCAGCAATGCTGCAGGGCAGGCATAACAATTTCGATGTTGTTTGCTTTTAGTACATCAATGACTGCCTGGCCTACATCGGTATAAATATAGTTAATTGTACAGCCGGTAAAGAAACCGACTTTCATTTTAGGCTTATCAACTTTAATGGTTTCAGGATGCTGGTTTCTCAGCGGCGAGGCGGCAAAGGGTGCTGTTACCCGCTTTTTGTCGAGACCTGGCATAGGAAAACGGGCGACTGCTGCCATGGGACGTGGAAGTTTTTTAAAGCTCAACGGGCCGAAGATACCAGCCATTCTAAGTGCTAAATCAAACATAGCCCGGCTCTTTAGTAAGTTAAATACTTGTTTCTTTATAGGATGCAGACCGCGTGCTTTTACAGCAGCCTGTCGACCACGTACAATGAGCTCGTCGGCCGGTACACCACAAGGACATTTTACTGTACATGCTTTACAGGATACACATTTGGTCATCCACTTATCAAAGTTTTCACTAATAGGAATCTTGCCGCTTAATACCGCTTCCATAAGCGCCAGTTTACCTCTGGCAACAGCTGTTTCGGTGCCCAGTTCCTTATAGATAGGACACACCTCCATACAGTTGCCGCACTTCATACAGTTAGCAAGTGCGTCCTGGAGGTCAGCTAATAGCGCTTTATCGTGCTCATTAATAGCCTCTGCTGTAATAGGTTTATTGGTATCGCTCATTTTAACACTCTCCCACAAGTTTGCCAGGATTCAAAATGAGGTTAGGGTCAAGGGCTCGTTTGATATTTCTCATAGCTTCCATAGCTACTGGGCCGAATTGGTCTTCCATATATTTAAGTTTTCCAAGGCCGATACCATGTTCGCCGGAAAGTGTGCCGCCCAGTTTAATGGCAGTGCCGAAGATTTCATCCATGGCTTTATATACGCGATCCATTTCCTCTTTGTCACGGATATCGCAAACAATTGTTGGATGCATATTGCCATCGCCAGCATGTCCGAAGGTGCCAATAGTCACATTATATTTTTTGGCAATCTCGTTTACGGCGCGAATCATATCAGGAACTTTGTTCCGGGGAACAGTAGCGTCTTCCACAAAGGTGGTGGGGCGAAGCTTAGCCAGAGCTGGAAGAGCAGCACGGCGGGCGGCCCACAGCTTGTCCCGTTCTGCGGCGTCTTTAGCCATTCTTACTTCGTCAGCTTTGTTGGTTTTTAACACTTCCATAACTTTAGCGGCTTCTTTTTCTACAACTTCAGGAATGCCGTCAACCTCGATTAAGAGTACTGCCTCAGCATCTGTTGGCAATCCGACTTTTGCGTAATCTTCAACAGTGCGGATGGTAGGGTTATCCATGATCTCAAGTGTTGCGGGAATAATTTTGGCAGCGATAATGGCAGCAATGGCGTTACCTGCATTGTCAAGGCTTTTAAAAATGGCCATCATGCTCTTTTTGGCCTCAGGAGCAGGTACCAGTTTCACAATAATCTTGGTAATTACTCCTAAAGTGCCTTCTGCACCGGTAAAGAGCTTGGTCATATCATAACCGGATACGTCTTTTACGTTCTTACCGCCGACATTCATAACCTGCCCATTGGCAAGTACAACTTCAAGACCCATTACATAATGTTTTGTTACGCCATATTTGAGTCCACGCAGGCCACCGGCATTTTCAGAAACAGTGCCACCTAAAGTTGCGGTAGTTACTGTGCCAGGATCAGGTGGATAAATAAGGCCATAGGTTTCAACTGCTTTATTAAGGTCGGACACTATGACTCCAGGCTCAGCTACAGCCACCAGGTTTTCAGTGTCGATTTCGATGAGTTTATTCATACGTGTCATGAGGAGGACAATGCCGCCTTTGGTAGGAACAGTACCGGCGCTTAAATTGGTACCAGAGCCACGGGTATACACGGGGATTTTTGCGTTGTTGGCTAAGGATAATACTTTTGATATTTCTTCCGTAGTAGCAGGTTTGACAACAACGTCAGGCATGTGAGAAAAACCGGGAGTAGCGTCATAAGAGTAGCAGTGCAGGTCCTCCACGCTTGTCAGCACGTGTTCATCGCCAACTATTTTCTTGAGAGCGTCGATATGTTGTTGTTGCATTTGCTCATACCCCTTTATTTTTTAAATTTTCACAACTTAAAAGACGTACAACTTTACTCCCTATTTTCGCTAAATTTTGCACAAAAGTAAATCAGGTACTTACCGTAAAATCAAGTAAGAAACTACTGTAGGTGCATGTAGGGTAAAATCCGACAAAAAGTAGTAATTTTCACATATTAATCAGTTTATATTGGAGGGCATAGTTGACAAGTTCAGATTTTTTTCGCACATTAAGTTTATTCATAATCCTTGAGCGGTACGTGTCGACTGTTTTGGCGCTTAGTGATAGTTGCTCAGCAATTTCACTATTAGTATGGCCCTGTGCTAACAATCTAAGTACTTGGCGTTCCCGGCTGCTTAAAAGAGTATAAGGGTCGCGTTGGTCATGTTTTTCGTCGTTTACCTGCAGGAGACTATTAAGCAGCGTTTGCGACATAGATTCATTCAGGTACTTTTTACCTGAATGAATCTTTATTATGCCTTCGACTAGTTCAGTGTCTGCAGATTTTTTTAACACATAACCGTCAGCACCAGCCCGCATAACTTCTTTAATGTATTCATTATCATCATACATGGTTAAGACAAGAATACGGCAAGGGAGACCGCGGGATTTTATTTCCTTAATACAGTCGACGCCGCTCATGACTGGCATAGATATGTCCAGAAGAAGTACATCAGGACGGAGGTCTTCTACCATAGTAAATGCCTGCTGGCCATCGCCGGCTTCGCCAATTACGTCAAATAATGGTGAACAGTTCAGCAATGCTTTAAGTCCGGAACGCAGTACTGCATGGTCGTCAGCGATAACAATACGTATCTTTTCCATTTGTGTATCCTCCATTAAAATGGTTATTATGTCAAACTTATGCAAAATTTTCAAAATTTTTATCCACATAGGCATATTATTATGTTACAATGATATAGTGTAGAAGATCAATCAATATTTACCTTAAGCGGAGGCGGTTACTGTGATTGCCGAGTTATTACTGTATTTATCGCTAGTTTCTTTTCTTACAGGTGTACTGTCACCATTTCTCACTAATAAGAAGAAAATAGTCAACTATGTTGCACATGGAATGGCAGCGCTGGGATGTCTAGCGGTCATACTGTGTGCAATTTTTGTTTTTGATGGCGGCAAAGTTGACTTAGCGGTGCCATGGGCTATGCCTTTTGGGTTAATACATATCAGGCTGGACTATCTGGCGGCGTACTTTTTACTGGTCATTGGGGTGGTAGGGTGCGCAGCAAGCGTCTATGCCATCGGCTATAGCCGGGAGTACTACCGGGATGGCCGGCGCTATCAGCTAATGGTGGCGCTTTATAATGCTTTTTTGCTATCGATGGTTTTGGTTGTCAGCGTTAGTCATGTGACGGCATTCATCGTTGTATGGGAAATTATGGCGGTAACCTCTTTTTTCTTGGTCAACCATGAATATGAACAGGCTGAAACCGGACGGGCAGCGTTTGTGTATATCGTCATGACACATATTGGGACAGCCTTTATTATCACGGCCTTTTTGTTGCTGGCACATAAGGCGGGCAGCCTGGATTTCGCCAGTTTTGTTCGGGCGGCAGGCAGTCTGGACAGCTGGACCAAGAATACGGTGTTTTTATGCGCACTTATTGGATTTGGTGCAAAAGCTGGTATTATTCCCCTGCATATCTGGCTGCCACGGGCACATCCGGCAGCTCCTAGCCATGTGTCAGCGCTGATGTCAGGGGTTATGATTAAGACCGCTATTTATGGTTTGTGCCGGTTTTTCTTCGATTTTCTAGGGGTGGGCCCAATGTGGTGGGGAGTGCTTATTTTGGTACTGGCCGTTGCCTCATCAGTGCTCGGTGTCTTGTATGCGCTTATGGAGAACGATTTGAAACGCCTATTGGCGTATTCCAGTGTTGAAAATATTGGGATAATCTTGCTGGGGATAGGGGCAGGGATGATCTTTACTGCTAAGGGGCAGGGTGTTTTGGCGGCACTGGCTTGGGGGGCGGCACTTTACCATGTGCTTAACCATGCTATATTTAAGTCAATGCTTTTCATGGGGGCGGGGGCAGTACTTAAATCCGCCCATACTAAAGACACTGAGCAATTAGGCGGGCTTATCAAGAAGATGCCCTATACCGCTCTATGCTTTTTAGCAGGCGTTGCCGCTATTTCAGCGTTGCCGCCAATGAACGGTTTTGTTAGCGAATGGCTGACATTTCAGGCATTATTTTACTTGCCGCAAGCCTTGGCTGGAGTCACTGGCAAGGTGATTGGCGCGCTATTAGTCGCGCTGCTAGGTCTTACCGGAGCGTTGGCTGCTGCTTGCTTTGTCAAAGCTTTTGGCGTGACCTTTTTAGCTAAGCCGCGGAGCATTCATGCTGAACAGGCCAAGGAAGTTGAGTTAGCAATGATTGTCCCGATGGCGGTACTTTCAGTTTTGTGCATATTGCTTGGATTGTGGCCTGAACCAGTTAGTTACATGCTTAAGCAGGTTTTGGCCAGTGCGGCAGGGGTTGACGTTTTTCAGGCTTTTTCCGCCACTAGCTGGTATGCAACTGGAATTTTGTCCCCAGTAGCTAACACTAGCATTCAAATGCCTGTCATAGCGGCACTTGCCATTTTGGGAGGAGTGGCTGCAATGGCGATATACCGCCTGTATGGCAAGCCGCAGGTAGTTACCAGCGAGACCTGGACGTGCGGCATTGTGCCGACTGCCAAGATGGAATATACGGCCACTGGCTTTTCCAAGCCAATTAGGATGGCTTTTCGTGCCATCCTGCGACCGCAGCGGGAAACGCTGGTTGATACCAATCCTAATCGTTACTTTGGCCGGCGGTTGAGTTATCATGTCAGTATAACTGATATCTTTAACGAGGTTTACCGGCCTATTAATACCGGCATAATAAATGCCGCCCGGTTTATGAAAGCAATTCAAACTGGCAGCGTGCAGCTTTATATTGGCTACATTACGGCCATAACGGTGATTGCGCTCATCTTAACTACAAGGTGGTGAATGGTTTGGAACAAATAACATCAGTATTTATTAGTATTGCTTATGCTCTAATTATTATGGTGTGTGCACCGCTGGTGGCCGGAATTATCAAGACAGCTAAAGCTGGCCTGCAAAACCGGCGTGGGCCGTTAATTTTGCAACCCTACTATGATATACTCAAGCTGCTGCAAAAGGATAGTGTGCAGTCGCCAACCACGTCATGGATATTTACACTGGCTCCGTATGTTTACTTTGCCGGGGCTTTTGGCGCGGCAGCGTTATTGCCAGCAGGCGACTTATTTGCGCTTATTTATCTTCTGGCTGCCGGTCGTTTTTTTCTGGCGCTAGCCTCGCTTGACGCTGGCAGCGCTTTTGGCGGCATGGGCGGTTCGCGCGAAATGTTCATCAATGTGCTAGTTGAACCCATGCTGCTATTAGCGATGCTTACCGTAGCGGGACAGGCCGGTTCAACAGGTCTGGCGGCCATGTCAGGCGCGGCGGCGTCGGCTCCGTTGTCACTGCCTTACATATTTTCCGCCAGTGCTTTTCTGATCCTATTATTGGCCGAGACTGGGCGTATTCCGATTGATAACCCCGATACTCATCTGGAACTTACCATGATCCATGAGGGTATGGTGCTTGAGTACTCAGGACGCTGGCTGGGTCTGATTTTTTGGGCGTCTGCTATCAAGCAGCTGGTATTTATTATTTTATTCATTACACTGTTTCTTCCTTGGCAGCCAGGCGGGGTATCCCCGGCTACGACGTTATTATGGACAGCTGGCAAGGTGGTATTTGCAGCATTGCTGCTAGCGACCATTGAAACTAGTACGAATAAGATGAGGTTGTTTAAAGTGCCTGGGTTTATTGGAGTGGCTGGCATGCTGGCGCTTCTTGCGCTGGTAGCCCAGTAAGAGGGGGACTTAGGTCATGAACTTGCTTATTATAATTCTATTGTTATTAGCGCTCTTATTGAGCCGGGTGACCAATCTCAAGACAGCAGTTAATATTCTCTTGGCCCAGTCGGCTATGGTGGCGCTGGCGTGTGCCATTGTAGCTGTGGAAACCGGCGAGGTTCATACTTATGCCGCCGCCGCATTTACGCTCATTTTTAAAGCCGGATTAATTCCATACGCCCTTTTTCGCATTGTTCGAATGCTGCGGCGTGAAAGGGAAAGCAATCCTATTTTGAGCCCTAATTATTCGGTAATGGTAGCCGGGATCATGATTGTGTTGGCATACGGACTGATTGACCGGGCGCTGCCAGGTGTGGTCAGCCGCGATGCGCTGGCTGCTGCTGTAGCCATGATGTTAATCGGTCTGACCATGATGATGACTAAGCGGCAGGCGGTACTGCAGATTGTTGGCCTGATAACAATGGAGAACGGCCTATATCTAGTAGGGCTTTCAGTAACTAAGGGGCTGCCGCTGATTATTGAATTTGGCGTGTTCTTGGATGTACTAGTGGCTGTAGTGGTACTGGTTATCTTAACCTACCGTCTGAAACGTTCTTTTATGTCTACTGACACCAGTGTGTTAAAAAAGTTAAAGGGATGATACTATGGAGCAATTGATTGTTCTGGCGCTTGTATTGCCACTTATGACCGGCGCTCTCGCCATGGCGCAGTCCAGACAAGAGGCCATCCGCTGTATTAGCTTAACAGGCAGCAGTCTGACTAGCTTGGTCTTATTAACTATTGTTTATCACGTAGCGACAGTAGGGAAAATTCATGTCGGCCAACTCTATGTTGACCATTTGTCAGCAGTTGTGCTTATGGTGGTTGCTGTGCTGACATTTACGGCTGCGTTGTTTTCCCTTTCCTATATGAAGCAGGAGATAGAGCATGGGCATATTTCGCTGAAAATGCTAAAACGGTATTACGGACTGGTTAGTTTGTTCACTTTTACCATGATTTGTGTACTGATGGCTGAGAACATGGGGATGATATGGGTAGCGGTCGAAGCCACTACGCTAAGTACGGCATTGCTTGTAGCTTTTTATTTTGACAGGGCGGCGCTTGAAGCTGCCTGGAAATATGTTATGGTGTGCACTGTCGGAATATGCTTTGCGCTTTTGGGCACTATTCTCCTTTATTATGCCCAAGTCAATGCTGGCATTGCCGGCGGGCAAGGCTTAAGCTGGCTGGCGCTTAAAGAAGTTAGCAACAGGCTAGACCCTGGCATGGTTAAATTAGCGTTTGTTTTTATTTTAATCGGCTATGGAACTAAGGCAGGTTTAGCCCCTATGCATACATGGCTGCCTGATGCTCACAGCCAGGCACCTTCGCCTGTTAGCGGTCTGCTGTCAGGAGCGCTATTAAGCTGTGCCTTATATGCCATTATCCGCACAGTTGTTATTGTCAAAGGTGCCTTGGGTGCTGCTTTTCCCGAACAGTTTTTAATTGGTTTCGGTTTGCTGTCAATAGTTATTGCTGTTCCGTTTATCATGGTTCAGCATGACCTTAAGCGACTATTGGCCTATTCAAGCATTGAACATATGGGGCTTATTACGCTGGGGGTAGGCATTGGTACGCCGCTCGCTGTGTATGGTGCGCTGCTGCACCTTATCAACCATGCTGTGACTAAGTCCGCGCTGTTTTATCTTGCAGGACTAGTGATTCAGCAGTACGGGACCAAGCATATTATGCGCATCAGGGGACTGGTGACCGCCGCACCTATGATGGGCACCATGTTTGTTGTTTCTGTGTTAGCTATTGCCGGATTACCGCCGTTTAGCATCTTTTTTAGCAAGTTCACAATTGTATGGGCAGCCTTTCAGTCAGGCAGCCCTTGGTTAGGGGCTATGGTATTACTCTTGATGGCGGCTATTTTTGCCGGTATGATCTATTACACGCTGAAAATTGGATTTGGCCCATTGCCCAGCCGTGTTTCTACTGATTACCGGCCGGGCAGACCTGCGATATCTGCAGTGTCACTGTCTATGGTGTTAATGATTGTTGCCGGACTGTACCTGCCACCATGGCTTGATGGGCTTATTAACCAGGCAGTGGCCATTGTAACAGGAGGGGAACTATGACAGGTACTTTGCAAATTATTCCGGCGGCAACTCTCAGAGCAGCTGCCACTGTAGTCAGCCATGGCGGCCAGTACCGACTGATAGCTATGTTCGCCAATGACGAACGCCTAGCCAACGGTTATTTCGCCATTTACGCAATTTTTGCCGGTAGCCGGGAACCAGCCTTTAAAACAATTAAAGCTACCATAAAACAAGATGAACCGCCCGAGTTTCCGTCGCTTACGCCGCTTATGGCGTCAGCAGCCTGGTATGAACGGGAAATCCACGACTTGTTTGGCTTAACGCCGCTGGGGCATCCTGATCTAAGGCCGCTGGTGCTGCATGAAAACTGGCCGCAGGGAGTGTATCCGCTACGTAAGGATTTTACGTATGATACGCCTATGCCAGAAGGCGGCAGTGAGTACATAGTACCGCCTGTACAGGGCGAGGGGGTATTTGAAGTGCCGGTTGGACCTATCCATGCCGGCATAATTGAGCCAGGTCATTTCCGCTTTAGTCAAGCTGGCGAAAATATCATTAATCTTGAGGCTAAACTGTTTTTTACTCATCGCGGCATTGAAAAAGCTGTTGAAGGCTTGCCGTTTACTATGGCGTTATATCGGGCCGAGCGCATTTGTGGCGCGTGTTCGGTTGCTAATACACTGGCCTATGTTCAAGCTGTTGAGGCGATGGCTGGAGCCGAAGTTCCGGTCAAGGGGCAATACCTTAGAGTACTCGCTGCGGAGCTTGAACGGCTTTATAACCATGTTGGCGATATCGGCAATCTGTGTGCTGGCTTGGGTTTTGCTCCTGTTGTCAGCCATGGATCGCGTCTTAAAGAACAACTCATGCGCCTAAATGAACGCCTGACCGGTAATCGATTCTTGCGTGGATGGGTGGCCTTGGGCGGTGTTGGTATGGATATAACGAGCGTTATGGTGAAAGATATTCAGCAGACGCTTGCCGGACTGACCAAGGACTTCTCCGGTGTTCTTGATCTCTTACGCAATAATGATTCTTTTTTGGATAGGGTTAATACAACCGGTATTCTGCCGTATCAGGCTGCCGTTGATTTGGGTGTTGTCGGTGTTGCCGCAAGAGCGTCAGGAATTGACAGCGATGTACGGCGGGATTTCCCCTATGCCGCTTATCAGGACTTTAGGTTCAGTGTGCCTGTGTATACCAGCTGCGATGTAGCCGCCCGTCTGTGGGTACGGGCTGATGAAGCAGCTGAGTCGGCCAAGATTGTCAGCCAAGTTCTTGACAGCTTGCCTAGCGGTAAGTTTAAGGGTGACTTACCACCAGTAAAACCGTATTCGACAGCATTCAGCATGACCGAATCGCCGCGAGGTTCAAGCCTGCACTGGCTTATGGCTGGTGAGAGCGGCAAAATCTACCGCTATTTTGTCCGTTCGGCCTCGTATCCAAACTGGCCGGCGCTTACTGTAGCAGCTCCGGGGAACATTATTCCGGATTTTCCCCTTGTTAATAAAAGTTTCGAACTATGCTATGCGTGTCTTGACCGTTAAGGGGGGATAATATGCTTAACTTGCTGATGAAAATAGTAAGAACAGGCCGGGTAACCGAACACCATGACAGCGGGACGACTATCCCGCCGCGTTTTAGAGGCAAGGTGGCGTGGAAAGACAGCCAGTGCCGCAGCTGCGAAATATGCCGTGAAGCTTGCCCTACTGGCGCCATAGCTTTCAGCAATGGCCAGTTGGTAGTAGATAACAATGCTTGCATTTTTTGTGGTCGCTGTAGTGAGGTTTGTGAGCATAATGCATTAGGCCACACGGCTGAGTATCAGTTGGCTGTGCTAAGAGACCACCTGTCTGAAAAAATTAAGGCAACTCTGAAGCGTTCGCTTCACATCCGTCATGTTGATGCCGGGTCCTGCAATGCCTGTGATTGGGAAATGACGGCATTGAATAACCCTGTCTATGATTTGCAGCAATACGGCATTGATTTCGTGGCTTCGCCGCGTCATGCCGATATGATAATGGTTACCGGAGTAGTGACCCGTAATCTCACTCAAGCACTTACAATGACATATGAGGCAGTGCCAGCACCTAAGCTGGTCATGGCAGTAGGTGCTTGTGCTGCCAGTGGCAAAGTTTTTGGCAATAGCTATGCAATTCGTGGTGCTGCTGATACAATAGTTCCTGTCGATATTTACGTGCCAGGCTGTCCGCCGCGTCCGGCGGCACTCATCTATGGACTGTTGCTGGCACTAGACCGACTAGGAGGTAACCACAAGTAATGAACATTTTTGATATTATCGGTCCGGTTATGGTTGGTCCGTCCAGCTCCCATACCGCTGGGGCAGTACGGCTAGGTAATGCTGCCCGGGCTATTCTCGGGCAGCCAGTTGCAGAGGCCATGATTGCCCTCCACGGCTCATTCGCTCAGACTGGTCGGGGGCATGGCACCGATTTGGCGCTGATCGCCGGGCTGATGGGCTGGCCGACCGATGATTTGAGGATTCCGAAGGCCTTTGACTATGCCAGGGAAGCCGGGCTTCAGTATTCTTTCCGGAATATTAATGTCGGCGATGCCGCTCATCCTAACTTTGTCAAGTTTTGGCTGAGAGGGCAGGACAGAGCCGAGAGCCAGGTGGCCGGAGCGTCCGTTGGTGGCGGCCGGGTGGTAATTAGCGAGGTTGATGGTTTTCCGCTCGAATTTACCGGTGATTTCCCGACAATTCTTACGCTGCATGAGGATCGTCCCGGAGCGGTGTCTGAGGTGACAGGTATTTTGTCCAAACGTGGTGTTAATATTGCCCAGATGCGCGTGTTTAGAAGAAATAAAGGCGGCTTGGCCAGTATGGTACTTGAAACCGACCAGCCGGTTGATGACGCTGATATTGCGGCTGTGGCTGAACTAGCGATGATTAGAGCTGTACGCTGCATTAACGCCATTAGCTGATAAGGGAGTGTAAGAAGCTATGTCATTAGACAAACTGTCACTTGAGGAATGGGTTCAGGCAGCTCAGGTACAATCAGTTCCTTTTGCTGACTTTTGCGTAGATTTTCAGTCCAGGCAGCTGGAATTGCCTGCAGCTGAAGTGATTGCGCGCATGGAAGCAATACTTATTGTTATGGAGGAGTCAATTGCTGCTGGACTCAAAGGACCCCGTTCCAAAGGCGGGCTGGTGGGCGGTGACGCGCAAAAGCTGCAGCAATTCACCCAAGGACCAAAGAAGAACATAATGGGAAGTTTTATCAGTAAAGCTGTGGCTTATGCCCTGGCAGTCGGCGAAGCTAACGCTGCCATGGGCCGGATTGTTGCTGCTCCAACGGCTGGCTCAAGTGGTGTATTGCCGGCAATCCTATTTGCACTTAAAGAAGAGTGCGGTCTTAGTCAGACTGAACTTGCTAAAGGGCTTGTAGTGGCTGGTGCAATTGGTATGGTCATTGCCTCACGCGCGTCTCTCGCCGGAGCTGCTGGCGGGTGTCAGGCTGAATGCGGTTCGGCCGGAGCTATGGCTGCTGGTGCTATGGTATCGCTCTTAGGTGGTACACCTGCTCAGTCCGGACATGCGGTTGCCATGACGATTAAGAATATGCTGGGATTAGTCTGTGATCCGGTGGCAGGACTCGTTGAGGTGCCTTGTGTTAAACGCAATGCCGGAGCTGTAGCTCAGGCTATTGTTGCTGCCGAAATGGCGCTGGCTGGAGTCGAAAGCGTCATACCAGTAGACGAAGTAATCGACGCTATGGATTCGGTTGGTCAGTCGATGCACTGCTCGCTTAAAGAAACGGCTCAGGGTGGTTTGGCAGTTACGCCTACTGGCCTAACGTTAACAGAAAAAATATTTGGTAATGTCTAGTAGCAGGTATTTTCCAATAAATGTAGAATACTCAAAAGAAAATAGGATTGGAGGCTGCAGCATGAAAACAGTTGTTAGTTCTGACCGTGCCCCGCAGGCCATAGGTCCCTACTCACAGGCTATCAAGGCTAATGGCTTTTTATTTATCTCAGGACAGATACCACTTGACCCCATTACTGGACAAATTGTCTACGGCGGCATCGAGAATCAAACCCACCAAGTACTCGCTAATCTTCGGGCAATTTTGGAAAGAGAAGGGTTAACCTTTGCTAGTGTTGTCAAGACAACGGTATTCTTGAAAGATATGGACGATTTTGCCGTTATGAACAAAGTCTATAGTCAGTACTTTACTGAGGAGCCGCCCGCCCGGGCCTGTGTCCAGGTAGCTAAGCTGCCGCGTGATGTTAGTGTAGAGATTGAACTGATTGCCGTTTACCCCTAAACTAAAGTAAAGAAAACACGACTTGCGCCGAGCCTCTGGCGATAGCGGAAGTCGATGTTGCCCTTATCCAGGAGAAAGTTATACTTTCTTATCAGGACAAAAGAGGCCGTATTGAAACTTTCGTTTCAGCACGGCCTCTTTTCAATTCTACTTGCTTTTGTCAGTCAGTCCGATACGCTCAGCATAGTAGCCTTGCCGGATAAACAGGATCAAACCAATGAGTATGACTGCCAGGCTGGTAAGTTGGGCGGATTTTAGGCCAAACATCAGTGTTCCGTAGTCTCCACGAAGAAACTCAAGAAAGAAGCGGGCCGTAGAATACAAAACAGCATACAGGATAAAAACCTGCCCTTTGGCATGGTTGGTTGTCCGAAAGATTAATAACAGTACAAAGATGACAACATCGATCTGGCCTTCCCATACCTCTGCCGGCCACAGCGGCTTGTCGCCGTAAACCTGGTAGGCCAATGTTGTTGAGGGATAAACAATGCCAAAATTCCCACCAGTAGGGTGACCGAAGGCATCTCCATTCATCAAATTGGCCATGCGGCCAATGGCTTGGCCCATAATGACAGCTGGAGCCGCCACAATATCAGCAAATGCCCAAGTATCAATTTTATGGATTTTAGTATAAATGATGCCGGCAATTGCACCGAGTAGAACACCGCCCTGGATAGCCATGCCGCCCTGCCAGACGAAAGGAATCTCAAGCAGGTGATGCTGGTAATAGTCCCAGTCAAAAAAGAAAACATCCCATAAACGGGCGCCGACAATGCCTGCTAAACCGCAGTAGATGCCCATATCAGGTACATGCTGGTGCCAACGACCATCTTGTTTGGCAAGGAAATAGGCAGTACCGGTTGCCAGGATAATACTCAAACTCAAAATGAGTCCGTATGCTCTGATCGGAAAGTCACCGATAAAAAAGAGGTACTGATGCATTGTGTGTTGAACCTCCACTATTAATAATAATAAGCCATAAAACATATATCTGTTATATACAGTACGAGAGGGGACCAGTATGCCGAAAAGACTCATAATTTTAGCAGTAGCAGTAATTGCCATGACCATGGCAATTGGTTTTGTCGCTATGCAGCCTGATAGTCTGCCAGGAGCTGAAACCAATAAACCGTCTGCAGATACCGGCGTGACAAGTGGGAAAACACTGCCAGGGTTTTCGCTTACCGCCCTGGACGGAAAATCGACAAAGGTTGCTCCCGCCGGACAAATTATTGTACTTAACTTCTGGGCAACTTGGTGCCCGCCTTGCCGCCAGGAGATGCCTGAACTGGATAAGTTTGCTCAAAAATATAGTGGTAAAGTTATATTCTACGCCGTCAACATTCAGGAGTCTGCCGATAAGGTGGCTGAGTACATGACTCAAAGCAGATACACCATGAATGTCCTCCTAGATAAAGATGGCGAGGTGGCGAAAACCTTCCGCATTAACAGCATACCCACAACGCTGGTAGTGGATAAACAAGGTATTATTAAATACCGCAAGTCAGGCCCAGTCACTGTGGCCGAACTGGAAGGAGTGCTGAATGGATTATAACCTCACCCTGTTAACTGTTTTTAGTGCAGGAGTAGTATCCTTTTTATCACCTTGTGTGCTGCCTATGCTGCCAACATATACTGCCCTTTTGGCAGGCACTGGGGATCAGACAGAAGTCTATGCTAAGCGCTGGAGCTTCTATATAAATGCCATTAGTTTTCTCAGTGGATATACTATAATATTTGTAGTTATGGGTGCAACAGCATCTTATATTGGTGAGCTGTTTTTTGATTACCAGGAAGTCATCCGCAAGGTTGGAGCAGTATTTATGGTAATTATGGGTCTGCAAGTGCTTGGTGTGCTAAAAATCCTCAGCCTTCAGCGCGAATACCGGCCACTACTGCGTGGTACTTTTACCGGTCCCTTCGGAGCCTTCTTATTAGGCTTGGCAGTTACTGCCGGCTGGACCCCGTGCACTGGCCCGATTTTAGCTACTGTGCTTATGCAGGCAGGCTCTTCGGCTACTGTCAGTCAGGGGGCTTTTTTACTGTTCATCTATGCCATGGGCTTTTGTGTGCCATTTTTAGTGTTAGCTATAACAATAAACCGCTACATAACCAAAATAAAAGGAGTATATAAATGGTTGCCTGTTATTCAGCAGATAGCGGGAGCCGTTCTTGTTGCGGCAGGCTTTTTCATCTACTTTGATTTAATGCAAAAAGGTTTGGGCGTATTTTGGAACCTTTTTCGCTAGGTAATCTCTACTTAAGGAAAGAAATCATTTGTTTGACTATCTGTTCAACTTTTTGTTTATCTTCTGGATTGTGAGTTATATCGCCCAAACATTCAATAGCATTGTTTTCCAGAATATAAATTCCAATTTTTTCGATAGAGGCCCTAATTGCTGAAAGTTGAATTAGGACACTACTGCATTGCTGACCCTCTTCAACCATACGTTCAATACCGGCAATATGGCCTTTGACATTCTTCAGGCGGTTTAACACTTCTGTTTGGGTGGAATTGCTAGCCATTACTACACCTCGTTTCTTGTCCTGATAGAAAGTATAACTTTCTCCTGTTTTCTTTATCCCAGGAGGGGCGGGGTTATATAAGCTGTTTGACCTTGAACTCTAGTGCATCGCAGGACACCAAATGATAAGCGGTACCGTTAATTATACCGGTAGCCGCATTTTTTATTGATGATTCGCTGTGTAAGTGGCCGTAAATGCAAAGCTCTACGTTATATTTGGCGATTAATCCGGCAAAGCCTGTTTCACTATAGTGATTATAAAATGGTGGGAAGTGGAGCATCAGGATAATGCGGTTAAACCCCGCTGTGCAGGCGGCATTAAGTGAAGCCTCTACACGCAGGAGCTCCCGGTCAAAAATCGGTCTGTCTTCAGTCGTGAATAAAGGGTCTTCCGGGCATGTCCAGCCTCGACTGCCACAGACAGCCCATTCGCCGGCAGGGGCAAAACTATTGTTGAGGAACTCAATTTTTCCTTCTACAGCTTTATTCATTTTACTCATTGTCTGCCACCAGTAGTCGTGATTGCCCCTTACCATGATTTTTCTTCCAGGCAGGCTGGCAATCGCGTTTAAATCGACAAGGGCGTCAGGGAGTTTCATAGCCCAAGAAATGTCGCCGGCAATAAGGACAACATCTTCATTAGATACTTGTTCCTGCCAGCTTGCCTTAATTTTATCCCAATGACCTTCCCAATGGTCTCCGAAGATGCTCATCGGCTTAGCAGGTGGTTCCCCGGACAAATGAGTGTCAGCTATGGCAAATATCTTCATATAAAAGCTTCCTTACGTTTATTTGAGTAAAGCCTGGAATATATTGTATCTGATAACAGAGCGAATAGCAATGTTTCTACAGTGTAAACAAACTTCGAATTTCAGCCTCATTCATTTTGGTTAAGAAATTTTCGCCAGGTTTAATGAGACTGTCAATCATTTCTTGCTTTTTCTGTTGCAGTAGATAGATTTTTTCTTCAATCGTATTTTTGGTTATCAGTTTATACACCTGAACAGAATTCTTTTGACCGATCCGATAAGCGCGGTCGGTAGCTTGGTCTTCAACAGCCGGATTCCACCACGGGTCATAGTGAATTACCATATCAGCTCCGGTAAGATTAAGCCCTGTGCCACCGGCTTTGAGCGAGATAAGAAAAGCCGATTTTTCGCCAGCATTGAAAGAATTGACAAGCCTGAGACGTTCTTCGGCCTTTGTTGAGCCATCCAAATAATAATAGCCAATTTTCATGATCTCAAGTTCTTGTCTAATCAAGGCCAACATACCGGTGAATTGTGAAAATAATAATACTCGATGCCCGCTGTCGATAGCGTCTCTCAATAGCTCCTGCAGCATCTCCAGCTTACCGCTGCCGCCAGAATAGTTTTCAATGAACAAGGAGGGATGGCAGCAGATTTGCCTGAGTCTTGTTAGCAGTGACAAGATCTTAATTTGACTCTTTTCAAAGCCATTCGCGCTGACTTCATCTTCAAACTCTTGTTTGGCTTTTAAAAGCCAGGCAGCATACAGCTTAGCTTGGGGGGGGCTCATTTCGTTTACCATTTTACTCTCGATTTTTTCCGGCAGTTCTTTTAGAACTGCTTTTTTCATACGCCGCATAATAAACGGTTTAATATGCCGCCCTAACTCCTGCAGGGCTTTTTGGTCGCCATTTTTGACAATGGGAATCTCGAATCGGTTGCTGAAAGCTTTGTGGGTGCGCAAGTAGCCTGGCATGAGAAAATCGAAAATCGACCATAACTCGGTCAATGTGTTTTCAATTGGTGTGCCAGTAAGGGCAAAATAGCTTTTCGCTTTTATTTGTTTCACTGATTTGGCATTTAACGTGTTTGGGTTTTTTATATGCTGGGCCTCATCTAAAAAACAGTATTTAAAGCTTCTTTTTTCATAAAAATCGATATCTCGCTTGATAAGACCATAAGAGGTTATTACTAGATCGGCGTTGTCAATGTCCTTGAGCTGCTCTAGCCGTTCACTAGGTTGTCCAGAGATAACGGCTATTTTTAAGCTGGGGGCGAACTTTAAAACTTCTTCCTGCCAGTTATAAACCAGTGAGGTTGGCGCAATGACCAGTGATGCCTCTGGAGAAGTGCCTTTTTCTGAAAGAATAAAGGTAATTACCTGTAAGGTTTTCCCTAGCCCCATGTCATCGGCTAAAATGCCTCCCAAACCGTAATTAGCAAGTGACTTAAGCCATTTAAACCCTGTTTTCTGATAATCTCTAAGTTTACCTTGGATTCCTTGAGGAATTGCATATTCGATATCTTGCGGTTCGCGGATGTCTTGTACCATGCGTTTAAAAGCGCTGCTGCGTTCAACGGTAAAGTCAGGCGTTTCGCGCGCTAGGCTGTCTAGGTAAAGGGCACGGTATTTTGGCAACTCGACAACTTGTTTTTCAATGTCAGCTGGGCGCAGGCTTAATTCGTCAATTAATCTGGCAGCAGCCTGAAATTCGGGTAAATCAAGTGGTATAAATCCACCGTTCGGCAAGCGGTGATAGCGTTTTTTTAGCTTATAAGCGGTTAATAAATCAATTAATTCTTTCGGTGATATGTCTTCAAGCTGAAGCGAGAACTCAAGCATGTCGGTTTCCGTATTAAGCCTTACGCCAGCGCCAATCTTTCCAGCCGGCTTGATTTTAATATTGTTAAAGTCATCTGAATAAAGAACTTCAGCAATATTTTGGAGTTCTGGTAATGCTTGCTGCAAAAAAATGTAGGACGCTTCTTCATCTGGTAGAACCAGCTTGTCGGCTGACCAGGCAAACCCGTATCGCTGAAAAATGTTTAATAATTCTCTTTCTTGGGTAGTAGACCGGAGCAGCCACTTACCTGCAGTATCAGAGTGACTAGCTCCTTTATCGTTAACAGGATTTATTATCAAATCGCCGTAGCAAAACTCGATCCTAGCGCTTACTCCATCACCAAGCCTGTCAAGATAGATGCGCTTTTCCAGCTGCTCTTTGTAAAACTTGTTGTAAACGGCTGCATCTACTTTGACTGAAGCAATTGTTTCAAGTGCAGGCAGTGTACCTGACACAAAATCAGACACTGTTGCCGCCGGAATTTGTAGTTCTGGTTTCCGGTTTTCGTTAAAACAATTTAATAATCGTCCTACATAACTGGCAAAGACAGCATCAACATGGTAAATAGCCTTATTATGATAAATGTAGCGGAACTCGGTATCAAGTCCATAAAATACATTGCCTGATAGATCCATAGACAGACGCAGCCCGCCCTCAATGGTTTTAACTGAAAGGTTTACTGGTGGCCGGCCGCCTTGAATGCGGACCCCTGGCGTTGCCTCATTATTGATGACTACGGTAAACGGCTTAGCGCCCATAATTTCAAAAAAACGCATAAGGTTTGAATGAATCAGTTTAAACCGGCGGGGTTCGCTAAAAGCAGAATTGGACTGAAGTCCGGAAAAAGAACGATAATTCCATACGGCACGTTGATTTTCTTCATCGTAGGCCTGCTGCAGTAGTTTGACTAATGCTGCTGTCACATCATCAAAAATAATTTCTTGTGGTTTTAACGTAAAATTTTTGCCGAAAACAATCTCCTGGTTATGGTTTAAGGCTGTAAGCAGCTGGGGTATATCTTTCAGGACATACATCCGGTCAGAGCCAATGGTAAACTCCAGATAGCTTGTTTTTTGGGTATTGTACAAATGAAACCCATAGGTAGGCACAAGTTTTACCAGAGCAGGTTTGCTTGATATGTTTGTATTGGTTGCAATATCCTTGTCCTGAAAAAAATCCAGGAGTTCACGGGTTGCCCGTGTTAACGGTACTAGGCTGGAAGTGCCAAAGTATTTGCTCCAGCTGTGCTGGATGGTTTTTAACACCGCGACAACATGCTTGCAAGCGCCGTCATAGTTGTAAAAAGCCGGGCAATCGCATTGATAGTGCTTGATTTTTTGTTGCTGAGTAAAGGTCACAGACACCATATAAAAATATTGTCCACGCACTCGGGCTTCAAAGGTAGTATCCTTGAGCGAAAACTGCAAGTCGTCGACACAATTATTGTGGTAATAGTGGCAGCCTCTTATATAGGAAGCGTGAGAATCTGCTTCACTTTTGATTTTTTCTTCAGTTAACATCATAGCTCCTTCCCGCTTTGTTTAACTATAATAAATTATATTAATGTAGATAAAAATCCTGCACACGATTCCCCAAGTTTAACTATTGGCATACATTATATCGACGGCATATTAGCTTAGATTATGCTAAAAGCGGGGTTGAAATATGATTTACCGTAACTTGAGTAGTTATTTCCGGAGCTTAGTAGCCGGGGCTGATACAAAGATACCGATAGCGAATGGTAAATACGTTACGGCGATTAACTTTGACAATGCGGCCACCACGCCGCCGCTTTGCTCGGTGCTAAAAGAAATTGCCTGCTTCGCTCCCTGGTATGCCTCTGTTCATCGCGGTAAAGGTTATAAATCCATTCTTACTTCAGAGCGTTATGATCACGGGCGGGAAGTTGTCAAACAGTTTGTCAAGGCAGATAAACATGATGTTGTAGTTTTTACCAAGAATACAACTGAATCAATCAATATGCTGGCCTATGCCTTAGCAACTGATGACAAGCAGCAGGTGGTTCTGTCAACAGACATGGAACATTTAGCTAATGACCTGCCATGGCGGGATAAATTCACTATTGATTATGTAGCTATAACAAGCTCGGGCAGATTATCATTAGAGAACTTAGCGCTAAAACTCCAGACCTATGAGGGCAGAGTAAAACTTGTGACTGTTACTGGTGCCTCAAATGTGACCGGTTATATCAATCCAATTCATACAATTGCCCGGCTGGCCCATAAATATGGTGCCAAAATTTTTGTTGATGGTGCCCAATGGGTGCCGCATACTCCTGTTGATATGAAGCCGTATGATTCTCCCGAACATATTGATTACCTGACCTTTTCCGCACACAAGATGTATGCGCCGTTTGGCGCCGGGGTTCTTATTGGGGCAAAAGAAACCTTTGAACAAGCCATTCCCGTATACCAGGGTGGCGGGGCAGTCGGTTTGGTGTCGCAGCAAACTATTGAATGGGATAGTCCTCCTGCAAAATATGAAGCGGGAACTCCCAACATGATGGGTGTATTGGCACTTATCACAGCAATAGAGACACTATCTAGACTAAATATTGGTGACATTCACAATTACGAACGGAAATTGATTGACTATGCCATCGGCGGTCTGTCAACTATCCCAGGCATTACCTTGTACAGTACCCGGGATCGGGATGAAGAAAGAGTAAGCCTGGTATCCTTTAGCCTAGAAGGAATGCACCACAGCCAAGTGGCAGAAATCTTATCCCAAGAAGCGGGAATTGCTGTTCGCAACGGTCTGTTCTGTGCTCACCCCTATGTAGAAAAATTACTGAATTTAAGTGAAAAAGAAATCAGCCATTATCAGACCCAAAATGATAAAACCATTCCCGGATTGGTTCGGATTAGTTTTGGTATCTACAATAACCTCCGGGAGATAGAGGGTTTTCTTGATTTGTTATCACATGTTGCTAAGCACCGACAATATTATGCCCGCAAGTATAGTTACGTACTAGCGCCTGACCGCTGCGGGGATCGGAAAAAGGATGACCTGTACTGCTAGAAACAAAACCACCCAGATTCCGTAGTTCGGATTCTGCGTGGTTTTGTTCTTTGCTTAATTTTGCATTCATTTTAGTTACTGGAGCTAACTGATTTAATCCATTCCTCCAACTTAGCCAATACTTCTGCCCTGGCGGTGTCTACCTCTGTGCCGCGCCATTCCTGCCCTGTTTCACTGTCAAACCATGAATCCTTTTGTGAAAAAGTTCCAGTAGGGTAGAGTTTTTCTTTGGCAGCATCTAAGATACCATCAAACATGCTTTGCTTAATATTTTTCCTGATCATGCGGCAGCCGGCCTTTTCGGTAGTTGCAACTTCTATACCGTCCGGGCCGGCGCTAAGCTCAACGTAGGAAAGCAGCTTGCCTTGCTGGCCAGCGGCGGAAATAGCCTGCTTGGCATAAGCGGCGGCCTGCTCCCGCTTAATACTGTCATCATTGACACTAACTCTGACATTGCCGATAATAAGCTTATACATGACGCACCTCCTTATGAACTATTGTATGAGTATTTGCCTAATATAGAACAGCTTTTGCCAGTGCCGCCATAAGTTGACTTTTGCAATTTATTGCTATATAATGGAACATACAAATCTGAAGAGGCAGAATAGTAAGCTTATTGGATGCTGTTCAGAAAGTTGGCGGCTGTTGCGAGCCAATCTGCACGATAGCTGAACTCGCTGCTCAGGAGCGGCCGTGAAATTTTTTGTAATGGTCGACGCAAGCCAGCGTTATAGGTGAAGAGTGGATGACAACTGTCATCAAACAGGGTGGTACCGCGAGAAACCTCGTCCCTGGCGTCAGCCACGGGACTTTTTTTACTATTGTCCGAGGGGGATTGAATTACTCGATGAATGAAAAATACACGCCACAAGAGATTGAAGCCAAGTGGCAAAAACTCTGGGTTGAAAACGATGCCTTCCGCACAACCATTAATCGCCAGCGACCAGAATATTATGTTCTGGAGATGTTTCCTTATCCGTCAGGCAACCTGCACATGGGCCATGTACGTAACTACTCAATTGGTGATGTTGTTGCCAGATTTAAGGTAATGCAAGGCTATAATGTGCTGCACCCTATGGGGTGGGATGCCTTTGGCATGCCTGCCGAAAACGCAGCTATCAAGCATGGCATTCATCCTTCGTCTTGGACATGGGAAAATATTGCTAACATGCGCCGCCAGCAGCAAGAGCTGGGCTTATCATATGACTGGGACCGTGAGGTGGCCACCTGCCACCCTAAATACTATCATTGGACACAGTGGCTGTTTTTGCTGTTTTTTGAACGGGGGTTAGCCTATAAAAAGAAAGCAGCAGTAAACTGGTGTAATGACTGCAATACCGTGCTGGCCAATGAGCAGGTGGTTGATGGTCGCTGCTGGCGTTGTGACTCGGTTGTCATTAAAAAAGATCTTGAACAATGGTTTCTCAAAATAACAGACTATGCTGACCGTCTCTTAACCGACCTGGCTGAGCTCAAAGGCTGGCCTGATCGTGTTAAAACCATGCAGGAAAACTGGATCGGCCGCAGTGAAGGCGCTGAATTCAGCTTTGCTGTGCTAGATATTAACGATAAGATTGCTGTATACACTACCCGTCATGACACCGTTTTCGGGGTAAGTTATATTGTACTGGCACCTGAACATGCATTGGTGGACAAGCTGATTACCGGTAACCCGGAAGAAGCGGCTGTCAGGGCCTTTGTTGAGCGCGTTCGCGGCCAAAGTGAAATTGCTCGCACTTCAAATGAGACTGAAAAAGAAGGTGTCTTCACCGGCGCGTATGCCCTTCACCCGTTTACCGGTGAGCAAGTACCTATCTGGATAGCTAACTATGTTTTGGTGGAATATGGTACAGGCGCAGTAATGGGGGTACCAGCTCATGACCAGCGCGACTGGGAATTTGCCGGAAAATATGGATTATCCAAAAAAGTTGTAGTTCAGCCGGTTGGCAAAGAGCTTGATCTAAGTGATATGACCGGAGCTTATGATGGTCAGGGGACTATGGTTAACTCTGGAGAATTTAGCGGTTTGGATAATGAAGCAGGCAAGGTCAAAATTGCTCAGTGGTTTGAGACACAGGGGATAGGCAAACGCCGCATCAACTACCGTCTGCGCGACTGGCTGATCTCCCGCCAGCGCTATTGGGGTGCACCCATTCCGGTCATCTATTGTCCGGACTGTGGTACAGTGCCTGTTCCTAAAGATCAACTGCCTATTTTGCTGCCTGAAAATGTTGACTTTGCCAGTGGGTCAGTATCGCCTCTGGCTAAAGCCGAAGAATTTATAAACTGTACTTGTCCTAAGTGCGGCAGTAAAGCGCGGCGTGAAACAGACACCATGGACACCTTCATCTGTTCGTCTTGGTACTATTTCCGCTATACCAGCCCGCACAGCACCGATGAGCCGTTCGATCCCGACAAGGCTAACTACTGGATGCCTGTTGACCAATACATCGGTGGTATTGAACATGCTATTCTCCATCTCTTGTATTCGCGGTTCTTTACCAAAGTACTTAAGGATGCCGGCTTGGTTAATGTCAATGAGCCGTTCAAAAACCTTCTGACTCAGGGGATGGTTATCAAAGACGGTGCAAAAATGTCTAAGTCTAAAGGTAATGTAGTTTCACCTGAAGAGATTATCGGTAAATATGGTGCTGACACAGCCAGACTATTTATCCTGTTTGCTGCTCCGCCAGAACGAGACTTGGAGTGGAGCGACCAGGGGGTAGAAGGCGCCTACCGGTTCTTAGGGCGTTTGTGGCGGATTGTTGGTTATTATGCACCGCTAGTCAAAGAAGAAGTAACAGACTATGACCCCAAGCAGTTGAGCAAAGAAGAAAAAGAGCTTCGCCGTATCCTTCACGTGACCATTAAGCGGGTAACTGAGGATATTGGACAGCGGTTTAACTTCAATACAGCTATCAGCGCTATTATGGAACTGGTGAATGCTATGTATGCGCTTAGAGAACAGGGTGTAACGCCCAATGTTGGTTTAGCGCGGGAAGTAGTGTCAGGGCTCTTAAAAATGCTTGCGCCGTTTGCGCCGCATGTTACTGAGGAACTCTGGATGGAAACCCTTGCTGAGGGCAGCGTGCACAAACAGTTGTGGCCGACCTTTGAGGCTGCCGCGATGGAAGTAGAAGAGGTTGAGATTGTACTACAGATTAACGGCAAGGTCCGGGATAAGGTTGTAGTTCCGTTTGGTCTGAGTGCCAAGGAACTCGAAAAGACAGCCCTTAGTCAAGAAAAAGTTCAAGCGCTTATTGTCGGCAAGCAAATTGTTAAAGTCATATCGGTCCCGCAGAAGCTGGTTAATATTGTTGTAAAATAGAGATAATAAATAAAAATGAGGAGGCGGAAAAAATGAGTGTGCTTACCATAGCAAGCATGACTGAATTCAATGATGCTGTACTCAAGTCTGACAAACCAGTGCTAGTAGACTTTTGGGCTCCATGGTGCGGCCCTTGCAAAATGGTTGGACCGGAAGTTGAGGCAGTGGCTAAAAACTTTGAGGGCCGGGCAGTTGTAACCAAGGTAAATATTGATGAACAGCAGGCTTTGGCCAGCCAATACAACGTGATGAGCATTCCGACGCTGATAGTCTTTAAAGGCGGCAGTGAAGTCGGCAGGATTACTGGTTACCGTCCACAAAAAGATATTGGCGATACTTTAGAAAAAGTATTATAAGCAAACTTGAAACTCCTGGAATAAAATCCGGGAGTTTTTTATCCGTCTGGATAAGGGCAACATCGGCTTCCGCTTTCGCCAAAGGCTCGGCGCAAGCCGTGTTTTCTTTATGTATTCTAACTTGTATTTGTCTGTAAAATTTGCCATAATTAAACTAAATCTAAGTGGACCTAATTTTCAATAGATAGTAGGAAAGTTTGGGGATGTCAGCAGGGAACACCCTGGGGAATGTCGAAATTATCATTAAACTTAATTTTCGAAGGAGACATAAATAAAGATGATAGGTTGCACTAAATTGCTTTGCGGCACAGCTACCGTGTCGGACATAGTAAAATATGGCCGCAGTTCGCGCCATTTGCCGCCACAGATGCTTCAATTTTCTTCAGATGCAACACCGATTGTCGTATGGAACTCGACTAATCGCTGTAATCTGAATTGTCAGCACTGTTATATTTGTGCCGAAGACCGTGAATATGCCGGAGAATTTACAACTGCTGAAGCTAAAGCTTTTATTGATGATTTGGCAGATATGAAGGTGCCAGTCTTACTGTTTTCCGGTGGTGAGCCGCTCGTACGGAAGGATTTGTTTGAATTAGGTGCGTATACCATTGAAAAGGGGATTCGCCCTGTTATCTCGACAAATGGTACGCTGATTACACCAGAGATGGCCAAACGCATCAAAGATATTGGTTTCCAGTATGTCGGTGTCAGTGTAGACGGTAATGAAGAAGTCCATGACTATTTTCGGGGCAAAAAAGGCGCATTTCAAGAAACAATTGCAGGGATTCGCAACTCAATTGCGGCGGGCAACAAAACAGGCATCCGCTTTACTGTGAACAAACTTAACTATCACACTTTACCTGATATTTTAGATATTGTTGAGCGGGAAAAGATTCCTCGCTTCTGTATGTATCATCTGGTATATGCCGGACGTGGCCGGGAGATGGCTGAACTTGATACCACGCCAGAACAAAAACGCCAGACTATAGAACTTCTGATTGAACGGACACTGGATTTCCACCGGCGCGGTATTGAGGTTGAGATTCTTACTACTGACAACCATGCTGATGGGATTTATATTCTGCAATATTTTGAACGTACCCAACCTGAGCGCGTGCCAGAAATTAAAGAACTCCTGTCTATGCATGGCGGGTGTTCAGCCGGGCAGAAAATGGCCAATGTTGATCCGCAGGGCAATGTTCACGCCTGTCAATTCTGGGGACATAAGTCGCTGGGCAATGTACGGAAGCAGCCGTTCAGCCAAATTTGGCAAAATACCCAGGATGAATTTTTGTGCAAGCTTCGTGACAAACAAAGCCATGTCACCGGCCGTTGCGGCGAGTGCCGGTATAAAAGTTTTTGTGGTGGCTGTCGGATAAGAGCCGAAGCCGTATCTGGTGATCTATGGAGCGAAGATCCGGCCTGCTATCTTACTGATTATAAGGAGTAACTGCATGATAATCTCATGGAATACCACTCAGCAGTGTAACATTAACTGTGTGCACTGTTATCGTGATGCTGGTGCTAAACGGGTAGATGAGTTAAGCACAGACGAAGGAAAAAAACTGCTCAGCGAGATAGCGAAAGCTGGTTTTAAGATTATGATCTTAAGCGGCGGTGAACCCATGCTTCGTCCCGATATCTATGAACTCATCTCACATGCTGCTTCAGTTGGCCTTAGACCTGTTCTCGGCACTAATGGTATTATGCTTACCGGTGATGTACCTGCCAGGCTGAAGTCTGCCGGACTGATGTGCGCAGGGATCAGTGTGGACAGTCGCGACCCTGAGCGCCATGATACTTTTCGCGGGCTTAAAGGAGCTTGGCAGCAGACTATGGAAGGCATAAGAACCTGCCGGGAGGCTGGTTTGCCATTTCAAATCCATACGACAGTGAGCAATTGGAATGAAAACGAAGTGACAGACCTTACTGACTTTGCTGTTGAACTCGGTGCTGTGGCTCATCACATTTTTTTCCTGGTGCCGGCAGGTCGGGGGAAAGATATTGAAGACACAACACTAAAGACCGCTCAGTATGAAGCTCTGCTGACACGTATTCTTGATAAGCAGGCAGCTACTTCGATTGAGCTAAAACCAACGTGCGCTCCACAATTTATGCGTATTGCCAAAGAGCGGGGCGTACCTATGCGTTATACCAGAGGGTGTCTGGCCGGAACCACTTATTGCGTAATACTGCCTAACGGTGATGTGCAACCTTGCCCGTATCTGCCGCTGAAAGTTGGCAATGTGCGGGAAACTGCCTTTGATGCAATCTGGCAGGATAGTCAAGTATTTAAGGAACTTCGCCATGAACCACTCAAAGGCGGCTGCGGTTCCTGCGGTTTTGATCAACTGTGTGGCGGCTGCCGCGCCAGAGCGTATTACTACTCAGATGGAGATTATTTAGCGGAAGAACCCTGGTGCAGCCGAGGCTGCAGAGATAAATAACAGGTTATTGAGAAAAACGAGATTGCTATACTACCGTTCGCAATGATGATACCGTTATCCGGTCATTGCAAGCGAGAAAGGCAATCTCGTTTTCTGTATAAATGCTCCCAGGAAAGGAAATCTAATAAAGCCGAATAATTGCGCGGATGTGGCAGCCGTAATCTCTGAATTTCACAAAATAGATCAATGGATAATTATTTTTACTTTCAAACTAAAATGGACAGGAAATTCAGAAAAAAGAGAGAATACCAAATAAAGGGATTAGTTAGGAATACTTATTTTAAGGGGGGCGACTATGGAAAAGCGGGATACCCTTTGGGAATTATTCCAGAAGAAAAATATTGGTCGGCGCGACTTCCTAAAAACATGCGTGGCCCTGACCAGCATGATGGGCTTATCCACTGAATTTTTACCTCAAGTAATTGAAGCAGCTGATAAAAAGCCGCTGCTGCCAGTTATTTGGCTCCACGGTCACGAGTGTACAGGCTGTGATGAAAGCTTTATCCGCTCGCAGTCACCGCTAGCTTCAGATCTTGTATTAAATATGATTGCTCTTGAATATATGGATGTATTAGCCGCTGCAGCCGGCGAACCGCTTGAGCATCACTTGGAAGAAACCATTAAAAAGTACGCTGGTCAATATGTTCTAATATTTGAAGGAGCTGTACCTACTGCTGAAAACGGTATATACTGTATGGTCGGCGGCAAACCAATTCTTGAAACCTTGAAACATGTTGCTCAAAATGCGGCAGCTATTATTGAAAATGGTTCCTGTGCCGCCTGGGGTGGCATTCAGGCTGCCAGACCTAATCCGACTAAATCCGTGGCTGTAAGTGAAGTAATTAGCGGTAAGCCTATTATCAAAGTTCCTGGCTGTCCGCCGATTCCTGAAGTTTTGACAGGTACAATCATGCACTATGTGTTATTCGGGCAACTGCCGCCTGTTGATAATCAGGGACGGCCAAAGCAATTCTTTGGCAACCGCATTCATGATACCTGTTACCGGCGCCCATTCTTTGATTCGGGCATGTTTGTTGAGAAGTTTGACGACATGGCCAGTAAAGCTGGCTGGTGTCTGTACAAGGTAGGCTGCCGGGGACCTGAGGCTTATAATTCCTGTGGCAATATGCGTTGGTGGAACGGTATGAGCTATCCTATCCAATCAGGCGCGCCTTGTGTGGCCTGTGCGGCTAACAATTTCTGGGATAATGATCCTTTTTATGAGCGCTTGCCTAACATTCCGGTGCCTAATACAATTGCCAACGCAGACAAAGTTGGCGCTATCCTGGCTGGCGTGACTACCGCTGGCGTAGTGGCTCATGGCATAGCATCCTATGTTCAGCATAAAATGCATGAGTCGAAAGCAGAACACTCGCCAGAAGGCACTGATGAACATAAGCCTGAACGCGGCCAGGATAATGAATAGGGACGAGGAGGAACTGCTTAGATGAAACGCATAGTTGTTGACCCAATAAACCGGATTGAGGGCCACCTGCGAATTGAAATAAAAGTTGACGAAGCTACCGGCAAAGTTGAAGACGCCTTGTCAAGCGGTACCGCCTGGCGGGGAATTGAATTGATATTGAAGGGACGAGACCCTCGGGATTCCTGGATGTTTGCCCAGCGCATCTGTGGTGTATGTACTACTGTCCATGCATTAGGCAGCCTAAGGGCTGTTGAAGATGCGCTAGGGATCGAAATCCCCAAAAATGCTAACTACATCCGCAATATCATTGCTGCCTCGCAAATGGTTCATGATCATACTGTGCATTTTTACCACCTTCATGCTTTAGACTGGGTAAGTCCGGTTGCTGCTCTCAAAGCTGACCCGGCAGCCACAGCGGCTCTCCAGAACACAGTGTTGGAAAAGTACAGCCTAAAGTTTGAGGGGCCTGTTAGTTTTGATACCAATGCTTATCCCAAAGATTTCCCTAAAGCAACTACCGCTTATTTCAGAGAAATTCAAAACAAAATAAAGAAGATTGTCGAGAGTGGCCAGTTAGGTATTTTTGCCGGTCATTACTGGGAACATCCCGACTATGATGTCTTACCGCCTGAAGCCCATCTCATGGCTGTATCGCACTATTTAAATATGCTTGACCGCCAGCGTGAACTGGTATATTCACATCTTGTTTTTGGTGGGAAAAATCCTCATCCTCATTACATAGTCGGTGGAATGCCGTGCTCGATCTCGATGAACGATATGAATGCACCGGTTAACACGGAACGATTAGCATTAGTTGATACATCAGTAAACCTGGGGATTGACCTAGTTAATAATTTCTATATTCCTGATTTGTTGGTTATTGGTGAGCTCTTTGTCAAAGCAGGTTATGTGGATGGCGGTGGCTTAGCTGGACAGCGGGTATTATCTTTTGGTGATTTTCCGGATGAACGCTATAGCGGGACATCAAATGGCGATTTTTTCAAAAATCTATTGGTCGACTCAAGCGGTGTTGTTGAGAACTTTGGCCAGGGTGTGTCTAAGGCAACTTTCTTTCCGCTGGAAGGCAAAGATTTAAGCGATCCTAATGTACTGGCTGAAGGTGTCGAACATTCCTGGTATAGCTATCCTGAAGCAGGCAAAGACCTTCATCCCTGGAGTGGCGTTACCAGTCCGCAGTATACCGCGCCCAAGGAAGGAACTAAGACCAATTGGAAATACCTTGATGAAGCCGGAAAGTACTCCTGGGTTAAAACGCCAAAATGGAATGGGAAAATGGCGGAAGTGGGCCCGTTGGCTAAGTACATTGTAGTGTACACCAAGGTTAAACAGGGAATTATTCAGCAGCCAACCTGGGCGGAAAAACTCATTGTTGACCAAATTGATGCAGTATCAAAACTACTCAACCTACCACCGGAAAAATGGATGCCCAGCACTGTTGGACGGACTGCTATCCGCGGCCTAGATGCTCAGCTAAGCGCCTACATAAACAAGTATTTCCTGGATAAACTGATAAATAACATTAAGGCAGGCGATACAACAGTAGCTAACACTGCCACCTGGGATCCCGCAAGCTGGCCGAAAGAAGCCAAAGGTGTTGGTCTGCATGAAGCACCCCGCGGTGGCCTTAGCCACTGGGTGACAATTAAGAACGGCAAGATTGACAACTATCAGGCTATTGTTCCCTCCACCTGGAACGCCTGTCCGCGAGACGGCAAAGCCGGTTATGGTGCTTATGAATCCAGTATGATAGAGACTAAGGTGAAGATTGCCGAAAAGCCGCTTGAAATACTGAGGGTTATTCACTCCTTTGACCCCTGTCTGGCCTGTGCAACCCATCTGTATGACAAAGAGGGCAAGGAGCTTGCAGTAGTCCGCACCGACCCGTATTTATAGAAAAAGGAGGAATACCGGTCATGCGCCAAGGAGCTATGAAACCGTATTACCTGTTTAGCCCGTGGACACGGATTTTTCACTGGGTAATGGTAATATGTACATTTATTCTGTTTTTTACTGGGCTGTATATCGGCAATCCCTTTTTCTTAGGTACACAAGGGATGGAACCGACATTTGCCGTTAACAATGTGTTGTCCATGGAAGTGATACGCTATATCCACTTTATTGCGGGTTACGTGCTTGTCATTTCTTTTATTCCACGCATTTACGGCTTTATCATTAATCCCGGTGACAGGCTGCTGCCTAAGCCGTGGACCAAGCTCTACTGGACAGGGATTATCGATACCAAAATGCACTATATGTTCATGCGCAGCAAGCACCGGCCTTATTTAAGAAATTCATTGGCCAGGTCTGGTTATTTGGCTGTGTATCTTATGTTTTTAATTGAGGCTATTACCGGTTTTGCCATGTACTACATGGTCGACCCAAACCGGTTTTTGGCAAAAATATTTGGTCCATATACCAACTGGCTAGTCAATGAGTATATGGTTCACATGATTCACCATTATGTTGCTTGGTTCATAATCCTATTTGTTATCGTTCATGTTTACATGGCGATCAGGGCTGACTTTACAGAAAAAGGCGGCGAGGTATCTGCTATGTTTTCGGGCATCAAGTACATGGAAGAAGAGCCTGACGATCTAGGCGACATAATAGATACTAAGAAAAGTAAGGCAAAATAGGAGCTTCGATTATGGAGAAGATCATTGTTCTAGGTGTCGGTAATATTTTAATGCAAGACGAAGGTTTTGGCGTCCGGGTGGTTGAAGAACTCACCCGGCGCTATGCATTTCCAGACAACGTGCAGGTCTTAGATGGCGGCACGTTAGGGATGGAACTGCTCAGATTTATCGCTGGTGCTGACCGACTGCTCATTATTGATGCTGTAAACGGTGGCTGTGCGCCAGGCGAATTCTATCAGTTTGCCAATGAGGAAGTCAAAGCCTATTTTAGGGATAAGGTGTCGATGCATGAACTGGGGATTCAGGATGTGTTGGCAGCATTGGAGCTTATAGAAGAACCAGTCAAAGAGGTTGTGGTTCTCGGCATTCAGCCTGCTGTTATCGATGTTGGACTAGAGTTAAGTGAAATAGTGCAGCCTGGTGTTGATAAGGCTGCGGCTAAAACGATTGAGGTTTTACGTTCTTGGGGTATAAACTGCCTGACGCATACATAGGTTTTATAAAGAAAACACGGCTTGCGCCGAGCCTTGGCGAAAGCGGAAGCCGATGTTGCCTTATCCAGACGGAAAGTTATTACTTTCTTACAGAATAAAGATAGACTTAGCTTCAGGTGGGGTTTTAACCCCATCTGAAGTTTAGTCGACCTTATCCAGGGACTTAGACGCTCGCCTGTGCCCTTTGGGTATAACTCCCGCTTATATACCCTAAAGGGCATAGGAAAGCGGGAGTCTTAGAGCGACTTAGTCATCGGATAAATGCGGGAGGTGGGGCAGTGAATCATAGTGTCCTGTATGTTATTCTTACCCTAAAAGACGATCCTGAGGTATTTCCAGCTGAGGACTACCGGTATAATCACGAAAATAACTGTCATGAGTTATTAATTACTGTATTTGATCAAATGCTATGGGTAGACACTCGGAGCGTGAAGTTAAGGAAAGTGACAGGTACACTTTTTTGCTGGAAGGAATATGAACAGGGAGAATATGTTGAACTGAATCAAACCAATGCTGTTTGCCCTGAATGCGGCTGGTGGAGATGCCATTTATGCGACTCCTGCCGCTGTAACAAACCTGGTAAAACGGGATAATGACTAAAGTAATTTACAACACAAGCAGGAAAAAAAGAATTTTGCGCGTATATTGTATACTATAAACTTTCCTAATTCTTTTTCTAGGAGTGGTGACTATGCTACGCGGCGTTCGTGGTGCAACAACTGTTACAGCCAATAATCGTGAAGAAATCTTTGAGCGCGTGGCTGAACTTCTTTCGGAAATAGCGCGGGAAAATGCGATAGTTACAGAGGACATTGGTGCTGTAATATTTAGCTCTACCCCTGACCTAAACTCAGCTTTTCCTGCGGCTGGTGCAAGAAAGCTCGGCTGGATTCAGGTGCCGCTGTTTGGGACACAGGAGATAGAGTGTACTGATGCTTTGCCGCTTTGTATTCGCGTGTTGATTCTCTGGAATACTGATGCGCAGCAACAGGATATCAAGCATGTTTATCTGCATGATGCTGTCGTCTTGCGTCAGGATATCAAGCTGTAAAAAACTGAGGTTACCAACATTAAAGCCTGCTTTGTTAATTTACAGAGCAGGCTTTAATAATTCACTCATAGATGCTAATGATAGTATAAAGAGAAGCACGTTCTGAGGATAACTGCACTAAGCTGCGTTTTGTTGTCGGAGCTGGCTAATTTATGTAAAATTTAATTGCAATCACAGGCTGGCAATGTATAATATAGTGGTGACAAGGAGGATGGAATGTTATGGTTTTGAGTAATGATTTGATATCTATTGTTGTGCCGGTATTTAATGAACAAGATAATATCAACAACTTTTATCAGGAAGTTGTTAAACATATGAAGCAGCTGGACTACTGTTTTGAGCTTATTTTTATCGACGATGGCTCAAGCGATGCGACACCACTTATTTTGGAGCGGCTAGCTAATGAGGATGGGCGGGTAAGGGCGCTGATTATGGCTCGTAATTTTGGACACCAGGTAGCCTTGACTTGTGGATTGGACTATGCGAAAGGAGCGGCTGTAATCACTATGGATGGTGACATGCAGCATCCGCCTGAGATGTTGCCGCAACTGATTGAAAAATGGGAAGAAGGGTTTCAGGTAGTCCAAACAGTAAGAATAAATACTGAGGGTGTTTCCTGGTTTAAAAGTTTTACGTCAGGCATGTTTTATAAACTGATGAATGCCATGTCTAATGTGCGGGTAACTGAAGGCGGTTCTGATTTTAGATTATTGGATAGGAAAGTGGTAGAGAGTTTTTGTCGCTTTCGGGAACGGGCCAGATTTATTCGGGGGATGATTAGCGCTATTGGTTACCGGCAAACTAAAGTTGAATTTGTCGCTCCTAAACGATTCGCCGGACAATCTAAGTTCTCTTTAAAAAGAATGCTGCATTTTGCCCTTGACGGTATCACCGCCTACTCTAAGACACCGCTTCGCTTTGCTTTTTATGCTGGCATTGCCCTAGGGTTTGGCAGCATTGTTCTAACACTGCATGTTCTCTACATTAGGCTCTTTACTAGTGAAGCTGTTCCCGGTTGGGCGACAATTACTGCGAGTATCTTACTCTTAGGCGGTTTACAATTGGCCGGGATTGGCATTATCGGCGAATACGTTGGACGAATCTTTGAAGAGGTAAAACAGCGTCCGCTTTACTGGCTCCGGGCCGAGCTTGGACAGCAGCAGGAAAAAAATAGAGAACAAACCCTTTTATAAAAAACAAATGGCTGCCCTAATAATTGTAAAAAAAACACGATTTTGGGCAGGATTTTTTAAATTAAAGTCGAATATATTATAGTGAGCATTGTAGAAAGCCGAATCCAGCTCAGGTACGGGGGAACCAATTCGTGGGGTGAAACTTAAAAAGCGCCAGCTTTTTAGGTAGGGTGCCTGCAACCCTAACCCGTCAGCTAACCTCGGAGGCCACCGAGAGGAGAAACCAAAATTGCAAAAGTTTTTCGGGTTTATTGTCGCGGTTTGTCTCGTTTTTGGGACAGCTTCCTTTGCCCATGCGTCGGGGACATTCGAGGCCGGCGACCAGGGGTCAGATGTAGCCACCATTCAAGCTCAGCTCAATAATCTTGGCTTTAATGCGGGTACAGCTGATGGTGATTTCGGCGACGTAACAGTCAGCGCTGTTAGGGCCTTTCAAAAGGCCCGTGGTCTTGAAGCCGATGGTGTAGTCGGAGCACAGACTTATCGCGCCCTGATGGGGCGGGATATACCTGCTAGCCGTGATTCCTCCACCGCTTCGGTACGGCGCATCATCCAAAGCTCTATGCGTTATACAGGTGTTCCTTATGTATTTGGTGGAACAAGTCCCAATGGTTTCGATTGTTCCGGCTTTACCCGGTATATTTTTGGGCAAAGCGGGATTTATCTGCCGCGAATGGCTGACGAACAGTTTGAAGTTGGCCGAGGTGTATCCTATAGCCGTCTCCAACCTGGTGATTTGGTGTTCTTCAGCACCTATGCTTCAGGAGCATCCCATAGTGGAATCTACATTGGTGATGGCAAATTTATAAGTGCTACGTCTAGTCGGGGTGTTGCTATTGACCGCATGGACAGTAGCTATTGGGGTCCGCGCTATGTCGGCGCCCGCCGGGTGATGTAAACTAACAAAAGGGAAGGCGTTGTCGGCCTTCCCATTTTTATTTAATCTAAAGCTGTTGTTTTTGCAGGAGTTTCTTAGAAATGATTGTATTTAAGTATAGTAACTGACACAATATAAGTAGTCAAGCTAAGCATATTGCATGGAGATATATTTATGTTAACTTTTTACTGGCGCAAGTTCATAGTGCCCCACTGGTTACCGGCTCTAACGGCGGTAGTGAGTTTTATTGTCGCCAGTGCAGCCGGTTTAGCGGCGCCGCTCGTAGTCAAGCTGTTGATTGATGATGCGCTATCTGGCGCTAATCTTGCATTTTTGCATTTTATTACTGCCGGGATAGTGTTGCTATACCTTATCCGTGGCTTGTTCTCCTACTTTTATGGTTACATTATGGCTAAGGCTGGTAACAAGATGTTAGCTAGATTGCGGGAAGATATGTTTAGTAAGCTGCAGTCACTGGACTATGCCTATTTCATGAAGACGCCATCTGGCGACCTTATTTCATTGTTTACTAATGATCTTTTGTTTATTCAGCAAGCAGTTACAGTAGGTATTCCTGACGTTATTGTCGAGTCGCTTAACCTGCTAGCCATTATGGCGATTATGATTTATTTTGATTGGGAATTGGCAATGGTTACATTTGCCACTTTGCCCTTTATTATTGTGGCAATCAGTTTTTTTAACAACAAGATTGGTAGGTTAGGGGCCCTTGTCGAGCACACCTTGGCTAAGGTGACATCAATTGTTCAGCAGTCATTGGTATCTGTTATGGTCGTGCAGAGTTACGTCAGGGAAGACTACGAATACCAGAAATTCAGCGATAAGATTCAGCAGGCAGCTGGTGATTTGCTCAAAGCCCAGCGTCTTAGTGCCATTCTGATGCCACTGGTTGAGTTTCTTGCCGCTATCGGCTTAACGATTATTGTTTGGTACGGTGGGCGGGAAGTCATTAATGGGGACCTTAGTATCGGCGGCATGTTTGCTTTTCTTGTCTATATCATTAATGTACCTATGCCAATACGCAAAATTAGCCAGGCTTTGACCCACCTTAAACTTGGTGCTGTGGCTTGGGAACGTATCAGCGGCTTGCTTGATGAGCAAACACCGGTAGTAGTCGACGGTTATCGCGAAATGCCGGAGGCCAAGGGACAGGTAGAATTCAGGAACGTGTCATTTGCTTACCAGGAGGGCAAGCCTGTCCTTGATAATATAAATATTATTACACAGCCTGGCGAAGTTATTGCAATTGTTGGGCCGAGCGGTGCTGGCAAATCTTCATTTGCAAATCTGCTTTTGCGGTTTTATGATCCGGAAAGTGGCGATATTTACTTAGATGGTGTCAATATCAAAGACCTTAAAATCAGCGCACTGCGGCGGCATATCGGCTTTATCCAGCAGGAACCCATCTTATTTAATACGTCTATATTGGAGAATATTCGCTACGGCCGTCCTGTTGCCACTATGAGCCAGGTTGAAGCAGCTGCCAGCTTGGCCAATGCATATGATTTTATTATGGAATTGCCACAGGGCTATGATACTGTTGTTGGTGAATTAGGAGGCCGTCTGTCTGGTGGTCAACGGCAGCGTGTTGCCATTGCCAGGGCAATCATTACAGAACCGGCAATACTGCTTTTAGATGAACCGACTGCCGCGCTTGACGCTCATACTGAAAAGCAGGTTATGGCGGCGATCAGGCAAGCAGGAGCTGGACGAACAACCTTTATTATTACCCATCGAATGTCTACCATCATGGCTTCTGACCGGGTGGTGTATTTAACTGGCGGCAGAGTGGTAGAAACAGGTACTCACCAGGAGCTTGTTTCCAAGGGTGGTTTGTACGCCCGGGCAGTCGAACTGGCTGAGCTTAAAACACGTATAAATGAGTAAAATATTGGCAATAATCTATAGCGGCAGATAATTAGCCGCTATATTTTTTTTCTTTTAAATAAGAATAATCTTGTTAAGCTACTGCCAGGTGTTGACAGGTGAAGAATAGCCTGTTAACATTTTAATAGTAATATTCTTATTAACAAACAAAGGGGGATATAGAATGAAGATCAAAAGCTTTTTTATTGCCATCGTTATATTGGGGGTTATTCTTACTGCCGGATGTGGTCAAAAAGCAGCTGCGCCAGGAGACTCTGCCCTGCAGGCACCTAAAATAAAAGTATTAGCAAGTGTGTATCCAGTATATGAATTTGTCCGGCAGGTAGGCGGAGAAAAGGTTGAGATAGCCATGATGGTCCCCGCTGGAGCCGAACCGCATGAATGGGAACCATCGGCGAAAGACTTGGTTAATGTTAAGAATGCCAAGCTGTTTTTTTTCCATGGTGCCAACCTTGAGCACTGGGTTGCTAAGGTTACTGCTAAAGATGTGCTTGGCACTACGACTGCTGTTGAAGTAAGCAAAAATATTGAGCTAAAAGCAGGCAGTGCTCACAGCCATGATCACGAGGCCAACCAAGCCACCACGCATGAACATGATGAGGAAGAAGAGACTGATCCGCATGTGTGGCTTGATCCGTTACTGGCTCAAAGAGAAGTAACTAATATTGCCGAGGCGCTTGCTGCCGCCGATTCGTCCAATGCAGGTTACTACAGGGACAATGCTGCTAAATACAATGCTGAACTGCAGAAACTTCACGAAGAATATCAAAATAGCCTGCAGAATGCTAAAAACCGGATCATTATTACCAACCATGCGGCCTTTGGTTATCTGGCAGCCCGCTACAATCTGGAACAGGTAGCTATAATGGGTTTATCGCCTGATGCCGAACCAACGCCAGAAAAAATGACTGATATTGTGAAGCTGTGCCGTGAGCGGCAGGTTAAATACATATTCTCTGAAACTATTGTTAGCCCGAAAGTTGCCGAAACGCTTGCCAAAGAAGCCGGTGCCAAAGTGCTTGTGTTGCACCCGATTGATGCGCTGACGCCTGATGAGCTAAAACAGGGGAAGAACTATCTTACGCTCATGCGTGAGAACCTGGTTAATTTAAAAATCGTTCTCGGACAATAGAGAACTGAGATTGCCGCGCTGCTCGCAATGAAGACATAGAGACTTACCCTCTTCGTCATTGCGAGCATCTGCGAAGCAATCTCATTTTTCACAACAAGGGAAGGGGAGAAAGATGACTGGCGACAATACAATAAATGCTGTGGCTGTAGTTAGCCGTCTTAAAGATAAGGGCTATCGAATAACGGCGCAGCGCCAGGCTATGGTTGAGAAACTGATTGAATCAGACAAAGCTTTGTCTGCGTATGAGATTTGGGAAGCACTTAAAGTGCAGTATAGTGATATAAGTTTGGATACTGTCTACCGTAACCTGCATGTGTTAGTGGATTTAGGGGCGCTTATTCCAATCAACGCCATGGGAAAAGAGAGTGTGCGATATGAATTGGTGTGCACAAACCACCATCACCATATTGTATGCGTAAAATGCGGTAAGTCTCAGTGTCTTGACTATTGTCCCATAGACCCGCAGTTTCTCATACTGCTGAAAAATCATGGCTATGAGCTGGTGCGCCACAACCTGGAGCTATTTGGGGTATGCCGCCAGTGCAACGCTTCTTAAGGAGTCAAACCAATGACTGAGATTACGTTAAACAACATCACCTTCGGTTACAACGCAGAAATGGTACTAAACAACATCTCACTTACTGTAAAGCAAGGTGAGTTTGTTGTTGCGGTAGGCCCAAATGGAGCTGGCAAAAGTACTCTTTTGAAGATAATTGCCGGACTCATTGAGCCTTCCGCCGGTCAAGTTCTTATTGACAATCAAAGTATACGAACTGCCGCAAGACAGGGAATTATCGGTTACGTCCCTCAGCATTATGCCCAGAATACAGCTGCCTTTCCAGCGACGGTAGAGGAAGTGGTTGCGCTTGGGCTTGTTAATGCCAATGGGAACCTAAAAGCTAAGGGGACTAAGCATATTATCAAACATATGATGGAAATGGTCGGGATTGAAAAACTGAAGGGCCGCCGGATTGGCGAGCTGTCAGGAGGCCAGCAGCAAAGGGTTATGGTAGCTCGAGCCTTGGCAGGCAATCCACGGCTTTTACTGCTCGATGAACCTACCAGCGGTATTGACTATGCTGCCAGCGCAAGGATTCATGAGCTCTTAGGCCAACTTAACACTACATTGGGCATTACTATCATCATGGTGTCTCATGATATTGAAAACGCCATTCGCTTTGCAGCCAAGGTGGCCTGCATTAACCGTAGTCTATGTTTTTTTGGTGATAGCCAAGAGTTTCATTCCACACATGCCAGCATGCGTCATTTATGGTATTATTCTGGATACACCAGCTAGGAGGGCATATTATGCCATTAATAGAAATGTTTCAGTATGATTTTATGCAGAGGGCTTTTTTGGCGGGGATTATTACCGCAGTCATATGCCCGCTGTTAGGTATATTTGTTGTAGTACGCAGGCAGTCCCTAATTGGTGATGGACTAGGACATATTGCCTTTGCCGGAGTAACAGGCGGCTATCTTGCTGGTATTTATCCGGCCGCAGGGGCCTTTGCTTTAACCATTGCAGGAGCGGCAGGCATTGAGATGGTACGGCGCCAGCGCACCCAGATGGCAGATACTGCGCTGGCGGTTTTTTTCTATGCCGGAATTGCACTGGCTATTATCTTTAGCACTATTACCCGTATGCCCAGTGCTGGATTACTAGGATTTCTGTTTGGCAGCATTATGACAGTCTCCTGGCAAGATGTTATGGTGATTGCCGGATGCAGTTTTGCTGTTATGACATTTATTTTCAGCAATTTTAACAGGCTTGTCCTCGTTTCTTTTGACGAAGACGTGGCCAAGGTTGCCGGTATCCGTACCGATGCTATCAATATGGCGCTGAGTATAGTTACTGCGATGACCGTTGTTACCGGCATGATGGTAGTCGGTATTCTGATGGTGAGTGCCCTGATGATTGTACCGGTGGCAGCAGCTGAACAATTGGGAAAAGGTTTTAAAGCTACGCTGGTTTGGGCGGTTGGTTTGGCCGTGCTTTCAGTAGTCAGCGGCTTGACGGTAGCCTTTTACTTAGATATCGCCCCAGGCGGATCAATTATTATGACCACAATTGTTTTTTATATAGCAGCCGCCGTTAATCGTCAGGTTCGGTATACGTGGCAACGCGTCGGGCGGACGCAAATGTACACTTAACTTGTCTTTCGCCAGAGAAATTTGGTATAATTAGGGTAAATTTACGATACATAACTAGGGGGATTTTCCATGAGCGATACCAGAGAGCAAGCTTGGCAGCTTTTGCGCCAGCATGTACAGAGCGAAGTGCTGCTCAAACACTGCCTGTCAGTTGAAATTGCCATGCGGTCATATGCTGACAAGTTTGGCGAGGATGTTGAATACTGGGGTGCCGTAGGGCTTCTCCATGATGTTGATTTTGAAAAATATCCGAATGACCATCCAAATCATGCAAGAGAAATTCTTACCGCTGCCGGGTATGATAATCAGTTTGCCACAGATGTTGAATCCCATGCACGTGAATGGCAGCAGGAACGTACGCTACTGCAAAAAACACTATTGGCTGTTGATGAGCTGACAGGCTTTATTATTGCCTGCGCTTTGGTGCGCCCTGACAAGAATCTGGATAACCTGGAAGTTAAATCAGTTATGAAAAAAATGAAAGATAAGGCCTTTGCCCGCGCCGTTAATCGTGAAACTATAACCACGAGCGCAGAGGCTATGAATGTTGATTTCAAGGAGCATGTCGAATTTGTTACTAAGGCGTTAGCTCAGGCGGTAAAAATGCCTGAATACCAGGAGTTGCCGTTGGTAGGTTAGCGGATTATTACACATAAAACGAAAAGGAGGTGCATACAGATTAATGAGGATAGCTAAGAGGAGAGAGAGAATGGCAAAAAACGTTCTGAATAAGCTTACCATCAATCTGTGTGACACCGACATCCGGAATAAACTGTATCAACATCTGATAATGCTCTTAAAACGCCAGGAAGGGCTTAGCCTAAGGCCGCTTGTGGTACTATGCATCGGTTCTGACCGTTATACCGGCGATGCGCTGGGCCCCTTAATCGGCACTTACCTTGAAGAGCATACCGAATGCAGTGTTTATGGCACACTGGATCATCCTGTTCATGCCGGTAATTTTATCGAAACTTTAAACATTATCAACCACCGTTATCACCACCCGCTTATTGTTGCCATCGATGCCTGTCTGGGTAAATCCCACGAAATTGGCAATATTGAAATCTGGCAGGGAGGACTGGCGGCAGGAATTGCTGTTGGTAACAGGCTGCCCACCGTTGGTGATATTTCGGTTATTGGGGTAGTTAACGCTCAAAGCCAGATAGGCTACCTTGACCTTCAGAGCACACCGCTATCGAAAGTGATGAAATTGACCAAAGCCATTAGTGAATCACTTGTTGATGCGATCAATACTGTAGTGGTTGAAGCCATGCCGGCCTGTACTCAGTCAGCCGCCAAATGAAATAGAATATAAAAAAGGAGAGATTGCAACGCACGCGAAGCAATCTCTCCTTTTTTATCCTGTAAGAAAGTATAACTTTCCGTCTGGATAAGGGCAACATCGGCTTCCGCTTTCGCTAAGGCTCGGCGCAAGCCGTGTTTTCTTTATATATGCCTAGTCCTCAGGAAACAGTCTGTCCCACAACATATATAGTACTATTAATGTTCCTGCAAAGAATATGCCAATATCGGCAATGTAAGGTTCCATTGCAAACCACGCTCCCCCGATTAGCATATATTTCTTACCTGGATTATATGCTACTTGGGGCACTGGTGCAAGGCCGAGGCAAATAAAATTTTTTGTTGCCAGGCACATTCAGCTTGTTTTCCCCATAATATTTAACCGACAGACTTTTGGGGGTGAATGACTGAATGAGCCTCTCGTTTATCATGGTGTTGGCAGCTTCGGTAATTAAAGGCATCACCCTGCTTGTGTCTTATATCGCCAATAATACTTTTCCCTTGCCGCTGTCAGAAAAAGACGAGCAAACCTATCTGCAGCGGCTAAAGAGTGGGGATGAAGACGCGCGCAATGTCCTGATCGAACGCAACCTACGGCTAGTCGCTCATATTGTCAAAAAATTTGACAATACCGGTGAAGATGTTGATGACCTCATTTCTATTGGCACGATTGGCCTCATCAAAGCCATCAACACCTTTGATCCGGCTAAGAAAATCAGGCTGGCTACATATGCTGCCAGATGCATTGAAAATGAAATATTGATGCACCTGAGAAGCACACGACGAATTCGTACTGAGGTTAGTTTGTACGACCCAATTGGAGTCGATAAAGAGGGAAACGAGATTACACTAATCGATGTGCTAGGTACAGCGCCTGATGTTGTCGGTGAAACTGTTGAAAGCCTATGTGAACAGGAACGGTTGAATAAGGAAATCCACCGGCTGACAGCCAGGGAAAAATGGGTGCTAGAAATGCGTTTCGGCATCCCGAACGGCAGTCGCAAAACCCAGCGAGATATTGCCAAAATCCTGGGGATATCCCGCAGCTATGTCAGTCGAATTGAGAAACACGCCATTAACAAACTGGGGAAGACATTGTCGGCAGAGGATAATCCAACGAAGTAAGTCTGTTGTAGTTAAGAAGATAAAAAGTGGAGATTGCTGGACTTGTGGCAATCTCTTTTGTTTTTCTTTTTTCATGTTATAATTTCTGTTAATTGTATATTAATTACTTAGGAGGGAAAATTTGCTTACATTGCTAGTGCCCTGTTTGGCGGAAAACAGCATTCGGCCATTTACGATTGGGAGGAAAAATTGGTTATTTAGCGGCAGTCCCAAGGGAGTAGCCGCCAGTGCTGCCATTTACAGTCTGGTAGAGACAGCCAAGACCAACGGATTAAGTCCCCATCGTTATTTAGAGTATATTTTAGGAGACTTACCCGGTGTTCCTTTTCGGCAATATCCCGAGATTTTGGATGACTATCTTCCATGGCACCCAGACATTTAGAAAAAGTGCTCTTCTAGCAAAACCGGTAAATGAGATTGCCAGTTTTATTTTTTTCTAGCCACCTTCTTGTTTGACGCTTACCTTTGTTAGAGATATTAATAAGACTAAATCATATAGACTTACTTATGCGTCTTACGTTTAAGTTCAATGCATAGGTAACAATTTTCTAGCAGAAGGATGATCAAAAAGTCTGATATATGGAATAAATGTGATATATAGGAATATATTTATTGCAATTGCCTTGTACATTTAATCATTTTTAAAATCTATACTGGGTATAGAAGGGAGAAAGATTAGCGTGCACATGGATATCAAAATTGTATACCGAGTCTTACTAATTTTAATACTGATAAGCTCTTTAGTTACTGTTTGCATAGCTTCCCCGGCGGTGTGGGAGGATGTTTTGCCATTTAGTGAAGGAATGGCTCCTGTCAAAGTAAATGGTAAATGGGGATTTATTGAGAAAAATGGTTATATAACTATTGCTCCTAGATATGATGATGTGCGGCAATTTAGTGAAGGACTTGCAGCAGTTAAGTTCGGGAATTATTGGGGATATATTGACAAAAGTGGCCAGTGGGTAATTGAACCTGCTTATCTTGATGGTGGTAAGTATGATAAAGATTTGACTATGCAATTTGAGAATGGTTTGGCTGAAGTATACGCTAAACGAAGCGAGAATAACTATTCAAAAGTGTTTATTGATAAAAAGGGCAATACAAAATTTTTGGAATCTATTACGGTCGAGAGAAAATATACGCCAGGAATTTATGACCGTATACAGTTGCAACGCTCATTAACGTACCGACCAGGATTTGTTTTGCAAGATTTTGAACATGGTGGGCTTTACGGTAAGCTTAAGCAAGCTGTACGCGAGGGTTCAGCAACAGAATGGAAGTTGGCTCCCAGTGGATGGAATATGGATACTGACTTAATTAGAAATCCAGGCGTAGTTTCTTATGAGTCAAAAGGACGACACTTTGGTGAAGACGGTATGATTCTTTTGTTTCCACCTGTATTTATTGAGCCATTAGTTTTTTATGAGGAATTTGCCGTTGCGAGAATACACAATAAAGCTGCGTATGCGACCGAGATGGGAACTCTAACTTGGCTTAAAGATTCACTTTCCGGAGATATACTTAAAGCATATCAGGACTGGAATTTTTTAGATCAATTTCCAATAATAGCTCAAGATGCATTTATGTTTGATGATGCAAGGCGTTTTGGTGAAGGCCTTGCTGCAGTGAATTTTGATGGTCATTGGGCATTTTTAAATAAAAAGCTAGAAGTTATAATACCTTGGTCTAACTTGGAAGATGCTAAATGGTTTTCGGAAGGGTTAGCCCCAGTGAAGCATGATGGAAAATGGAAGTTTATAGATCGTGAGGGAAAGGTAGTAATTGAGAGTCAATGAATTAAAGATAAAGTTTGAAGCTTAGCATTATTGTGTGGCAGCAATCCAGGTTGGGCTGGACTCAACTAGTAGCTACTGGTGAAGCTTAATTAGCTGAATCGTATATGGAAAAAATGGGAATGCTATATAAATTTAATAGGGAACAAATTATTTAGGGGGATGTAAATGAAACACTACAGTAAATCAAGAATCTTATTTTTGATAACAATTTTAATTTTTATTGTCAGTATTAGCCTTCCTCAAGCGGTAGCGGCAGCTGACAGTGGTTTGAAGTACACTATTGTAGTATCGAAATTTGAAAACCGCTCTAACTGGTCCGGTCAGTTTAGCTTGGGTGATGCATGGGGGACTGTTTTGACAGATATACTTAACCAATCGGGAAAATTTATTGTTCTTGCTGAGAATGATATGCGTATAGAGGCAGCTAATGAACGTAACTCCAACCCCCATGTAATTCCAGCTCAACTTTTAGTAAAGGGCGTTATTACTCACGTTCAAAATACAGGAGGTCAAGCCGGCGGACTAGGTATCGGTGGTATTTATCTTGGTGGTAGTAAATCAAAGTCTGAGATCAATATTACTATGTATATTGTAGAGGCTGGTACCGGACAGGTTTTAGCCTCTAAGAGCGTTATTGGAAAAGCCGAAAAAGGCGGTATGGTAGTTGGCGGTCGTGGGGCAGTATTCGGTAACTATGGTGCGCAAAACCTGGGTAAGGCTGTTGAGAATGCTGCCTCACAGGGTGTAGAATGGATGATCACTCAATTACCCAAGATCAGATGGACTGGCGCTGTTGTTATGAATAATAATGGACAGATATATATTAATCGAGGAACTCGCGAAGGTGTTAGAATGGATCAAGAGTTTATAGTAGGTTCGGCTGAGGTATTGAGAGATCCTACTACTGGTGAGGCCCTCGATGAAATGGTTACAGAGAGAGCTCGCATTCGCGTAGTATCTGTAAAAGAGAAAATTTCTATTTGCGAAGTGATTTCTGGTAGTTCAGAGAGTATCAATCAAGGAATGAGAGTATCATTGCCATAACAGCTTTAAAAGGCTGTTTCGAATTATAAACCCGCTAATTAGCTTACTTTCGAGGATAATTAGCGGGTTTATTTTTTTAGGGTGCTCTCTCCACCAGCTAAAACCCGACTTCAGAAAAAAATAGTAACTATACTTGACAAATAGGATAAAATAAGAATCGAGTACTATGTGTATGATGCTCTAACGAAAAATTGGAATTACCTATTTGAAAAGACACACATCATTGATAAGAAAGTAGGAAATGGCAATAATGAAATTTGCTATGGCAGTGAAACTCCATGAAAAATATTTAGAAGATGTTGTGACAGAAATTAGTCAAGATAGTCTATGGAGAAAGAAACTTATTGAAGGGCAATATAATGAGCAGTTCTTAATAACCTTTAAGGAGTTAGAAGAACTACCTTGCCATTTATGGAGTACTTTTTCCCAATATGGCTTAGAGTTCTTTGTTTCAAAGATTTACTCGTGTCCCGAAGGATTTGATGAAGGGTTTATAATTTTTGAATTTAAAGCAAAGGATTTTTCACATTTAGTGAGTCAAGTGAAAGTGTCTCCGACTCATTAAATAGGGCGAATTTACAAAAGTCAAAGTCAACAGATCATATTGTGAGGTTATGTTATGGAAAGATTTTATTTGGACACACCAAGTGAAGGTTTTCTTGACATTACTGCTCGTGTAAGGCAGATTGTCAAGAATAGTAATATCCAACAGGGAATCTGCCAGGTATTTATGTAAGGTGGTTTTAATTCTATAGGGGTATCTAAAAATTATTTAAAACAATATTCTTCTTTACATTTAAGTGATATAGCGACTATAATTAATCCTTATGAGATACTACAATCAAACGGCATTTAAGCCAGCAGCAGCCGGATATTTTGCAGGTTTTATCGTACTAGGCATTCTATATGTTCATGAGTTCGGCATCGAACGGTTTAAAACAGAGACGATTCGTGACACGATTCTGTCCTTAGGATACTGGAGCCCGCTACTCTATATTTTATGCAATGTTTTTCGCCCGTTTTTTTTCTTTCCAGCTATTATCTTGGCCGTCGCTGGCGGCTTAGCGTTCGGGCCACTGTGGGGAGCAATATACCTAATTATCGGTACAGCCCTCGGGGCCGCTTTGTGCTTTGGAGTAGCTCGGCTGCTGGGGCGTGATAAGCTCAAGCGTTTTTGGTCTAAGTGGGTACTACTTGACGAGCTAGATAATCAGGCAGCGAGGCATGGGTTCAGAACAGTATTGATTATGCGTCTAGCCCCCGTTTTACCATGGGATGCTGTTAGTTTTCTTGCCGGATTGTCGAAGGTGCGATTTTGGCCATATGTTTCGGCAACAGTGATGGGCAGTGTGCCTGGTGCTATCGCGTTTAGCTATTTTGGCAATGTCTTGTTCCAATCTTTATCAATGGCAGTGGTAGTTGCCGTAATCATTGTTTTAATGAGTATTTATCTACGAGTACTGTATCGGGGGCGTTAGAACAAAAAACTAGGGTCAGGCTTGACTTAGCTACTTAGTTAAAAGAAAATTATTTTGCTGTTACAATGATTTAGAGAACCGTATCACAGTTAACGAAAAAAATGCTTTGAACTCTTATGAAAATAAGGGTTTAAGATTTCTTTAGACCAATGGACAGGGGGTCGATGAACTTCGCCTCCACCATGCAAATCCGGAAATAATTGAAACCCGCGAAATTTTCGCGGGTTTTTTGTTCTATGCTTTCCTTTTCCCGGCGTAATGCTTCTTTAATATCATCTCTTGTTGAGCAGAATAAGTCCATATGACTAACCAGAGATAACCAAAGCCGGTACCGCTAAACTCAAAGGTTTTGACATAATAATCCCTCCAATAGTAAGTTTTACTACTTCCTCGGCACCCAAACCCATCGCCTACGTACTCTGGCCGTTAGGTTTATTGTGCTAGGGAGCTATATGCTTATGTTCTCCAACATATCCCCCAAAGAATGTTTCGTTAACAATGCGTGAATTAATGTGTAGTATTCAGGTAAGCTATCCTTTGACCATTTTAATTCTATCTGAAGTAAATCGGACGTAATTGCTGTAAGATCAAAGCCAAAAGCATCTAAAGAATGACGCATTTTTTCAGGATATTTGCAGGGTAGATTATCACATCTACTACAACGCTGACATATGTGACATCCGCCAGATGCTAAACTAATGCTATCCGGAATTTGGCGTTCTAAGTCAAGCAGTATATTTGATAGTTTATTTTTTACTTCTCGTAAAGATTGCGTGGTAATTTCTTTGATTTTGTCACTGGTATTGGCTAACTCAATGGTTTCTGCATCATAGATTACCTTGACACCAATAATGTAGATATAATTAAAGCCTAGTAGCAATTGATTAGCATCAAATTGCAGAGGAGGGCAAGACCAAAGGGTATTATAATTATGACAGTCTTTGCAAAAAGCCATGAATTTTTCTTGATGCTGATATTTGCTGATAAACTCATGTAACTGTTCCGAATTAATACTTGTGGCGGTATGATACAAGTCAATTACCTCATTTCATAGTAATAGATATAAAAGCAGCCTTCAAAGCTACCGTCTCACCGGCGCCACCAGCCTTAATAAGCAATTCACATATTCGTGCCTCAGGCGTGGCTAAATAAAGCCCTGGAGCTATCACATGACCAACTACCAGACTTATAAGTATACTCGTTATATAATCTAAACTTCTTTATAAAAAATGAGCATAACCGTGTCTTTATCAAGAATTAAGGTTTCACTTGAAATATGCTTATCAAAGATCCAGCCATCTTTCGCTTCTGCATTAAGAATACTTTCAAGGCGTTCTCCATCAAGTCTTGATGTTCCAAGCATACCTTTTTTCTTTACTTCAAGTACTCTGTATTTACGCATGTTATATATCCTCCAATTTTTAATATACTGCCTAATTATTGAAGCTGAATTTGTTAATGAGCCTTACTTTATGCTTGCTTTTCATAGGTCAATCCAGAATTTCTGTATAGTTTTGCCATCTGTATATACGAATTCTTTTTCTAGAATACCTCCACAATGTATGATTGTTTTTCTCGAAGCCGCATTGTCTTTATAGCAAGCGAGCATTACTCTTTGCAAAGGCAATTGTTTGCAATACTTCAAAGCTAATTTGAGAATCTCAGTAGCGTATCCTTTGTTCCGTTCAGAAGGCCGCACACCATAACCTATATTCCCGCCATAAGTTCTCAGAAACTCATTTAAAGTATGTCTAATATCAACCATACCAACAATCTTACTATCGCGTTTGCGAATAGCAAAAACTGTGGTTGAAACTACCCAGTCGGGATTTACTGTAGTTTCATTTGAGTTGTTTTTTAACTGCTCTAGCCAATCATCATATGAATCTGTCTTGTCAAAAAGAGAACTTCCATGAAGCTCATATTCTTGGTTATCAAAGTGCTCTTCTTTATACTCGAGTGCTGCCATCTCGAGATCTTTACTTGGTAATACTAATTCAATTTCATCCATAAAAACCATCATTTCTTTCGCTGTGCTCAAGGCACAAAAATATGAGAATAATGTGCGCTAATTAAGTAACTTAGTACAATGTGCACAAAACTTCCAATCAGTTTCAGTCTTCATTCCGCAATGGGGGCAACCTTGATCACTTTGAGTAGTTAGAGTAGAGCCACATTGAGCGCAATAAGTCCAATCTGACTCGCACCTAGCTGCGCAATTGCCGCATAGCTTGCGTATGTTTTGCGCTGTATTATCTATAGTCGTAGCATTTTTTGTAGCTCCGGCAATCAATACGGCAATGCCACAAACTCCTAATATGAGAGCTGTAATTGAATGATTTTTGATGAATATAAATGCTGAAATAAATAACAATACTGAGCCCATAATCATAACTTTGTTTGTCAAGTAGGCAGTATTTTGTGGTTCATTGGTAGATTTCTTGGCTGAGATTAGAATGTCGTGGAGGATAGATTTTGGCACGACACGCACCCCCTAATTTTACTTACCTCCACCAAACACCACATATAACATAAGCAAAAAACCTAGGGCAATAATCCAATCTTTAACACGTGAAGTTTTTGGCTGCTGCTTTCGAGCACGTTCTGCCTCAATACGTTCACGGGCTTTACTACGTTCGAGTTCTTCCTCATAGATTTTTTTCTTTTGTTCTTTGGTTAGTGCCATGGAGAACACCTCTATGAATATTAGTCGTTTATAAGTTAATATCCACCATGTTGCTCGGTACTGCCGGTTATAAATACTTCTTAAATCCTTGAACAACGCCTTTTGGGTAGCCAATAGACTCATAAAATGCATGAGCTTCTTTTCTTTTAGCAGTGGATGTAAACATAGTGAAATAGCAGTTACGTTCACGGGCGCGATCTTCTATGTAGCTCATCAATTTCTTCCCGATTCCTAGCCTGCGGCTCTTCTGACTGACAACAACATTTTCAATAACCATAAATGGGCGACACTCCCCAACAGTATCCATACATACAATGCCCATTACTGCGCCAAGTAGTTGTTGACTCTCAGCATCTATTGTGCCAATAAGAATATAGTCAGGGTTAGCAGATATTTTTTGTAAGATAGTTTTTAAGCGAGTTGTATTTGTTTTCGATTCGAACAGTTCTTCACATAATGCGGCATATTGCTCTAAATCCGCGAGCTCGATATTTTTAATCGTTATCATATCTACACTCCTACATACTTGATCCGGCTCTAAAAATGAACAAACCACGGCCTATCTAATATAGTCCTAAAGAATGAATCGCTGCGTATCGAACTGAGATTGGATAGCCAGTGTCTAGATAAGGACAGTATCCGTATACCTGACCAAAGCACTTGACATAGTTTCCTCCAACCTGAAATGGCAGGCTGATATAGAAATCACTTCGACAGGAGGAAAAAAATCCCTTTATTAAATTATCAAATGACGGAAGAGGAGAAGGAGATAATCCTCAGAGGTTTTCACCTAGCCGCCTGGGCTGCATGAAATTCTTTACCCGTCAATGAGCGTTTAAAACTTAATCTGGGTGTTGATTTAACTAAAGTTCTTCAGCGGAGGCTTAGTTTGCTAGTTAAGGCCGAGTAAGTCGGCTTATTTAGAAATTGGACAAGTAAAGGGTTTGATTAAGTGCGTTGTACAAATTGTGGAAAGGAGTTGTCTACCTGGAATCTTATCGTTAAAAAGAATAAGTGCCATCCGGTTGCCGGGGTGGTTACGACTGCTACAGGCGGAGTGATAGTGCGGTAAGCGTCCAAACAAAAACCAGACCTTAATGGCCTGGCGTAAAAATACATATTAACCAGATTAGTAGCACTGTACAGACAGCACTAATAAGCAAAGAGCCTGATCCAAGTAAAAAATCTAATGTCATATACACATCCCCCGGTACATCATATGCAGGGTGATGCTTGTACAGAACAATTGTGTCAAAGTAGGCGGAGCGGGGCCCAAGAGTGGAATATCATTATGAAAATAGCCAAAGACTTAGCGCAGACTATAGGCATACTCCTTTTCTTGGGATAAGGGTAAAAATAAAAGACGGGCGTAATTAAACGCCCGTAATGAAACTATCTTTCAAAATAGAAGTTGTTGTGCCAGGGATGCCAGCTTTTTTTACCTATACAGATTTCTTTAGTTGGCATCTCCTTGCCATCTTTATATAAGTCAAAGTCGACGGTGTCTCCTCCTCTAACTTTAAAGTCAATTCCATCCATACCGCGTCCAGTAAAACGAAAACGGATGGTGTTCCTCTCACGATCCAATTTAACGTAATCGCCGTTCTCTAGCTGTTTTTCCTCAATGTTATAGAATTTTCCATCAGTCTGAATCACACCAGAGTACACATGTTGATTACCCCAGGAGTTCTTATTAACTGCTCGTATATGGAGTTGTTCGTCGTTACGGTCACTCCAGACATACAAGCCGGGCTTGCCATTTAATTTAGCAAAACGAAAAAATGGGTGGTCTTCAGAGAGGTCCGAGAAATGATTCCATTTTTGCGTAGAATTATATTGATCTGGGTGTCCTTCGGAACGATCACTCCAAGCAAGAGCAGTTCCTGATAACGTAACTAGAACAAACGTGATAGCCATTAAGAAAGTAAGCTTTTTCATACAACATCTCCTTTATATGGTTTTATGACCAGTATACCCCAAATCCATGACAAATGTGTGACAAAAATATTGAGGAGAGTGAATATTAATGAGAGCCATAACAATCCTGCAGCCGTGGGCTGAACTTATAGTCCGGAGGTTCAAGACGATAGAAACCCGTTCGTGGCCTACGAAATACAGAGGACAATTAGCCATACATGCAGGTGCTTCCCTTCCAGCCTATGCAAAAGCATGTATACCTGAGATTAACCAAGGGAATGCAGCGGATTTGGGAGTGGGGGCATTCTCCAAGTAGTACTACAACTGAAGACTTAGCTGCTACAAGTTCGGCAATACTAAATGTTATTACTATTGAAAGCCAGTAACTGCTAGAAGGGAGGGGCTGTGGATGTGCGAAATTGACGAGCTTTTTACGAGAGTTGGCGATATGGATAGAACGGAACTGGCAAAAGCTTACTTAATGGCATTGAAAGAGAACGCTGATCTTCGTCGCCAGATCCAAAAATCAATTGACCAAGGTCCGTTAATTGAGTCAGAATTGACGGCAAATAGAGGTATGTAGGGGGGATAACGATGGCTCGAACAATAGTATTAGACTTTGACGGGGTAATTCATAGCTACACAAGTAAATGGCAAGGGGTAGATGTAATACCCGATCTACCGGTTGAAGGAATTAAAGAAGCAATAATAGACATACGTAAGCACTATAAAGTCGTTGTTGTGTCGACTAGGTGTTTTCAGGAAGGCGGGTTAGAAGCGGTCAAAGCATGGCTAGATAGGCACAATATTGGAGTAGATGATGTGCTGTCTCATAAGCCGCCGGCTATTGTGTATGTGGACGATCGGGCGCTGACTTTCGATGGGGATGCTAAAGGCTTATTGCATAAAATCAAAACCTTTAGGACTTGGCAAGAGAAATAGATAAAGGGCAGCAGTTATTCCATAACCTGAATATTTTACCCCCAATAGTTAATCATAAGAGAAACGATTGGGGGTAAAATATGAAGTCGGTTATTTGGATGAGTAGAGATTTGTTGGAGCAAATAGTCGATTGCAATGGGGAGTATGTATTGACTAAGGCTGGTACGACAAAGGTAACTCAACTTGGGCAAACAGTAACGGAAGCTAAGGAGAAACTTAAAAATATTGGTAGGGCGGATATCGTAACGCAACTATACTAAGAGCCTTCGGGTTCTTTTTTCTTTGCCTTTCAGGTCCGCTCGGCTAACTCCTCAATACAGCTCCTATTGAGGCGCTTTTATTATGCCCAGTAGTATAGAAAGCCAAGCAATATATAGCTATTTACTTACTATCCCTTGCATTTCTTTTTCAAGAACACTCTTAAAAGATACTCTCGGCTTTTTCAACGGCAAGTATTCTCGATCAACAAACCGGTCTTGCATAAATACTCTTTGACTAGGATAGACCGGTGGAACCTTAGTAACCTTCAAAGTAATCACCATATTGAGTACTCCTTTTCCAGCATGAGATCTGTTTTCATTAGTCAGTCTCCTAACTGATACTCCGCAATATTATTTGACTGCATATGATACAATTTTTCGCCACTATATCCAAAATGATTATGTTTATTATAAATTTCCATTGTGACAAAAATTTGACAAAGCGTTTTTTTATATTCAAACACAGGAGGTGACGCACCATGCCCCACTGCAACCAAATTGACAAAGCCGCCAGTGTCCAATGATATGCTCCCCAATAGGTAGACAGGAGAAATAATAAAACCTGTTACCGAAAGGGGAGTATTTTCATGCCTAAAAAGAGTCGATATAGCAGT
>NZ_FWXI01000012.1 GCF_900176355.1 Sporomusa malonica | reverse complement strand
CACAAGAATATGCATACCGAGATAAGAGACCTTGTTAAGCAGGCAAACGCCAAACTAATTGGCCATTTTCGCTATTACGGTATTACTGACAACCTCCAGCGAATCAAAGCATTCCGATATGTCGTAAGGCGCAACCTGTTTAAGATCCTCAATCGAAGGAGCCAGAAGAAGAGCCTGAACTGGGATGGGTTTGCAAAGATCGAGGAGCGATTCCCACTTGCTAAGGCAAGAATCTATGTGAATATATATGGCTAACTGTAAGTGAACGCTGTGGAAGAGCCGGATGCCTTAATAGGGCCCGTCCTGGTTCTGAGAGGGGGGCCGCCGTGAGGTAGGCCTCTACTCTACTGCGAGTCTTTATTTGAAATTCTCCGTTATACTCGATCGGCGAACCGTACCCATCTCTTATAGCTAAAAGCTCCTGCAAGGATTCTAGCGTGAATCTTTGCAGGAGCCTAGTTGTTAATGGTAAATACAACAATAGATAGTTAGACTGAAAAATATGTGTGGGAGGGGAACCACTTAGATGAAAACATATCAGTTATATCAAGTTGATTCATTCACTACCGAGAAATTTAAAGGTAATCCTGCTGGTGTGGTAATCAATGCGGATGGCCTTTCAGAACAGCAAATGCTATCTATTGCACGGGAATTGAATAATTCAGAAACCGCATTTGTTTTTTCTCCACAAGGATCTGACCATGATCTTTACATTAGATACTTTACCCCAACTGTGGAGGTTCCGATTTGCGGACATGCTACGATTGCCACCCATTATGTGAGGGCTATGATAAATAATGCAGTTTCTTCAAAGGTACTGCACAAAGTTGGCATTGGTATTTTGCCAGTTGAAATTATCAAAGATGAAAATGGTTATTTAATAATGATGAAGCAGGGGGAAATACAATTTTCTGAACCATTTATAGGACAAGAACATGATAATATAGTGACAGCATTAGGGCTAAATCAGGAAGACCTTGATCAACGTTGTCCTATACAAATTGTATCAACAGGACATTCTAAAGTTATGATTGGAATTAAATCAAGAAAGAAATTAGATTCTTTAGTACCAGATATGATTTCACTAAGCAGGTTGAGTAGGTTAATTGGATGTAATGGTTATTTTGTTTTCACTTTAGATAGTGAGATATCTGGGGTTTTAACACATGGAAGAATGTTTGCTCCAGCGATTGGTATTGATGAAGATCCTGTAACAGGAAATGCTAACGGTCCTCTTGGAGCATATCTTGTAAAGCATGATTTGGTTAAGTATAGTGAAGGTTCCTTTGCGTTTAAAGGGGAACAAGGGACGGCTATTGGCCGCAGCGGAATTGTAGAAGTTCAAGTCAAGATAGAAAAAGGGGAGCCAGTAGAGGCGCAGATTGGCGGGCGAGCAGTAATTGTTTTTCAAACCAGCATTGAACTATGATTTAGGGTGTAAAGATGAGCCGGCGAGTTGGCTAACGGAATCGTCCCTTCAGTTGCTTTGATGATTAGCCAAAAAATGTTTTTAGCAGCGGTGAACGAAGCAGTTACTTTTTGCTTTGTTCACCGTTTATAATAATGAAGAAGGAGGTTGACCTGAAACGTTGAAAAAAATAAAAGTTCTTATAGTAGCGATTATACTAGGCTCATTCATTACACCGATGCTACCAGTGAATGCGAGCGTCATACCAAAACCTGTTTATAATAGCAATGGACAAGTTGTCGGTGCTACGAAGGCTTTACCAACTCTCCTACCAGCTATTGCGGCAACGGAAATAAACTTACCTGACGACTATAACATTTTGGATACTCTTGAAGTAGATGTAACTGGTGATGGCATAGCCGATAAGATATATCTTGCTGGCCATAAAATGCCGTCTAATTTGCCTGCTGCTAAAGATCTTAGTGTTACGGTAAAAAGCGGCGCAGATGAGTCCCTTACTACTTATTGGCTTGATAAAGTAGGCGGTTATCAGCCACATCTTTTCGCTGGCGATTTTACGGGTGATAAAATAGCTGACGTCTATGTAGAAACAGCATCAGGCGGCAGCGGTGGCTGGTCATATCATAATATCGTATCTTTTAATGGTAGTGAGCCGAGAGAACTGTTCGGCATTAAAGATAACAATGCCAATAACATTAGCGGCAAGTTTATAGATGGCTGGAAGGTAGCCCTTACCGATACAACCGATGGAACAACACTAACCATTGGAGTAAGTGCGCGCCGGGAGGATTATCTGCGGTTAGGTATTTATGATAAAGAGGGTAAAGTTCAAAAAGAAACGCAAATAATGTCTGCTCCTTTTATCAAATTAGAACCGATTGATATCGATAATGATGGAGTCTACGAATTAAAAGGTATGCAAAGTCTTTCTGGTGCTTATAGAGCGGACAGATTAGCCGAAGTAGAAACCACACTTAAATATACAGGTACTAATTGGCAGTCACAATCAACGTTGATTATGGCATCATCTATGACATGTGGCGATAGCATTAATGCGTTTGCGGGTGAATCGGTTACTAACGTTGCTAATCAAACGGATGGGGAAATTGCTAATAGTATTTCGTCAAAGGGCGAAATAAAAGAAATTAACAGTAAACAAATCAGGATTGTAGGCGAAGGTTCTTATAAGGATATAGTTTTAAATATTAATGACACCACAAATATTGTAAGCGCAGAAAACGTTACCCCAATTGAGTTTCAGGACTTGAAGCCAGGTGATCCAGTAACAGCTTATTACGGGCCAATGGTTACAAAAAGCATGCCTCCTCAAGGTAATGCCATTGCTTTAATCGTTGGTTCGCCCGCAAAAGGCAGTGAGGGCATGTATAAGTCCTTCCCCAATAAGTTATAAGCGAAGAACCGTATCATTGGTAACAGCTAAAAGCCTTTAATTAAGAAGTAGGCCAACTGAATAGCGAGACAGAGGGAAAAATAAAATGATAACAAAGCCGTCTAAAATTGATTATGAAAAACTAATAACTATATGGGAAAACTCAGTAAGGGCAACACATACCTTTGTTACGGAAGCGGATATCCAATACTTTAAGCCGCTAATCTTAAATGAGTATTTTGATGCTGTAGAATTATTTTGCAGTCGAGATGAAAACCAAAAGATTAATGGCTTTATAGGAGTCGTAGAAGATAAAGTAGAAATGCTTTTCGTTGATGCCTGCGTGCGAGGTCACGGAATAGGAAAAAAGCTATTAACATACGCTATAAAAGATTTAAATGTAAAAAAGGTGGATGTTAATGAACAAAATCCCCAGGCTGTTGGATTTTACAAATACATGGGTTTTCAGGTAGTAAGTCGTTCCCCGGTCGATTCGATAGGAAAAAATTATCCTATATTATCAATGGAGCTTGAATAATACTAACAATATTATACTTTTCTAAAAGTCGAGAATTGCTATCTGCCATCTAATGCGTAGATAGCATTCTTTGTTTTACAACTAGTGAGGGGAAGGCATAGTGTGCAAGTGAGAATGCAAGGCGGCTTGTCTGTAAAGTGTGGCAAGGGACGGTGTTATTGACACGAATTATTCTTTGAGTAGATTGAGATGGGTGGGAGTATGCGAGGAAAAGATTTCAGCAATTCCATGCCCGTGGCAGTGGACTTGTTTGGAACAGTGTAGCGCACTCCTGTCTAGATAAAAATTCGCTGTTAGACCTGATACGCGCGATCTGTTTTCATACAATCTGTGCCGAAAGGTACAATAAAAATGGAGGGCCTTCTACCGGAAGGCCTAACTCTACGTTTAATAGGCGGGGGAAGTTCTCGCATGAGATTGAAAACCGGCAACTCACTCTAATCCTCCGATGTGCGCTGTGCATTCCTTGGTATAGCGTACAAAGCTCGGTGAAGGCGCGGAAAAGAAACCTGCGATGGTTAGCGAAATACGCGGGAGGCTATAAAATTGCTAAGTCTATAGTGCACCAAAGGTGCTGGCAAGAACTCTCGGATGAAAAGCTCGTAAGCTAAAGTTCACCGAAACAGAAGGTGTTCGCCCGCAATATATGGGGTCCAATTGCAGATAAAGAGAGTATCGGTTGTTATCTGTCCCATTCCACTAAGGGAATGGGGTTTTGCATCCTCCGGTTATGGATAAAAGAACGGTTGGCGGGCTACAGAGGGAGATTAAGGCAGTATGTAAAGCTAAAACGTAGGGAACAGATGAACTTCCCATGAGGATGCGAAGCGGAGGGAACCGCGATACCTCAAAGCAGAAGGAAATGCCTGCCGAATGGGAAGGGTTGCAGCCCATAGTAGTGAAGAAGTGGAGTAATATCCACAGAGCGAAGGGGCATAGTCATGAACTGATAATCATTATGCAAATCGTCAAGGAAGCCGCTGCGCTAATTTGGCTAACCCCAGGCAACACTCTCAAAAGGAGGTGGTTGACATGGCACAACAATTTGACTATCCGAAAACAGAAATAGAACTCCAATCATTGCTTGATAAGATGTACATTCATACTCGGCAGATCATAGGAAATAAGGACACACCGAAAATCAAAGGGTTATATGAAATCATTACGTCGGAAACTGTAATTCAGACGGCAATCCACAACATCAAAGCGGTATTTCGGGAAATCAATGACATCAATTCCACCATCCGTGGAATTATCCAATACTATCAGGTAGCAACCTTCGTTTGCGCTACATTGGCAAAATATGCGAGTACCATTAGGTGGGCGGCCTATAAGGCGTTAAAAGGGTATTTGTTCAGGCCAATCAAACTGGTAACTTATCAACACTGCACCAGAAGTATAAATTAACGATACCGGCCATACGGTTCCGCAATTCAATGATCGGTGTGGCCGATTTCAGATTCAGTAAATGGCAGAAAATAAAGCTGAAAAACGAAAAAGAAACTCCATACACTTCCGCGGGAAGAAACCTATACCAGGAATGCACGCAAAAACGATTAAGGAAACCGCGTGATGACGATATCCTCACCATTCACACGGTAAAAATCAAATCTAAAAAGCAAGATGACCTATATAACTTCGAATACTTCCTTAACCGGGCGTACGCTTTAAACAGGGATAGATTTCGGTGTCGGGTCTGTGGCAATTCAATATCTAAAGATAACTTGCACTTCCATCATGTCACTGTCAATTTGCCGCTGGAAAAACTCAACAGAGTTCCAAATTTAGCAACAGTGCACTGGGAATGCCACGCCGAAGTCCATGACACCAATGACTATAAATATTTAGGGCAAAAAGTTTGGAAAAAGATTTTGCGATTGCGAGAAAAATTGCATAAATAGTGTAGACATTCATGATGGAGCGCCGGATGATGCGAAAGTGTCCAGTCCGGTGCGAAGTGGGGGAAAAGAGCACCCAAACGGCAATGCGGACGTAGGTGTCTCTTACCTATCACTAAGGAGAAAGTTATCATCACTAAGCCGGGAACCAATGGAAAACGACAACAAAAGGCTTGTTGAGGCTGTAAGCCAAAAAAAGCAATACAAAGACAAAGCGAACCCTAGAAGCCACGAGTTCTAGGGTTTCTACATAATGGCTATTATTGGACGAACATTCTTTAGTTTATTCAGGTACCATCAATATTTTTTTGCATATTTAAAGATGTAATTTATGGTAGAATGTAATTTAGGGAATTTAGTTGATTGTTAGGTTTGATGAAGGACCGAGAGATTATACTGTATTCGCTAAGAGAATAGCGTTTGATAAGCGGTCTTGACAATAGTCATAATATTGACGGAAGGAGCAGTCTCGGTAACTATGGTTTTCGATATTCGAACACTCATTATACTAAACTTCATTGTCACTATTATTAATGCTGGCAGTATTGCGATTATATGGCATCAATACAAAGACCGCTTTGAGGGCATATCATTATGGCTGGCTAGCACGATTTTACATGCGGTAGGTTTGTTCTTAATCGCTATGCGTTCGGAAATACCAGCTTTTGTAGCGAGTGTGATTGCGAATGCGTTGCTACTAACTGGCGCGGTTGTCCTATTGATGGGTTTGGAGCGTTTTGCCGGAATAAAAAGAAGCCACAGGCAAAACTATTTCTTGTTGGTCATTTTTGCTGTTGCGGTGAATTATTACACCGTTATCGATCCGAGCATGACCATGCGAGAGATTATTATGTCAGTTTTCATTATGATAATTAAATCGCAAGGGTCTTGGTTACTACTGAAGAAGGTTGCGCTGAATCTGCGCCCGATCACACGTATCACCGGTCTGGTTCTTGGCGGGTATGTTGTAGTGAGCTTGGTCAGAGGGATCTTGCTTATGCTGTTTCCTTTGCAGACCAACGATTTTTTCAAATCCGGCTTTGCAGATTCCATGGCGATCACTATGTATATCATACTCAGCATCTGCCTTACTGTCAGCATTATATTGATGGTGACACGGCGCTTGCTTGGAGAAGTTCAAGCTCAGGAAGAAAAATTTGCTGCCGCGTTCCATTCTTCACCGCATGGAATATTGCTTACAAAGTTATATGATGGAGCTATCATCGAGGTTAATGACGGATTCGTGAACCTTTTAGGTTATAAATATGATGAAGCTATTGGTAAGAGAATCATTGATTTAGGTATTTGGATAAGCGAAGAAGACCGGCAAACAGTCATTGATAAGCTGTCCCAAGGATATGAGGTACGTGGGGCTGAGTTTCAGTTTCGGAAAAAATCAGGAGAGATCATGACTGGCCTTTTTTCTGCGAGTACACTTACCCTCAATAATGCAAAGTGTATCTTATCAAATATTAGCGATATCACCGAGAGCAGCCAAATGAAGCAGCAACTGCAGGTGATGGCCACGCACGATTATCTGACTGGCTTGCCTAATAGAAGGTTGTTTTTTGATCGTTTCGAGTATGCGATGGCCAATGCTCAGCGAAAGAAAACAGGACTAGTCTTGATGTCGCTCGATCTCGATAATTTTAAGACCATTAACGACGAGTTGGGTCATGATATTGGTGATGCGGTGCTGGTGGTGGCAGCTGCCCGACTGAAGAGGGTTTTGCGCAAAGTGGATACTGTCGCTCGATTTGGTGGGGATGAGTTTATTCTGCTGTTTGGGGAAATCAACAGTAAAGAAGAGGCAGTTGGCTTGGTGCAAAAGATACTGCAGGAACTCCGCCAGCCATATATTATTGAAGAGCATCGTCTAGGGCTGACTGCTAGTATAGGCGTAGCGATGTACCCAGAAAATGGTGAGGAAGTCGATGATTTGATAAAGAAATCCGATGAGGCCTTGTATATAGCCAAAAAACAAGGTAGAAACAATTTCCGATTCTACACCGGGTTTACCAACCATGAGTAACCTGCTGCAAATATGAGTCTGTTATATCCTCAAGTCTTGATTTTTCAGGGCTTGAGGGCTTCTTTTTTTTGTCATTTTTTAAAGTAAAGAAGAAAGTACCCTCATTGTCCTCAAAGGATTGGCATTGTATTTTTGCTAATCTTCAGGTCAAGGATGGAGGATATTTACAATAATTATGGAAAGAGATTTTAACCATGATAGAGGGAGGCTTAGTCATGCTATATGAAGGCAATGTGATAGATGCTGTTTGTGAGAAACTTGAAGAAGAAGGATATTACAGGCAAATTGCTGGAGTTTTCTTTAAGGAATCTTTAACAAGTTAATTGGATAGATATGTTATAATTACGACGAAAGATAAAAGTGGAAGATGGAATCTTAAAATAATTTTAAGTCAATAAAAAAATAGGATTTGGAGGCATATAGTGAGAACGATTAACTTGAAACTGATGCTGATACATCGCGGAACGCGGACTCATTCAATCACCCAAATTGAGCCCATTGGCCATATGTCTCTGGCAGAAATGATGGCCAGCAAAGGGCGTGAGGTCTCTGTCTTTTCAGGAGAATTATTAAAAGGTCTGGAATTTCTGAAAAGCATGGGTTGTGATGACAACACGGTGGTGGGGTTATACTGCGATTATGAGAATCAGTCAGCAGTGGAGAGTTTTTCTAAAGAAATAAAAAGGCGGTATGGCGCCACCGTTTTTGTGGGTGGTCCCCAGACTGTCGGTTTGGGTGAAGCCTTTTTGCGGGACAGCCAGGCAGACGGCATACTAAGAGGGGAAGGCGAGTTCTCCCTGGATGAGGCCATCCACGCCATTGAACATGAAAAAGAAGAAAAATGGGAAGACATTCCCGGCATGTGCTCATTCCGGAAAGACGGAACCTATTACGACAACGGCATCTATCCCGCCATTGAAAATTTGGATGAATTGCCCATTATTACAGGTAAAATTCAATCTTCACAGCATAAGGGAATTAACCATATGGCAGCCATGTCAGGACGCGGCTGTCCTTTCGGCTGCTCTTTTTGTTATGAAGGCGGAAACAGCAAAAATGTTCGCAGGCGCAGTGTGGCAAGTGTGATGAAGGAAATTCGCTGCCGACTGGAACAGAATCCTAATGTGAAATACATTTTTTTTGGCGATGATACCTTCACCCTGGATAAGAAACGGGTGAGCGCCTTTTGCGAACATCTGCAAGAGCTGAGAAAAGAATACAATTTTGTATGGTTTGCCGATGCCCATGTCAACATCATTCTTAAGCATCCGGACATTGTAAAAATAATGGTTGACGCCGGCCTGGTGCGTATGCAAATCGGGATTGAAAGCTGCAACCAGCATATCATTGATATTTATAACAAACAGATTAAGCAGGAAGATTTGTTCAAGGTGATTGATATTTCAAGTGAAGCCGGGCTTCCCCAGCTAGTAGGCAATATCATTATCGGAGGGGCTCTGGAAACCAGGGAAACCCTGGACTATACATTTAATATGGTAAGTGACATGATTAAGGCAGGCCGGGGTATGATGGAAGTGGTCAGTACATTTTATATGCCCTTTCCCGAAACAGCCATGTCCAAAAATCCTGAGGCCTACGGAATTTTTGTAAAAGATGAAAAAGCTCTTACTTCGGTGGGTGATTTTCCTGTTATTGAAACCGAACAACTCAGTATTGAGGAAATTTGTGCTGCCAGGAATGAGTTTTTTGAAAAAAATACCAGAATGATGCGAAAAATGTTCCATGATGGAGAGATTACAGACAAGGTAATTCTGAAAAGCTATGAACTTAGCGAAAAATACGGCCTCAGTGGTATGTGGCAAAGTCTGGTCTACTCACGCTTCCCTTCTTTCGATGCTCAGTACAAGGCCCGGATCCGCGGGGACAAGCTTACCCAAGACTATGCTCTGGCAGACGTTTTTGCTACCCATCCCCAGCGCCTTGCCCTGCTTTCCCTGACCGAAGAGCTGGCAGCCGAGATTCCGGTTTTAAACGGGTTTGTGTACTCTCCCTTTGAATTCGAGGTGCTAAAATATACCTCAGGCAAGCTAAGCGTGGATGAGATGGCGGAAATACTGTTCGACAACTACCATAAGAGTTTTGCGAATGTTGAAGCATTTAAGCTGCATCTGCTGGAAACCCTTAAAAAATTGGAATCGATGGGAATGTGTGTGTTGTCAGGAGCCATAAAGGCCAAAGAGGCAGACAAGGATTGGGAGAATCGGAAAAAAGCATGGGAGAATACAGTGAAGAACAAGGTAATTCTTTTTAAATTATCAACCATTGGCATGGAAATAGCCGGATTCAGCAGAAATGGTGCTTTTTTAGGTATTTACGGGCTGGCAAGCTATCTTGGTGCAAAAGGCTATGATGCCTATGTGTGTGAGTGCCGGCCAGATCAGGTTATGGATTTTTTAAAACGCTTTCATTTCAATGAAGTTTGCGGGATCGGGTTTTCGGTGGATTTTGAAAATAAGCATGTGGTCAAAAAGGCCAGTGCTGCTATCACTGAACTGTATGGCATTCCTGTGCTGATTGGGGGACCGGAAGCTATTTCGCTGGATGAAGCCTATCTCAGACATGCCAAGGCCTGTGCCATTATCAGGGGTGAGGGAGAGCTGGCCATGGCTGCGGTTCTTACTGCCTTACAAGAGCAGAAAAGCCTTGATGACATTCCGGGAATTTTCTATATTAATGAGAATAATGAATGCATTGACCGGGGGGAAGGTCCGGTTGTTGACAATCTGGATGAACTGCCCTTTCCTGCCTATGATAAAAGCATTACCCCCATTGATTTTACCAGCCTTTATCTGATGAGCAGCCGGGGTTGTCCCTACCACTGCGTTTTCTGCCATGAAGGAGCCTTGAAGCGCCCCATGCGTCAGCGGAGTGTGGAAAATGTCATTGCCGAAATGAAGTATTTCCTCTTAAAATACCCGGAACTCAATTATTTTAAATTCTGTGACGATACCCTAGTGACCAATCCTAAATGGCTGGATGATTTTTGCCGGGAAGCACAGGCGCTTCAGGCAATCAGGCCGTTCCAATTTTATTGTGAGGCTGATGTGGCATCGTTAAGCAAACGGCCAGAAGTATTGAGAAACATGGTGGCAGCCGGACTAAACCGTCTTCAGATCGGCATTGAGACGGCGGATGAAGAGATGCTGAAAATATATCGGAAGAATATTTCCCCGGAAATGGTCGAAACAGTGGTTAGAGCCGCCTATGATGCCGGTGTGCAGCAGGTTTTTGGGGCTCTGCTGGTTGGGGGGCCCTTTGAAAACCGGGAGCATATTGAAAAAAACAAGGCCTTTGGCGCCAGACTGCTGCGATTGGGCCCGGGCATGATGGAGATTGCCCCCAGCATTGTGATGCCTTATCCTATGACCGATATTGGACTGCATCCCGAAAAATACGGTTTAACTATCTATGATGAAGAAGGCTTGGGCAGCATTTCTGATTATCCCTTGATGGCCAGCGCCGAAATGGATCGGCGGGAAATCATGGCAGCCTATCAGGAGTATCTCCAGAGCTTTGTGGATGAGGTTAAGCGCATGCTCATCGGCGGGGAACTGAGCCATACGGAGATTTTAAGATGCTACAAAACCTCCATGGCTGCCAACAGTCCCAAATATTGGACTAATATTATTGCGCATCACAAGCCGACGCTGACGGCCTACTATACCATGCTGGCCAGAGAGGCGGCCTGCCGCATTGTGGATGTGGACGCGGCAGAGCTGCCCAACTGGCGGCCGCAGCGAATGATTGAAATGTGGCGGGATGTGGATTTCTCCCAGGGTTATCCTGTTTTGTGGGGAGAGGCCTTGTCGCCCTTTGAATATGAAGTGATGAAATACTGTACAGGTAAATGCACCATTGCAGCCATTGCCGGCATACTCTACAATCGGTTTGGAAAGCCCTTTGGCGAAAGTCAGAGTGCATTGCTGGAACGGATCATTGAGACCTTAAAGGCTTTTGATAAAAAATACTGGCTGCTTGTAGTTCCGTTTTAGCGAAAGGGATTAAGATGAAAGTACTGCTTTGTAATATATCTAAAAAATATGAAACAAGTGTCCATGATTATGTGGGCTTGTTTTATCTGGCCGGGGCGCTGGAAGCGGCCGGGTTTGAGCCCCTGGTTTTTCATGGGAAACCGGATAATCTCCTGGAAGAAATTCAAAAGAATCAACCGGCAGCAGTGGGCTTTTCCTGTGATTTTGACAATGTTCAGCTCATTGCCGGTCTGGCAAAAACAATCAAAGAAGCATGGAATATCCCCATTATTGTTGGCGGCCCCCAAAGCATTGGGCTAAAGAAAAAATTTCTGGAAGACAGCCGGGTGGATTATGTTTTAAAAGGTGAAGGGGAAGTATCGCTGCCCAGGCTTTTGAAGGTTATCTTAAAGGGCGAGGGCGATATAAGCAGCATTAATGGGCTGGCTTTTATAAAAGCTGGAGTTTTTATTGAAACAGAGCCCCCGGAAATCATTGAAGATATCGACAGTCTGCCGCTGCCGGCCTACCACTCTTCCCTTCATACAAACCATTCCTACGGCAAGCTGATTTTTACAGGCAGGGGATGTCCCTATCAATGCGCCTACTGTGCTCCCAGCCCTGGAAAACAGAGAGTGCGGCTGAGAAGTATTCCGTTGGTGCTGGCGGAAATCAAACGCAATTTAAAAAATAACCCTGACTTGAACTATATTATTATCATGGATGACACCTTTACCATAAACCGGCAGCGAATGGAAGAATTCTGTCAGGGTATGAAAGAAATCAAACAGCAGCGGGATATTGTCTGGTATTGTGAATGCCATGTGGGAGGCATTAAAAACTGGATGGACATCCTGCCTGTCATGATTGATGCCGGACTCGTACGTCTTCAGATCGGCATTGAGTCCGGTGACCAACAGGTCATTGATCTCTATAACAAGCATGTGAAGATAGGAGATATCATTGAATTTATATCCTATGCTGCCGGCTGCGGCCTGACACAGATTGCCACCAACTTTATTGTGGGAGGGCCGGCGGAGCAAGAGGGGGCAACAGCAGAACTCATAAAAACCCTCATGGACAAGGCCCCAGGGGTCATCGACATCATCACCGGATTTTTAAGAGCCTATCCGGGTACACAGATCGTTGAGAATCCGGAAAAATTCAATTTGCAGCTGTATGACGAAGCCGGTCGTCTTAGCGGTGATGACTATCCCTTTGTGACACCAACAGGACGCAGTCAGGATCAGGTGATGAGAGATCGCCAGGAATTGAATAAGGTCATCCGGCAGAGTATGCAAAACAAGATAAAACGCCATGAGTTAAACCAAGCAGCGATGATGAAACAGTTTCATGCTGCCTTAACCTATGGAATAAGGAGTCGATGGTTCGAGGAAATTTCTGCCAATCAAAGAGCCTATGAATATTATTATGCCCTTTACTTAAAAGAGGGACAAGCCTTTGATGCAGCCTTGGATTTCTCCAGAGATTATCCACAAAGAACTTTTGAATTGTGGCGAACTATGACATTTGCCGGGGGGTTCCCCCAACTGGATGGGGTGGCTGTTTCACCGCTGGAATATGAGCTTCTTTTACGCTGTGCAGGTAAAAGAAATCTGGCAGATATTGAAACCGAACTTTATGCAAGGTTTGGAGCTCCGTACAAAAACCAGGCAGAGTTTCATGGAAAATTAGTTGATATTCTATATCAATTTAATTTTAACTATTGGCTGACTCATTTTATGATTTAGCCAAAATAAGCGGGAGAGGAGGAAAAATATGAGTATTGATGGTGCAAAAGCATTGGCAGCCAAAGTCCTGACAGACGAAACGCTGGCCAAACAGATCAATGAAGCCAAAACGGAAGCAGAATTCCAGGAAGTTGTTGCCAAATTAGGTTACAGTTGTACAGCTGAGGAATTCAAAGCTGCTTTTACAGAAGCACAAGCTAGCCAGCCACTAAGTGATGAGCAACTGGATCAGGTTGCCGGTGGGTTAAGTATTGTTGGCGTGGATTATGCATTTACAGCAACACAAACAGCCAGAGCTTAGTAGCAAAAGAAGGGGATTTTCCCCTTCGAAGTACTGACTGCTGATAAGTGCCTGGCATGGATTGTAACGTCAGTCAGTAGTTCCAAGGGGGGAGTGGAAGATGGATATATTACTGGTTAAATCACACCGCTATGTTAGTGGCTATATTCCTGGGAGCAACCTGGGAATGAATATACTGATCCAATTATTAATAGGCAAAGGGTATGAGGCAGACATGTTCCAAGGCTATGCCCAGGAAGCTCTTACCTATGTGAAAAAACTGATGAGAACGGAAAATAGCCCCAAAATCATTGGCTTTTACTGCGATTTTAACAATATTCATTGGGTTAAGATTTTTTCGCAGGAAGTGAAAAGGCTTTTTCCCGAGGTGGTTTTATTGGCAGGCGGTCCTCAAACCGTCGGGCTGGATGCCGGTTTTTTAAAACAAACTTCTATTGCAGCCGCCTGTATCGGTGAAGGCGAAGAAGCCCTTCTGGAATTAATGGATTTTTTTGTGCATAACAAGGGAAGCCTCAAAGACATTCAAGGGATTAGTTTCCTTGATGAACAAGGAAACTTGGTGGAAACGCCTGCACGAAAGCCGCCGGAAAATCTGGACGATATTCCCTGGCCGGATATTACCCTGACCAACGACTATAAATATTATGGCCTGCTGCCCATATTAACAGGGCGGGGCTGTCCCTTTGGCTGTACCTTCTGCTATGAAGGCGCCAATGCCAAGCGGGTGCGCCGTCATTCGGTCGATTGTCTTATGGAGGAGATCCGGGGGAATTTTAAACGGAATCCTGCCATCAAGTACATTAACTTTTTAGATGACACCTTCACTCTGGATGCCAAGCGGGTCAAGCGGATTTGCGACGAAGTAAAAAAAATCCGGGAAGGCTATGATTTTGTGTGGTTTGCCAGCGCCCACATTTCCACAATTGACAAAGAGCGGGATATGGCAAAGAATCTGGCAGATGCAGGTCTTAAAAAAATCTTTTTTGGTCTGGAATCGGGAAGCGATCAGGTTCTAAAAAGCTACAACAAAAAAATAACGAGAAAAATGGCAGTGGATGTGATTAACCACTGTGTTGAAGCTGGAATACATGGCATTGCCGGTAACATCATTCTGGGAGGGCCTCATGAGACCCTGGACACCATTAAAGAATCGGAAGACCTGATTATGGAGCTGCTCCACAATGCACCAGGCCAGTTTGAAACTGCCTATTTCTCCTTTTTACCTTATCCCAAAACTCCCATTACCCTTCGACCAGGGGATTTTGGCATGGAAATTTATGAAGACCTTATTGACTGCAGCAATGAAGACATTCCCCTGTCCAGAACCAGGGAACTGGATTTTATTGATTTGACAAACCTTCGCTTATCTGCCAATAAGCGGCTTCAGAATGAAATGCGTGACATCTATTTTGCCGGAAAAATCCCGGAAGCTGTGATTTTGGATTCCTATCGGTTAGGCAGGCAATATGGGGTTTTTACCCGGTGGAATGATTATGTCTACAAAAATATACCCATTGATAATGAATATTGGAAAATGCGAGCCTCCGGCGAGTACGTTTTATATCATCAATTGGGCAGTCTTGAGCAAGAGGCCGTAGTTCACAGGACCTTTGAGTTATGGCTATATACCGATGTCAGCAGAGAAAAACCAACAATATTCAATCATGAGCTGGAGGAACTGGATTATACCTTGTTAAAGCTATGTAATGGACGGCTTTCCAAAAAAGAAGTGCTGCAACAGGGGAGAATGAAGCTGGACACCCAAGGGAAAAACCCGAATTTTTATAGTGAGGCAGAACGGTCTCTGAATAAAATGGAGGGAAATAAGTGGATTTTATATGGGAAACCATGAACAATAAACCCAAGGTTTTACTGGTTTATACCCAGCGAATGGTTAAGGGACGAACCTTTGAAATGATTGAAAATCTCGGGACTTTAACCCTGGCGGCCCAACTCAATGCTCATGGTTTTGCTGCAAAAGCCTATACAGCCATTGCCACCGATGTGATGAAAACCATTGAAAAAATGAAAGACTGCCTATTTGCGGTCTGTTTTTACTGTGACTTTGATAATCAATCCGCAGTGGCTGCCATCAGTAAGCATTTAAAAGAAAAACATGCTTTTTATGTGGTTTTGGGAGGTCCCCAAACCCTGCATATGACGGATAAAGATTTGGAGACCTATCAGGCAGATGCCATTTTAAAAGGAGAGGGAGAAGAAACCCTGTTAGAGTGGTTAAGCGCAAAGGCGCAGGGGCGAGAGGTCGTTGTCCAGGGTGAAATCCGGCCAGATCAAAATGCCAACTATGTCTATCTGGAAGACTTCTCAAAGTACGAATTGCCCAAAAACAAAGATGTACTTAACTATGAGGAAAGACCGCTGTTAGCGGTGAGCACAGCCAGAGGCTGTCCCTATCGTTGTGCCTTCTGTTTTGAAGGGGGTAATTCCAAGAACTTAAGAATGCGCCCGGTTGAAGATGTGCTTAAGGAAATTGAAGCGAGATTAAAAGACAGTCATCGTCCCCGCTATCTGTTTTTTACCGATGATACATTTACAACAGATCCAGTGAGAATGAAGAAGCTTTTGTCTGGACTAAAAGCACTTCGAAAAAAGCATGACTTTGTGTGGTTTTGTGAAGGACACCCCGGATTTCTGGTAAAACATCCGGAAATGATCAGAGAAATGATGGACAGTGGTATGGTACGCATGCAGATTGGCATGGAGTCGGGAGTGGAAGCGGTGCTCAGGGCTTATGGCAAACAGGCCAAGCCGGAGGACATTAAAAAAGTGGTAGAAATCTGTTATAGAGAGGGGCTGCCCCAGTTAACCGGAAACTATATTATTGGCGGAGCCTTTGAAACAGAAGAAACCCTGGAGACAACAACAGAGGCTGTCATGGAACTTCTGAATATGGCACCAGGCATGCTTGATATATCCACGACCTTTATCATGCCTCTGCCGGGAACGCAAATTTACAATCAGCCTGAACGTTTTGATATCGTACTGGAAGACAGGGAGTATATTACTTCTATTGAAGATTTTCCGGTAAACCATACCAAGGGGCTTTCTCTGGCAGAAATTTGCATGGGGCGTTCTCGTTTTATTACCAAAGTCTCTAATAAAATGAAAGAACAGTTTAAAAAAGGGCTTATTCCCAAGGCGCGCATCCAGGATGATTTTAAACTGGCACTGCGCTATGGCATTGCAGGCGGCTACTTTAAATTCATTTATGCCAAAAATCAGCAACTGTTTCATTATTATTCAAAACTCATTGCATATAAAGGTTTGTTAAAAGAATGGCATGAACTCAACGAAGAGGAGCAGAAGTCCTGGATTATCCAAAGAATCCAAAATATTTTTGAGCTTGATAGTAAGGCACTCAGTCAAACAGAACTTGATATATTGATGTATTCCGGAAGATTTACCGTCAAGGAAATAGCAGAAAAACTGAATTTGTCTTCCGAGAACATGAAAAACCTGTTAGTAAAAATGAGCTACCAGCATTTGATTTTATTTTCAGCGTATATTTAGGTTGATGTGCGAAATGTTGGAGAGTTACATTGACGCATGGAAACGAGCGAAAAGTCCTGCAGAAATTCAATTGGGAATTGTTGCAGGATTTTACTTTTTACACGCGAGTTCGTGACAACTGTAATTATTTGTGATGTTGGGACTATTATGCAAATTTCGTGGGTTTTTGGCAGGTTTTTTGTAATATAAGGTAAATATAGATATCATAGAAAGTGATTTTAAATGATTCGGGTTAGCATCGCTAAAGAAATTATTGCCGCACATGGTGGTCACATCTGGGCTGAAATTCAGCCAGGAGCAGGGATGGCGGTATATTAGGAATGTTACAAGTAAGGTGCAAAGGAGATCTTATGAGCAAAAATGCAGTTTTAGTTGTTATCACCGTCTGTTTTATGGTATTGGTGGCTGTCGCCTACGGCGTGTATATTAATGTATCTAGTAATGCACATCTGAATCAAATGCGCAAAACAGCGGGAGCGGGCTTGCTATTTTCACCATCAGAAAGACGTGATGTTACGCCCGTATTACGGACTGTTCTAACCTTGGAACCAGGATGGAATACCGATGTTTATGCCAAGACTGAAGGTCTGATTGAAAATATCATGGTTAAACAAGGGGATAAAGTTACTGCCGGTACATTGGTGGCAGTGATTGAAAGCCGGGAATTAGCGTCCCAGATAAAACAGGCGAGGGGTAGTGTATATTCATCCAGGGCCAGTTTAGAACAAGCTGAGAGTGATGTAAAGCGGGCCCAATTATTAAGCGCCAAAGATGCTATTGACGAGCGGACCGTGGAGGGCACCCGGTTTAAAAAAGAGATAGCAGCCGGTCAGTTGGCAAGTGCAGAGGCTTCCTTAGAACAATTACTGCTCAAGCGTGAGAGTACTAATATTACTGCGCCACATGCGGGGGTAGTTCTTAAACGTTATGTAGAAGAAGACTCATACGCACGGCCCGGTTTAGCGCTAGTCAGCCTGGGTGATATAGCTGCACTGAAGGCAATGGTACCGATAGGGATGCCCTACCAAGGCGTCTTGCTGCAAGGGGCGGCAGTGGGTATTACTATAAGCGGCATAGCTGGTGGACGGATTGGCGGAACAATAACGGCGGTAACGGCTAGCCCGGGGCTGCCGCCAGGTAATATGATGGCAGAAATTACTGTAGATAACGCTAATCAATTAGTAAAACCTGGGGCTTATTCCCAGGTTGAGATCAGTGGTCCTCCAGTCAAAAACGCACTGGTCATTCCTGAGCAGGCGGTTATTGTCAGGGATGGACGACAGTTGGTCTATGTAGTGGACAGCGACAAATGTGTCAGGCTGCGCACGATAAGAAGCGGATATAGCGGCGATGGCTGGACAATTGTGCTTGAGGGGCTAAAGGACGGAGAATTGGTAGTAGCTCACGGGCAGGAGGGGCTCAGTGATGGGATGATGATTGATATGGTAAAGGGGCGAAGTAATAATGAATGAGGGACTATTTCGCAAGGCAGCACTTGACAAGATATCATCGCCTGATCAGCTTGATCAGTTAATTACCGTCACCAGTCCACGTGGCTGGATCGCACTGGCTACCCTTGGTGTGCTGCTTCTGGCAGCCATTCTCTGGGGGATTTTCGGCAGCATTGTGGTTAAGGTGAACAGCACAGGCATGCTGCTTACGCCTGGTGGCATTGCCAATATTGTTCATACTGCGGATGGTCAAGTAACTGAGGTCTATGTGGCACCAGGCAGCATTGTTCGTGCGGGGCAAGTCATCGCCACTGTCTCCCAGCCTTCTATTACCGCTGAGATTGAGCGGCTAAGGAGTGAAACGGCTCTAACTCAGAATCAGCCTGATAACGCAGGGCGAATGGTACAGCAAAAGCAGCTGCAGCAGCAACTGGCTCAAGCGTCCCAGGTAGTAAGTGCAGTAAGTGGTCAGGTGGTTGAGGTAAAGGCAGTCAAAGGCGATTTTATCAGGGCTGGTACGTCATTAGTCAGTGTCAAGACGGGTGAAGAGGGTGGCAAACTGGCAGCAGTGTTATATCTATCGGCAGAAGACGGCAAGAAAATCAGTCCTGGTCTGGAGGTGCACATTGCCCCATCCACCGTCCGGTCGGAAGAATATGGATTTCTTGTAGGTAAAATTACATCAGTATCTGAGTATCCGGTCACGTCGGAAAAAATGCAGCAGGCTTTAGGGAGTAAAGAGCTAGTGCAAAAATTTTCTAAAGAATCCAATGGCGCACCGATTGAAGTGCGGGCAGAGCTGATTCCCGATAAGACACCCAGTGGTTACCTCTGGACATCTCTCACTGGGCCAGGCCAGGAGATTCTTGGTGGGACGGTTTGCAGTGCTTCAGTGGTCGTAAAGCGGCAGCGACCTATTACTATGGTATTTTTACAATTAAATCAATTATTACGGAGCGAATAAAGTGAGTGTAGTGCAAAAAAGAGCAAAAGTGCCGACAGTATTGCAGATGGAGGCTTTGGAGTGCGGTGCCGCCGCACTGACAATGATACTTGCCTACTATGGAAAAATACTGCCGCTGGAAGAAGTTCGGATCGAGTGCGGGGTTTCCCGGGACGGCAGCAAGGCTAGCAATATATTAAAAGTGGCTCGTAAATACGGCATGAAGGCCTGGGGCTCCAGAAAAGAACCAGAAGCATTGCGTACGATTCGATTTCCCGCAATTATCCACTGGAACTTTTGCCATTTTGTCGTATTAGAAGGCTTTGGAAAAGGGAAAGTGTATTTAAACGATCCAGCCAGCGGGTCGTGTATAGTAACAGATGAGGAGTTTAACCAATCCTTTACGGGTATTGTTCTACACATTGAGCTAGGTCCGGATTTTGTAAAAAGCGGGTCCAAGCCGAGCCTGATTAATTCACTGAAACCGCGGCTGGCGGCATCGAAACAGGCGATGGTTTTTATTGCACTGATCGCCCTGTTCCTGGTTATTCCCGGTCTGGTGCTGCCAACGTTTACACGGATCTTTATCGACGATATTCTGACAAACGGACGGCAAGGCTGGTTGATGCCTGTCCTGGTGGGGATGGGCATTACCGTGCTGTCCCAAGGGCTGCTGACCTGGCTGAGGGAATGGTGCCTGACCCGCTGGGAAGCCAAGCTGGCCATTGCTTCTTCAGCGAAGTTTTTTGGACATATCATCAAGCTGCCGATGGAGTTTTTTGCGCAGCGTTATGCTGGTGAAATCGGCTCAAGAGTGCAGATCAACGACAAGGTGGCCACACTAATATCCGGATCACTGGCAACTGCCGTTATTGATGTACTGGTGGTGGCTTTTTTTCTCCTGCTTTTAGTACAATATAATGCAGTATTGACAGCGGTGGGTCTTTTAGTTGCGATGATCAATATGGCCTATTTGCGGTATGTAGCCAACTGGCGAACAGAGCAGAACAAAAAACTCCTGCAAGATCGGGGTAAGCTGGGTGCTTTTTCTATGGGAGGCTTACAAATCATCGAAACCATCAAAGCAGGTGGTAATGAAAATGATTTTTTTGCAAAATGGTCTGGTCATCAGGCTAAACTAATGAATTCCGAAATGAGATTTGCTTTATCAGGCCAATTCATGGCGGCTGTACCGGTATTTCTGACTACTCTTAATACGGCAATTATTTTGGCAGTAGGCGGTTTCCAAGTGATGGATGGGCAGATGACGGTAGGGATGCTGATGGCGTTCCAGGCGTTGATGGCTAATTTTATTGAACCCTTTAACCGCCTAGTCAATCTGGGCGGTGCATTGCAGGAAACCGAAGGAGACTTAAATCGCCTTGATGATGTACTGCGCTATCCAGCCGAGACGGGGGCGGCGGCTCTGCCTCTTGCGGACGAGGATGCCTGCTCTGCAAAGCTGGAGGGTTATCTTGAACTGAAAAATGTTAGTTTTGGCTATAGTCGTTTGGAGCCGCCGCTAATTGAGAATTTTAATCTTACCATCAAGCCTGGGGCGCGGGTGGCTTTGGTTGGCGGCTCAGGCAGCGGTAAGTCTACTGTTGCCAAATTAGTTTCTGGGTTGTACCAGCCTTGGGCGGGAGAAATCTTATTTGATGGGCAGCTGCGTTCACAAATCAACCGGGCCGTTGTTAGTAATTCAGTGGCCGTAGTTGACCAGGATATCTGCTTGTATGAGGGCACGGTGCGTGATAATTTGACTCTATGGAATACCGATATTCCTGATATGGACATTGTCCAGGCTGCCAAAGACGCAGCCATTGGCGCAGATATTGCTGCTTTGTCTGGCGGCTATGATGCCAAGATTGATGAAGGCGGACGCAACTTTAGCGGCGGCCAGCGTCAACGCCTGGAGATTGCCCGTGCCCTGGCGGTTAATCCAACTGTGCTGGTATTGGATGAGGCGACCAGTGCCCTTGACCCGCTAACAGAGAAACAAGTGGATGAAGGTATCAGGCGGCGGGGCTGTACCTGCCTGATTGTAGCCCACCGGTTAAGCACCATCCGGGATTGTGACGAAATCATTGTGATGAGTGCAGGTAAGGTGGTAGAGCGTGGTACCCATGAGCAGTTATATAGCAGCGATGGTTTATACCGGCAGTTGATCGGTACCAATGAACCAAGCGGAAAATCCAGTGCAAAGGCGGATGGTTAGTTATGGAAATGATTGAAATCGGGGCCAATACGCCTTTTTTGCTAAATGATAATAATGCCGTGTGGTTTGTCCAGTCTGGTACCGTGGAAGTTTATGCTGTTTACCTGAAAAACGGCCAACCCTGGGGACGCCGCAGGCATTTATTTTCGGCAGAATGCGGGCAGAACCTGTTTGGTCTGGCTGCAAGCAGTAAGGATCATTTAGGCCTGTTAGTGTCAGGCAGTCCGGGAACAGAATTGATGAAACGGGAAAAGCCAGGTCTGCTGAATACTGCCCGGGCTCGTAATGACAAATTATTCGCCGAGCCAGTATTGTTTATGGTCGAGAGCTGGGTGCTTGGTTTGTTGGCTGGTGTGATCAAGGGCGCAGCGCCTACCAGGTTTGAGACAATCACTCATGGACAGGAAATGAAATTTGCAACCGGCAGCGTAGTACGCCCGGATGATGAAATCATATGGGTGAGAATAAAACACGGGAGGCTTCTATTTTGCGGACAGGAAGAAATAGAGCTTACTCCGGCAGCCGGCTGGTTGCCGCTAACCGGGAATACATGGCTGCAGGCTGAAGAGGATACGGAAATACAGGCTGTACTGACTGAGGATTTGCTCGACTTCAGCAATGACCCTGAGGCAAACCTGTTATGGCAAACCGTAAATGGTTTCCATCGCTTGGCGCTGACTGCTATTGAAGCCAATATTCAGCAGGACGATCGCGAGGGCCGGGTCCGATTGACTAACCGATTAAAGCATGATGCCAGTCTGGTGCATAAATCATTTAAACGATTAACATCCTTTACCGGTCAGCCGGTGGCTGAAATAGATCAGTCTTCTCCCTTACTGGCAGCATGCCAAATGGTCTGCCACCACATGGGGATGGAAAACACTCAGGTCAAGCTTGGACCGAAGGCTGCTGGGAAGAGTATGTATGATGCTGTGGGTATGATTGCTCAGGCGTCTCATTTTCGTATGCGGCAGGTGTTATTGCGGGGGGATTGGTACTACCGGGACAATGCCCCGTTGCTGGCCTTTACCGCTCAGGAGGAGAGACCTGTAGCCCTTATACCAATTGATGTCACCGGCTATGAAATGGTTGATCCGGCAACTGGCCGCCGGACGGTAGTGACAGAGGAGCTGGCCCGGACGCTGAATCCCCAAGCCATTATGTTTTACCGTCCGTTGCCGGCAGGAGCCTTGACCTTAGGTGATATTCTCCGGTTTGTGACTGTTAGCTGCACTGTACAGGATATTAGCATGATTGTACTCATGGGGCTGGCTGGCGGATTATTGACCATGATTACACCAATGGCGACTGGTATTATGTTCCAGGATATCATTCCCGGCGCTGACCGCGAGCAGCATGGTATGATGGCCGCGTTACTGATAACTGGAGCTATTGCTGGTTTAGCCTTCCAAATTGCTCGCAGTACGGCAATGGTGAGAACCGAAGCCAGAATTGATTCTACGTTGCAAGCAGCCATATGGGATCGCCTGCTGAGTCTGCCGGTTACCTTTTTTCGTGAGTTTACAGTAGGCGATTTGGCGGTAAGGGCCAACGGCATTAATGCCATTCGACAGATTTTGAACTCAGTGGTGCTCACTACGATTTTTACCAGCATTTTTTCACTGTGTAATGTTGCGCTGCTATTTTATTACAATACCGAACTGGCGTGGATTGCCTGTGCTTTAGTGCTGGTTTTTGTGGTAATATTCTTGCTGTTTAGCCGGACTGAAATCAAATACAAAACCCAGCTGACCCATTATGAAGGTAAAATATCAGGGGTTGTCTTACAAATTATTAACGGAATTGCCAAATTTAAAGTGGCTGGTGCGGAAAACCGCGCCTACTATTTGTGGGCACAGGATTTTGGCGAGCAACGAGCCGTTGCCTTCAAAGCCAGGAAAATTACCGCCTGGCAGACGGTGTTTAACGCTGTCTATCCGGCGATTGTATCCATTGTAGTGTATTATATGATAATGTCTATGGCCAAAAGCAATACTCCCATGGCGATGGCGGATTTTCTCGCCTTCAATGCTGCGCTGACAGCCGTGATTAGTGGTGCCGTTGCACTGGCGTCGTCGTCGATGTCAATCATGGGTATAGCTCCCTTGTATAATCGGATGAAACCCATATTGTCGGCTTTGCCGGAAGTAGATGAGGCTAAACTGAATCCTGGTGATTTAACAGGTGATATTGAGATCAGTCATATCAATTTCCGTTATCGGCCTGGTGGGGAACTGGTTTTAAAGAACCTGTCATTGAAAATTAAGCGGGGAGAGTTTGTTGCTATTGTTGGCACATCCGGCAGCGGAAAGTCTACCTTGCTGCGCCTGCTGTTAGGGTTTGAAAAACCGGAAGCAGGGGCTATCCTTTATGACCATCAGGATTTAGCTGGACTTAATATTCGGTCGGTGCGATCTCAATTAGGGGTTGTCCTGCAAAATGGTCAGTTAATGTCTGGGGATATTTTCCATAACATTATTGGTTCATTAGACCTGACGCTTGAGGATGCTTGGCAAGCTGCCCGAATGGCGGGATTAGATGAGGATATACGAAAAATGCCTATGGGGATGCATACTCTGATCAGTGAAGGAGCATCCACTATTTCTGGCGGGCAGCGCCAGCGTATTCTTATCGCCAGAGCCATTGTCAATCGTCCAAGGATTATCTATTTTGATGAAGCCACTAGTGCCCTGGATAACCGTACCCAAGCCATTGTTAGTGAGAGTCTGGAACGGTTGAAGGCTACCCGGGTAGTGATTGCTCATCGGCTAAGTACCATTATCAATGCCGACCAGATCTTTGTCATGGATAAAGGGGCCATTGTCGAGAGCGGTACCTATGAGGAACTCATGGAAAAGGGCGGAGTATTTAGTGAGTTGGCACAAAGGCAGATGACCTAATGGAGGATAAAATAGCTATGGAACCAAAAGTTATAGCCATTTCACCTGTTTCATCATCAAGGCAGCTGGTTGTAGCTATTAAGCTGATTGCTGAAAGAAAAGTAAATACGCTTATTTTGGTCGATAAAGTCAGTTTGGTCGCACTGTAAAGAAAAGACTGGCGGAATTTCTGGCAATCCATGAGGTTTGGCCAGGTACCGATGTGAATATGCCGAATAAGCGCGGCAGGAAAAAAACACACGGCGTTATTGGACAAATAGGCGCCGGCAAAAATAACTTAAGCGGTATCATAGACATAGCCGTAATTCAGTCACTCAACCGAATGGGGGAAGTTAAAGAGTGTGTGAAAGATTATGGCATGGTTATTGTTGATGAATGTCATCATGCAGGCAATAGCCAGTGTGCCTGGGGATAAACCGCTGACTTTAGTATCTACAGGCAAATATATAGGGGATGGGTTTGATGAGCCCCGACTCGACACTTTATTTTTAGCTATGCCGATTTCATGGAAAGGTACACTCCAGCAATATGCAGGCGACTTCACCGGTTATTTGCCAATAAAAACGAAGTGCAAATTTATGATTATGGAGATATTCATGTGCGGATGCTGGGAAAAATGTATAATAAGCGGCTGAACGGATATGCCGAAATTGGTTATAGGGCAAAAGGAGAAACTGCTCCCACAGATTCTATTAACATTATTTTTGACAAGAGTAACTTTTTGCCGGTATATATGAATGATATTGTGAATGCAGTTAAGGAAATTGTGATAGTAAGCCCTTTTATTACCAAACGACGTGCTAAGGTAACAGTGACTATAGTGACGCGACAGGCCGAAGATTTTGAAGACAAAAACAGAAATGCTTTATCTGATCTTTTAAACTAAAATACACCAGCAATTTGCAATTATGGATCAGAAAACAGTTTGGTATGGCAGTATTAATCTATTGAGTTTTGGCAGTGCAGAAGAGAGTCTTATGCGGCTTCTGAGACGGAGGGACGGTTCTTGCTTGCTAGTTTGTGTAGTGTAGAATGTGCTGAGTGGTGTGTATGCCTAGATGTGCTCGAAAAAAGATGTCTTTGAAAGAAATCGGGAAGTTAGTAGAGTTGAGTGAATCCAGAGTTAGCCGGATAATAAAATCGGCAGAAAAGTAGCAAGCAAGAATCGTCCCGTGCAATATTGATAACGGCGAAAAAACTCCTGCCAAATTATTGGATGATTTGGCAGGAGTTCTTGTATTATATGCTAAACTATAAGATTATAGAGGAGAATTTACAATGAAAAAACGAAATTTGAAACTAGAAAATATCCCTGCGATTTTGTGGGGCGACAAATCAGATAAGTTATTCGTAGTAGTGCATGGGAATATGTCAAATAAGGCTGACGATGCGATTGTTGTGTTTGCAGAAGAAGCAACAGTAATAGGTTATCAAGTGCTTAGTTTCGATTTGCCTGAACATGGTGACCGGAAGGATGAACCTTATGCTTGCAAAGTTCAAAACTGTATCCGAGACCTTGATACCATTATGAGTTATGCACAATCTTTATCAGATAATAGAAGTGTATTTGCTTGTAGCATGGGAGCATATTTTAGCCTATTAGCATATAACCATGAGCCGTTGAAACAGTGTTTGTTTCTCTCTCCTGTAGTAAACATGGAACGTATCATAAATAATATGATGACATGGTTTAGTATAAGTGAGAATAAACTAAAAACAGAAAAAGAAGTTTCGCTGCCTATTGGACAAACACTCTATTGGGATTATTACTGCTATGTGAAAGAACATCCTATTGTTGCTTGGAACAATCCAACATCAATTCTCTATGGTTCGGAAGATAACCTATGTGAGTTTGATATAATATCAGCATTTGCAAAACGCTTCGGCTGTGATTTGCAAGTAATGGCGCATGGAGAACACTACTTCCACACTAAACAACAACTGCAATTTTTTAGACAGTGGCTGAAAAAGCATATCTACAGCTAATCAGTATAATGCATAGGAGAAAACGGGATCAGAAAATGTTCTTTAATTAACAAAAGCGGGATTTGGAATGTTTCCTCGACGTATCGTACTCCTGTGCAGCGCAACCGGAGAATCTCCCCGTGACCGTACCACTATTTCATTATGTCATCCCAATATATATACTAAATAGATTAGGAGCGTGTTATCTTATGACAAAAGGGGAAATGAAAAAAGTATCACCATCCATTGATGATTGGCTCAAAGAAGCAAAAGCTCATCCATTAGCTTTACAAGAAGGCATGTTTTTGGTTCATAATGGCGTTGTTCGCCAGACGCCTAAAGCCCAGGTTCGCCAGGGGCTTGATGACGGCTCGCTGGTAAAGGGAATGGAATTCGCATATAATGCCGCAAAAGTTGATGCAGCGATTGCTGAAACCTATAAAATGGAAGGCATCTTCTATATTAAGGTTTGGCTGAATGAAGGCCAGCTTAGCCTAGGTGATGATATAATGTATGTACTGATTGGCGGCGATATCAGGCCGCATGTTATCGATGCCTTACAATTCCTGGTTGGCAAGATCAAAAACGAATGTGTTACGGAAATCGAACAAAAGCAGTAAACGGAACTGTAACTTGTCAGGTAGATATTGCCCTAAAAATAATGACGCAAGCACCAATCATAACCTTGAAAAAATGTGGAAAACGGCAGGAGACGGTGGGAGTGTCCTGGAAGATATTCAAGACGGAACCCCGTCCCTGTACCCCGGTAGTAAGATTGAGTGAAGGCTGGATTCATGTAAAAAAACAAAAGATGTAAGTAACTTCGTCCTTTGACACGGATAATAAGATCGGAAGAAAAGTAGCAAACAAGAACCGTCCCGGGAAATACGGGAAATAGTCATAAGAAGAGCAAGACACTCTGGCGCACAAGGAGACTTAGCCATGACCTCGAGGCAGACTCACCTCGTTTTTGACACCCAGATTGGCGGCACAAAACCGGTGACCGTTGTCGATAACGGCCATAAATGCCCCTTCTGTTGCCGCGACGAAATTGAGGGCATCATCGCCGAAGACGGGCCGATACTCCTCATCGCCAACAAATACCCGGTGCTCCGGGACACTTTCCAGACCGTCCTCATCGAAACCAATGACTGCGCATCTGAACTGTCGCTCTATCCAAAGGACCACCTCCACCGGGTCATCCGCTTCGGCATCGAAAAGTGGCTGGGCATGATCGCCGGCGGCGAATTCGCCTCGGTCCTGTTCTTCAAAAATCACGGCCCCAGCTCGGGCGGCTCCATTCGCCACCCCCACATGCAGATCATCGGCCTCCGCCACCTCAACTACACCGCCAACATCCCTCCGGTCAGCCTCGAAGGCATCGTCATCAGCCGCGACGGCGGCGTTGAACTCGCCATCGCCGACAAGCCGCTGGTCGGCTTCGTTGAACTCAACATCAAGCTCGCCGACCTCGGGCAACTCGACCTCCTGGCCGACTACCTGCAGATCTGCGCCCACTACTTCCTCCACCATTTCAACCGCCACTGCAACAGCTACAACATCTTCTTCTACCATATAGGCGGCCAGATAACCGCCAAAGTCATGCCCCGGTTTGTTACCTCACCCATCTACGTCGGCTACGCCATCCCCCAGCTGTCCACCCGCATTCCCGACGTCGCCGCTGACCTCAAGCGAATATACGGATTATAATTTCAGTCGAGGTGATTTCAGGAGCATAATCGCAGCTTCGTGTAGGCGGTCCTCGTTGAAGGAATTAAAATGGGTGGATTTGCAAGGTGGCGGATCGTCGCCACTAAATGAATCTGGAAAAGCAAAGAACCCGCGAATTCGCGGGTTCTTTGCTTTGTGGTTTTCCAGCTAAAACCGAATTTTGCTTCAATACTTAGAAAATCACTCTTTGCTAATATGAGATAAATGATGGTTTTAGCTAGTGGGTAGGATAGTTATAGCGAAATATATCATTTGTAATAGTTAACAACTCCTGAAAAAGAATACAAGAACTAAGAGAAAGAGGGATTATCCATACGAAAATATCAAGAGAAATGGATTATGCAAAGAATTACTTAAAAATTTGAAAAAAATTTCAATTAATGATACTTTGTCAATAATCTGCGGGAATAGTACAAACTTGTTTTTCTAGTCTAGTAGTCTTGACTAAATATGTAAACAGTGGGAAAATACATTACATATTTACTATTCTTAGAATAGGAGTTGTTCAGCATGACCATTTTTTTTCACATATTGAGCCATAATATTATACCTATATTTTTATTGATCAGTTTAGGTTTTTTACTCAGTAAAAAGTTTGATTTACATATATTTAGCTTAAGTAAATTACTGTTTTACTTATTTGTACCATCATTTATTTTTGTGAATTTATATACAACAGAGCTTAAACTGGATATGCTCAAAGTCCTTCTTTGTGGAGTTTTGCTGCTTATAACCAACGACATGATTGCACGAATCATTGCAAAAGCTCGCAAATACGATGTAGGCCTTACCAATGCTTTTAAGAATTCCATCATGTTTAATAATTCCGGTAACATTGGAGTTTCCCTGATAACCCTTATTTTCGGCAGTGCTCCTTTTGTAATTGATGGAAAAACGCCGTATCTCAATGAGGCGATCACTGCCCAGATTATGATTCTTATTCTACAAAATATATCCGTTAATACTTTGGGCTTTTATAATGCCGGAAGGGCTAACGGCAGTATGAAAGATTCCATTAAGACAATTTTGACGATGCCTGCAATATACGTAATACCACTGGTGCTTATTTTTAAAAGTATGCAGATTGATATTACGGCAATTCCAGTTTGGCCGACCTTAGAATATCTGAAGAATGGACTCGTTCCTATGGCTTTGATAACATTAGGGGTTCAACTTTCAAAGACTAACTTCGATCTAAAAAATGTAGATATTCATCTTTCTGTTTTTACTAAGCTTATAATTAGCCCCTTACTGGCACTCATCTATATCCAGTTGTTGGGATTAACCGGCGTTGTAGCCCAGGCAGTATTTATTGCCCACGCAGTTCCTACTGCTGTCAATACCGCACTGATAGCAGTTGAATGTGACAGTTGCCCGGATTTTGCCTCGCAGGCTGTCATGCTTTCAACACTTTTTAGTGCCATTACACTGACATTAGTCATTTATGCAGCGCAATTTATATTTCCTGCTTAGCACTCCCAAGCGATAGGTCAAGAATACAATGCGTAAAGTAGCTTTAAACCGTTGGAATGACTTGAGAAGAGGAATATAATAGAAGGAGGAACTATGATTGGTTCGCATGTTAGAGCCTTCAGGTGCCGGGCCTGTGGCTACTGTTGTTATAGAAATAAAGTATGGGACTCATACCTTGTAGTGGATGAAGTCACTTTTGAAAAAATAACCAACGCAGGGATTGACGATATCAAAAAGCAATATAATTACAAGTCATAATCATGTAAGACAGTTGAAATGTACTGGCAATCAAGTTCATTTCTAAATAAAAGCAATTTATGCGATATAAATTTGAAGTATGGTTACGAGTATTTGCCTGTGATGCCTGAAAAACCTATCCGCGATTAATTGGGTTAAGTACACGTGGAATTGAAATTTCGCTAATCTTTTTTTTGCTGTGAAGCCGTTAAATAGTTTTGCAGGTTCTATAAATTATTATGATGGCAAAGCAGATTCTAAGAAAAATCTAAAGATTGCCAGGTAAACTAATCTTAGGTAAAAAATTACACGGGTAAATTACTTTACCTAAAAGTTTCATCAAAGATGAAAAAAGCTTTGGTGGAACCGTTACAATGTGGGGGAGGATTTTACAATGAAAAAGAGTTTACTTATTTTAGGGGCTTTCATTACTTTGAGCACGAGCACAAGTTTTGCTGCTCCGCTCAACAGCCTAAACAACGAACAAACGGCGATAGGCTTAAGTGGTGACACGGTTTATATTGAACATAAATTTGGTGACCGCTTTACGCTTGGGTATCAATCTATTGATCGTGATAACTACGGTGATATGAAAGACATTTACGGACAGTATCAGTTTTCTAACAATCTCAGAGGTATAATTGGCAATCGGGATTTTGACTATAGTGATTCATCCATGTATCTGGGGCTAGGCCTGCAGGGATCATTAGCGCCGAAACTTGATGGTTTTGCTTCTTTCGTTGCCGGCGATGAATTTAATGAATTACAAGTGGGGGCTGGTTATCAATTAGCTGCAAATGTTGATCTTAATGTTACATATACTAATTTTATGCCTGATCAAGGCAAGGATAAAGATGAAATTGCAGTTGGAGCAACCTTTAAGTTTTAATCCTTACAATCAATTTTTCTAAAGATATTAGAGACTCGTCAGAATTAGCTGCTTTCATTAGGCTAGGCTTTTACCAATTCAATCTAGCTCTTTTATTAAAATAAGAAATCGCTATTTATGCAGATAGATGAATTACACCCCTATTGTTAGACAGTATGATATACTGAATTAACAACAGGGGTGTAATTTTATGCTAAAAGGAGAATTTGGATTCAAATCATCTGTAGATTTTGGTGTCAAGCAACTACACAATATTCCTGAAGAATACGTAATGGCGTGTGAATTAGTTCCTAATGCATTACGTGGGATCAGCGGAATAATTACTTGGTAATCCATGAGCTAGTTGGGGTTTCTAGTCATCGACTGTTTAATTTATGTGCCAATATTGCATGACAATATGTTGAGAACTTCATTAATGTCAGGCAGCTGTGCGGAAGGGTAAACTTTCACCCACATTACTTTTCCATTTTCATCGACAATGATGTTAGCCCGTTCGGAGTAGCCGTCTTGCTCACGGAATATTCCGTAGTCCCTGGCTACCTTGCCATGTGGCCAAAAATCGGCTAAAATTCGCACCATCTTTAACTGTAGCGCTTCAGCCCATATCTTTTTGCAGGGCGTAGGATCGACACTGAATCCTAGAGGTACTGTATTAAGGTTTTGAAAGGTCTGGTAGTTAGTTTCCAAGGCACGCATTTGGTCGGTGCAGACAGGTGTCCAAGCTAGAGGATGCCAGGAAAGGAGCACTTTTTTACCGCGATAGTTTGTCAGCGTGACATACTGTTCGTTGTTATCAGTCAAAGTAAAGTTCGGCGCATCATCGCCGACTGTAATTAGGTTCATAGTGCCCTCCCTTTTTTGATAAGTTGTTAATAGCGTGCCCAAAAATACAGGCTTGCTATACCAAATCTTAAGATTGAAGGAGGGAATTTCCATATTTATAATAAAACGCCCAGGCTAATGCCGGGCGTTTTATTTGTTGATTTTTCAAATTATTTCCAGGCGTTACGCACCAATTCTACTGCTTGTCGAGGAACATATACTTTATCCGTTTTGGGAGCATAAACAGTAATACCGGTCATTTCGTGGGTTTTACCATTTACAATGACTAGGTTTTTGCTGAAGGGGAGTTTGGCTTGTTTTGTCCCGTTTTCAATAACCAGTACGGGATTGACTGGGTCCGTTTTGTCGATAGTGACAATGGCTCCTAGTGGCTTAAAAGCGGCAGAGGCTTCTATAAATAGCTTATAGTCTATTTGATCCAGATCAAACCCCATACCGGTGCTGCAAATATAAGCTAACTGCGTGTTTTCGATAAGGCCGGCAGGTTTCCCTGGTCCATAGGCATATAAGAAGACATCTTCGCCGGTATGCCCCGTTGTTGTCCAGCTCACGATGGAGCGTTTGCTGATAATCGGCCCCAGCACATTGGGTAAAGCACCTTTTTTCGCTTTTTCGATTGCCCGGACTTCTTCTTCAGTTAAATCTTCAACTCCGTAGTATTGACTTACGATCTGACGAATGTTGCTGGACTCTCGATTACTACCGAGTACAACTTCTATACCCTCGGCTGTTAAGGTTGCTTTTTTCAGCGGGTCAATCAACTGGGCAAAGGGGGTGCTGGAATAGGTTTTATCAGTTTTATTGCTACCAATAGACATACCGCCATTACTATGATCGGTAAAGCAAAGCACTAGGGTATTGCCATCTTTTTTAGCAAAATCCAAGGCTACTTGGATGGCATCGGCATAGGCCAGAGAGTCACTGATTACACCGATGGGCTCGTTGGCATGGGAAGCCCAGTCAACCTTGCTGGCTTCTACAAATAGGAAGAATCCTTTAGGATTTTTGGATAATATGTCAATGGCCTTTTTCGTCATGTCGGCCAAGGAGGGCTGATCCGGACGAAGCAATTGGCGATCCATATCATAATCTAAAGCATCATTAGCAAATAGGCCCCAGAGTTTTTTTCCTTTGTAATCCAACATGTCCTGTTTATTTTCTACGAATCCATAGCCCTTTGCTTTTAGTACGTTAATGAGATTTTCCCCGTCGGTTCGAGTCCCACCCAGGTCTTTAGTCAGTAGATATTGCTTCCCGCCAGAAAGTACCACATCCATATTCTGATAGACCTGTTGCTCAGCGATTTCATCATAGTTGCTGCGATCCGGCCAATGGGCAGAATAAGCAGCCGGACTGGCATGCTGAATATTAGAGGTGGCTATTAAGCCGGTAGACTTACCTACAAATTTAGCCCCTTCCAGCACGCTGGCCACCGGTTTGTACTTTAAGTCTTCAGCTACCTGTGCCAAGCCGGGAATCGTTGTTTTAGGCGGCAGTACGCTTATAAATTTATCATCTGTTTTGTGACCGGTAGCAAAGGCGCTGGCTGCCGGAGCAGAATCAGTTATGATCGAGTCGGCACCATAGGTACGAACGCCACCTACGATAAATGGATCTTGAGGCAAAAGCCCCCCCTTATACCAGCGAGTTATCGTTGTATGAGTAGTCCCAGTTCCATCCGTCATTAGCACAATGACATTTTTAGCTGGTCCTGGTGAAGCACCTATGACCGTTGGTGCAAACACGAAGGTCGAACAAGCCACGAGAAAGCCAACTAGCCATTTGTTGCTATTTTTCCTGAACAATTTTAAAGCCCCCCTTAATATGTGCTTTCATTTAATCAACGTTCTTGGTTAGCATAAATAAATCCTTCCATAAAATAGAAAAATGTGAATTTTTTCCAATGGCATTTAGTAGACATAGACTTAGCCGTAGACGACTAGCGCATATTCAGCAAGTCCTGAATCCAGAATTGCATATCCTAATTACGGTGAGCAAAATTGACCGTCGGCGCAAGCTCACTAATCATGATAAGGATCAAAAGTTTATGTAATAAGCATCCACCTAGGTGGCGAATGGTTTCTTAAGGTGTAATATTATTGACGACATTATCGTAGTGTCGTCAATTTTTTACAATACACAGTCGCTTTGGGTTGCTAAAATAAATGTAAAGAAAGGGGGGATATAGTGAAGATCGTCATGGTTATCAACAAAGAACTTCCGCTCGGACTAGTAGCCAATACCGCTGCAGTGCTGGGAATCAGTCTGAGTAAAATGTTTCAGCAGGATATTGTAGGATGCGATATACAAGATGTTAATGGCAACGTACATAGAGGAATTACTGCGCAAACAATTCCTGTTTTAAATGGTAGTAGACAGCAGATTAAAGATATTCGGGATTTGATGTTTGGCAGCGCTTATTCTGAGATAACTGTTATAGATTTCAGCGAGGTTGCTCAAAAATGCTTGGAGTATGAAGACTATAGCAGAACTCTTTCCAGTTTGCCAAGTTCGGACATCTACTATTTAGGTATTTGCTTGTACGGCCCAAAAAAAATAGTAAACAAACTAACGGGGAATTTGGGATTATTGCGATAGCAAGCATAACCACGGACGCTACGCAGCACATCAAGTCTTGCACCAAAATGAAAAACTCCTGTCAACTTTGGTTTGGCAGGAGTTTTTTATTGTAGTAACAAATATTAACAACACATAACACGCCATGTAGAGGAGGTTACTTAATGAAGCTCTTAATTTTAACTGAGGAAAATTTAGAACAAGAACATATTTGTTGTGCCATTGCTGATACGAAAACCACTGCAGGTGTAACACTGAAAAAAGAGTGGCTGAAAAATCGGTTTCAGGAAGGCTTGGTTTTCAGGAAAGCGGACGTTCGGGGGAAGGTGTTCATTGAATATTTACCTGCAGAAAACGCTTGGTGCCCCATTGATGCGGAGGGGTATATGTTCATTAATTGTTTCTGGGTGGCTGGACGTTACCAGAAACAGGGGTATGGCACTGAATTGTTGAATTCGTGCTTGCGTGATTCGACTGAAAAGAAGGGGATTGTCATCGTTTCTAGCGCCAAAAAGAGGCCATACCTTTCCGATAAAGTCTATTTACTGAAAAATGGTTTTGAAGTCGCAGATACGGCTCCACCTTACTTTGAGTTGCTGGTTAAGCGGTTGCAAGGTGACGCAGCAATGCCTAAATTTAGAGATACTGTAAAATCAGCGACTTTTAATTATGTCCGGGGATTAACCGTGCTATATACCGATCAATGCCCTTTTGTCGATTACTATGTACAAAAAGAGCTAGATATAATCGGTGCAGAGTTTAGTATTCCCGTACACCGCATCAAGCTGGAAAACAAGGAACAAGCCCAGAGATCTCCTGCTGCTTTTACATCCTTTAGTGCTTTTTATAATGGTGAGTTTTTGACTCACGAAGTCCTTACTAAAGTAAAGTTTAGTAAGTTGTGGGAAAAAATAAAGAATGCCTAAATTCTTCACAATCTCTAATAGACTAATATTTCTGAAAGTACATATTTTTTTGAAAGGATATGGAAAATATTTGTGGAATAAAATACCACGAAAGAGCTTTCACGGGACTGCGATTATTTAGCCTCTTATCCCGAATGCATAGCAATTCCAATGACAGAGCTGTTTGGTGTTTTCTTTTATAAGTTAGGAATATAGTAATAGTGAACATATACTAAGAATTTTTTTGGAACTGAATGGAGTAGCTTATTTGGCAAGATCTCTTCCAGTGTATTTTACATGCGGCCAAAGCTAAAATTGCCATGGCTTTGATACAGGGTTACACAAATTTAATCAAGGAGGTAGTTATTCAGTGAAAAACCGAATCTTTGAGTGTAGTGACTGTGGGCATGTCTGGGAGGTAGAGCCTTGTACCAAAGGAGGAAGACACGGCTACGAAATTGCTTGTTCAAAGTGCGGGAGTATGAGCAAAATGAAGATTGACGCAGTTGGAAAAAAACATCCCTGCGGTGGACAGCACCATAGTCATGACAAAAATAATTGTAATAACTGTGGTCATTGAAATGGAAAAGCTGCTTTAGGTTAATAGGAGATTTAGTCTGGCTATTTAGTGTATCAGTAGCGTCTTTCTATCAACAGACACGTTGCGTTAGTTGCCTAGAAATTGTTTAAGTTATTCAAGTCCATGAAGATCCCTATGAACTTTCATATATACGGGATATGAAGGCTCATAGGGATCTTTCGGTAGGAATCATTATTTGTCTTGAAAAATTGGGGATCGTTGCCCTCCAGACATGCCAGAATCTGATAAACAATGAGAACTAATAACAGGACCCCGCTTGCAGCCATTATAACTTGTTTCTGTGAGCGTGGTAATCAAATGTGTGACTACTAAATCATAAAATTCTGTTGGAGAGGTTTAAAAATGCAAGGTTTTATATTACCTTGGCACTGGCATTCGACCCGGGCGGGAAATTTGACTAGGCACCTCGGAAAAGGCTGGTACTGTGAGATTCAATATTTGCCCATTTGGCAGCACTAGTAGCGAGTTGTCGGCTGATCATGTCAGCAATGCGGATTGAACCGTTACTCGGGGGTCTCTTGCCATATGAGAAAGCGAAATCGCCGCCGGCTGCGTGATTATTGATGATTTGGCAGCCTTGGGTCGAGTCAGGGCAGAAGTGACCAAGCCGATTGTTAACGACAAAATCAATGTTTCCGGTTTCCTGGATGCCGACGGCCTCAGTGATGATGAGTGGTCGCTGCATGGCTACCGCTTCCATAATAGTGCCAGGGCCGGCTTTGCTGATGATGATGTCGCTGGCGGTCATTAGGGTTTCCATATTGTCAACAAAACCATAAACGTGAAGGTGTTCAAACTGGCTCTTTAAGATCTGCAGTTGGTTGTAGAGGGCTTGATTTCGCCCGGTTACCACGAGGATCTGCTTGTTGTGGCAGTTCTTCACAAGCGCCTTAATCCATTTGGTCATGTTTCCGGCGCCTACTCCACCGCCTGTCAAAAGAACTGAAAACCGCTCTGGATCAATACCCAGATCATGACGGGCTTCTATGCGGGTGGCGGGTGCGGGGCTGAATTTAGGATGCACGGGAAAACCGGTAAGGATGATTTGACTGGCGGCGATTCCGTGCCGGACAAGAGCGTTATAGGCTTCTTCAGTCGGTACCAGGTACAAGTCGGCCCCTGGAGTTGCCCAAGAAGCGTGAATGGTGGCCAGATCGGTTACAACTGCAAAAATCGGCCAGGAGGCACGGGTAGCCTTGCGGCTGGCGACTAGCAGCCCAATGACGAGGGGATGAACGGCCAACAACAGGTTGGGGTTGATTTGGCTAATCTCGCCTTCGAACTGCGGTGCGGCCTGATGGTATACGAATTTGGTCAGCAGGTTTATTCTTTTTACGCTGTTGGTTTTCTCAAAAAACAAGTTATTCAGCCAGAGCTGCTTACGAGAGCAATAGTCATAAATTTCCGGAGCTTTTCTCAGGCCGGGAAATCCGGTGGCTTTGAGCAGATCGGAAAGGGTGCAGTTGATCTGGTCGTAGCCGTTCAAGGCGGCTACTATCGCTGCCGCGGCACTGCGGTGTCCGCCTCCAGTATCGGAGATGGCGAAAAGGATATTTTTGACGGTAGAAGTCATTGGTATCCTCCTAAATTTAATGGTTGTCAGGGTTTTGCTAACGAAAGGCAAGGCTTTCTCTTTCATTATACGGAATATGAAAAAAACTAAGGTTATATTTTAGTAAAGTATTTGTTAATATATTAAAACATCGCCGGCGGTTGCGGGTGATACGGATAAAATATCATTTACAAAAAAGACCAATTATGCTTTAATATAGTTAGTTAGTGCTAACTAATAAAATTAACGAGAGGGGAATTACTTTCTGAACAGGAGGGAATTTATAAAGTATTGTTGGGGCGGGGGAACTGCACTGGGTGCTGGATCAATTTTTTACTCATGGCTGAAGAGGAAAGGGGAAGGTACCCTGAGACGAGGTTATACTTTGTCATATATACAGGGTTTAAGCAAAGATGAAATCGAAATATTATATTTGGCATCCCTTGCTCCAAGTGGCCACAATACGCAGCCTTGGACGATAACAATAAAAGGACCGAAGCGATGGGTCATAGGATCAGATATGACACGATGGTTACCGGCTGTTGATCCTGATAATCGAGAAATGATGTTGTCAATAGGGGCTTTTATTGAAAATCTGTCGGTAGCAGCGGGAATACAAGGATATGAAGCAGAAACTGATGTTATTGGGAAAGATAACTTTAGCTCTGAAATAGCAGAGCTAAGATTAATTAAAGGGAAAGAGACAAGTATCTCTGACCGAGCGATAAAAGAACGGAGGACGGTAAGAAAACACTTGCTTAAAAGTCCGATGAGGGAGGAAGATATAAAATATCTGGTAGGAAACAATAAAAACACAGTTTTTTATTATCCGCTGAATTCTAAAGCGGGCTCATATCTGAGCGAAGCTACCTTGCTGGCAAATAAAACTCAAGTATATAGGGAAGATGCTCAGAAAGAGTTAGCCGAATGGATCAGATGGACTGAGCAGGAGGCAAGAGAACATCATAATGGTCTTACTCCTGAAAGCATGGAACTCAAAGGTATTGTTCGTTGGTATGCAGAACACTTCTTAAGTAAAGGAGATGTACTAAGTAAGCCGTTTAGAAATGAGACAATAAAGTTAGTTGAGGAACAAGTGCAAAACTGTGCTGGATGGCTAGTTGTGAAAAGCGATAATGCCATTGTAACTGAATTGATAAACGCAGGAAGAGTATTTCAGTCGGTTTGGTTGCGTGCTCGCGAAAAGTTGATTGCTTTTCATCCGATGACCCAGGTATTAGAAGAAGCTCCCTGGCTGACGGAATTGGCTAAGGAACTTGGTCATACTGGAAGTATCCAGTTCGTAGTGCGGATAGGATATGTTAAAGAGTATCTGCAACCTGTTAGTTTACGTATGCCTATGTCTAAAATAATTGTTATTGAATCCAGATACATATAATATTCGAGGTACGGAGGATTTGATGGAAACCGAAGCTCTTATTGTAAAATATATAGATATTCTATCGGAAACGATGCGACAGTCCATGAGGAAATATAAAGAGGAAACAGACAGTGGAGATTTATTTAATCTAACAATAACTCAGCTGCATTATCTTCATGCGATTAAGGACATGGATGGCCCTACATTTAGACAGTTGGTAGAACGGTTTAATGTCCAGAAATCCACTATCACAGATATTGTTAACCGGCTGATCAAGCGTAATATCGTTTATAAAAAGCAGTCGGAAGAAGACTTGCGGGTATTCCACATATACTTAACAGAAAAAGGGAAAGAACTTTTAGCGATTGAGAGCATGGGGTATTATCATTTCGCCCTAAAGATGACTAAGTGTCTTGAAGACGATGAGAAAAAACAGTTTACAGAGCTCTTAAGAAAAATCGTAAACGAAATTGAAGGATAAAATTTTGACAATAGTTAGTTAGACAAAACTAATTTTAATACTGGTAGGAGGTTTTTAATATGAATTTTAAAGCTATATTAGCTAGTCTACTTGTTGTGATTATGTCGGTGAGTGTGGCATTTGCGTCTACAAATGAAATAGCGACAGTTATGCCACGTAATTTAACCATGGCAAAAGGTATGATCATTAAAGTTCGAGCAGTGGAAACAATAAGTTCGCAGAAAATCAGGCAAAATGAGAAGATGCATTTTAAAGTAATAGAGGACATAATGATCGGAGACGTCGTAATAGTGCCTGCTAATACTGATGTTGAGGCCAGCATCACGAAGATAAAAAAGGCTGGTTCTTGGGATAAAGATGGCCAGCTTGAAGTTGCTTTTTCCGAAGTGAAAACAAAGGATGGTCATTCCATTCCTGTAACCGGTATGCTGCAAATACGTGGTGATAAACCACAATTTTTAATAAGATATTCGTTACTCGGGGTATTAATTAAAGGAAAAGAAGCGATAATCAGGGCTGGAACAGAAGTGGATTTAAAAATAAAGGAAGAAGTCGTGATTCGTTTGGATAATAATTATTCATTGGGTGTCGACTGAGGATTCAAAAGCAGAATCTTGACCGTTGAGTTTTTTTTGAGGGCATTGAGGGAACGAGTTTGGCCTTAATGCCCTCGGGTGGTGGAGCTTACCTATTTATTTGTTGACTGATTCACAATTTTTAGCAGTCAAACTTGTTTTGGTATTAAAAAATCCCAAAGCAAGTTTACTCAACTCGGCAGCGCAGAATGGGATGGGTGCCAAAGCGGCAAGGACGATCCACTCCTTGGCCGTATAAGGAGAGAACGAGCAGAACAAAAGAGAAAGCAACGCCGAAGTTCATGTATTTATTACTAAAAAACCCGAGTTGGAATACTGAGTAATGTTCAGATCTTGCAGATTTAGGCGCAAATAATTTGTGTGGCGATAAGTGTAATGAAGGCAAAGGTGCGTGCTGCTTCGAGGTCGTTGTAGTTAGCTCTCAAACCGTACTGGAAAGCAGCGAGTACAGTAATGGCCATAGCCAAGCTCTGTATTACGATCATGATCTTCATATTTCGACTAAGTAAGTGTTCAGCAGGATCACGGGGCTTAAGTTTCATTACATTAGGTTCTTCCTTTTCTACGCCAAGGGCAAGAGCAGGGAAAGTATCAGTAACCAGATTTACCCATAATATTTGAATTGGAAGCAAGGGGATAGGCCAGCCCAATAGCATAGCGAAGAGGATTACTAATACCTCTGAGGCGTTGCAAGAAAGAAGGAAATAAATAAATTTCCTGATATTGGTATAAATGACTCGGCCTTCTTCGACAGATTTGACGATACTGGCAAAATTATCATCAGTTATTATCATGTCTGCCGTTTCTTTTGCTACATCTGTCCCTGTAATCCCCATTGCTATTCCAATATCGGCCTTCTTAAGTGCAGGAGCATCATTTACTCCGTCACCGGTCATTGCGACGATATGTTTGTTATTGCGCAATGTTTCAATAACAGTCATCTTATGCTCCGGGGATACGCGGGCAAAAACATTGGTTCGCTGGATGACTTGTTGTAATGCATCTGTGGATATGTTGTCCAGCTCGCATCCCGTAACAACTTGCGTAATACTTTTTGCAATACCAAGGTCTTTCGCGATAGCAAATGCCGTATCTGGATGGTCACCTGTTATCATGATAGGACGAATCCCAGCTGTTGTACACACTTTAACTGCTTCCCTGGCTTCGTTGCGCGGCGGGGCGATCATCCCTAGAAGCCCAATGAATACTAAATCTTTTTCAATTTCATCAGCCTTGACTATGGAGATTAAAATGATTACCATATTCGACAGAAATCGATTATAATAAACAATAAGGATATTAAGCTGAGGAGAGGATAAAGGCTATGCCCTTCTGTGGAGAATGTGGATCTGAAATAAAAAAAGAAAACCATTTTTGTGAAGGCTGCGGTCGTGCAGTGAATGTGGCTGTAGCAGCTCCGGCCAGGAACAAGGCTGCAGACGGAGCAGTAAGCTCTTTTCTCAAAAATAAAAAAATGGTACTCATAGGCACTGTTGCAGCTCTTTTGACTGGCGGTTTTTTAGCTTTTGGCTCAGACGATGTTTCCGGGAAATCAGTACCGTCACAATTAACCCCGAAAAAAGCAGCTGCGGCAGGTTCATCTATAAAGTTGGAGACTTATAACGGCGGTTTCTTTACAATTGAAAAACCGGCAGGTTGGCAGCTTGTTACTGCTGGACAAGGCCCTACCTTGGGGGTCTGGATGCGTGATCCACAGGAACCGGCTCGCCAAGTGTTCTTTTTTGGTGCAGTAGGACCTGTTTACCTTAGCCAACAGCAGAAGTCGATTGATCAGCAGTATATGGCCATGGGGGGGTACTCTGTTCCATGGTCGGACATGCCAGTTGTTTCACCGCCTACAGCCAGCAATTTTTTATCTAAGTGGAATGCAGTAACAAACAGTCGTATTGCCAGAAATTATATGGCCGAGCTTCCACAGTTTAATGGGTTGACGATTATCTCTACTCAGCCGGTACCCAGTCAGTACGGCGGGGGAACCACCGAATTGGTTCGAGCGCTGTTCACGCTCAATGGTAAGGTTGTTGAAGGTTTGTTTACTACAACCGTGTTTGAGACAGTTCCTTTTGTAAACGGGCCAGGTGGGCACCAGGCTTATGCCCTCATGTTTATGGGAGTAACAGCGCCTCAGCGCGAGTTTATTCATGCACAGGACCCGCTGATACGGTCGCTTTCTAGCTTTAGCCTGAGCGAGCAGTATGTTCAATCATACATTGCTTCCAGCAGAGAGGCCTTTGCAGGTGTCATGCGTGCTGGCCAAACCTTACGAGAGACTTCTGATATTATTACCAAAGGGTGGACAGCACGGCAGAAAACCTATGACATTCTGTCTGCAAAACGCAGTGATGCCATGCTGGGCAAGGAACGGCTCCGTGATCCTCAAACCGGTGAGGTATATGAATTTCAGAACGGATGGTATAAGGAGTATGATATTCACCGGAATAAATTCAATAATTCCAGTCTACAGCCAATTCCTGATAACGATTATGACGGCTGGACCGCAGCAACACTAAACGGTCCGAACCACGTTTATATTAAATAAAGAGACAGTGAGAAAAGGGAACAGAAACTGATATGCAAAGTCCGGATGCTAAAGAGACGGTAAAAGGCGTTACAATCGGCGGTTTTCTGCAGCTTTTGGCGGTCTTCACTTTTCTTGTTCTTAGCCAGATATCTCTTGTATTTGCACCAAGCAGCGGAGTCGAGATTATCAGAAATAGTGGCGTTTCTAAGGAGGTTGAGCATAGTGCAGCGATTGCTGTAGAGAATGTGAAGGCGTTCTTTATGGATAAATACAATGTTCAGTTGAGACGAAACATACGTATTATACTGACTTCAGATACAGATGGCTATATTCAGGCGCAGATGAAAGAACACAGGATATCTGGAGAAGAAGCCATTCGTAGAGGCAGAACCAGCAGTGCATCGTCGCAGGGCTCCGTAATTATACTAAATGCCGGTCATCCCCGACTTGCATCAAGTCCGAGCTTGATTGCTACTATCGCACACGAGGTGGTTCACCAATTTCAAGATCAACTGACTAACGGAAAGATGAGTGGCTTGGAATGGCTTACGGAAGGAATGGCAGGGATCATTGCAGTGCAGTTGACGGAAGATTGGGGAGGCAAGTCCCTGGCGTCCTATAAAAAATATTGTTTGCAAGAAATAGGCGCGGCGGCAGCACTGCCCGGTCTCGCAGAGCTTAGGACAAGTAAGCAATGGAGGGCATCTCTGGATAAATACGGCGCCTCCGTAACCTACCGGATAGCGGAAGTTGCCGTACTTGAACTACAATCTTCAACCGGCTGGGATGCGTTTGTTTTATATTACCAGCTCGTCAATCAGGCTGCTGACAAAGGGCTGGTTTTTGAGCGTAACTTTGGTGTAACTTTGGATAATTTTGAGCACCAATTTACTGAGAAGTTGATGACAGGGAAGTAGCAAGGTGAAGTCAACAGGAAGCGCCCGGATGGCTGGCGGTCCGTGGGTGTCGCTAACAGCGAAATTTTGTTAAGATATGTAAGCTAAAGCAGGAAATAATTTTATAGGCAGAGAAAATAACAAAAAATAACTGCAAAGTTATTTCTTGTTATTTTTTTTATAGAGGCTATTCTGGGATTCAATCAAGAAATAGATGTTAAAATCCAAGAAGAGATTCTGCATATTCCCATTTTTACTGGTTAAAGTCTAACGGATATATAAGCTGGGAGGGAGTTTTATGTGTAAAAGTAGCTTGGCGTTAAGGATAAGGGAAAAAGCTGTAGAACTGGGATTCGCGGCATGTGGAATTATTAAGCTGGATGCGATCAAAGGCTACGCTGAGAAACTTGAAGAACGGATGGATTGTCTGCCTGAAACACGATCGATGTATGAAGTATTCTTGAAATATGCTACTCCTGAGCAGTCTTATGGATGGGCTAAGTCGGTGGTGGTGTGCATCACGAGGTATGGGAAATACAAGGTGCCGGAAAACCTAGAGGGATTGATCGGGAAGTATTATTTGTATGATTACAAGCTGCAGGGCCATACCAGAGAATTCCAAAATCACGCAAGATTTGAAGAATATCTTAAATCTTTAAACCTCAAAACTGCAAGAGAGCTTCACGGTGTTACCGCGGCAAGGTGGGTAGCTGCAAAGGCCGGTCTGGGGATCATCCGAAAAAATAATTTCCTATATACGGAGCATGGTTCTTGGGTGATTATTGATACATGGCTCATAGATGAGGAACTGGAACTAATTGAGGAGCCGAAGATTCCGGATTGTCCAGAAGGCTGTAGTGAATGCGTACAATCCTGTCCAACACAAGCCTTAACCCAATCATATTGTACGAGTATGTTAACCTGTATCACCCGCCTTACTTGGGGAATAAAAGATTTGCCGCCTGAAGACCTCTGGGATAAGATGGGAAAATGGGTTTATGGCTGCGATGAATGCCAGAATGCTTGTCCCATGAACTACGGTAAATGGGAGGCAACTGACAACTATCCAGGGCTGGGAGAATTGGCTGAAAAGTTATCGCTGGAGAGCATTGTGGCGATGGACAATGAAGAATTAAAGAATCAGATGTTGTCTAAATTTTGGTTTATTAGGCAGGAGACTGTTTATCAGTGGAAAGTAAACGCCCTGCGGGCAATGGCCAACTCTTATGAATCGAGGTATGAGAAATATATTATTGGAGCATTGAGTGATGAAAATGCTCAGGTACGAGAAATCGCTAAGTGGGCATGCGCGAAGAATAAATTGTAATGTTTTTTGAAAAACACTGAAAGACTCATTGACAGAATTAGATAAAAATGCCATAATCTTGCCTAAGCAGCTAACAACTTCATAAACCACATACAAAAGTGATGATTGGGAATAAAGGCAATATAACGAATGCTACAGAGAACCGGAGTTGCTGAGAACCGGTGCGGAGTTGTTGCTGATTAAATCACCCATGAACTCTTCTCCGAAAATTACAGGATTAGTTCTGTTTGGATTAGGCAGAGGCGCCACCTGGGCGTTAACCAGGAGTCGGTTGATTGACCGATATAAAGTTACAAATAAGGGTGGTATCGCGCATTTTGCGCCCCTATTCAACTATACGTTGAGTAGGGGCGCTTTTTAATTAAAAAAGGGAGAGAGATGAATGAAAAATCGCAAGAGAACAATGAAGACAATGGATGGTAATACAGCCGCTGCTCATGTATCCTATGCTTTTACCGATGTAGCAGCTATCTATCCGATCACTCCGTCATCAAATATGGCCGAACATGCTGATGAGTGGGTCGCTCAAGGGAGAAAAAATATCTTCGGCCAGACCGTGAAGATTGTGGAAATGCAGTCAGAAGGTGGTGCCGCCGGTGCAGTACATGGTTCGTTGCAGGCCGGCGCTTTGACTACTACTTATACGGCATCGCAAGGCTTGCTGCTGATGATCCCGAATATGTATAAAATTGCCGGAGAGCTTTTACCTGGCGTATTCCATGTCAGTGCCAGAGTCGTTGGTGCCAATACCATCAGTATCTTCGGCGATCATTCAGACGTTATGGCGACGAGGCAGACGGGTTTTGCGCTGCTGGCGGAAAGCAGCGTCCAGCAAGTCATGGACTTATCAGCTGTGGCCCATTTGGCCGCAATCAAAGGCAGAGTTCCATTCCTTAACTTTTTTGACGGCTTCCGGACTTCTCACGAAGTACAAAAAATTGAAGTCCTCGAGTATGACGAATTGGCCAATCTGTTAGATCGCGATGCACTTGATGAGTTTCGCAGAAGGGCGTTAAATCCTGACCATCCGGTCTTAAAGGGAACGGTTCAGAATTCCGATATTTACTTCCAGCAACGAGAAGTATCCAATCGGTATCATCAAGCCCTTCCAGATATTGTAGAGGGCTATATGAGTGAAATTAGCAAGCTTACCGGCCGGGAATACCATCTGTTCAACTATTACGGTGCCGAAGATGCTGATCGAATGATTATTGCTATGGGTTCGATGTGTGAAGCAATTGAAGAGGCAGTAGACTATCTGAATGCCAATGGCGAGAAAGTTGGGTTGCTGACAGTTCATTTGTTTCGACCGTTTTCAATCGAACATTTCTTTAAATATATTCCCAGGACAGTGAAGAAGATTGCTGTTTTGGATAGGACGAAAGAGATGGGAGCTGTTGCCGAGCCGCTATATCTTGATGTAAAATCAGCATTTTATGGCAAAGAGTGGCAGCCGGCCATTGTGGGCGGTAGATGCGGTATTGGTGGTAAAGATGTAATTCCCGGCCATGTTCAAGCCATTTTTGAAAATCTCAAAGAAAAGCAGCCAAAAGATAACTTTACCGTCGGTATTGTTGACGATGTAAATCATACCTCATTGCCGTTTGGCCAAGATATTGATACTACCCCGCTCGGGGCTAAAGCTTGCAAGTTTTGGGGGCTTGGCTCAGATGGCACGGTTGGAGCTAACAAGAACGCCATCCAAATCATTGGCGATCACACCAGTATGTATGCCCAGGCTTACTTTACCTATGACGCCAAGAAATCCGGTGGCGTTACTATCTCGCATTTACGATTTGGGAAACAACCAATAAAGTCTCCGTACCTAATCAATAAGGCTGATTTTATTGCCTGTCACAACCAGTCATATGTAGAAAAATACAATGTGTTGGAAGGGTTAAAGCAAGGCGGCAGTTTTCTATTAAACTGTACTTGGACCGGTCAGGAACTGGAGGATAGACTGCCTGCCGCGATGAAGCGTTATATTTTCGAACATAATATTAACTTTTACACGTTAGATGCTGTTGGCATTGCCCAGGAGCTTGGTCTCGGCGGCAGGATCAACATGATCATGCAATCGGCGTTCTTCAAAATTGCTGATATTATCCCTGTGGAAGAAGCCCTTAAATATCTAAAAGAGGCAGTTGTAAAATCTTACGGCAATAAAGGCGAAAAAATTGTCAGCATGAATAACCTCGCCATTGACAAGGGGGTAGACGCCTGTCTGAAAATCAATGTCCCTGCATCCTGGGGCAATACCCAAGCTGTAAGCAGTGAGACCAAACAAACGCCAGCCTTTATTAATAACATTCTGATCCCCATGAACCGGCAGGAAGGGGATAAACTACCGGTAAGCGCTTTTCTTGGTATGGAAGACGGCACTTTTCCCTTGGGTACTTCAGCCTATGAAAAACGCGGTATTGCCATTGATGTTCCCTATTGGCTGGCTGAACACTGCATACAATGTAATCAGTGTTCCTATGTATGTCCGCATGCTGCCATTAGACCGGTATTGCTCAATGGGGAAGAGCTGAAAAAAGCCCCGATGGGTTTTATTGGAAAATCAGTGACCGGTGTAACCGACCTGAATTTTTCCATTGTGGTTTCTCCTTATGATTGCACAGGCTGTGGTAACTGTGCGCAGGTTTGTCCGTCTAAACAAAAAGCCTTGGAAATGAAACCGCTTGAGACTCAACTTGATCAACAATTCTTGTGGGATTATGCCATGACCGTATCCCCGAAAGCCAATCCGATGAATCCATTTACGGTAAAGGGCAGCCAATTTGAACAGCCGCTGCTCGAATTCTCGGGTGCTTGCGCAGGCTGCACCGAAACCCCATACGCTAAACTGGTCACGCAATTGTTCGGCGACAGGATGATGGTGGCCAACGCTACCGGTTGTTCTTCGGTCTGGGCAGGCAGTGCACCGTCTGTGCCTTACACGAAGAATTACCGGGGTCATGGACCTGCCTGGGGTAACTCGCTGTTTGAAGACAATGCCGAATTTGGGCTGGGTATGCTGCTTGGCGTAAAGCAAATCAGAGAAAAATTGGCTATGGATATCACGGTGGCGGCCAAGCTGAATTTAGGAGAAGAATTCAGTGTAGCCTGTGAAGATTGGTTAGTGAATCAAGAACAAGGCGAAGGTACGCGGGCCAGGGCTGATAGGTTGATTGCGGCCCTGGAAACGGTAAAGGGTGATGAGCCGCTCTTGAATGAAATCTACAGGAATAGAGACTTTTTGGTGAAGAGATCGCAATGGCTCTTTGGCGGCGACGGCTGGGCCTATGATATCGGCTTTGGGGGTCTGGATCATGTGCTGGCCTCTGGTGAAGATGTCAATGTTCTGGTATTTGATACCGAAGTATACTCAAATACGGGAGGTCAGTCCTCCAAAGCAACGCCGACAGCAGCCATTGCAAAGTTTGCGGCTAGCGGCAAGCGCACTAAGAAAAAAGATCTGGGTATGATCGCCATGAGCTATGGGTATGTCTATGTAGCGCAAATCGCTATGGGTGCCGACAAAAATCAAACCCTCAAAGCGATTGCCGAGGCTGAAGCTTATCCGGGGCCCTCCTTAATTATCGCCTATGCTCCTTGTATCAACCACGGCCTAAAAGTTGGTATGGGCTGCAGTCAGTTGGAGGCCAAGCGAGCTGTTGACAGTGGTTATTGGGCCATGTACCGGTATAATCCACAATTGAAAGGCACTGGTAAAAACCCATTCATGCTGGATTCAAAAGAGCCAACCATGAACTTCCAGGAATTCCTTATGGGTGAAGTACGCTACTCGTCCTTGAAGAAGCAATTCCCCGATATGGCAGAGGCCCTGTTTGAGAAAACAGAACAAGATGCAAAAGAAAGATTGGCAAACTACCGGAGACTGGCTGGACAATGCGAAGCGGATAACCTAGAAGCGGCGGCAACAAAAGAATAATGGGAAAGGGGACCTGCGGGTCCTCTTTTCGTTAAAAAAGCGACTGTCTCCTCAAGTAGGTTTACTACTATTGAGACAGCCTGCTTTAGAAACGTGGGGACTCTCCGCGCGAAACTCAATCATACCTACCCCGATTAATTCAATAGCAGTATCAATCATTTCGTCAAGGCTTACGTTACACTGCTGCAAAATACTCAACCGGCTGGAAAGAAAGATACCTTCCGCCACAGAATATAGGTATAGAGCTAGTTTGCATGGGTCAACTGGGCGTAACTCTTGACGAATAATTCCTTCTTGAATAACACCCTCCATTATCTTAACCAATTCCTGCGATTTTTGTTTCAACGTTTCTTCCAAGGTTTGCGGAAGATCAATTCCTAGCATAGGATTGGTTGGCAAATGCATAATTTCAAAGAGCTGAGGTTCTTGATAATAAAACGTTTTATATGAATAGTAAATATTTCGTAAGCGTAGACCCGCATGGCTATCATCTGATGCGACTCGACGAAAATCCACAATAAGATAATCAAACGCCTCGTTGCAAATGTGGAAAAACACTTCAGCTTTGTTTTGAAAGTAAAAATATAAAGGACCGGTAGAAATTCCTGCTACATCGGCAATATTTCGCATTGTAGTTTTATGATAACCTAGAGACAAGAAAAGATGACGTGCCTTTTCTAAAATCATAGTACGTGTGTTAATTTGATTCGTGTTATCCGTCACAATACCTCCATTAGAGCTGAATTCATCATAGCTTGCTGAGTAATTTCTGAAACGGCTCAACCATTTTGCTTATCATCATCGTACCATAAATTTTTTTGCGTACAGCCGGAATTTTGATCAACCATCCGAGAATTAAATTAAGCACTCTAGTAGAGTAGTCCTTATGGGGAAAGTCATATAAGCCTTTAGTTTTATAAAAATGATGGTCTGCTGCAAATGGGAATCGCAGATGTCCCCAGATTTCGTCACGGAAAATCTTACGTCCTCCCACTCCCAGGAAAGTAGTTGGCCTGATATAGTGGGAGTTAGCGTATTCTACGCTTCGGATCGCAAGTTCCCGCAGGCAATTATCAATTTTTTGGGAGTCAGGCTCTTCATCTGTCACAATCCCCACAAGATTAGCTTGCTGCCATTCAGTATAAGCTTCCAGGATTTGTCTAAGACTCGATAATTGCCCCAGAGGTCCGCTGATTAAAAAGGCGACTTGCTTTCCCGCTAATGATGGTATATGGGTATTAAAAAATCCTCTATCAAAAAAGGTCTTCCACAACGAAGAAAGATATCTGTCACGAATCTTTCCTGCAAAAACTAGGATGTCGGCAGTTTTCAATTTGTTGGTATAAAATTCAATAAATCCGTCCTTCCCACTATATGCACAAGTATTATCATATCCACAGCGAATGCAGCCGAGGCACCCCCCTTTAATGTCAATGTCGTGCAGATTGATTACTTCTGCCTGGCCCGTAAAATGTTCAGCAACCCTGTCTACCATCTGTTTAAGATTACTATGATCTTGTTCTGCGTCTGTTATAATCACTATTTTTCGGCCACATGTATCTATCGGGTTGGGGGAAGTTTTGGGGGTATATTCAGAAGGCTGTAGATACAATGGCGAATAGACATTAATAGCAGGAGCCTTTCTAACAATTGCTTCGAAATAGCCTTGGAAGAAGTGTAATAGTCTTTCTCTTTCGTTTTCTTTAAATAAATCCCTCATTTCAGCCGAGTAAGACGCATAAAACTTCATATCAAGGTCATCGCAAATACCCTGCATATAATTATGAGCTGTATGATCATAAAAGTGAATCGACGTTGTGAGGATAGCGGCAGGTTTACCTTTAAAAGCTGCCGCTGCAGACCGTTCGGTTATCAGCTCAATGAATCGCTTATACTGAGAATGAACCAAAAATACATATAATGGGAAAGCCCATAGTATTCCGTCAGCCTCTTTTATTTCTTCGATAATTTCTTGGAATGTTTCTTCTTTATTTTCAATTTGTTTCGCACGCTGAGCTATGTTGATTATTTTGAGTTCATGCTGCGGAAATTTCTTTTGGATAAAGCCAACATACTGCATAGTAACGCTGATTTCACCCTTAGGACTTCCATTAAGTACGACAATCTTCATGATGTTCACTCCCCGTTACCTATAATATAACAATGTTATATTATAACTCTAACAAGAATGTAACACTGTTATATTGCTTTGTAAATAGTTTCCTAATGATATTTTTCTACTTATCCTACAAAAGAAAATTGCCTGAAAGCGCTAATTTAGCTTTTTCAGGCATTGTAAGGGATTTGATCTAGGTTATCTGTGGGACGGGAGCAACGTTGTCCTGCTCAAATCATGCACCGCTCTGAAACGGAAAACTGATCACTGGTAGCAGCGAATTTTGAGCTCAACTCTTTTGAGGATTACCGTTTATAACAACCTTGCAATGGTTGTTATTTGATTTAATATATTGTTTGTAGTAACTTGTATATGTATCTTATCTGTGTTTAGGGAGGGTAATATGAGTAGAATAAAATTCGCGATAGCTGGAACCGGCTCAATAGTTCCTATCCATGCCCAGGCAATTTCCAGCATACATGATGCTTCTTTGGTCGCTATATTTGGTAAGGATATTGCAAAGGCGCAGGAACTTGCAGTCAAATTTAATTGTGATGGGTATAATGACTATCAAGAAATGCTGAAAAGAACTGATATTGATGCAGTATCGATATGCACTCCTAGTGGACTGCACGCTGAGTTAGGGATTGAAGCTGCGCTAGCGGGTAAGCATGTTGTTATCGAAAAGCCAATCGATATCACCTTAGAAAAGGCAGATGCTTTGATTAATACGTGCCAAAAGCAAGGCGTTAAGCTGGGAGTCATCTTCCAAAGGCGCTACAGTGATGGTGTTAGCGTTCTGAAGAGTTTACTTGATCAGGGGAAATTGGGGAAACTGATTTTCGGAGGGTGTTATATTAAGTTATACCGGAGCCCGGAATACTACGATAGCGGTGCATGGCGTGGGACGTGGGCTATTGATGGTGGTGGTGTGTTAATGAACCAGGGCATCCATTATATTGACATGTTACAATTCCTGGCAGGCCCGGTCGCGGAGGTTACAGGCCATTGCGGAACTTTTGGGCATACCGGGCTTGAGGTGGAGGATACTGCCTCAGCTGCCATCAAATTTCAATCCGGCGCGTTGGGGGTCATTGAAGGGACTACCTGTGCATATCCGGGGCTGGTCTCACGTATCGACATCTATGGGACCGAAGGAAGCGCGGTTATTGAAAATGATGTACTTACCTCTGTGCAATTAAAATCAGGGTATGAGTATAAAGGTGGAAGTAGTACTGACAATGCTGGCGTAAGCAGCCCCGACATTTCATTTGAATGCCATCAGCGTCAATTTCAGGAAATAATCACCGCCATTAAGAGTGATCTGGAACCTTCGGTTAACGGTATTGAAGGGCGAAAAGCCCTAGAAGTGATACTGGCTATTTATAAATCTGCATTTACAGGGAATAGAGTGCTGCTGCCTCTAGCAGACAGCTTATTTTTAAAAGATCTGGCAAAGTCTGGCTGGTGAAGCCTATTCCTATTCCTAGCTAGCCCTAGCTCCGCTTATCCCGGTGCTGGGGCTGTTGTTTTGTCCGGCAATAATATTGCCATTAATGGAAACATTATTGCCGGAAGTGGCAACAATGTTTCCATTAATGGCAATCGCGTAAAGAAAACACGGCTTATGCCGAGCCTTTGGCGAAAGCGGAAGCCGATGTTGCCCTTATCCAGACGGAAAGTTATACTTTCTAACAGGATGAACAAATCTACCTTGCGGCAGATGCTATTGAAGCAATAGTCGGAAAATTAACGCTTGATATTGAAAGAGAGTACGAAGTAAAATTGGATATATCCTTTGTGTTAGGAGCGCATAAATATGTCTGTAATTCGCTGGCTGGTTAAGACAACAGACCGTATTGGGATGATTCAAGATGTGGTTCAGGTATTTTCCTGCGAAGGAGTAAGTATAAGTTCGATGGAGGTCTCTCCTGGACAGATCTTTATCAAATTTTATGTAAATGCTGCAAGTCGATTGGAAGAAATTCTAAAAAGAGAATTACTAGCTCATACTGACATTATTGATATTATGGATATTGCTTTACAGCCTTATGAACAAAGGGAAAAAGAATTGCAAGCTGTTTTGGAGTCAGCTAATGAGGGGATTATCGGTTTGGATAATGAAGGAACCATCCGCTATATCAATTCAGCAGCAGCAAGCTTGCTTTATGTTGAGCAAGGGAAAGCAGTAGGGCAACAAATCAAACAACTAACAGGGGCTGATACTCAACTGCTGGAGCTTTTAACAGGCCACAGTTTTGACAATCAGCAAATGTTGACAGATACGCCCCGCGGTATCCTTCATTACTTATGTTCCGGACGCCCAATAAGAAATGAGAACAATCAAATTATAGGAGCTGTAGCGACCCTGAAAAGCATGAAGGCAGCTCAAAGATTAGTTCATTCTATGATTAAAAGTCAGACTTTTGGATTTAGCGATATTATTCGTGCCAGCACAGCAATGGAACACGTTATCGGCATTGCCCAAAGAGTGGCAATAAGTGACTGCACAGTTCTAGTCAGAGGAGAAAGCGGAACAGGTAAAGAGTTATTTGCCAGAGCTATCCATGAGGCCAGTACGCGCAATAGCCAGCCTTTTATACCCATTAACTGCGCTGCTCTGCCAGAAAATTTATTAGAAAGTGAACTGTTTGGGTATGAAGAAGGCGCTTTTAGCGGCGCGAAGAAAGGAGGGAAAATTGGGTTATTTGAAGCAGCTCATCGGGGCACCTTATTTCTTGACGAAATTGGTGAGTTATCACTTGTTTTACAAGGAAAACTGTTGAGAGCCATCCAGGAGGGGGTTATCAGACGTGTGGGAAGTAACAGCCAAATTCCGATTGATGTCCGGATTATCGCAGCAACAAACCGTAATTTGGAGGAAATGGTAGAGGCAAAGCAGTTTCGGCAAGATTTATATTATCGAATTAATGTCATTCCTATTACTATTCCACCGCTTCGAGAACGGCCAGAGGATGTTCCGTTACTGTTAAAGTACTTTCATACAAAATATTGTATTGAATTAAATAAAAACCTAGAGTTTTCTCAGGCTGCATATAGTCTTTTGACATGTTATGAGTGGCCGGGAAATGTGAGAGAGCTACAAAATGTGGTCCTGCGGGCAATTCATCTTACATTTGATGGGGATATCGATATCTCTAATCTATTAATAACAGGTGAAAAGAATCTGGAGCAGGGCAATAAGTTGGTGCGGAATGAAAACAACCTGAAAAAGACGATAGATCATACGGAAAAAGCAATCCTAGAAAAGGCTTTGCAAAAGTATGGAAGCGCCCGGGGAGCAGCCCGTGAGGTTGGCCTGTCTCATACTGCTGTTTTAAATAAGATTCGCCGCTACAAATTAGAATACTTACTGTCTCCTGCTTCTCGCAAAGAAGGTTCGTTGAAAAAAGGCAGTAATCCTAAATAACACAATAGGGGAGCTAGTCTCATTACGGTACCATGCTTTTTAACGGCATGGTTTTTCTTTTTTAGTATATTCACGCTTCTGTATGTGGAATATGGCATGAAAGTTGCTATGACATGTTATATATATCGAACGAGGGGGTATAGTTTTATGAACAATCGTCAAAATAGAGGCTATAATACTACAATTATTCATGCTGGCCAATCACCAGATCCACTAACAGGTGCACTATCGACCCCAATCTATCAAACATCAACGTTTGTCTTTGACACTGCTGAACAAGGCGCTGCTAGATTTGCTTTAGAAGAAAACGGCTTTATCTATACTCGGTTAGGAAATCCAACTCAACAGGCACTCGAACTAAAAATGGCAGCACTTGAAAAAGCAGAAGCTGCTATAGCGGTTGCTTCTGGCATGACGGCGATTGCAGCCTCCCTTTGGACGCTTTGTGGCAGTGGGGATCATATTATCGCAGCTGATACTTTGTATGGGTGTACGCATGCTCTTTTGTCCCATAGCATGCCTAAATTTGGAATTGAGGTTACCTTTGTGAATGCAGCTGATCCGGAGAATATCCGCAAGGCGATGCAACCAAATACAAAAGTTGTATATATTGAGACTCCCGCCAACCCAACACTCACAATTATTGATATTGCTGAAACTGCTAAGCTGGTGCATGATTACAATGCGCAACTTATCGTAGATAATACCTTTATGTCTCCATATTGCCAACGTCCGTTAGAACTAGGGGCTGATGTCGTTGTGCATAGTGCTACTAAATATATTAATGGACATGGTGATGTTGTCGCGGGCGTTGTTTTAGGAAAAAAAGATTTTATTAATCAAGTTCGCTTTGTGGGAGTAAAAGATATTACCGGTGGCTGTATCAGCCCATTTAATGCGTGGTTGACTTTGCGCGGACTAAAAACTCTCGGCGTTCGTATGGAACGTCATTGTAAAAATGCCATGCAAGTTGCTCAATATCTAGAAAATCATCAGAAAGTGCAAAAGGTGTATTACCCGGGTTTAAAAAATCATCCCCAACACCAACTTGCCTTAACGCAAATGTCTAGTTTTGGGGCTATTATTAGCTTTGAGGTAACCGGCGGCGTAGATGCAGGGCGCTTAATCATGAATAATGTTAGACTTTGTGCATTAGCAGTGAGTCTTGGTGACACTGAAACACTGATTCAGCATCCCGCATCGATGACCCACTCGCCGATACCTCGGGAAGAACGTCTAAAAGCTGGTATTAGTGATGGTCTTATTCGGTTGTCAGTTGGCCTGGAAGACCCGGAAGATATTATTAGCGATCTTGAACAAGCACTGGCGCTGGTATAGCATTCGGCTGGTAATACAAAGAAGGAGATATTGTCCAAATGAAGAAACTACCCATAATTACTACAAAGCATGTATACATATAGTGGGCTGATATCGCAACATTAGATATCAGCCCTACAAGGAACCGGGGGTTAATTATTTGGGCAAACAAGAAGATATTCTCCAAGAGTTTCAACGAGCACGTATTAATGAAGAAGCAGTGAGTGTGGAAAGAGTACATTTTTACAAGACTGACAAAAGAGTTAACCCCAAGCAGGAGGAACCTTTCTGGATGTCTCTTGGGGAACTACCTATTTTGGTTTCGGCTCCTCATGCTGTTAGGCACTATCGGCAAAAAAAGATTAAGATGTCTGATCAATTCACCGGGTCTATCGCATACCTTTTGAACAAACTGACAGGTTGTCATGCGATCGCAACAACTAAGCTTTATGGTGGTGATCCTAACACTGACAACCCTTGTATATACAAAGAAAGAATTGCCGAGATCTGTGGCAGGGAAAAGGTGAAGTTTGTACTAGACATCCACGGTGCAGCGCGTGAGCGGGAGTTTGATGTGGACTTTGGCACGAATAACGGAAAAACTCTCTTAGTTAAGGCTAGGGTGTTGGAAACGCTAGAGCATAATTTTCAGGACTTCGGGTTAAACAGAATCTCCCATGACCATTTTGCCGCAACAGGATCCAATACTATCGCTAATTATGTGGCGCGTGAACTGAAAATTCCAACTGTCCAGATAGAGATTAACAAGCAATATCGGGTGCCGGCACAAAACCCCCAAGGTTTTCACCGTCTGCTAGGGGCTTTGGTAGAAAGTATCAAAGAGTTAGCCCGGTAGGCCGTTATAAGATTAGAGCCTCAACCTTGCAAAAATGCAGGGTTGAGGCTCTAATTGCTAATGATGATTTATTGCCGGATTTGGTATGTTGTACTTTATGAATTCAACTGCTCCCGATTCAAGATGATACTTGGCTCCCAAGATTTTCACGTCGCTAACATGAGCGATTACCGGATCAGCATGTAAAGCGGCTACCATATTGAGTACATTGGCGTCAGTAGCGGCTTCATATACATTTATTGAATTTGCAGCTTTGGCGGCTGTAACAGCCGGTTGAATCTTAGCTGCAATTGCTTTTATGTTGGGAGGAACTTCCCCGCCATCAACTGTCGCCTTTACAGCGCCGCATTTTTCATGGCCTAGTACAACAATTAGCTTGGCACCAAGATGTTCCACCGCATATTCGACACTTCCCAATTCAATAGCGTCAAGGACATTACCAGCTACGCGTACGACAAAGAGGTCGCCCAAACCTTGATCAAAGAGGAGCTCTGGTGGAACACGGGAGTCGGAGCAACTTACAATCACGGCAAAGGGATGCTGCCCTTTGGCTAATTCGGTCCGCCTGACTTGGCCAAGTTGAAGGTCAGCATACTTTTCTGAGATGAAGCGCTTGTTGCCATCAATCAGCATCTGTTGAGCCAAATCAGCTGAGACGGAAGGCACTACCGGGGAAGCTAGGATGGGGGAAATGAGTGATACAGTGATGAGAAGGGTTAGTAGGATGGACAGGTATGGTTTCCGCATGGTTTCGCAACTCCTTTATTTAGAATTATCTAATAAAGTTCTGATTTCCCCGGGAAATTCCTGCCACTGTAATTTTTCTACAAGAAATGTTTGATCCCATATTACTGGGGAAGAATAACGATCTTTACTGGCAAATTTGATGCTCCCGGCGGACTGAACATAAACGACAGCGGATCACCGCTTTCATAGGTACCCAAGAAGGCTAGGTCTTTCTTTCTAAAATCGCCGAAATAAAGGCGGTCACGTGGTGTTGCAACCGGGCTCCAGTTTACTTCAGGATGGTTTATTCCGATAGCTCCGGCATAACTGCCCCCCATTGGCGCAAGGTAATAGGCAATTTTGCCACCTTGTTTCGACGGCAGTGATACCCGGTAAACGACGCCATAATTGCCATAATTAAGAACTTCCGAGCCATCGGTAGCATCTATTCCCTTCAGGTAAGGATCGATTTGGTTGTCGGCTAAAGAAATGCCTGCTGCTCCGTCAACTGACGGATCGTAGTCCCTGACGGGGGTAATTTGCCTGTTTGCTCCTGCAAACGTACCACGCAAATGCCACTCATCAGGCGGCAGTACTGCCGCTGTCCGGGAAAACTGAATACTATCCTCTGTTACGGGCAGCATCATGACGGTAACTGTGAGCGGGTGATCAACCTCAAAGTCATAAATACCATTGACCAGCATATTCGGTACAATTGCTGTTTCAATTAAGGTGGCTGACAGCGGCACCACTCCCGCTGGGGGAATACTTAACTGATAGGATTGTTTTCCGCTAAAGTAGGATGTTTGAGTTTCTTTGCCGACCTTTATCCAGGAGTTTCCCGGTCCGCCCAAAGTGGCCTGACTGACTGTGACATGGGCGGTTTGCTTGCCGTTGTTCTCTAAAAGGACCGCCATCTTTTTTACATCCTTGGATGCGTTCACATGGTAAAAGAAAAGGCGCACGGTTCCGGCGACCTTGTCCTGGTATAGGATACCGTCATTCACTACCATCTCCGGACTATCGGACAGTAATAGCGTACCACCCAAAGAGCTTGCATTCACCTCCCATTCGGGAAGGAACTCTAAATCTAACCTCGGTGTCGCCACAGCGGCGGCAGCTGAAACACTGATGATTGACAGCATTATAACCAGAACGAGACTCATAAATTTTTTCATGTTAGACCTCCATACTGCAATGAATATTAAGAATATATTGACACTAACCCGGTTAAAAAGACAAATCCCCTATCGACGCAACTCGCATCGTAGGGGAGAAGTAACAACATCACCCTAGTGACATAAAGAAAACACGGCTTACGCCGAGCCTTAGCGAAAGCGGAGGCCGATGTTGCCTTATCCAGACGGAAAGTTATTCTTTCTTACGGGATAAAAAACTTCTTAGGATTTTTGGGTAGTTATTTCTAACTTCTGCTAAAAGCTTAATTATCCTGCAGCAAATAGTTTTTTTCGTCGAAACAGGGCAGCGATTTTTGGCGAAAGAATGTCAATGTTCGTGCTGACGGCCATCAATAAAAAAAGTCGAAATTTGAAGAAATGTATCTAAATGTATAAAGGAATTTACCTGCTTCAGTAGAAGTATTATGTAACTAAAGTTTTGAGTACAGCCAATCAGGCTCCTATCTTTGCTAGCCTCTCTATTTATGTAAAGTTATAATGGCTGTGCCGACAATCTCGATTGTCAAAAGTATTTCTATATTGATTAAAAAGGAGTCTACTAAAATGAAAGTCAAAAACATTCAAACTCGGTTGCTAATCATCTTGTTACCCCTTATTTTGTTGATTTTAGGCGTGCTGTCTGGGGCAAGCTATTATCTCTCCCAGCAAGCCTTGGCAACAAGCGTCGACCAAACGGCTATGGCAGTGGGAACCGACTTTGGTAACCGAGTGCAGGGCGACATGGAACTGATGATATCTCATTTGGAAGACTTGGGTAGTATCCAGCGTATCCGTACTGGGGCTGATAAGGCTCAGATTGTCCAAGCCATGGCGGAGGCCCAAAAAAGGCTTGGTACTTTTGATGCTGTTGTTTTCATTTCACCTGATGGTTCATCCGTCAACAGCATTGGGATAGCGGGTCAATACAGTGACCGTGAATATTTCAAGAAAGTCCTCGCCACAAAGAAAGCCGTTGTCTCAGATCCGTTGGTTTCGAAGTCAACTGGGAAAACGGCAATCGCTTTAGCGGTACCGGTCACAAATAACGGTCAGTTGACTGGGGTGCTGGTTGGAACGTTTTCCCTGGAAAGATTGACTGCTCTCATAAAAGACCTTAAATTCTTAGAGACAGGCTATGGTCAACTCGCTGACGATACTGGCATGCTAATTGCCCACTCTAAGAGCCCTGAGCTCATTGGCAAACTGAACTTTCTCGAAAAGAAGATTAATCCTGAACTAAAGCTGCAGCAGACCGAACTCGACGACCATCTGGTCAACCTGTTTAAGACGGCAGCCGAATCGGGTAAACAGACACGGGGAGTATACACTTTTGTTGACGGCATTGCGAAACTTGCGGTATTCACGCCTGTCGACCTACCAGGCGGCCAACGCTGGGTAATGTCGGTGGCAGCGCCTGAAGCGGAAGCCACCCGCGCAACTGATGCGTTGGCGCGAACGATGCTGATTATAGCTATTATATGTATAGTGCTCGCCGCAATATCTATTGTAATAATTGCTAAACGGTTTGCCAAACCTATTTCGCTACTCAGGGACGAATGCCTGCTCTTGGCTCAGGGCGACCTGCGGGAGCGCGCGGTACAGGTTTCTTCAGAAGACGAAATTGGCCAACTAGCAGAAGGCTTTCGGGAGATGAGGGCAAATTTACACAAACTTGTTGCCCAGGTGCACCTTCAATCAGAGCAGCTCGCGGCGTCTTCGGAAGAGCTGACGGCTAGCGCTGATCAATCAGCCCAGGCAGCAAATCAAGTAGCGGGATCTATCAGTGAAGTGGCAAACGGTGCGGAAAATCAAGTTAATGCTATCAATGAAACAGCGGTAATAGTAGAGCAAATGTCGACAAGTATCCAGCAAGTAGCTGTCAATACCAATCTTGTAGCAGGCAAATCGGCCCAAGCTGCTGAAACGGCAAAAGAAGGCGGCAAGTCTGTAGAGAAGGCTGTCAGTCAAATGACTCAGATTGAGCAGACAGTTAACAACTCTGCGCAGGTCGTTGTCAAGCTAGGTGAGCGATCCAAAGAAATTGGACAGATTGTAGACACTATCTCAGGAATTGCTGGACAGACAAACCTGCTGGCGCTCAATGCCGCCATTGAGGCCGCCAGAGCCGGAGAACAAGGACGCGGTTTTGCCGTAGTAGCCGAAGAAGTCCGTAAGCTTGCGGAACAATCACAAGATGCTGCAAAACAGATAGCTAAGTTAATCTCCGAAATTCAAGGAGACACAGACCAAGCTGTTGTTGCGATGAGTGAAGGTACTCGTGAGGTAAAAGTCGGAACAGGCGTTGTGACCGCAGCCGGGAATGCATTCAGAGAAATAGCAGTTCTAGTAACGGAAGTATCCAACCAAGTGAAGGAGATTTCCGCTGCAATTCAACAGATGGCAAGTGGTAGTCAACAAATCGTATCATCAGTGCAAGTAATCGGTGGGCTAAGTAAGAATGCGGCAGCGGAAGCCCAAACGGTATCAGCGGCCACCGAGGAACAATCGGCATCTATGGAAGAAATCGCCTCATCCAGCCAGAGCCTTGCCATGTTGGCTCAGGATCTCCAGGAAGCTGTTAGTAAATTTCGCGTTTAGTCTAATAGTATTGAATCATTAGGGTCAATTTGATAAAAGCTAAAAACCTCCTGTGAATACCGCTTGGTTATTCGCAGGAGGTTTTAATTTTTTCTCTGCTACAAGGGACAATGGGGCAGGACGATTGTCATTAAGAAGCAGGTTCGTGCTATACTAATCAAGGGACGTTTATGTGCCCCTAGTCCTTTTGTCCTGTAAGAAAGTATAACTTTCCGCCTGGATAAGGCAACATCGGCTTCCGCTTTCGCCAAAGGCTCGGCGCAAGCCGTGTTTTCTTTATCAAATAATAAGATCGGATAGGATAAACTATGGGAACCATTAATTTAGTAGAATGGCTGGGCTATTTGGCTTCTGGTTTGGTAGCGATTTCTTTTTTAATGAAATCGATTACCAAATTACGTTTTATCAATATGGTAGGTGCTATTTTCTTTGTCATTTATGGAGTTGCAATTCAAGCAGTCCCAGTGGTCTTAGTTAACCTGTTTGTTGTCGGTGTAAATGTATATTATCTAGTTCGGAAAAATGCGGGGTAAAGGGATAGAGAACAGTTTCAATACTGTAACAATAATGTAATGAATTTTTAGCAGGATACCTTATGTATTATGGAGAAAAAACTTACAAAGAAGGCTGCCGATTTATGGGTTAAAGGCAGATCAATTAGATACATAGGAGGCACTCTAATGAATTTTCATTTTTATAAGTACCATGCGTTAGGTAACGATTATATAGTTATTGATCCCAATAAGGCCGGCGTTGACTTATCTGAGGAGAACATACGGCTGATTTGCCACCGGAATTTTGGTATTGGCTCAGATGGTATTCTTGTGGGTCCTTTGTTTCAGGGAAAATCCATTAGCTTGAGGATACTTAATCCTGATGGAAGCGAGGCCGAGAAAAGCGGTAATGGGGTTAGAATATTTTCCCGGTATCTTGTAGACGAAGGTTATGTTACAACAAAAGAGTTTAGTTTGGGAACTGTTGGCGGTGAAGTTTATGTAGAGTTGCTGGATGACAAAGGCAGTCAGATCCGGATAGATATGGGGACAGTAACGTTCCAGAGTACGAATATTCCTGTGACCGGACCAGAAAGGGAGGTACTGAACGAAGAACTGGTAGTTCACGGTCAACGCTTAGTCACAACCTGCGTGTCAATTGGCAACCCCCATTGCATAGTGCTGTATGATAAGCCCTCGCGTGAAACAGCATTGGATCTGGGACCCACAATTGAAAATCATAGCCGTTTTCCTAACCGCATTAATGTTCAGTTCTTAAAGGTGTTAGATCGAAATAACATTCAGATTGAAATCTGGGAGCGCGGGGCGGGATACACACTCGCTTCTGGCAGCAGTAGCTGTGCTGCTGCCAGTGCTGCCTATAGACTCGGAATGGTTGACAATGAGATTAATGTCCATATGCCAGGCGGTCTTATAAAAGTAGATATCCAGAACGGCGGACATGTTTTTATGACAGGTTCTGTAACCCAGGTCGGCAAGGGGTTCTTCTCTGAGGAATTATGGGCTCGGATTCAGGCAAAATAACAAAATTATATTGTGGACGCTTATACGGTCACTGGCGATAGAGGGGGATTTTTAGTGGGTGATGTAAGAGAGTTTTTTGTTGTTAACAGCTTTGCGAGCAAACCATTTGGAGGAAATCCGGCTGCAGTCGTTACTGATGCAAATGGTTTGGATAAGTCTACAATGCAAAAAATTGCCAGGCAATTTAACTTGGTAGAAACAGTCTTTGTTGTGCAGGAGAAAAGCGGCGAAGCCGATTTTCATCTCCTTTACTTTACACCCGCCGAGGAACTTCCCGTAGCCGGGCATCCTACAATTGCGGCTATTCTTGCTCTTGTTGAGTGTCGCACAATTGATTTGCATACTAAAAGTAGTATTACCATCAGAACAGGTGCCGGGAAACAAGAAATTCTCATTAAAAATGAAAGTCAGCCAACGGTGTTGATGCAGCAACCGAAGCCTGAATACTTGCCAATTGTCCATGACCGTCAGGATATTACAGCTATATTAGGAATAAATAATGATGACTTGTACCCGGATCTGCCAATTCAGCCAATAAACACGGGGCTAGGGCACTTAATTGTTCCAGTAAAATCGTTAGCAGCACTAATGAAAATTGAGAGAAGAGTAAGCTTACTAAAAACTGCGTGCAGGCGATTGGGAGTAAGAGAGGTCCAAGCATTTACTTTCGAGACGTATGAGCCAGGCTATAACCTTCATACACGAAATATTTGCCCCCGCGAGGGGCTTGAAGATCCTGGATGCGGTGTGGGCAATGGAGCTTTAGGAGCCTACCTTGCTGAACATTATAGTAAAGGTGATATAAGCGTGCGGGCGGAACAGGGGACTATTGTTGATATGCCGTGTATTATCGATATTTATGTGGTGAAAGGTGAGCAAGGCGTGGCTGTATCAATTGGAGGTACCGGGAAGGTTATGATGAAAGGTCAGTTCTATCTGTAGGCGTCCAGTGCACAAATTAAAAACACCATTGGCAAATGGTGTTTTTAATTTGACTATCTTATGCATAAGATTGATAATTACTGGTAAGACAGAATCAAGAATACGGCAATGATGGAGGCGGAGACGGACGACACCATTCCGCCTTTATACCAGGAACAAGCTGCCGATACTGCTATTCCGGCAAGTGTTGCGAGCGTCATTTCTGAGGGTGCTTCCAGTACTCCCCGGACGATTAATGCGCCAAGAGCAGTGTAGGGTATATAGAGGAGAAACCGCCGTAATAACGGATGCAGCGGACGTTCTGATAACACGACCCAAGGCAGTAACCTTGGCAAATAGGTAACAATCATCATGGCAATAATCAACGGTAAATAACTTGTCATAGCGGACACTCCTTAGTTTCGTCCTTTAACACGAAGAGACCGATCAATGAGGCAAATATAATCGAAACAATAAGGCTCCAGCCAGACGGAAGCACATTAAAGTAGTCATTGAATGCATAGATAATTCCCGAAATAGCCGCTAAGCATAGAACGTTAGCAGACTTCCTTATCTCAGGCACCAGTATTGCAGTAAACATGGCGTAAAGACCTATTCCCAGGCTGCTCTGAACCGATATAGGTAGCGCTGTTCCAAGAAGATAGCCGGCGAACGTGCCGCTTGCCCAGGAAGTATAAGCGATGCCTTGCAACGCAAGTAAAAAGGGGACACTAAGTTTTCCGTTTTTTAAAGAGGCAACAGAAAAACTTTCGTCAGTAATACCAAAAGCAATAAACGGCAGCCAACCTCTTTTAGCATCTTTAATACGTACCGCGAGAGAAGCACTCATCATTAGATGCCGCAGATTAAGCAGAAATGTCGCAAGCACTATATCCCCTGTGGCGATTCCGGCCTTAATCAAGTCTAAAGCCATAAACTGACTTGCACCGGCAAAGACAATTAAGGAAAACAAACAACTGTCTAATAGTGAAATATTGACTGTTTTCGCAAGCAGGCCAAAGGCCATGGCTACCGGGAAATAACCAATCACGATAGGTATTCCTGCGACGAGCCCCTCTTTAAGGCTATAGGATTCTTGCTTCATTTATTAACCCCTCCACCACCAAAATAGTAAAAAAATTAGTATGCTATAATAGACAATAAGTGCATTACAAAATTCGTATGTTATGACGCATGAAAAGTATAATATAACGTCTTTTGGTTATTATAACACACACATTATAGATTACAAGTAGAGGGGGTAATTTTTTGAAAGATTTAAACTTGATAATCGCCAGTAATTTGAAACGAATTCGCGAGGAAAAGAAATTAAGCCTTGAAAAAGTTGCCGATATTACAGGTGTTAGTAAATCTATGCTGGGGCAGATTGAGCGAGGGGAATCCAGTCCAACAATCAACACCATCTGGAAAATTGCCATTGGGTTAAAAGTCTCTTTTACATCGCTGATTAATTCACCTCAAGACGACGCAATGATTGTGCACAAGTCCGAAGTTGAACCTCTCATTGAGGATAATGGTAAATATAGAGTGTATCCAGTATTTCCTTATGAAGATGGTCGCCGTTTTGAAATGTACATAGTAGAGATAGAGCCAGACGGACATTTGCGCACAGATACTCATGGTGAGAAAACACAGGAGTTTATTACCGTTGTTGATGGCGAATTAACTGTGCTGACAAACGAAAAGGAGTATACAGTCCATAAAGGTGACTCAATAACGTTCCGGGCAGACAAGTGCCATACATATCATAACCCCGGTGTTGAACTGACACGATTAAGTATGGTTATTTATTACTCACTGTAAAAAATGGAGGTTTAATGGCTGTGCTTGATTTGATCATTAAACTCGACGCTGAACTTCGTATAAAGGCAGTGCAGCGGGTTGGGGAAAATCCTGCGTTGTTTGAAGATAATATTTGTACCAGCTTGATAGATCAGCAAATCGACCATGTATTGGGGGCTTCCCTAAAAGATCATGGCATTGTTGAGCTTAGCAATAAGTTCTTTCGATATCAGTGTGTAACCGAGCCTGATGGAAGAGTGTTATATTTAAGCAGTGACGGAGTATTGCTTGATTTTTATAAGCAGATCTTTGGACATATGGCAGAAGGCGTTCAAATATATGACCGTAATGGGAATTTTTTGTTTGCCAATTCCGCAAGCGAGGCCCTGGAGGGGTATAACAGCCTTGATTACATGGGAAAGCATCTGCTTGATATTTACGATGTAAACGAAGAGTACAGCACAGTTTTGACAATTTTAAGAACAAAAAAGCCGGTTGCAAACCGCTGTGACCGCTTCAAGATGAAAAACGGCACGACGTTAACTACAATTAACTCTGGCTATCCTTTGATAATTGACAACAATTTGTATGGAGCTGTTGTTTTTGAAAGTGATCTATCTGTATTAAAGCGGCTCAAAAACCGTACTTTCAACCTGGAAGCATATATTGGCAATACAGAACCAGTGGGTCAATCGGCCATGTACACCTTTGATGATATCGTACATGAAGCCGAGAGTATGCAAGATATTATTCATTTTGCCAAAAAGGTTTCTCTTACAGATTCAGCAATACTGATTGTGGGAGCTACCGGAACCGGAAAAGAGCTTGTGGCACAGAGTATACACTCGTTTAGCGCCAGAAGATATAAGCCGTTTATTGATGTGAATTGCAGTGCTGTGCCTGGCAATCTGTTTGAGAGCATGTTTTTTGGCACTGAAAAGGGTGCTTTTACCGGCAGTGTTAGCAAGGCTGGACTTTTTGAGATGGCGAATGGTGGGACGATTTTTCTGGACGAAGTCAATTCCATTAGTCCGGAGATACAGGCTAAGCTTTTAAGGGTATTGCAGGAAAAACGTTTTCAACGTATCGGCGGCAGTAGATATATACAATGTGATGTGCGGATCATTTCTGCAGCGAATGAGAACCTTGCTGCTCTTATGCAACAGCAAAAAATCCGTATGGATTTTTATTACCGGATCTCTACCATCAAGATTGATCTTCCCGCGTTAAAGGATCGAGATCAAGATATAATTCTCCTGGCGCGAAATTTTCTCCAGGAATTGTGTGCGCAATATAATCGGGAACAACTTACTATTGCAGCAGAGGTACTTAATGCCTTTCAACAATACGAGTGGCCAGGCAACGTAAGAGAACTTCACCATGTAATCGAATATGCCTTTAACCGTGCTGCAGATGACGTGAGTACGATCACGCTTGATTGCCTGCCAGATTATTTAAGGCCCTTAGAGCGTGTAACTTGTAGCAAGCATCAAGGAGAACGCACAAAACTAATGGCAGTAGGAGACACCGGGTCGTTTGATGAACGTGTGGAACGGTTTGAATACTCATTAATACGTCAGACCCTGGATGAGAACTCCGGGAATATTACCCAGACGGCCAAGGTATTGGGGATGAGCAGGCAAAGTCTGCAGTATCGAATGAAGAAATGTGGATTTTGTGAAGAGTAGTGCAAAAAAATTCTGGATATGACGCCAAATAATTTGGCGTCTTTTTTGTTTGGATTTCTTAGGAATTTTTAGAAAGCCAGATAAGAGGTGCAAAAAAACTTGGCACAGCACTGCTTTTATTAACCATAAGTCGGCGGTTGCTGTGGAGGAGCGCTCACTAATCACGTTGAATTTACAAGGATTTCTCGATTAAATTATTTGAATAGCAACAAAAGTATTTAAATTTCGTACATTTCCTTGGTTTGTCTATTTTTTAGAGGATGTTGGTTGAGGTTGGCATAAGTTTTGCATTAGTATTTTTGTAGAATAGGTCCTTGAGAAAATCAAAATGGAGGTGAAATTCAGTAACCTTTTTGAGGACAGACTAATATGCGTAAAAAACAGCAAGGGAGGATATTAAATGTCGGTAGAAACAAAGAAAATACGTAATGGCGTTTTTTGGCCAGCTTTTCTGGTAGTGGGTGGAGCTGCATTATTAGGCATTGTAAATAATAAGCTGCTGACTGATGTGGCGATGAATTCTTTCTTGTGGTCACTGAGGACCTTCGGTTGGTTATATCAGGTAATTGCAATTGTAGCATTGATTGTTGTGAGCCTTGTTACGTTCTCCAAGTTTGGCAGCATCCGTTTAGGGGGAGCAGACGCCAAGCCCAAGTATCCTTTCATGACCTGGTTTGCCATGGCGCTGACTGGTGGTATTGCTACCGGGGTAATCACCTATGGGGCAAATGAGCCGGTTATATATTTTGGTAACATATACGGAGAAATGGCTCAGACTGGTGTAGCCCCCGGAACCCCAATGGCAGCGATTTATGCGATTGCCCGTTGTTTCTACAACTGGACTTTTATACCATATGCTATGTATTCTTTATGTGGATTACTTGTTGCTTACATGTACTTCAATAAGAAGAAAACGTTGTCAGTAACGGCTACGTTGATACCCTTGTTTGGTGAAAAGGTAACAAAAGGAATCTGGCCAAACGTTATTGATACACTTTCCCTGCTGGCTATTGCACTGGGCCTGGCATCTTCCCTTGGTGCGGGGATTGCGTTGGTAGCCTCTGGTTTTGAACTATCTTACGGGATCAAGCAGGGGCCGATGGTATGGCTGGCGCTGGCAGCGGTGACGACAGCAACCTTCACAATAGCGTCAGTATTAGGGGTAGATAAAGGGATTAAGTGGCTTGCTGATTTTAATTCTAAAATATTCTATGTAATTTTGGCAGTTCTGTTGATCGTTGGACCTACGCTGTACATTTGTCGGAACTCAGTAGCCAGCATGGCGTATTGGCTGCAAAATTTTTGGCAGTGGGGCCTTGACCCGGCTGATATCGGTGGCGAAGCGCTGGTCATGTGGTGGACATTATATGACTGGGCCATCTGGATTGCTTATGCACCACTTATGGGGATCTTTCTTGCAATGATTTCTTATGGCCGAACCATCCGTGAATTTATGATCATCAACTGGATACTACCTTCCATTTTTGGCCTTGTCTGGTTTGGGATCTGGGGCTCGACAGCACTTGACTGGCAGATGAAGGGGACAGTAGACTTGATCGCTACGATAAAAGCAAGCGGTGCAGTAGCCGGATTATGGACCTTCCTGGCTAATTTACCACTAAGCTTTCTGCTTATACCAGCGGTCATGGTCACCCTTATTATCTCCTTTGCCACTGCCGCTGACGCAATGACTACCACTATTGCCTCTATCTGCATGAAAGACTCCAAACACGATGAAGAACCGCCATTGTGGCAAAAATGCCTCTGGGGCATCTCAATTGGAGCTATTTCTTTCTTCATGGTGGCGTATGCCGGCGGTGCCCAGGGGGTTGACGGTGTTAAATTTCTGGCGGCTGCAGGTGGGTTTATGGTATTGTTTATCTTTGTGCTGCAGGTGTTCTCTGCAATTAAAGTGTTTTTCATTGATAAAGTTGACGAATAGGATTAGCATTATGGGAGGGGAAAGGCCAGAGCGCTTTTCCCCTTCACTAGGAGGCAGTAGTCATGGTAGAAAAAACAAATATCGATAATAGGGCAACAGTAGTTCTTGGCGGCCAGGTGACCATTGAAGAATTGGTGGCGGTTGCCCGTTATGGTGCCAAGGTAGAATTCTCTGATGCGTATTGTGAGCGGGTGAAAAAATCCAGGAGCTTGGTGGAAAAATGGATTGGTGAGGGCCGGGTGATGTACGGTATTACTACCGGTTTTGGGGCACTCTGTACGGAGGTAATATCACCCAAGGAAACGGCACAATTACAAAGAAATATCGTGTTGTCACATGCCACTTCGGTGGGAGAGCCTTTGTCCATTGAAGAAGTGCGGGCAACGATTTTTATGATATTGCAAAATGTAGGCCAGGGTTTTTGCGGTGCACGTATGGAAACGGTAGAGTTGTACCGGCAATTTCTTAATCTTGGTCTTACACCGTTTGCCCCCAAAGAGGGTTCAGTAGGCTATCTTAGTCCGGAAGCTCATATGGCGTTAGTCCTGATTGGTGAAGGGCAAGCTTATGTAGCAGGCGAACTGCTGCCGGCCGGAGAAGCACTGCGACGGGTTGGCCTTACGCCGACAGAACTGTCAGCCAAGGAAGGTTTAGTCCTGGTTTCCGGAACTACTAGCGTTACCGCGCTCGGTTCTCTTGCTCTATATGACATGTTAAACGCTGCAAAGTGCGCGGATATCATCGGCGCGATGACCCTGGAAATACTAAAAGGAACTACGCGTGCGTTTGATGAACGGCTGATGAGCGTCCGTCCTCACGAAGATCAGCGCAGCACAGCAGCTAATGTAAGAAATGTATTGAAAGATTCGGAGATTGCGGTGCATTATCGCGATTACCGCTTGCAGGATGCATTGTCGATTCGCTGTATACCGCAGCTGCATGGTGCTGCCAAGAAAACTTTGAAAGATGCGTTAAAAACCATTGAAATAGAAATGAATTCCTGCTGTGATAACCCAATTCTTTGGCCAGAAGGGGATGATGGCGAAGCTATCTCCGGCTGTAACGCGGATTCATCCTATGTAGGGATTGAGATGGACTCAGCGTGTATTGCCGCTACCGTACTTGCTAAAATGTCGGAGCGCAGGAATAACCGCCTGGTAGACGGAAATCTCTCCGGATACCCCTGGTTTCTTATCAAAAAGCCTGGTCTCAATTCCGGGTTAATGATACCACAGTATACACAGGCAGGCTTGTTGAATGACATGAAGATCTTGTCACATCCTGCAACAATTGATGGGATACCAACCTGTGGGAATCAGGAAGATTATGTGGCGATGGGCTATAATGCTGCCAAAAAAGCCAGGCAAATTGTCGAAAAACTGGAGTTTATTCTGGCGATTGAATTGTTATCTGTATATCAAGCTCACCAATTCATGGAAGGTGATAAATTGCCGGCGACTGCCGTCCAAGCTATTCTGGAGGAAATTGCCCTTACTGTGCCAATCATGAATGAGGATATCTATCTGTATCCTCATATTAATACTATAAAAAACCTAATTCATTCACAAAGGGTAGTTGGGTTGGCTGAAGAGAAGATTGGAACATTATTATAAGCCCGGTTAGCCGCAGGGTTCTTGACGGATTTTGTAGAATCAGATAGAATGGTGATAATAGAGACAGAGTGAAAGCAAACGAAAGCTTACATTAGCTTTTGAACTAAGAGTGTTAAGAGTTTGGTTTGGTGTGGAATAAGAATTTGATTAGAGTGAAACAGGGACAGAGTGGAATGTTATTCCAAGCTGTCCCTTAGCTTATTCAATAGTACAATCAATTTTACAGGAGGAATTAACAAATGAAAGTAAATGAAAATATTTTTTTATTTTCCGGCTATGCCAGGCTGCCTGCAGGTACTGCATCAAGTGAGGTGTATAAAGTAATGGCTTTGGTTGTGTTAATTGATATGGAAACAGGAAAAATTGTGGAAGCAGACTGCACCTTGTCTACGTCAACCTCAGAACGGTTCGTGACGCGTATCTTAGCGGGGAATAGCATGCAAAACGGTATTGAGGAATTAGTAAAGAGTATTGATGCAGTTTACCATGGGAGTGCCAAAAAACCAATTATGTCTGCTCTGCGTGTGATTTACGATAAATATTCGACTTTGGCGCGAAATAGGAAAGCAGCGCTTTAAAAATAAATCGCTTGAGGAATACGAATTTCTATATCTTATTAATAAAGGAGAATTGATCATCCGCGGCGAATTACTATTAAGCGAAAACTTATAAAGCTGGGAGGTATCATTATGAAGAAAGATATCCTTGTTCCGTTTGATGGATCAAAGAATGCCATTGAGGCGTTACAGTTAGCTATCAATTTGGCAAAATTGCTGCAAGAAAAACTTATTATACTTAACATTCAGCCAAGTTTTCATACCGTTCACACGAAACTGTTTTTCAAAGAAAACACGATTCGCGAATATCAGGAACAGCTTTTCGAGGAGACTGTGGTCCCAGCCAAAAAGATACTTGAAGATGCCGGGATAGAATATGAACTAAAATTAAGAATTGGTGATGCTAAGGAACAGATTTGCCAGGAAGCAATGGCCGGGGATAATGTTCAACCGGGATGTGCAACAACCGGTGTGCGTATGATCGTAATGGGATCTCGCGGCATGAATCCGGTGCTTGGCGGAGTACTTGGCAGTGTCAGTTATGGCGTGGTTAACGCTGCTGCTTGCCCTGTTACCATCGTTCCTTTTTCTTGTGCTGAATAAGCGAAAATACTCCTATTAGAAATAGCAAATCAATAGAAGAAGCATCTCTTTGGTGGTTGACCAGGATATGCTTCTTTTGCTTATCTGTCATTACTTATAGGCGAAATGTGCTGAATTATGCAGTTCTAACGGAGGTGTAGACATGAAATCGTGGTACCAGATGAGTGTAGAGGAAACAGTTTCTGAATTTGAATCCGAATCATCAAAAGGCTTATCTTCAGCAGAGGCCTCCAGGCGGCTAGTCCAATATGGTTATAATGAGTTACAGGAAAAAAAACCGGAAGGTTTCTGGCAAAAGCTGCTCAACCAATTTAAGAACTTCCTAGTACTAATTCTCCTGGCTGCCAGTGTAATCTCTCTTCTTGTCGGGGAATCGGCCGATGCTCTGGTTATCATCGCTATTGTAATCCTTAACGCCGCGCTTGGTGTTTTTCAAGAATCGAAGGCAGAAAAAGCATTGGCTGCGCTCAAAAGAATGAGTGCGGCTACTTCTAAACTGATTCGCGATGGGAATCTTGTTGTTGTTCCCTCCAGAGAGTTGGTTCAAGGTGATATGGTGGTATTGGAGGCGGGAGATTATGTTCCTGCCGATGTACGTATTCTAGAATCATTCAATCTAAAAATTGAGGAAGCCTCACTAACAGGTGAATCAGTACCAGTGGATAAAAACTCCCAGGAACTTAGCCAGATTACTCCCTTGGCCGAACAGAATAACATGGCATTCATGGGCACCATCGTCACTTATGGCCGGGGTAAGGGAATTGTCGTGGCTACAGCCATGCAAACTGAAATTGGAAAAATTGCCGGTATGCTTCAGTCTGTTGAGCAAGAGCCCACTCCCCTGCAAATAAAGCTTGAAGAATTTGGCAAAACATTGGGTCTGCTTTGTATAGGTGTCTGCGCTGTAGTGTTCGCCATGGGAATTTACGGCGGGTATAGTGACGGCATATTATCATTGTCAGAGATTCAACATATGCTCATGATCTCTATTAGTCTGGCAGTTGCCGCTATTCCGGAAGGCCTTCCTGCGGTTGTAGCCATCGTATTGGCTTTTGGCATGCAGCGTATGGCCCGGAAGAACTCTATTATGAAGAAACTGCACGCGGTCGAAACCTTAGGCAGCGTATCTGTCATCTGCACTGATAAGACTGGAACCTTGACTCAAAATCAGATGACGGTTGTCAAAGTCTTCACTGCTTCTGACCTGTTTACTGTCAGTGGCCATGGATATAATCCGGAAGGCGAATTTATTGCCGGTGAAAAGCCGGTCAAAATAGATACTAAGCAGGAACTGGACCTGCTGCTGCGAGCGTCTCTTTTATGTAATGATGCAGAATTGAAGTCTCTGGATGATCAGATTTGGTCTATTGTAGGTGATCCGACCGAGGGGGCGCTTGTGGTCGCTGCCGCCAAAGGGGGGTATATCAAGGAAGCTGTGACGTCTCTGGCTCCGCGTTTGCAGGAGATTCCTTTTGATTCAGGTCGCAAGATGATGACTACCTTCCACTATACAGCTGAAAAAATTCGGGCTTTTTCTAAGGGGGCCCCGGACATCTTGTTGAGCCGGTGTACCCACATTATTGAGAAGGGAACAGTCCGCTCTTTGACCGAGATAGATAAACAGGCAGTACGTGCAGCCAATCAGGAAATGGCGTCACAAGCGTTGCGGGTTTTGGCTGTCGCTTACCGGGATTTTGAGCAGGTGCCTGACATTTCTAGTCCCGGCGAGGTGGAGAAAGACTTGGTGATGATCGGTCTTGTCGGTATGATTGACCCGCCCCGCAGTGAAGCCAAAGCAGCTGTACAGGTTTGTCTGCAAGCGGGAATACGGACGATAATGATTACTGGCGATCATCCGACCACCGCCCTTGCTATCGCCAAAGATCTTGGCATTGCCACTAAAGATCAGCCGGTTATTACCGGACAGGCGCTAGATACCATGCCTCTGGAGCAATTACAGCAACAAGTACGCACGTCCAGTGTCTTTGCCCGCGTGTCTCCAGAGCATAAGCTGGCTATCATAAGCGCGTTACAAAACAATGGTTATATCACTGCCATGACTGGCGACGGTGTCAATGACGCGCCCGCGCTGAAAAAGGCAGACATTGGTGTGGCCATGGGCATTACCGGGACAGATGTGGCGAAAGCCACCGCTGATATGGTCATTACGGATGACAATTTCGCCACAATTGTGTCGGCTGTGGAAGAAGGACGGGTAATCTACGCCAACATCCGGAAATTTGTCTATTTTCTCCTCTCCTGTAATGCCTCAGAGGTACTGACCATTTTCATCGCTATGCTGCTGGGATGGCCGATACCCTTATTGCCTACCCAACTGCTGTGGGTAAACCTGGTGACAGATGGCTTTCCGGCTCTGGCCCTTGGTATGGAGAAGAAAGAGCCCAATGTTATGCGTCTTAAGCCCCGTGATCCGTCCGAACCCCTGCTCGCTGGGAATATGCAGGTGCTGACTGGTATCCAGAGTCTGGTAATGAGTATTACCGTACTCTGCGCGTTCCAATACGGCCTGACTGCTAACAACGGTAATCTGGATAGTGCCCGTACTTTTGCATTTATCATGTTGATGGCAACCCAGATCATTTGCGCCTACGCCGCCAGGTCGGAACATTATTCTGCATTCCAATTAGGCTTTTTCAGTAATAGGTACCTGAATATGGGAGTCGGCCTTTCCTTCTTTCTATTAGTACTTTCAGTTTATAGCCCCTTACAAGAAATTTTCAGAACAGTTCAGCCTGTACTTAATGATTGGCTTGTAATTGGTGCACTGGCTCCTATCCCCTTCATCACTGCTGAGTTGACCAAATTCGTCAGAAGATGTTTTAAATGATACGGGGTATATAGTACTTATTACCCATAGAATTTTTATAGCTTGTATGTTATTGTAAACCAGTATGATCTAAGACACGGAGGTTATAAAATAGTGCTAAGGAAAATAATGTTTTGCCTAATTATACTGGTGGTAACAGTCTCAAGCACGCTGGCTGCTCCGGCGCCTAACCGAAACTGGGAGCGGGAAATAAAAAGTGATGTTAAAGGTTTCGACGGTAAAGTTGGAATTTATGCCAAGAATTTAGTAACTGGCCGGGCTATTGATTACAATGAGAATGCTGTTTTTCCAACAGCATCGACTAGTAAACTTGTCGTGGCGCTGGCTACCTACAAATACTTGTACCCACAGGCTCCAACCGAAAAACGTTATCTTTATGATACCGATATACAGTACATGATGACAGTGAGTGACAATCCATCTTTCTATGAATTGCTGGATGAAATTGCTGCCAATGATCCGGCAGCTCTAAGCAAAGTAACAAGGGATCTAGGGCTTAGAAAAACCCAGATACATAGCCAGGAAGCCAAGAAGAAGTACAATTACCAAAGTGTGACCACTCCCTATGAAATGGCCAAAGTTTTTGGGGCCATTAACACAGGAAAGTATTTAGGCAAAGAAAAGTCACAAATCATGAAAGATCAGCTTGCTAATACCATTTTTCGGGATGAGATACCTCGCCACATGCAAGTAAAGGTTATGCACAAGGTAGGTCAGCTTGATAATATTCTGTGCGATACAGGAATTGTAGATGATGGCAAAGACCAAATTCTTATTAGTTTTTATACGATTACTGACAGGCCGGCTGAATATGCCAGTAACTTTATTGCAGACACTTCAGCTAAGCTTTATAATGCCCTGAGAAGAAAATGATCTGCATTCTGCGAGAGATTCTTTCTTTATGGGACAGAAATGTTTATCGGCGCTAGATTGTGAAAACAAATAGTTAAATTTTGGTAGTGAGGCTATTTTTAAGGGGCTGTGTTGAAATTTCAACACAGCCCCTGGTGAATCTATAGATTGCTAGTTTCCCGAAAAGCAGTGCCGTATCCGCTCATATGCCCAATCTATTTCTTCTTGGGTAATGGTGAGCGCCGGAGCAAACCGGATAATATTTTTATGCGTTTCTTTGCAAAGCAGCCCATTTTCTTTAAGTTTTTCACAATACGATCGCGCCGGAACAGTTAGTTCAAGACCGATAAACAATCCTTTGCCTCGCGCTTCCCTAATAACCGGGCTATTGAGCTGACGGAGTTTATCAACAAAATACTTGCCCATTTTCCAGGAATTCTCGATAAGATTCTCATCTTCCATTACCTCCAGTGCGGCTACTGCCACAGCACACGCTAATGGATTACCGCCGAAGGTAGATCCGTGTGAACCAGGATTAAATAAGCCCAGAATATTGCTGTCCGCCGCCACGGCTGAAATGGGGAGAATACCACCGCCCAGAGCTTTTCCTAAGATGTACATATCTGGAGTAACATCTTCCCAGTCGCACGCAAATAATTTTCCTGTCCGGCCAAACCCTGTCTGAATTTCATCAGCGACAAATAGCACATTGTTTCTTTTGCATAATTCATAAGCGTTGCGGAGAAAGCCATCTTGGGGAATAATGATGCCGGCCTCACCTTGAATAGGCTCTACCAAAAAAGCGGCTGTATTGGCTGTAATGGAATTTTTTAGCGCGTCTAGATCACCGTAGGGTATTAGCGTAAAACCAGGAGTAAACGGGCCAAAACCTGATTGATACTCCGGGTCTGAGGAAAATGAAGTAATAGTTACTGTCCGCCCATGGAAATTTCCTGTACAGACAATGATTTCTGCTTGATTTTCGGGAACTCCTTTGCAGCGATACGCCCAGCGCCGCACAGCTTTTATGGCTGTTTCCACCGCTTCGGCGCCTGTGTTCATTGGTAAGAACATATTTTTTCCTGTGAGTTTTGCCAGTTTCTCGAAAAATCGACATAACTGATCATTATAAAAAGCTCTTGACGTTAATGTTACCTTATCGGCTTGATCTTTTAACGCCTGAATAATCTTGGGGTGTCTGTGTCCCTGGTTTAAGGCGGAGTAAGAGCTTAGCATATCCATATAGCGGGTTCCTTCAGGGTCTTCTACCCACACCCCCTCAGCTTTGGTAATTACGATAGGAAGCGGATGATAATTATGCGCTCCCAGCAGCTCAGTCTTTTTTATAATCTCATCAGATAAAACCATTGTGCCTCTCCTCATTTCATTAATTATTTGAGTAACTCTTCAATTGTTTTTTCTAAAATAAATGGCATGGCGCCAAACGAATATTTACAGCTAAGACGCTCTGATAGCTTATGAGCATCTTTTCCATACGGTCCTATCAGATATCAGATTATCCAGTCTGTCGCCAAATTCCTTTTTTACCGCCATATATAATTCATCATAGGTTAGCACCTCGACCTGCCAGGGCAGCTCCCGCCTAGTATGTCAGCAGGCTGACTACTGTGAGTGGCATGGTTGAAATACAAGTGGACGGCATTGGCTGTTTGTATGGATGATTGTTTGACAAAAAACATTATATTTGTTATATTTACATAAATTAACTCTCTGAGTAATGAGGCTCTCTGAAGAAGATTTCATTCTTTTTCGAGGGCTTTTTTGTCCTGATAGAAAGTATAACTTTTTCCTGGATAAGGGCAACATCGGCTTCTGCTGTCGCCAAAGGCTCGGCGCAAGCCGTGTTTTCTTTATTAGAACTAGCGTCTTACAGACAATGAATCTGCTTTATAGATAATAAGGGGTAGGAAACACCTTGGAGGGGTAAAGTTATGAAGAACCTATTAACTCTTCCTTATCTGAAGAATAAAAAAGTAAAGACGATTATTCTTGTAGCTACTCTGATTTTACTGCTATTAACCTCAATGAATCTGCTTGTTACATATAACTCGACAATTAATTCAGTAAAAGTGGCCATCGCGAATCAAGGTATCGAAATGGCCAAATCAATAGCAGAAGACCTGGATACAGAAACCTATAAACGCGTTCTAACAGGAAAAAAGGTAAACGAAGACTATTGGAAAATCAGTTCATATCTATATGAGGCAAAAAAGAAGACAAGCGCCATGTATGTTTATACCCTATTGGTAGACAATCCCCAGGTTAGCAAGGTAATGGTTTATGGTACGACCCCCAATTCCCCAATTCAATTCCCGATAGAAGGTTTTTGTACCTTGCCTGAGGACCAAATTAAACTTGCCTTGCAAGGTGGAACCTATTATACCGATATTCTACATGACCCTGAGATGGGAGATTATTTGTCGGTGGGGGCTCCGATTAAGGACCATAATGGACAAATTATGGGTTACTTAGGGATCGACATGAGTGCTGAACTGGTAAAACAAATAAGTAGAGAAGTTGTTACCAACAGCTACTCTACTTTTCTTTTCAACGTTATTTTTACATTTATTCTGTTGGTTACCTTTTTCATAATTCAGAAGTGGTATCAGCTTGAAATGAAAAAAGCGATAGGAGATACAGAACAAACCTACCAGGAAGAATTTCTTTCTTTCCTGACTTCTGTCAAATCACTACGGCACGATTTTGTCAATCATATTCAGGTATTATACGGATTAATTGAGTTCCGGTACTATGATAAAGCCCTGGAATATATGAAGTCCTTGTTTACTGAAGTAAAGTTAGTCGATTTGTCTTTAAAAGTAAACAACCCGGCCCTGCTGGTGCTATTTCAGTCAAAGTTTGTAGTTGCTCAAAATAAACAGATAGAGATGCAGTTTGAGCTTGCTCAGGACCTGTTCGATCAGGTAAAATCTACAGATTTAATTAAGATCTTTTCAAATTTGCTGGATAATGCCATAGAGGCAACGATCCAATTACCTGTAGAAGAAAGATACATCAAAATTACCGGCAAGAATTTTCGAACGAGTTATTATTTTGAAGTAGAAAATTCTGGTCCCACTATTTCTGAAACTGCAAGGTCGCTGCTATTTAATCAGGGTTATACTACCAAGCAGCCAAGTGGTGATAAAACAAGAGGATTGGGTTTATATATTGTCAAAGGAATTATCAAACAGGTTCATGGTGAAATTTCTTTTACTTCCCAGAATCAGATCAACAAAATCTCCATCATCATACCGATAATAACAGGAGGGTAATAGGATGCAGCCTCAAATTAATTTATTGATTGCTGAAGACGAACCTTTTCAACAAGAATTGCTGTTAATGAATTTAAAGCCCTTTGATTTTGTTCATGTGGTTGATATGGTCAAAAATGGGGATGAATTAATTCATAAAGCCACAACAATTCCTAATATTAACGCCTTACTGCTTGATCTTAACCTAGGAAAAGGGCGAGGGGGGCTGGAAAGCTATGCTGCTCTACGTCTGCGCGGCAAGGAACTTCCTGCTGTTTTAGTCACAGGCGTGATTCCTGAAGCCAGCTATACCTACGATCTAGGAGTCATCGACATTGTTGAAAAACCATTTACTCCCTTTCGCTTTAAACAAGCAGTGGAGAGATTAAGTAAACACATCGATTATCAGAACTTTGTCCAGCATGGCGGTTTGTATATACCTGTATTTAGCCAGGATATTGAACAATTAGTCCCTTCAGAAGTGCTGTTCATCGAATCTCTCAACCGCACAATTTACGTTCATACCAGAACGGCTGTACTGGAAACTAAAATTCCTTTAAGGGTATACTGTAAATACTTAGAAAGCCATTATTTTTATTTGACTCACCGGTCTTTTTTGGTCAATATGAAGCAAGTTCACTCCATTGAGGGCAATGTAATTCATTTTGCTAATGAGAAGCGAACTGCACTAATTGCCGAAGACATAGTTCAGGAAATTGTGAACTACTGGCATGATGTAATAAAGAGATAGGCAAAGCTGATGTACCCCAGCGGGGCAACATCAGCTTTGTCTATTCATCTTACTATTGGGCCGAAAATCCACCGTCAGCAACCACAGCACTGCCGGTCATCGCCGATGACTCATCAGAGGCCAAGAACAAAGCTATACTGGCAATCTCTTCGGGTTCAATAGCGCGGCCAATTGGTTGGAAATCAGCCAAACCACTGAGCACATGGTCAAGACCACCCAACAGTGCGGCATGCGCATCGTTAAACCCGGTGCTGAGCCAACCAGGACAGATGCAGTTGGCTCGAATGTTTTCTTTGGCATAATCTAAAGCAATTGCCTTAGTGAGCATGAGAATGCCGCCTTTAGAAGCCACATAGGCTGACAAGAATTTTTCAGCAACAAAACTATTGGCAGAACCTACGTTAACAATAGAACCGCCGCCTGCCTTTCTCATCTCAGGGATACCATATTTACAGGTTAAGTACATTGATTTCAAATTGACATTCATTGTCCGGTCCCACATCTCTTCCGTAAGACCTTCTACGGTGCCTGGCAGATTTACTGCGGCATTATTGCATAATACATGGAGGGAACCATACTTTTCGATCGTGTAATTAATTAAATCTTGGACTTGTTCAGAATGGGAAACATCTAGCCGGAAAAAATGGGCATCACCGCCAAGGCTACAAATCTCTGAAACGGTATCTATTCCGGAATCCATGATATCAGCAACTACAACTTTGGCCCCTTCACGGGCAAATCTTTTGGCAGTACTTGCGCCAATACCTTGAGCTGCTCCGGTGACAATCGCTGTTTTTCCTTCCAATCGCATAGTAATCCTTAACCCCTTTAATAAATTATTTAACCAAGAGCTTTTAATGACGGTGGGACTTCTTTATACCTCTTTGATTTTACTGCACCGATGATGATGCCGATGACCACCCATGCTGCCCCTGCCGTGAACGTAGTCTCATCAAAGCCGGTCCAGACATAACCTACAATCAGAAAACCGATTAGCGGCATGATTAGATAAGAGAGCAGTGCTTTGCCGCTGCGCTTTTTCTTTATTACATAGAAGTATAAGAATACACTAAGGTTTAAGAGCATAAAGGAAGTGACTGCACCAAAATTAACAAACCTTAAAACCGTTTCAATGGACAGTGTTAAGACTGTGATTGCGCTAATGCCGGCAGATAAAAAGGTAGCTCGTACCGGCGTTTGGTATTGGGGATGAATCTCCTTGAACAGGCTGGAGAAAGGTAACAGGTTGTCACGGCTCATGGAATATAAAATACGGGATGTGGCAGCTTGCAGGTTTAAATTAACGGCTATCCCGATTGCAACCACATTAATGATAATAAGCAGTACATAAAAAGCGCTTCCCCCTGCTTCTTTTGCCAGATCGAAAAATCCCATCTCCGGATTTAACGTTTGATAGTCGGGATGAATTAAATGGGCTATGTAAGCCTGAAACATAAACAGGATGCCGATAATAATAATTGATAAGATGGTTGCTTTGCCAATTGTTTTGGTTGGATCTTTGGCTTCTTCCGACAAGGTGCTGATTCCATCAAAACCCAAAAAGCCTAAAACCGCAATGGAAGCCGCTTTTGCTAGGAGATCTGGACTAAAGTTATCGGCTCGGAAGAACGGGTCTAATGTAAATCCGCCTGCGCCATTGCCGTCGATAAAGACATATTTAATCCCGATAATTAACAGTACAAGTAATGTGGCTAATTGCATATAAAGCATGACTAAATTAGTTTTTGCCGTTAAGGTTATTCCACGGATATTAATCAGCGTATTAATTGCGATAAATACAAATGCCCAAACGACTGAGGGGATATTGGGAAATATTCCAGTCATCCATACACTGGTCATCAAATACAGCAAGGCCGGCGCCAGGATATAATCAGCTAATATAATCCATCCAGCGATAAAGCCTAGATGGGGATTCAGAGCCCTCTGTATATAGGAATAAACAGATCCTGAGATTGGGAACTCCTTAGACATATGGCTATAGCTATACGCAGTAAATAACATGGCAATAACACCAATGAGGTATACCAAACAAGACATTCCGATACTTTCTTGTGCCACCATGCCATATACTTGCATGGGCGCTAAGGGGGCCATAAAAATAATCCCATAAATAGTAAGATCTTTTAAGCTCAGTGTTCTTTTCAATTCTTGCTGATAGCCGAATTGACTTAGAATGGTATTGTTGTCATTACTCTGAACAGGTTTCATAAAATATCTCCTCTCTGTATTTTAGTTAATTATAATCCAGCAGAGGTTGAAATGGTCAAAGGATTGGTCTTGTCCAAATCCATTTGGTCAGGACAAAAATTCGTTTGCAAAAGATTTTAAATGCTGTTTGCTTGTAAAACTGTTATGTTGATTAAGCCGATTATTCGGTGCAGCAGCTTACAGATTTGCTTGATAGGAAATTAGGAGCAGGCTGTTGAATATAAAAGCAGGATAAATTGTCCATTATTAAGAAGTGTACCAGCGCAAGCCTATCTTATAAAAGCAGAATTTGACAGGCTTTTATCATCTGGCGTGTAGTATGATTGCTCTAAAGAGAGGGAGGCGCGCTGTGGAGTGGTTAAAGCGTATGCTGAATGCAATTGAATATATGGAAAGTCACATGGAGGAGCCTCTAGATGTTGGGAGGACTGCCCAAGTTGCCTGCTCTTCGATTTTTCATTTTCAACGAATGTTTCATATGCTGACAGGGGTGACGCTGGCTGAATATGTCCGTAAACGAAAGTTGACATTAGCAGCTCAGGAGTTGGTTTGTACTAAAGCTAAGGTGATTGATGTTGCTCTCAAATATTCCTATGATACTCCGGAATCTTTTTCAAAAGCCTTCCGCAGGGTTCACGGAGTGAGTCCCTCAGCTGTTCGTAAGCCAGGGGTGCCGCTGAAAGCCTACCCGAAGCTCTCTTTTCATTTATCAATAAAGGGGGATCAGGATATGGATTACAGAATCGTATCAAAAGAAGGGTTTCAGGTTGTCGGAAAAACCTTAAAAGTAACAACTAAAGATGGGGAGAATTTTAAACGAATCCCTAAATTTTGGAACGAATGTTACCAGGATGGAAGCTGCCCAAAGCTTTGCCAGTCGGGAAAAGAAAATTTGTTTGGGATATGCCTCGATATGAATCATGAACAGGAAGAGTTTACCTATATGATTGCTGTGGAAGGGGGAAGCCATCAGTTTGATGCTGAGTTTGTAACTAAAGAAATACCAGCTTCTAATTGGGCCGTTTTTACTTGCGTAGGAGCTATACCGGCGGCTATCCAGCAAACCTGGAATCGTATTTATCAGGAATGGTTTCCTGCTACTGGCTATGAACATGCAGGAACGGCAGAGTTAGAAGTATATCCACCAGGAGATTCCGGCTCGGACGAGTACCGCTGTGAGGTTTGGATTCCGATTTTGAAGAAAGAATAATAAAGAGGCTGTCGCGCAAGACAGCCCCCAAATACAACGAAAAACGGCTTCCGGCTACTGCCAGTTGCCGTTTTCTGTTGAAAATCAAGTATGTGAAAAGCAAGAAATTGCAACCAGATTATACAATAAACGGGAATGTATATCAACTGGTTATACCTATGGACATCGGCAAAATGATCCCGGCAGAGGATTCGGTACGGTTACTCAACGCGGTAATGGAAGGATGGATTACAGAAAATTGTCCATAAACCGCCTGCGACTTCATTTTTTCTTTCTCTCAACTGCTTTTTTCTTCTCTTTTACTCAATAAGGGCGCGTTGCTTTACGTTTTTTCAATAAACGTTTTGCAACACGCCCTTTTTGCTATGATTGTGGGTAGTTCTTCAACTTGACAGCTTGAGATGTCAGGTTGATTGCGTGAAAGTGGAGGTTATTTCTCTACCATGTAAGGATAATTAACTACTGTACGAGGAACCAATGTCTCTTTAATAGCACGTTGATTCATCCAGCGATATAAGTTGATTGCGCTGCCAGCTTTATCATTTGTTCCTGATCCACGGCTGCCACCGAATGGTTGTTGTCCGACAACTGCACCTGTAGGTTTGTCGTTGATATAGAAGTTGCCTGCTGCATGATCTAATGCTTTTGCTAGTTTGATAATTGCTGTTCTGTCTTGTGCAAATACAGCACCTGTCAATGCATAGCTGGTTGCTGTATCGCATGCTTTTAATGTTTCTTCTAATTTGTCATTCGGATATACATAAATGGTCATAACCGGTCCAAAGATTTCTTCGACCATTGTCTTGAATGTAGGTGTCTTTGCTAAGATTACTGTGGGCTCTACAAAGTATCCTACACTGTCATCGCATCCACCACCGATGATGATTTCAGCATCTTTAGATTCCCGTGCATAATCAAGATAGTTTTTGATGTTCTTGAAGGATTTCTGATCAATAACAGCGTTCATGAGGTTTGTAAAGTCACGGACATCACCCATCTTAATCTTCCCAATTTCTTCTTCAAGACGTCCTTTTACCTTGCCCCATAGACTTTCCGGGATGTAAGCACGGGATGCTGCAGAGCATTTCTGTCCTTGATATTCGAAAGCACCAAGAACGATTGCACATGTAAGTGCTTCAACATCTGCTGATTCATGAGCAAAGATAAAGTCTTTACCACCTGTCTCACCAACAAGACGAGGATAGGTAACATAATTATTAATGTTTTGACCAACTTGATTCCAAATATCATTGAATACGCCTGTTGAGCCTGTGAAATGGAAGCCTGCCATCTTCGGATGCGGAACTACAACCTTACCGAAGTCAACACCCCTGCAAGGTACAAAGTTGATAACACCTGCAGGTAAACCAGCTTCTATAAGGATTTGCATGAAGTAGTAGTTTGAAAGTACAGCTGTTGATGATGGTTTCCATAAGACAGTGTTACCGCACATAGCTGGAGCTGTAGGAAGGTTGCCCCCGATTGATGTAAAATTGAAAGGTGTGATTGCTGCAACAAACCCATCAAGTGCACGATATTCTACCCGGTTCCAAACCCCATCCGTGCTGAGGGGTTGTTGCTTGTATATCTCTTGGATGAAGTGACCATTAAAACGAAGGAAATCTGCCATTTCACAGATAACATCAATTTCTGATTGGTAAGGATTCTTGCTTTGTCCAAGCATACAAGCAGCCGATAATTTTGCTCTATATTTTCCTGTTAGTAAATCTGCTGCTTTTAAGAAAATAGTAGCTCTATGCTCCCAGGGCATGTTTTCCCATTGTTCTCTTGCTGCTTCTGCTGCATTAATTGCCATAAGAAGCTCTTTTTCACCAGCTATATAATATTCGCCAAGTACTTGCTGATGATCATGGGGACAAATCATTTTTGCTTTGGTTTCTGTACGAATTTCTTTTCCATCAATAATAAGCGGTACTTCAACTGGGTTAGCTAATTGTCTTTCAAGTTCTGCCTTTAAAGCAACGCATTCAGGTGATCCCGGCATATAACCTTTTATAGGTTCATTTACCGGAGGTTTGACTTGGAAATAGGCATTGTTCATTACTAAAATTCCTCCTTGCATTTATTTTTTGCCACCAACATATACAGTAATGTCATGGTGGTTTATTTAATGTTAGCTTACATTAAAAATGGAGCTAAGTACATTCAGAGTATTCTATGCATTGTATCAATTTTTTTGAATTATAGGCACTAGCCTGATACAATGAGTTGATTCAAAAAAATTGATTCTTTGTATGAATTATCCTAATTTTACTGAGTATTTTGATCGTGCTATGATTAGCTCATATAGCTTTAAAATGACCGGAACTTTAGATAATTCCCCCAAAAAGTCTCAATGACGCTGGATCTGTCTTTACTGCTTATTCCCATCGTTTAGAATAGTTCTGTAGAGAAATTATATGTAAACTAGGTAGAATCCTCAAAATTTAGTGGATCTCTACAGGAGTTTGTGTTTCAATGGTAGATAGTTATATAGTGCTGTATGATACAAGGTGAGGAGGCGCAGAGTGGACTATAAATTCCTTTTGGAATCTATATTAGAGCATCTGGATGAAGGAATTTTAGTGGTAGATAAAAACGCAAATGTTACTTTTTATAATGAACCGGCAACTAATATAGCGGGTATTACACAGGAAAAGGCGATCGGAAAAAATATATTGGACATTTTTCCTGATCTAACACCTGAAAGCAGTACTTTCTACCGGGTACTGAGAAATAAGCAACCTATCATAGATTATGTTCAGACATATATGAATTATCAGGGACTGAAAGTATCTACCCTGACGACGACGATACCTTTGTTAAAACAAGGGGAAATTGTCGGAGCTCTTGAAATTTACCGGGATTTAACGCAGGTGAAAGAATTATCAGAGAAAATATTAAATCTGCAATCGGAATTATTTAAGAAAAAGAGTAATGAGAAGTCATACAAGGGAAATGGGGTCATATATACCTTTGATGATATCATTGGCAAAAGTGACGCCATAAAAGAGTTAAAAAAACGGGCGCAAAAAATAGTCGACAGTAACTCGCCTGTATTGGTCTATGGAGAAACCGGAACGGGAAAAGAAGTTTTGGTGCAGTCTATTCATAATGCGAGTAAGGTACGAAGAAATAAGCCTTTTATTGCTCAAAACTGCGCAGCACTGCCCAATACACTCTTGGATAGTATATTGTTTGGCACAACATCAGGAAGTTTTACCGGTGCAAAAGATAAGCCGGGGCTTTTTGAGCTTGCGGATGGGGGTACTTTGTTTTTAGATGAAGTTAATTCCATGGATATGGAGCTTCAAGGAAAATTGTTGCGTGTTTTGCAGGATGGTATTGTCCGAAGGGTTGGAGGAGCCAGCACGGTGCTTGTCGATGTAAGAATTATAGCAAGTACTAACGAGCCACCACTAAAACTTGTAGACCAAAAAATTATGCGAAAAGACTTGTTTTACCGGTTAAATGTTATTCCTTTAAGTACTCCTGCTTTGAGAGACAGGAAAGAAGATATTTCGTTACTCACAAGGTTCTTCATTAATATGTATAATGCTAAAGTAAATAAGCAAGTAGAAATGATTTCCGCTGAAGCCTTGAATGTATTGCAGTCCTACTATTGGCCTGGAAACGTCCGGGAATTAAAATATACCATCGAAAGTATTATGAACTTTACTGATAGCAATATTATTGGCGTAAATGACATCCCTCATCATCTGCTTAACGCTAACCAAGTAGCTGGGATGAAGCAGGAAGAACCCGCAGGGGATATAGTGGTTTCTTCATTGGTGGACAATCTAAATGATTATGAGAAGAAACTAATTCAAAAAGCTATAAAACAAGCCAATGGAAATGGGGCTAAAGCTGCAAGAATTTTAAATATTCCCCGGCAGACGTTGCATAATAAAATAAAAAAACACAATATTGATTGGGAAATCTTAATAAATCATAACTAACAGTATGCAGCCCGGTGACTAAACCGTTTCTCAGTAAAAAAAACAATAAAACGTCCCTAAAATGAGACAATGTCAATTTTTATATCGTCTCATTTTAGGGACGTTTTTCAATTTTCGGAAATATTCAAAAGAACCAATAATTGAAAAGCAAGACAGACCGGGTTTATTGATATTTTTTCAATAGACTGCAATATTTGGCAAGGTTATTGCATTATATAGTTTTTCGCAAGATGCTGTTAGACAGAGGAAAGAGAGGAGGGGCGTTTTTTATACTCAGGGCCCTTGATTGTAGTAAAAAACCAAGTTGATTGGCGGTGCTATGCATGATTACGGGAACGGTATTTAATGTTCAAAAATATTCAATCCATGATGGACCGGGAATACGAACCACTATTTTTTTAAAAGGATGTCCGTTAGCTTGCTGGTGGTGCCATAATCCCGAAAGTTTGGCGTTACAAACAGAAATAGTTTTTTTGAAAAACAAGTGTATCGGCTGCGGCGATTGTGTGAAAAGTTGCCCCAATGGTGCCATAGCGTTTTCTGCCACTGGGCTGAAGAGAGATAATACCAAATGCAGCCTATCCGAAGATTGTGTAGATACATGTCCTACCGGAGCCATGGAGAAGGTCGGCAGGAAAATGTCAGTTAAGGATGTGATGCAGGAAATAGAAAAAGACAGGATCTTTTATGAAGAATCCGTCGGCGGAGCCACGTTTTCTGGTGGAGAAGCACTGATGCAGATCGACTTTCTTGAGGGAATTCTTGATGCATGTAAAACTAAAGGTATTCATACGGCCTTAGATACGTCAGGGTTTGCACCCTGGGAATCAATTGCCAGAATAGTAGATAAGGTGGATTTGTTTTTATATGATATTAAGCTTATGGATGCTGAAATGCACAAAAAATATACAGGTGTATCCAACCGGCTTATATTAGAGAATTTAAAAAAGCTTGCGTCAAAAGGCAGTAAAATATGGATTCGCATACCTGTTATACCGGGAATTAACGATGACGCCGAAAATATAGAAAAAACAGGTGAATTTTTATCTTCCTTGCATCTAAAGGATGTTTTTCTACTGCCGTATCACAATATTGCTATTGATAAATATACTAGGCTGGGAAAAATGTATCAGCTAGCTGATCTTCAGCCTCTTTCACATAAACAGATGAATGAGCTTTCACAAAAACTAAAAGAATTTGGACTAAACGTACAAATCGGAGGATGATGAAAAATGGCAAAAGGGATGAGCGTAAATAACAGAGTGAAACAATTAAGAGATCAGAGTGTCAACACAGTGCCACAGCTGTCTATCGAAAGAGCCATGCTGATGACAGAAGCATACAAAAAATTTGCCGGTCAGGTGTCTATTCCGGTGCTGAGAGCATTAACCTTTAAACATCTCATGGAAAACAAGACGATTTGTATCAATGAGGGCGAACTCATTGTCGGGGAACGGGGAACAGGGCCGCAGGAGGCGCCGACTTATCCGGAGTTGTGCTGCCATACGGTTGAAGATTTTGACATTATGGATAAGCGGGATAAAATCTTCTTTCGCGTTGATGAAGAAACAAAGCGTATCCAAGAAGAAGAAATTATTCCTTTCTGGCAAGGAAAAGCCATACGGGATTTGATGTTTGCTCAAATGACACCAGCCTGGAAGGACTGCTATGAAGCGGGAATTTATACCGAATTCATGGAGCAGCGAGCACCAGGCCACACGGTTGCGGATGGAAAAATCTACAACCAAGGCTTCCTGGATTTCAAAAAGACTATTATGAAAAAGCTTGAAGAGCTGGATTATCAACAAGATCCGGATGCTTACGAAAAGCAAGAAGAATTAAACGCCATGGCAATTTGCTGTGATGCCATTATCGTCTATGCCCAAAGGCATGCCGCTAAGGCCCGCGAGTTGGCGGATAAAGAACAAGATCCTGTGAGGAAGAAAGAATTAGAAGATCTTGTGGAAGTTTGCAGTCATGTACCGGCGTATGCACCAAGAACTTTCCGAGAGGCCTTACAGACCTACTGGTTTGTCCATCTGGGTGTAATTACGGAATTGAATACCTGGGATTCCTTCTGCCCAGGCAAGCTTGATATCCATCTGTATCCTTTCTATGAAAGGGATATTCAGTCAGGAATTTTGACGCGCGAAGCTGCCAAAGAATTGCTGGGCTGTTTCTGGGTGAAATTTAACAACCAGCCGGCACCGCCTAAGGTGGGCATTACACTCCAGGAAAGCGCTACCTATACAGATTTTTGCAACATCAATATTGGGGGAATCAAGCCTGACGGCAGTAACGGAGTTAACGAATTATCCTATTTGCTCTTAGATATTGTTGAAGAAATGGAACTGCTGCAGCCTAGCACAAATGTGCAGGTTAGTAGGAAAAACCCGGATCAATTTGTTATCAGAGCCGCTGAGGTAATTCGGGAAGGAATGGGCTTTCCTTCGGTGTTCAACACCGACGCAGTACTGGAAGAACTTCTCCGCCAGGGGAAAAGTCTTGAGGATGCGCGCGGTGGCGGCACCAGCGGCTGCGTAGAGGTAGGCTGCTTTGGTAAAGAAGCGTATATTTTAACAGGATACTTAAATCTGGTGAAAATACTGGAAATAACCCTCAATAATGGCATTGATCCGCGAACTAGCAAAATGCTGGGGCTTGCAACAGGGGATGTAACCCAATTTGGTTCATTAGAAGAGCTATTGGCGGCATTTAAGAAACAGGTCGAGTATTTTGTTGATATTAAGATAAGAGGCAACAACATCATCGAAGTTCTGTATGCCAAGTATATGCCTTCTCCCTTCATGTCTATCGTTATAGATGATTGTATTGAGAAAGGCAAGGATTATAATGCCGGTGGTGCCAGATACAATTCCCGGTATATTCAGGGTGTTGGTATCGGCAGTATTACCGATTGCCTGTCGGCTATTGAATATCATGTGTATGATAATAAGAAATTGTCAATGGATGAGTTATTAGCAGTATTGAAAGTTGATTTCGCAGGCCATGAAAAGGTGCGCCAGCTATTTTTGAACAAGACCCCTAAATACGGTAACGACGATGATTATGCAGATACTATTATGCTCAAGGTATTCGAGATCTTCCATGACGTTGTAAATGGAAGAAAAACTCCAACAGGCGGAACTTACCGGATTGAGATGCTGCCAACTACCTGTCACGTATATTTCGGTTCTGTTATTGGCGCAACTCCGGATGGCAGGACGGCCGGGCGTCCCCTTTCAGAGGGAATCTCACCTGTGCAAGGCGCAGATAAAAACGGCCCTACAGCAGTAATCAAATCGGCAGCCAAAATGGATCAATTAAGAACAGGCGGGGCTTTGCTTAACCAAAAATTCACACCGCAAGTGGTGGCAGGTGAAGAAGGCGTTAGAAAACTAAAAGACTTAATCAGAGCATATTTCAAGCTGGACGGACACCATATTCAATTTAATATTGTCGATGCCGCTACCTTAAGAGATGCCCAAAAGAACCCTGAAAAGTACAACAATCTTATTGTACGGGTTGCCGGTTATAGTGACTACTTCAATAATCTCACGAAAGCCTTACAGGATGAGATTATCGAAAGAACAGAGTATCAAGATTTTTAAAAAATATATTCCGCAGTAAAAACTAGCAGGCGGGTAGTGAATTGACGACAACGCTCCACTACTGGTGTTTGACTTCCGCGCTACCCGCCTGCGATAATCTGGACCGCCTCATAGAACTTGCTTTACTACAAGGATGGCCAACATCAATACTGTGATTAAAATACGATGTAACTGCGGATTGATGTTTATCCATACAAGCCTTTCGTTGGCCGAAAATAAATTTGCGTTTGAGCGAGGTGAAGCCAAATCGGAAGAAATACGCATTGATTTATACAATAAAGGGTTATGCAAGAGGAATCATTATACCATTAATCATCCTATTCAATGATGAGGGGGAAGCTTTAATATGGAATATCTCGGTAAAATAATTGATCTCTTAAATGGCTATGTTTGGTCACCAGCGATGTTGGTATTTGTTGTTGTATCAGGTGTATATTTTTCCATCAGACTCCGCCTTACCCAAGTCCGTAATTTAAAGGATATGGTGAGAAATCTGGTAAGTAACCAAAGCTCGGAAAGCGGCATCTCCACCTCCCATTCATTTTGGACTACCATGGCTGCCCGTGTTGGTGTCGGTAATATCGCCGGTGTGGCAGTGGCTGTTTATCTGGGAGGTCCGGGTACAATCTTCTGGATGTGGGTTACATCTATTTTGCTTGCCGCCATATCATTTACAGAATGCTCGCTGGGACAGTTATACAAAATTCGGGTTGACGGTGAGTACCGCGGCGGTGCATACTATTGTGCAGAAATAGGCTTGGGCTGGAAATGGTTTAGCAAGCTGTTTGCTATAGTCACTGTTGTGGGAATGTTGTTCGGTATGCCTGGCATTCAGGCCAATATGATCGGCGAAGGCTTAAATCACAGCTTGGGGATTTCCCCGTTGATGACCGGCGTGGTTGGTGCAATATTTCTAGGCATCATCATCCTCGGTGGTATCAAACGTATCAGCACCTTTGCTGCGATTCTTGTTCCCATAAAGGTAGGTCTTTTTCTGCTGTTAACGGCAATTGTACTAATTGCTAATTATGATAAAATCCCCACCATGTTTAGTTGGATTTTTTTATCTGCATTTGATCAAGGCTCGGTATTCGGCGGTATGATGGGCAGTGCGATTGCTATGGGTATTAGACGTGCCACCTTCGCATCCGGCGCCGGTATGGGTGAAGAAACTCCGGCTGCAGCTGCGGCTGAGACGGCACATCCTGTCGGTCAGGGTTTGGCTAATTCCTTCGGTATCTATATGGACATCATAATATGCACCTGTTCAGGTCTCCTGATTCTGGTTACTGACTGCTTCAATACGAAGTCCGGTTATATCGGTTCCGGTTCTGCCAAAATGGCGGAATTAGCTGCTGCCGGTAAGAACGGTATCGTATTTCCCCAGGAGGCTGTTGGTACACTCATGCCTGGTCTGGGCGAATTCGTTATGGGTGTGGTAGTAATATTGTTCGCTTTTACGACAATACTCAGCTATTATTATCAAGCGGAAACCGGTATGGCTTATCTCTTAGGCAATGCCAGCGAGAGCACACGCAAAAATGTTTATTTGGTTATGAAGGTTATGGTACTAATGGTGTATATTTATTTCTCCACCACCACTTCGACCGTTGCCTGGGGGGCAGCCGATCTGGCATGCGGTATGATGGTATGGTTGAATGTGTTAATGCTGTGGTTTTTGTTCCCGAAGGTCGTTGCTATGCTGAATGACTATGAGGAACAACGTAAGGCAGATCAAGTACCCTTCTTTGATCCTGATAAGGTCGGTATTAAGAACGTAGATCTCTGGAAAGAGATTAACAAGGACAAAATCACTGCTGTAAGAGAGAGCGACAAAGAAAAAATCACCGTTGCAAGATCGGGAAACCTTCAGCTAAATAGCTGACACCTTGCTGAGAATTTTGTATCGACATGGTCGGGTAGACGTGAGCCGAGAGGCTCACGTCTACCCGACCATAGGTTCATACAAAAGGCAGACATGAACTTTGTATAACAAAGAATTTTATGTCTGCCTTTTGCTTTTAAAAAAAATTTTTTGTGTATCACTCAAAATCAAGATAATTATTGTCACGCAGCCAAGAACGGGTGCATGCCAGAAATTTTTTAGCAGCCGGAGATATATTTTTTAGAGAGAGAGCTGCTATTCCGATGATCCGATAATCCGCTTCCTCTAAATCTACAATATGGATGTTATCTGGTACATTCACCAAAATCAGTTCTGGCAGAATACTGATCCCTAAGCCTTTTTGCACCATGGCCAAGATAGTCCGTTCTTCCATTAATTCATATTTTACTTGTAGATTCAATTTGTGTTCGTTCAAGAGGCGTCTAATATTATCATCGCTGCCCCATTGAGGCATAATAAAAGATTCATCTTTGATTTGATCATAGGAGATAACCTTTTGATGGCGCAGTGGGTGATTAGGCGGCAGGATGACAACCAGTTTATCCTTTTTTAGGGGAATGGTTTCAAATGGTTTAGAAATGGGTAAGCATACAAAACCAAAATCAACAGTGCCGTTCGATATCCAGTCATTCATTTCATCATAGCAGCCCAGATATGTTTTTACTTCAATGTGAGGATACTTTTCATTAAACTGTGCTAAGATTCCAGGCAACCACTGCATCGAGACACTCGATAGTGTTCCCATACGGACGGTGCCAGTGTCGAACCCTTTGATTGCAGCTGTTTCTTGTCGTAAGAGCGCTTCTTCATGCAAAATTCTTTGGACATGTTTAAGAATGCGTTCTCCGTTGCTTGTTAAGCTAATACCTGAACGATCGCGCTTAAGCAAGGCAAATCCTAACTCTGCTTCAAGGGTAGAGACGGCATAGCTAACTCCTGACTGGGTCAAATTGAGCTTTTCCGCAGCTTTGGTTAGGCTACCCGATTCAACAATAGTGCTGAATATCTTATATTTTGGAAGTGACAAGATAACCAACCCCCGACATGAATTTTCACAAATGGTACAGAGGACCAACTACATGTTTAATTTGAATGGTAAGTAAGTGGTTACGTAAACAATTATATGAGTTACCACCATAGAATAGAAGGTATATGTCGTATTTTAAATATACTATATGCAGACAAGACATGCTACTCATTTTTCAAAAGCTTATTGCGTATATGATTAGATCGAAATATAGTCATGTTAACGAGGGGAATTTCGAGACAATCAGAATGTGTATTTTCCGGCAAAGGTGGCGTTGGCAAAACCTCATTAGCTTGTGCATGGGATATAACCTAAACAAACATCCCAAGCGGCCGCTGGGGAACCTATTTGCATATTCCCCAAGCGTCCTAACAGCCATATACAGATTTTTTTAGGGGGAGGGCTTCCTCTGTTTTGTTATGCCCATAAACCGCCTGCGACTTCGTTTTTTCTTTCTCTCAACTGCTTTTTTCTTCTCTTTTATTCAATAAGGGCGCGTCGCTTTACATTTTTTCAATAAACGTTTTGCGACACGCCCTTATCTAGTTGGCTCACTAATCAAGCAAATCAATAGCCGTCATTGCCATGGCCTTAGCTCCTGCCAGCAGCCGCTTTTGTGCATAATCGGAACCGGCTGCAACAGCAAAATCCGGTGTATGGGCGACAAGATTGCAGCCAATGGCAAGATCAGGATGAAGGGTAGGTGTCCTGTGACTGACATTGCCGACATCGGTAGAACCACCTGCGTCTTCTGGGGTAAGCACAGTTACTGGTTCGCCTAACAGCGCCATATTGTTTTGGAACAACTCCATGAGCCTCAGATCGTTGATTAATTCTTTAAACAAGGGTTCGTAATGCAGGGTAGTTACTGTTGTACCAGTCGCTGCAGCCACCCCGTCTGCCAGCCGGCGCACGGCTGGCAGTACTGTCTCTTCCAGGTATTCTGAAGATAATGCCCGGACGGTGAGTTTAGCCTCTGCTTCTTCTGGGACGATATTGGGCGCAGTGCCGCCTTTGGTAATAATGCCAGCCAGAATGGTTTCTTGCGTAAAGGTCTGGCGTAAAGGTTTCAGTCCTTGATAAAACATGACAAGGGCATCCAATGCATTCACGCCTTTGTCGGTTTTACTGGCTACATGTGTTGGGCGGCCATAAAAGGTTACCTTAAGTGGGTGGGTAGCGTAGGAAGTACCACCGATATTGTTATTGGCGGCAGGATGGACAATAAGCGCCGCTGTTAAGCTGTCAAAAATGCCGTCTTCCGCCATAGCTACTTTAGCCCCAGTTGTCTCTTCGGCTGGGCAGCCAATTAAATAAGATACAGCCCGGTCAGCAGCTACGGCGGCGAATGCTGCTGCTGCGCCCCAGCTCATAGCGGCAATGAGATTGTGACCACAGGCATGCCCAAGCCCGGGTAATGCATCATATTCGGCTAAAAAAGCAATTTTTGGGCCAGTGCTGCCTTTGCTGGCAATAAAGGCCGTCTCATAACCGCTGATATTTGACTGCAGGGAGAAGCCACTTCGCTCTGCGACCTCTGTAAGGAGCTGGGCTGCTTTGTATTCCTGGCCGCCCAGCTCAGGATTAGTATGCAGAAATAGACTGATCTCCTTAAGCTCGGGCGCCATTGCATCTACAACAGCGATAACTTGCTCTTTCAGTGCTTGTTTATTCATAGAACGCCTCCTGTTAACAGGCTGTTTTAGTAGATTTTAATTTATGCAGTAGTGGCCGCTTCGGTAATTACCAGCCCGCCGTCTTCAGTTCGCAGCGTGGCCTTAACCCCAAGGGGCAGCGTCGCTTTGTCTGCAGTGTGTCCAAAATACAAATTAATGAGCACTGGTTTGTTTAAGTCACCTAAACGATCCCTTAATACTTCTTCGACGGTAAAACTAGGCGGCTTGGCTTCTAGCTCGCAATCAGTGCACACATCAAACACAATTCCGGCCGCAGCCTGCAGTTTGCCGGCCAATAGTAACTGGGTCAACATCCGGTCGATACGGTATGGCGCTTCACCAACGTCCTCCAGGCAGAGGATTTTACCACAGGTATCAATCTCGTAAGGGGTGCCCAGCGTGCTGGCAATCAGACTGAGGTTACCCCCAGTCAGGCAGCCTTCGGCTGTTCCTGGCACGATAAATTCGGGAACTGGGACAAGCGGCGGGTTGACAATAGGTCCAAGCGGCTCGGGTGTTGTGACGGCCTGCAAAAAATATTCCCAGGTGTATGGTGAAATGTCTTGACCCATATCGGACGCCACCATGGGGCCGTGAAAGGTGACAAGGCCTGTGCGCTGGCCAATACTAGTATGCAGGGCAGTAATATCACTATAGCCGACAAATATCTTAGGATGCTTTTGTATGAGCTCATAGTCCAGAAGCTCTAATAACCGCATAGTGCCATATCCGCCGCGGAGGCAAATGATGCCCTTGATATCAGGTGCTGCAAACATGGCATTAAGATCAGCAGCGCGCGCCATGTCCGAGCCTGACAGATAGCCCAGTTCCTGATTGACTGTTTTACCAAGCTGCACTCGAAAGCCCTTTGCTTCCAGCAACTGGGTTCCGGCGGCAGCAAGCTCCTGATTCCCAGGACTGGCGGGGGCAATTACGCCGATCGTATCCCCGGGGCAGAGCCGGCGGGGTTTAATCCGGGGAGTGAAATCCATATCGTCATCTCCTTGGGTGAGTCAATATAAAGGGATATGCACGTAGTAAACGGCACATCCCTGCTTAAGTTAAAATACTGCTATGGTTTACTTCTCGATGAAAGTTGTCTTAAAGTCGGCTAAGCCGAGCACTGACCAGAAATAGCCTTTCACATAGGGTTTGGCGATGAAGGGTTGGGTAGTGTAGTAGATGGGGATAATTACGGCATCATCAAAGAGGATCTTCTCGGCATCATGCATAGCTTGCATCCGAACTTTTTGATCAATAGTGGACTGAGCCTGCTCTACCAGGCGGTTATAGGCAGGATTGGTGTAGTTCGCATCATTATCGGGGTCTTTAAACACGTCGATAAATGTCATGGGGTCGGCATAGTCCCCAATCCATGAGGCTCGGGCAACCTGGAAATCACCATGTGTTCTTGCGGCTAAGAATACTTTCGATTCCTGGTTAGTTAAATTCACAGTTACGCTTAAGTTTTGTTTCCACATTTCTTGCATGGCTTCGGCAATGGATTTATGCAGTTCACTAGTATTGAACATCAGCGTAATCGGCGGTAGGCCCTTGCCGTCAGGATAGCCGGCCTCAGCCAGTAGTTTTTTGGCTTGGGCTGCGTCCTCTATCGCATAATTTCCGCCTTCTTCACGGAAATCTTTGCTGGTAGCAGGGTTAGTGAGTCCAGGTGCTACCCAGGCATAGGCCGGTTTTTTACCGCCTTTGATTACGTTCTTGACCAGAGCCTCGCGGTTAATCGCCTGAGCGAAAGCCTTCCGGACTTTCGGATTGTCGAAGGGGGCCGCTTGGGTGTTAAAGACATAATAGTATATACCTAGATAAGGGGAGATCTTGAGCAAGTTTGCCTGTGTGAGCCGGTCGTGCTCAACAACAGGTGGTTCTACCATCATATCAACCTGATTGTTTTCTACCATGGCTAACCGGGTGGTTTGGGAATCGCTGATAGGCCATTCCATTTTTGCGAGTTTTACAGCGGCAGCGTCCCAGTACTGATCATTTTTGATAAATTCAATTTTGCCGCTGTGTGTCCAATTGCTGATTTTGAACGGACCATTACCAATTAAAGTGGTGGTATCGTTTGCCCATTTATCCGGGCTGGCAGTTACTGTTTTTTGGTGAACCGGATAGAAAGCATGGAAGGCCACTAAGCTTAGGAAATAGGCTGTAGGCTTATCCAGTGTTACTTCCAGTGTCTGGTCATCAAGGGCTTTTACGCCTACCTGATCTGCTGTCAGCTTTTTCTCATTATATGCTTGTGCATTTTTAACCGGAAACAACATGTAGGCATTTTCTGAAGCCGCCTCAGGGCTTAACGCCCGCTTCCAGGCAAAGGCAAAATCTTGAGCGGTGACTGGTTGACCATTTGACCATTTGGCATTAGCACGTAAATGGAATACATATTTCAGCCCATCGGGCGAAATATCCCATTTTTCGGCAACACCTGGTACAGGCTGGTCTTTGGCATCAAGCCGGGTTAATCCTTCAAAAATTTGTAGTTCTACCAATGACTCCGGAATTGCCGAAGACATGGCCGGGTCTAGGGTCGCAGGTTCTGCTTCCAGGGCATAGCGAAATACCTGCTCGTTTGTACTAGTGCCGGATTTTCCGCAGCCTGCTGTTAGTGTTGCTAGCATTGTTAGCATCAGCAGGACAGCACAGAGTTTTTTACATGACATTGTCACTCCTCCTTAAGATATGTAATCATAGATGGTTTTGCCAATGTTGGCAACCAATTGAAGCCCCTCATAGTTGGCCGCAAGGTCGGCGGTGAGCACACAAATAATATAGGAACCACCGGGTACAAATAGAATTCCTGCATCATGCTCGGCGCCTGGCAAAGTCCCTGTTTTGTGAGCGATTATTATTTCTTCAGGCAGATAAAAAGGCAATTTATCCCGAACCTGCTGCCGCTTCAGGATATCCAGCATCAATGCGCTGTGTGTGGGCGGTAGAGCGAGACTACTGCTGGCAATGCTTGCAAACAGGTGGGCCAGATCAGCTGCTGAGGTATAGTTCTCTTTACCGGCTTTGGCTGCTTCGAAATCCATCATCTTGCGCCGCAGTACTGTAGACCGTAATCCCAGACTGGTTATGGTTGCATTTATGGAATTCATACCTACGAGATCGATTAATATATTGGTGGCGGTATTGTCACTGAGAATAATCATCAGCGTAACAAGCTCACGGACAGTCATGGTTACACCTGAGCGCAGCTCTTTTAGGATTCCGGCGCCACCTGTTTGGACCTGGCTGGTTATTTCAAGCGTTTCATCCAGATCGATTAATCCTGCAGCAGCCTGACGCATAACCTCAATCATAATTGGTACCTTAATCATACTTGCGGCGGGAAATACCATGTCCGGATGCAGCTCTAGTCTGGCCCCGGTATTTTGATTAATAATCACAATTCCTGAGCGGCCAGTATATTGGGCTAAAATAGCCTGGATTTTTTGGTGTAGAACTTCCATCGTTGACTCCTTAAAAGATTTATATTCTACAGAAAAGAAAAAGAAGTTTGCAGGCGCAGGTGGGTAGTGTCACCTGCAAAATATTTTAGCACGTTGAATATAAATGACAGGCAGTCATATGCCCTGCACCTATATCCATAAGTCGAGGCTCCTGTTCGGCACAGAGCGGCATGGCATAGCGGCAGCGGGTTCGGAAGCGGCAGCCTGAGGGCGGATTGATAGGGTTAGGAACATCACCTGTCAGGAGCAGCCGTTCCCGTTTGGCCTCCACCACCGGATCAGGTATGGCTATGGATGAAAGCAATGCTTGTGTGTAGGGATGCTGTGGATTACTGTACAATTCAATGCTATCAGCTATTTCTACAATTTTGCCAAGGTACATGACGGCTACACGCTTGCTGATATGTTTTACCATGGCTAAGTCATGGGCAATGAATAAATAGGTCAGTCCCAGCTTTTCTTGAAGGTGCTCTAATAAATTAACCACTTGGGCCTGAATGGAAACATCCAAGGCCGAAATTGGTTCGTCACAGATAATGAAACTTGGCTCGACTGCCAGCGCCCGGGCAATGCCAATTCGCTGCCGCTGGCCGCCGCTGAATTCATGGGGGAAACGGCTGGCATGTCCCTGGTTGAGTCCAACTAGCTGCAGCAACTCGACAATTCGGTCTGTTTTCCCGGTGCCGTTAGCCAGGTTGTGGATGTATAAAGGTTCGCCGATAATGTCCCCAACAGTCATGCGTGGATTGAGTGAGGCGTACGGGTCCTGAAATATCATTTGCATATTGCGGCGTAACTGTTTTTCTGCTGACTGGCTGTCGATAACCTTTCCGTTAAACAGGATTTCTCCGGCCGTGGGTTTATATAAATGAATAATGGTCCGGCCGGTAGTAGACTTACCACAGCCGCTTTCGCCTACCAGTCCGAGCGTTTCGCCTTTGCGAATGCCAAAACTTATGTCGTCTACTGCTTTTAGGCAGGCAGTAGGGCGCCCCAAAAAGTCAGTCTTAACGGTAAAGTACTTTTTAAGATTTCGTACCTCCAAAATATTATTTTGGTCCATTAATCTGTACCTCCGGCTTTGGGGCGCTGGGATGCTGCAGCCAGCATTTTACACTGTGCAGTTGGGTGATCTGTGTTGTTTCTGGATAAACCTCTGTGCAAATATGCATAGCATGAGGACAGCGAGGATGGAAGGGGCAACCGGTCGGCGGACACAAGAGGTCAGGCGGCTGCCCTTCAATGACAGCTAATCTTTGCTTTTGCTTGGCATCCATGCGGGGTACTGATTTTAATAGTCCCCAGGTATAAGGGTGCTGGGGAGAATGAAAGATATCCTCAGCCGTTCCAGCCTCGGCAATTTTACCGGCGTACATTACAATGACCCGACTGCATATCCCGGCAATGGCGCCAAGATCATGGGAAATAAAAATAATAGACATAGTTAGCTTTGCCTGCAGGTCTTTCATTAAAGCAAGAATCTGGGCCTGGATGGTTACGTCAAGTGCTGTTGTCGGCTCATCCGCAATTAAAAGCTTAGGATTGCAGGCTAGCGTGATGGCAATCATGGCCCGTTGGCGCATGCCGCCACTGAATTGATGGGGATAATTCTTTACTCGCTGCTCCGGCGATGGAATACCGACGAGCCGCAGCAGTTCTACAGCCTGGGTATAAGCAGCCGCTTTATTCATGTTTTGATGCAGTTGTAAGGATTCGGCAATTTGCATCCCGATCGTAAGTACCGGGTTCAGGGCAGTCATTGGGTCCTGGAAAATCATACTGATGTCATTTCCACGGATTCTTTCCATATCAGTTTCAGGTCTTTGCAGGAGATCAGTACCTTCAAACAGGATTTTCCCGTTCATATATTTACCCGGAGGTGTGGTGATAAGCTGCATAATAGCATGAGCAGTCACGCTCTTACCGCAGCCAGATTCGCCGACAATACCAACAGCCTCCCCAGGGAAAACCTGAAAACTAACGCTATTTACAGCCTTTACTTCACCGGCGTGGGTATCAAAGGAAACAGCCAATTCTTGCACATCTAATAACGGATTCATGCTTTACCTCCTAGCGCCGTATGCGGGGGTCAAGCGCATCGCGCAAACCGTCCCCGAGGAAATTGAAGGCCAGCATCGTGATGCTGATGGCCATAGCCGGAAAAAACAATTGAAAAGGGTAAGAACGCAAGCTGGTTACTCCTTCGGAAGCCAGAACTCCCCAACTTGCCATGGGAGCAGCCACGCCCAGACCGATAAAGCTTAAGAAAGCCTCGGCGAAGATGGCTTCAGGAATAGCCAGAGTCATGGTAATGACAATTGGCCCCAGGCTATTGGGGATGAGATGCCGTAATAGAATACGCCAGGTACTTGCGCCAAGAGTTCGGGCTGCCAGAACATATTCTTGTTCTTTGAGGCTTAAAATCTGCCCGCGGACGATTCGCGCCATGCCCAGCCAGTACGCAATACCGAGGGCGATAAAAATGTTAGTCAACCCTGGCTTTAGCACAACCATGAGCAATATTACATAGAGCAAAAGTGGGATACCGTACAAAATATCAACAATATTCATCATCACTCTGTCGACACGGCCACCTAAGAAGCCGGCTAACCCGCCGTAAATAACGCCGATGGTTAGATTGATCAGACTGGCGACAACGCCAATGGATAACGAAATTCGCGCACCGTACAGGACGCGAATAAATAAATCCCGGCCAAGGCTATCAGTGCCAAACCAATGCCCGGCGCTCGGTGGTTGATTGGTTTGACTGAGATTCTGATCAGAGTAGGATAAACTGGAAATCCACGGACCAATAATAGCTACGGTAATGATCAGGGCCAGGGTATACAGGCTGATCATAGCCAGCTTATTTTTTTTCAGACGTTGCCAGGCATCCTGCCAGTACGTCGTACTCGGGCGGATAGTAGTTTCAGCCGGACCGCTGCGGGTGAGGGGCGTAAATGAATCACTATGTAATTGCATTCTTTTAGCCCTCCTGTTTCCCATTTAGTTTTATGCGGGGATCCAGCAGCGGATAGATCAAATCGACAAGTAGATTTAGGCTAATGACTAATACGCTGTAGAAAACTGTCACACCGAGAATTACGGTATAGTCCCGGTTATAGATGCTTGTAACAAAATGCCGTCCTAAGCCTGGGATGGCAAAGATATTCTCGATGATAAAACTTCCAGTAAGTACAGAAGCTGTCATTGGTCCAATGTAGGTGACTACCGGTATCAAGGCGTTTTTTAGTGCGTGACGGTAGAGGATAACGGTTTGCGGCAGGCCCTTGGCCCTTGCGGTCTTAATATAATCTTGGGCGAGGACCTCCAGCATGGTTGAACGGGTGAGGCGGGCGATAAAGGCCATCGGATGGGCGGCTAGCGCCAGGGCCGGCATAATGACATATTCCACACCGCCCCACATGGCAGCCGGCAATAAGCCAAGTTTGATGGCCAGTACATAGACCAACACTGTGGCCAGTACGAAACTGGGAACTGATACACCGATTGTTGCAAACAACATCGTAGCATAGTCCTGCCATTTATTTTGGCGTAATGCCGCAATAACACCTGCAGGAATGCCGAGCAAGATGGCTAAGCCAATACTTACAGCGCCTAGTTGAAAGGATACAGGAAAGCTTTCGCCGATGATATCATTGACTGAACGGCCTGCATATTTAAAGGAAGGTCCCAAATCAAGGCGGATTAAATTGGCCAGGTAGTCTGTGTATTGCTTCCATAAAGGGTCGTTAAGGCGATAGTGTTCTTCTATGTTTTTTAGTACCGCAGCGGGAATATTCTTTTCGTAGGTGAAAGGGCCGCCTGGGATGGCATGCATTAAGAGAAAAGTAATTGAAATAATAGCCAACAGAACAAGCAATGAACTAAAAATGCGGGTTGCTATATATCTAAACAAACGTGGGCACCCCTTTCTTGAGCAATAAAAGGTATATTCGCTCTGTATACCTTTATCCCTTTTTAGACACAGGACTTCAAACAATTTTAAATATGTAAATTAATCCAGGGGAACATGGCGGGAGGAGTTAACAATTTGATGTAGAAATAATTGCCGTGCAATGCAGTTATTTGAGCTGCGATAAGGTAAAGTACTATTTTCGGGCTGGAGGCGTATGGTGAAAATGAGGAGACTGGTAGCGATCACAGTGTTTATTGCCATCATAGCTTGGGTCAATGTTGTGTTTGCTGCGGTGCTGCCGCAGGTGGACGCAGAAGCTGCCGTTGTCATGAGGGCTAGCGACAAGCGGGTATTGTATGCGAAAAATCTAGATAACATCATGTATCCAGCAAGTACGACCAAGATCATGACTTTGATTACGGCGCTGGAGCAAGGCGACCCGAACAGCGTTATCGTTGTTAGCCCAAAAGCGGCCGAATGTGAAGGCTCAAGCCTCGATCTGCGGGCAGGTGACCGTTTGACGCTAAGAGAGGCATTGTATGGATTGATGCTTGTTTCCGGAAATGATGCCGCCGAAGCCGTGGCTGAGAATGTTGCAGGTTCAGTGCCGGCCTTCGTCCAGTTGATGAATGATCAGGCTGAGAAAATTGGTACAATTCGCACCCACTTCAACAATCCCCACGGGTTGCCGGACCCGGTTAATCACTTTACTACAGCGTACGACCTTGCATTGATTACCGTGTACGGTATGCAAAATCCGGTGTTTGCGAATATTGTTTCTACCCGGGATTATGATGTTCATTTTGTGAGCCGGGGCGGTATCACCCACGCCAGAAACACTAATAAGCTGCTTGCTACATATGCGGGAGCAAACGGGGTAAAAACCGGTTTTACCAATGATGCCGGTGAGTGTCTTGTGGCTGCTGCCAAACGCAATGATGTCCAGTTGATTGCCGTAGTGTTAAACAGTGAAAAGCGCTGGGAAGATGCAACCCGTCTTTTGAACTATGGTTTTCAGCAGATGGGATTATAGAGTTGATCTAGAGTTTTGCACACAGGTAGAGCCTTGGATTAGCAGAATATATATTGATCCACGTTCCAGAAAGAAAAAGGGGGTGCCGTCGCAAATAGGTTTTTGATCCTATTAGACAGTCCCCCTTAGTATGCCTGTTTTACTACCTAAGCGATCTGCCGCTTTGCCAATGCAGCAAAAACACCGTTTTTCTCCATCAAATCAGAATATGTTCCCTTTTCGATAATATGTCCCTTTTCCATAACGTAAATAACATCGGCATTTTTTATAGTGCTCAGCCGGTGCGCTACAACAATTCGGGTGGCTTTGAGTTTAGCAATACTTTCCGTCACAATAGCCTGAGTACGGTTGTCGAGAGCACTGGTCGCTTCGTCAAAGATCAATATCCGGGGATGATTGACAATCGACCTTGCAATCAGTATGCGCTGGCGCTGACCACCGGAAATGTTGGAGGCTCCTTCACTGATAACGGTATGAATTCCCATCGGCATAGTACGAATATCTTCAGCCAACCCTACCATCTCGGCCGCCTGCCAGGCATCATCCTCAGTTAAAGGCAATGAGCCGACAATGTTGGTGAAAATATCGCCTGACATAAGTTGTCCATTCTGCAGTACCACTCCCATCTGGGAACGGACTGATGCCAAGTTTAATTCAGTCAAATCCTGCCCATCAAAAAATACCGAACCACTTTCCGGACGTTCGAAACCTAATAATAGTCTGAGCAACGTTGATTTTCCGCTGCCTGACCCACCGACAATGGCTGCAAATTGGCCGGGCTGAACAGTAAGTGAAATATTGCGAAGCACTGGCGGTCTATCACTTTGATAACGAAAGACAACATTGTTAATTTCAATTCTGCCGTGCAATGCCCCGGCTTCCAATTTTGCATCGACAGCTTCCGGTTCAGTCTGAAGAATTGGTTGAATACGTTCCATCAAAGGTACAATATCAAGCAAATTAATCAAAACTGGAAGCATGCCGATGATAGCCGCATTTAACCCGGTTAGTGCCGCGTTGAAACCCAAAAACTCCGGCTGAGTCATAAACGTAGTAGATGCGTCATCTCCAGCCTCCAGCCACAACATAGTAAGCCAAAATACCAGCATGGAGAGAATGACTGGCTGCACACTGTTGACAAACTCCAGCCAATTGCCCTTCCAGCGGGCTGCTCTGTTCCATTTCCATTCCTCACCAAACTCTTTTGCCCATAAATAGAAGGCTTGGGGTTCCCCGCCTTGCATACGGAACTTTGATAATCCATTAAAAATCTGTAATACTCTGCCTGCTGTTTTTCCAGAAGCTGTAGTCGTATTACGTTTACAGGCCATCAGCCGTACTGCAAGCAGCCCGGCGATTACCAAATACACCAACCATACAAGAACTACAGCCAGCGTTAGTTTCCAGCTGTAATAAATCATGACAAACAAACTCCAAAACGAAAATAACAAGTTGAATACCGTCGCTGCGGCCGAGCCTGACACTAACATCGACACCTGCGTCATGCCATTCATTCTATTGGCTAAATCGCCGGCCTGATATTTGCGAAAAAAAGCAGTAGGCAGTGACAGCAGCCTCAGCCATAACGCCGCCTGCACGGCAACCATGGCTTGGTTCTTTGCTCGCAACACAGCAATACCTCTGGTCAGGTTGACACCTGCTGTGGCAAAAGCTGACACCAACATAACCTGAATGACCATTACATGGCTTTGTCGGTCATTTATGGGGATGATGTCATCAAAAATAGTCTGGGTAACAAGCGGTGCCAGCATGGTTATAATCCCGGCTGCCAAACTGGCAAGAACAATCATCCACAAGTCACTGGCCCAGCATTTTTTTAGCATAAACCGGAACCATTGGGTAGTACTTACGGTTTTCCCGGGTAGCCCGGCATAAAAAATAAATGCATTGTGGCTAAGCTTAGCGGCAATCTCTTTTGTTACTTCAACACGTTCCAGCCCCGCCGGATCATGAAGAATATATTTTCCTGGCGAAGCCGGTACAAGTGCCACTGGTCGTTTATCTTCCCCGTAATATCCCAGCAAACCGCCGTTATCCTTTAGCCACCAGTCTGCTTCCAGTTTTACTAGGCGCGGCTGCATCCCGGCTAAACGGGCAATATTCTTTATCGCTGTATAGTCATGGCTTACCGGACTGGCACCAACCGGTAAACGCACTTGTTGTTCAGGAATTCCTAACTGACTGGCCAGCATCTTCATAATTGCCAGTATTGGTGAACCACCTGCAGCTGTTGACAACACCGGGCTGGCTAGGTCTTCCACATCTGAACGCAATAAATGCACAGCTGCACTTGAGAGCAAATGCTCCTGAAGCTGCCGGCGTTCCTGCAGTTGTTCATTATCCCGCTTGACTTCATCAGCGAAGTAATCAAGCATTAGCGTAGAAAACATTTGGTGGCAGTGGACTAACGGCTGCCAGAACCGGGCAGGCTCAGCTGCGAGCGCCAAAGGAAAAACTTCTTGTGTAGTCAACCCTAGTAGTTCAATGTCAGCTATTGCCCTGAGCCAAGTCATGTTTGCCAGCGGCAGCATCTGGCCGGAAGTCAATTTATGCTCCTGGCCAGCCACTATCCCGTAACCGATTTCTCCAGACAAGACCTGGGCCCAAACTAAGTAATCGCCAGCACAGACGGCTGCTCCGGCTGTTGCTTTAACAGTTTGTCCTGCAGGCAATGGTATAACATTGCGGGGAAGAGGCGTAGCTGCCGGATCAATTAACAAGGCCTGCAGCCACGCTTCCAGCATAAACCAAACACTTTCCAGCGCATGATCCCTCAGCTGGGCCGCCTCGTGTAAAAGGGCGTCTTTCTTCATTATTTTTAGTTTAGCTTGTTTTGCAGGCGTTACCATCAGCCGTATTTCCGCCCCTGCCAGTAGCGGCTCCAAACCAAATAATACCTGGCCTAAACCGGCTTCAAACAGAAAAGTCTGCTGGCGGCCCACAGGGGTAATCAAAACTGCAAAAACATCTACGCTGCCTTCCTGTATCTGCCATATGCTCTCAGGATCGTCCAGCCATACTACGCTGCCTGCAGTTAGCGTAGTATAATCACAGTATTTAGCCTTCATGATTCGCCACCCCCGGTGCCACTGTGGCACCTGTATCATTGTCAACCAATTGTTTATAAGGCCCGTCCTCTAACATCATGGTCTCATGCCTGCCGCGTTGCACCACTTTTCCCTGTTTCAGGACAATAATCTCATCACAATCCCGAATTGTGCTTAAGCGATGAGCTACCACCAGACAAGCACAGCCGCGGCGACGGATATTTTCGGTTACCAATTGCTCAGACAGCGGGTCTAACGCACTGGTGGCCTCGTCAAGTAACAGAATGGAGGGATTGCCGGCCAAAGTCCGGGCGATTTCCAATCGCTGCCGCTGGCCGCCGCTAAAATTTCGGCCGCCTTCTTCGACCAAAGCCTCATAGCCACCCTGTAGTTCAGCAATATCATCATGAATAGCCGCGTCTTTGGCAGCCCGGACAATGTCTGGGCGCCGCACCGCAGCATCGAATAAGGATAGATTGTCAGCCACCGAACCCTCAAACAGGAAAATGTCCTGATCGACAGCAGCTAACGACTTGATCATAACCTCCCGCGGGATACGCTGTCGTGGCAAACCATCAAATTCAATTTCACCCGACCAGGGCTGATATAATCCGGCTACAAGCTTAGCAACAGTCGATTTGCCGCTGCCTGACCCGCCCACCAGAGCCACTCGCCGCCCCGGCTCAATAACCAGGCTAAATCTCTCAATAAGCGGTGCTTCCAACCGGCTATAGCCAAAGGTAACATCCCGTAAATCTACCCGCCCGGACAGCTTAGCAACATCAAGGGGAGGCGGCTGCTCAGTGGAAAATACAGTTTCATCTTGTGGATAGCGTAGAACATCGTCAAGCCGGTGCATCTGCGTTTCGGTTGTCTGCAGCGATTGGGACAAAGCAATAAGCTTGCCAACCGGTTCCTGAAACCGTCCCATTAAATTTTGAAAAGCAACAAAAATACCCACAGTCATTAACCCGTCCATAATCTGAAAACCACCAACTGCCATAATGACAGCAGTATTAAGTCCATTAAGCAATGCAGGCGCCAATGTAAAAAATTGCGCAGACAACTCCACAGTCTGTGTCGTTTGTACCATTTTGCTCTGATAACCCGCCCACTTGGTAAAAAAGTCTCCTTCATTACCGTTAGCCTTAATCGTTTCTATTGTTTGAATCCCAGCAATAGCTACACCATAAGCCTTACCCATTTCCTGCTGAATTTTCATTTGCTGCTCGACAGCCCAGCGGAACATCAAACGCAATACACCAAGATTAATTAGTGTAAACACGACGCCGATAATTGTCAACGTGACATTGTATTGCAGCAATAGTACCAAGTAAAAAACAGCGACCGTTACATCCAGTACGGCTGTCGCCGCCTGACCAGTCAAAACGGAAGCTACGGACTCGTTAAACCGCAGCCGTGATGCCACTTCGCCGATAGAACGCTGTTGAAAAAAATCAATCGGCAGTCGCAGCAGATGCCACAGGTAACGACTGGAATCGCCGATAGTCATACTGCCCTGCCAACGGGTAAGACACCAGGAGCGCACCCAGGTAAGTGCTCCTTGCAGGACAACGGTAATTCCCATAGCCAGCAATAGGTTAAATAACCAATCAGTATGTTTACGGGACAGGATATCATCAAAAAACACCTGACTGAATACTGGGATAGCTAGTCCGGGAATAATGAGTCCTAACCCGGTAATCAGCGCGAATAATAGCGCTGTTTTATTGCCGCTAATCCGCCGCACTAATGCCGCTACTGTACTGGGGGCACTGCCGCCTTTTTGGAAATTGGCACCCGGAGTAAGGTTTATGGCAACACCAGTGTAAGAAGTTTCAAACTCTTCCCATGAAACCGTCCTGTGTCCACTGCCAGGATCATTAAGATACACTTTGTCATCCTTAAATCCTTCCAAAACCAAAAAGTGGTAAAAGTTCCAGTGGATGATCAAGGGAAATTCCTTGTTTTTTAGCTCTTCTGCTGAATAGCGCCAGCCTTTGGCCTCCATCCCCAGCCGCCTTGCCGCTTTCAAAATACTACTGGCCTTAGCTCCGTCCCGGGACACACCACACTCCATCCGCAACTTTTCCAGCGGCAGAAACAATCCATAATGCGATAATATAATACTCAAGGAAGCGGCTCCGCACTCAACAGCTTCCATCTGCAATACCACTGGCGTTTTAACACGTTTATTTTTATTCATGCTTAGTCACTCCGCAGCCAGTTGGTAAGTTTCCGGAATGCCTTGGCGACAGGCGGCTCCCGTTTGACAACAATACTGCCGGTACAGGCAGCACCCGGTGTAATCGGATCTGGCGAACCCCTAACCGAAGACCATAGATAGCCGCTGGCGGTTTCCTTATCTTTAATTAAATCACCCCGGACTTCGACTACAGCACCGCCGCCGCGCTGGGTAATCCAATTGGTCATTTCCTTATTGCCAACCCAGTTATAAATGCTTTCGGAGGATACCGGGTACTCAGACACTTGATTTACCCTGGCAATCAACGAGCCATATTCCGAGGTATCAACAGCCCCGGGATTAACCTGGATAATCATGCCTGGCATAATTTTTTTACCGTCTAAGACTGGTACATAGAGCACAACATCCAGATCTTCACGCTCCTGATCAAGACGCACGCCAAAAATCGGGTCGCCGGCCTGAATCAACTGACCCAGTTTAACCTTTTGCTCTGTGACTACCCCGTCAAAAGAACTTACTATTTTATCTTCACTGCTCTGTTTTGCGAATAAGGCATCTAACTGAGCTGCCTTGCCAGTCATATCAGCGATTGAAGAAGCTGTGCTCATTTCCCCCCTAACCCGGGCAATATCCTGTCCGGTAGCCGGCTGTATCATAGTGGCAACCACCTGCCCTTTATGAATGCGGGCACCCATTTCAACATGCAGTTGCACAATTTTCCCGCTAGCCAAAGGTACAATATTGGCCACTCCATTGGAATCGATTATCATGCCAGCCCCGTTGACCTTTGTGGCCATTACGCCAAAAACAGCCCAGATCATCCCGGAGAATATCAGCAGCAATATAGCTGCCAGCGTTACCCATCCCAAAGGGGTAGTAATAGACACCAATTTGTCCAATTCTTCAGGCGAACGCAGACGATCCAAGGCCTTCTGCTGGAATACCCCCCGACTCTGTTCCATTGCCACGCTTGTTATCTCCTTTCTTTTGCACTCCTGCAGAACTATTAGGGAGATCCCGGTGTTACCTGTACCATTTTTCCCGGTACAAGCCCAATTTTGCCGGAAACCACAACAACTTCTTCTGCTGCCAAGCCTTTACGTATTTCAACATAAGTATCGTCCTGTATGCCGGTAAGAACCTGACGTTTTTCTAATCGATTATCGGCAGTAACAACAAAGACACAGGCTTCCCGGTTTGTTTTCTCTTCCTCCATCAGTGCAGCGCGGGGTATAGCCAACACTTTTTTTTGATCTGCGCGCGCAATTTTTACCCCGAAATAATCCCCAGGCTCCAATAGTATAGCGGGATTATTTACCTTCCAAACCACTGTCCGATACGGAGAAGGGGCATTAAGCGACGGTTCAACACTCACTATAGACACAGCAAATTCCTGGTCAGATGCTTGGTTACTTGTCCGGTAGTTGGAGTTATACAGTTTATCTAGTACATTGTCCTGTGTTATAAATAGTTTTAAGTTGCCATCCAGCGGCAGAAGCGATCGCAATATCTCATCATGCAGATTGGTTCTGGCAAACAGGGTCGCGAAATCTCCGATCATGGCTAACGAATCACCTGCTCTGATGGTAGTGCCGGCAAAATGATATACCTTCAGCACTTCACCTTCCCGGGGGGCTATAATTTTTTGGGCAGCCACCCGGGTCCCCATCTGTTCAAGATAGGCCTGATTGGAGGAAATCTCGGCCATAGCCACGCTCCGGTTAGCTTCGGCTTCATCCATCTGCTGGCGGGAAATAGCACCTGTATTAATAATCCCCTGGTATCGTTTCAGCGTCTGATCCCATTTAATATAATTGGCCGTAGCTTCATTGATCTTGCTCTGCGCCTGCACCAACTGCGACGGCAGCTCATCGTTAACAACCTCGCCTAATATCTGACCTTCCCGTACCCGGTCACCAGGCGAAATATAAACTTTGGTAATTGTACCGTCGACTTTGAAATGGGTATCCAGCATGGAATCTGCCTGCAATGTGATTGATGACAAATATAAAGTCGGGGTTAGTTCCCGGTATTGTGCTGACGTACCAACCACTGTCGAATACTGAGCAGCGGAAAGCTTTTCCACATGAGTGTTACTGGCACTGTTAATATAAATACCATAGCCGACCAGCATAACAACCACCAGCATAATAGCAGCTAAAGTAACAAAAATATATCTGTTCCGCATACCGCACCTTCTTTACCTTAAAACTCTGAAAAAGTCATCCAATACCGCCGTTCAAACGCCAGCAGCAACTCGGTAACCCTGACGCTAAACTCGCCCAAGGTCAGTTCCTCTCCCCAGGACGGATATAACCGCTCGGCGATTTGCCGTACCGTTAACTTGCCCACCGAGTGCAGCAATACCTCGCTTTCTAAAGCGGACAAGCGGTAATGATAAATACAGAAACCAATCCCGTCATGGTTGGTAAGATTAACACAGCGCACCGGGCGGTAGCTGCTAAGACTTCCCGGAATAATCTCGGCAGAATACTTCATGCCATTATTCAATCTGGTTAAATAAATAGCTTTGTGGGGTTCAGCGGTTAACACCTGATACCAGTCTGCAAGCAGACCATACTTCTCCCGCAGGTAAACGGACTGTACACTTCGTTGCAAAGAAACCTCTTCTTTACAGGTGTTCATGGTAGCAGCAATGGTTTTTTTTACTTTTTGTTCTAAGGCAAAAATCTGTTCCCGTGACAGGGTTTCGGTTTCAACAATAGGATAATCAGCCATCGAGGTGAAGGATTCAATATCCAGAATACGTAAGCCATACTGGCAGGGATTGGTAGTCATCGGTGTATTGGGCAGCGGCATATACAAAGAGGTATGAATTTCGACCATTCCTGGGCCCAGCTTAATCAGCTTTTGGGCAAATTCGGTGGATTGGCGCACGGTTTCTTCGGTCTCCAGCGCACCGCCGACAATAATATTGAACACTACCTGAGGCACACCGGCTTTGAAGCAGAGCCTGATAACTTCTTCAATATCAGCCAGCGTCGTCTGTTTGTTGTATTTATCAAGCACGGCCTGAACGCCGGATTCGACCCCAATCTGCAGCCGCACCATACCTGCTTGCAGCATCAAGGGAATCATTTGCGGCTGACGGACAAGCATCCGGACATGCCCCTCACAATACCAGACAAAATCATGGTTTTCTCTGAGACGGGACAATCCGGCACATAGTTCGGACACCCGGCCGACATCTAAAGTAAAGGTATCGTCATGAAACAATACCACTTTCCGTTTCTGTTTCTTATCCATCCGGTCCAGTTTTTCTTCTAGTTCTGCTAGCACATTGGGAACACTGCGGTAGCGGACGGTACGCGTATTATGACCCTCATAGCAGAAAGCACAGGCAAAAGGACACCCCCGGCCTGTGAGCATATGAATCACTCTGTCGTCAAAAGACTCGGGCAAATGATGATCTGCATTCGGCAAAGGGATGGTATCTAAATCGGCAATCAGCGGCCGCTCCGGCGTGACCACCACTTTTTCGGCATCATCCAAAAAAGCTATACCATTAATACTGCCAAGTGTGCCTTTGCCCTCAAGGAAATACTGCGCCAGCTCATAAAAGGTTTCTTCGCCCTCGCCCCGCACCACGGCATCGGCTCCCGAATCCTGCAGAAAACTTTGAGCTAAAGCCACAGCTTGCGGCCCGCCAACCACTACCGGCAAGCCGAAAGAGCCTTTGATATATTTGCACAATTCAACAGTCTCTGATTGATTGTAGAAGTGGCAGTACAGCCCCACCAGGCGTACTCCGGCTTCAGTAATTTCCTGTTTCAATATTTGGGCTGCTTTATTGACTTCGCCGCAATAAACCCGTGCTGTATATCCCCGGGCGTCAGCATAGCTCGCCAAGAGACTCAGTCCGGTAATTTCCGGCAGTTTTGCTATCTGGCCGCGAAAGTAATACCGCTCGGCATGAACCAACAAAATCTTATACTGCAATGGGTTCCCTCCTCCTGTAACTATTCCGCTTTTATCTAAAAGCGGGAAAATGTTACCCAGCACCGGCGGTCAAATTGCTGCAATATCGCGATGACTGCGGCAGCAAACTCTGCTTCGCCCTGGGGACTGCCAAACTCTGCTCGCAGTCGACTGATGATGTCGCCAACAGTGCGCTTGCCAACAGTATAGGCCAGTACGGCAGTTTCCAGCGGAGCCAGGTTATAACCGTGGATACGAACTCCTTGTCCGCTATGGCCTGGCAAAGGCACCGTGCGTAAAGGCCGCCAATTCAGCAGTTCTTCAACTGTCAGCGCAGTAATGCGTTTCGTACCTGTGATCATAGCCAGACGGCTGAAAAATAACCGCTTATGTTCCTCTCTGATAAGAAACGGATACCATTCGCCTGTCTTGCCGTAAGTTAAGGCCGTCCGGCAGGAAACCAGTGCCTGTTCCACGTCGACTTCGTCGGTCAGCCGACGCATTGTCTGCACTAGCGTAGTGAAAAATTCCTGTTTAATTTTTTGAATATCTTCCCGTGTTAGAGCTGCGGTTGCCACAACCGGATAATCGTCGACTCCCCGTGAAAACTCGGAAGCCGGATCAAGCAGCTCAATGCCGTACTCTTCCGGATGGCGGGTCATGGCGGTATTGGGTAACGGCATATAAACAGGCAAGCCAATTGCCAGCATACCTTTGCCCAATTCCAGCAGTTCTATAGCAAATTTTGTTGACTGGGCAATCGTTTCTCTGGTTTCAAAAGCACCGCCAATAATAATATTGCAGTACACCTGAGGTACGCGGTGTGCGGCGCAAAGTCGCACTACTTCTTTAATTTCTGCCAGTGTGACTTGTTTGTTATATGTATCAAGAATGTCCTGAACCCCAGACTCTACACCGATTTGAATCCGTCCCAGGCCGGCTTCTACCATGAGCGGAATGATTTCCGGATGGCGGTAGATGGTCCGGACATGACCTTCGCAAAACCACATAAAGTCATATTTTTTGCGTAAACGTTTCAACCCCTGGCAGAGTGCAGTCACTCGCTGATAATCAAGGGTGAAGGTATCGTCCGAAAAAGCCAGAAATTCTTGGGGTTTATTGCTGGTTGCCAGATGCGTTTCCACCTCAGCCAGTACATTAGGTACACTCCGGTAACGAACCCCGGCGGTATTATGGCCCTCATAGCAAAAAGCGCAGGCAAACGGACAACCTCGCCCGGTCATAATATTGACAAACGTCTTGCGCTTGATATTTTCTAATCTATTGTCAGCCTTGGGAATAGGCAGGCTGTCAAGATCATGAATGAGTTCCCGTTCCCTGGTAATGACTGACTTCCCGGCTAAATCACGAAACACAATCCCGGCAATTGCTGCCAGTTCACCTTTTCCATCCAAATAATGAGCTAAAAGTTCCAGAAAGGTTTGTTCTCCTTCCCCCCGCACTAAAACGTCAGCACCGGAAGCAGTAAGAAATTCCTGGTCTAAGACAGCCGTTTGCGGCCCGCCCACTAACACAGGCACACCATGTTGTTGTTTAACATAAGAGCTTAAAGCAATAACTTCGGTCATATTATAGTAATGACAGTAGAACCCCACCAATTGTACGCCTTTATTGGTTAATTCCTCGTCAATCACAGCAGCGGCATCATTCACTTCGCCATCATACACTTTTACGGCATACCCCTGCCTGTCGGCGCAGGCTGCTAGTAAATCCAGCCCCAGCAGGGATACAGCCGGCCGGAAGTACAGTTGCTGCGGGTCAGAGGCCTTTTCTGCTTGTATCAACAGTACCTGATATTTGTCCATTTGACCTCCCATAGCAGTAATTTCAAATTTCTTTGCCGAAGCCGCTAACTTTGAACCCGGCCAGATGTGCCTGGTTCAAAGTTAGCATGTACGGCAAATTTAGGAGAGGTTTATGCGCAAGCAACGGTAACAGTAGTAGTTACAACAGATACCGTAATGGACGTCTCGGACGGACCCCAGCCACCAGCAATTCCGTCAAGCTCTTCATCTGACAATTCTGCCGGGTTGCGTAGAATGCGGAAATAGATTTTATTCGGCTGATCTTCTACCAGCACCACTTCCAAGGAAGCCGGCAGGGGTTTTTCAATGAATTTCTCCAAAACGCCTTTAGGATCACGACGCAGCTCTTCCAAGAACTTAGGATCCTCCCAGGTCTTTTTTGATACCAATTGTTCATAGTCACTCCGGGTCATTGACTTTTTTTCTTGCTTTTGTTCTGTCATTGTATTCATCCTCCAATTTGCTTATTTAGGAAAATTCCATACAATCGGCTGTTGTATAGCCTCCTAGCGTTAGCTCCCCTCGCTCTTCATTTCTTCTCTATTACGCGCAAGCTACAACAACACCAACAGTTGCCACAGTAGAGGCCACAGTAGAGGCCACATTGGTCGTATCATGCGAATCCCAGCCGCCGGCAATGCCGTCAAGCTCTTCATCTGACAATTCTGCTGGGTTGCGCAGAATGCGGAAATAGATTTTATTCGGCTGATCTTCTACCAGCACCACTTCCAAGGAAGCCGGCAGGGGTTTTTCAACGAATTTCTCTAAAACGCCTTTAGGATCACGACGCAGCTCTTCCAAGAACTTAGGATCCTCCCAGGTCTTTTTTGATACCAATTGTTCATAGTCACTCCGGGTCATTGTCTTTTCTTCTTGTTTTTGTTCTGTCATTTTTATTCATCCTCCATTTGCTTATTTGGGAAACTTTCATACAACTGATTGTCTTATAGCGGTTTGATGTTAGCCCCCTTTCCCTCTTCTGTTCTTCTCTATTAAGCCAGCATCAAGACAGGCAAGGAAAAAAAGATAGGCTGCCTTGACTGGTAGTGAAGAGCTAAAAATCAGGCTAGGTAATGATGTATTGCAGATAGGCTTTAGCCCGCGGCGGCGCCTTTTGCTGAAAGTCAAGCTTAATATGACTAATTGTCCGCAGTAACACTGGTTCGCCTTGCAACCAGTCGTCGGTACTGCCGTCACGCCAACCGCCAGGCCAGGCTAACACGCCTGCTCCTTTATCGGCCGTTATCCAATCGCGTTTAGTCAGCCTATTGACAAATTCCGGCCACAATGTACTGTGCTTTTGTTCACGCACACTGTGAACCTGGGACAAATCAATTTCTAATCCCACTTTTGGTCCCACACCGGTACCGATATCAAGATCTACCGCCGAAAAGACACTGCCATTTTGGCAAAGTTTTGTGTCCAAATCAGGCGTATCTGCAAACGGACTGAGGCCTAACTCAGAAAAAATCACCTTTAGGTCCGGCCCCGTAATTGAAAATGCGCATAGTCGCAGCGGCGCCTGGGGGCGTGACAGCATAATACCTATCTGAAAGCCCGCGCACACCGGCGCAAGCAGAGCTAAACACCGTGCAAGCACCTCGCCCTGACTTGCAGGCATAGTTACACCAAGGGCCTTAAGCCCAGCCAGTACCGCCGGCAAGTAGTTCTGCGGCTCATGACCAAACACGCCAAAAAAGAAACTGGGAACAGGTATAGCAGCGGGCGGCTTGGCCAAATCAAACTCAAGCCACACTTCATCACGAATAAATGCCGCCTGGTTTGCTGCTTTGAGCCACCAAGCACCAAAGGCAGCAATCTTTTGCCAGGCTGGGTCGACAGCGAACCCCGGTGGCAGCTGCAATTCTCCCCACTGGCTGCGCGTCAGGCATATAAAGAAATCACCACGCTTATCCTCTTGCCCCAGCGGACACTCCAAGCCGAAATTGCGGGCTTGGGGAAAAAAGCCGATACGTTCGGTCAATAATTCGATATAATCACAACGTTCAGACCCAATTAGCCGGCTAAGCGAGGAATCTATTTGTTCCTTGTCACCAACCGGACTCTGCCGGAGCTGGCGAAAGTAATTTGCCAGAATGCTATTTTTCATGCTCATTACCACCTCGCAGAGCAAGCTGCCGCCAGGCCGCCGCTATCTGCCCCTTGTCCTGACAATGAAAAAACAGTGTGTGGTTGAGTCTTTCCTGTAACCAATTTTCTTCTTCAAACAAGTAGTACAATACCGGCTCACCACAGGGCCTTTTGCCTGACGAATGTATAAGCCAATGTTTTGCCGCTAACATGGCCTGATGCAAAGCTGGCAGACTCTTGTTATTTGCCGATTTTGCCTGCCTAAGGGTCAAGAGGGCAGCTGCAGTGTCAATAACAGAAAGATTCCAACTGCCATTATCCTGCTGTTTTTTAAGAACATATGAAACCGCTTTGGCCATTGCCGCCATATGGTTTTCCGTGTCGACCGCACTGAGCAGCCGCAGACTATACCAGGTAGTAATCAGATAGGAGGGAAACCATTTTCCCCGCCAAAAACCTTGTTCGTTCTGAGTACGCCTTACATGTTCTACACAAGCTGCAATCTGGCTCTGATACTCAGTTGGCGCCAAACAAGCCAGTAAATAACCAATCATACCGGTAGCATCAGCCGAAGCACCCTGCCAATATTTCGCTCGTCCCTTGCGAATGGTGCAAAAGGCACCAGCGTCCTGATCATAAAACTGTTCTACCAGTTTTTCCAGACTGCGCAAAAGAAACTGCCTGTCGGTTCCGGTTTCCCATAATCCCTCCAATACCAAGGCACTGTCTTCAGCCGTTACCCCGAATCCGGTTTGGTATTCCCATAACCCGTTCAGACTAGCGCTTATCAGATATTGTTGCAGCCGTATATCGCCGGTAGCCTGCAAGATCAGGCCATAAAAGGCAATATTACCTTCCTCGCTGTGCTTGATAAAGACCGGCCGGGAGCCGTCCAGCCTGTAGGTATAGACATCAACTAAGAAGGTATCCTGATATCTTACGAAATCCTCCGCTGCCTCCAGGAGCGCACGGGCCGCGCGCCCTTGCTCGGCGCCAGCCTGAAGGGCGGCCGCCATACCATATGGCATAATATCCCGGCCGTCAGCCACAGCCACATATTCTCCAGCTAAAAACACCTGTGCTGATGGTTTGACAGCTTGTTTATCCCATTGGCCGTAGCTTTGGGTATTGATGATGGGTCCTAAATAATCCCAGCGTTGAATGTCGGTAAAGATTATCTGCTGGCGCTGGCAAAACTCCAGATTGATCAACTCTTGAATAGTTCCTTCAACAACTACATCATCTGTCATAGTTTTGAGCGCAGCAGCTTTTGCACCGGCATAATATACAAGCAACACCCGAACCTGCTTGTCCAGGGTATGGTGCTGAATAATTGTACTTGTGGATAACTGCGGCGTAACAAGATACGCAAAATCAGGAATGCTGGCCCCTTTAATGCCAACAGCTACTACCACTCCAGCACCGTAAGCCAACGACTTCAAAAATGCCTGACTGGGTGAATCAATCTGTGTAATCATGGTTCTAGCCAGCGGTGCTGGCACGGTAACCAGCACCGTCCGGGCCAAAAGTTCCTGTCTTTCTCCTGCTTTGTTACAAATAATTCGCACTATTCCGGTTTCTTGAATAACAGCTTCTACCTCAGTATTAAGCCAAAGTTCACACTTCGATCCTAACGAACTCAGGAAACTATCAATAATTGCTGCATTGCCGCTCACCAAATGGGAACAGCTGTGTTTTACACAGGCATCCCGCTGCCGGGTTGGGATATAAGAACTCAGCTCACCGGGATGAATGACCTGAAAAAATGCTGAGAGGACTTCCTGACAATCCTGGCTCATCGTATTATAGTCAGGCGTTTGATCCTCATGGAATTTATAAAAAGCGCTCCGGGCTTCCTCCCGAAGCCGCCCGCCGACTGAACCAATGCAAGACATAACCCCGGTACCAAAAAAGAGCTGCCCGTTATACAGTAGACCAACCTTTTCTGATTCGTCCATTATCTCATGCTGCCCCAAAGCAAACGGCAGCAGCGTACTTTCCAAACGGAAAATAGCACCCAAATCATAATGAAAACTGCCAAATGCACCTGTCTTTACCCGTCCGCCAGCAGCAGCTTCTTTTTCCAAAACAGCGATTTTCATGCCTGCTAATTCCCAGGCAGCAGCTAGTCCGGACAACCCAGCGCCAATAATCACCGCATCATAGTATTGGTTCATGGTTATCTTACCTCCTTGAGTGAATGAAGGCATTTCTTCGCATATTTTGACAGATATAGACTTATTTTACCTTCTTCTTACATTTATTTTTAATATAACACATTCTTAAATCCAAGTTTTTAAAGATTTTACAAAGATTCTATTTTAAGGAAGTTGGCAATGTGTGCTAAGGTAACTACCAAGGCTGCATAAGACTAACAGTAAGAGTCACTTGTCAGCTTAATTTACTAACGAAAGCAAATATAACTTAATGTAAGAACAAAAAGTGGGCCTGTCATCAATAAATGAGACAGGCCCTTTGTGCATTTATCTCTATTGTGATAATAGTTCGTCCAGTAATCCCATTGCCTGATGTTTGTTAGCAATTACCGAGTGCAAATATATAGCAGTAATTAGAAGCAAGGGAAGTTCAATTCACTGCGTAAGTCTGAGTTTCATATCAAACAAATGAAATCTCCAAAAGTATTTATTATTAGATTTATATTATCCAGAAGGTTTCTACCATTTTTTGTCGAATAATTAAAAATATATATAAAATTATTCAATAAATACGGAGGTGGTCTGCATGTCGATTATGGATATAATCGAAAAAGGCAAAAAACAACGTAAGCAAAAGGAACGGAAGAAAACCTTACAAAATGCAGCAATTGGTGCTGCCATTGGTGTAACTGTTGGAGCAGCCGCTGGCGTACTATTGGCACCGAAGGCAGGCAAGGAAACGCGGGCTGACATTGTCAACGCTGCTAAAGAACTGCCTGTGAAAGCTAAAGAAATTGTTGAAAAAACTAAAGAAAAGGTTGAAGAGGCGAAGAAGACAATCGCCGAAAAGACGAATTCCCCTGTGGAAGCGGAAGGCTAACCATAATGTTCTCCTGTAAGAAAGTATAACTTTCCGTCTGGATAAGGACAACATCGGCTTCCGCTATCGCCAAAGGCTCGGCGCAAGCCGTGTTTACTTTATCACAGGAAGGAGTGGGCGGCGGTCGGGCAGGAATGCCCGGCCGTTGTTGATTAATTGTGCCGAAAGAGGGGATTAATGTGTATATCTCACTATACGATCTGGCCTATTTTATCCTATTTGTGTTGGCTGTTATCATTGCTGGATATCTAATTGCAGTTTTACGGCGAGCGTTAGGTGTCCTTAGCCTGGTTCAAGGAATTTTGACTGCTCACCAAGGTGACATACGAGCAACCGTTTCTCTATTCCAGGAAACGCTCACCAATGTCAATGAACTTACCGTGAGTTTAAAGGAAGCAACTGTTCAGACTGCTAGCGCAGTTCGCGCAATTCCAAGTGAAATTACCGATACGGTAGAGGATTTGCGGGAAAGTTTCGAGACCTTCGCTCTCTATGCCAGGATTGCTGGCGAGGTCGTCAAGTCGGTATTTTCAAAGTAGCTTGCATAATGACGAAGTGAACCAACTCCAGAGTTGCTATGTGAGCCTATTGAGCGCCAAAACCAATCTATTTATTAATAGCAATTCTTAAGCCGCCCCTTGGGGCGGCTATTTATATAAGAAAAGAGGCCCGAATATTGCGAACTTTTCTAGGGGAATGCCCAAGCAGGGCAGGAAAATTAAAAAAAACTGTTGTAATGTAGCTAAAACTAACTGTATAATAAATTGTGATAATTTATATTTGTTTATGTTAGTTTATGTTTGTTTATATTTATAGACTAAATAAATGATTTTAATGAAAGATGCATGATTTATTAGTAATCGATACAAAGTTGTGTCAGCTAAATGTAGTTTAATTTTAATTACGTTAGCTGATTTTTTATATCTGATTAGAATGTGACGGGGGGAGTTATTGTGTTAATAGGACTGGGGCCGCTATTGATTGATTGTTTGGAAGTCGGGTTGCAGGAGGATTGCCCCTATGGGGATATTACAACCGAAATGCTAGAGTTTTCCGGTCAGGGCAGATTTCGCTTTATAAGCCGTGTTGAGGCTGTTGTTTCCGGTACGCCACGCCTAAAAAAATTCTTCGAATCAAAAATGCTTCAGGTTGGTGAATATCAGCTTCCCGGCCAAAAAGTTTTACCAGGTGGTGTAATTATTGAAGCTGTGGGAGAGCTTACGACATTGTTTAAATTGTGGCGGATTTGCCAGACTTATCTTACTGTGCTGTGCGCAATTGCGACTCGGACAAGTAGGCTGGTAGAGGCCGCTAAAACGGTAAATTCTGATATTCAGATTGTAGTTGCTACGCGCAAGGCTCATCTGGGAATGCGTATTGATGAAATGGAGGCCGTGTTAGATGGCGGGGCGTTATATCATCGCAACTCGCTGAGTGATACAATCCTGATAACACAGAATCATCTACGGATACTGGGTGAATTGCCACAGAATCTCTATTCTTTGCAGCACAAAATTGAACTTGAGCCTAGCAGCGAAGAAGAAGCGTACCGATATGCTAGAGCTGTAGATGTTATGTTGCTTGACCACTTTGAACCTGAGGTTCTTCGTGACGTTACAGGTAAGCTGCGGGAGATCAATCCCCGGCTGAAACTCGGGGTGGCAGGAGGCGTTACGTTAGAAACGGTAAAAGATTATGCCAGTCACGTAGACATTATTGTGCTTAGTTCGGTCTTGTACGCTGCGCCGCTTGATATTACCTGTCGGATAGAAAAAGTCTAGAGGAGGTTAAGTACCAAAGTGAAGACAAAACTAATTACGGTTTTATTATTCATGTTGATTGCAGTTATCGTACTCACTGGTTGCGGCGGGAACAAGGAGGTTTCCTCTCAGGCTGCCCAGCAGACACCGGTTGAGTTGAATGTCTCGGCTGCACTGGGTTTGAAAGAAGCTTTGCTGGATATTCAGAAAGACTATGAGGGAAAAAATCCTAATATCAAAATTATCTATAATTTGGCAGCTTCCGGGATTCTCGCAACTCAGATTGAGCAGGGCGCACCTGCAGATCTATTTATTGCGGCAGCTAATAAGCAATTAAACGACCTACAGGCAAAAGGGTTGCTAATGTCCAATACCCGCCGGCCTTTGGTCGGTAATGAATTAGTGCTTATTACAGCCAAAAATGCGCAATTATCGCTCAAGAGTTTTCAAGATATTGAAAAGGTAAAGAGTTTCGGACTGGGTGCTCCGGAAACGGTACCTGCCGGCCAATACGGTATGGAGGTTCTAAAAAAAATTGGGATTTGGGATGTTGTAAAAGACAGGGCCGTACTTGCCAAAGATGTTCGCACCATCTTAACTCATGTTGAGACTGGTAATGTCGACGGAGGGATTGTGTTTTCCACCGTGGCGGCGACTAGCGATAAGGTGGTTGTTGTTGCCAGAGCACCGGCAGGTTCGAATGAGCCGATTGTTTTTCCGGCTGCAGTATTAAGCAATGCCAAAAAACCTCAAGCTGCAGATGAGTTTCTGACCTATCTCGCTGGCCCTGAGGGAATGAAGGTATTTGTAAAGTACGGATTTAAAGCCATAGGTGCGAATCAATAAAGACTTCCATCCCAGTGACCTGACACCATTTTTTTCTCAGATAAGTTTATCCTGTTTAAAATACTAGCAGGGATAATCTTTCGAAAGATGAAATAAATTAAGGTAATAAGGGTAATGGGAGATGGTCTTTTGAAGAAGGTTAACGTCGGGATTTTATTCGGAGGTAAGTCGGCTGAGCATGAAGTTTCCTTACAGTCGGCAAAAAACGTTATTGATGCGATCGATAAAGAAAAGTATGATGTAACCTTAATTGGCATAGACAAAACCGGGCAGTGGTACTTAAATGACAGCTCGCAATTTCTGCTCAATAGTAATGATCCGAAAACTATTGCGCTAAGTAAAACGGGAAAAGATGTAGTATTAGTGCCTGGGAAGGAAAGTCAAAAACTTTTACATATTGCCGATAGCCGGATAAGCGGCAATATTGATGTTGTTTTTCCGATTCTGCACGGCCCATATGGTGAGGATGGTACGGTTCAGGGGCTGCTGAAATTAGCAAATGTCCCCTTTGTCGGGGCAGGGGTTTTGGGATCTGCGGTTGGTATGGACAAAGATGTAACTAAACGTCTCTTGCGGGATGCGGGTATTCCTATTGCTAAATTTTTGGTTGTGTATAAGTGGAATCAGGCTCAGTTAAACTTTGACGAAATTTCACAGTATCTAGGCTTGCCGCTCTTTGTCAAGCCAGCAAACGCGGGGTCTTCCGTCGGTGTCAGTAAGGTGAAAACTGAGCAACAGTTTATCAACGCTGTTGAAGAGGCATTTAGATTTGATACCAAGGTGCTAATTGAGGAGTTTATTGCAGGCCGGGAAGTGGAGTGTGCTGTTTTAGGTAACGAGATGCCAATTGCCTCCAGGATTGGAGAGATTATCGCCCAGCAAGAATTTTACTCTTATGAAGCAAAGTACATAGATGAGAATGGGGCTGTTTTGTCTATTCCAGCAAAAATCCCTAGTGAGGTAGAAAAAGCGATTCAGGAGCTAGCGATCAAGGCATTTAAGGTACTTTGCTGCGAAGGAATGGCCAGAGTAGATTTTTTCCTGACGAAAGATAATAAAGCAATTATTAATGAAATTAATACCATTCCAGGTTTTACGAAAATTAGTATGTATCCAAAGCTGTGGGAAATCAGCGGCATCAGTTATCCTGAGTTAATTGATAAACTCATCCAGTTAGCACTTGAGCGGCATGCTAGAGAGCAGCAATTAAAAACATCTTACGTCTAAACGGGTTCTTTGTTGGCGCCCATGACTGTTTGTACAGGCATGGGTGCTATTTTGCATTCAAATGAAAGGGAATACACGCGTCCATATCGAACGTTAATAAAAATACTATGTAAATAATAGTTATTAGTAAATGATGAAATCGGGTTGGCGATAATGTAAATGATAACGCAAGTTTTCTTGATAGTTTTAGTGACGTTGGTGTCAATTATTTCTAATGGGTTATTTAATACCGTATCTGCAGGGGAAAAGTCTAAACATAACATTTACCCTATAACTGATTTTGAATTGATGGAAGATGCAGGTGGCCAATATAGTATTGATACCATAAGATCACCTGGCTTTACTAATCAATTTAAGCAATATCCCCATGAAGTAATTTCTCTAGGTATTACCAAGTCTGTGTACTGGATACGCTTTCAGCTGCCGCCCAATGATCCCCAAACGATGACTGCCAGTCAATTGCTACAGTTCAAAAATCCGAATATTGACAAGATCGACCTATTTATACCCATTGCTGACCAGAATGCGGCTTCGGGTTTACATTATCTTACAAGAGCAGTAGGCGTAAGTAGACCGGCAGCGAGCAGAGACGTTCTGGATAACACCTGGGTATTTTCTATTCCCGATCAATACCGGCAAGATCAGTTTTTGTATCTTCGGCTTGAAAGTAGTTCGGCTTTGCGGCTGCCTGTTGTACTATGGCGGGAGAATTCATTTATCACAGAGGCTTTTTTGAAAAATATCGGTTTTGGTATTTTCTATGGGATTCTCCTAGCTATGCTTTTTTTTAATCTTTTTATATTTTTTGTTTTGCGAGATAAAGCCTACTTGTTTTATGTTTTATATATTGGCTTCATGTTGCTGTATCAGTTTCAGGTGCATGGCTATCTAAGGCTGTGGTTGGACATTTCCTATGAACTGTATAATGCCATTTTTTGGGTATGGTTAGCTGCTGCATTTATCTCGTCGATTTACTTTACTCATCATTTTCTGCAAGTTCGCAGTGAAAATACCCTTTGGAATAAGATTAGGGCAGCACTTTTGGTAACAGCCCTACTGCAGGGTATCTTAGGTGTTTGCGGCTATAATATTTGGGCTAACCAAATTGCACACGGTTTGGGTTTGGCAGGACCACTTGTGATCATGGTGCTGGCTGTTTTTCGTTTGCGTCAGGGTTTTCGGCCAGCCCGTTTTTATCTGCTTGCCTGGGGCGTGCTCTCAATAGGAATTGTAGTATGGGTGCTGGCAGCGTATATACCAGATACATTTTCTGCTGTCAATTATCTATTGGTTGCAACAGCTTGTGAATCAATATTGCTTTCCTTTGCTTTATCGGACAGATTTAAAACTTTACGGTTAAAAGAAGCTGCCTTGACGAAGAACATGCAGTATTACCGGGATTTAAGCCTTACTGATGAACTGACCGGCTTGTATAATAAACGGTACTTAACAGAGCTACTGGGACGGGAAGTAGATACAGCACTGCAGGATGGCAGGCTATTGACACTCATGGTGATTGACATTGATCACTTCAAAACGTATAACGATAGTTACGGTCATTGGCAAGGCGATCAAGTGCTGATTCGGCTTGGTAACGTTCTGCTGAATGAACTGGAAAAATCGCAGCCAGCTTTTCGGTATGGCGGTGAAGAGTTTGTTGTCTTGCTGCCTAATACCAATTGTGATGACGCCATACGGATTGCAGATGGTATTCGGGAAAAGATCCAGACTGAAGAGTTTACGCTTGATCCTAATGTGACGGTAACAGTGACAGCCAGTGTCGGTTTAGCAGAGTTAACCTGTGATGACAATGCTGAGAAGCTATTTCAGCGTGCTGATGAAGCGCTGTATAAAGCTAAGGCAGCCGGAAGAAACCAGGTTGCATGTTTATAACCGGCATTCGAAATATGAGTTATGAGATTTGTCGAATGTTACAACTTTATGGAAGAAGACCAAAAGATTTAAGTTGTCTTTTGGTCTTCTTCCATTGCCGGCTTGCAGTATACGCTAACTTCTTTTCAACACTATTGATCTGTTAAACTCTGGTTATTATCAAGAAAAAACCTAGTAAAATAGAATAGCATCATGCTATATTATAGAGAAATATGGCATAAATGAGGGAGGTGTAAGCAAAAGGTGGTGGAGGGATCATTAAGAAGTGACACTATTCTTAGTCAGATTGGCAGCCGTAGCCAGGCAGAGAAGATAGTTGAAATAGATGAAAAAATGATTAATTTTTTGGTTTTTCAACTGGGGAAGTATTTATTTGCTTTCCATGGCAGTCAAGCTCGTGAAATTCTGCCTTTTACGGGGATAACCTGGATTCCCGGTGCAACTGCGTTAATCCCAGGGGTGATTAATGTACGGGGTGATGTGGCGGCGGTGCTTGATTTAAAGCAGGTACTTAGTATTAGTGAAACCGGGAGAGGGGTAACAGGTGGTTTTTTTGTAATGGTACGGGAAGGGGACGGACGAAACGGAATTTTGGTGGATAATATTGTGGATGTTGTGGATGTACCGGTATCTGCAAATGTGCAGCTGCTGCCAACCATGGACGAACGTTTCAGGCGTTTTGCATCAAGTCAGTTTGAATATGAAAATAAAATGGTAACAGTGTTGGATGTTGTCTGGATTATAGAAAAGGTAAATTCCTAACGAGGTTATGAATGTGGAACAGAATGAACTCCAACTATTGGTTTTTTCGATAGGGGACACTCGCTATGGTATTGATATTGACCAAATTGCTTATTTAATGAATTTTGATGTTGCCGGGAATGCTGTAGGTTTTGAACAATTGATGGCTATAGGTTCTTCAGCAGACTGCAATTATTCAAAAATGCTAATTATTAAACAAAAAACAGGGACGCCTATCCTGATTAATGAGCCTGACGAGGTAGCAATATTCTCGGTACACGATATTCGCAGACTGCCTGATATTCTGACTAAATGGGCGGGAAATAAAGGCGTATGGGGACTTTTGCCGCAGGAGCGCGGTGTAATAATACTGATTGACTTTTATAAAAATCAACTGTTTAATCCGATGACTAACCCGCTCTAAGACTCCCGTCCTCTATAGGCGGGAGTTAAGAGCGGCTAAGTCCCTGGATAAGGTCGACTAAACTTCAGATGGGGTTAAAAACCCCACCTGAAGCTAAGTCTCTCTTTATCGACTTGCAAGTAGTAGTAATAATCAGATATGAGGTACAGTCATATAAGGGGAGGGTAAAATGAACAGTAGTCTTAAGGTAAAGATAATCGGACTTATGGCTCTTTTTATGTGTTGCTTAGTGGCAGTATTATCCTATGTTTCTGTTTCGGGTACGCTTCAGCGGGGGGAAGTCCGTTTGCACGAATACCAGGATATGCTTTATAAACAAAAAACAGATAACATGAAAAATCTTGTTGAATCGATCTCCAGCACTGCTTCCTTAATGTCAGAGGAAGAGGCAAAACAATTTGTGCGTAATACCCGCTATGGCAGTGATGGTTACTTTTTGGTCATTAATACGAATGGCAGTATGGCGGTTCATATTGATCGAGCTTTAGAGGGACAAGCTCTATCAAGCATAAAAGATGCAGAGAATAATGCTTTTTTACTGAAACTTCTTGAACAATGCAAAGAGAAGGGCGAAGGTACAGTACAATATGTTTGGATGAAACCAGGTTCCACAAAAACCGAGTCCAAATTATCCTATGGTAAAACCGTTGGCAAGTGGAATTGGATCGTGGTGACAGGCGTATACCTTGATGACGTGGAGACCGCTGTCCATAAAGAGGAAAACTATATTCAACAAGAGATATGGCATACGGTTGAAAGATATCTGCTGATATCAGCCTTTGCCCTTGTACTTATTATTGCTGTAGCAGGGTTCTTTATTAACCGCTACATAACCCAGCCATTGGCTGGAGCCATTACAAAAGTAAATACTTATGCGGCAAAAATGGATGAAACAGTAACAAACCAGGCAAGTTTTTCTATTGAGCTGTCATCCTCGGTTAGTGAGATTTCTGCAACTATGGAGGAATTTTCCTCTTCGGGTATTTTAATTACCAACCATAGTCAGGGAGTGGCCGATAGCGCTACGCAGACTTTGCAGAGAACCCGGCAAGGAGTTGCCGAGGTTGAAGCATTGATGGAAAAAATGAAGGAAATCTATAGTGATAACCAAGTTAATATTCAGGAGATTGTTGCTTTAGGTCATCGGTCGAAGGAAGTTAACAAAATTATGGAGTTTATTAATAATATTGCTAACCAGACCCGGCTGATTGCCTTTAATGCCGCTCTAGAGGCAGCCAGTGCCGGAGATGCTGGCAAACGTTTTGGGGTAGTTGCTTTGGAAATCAGGCGTTTGGCAGATAGTGTTATGGAATCAACAAAGGAGATCGAAACCAAGATTAATGAAATTGTTGCGGCAGTGAGCCGGCAGGTAGTTGCTTCCGAAAAGAATACCAAAGGGATTGAAGATGGGATGTCTTATTCGGAGCGTACTGTTTCTATTATCTATGACATAGAGAATGCAGCAGATCAGACAACAGATGCCGTTCGCCAAATTGTTCTTTCTATCCAACAGCAGCAAACAGCCGGCGAGCAGGTACTGACGGCATTAAGGCAGATTAAGCAAGGGACAAATGATAATACTGCTATGATACAACAAACAAAAACGATTAGTAAGGAATTGGCTAAGCTGGCCGAGGAACTGGAACGTGTAGTTGATAATGGAAAAAAGGTTGCAGCAGATCAAGCTAGCAGTTAGGCGGGGATTCTATGAATGTTCGGAAGAATTATGTTAGGGTGCTTATCGTGGACGACTGCCCTGTTGTAAGGGAATTTATGATTGGACTATTAGCTGAGGAGTCCGGCATTCAAGTAGTCGGTGAGGCGACAAATGGCGAAGAAGGGGTGAAGCTTGCTTTTCTTCTGCGGCCTGATCTAATTATTATGGATATCGAGATGCCTGTGATGAACGGATTAGAAGCGATTGAAGCCATCATGCAGAATAATCCTACTCCAATAATGGTTGTCACCTCATATGGCGATGCTAGCCTGGCATATGAAGCGGTAAGTAGAGGCGCCTTAGAGGTAGTTGAAAAACCTAGTATCGATTCTGCGCATTGCCAGCAATTTATTCATAAGATAAAATTGCTGGCTGGGGTTAAAGTAATCAAACATATTACTGGAAACAAACAGGTGAGGCAGAACGATATTATAATGGAGCAACGAACAAACCGCCGCTCTAAAGCGGTAGCCATTGCATCCTCATTAGGTGGTTCAAGGGTATTGGAAACTATTCTATCACAACTATCTGCCGACTTTCCGGTTCCTATTGTTGTCGCGCAGCATATTTCTGAAGGTTTTGCAGAAGCATTGGCAGACTGGCTCAATCACAAGACGCCACTTGACGTAAGGGTGGCATCGCAGGCAGAACCATTGACTCCAGGCAGAGTATTAATTATCCCTCCGGAATATAACGCGCAGGTTGGCGTAAACGGAAATATTGAGCTATTACCTTGTTTACCCGGGAACATCTACCATCCTTCTTGTGATATGCTGCTTTCTTCTGTGGCGCAAGTATATCGGGATAGAGCAATAGGTGTAATTCTTACAGGCATGGGGCAGGACGGAGTTAAGGGAATGCAAGCAATTAAAACCGGTGGCGGGGCTACAATAGCTCAAAACGAGCAAACTTCGCTAATCTACAATATGCCCAGACTGGTAATAGAAGGTGGTTTAGCAGATTATGTTGTGGCGGCAAGTGATATTGCAACTACACTGGCTAGGGTGGCTGTCTTATGATAATGCAAGCAAATCGGCTGACAAACCCAGAATTAGAAAAGCTCGGTCTGTTTATTAATCAGCGCTACGGGCTAGAGTTTCGCCAGCAGCGACTGGAACTGCTGCAAGAGGCTGTGCAAAAACGTATTGAGGAATGCGAAGCTTCTACTGTAGGCGAGTATCTGAATTTGCTACAGCAGCATGAAGAAGAAGTATTGCTGCTGATTAACCTTTTAACAGTTCATGAGACATATTTTTTTCGCGAACCGATGCACCTTGATGTTTTGATTAGGCAGGTGATTCCCCGGTTAGTAAGAAACGGGGGGCAATATCCTTTGATTCGCCTGTTAAGTGCTGGTTGCTCAACCGGCGAGGAGGCATATTCCATGGCGATAGCTGCTCTCAAAATGCCTGGTGCGGGAATCAATTGGGACTTCGAAGTAATCGGCGTTGATGTAGATAAGGAAGCGATAAAAAAGGCTCAAGCCGGTTTATACGGCTTTTATTCTTTTCGTTCCTGTCCCAAAGATATCAGAGATAACTATTTTGAGCGAGTATCAAAAGAAAGTTTTGTGATTAAAAGTTTCGTAAAAGAAAAAGTACGGTTTGAATCACTTAATCTATTCGAGCCAGTATATCCGGAGTGGATTTGTAATACGGATATCGTATTTTACCGGAATGTATCCATTTATTTTTCTAAAGAGCAACGGGAAGAGGTATTTCGCCGGTTGGCCGGTTTGCTCAATCACGGTGGCTGCTTATTTCTGAGCTGTACGGAAACTTTATATCATAGCAATAATTTGATGTCACTGGTTAAGAATGGCGAGACATTCTATTACCGAAAGCAAGACAATGACTCAATGGATAGCCGGAAAGCTGATGCAGGGGCGTTAACAGCAATTGATATACAGTACATTGCTCCAGATACATCAAGGAAAAAGTTCACGCCACAGGTAAAAACGCGGCCAGCTATAACTGAGTCAAAAGGGCTGCATTGCAGTCCGCCAAGCAGCAAGCAACACCTACTAATGGATAACAAAGGCGATAGTTGCCAGCAAATCTTAACAGATGCGCTGGAGTTGGTAAAACTCAAAAGATATGATGAAGCCATCGGCCGTCTAGACGAGATCATTGCCGTTGATTCATTTTTCGATCAGGCTTATACATTAAAGGCCAATATTCTCCTTAACCAGCAAAGTGTTGAAGCAGCCATAGAACTTTGTCAGGCAGCGTTGGTGATTGATGCTTTTTGCTTAGAAGCCTATCTGCTGTTAGGCATGGCAGCAAAGCTTACCGGACAAAGGGAAGAGGCGATACAACGGTTTAAGGAAGCCGTGTATGTGTTTCCCGAGTGTTGGCTGGCTCACTTTTTTTTGGCTGAGGTGTATCAACTGCAGGAAGAGAGCGCTTATGCAAAACGGGAATACGAAGTGGCTATGAGAATACTGAGGCAGGGGAACTTTGAAAAGCACGGGTTAAGCTTTTTTTTAGTGCCCTTCCAGTTAGATGACTTTATCCAAGTATGTCAGCACAACATCGCGAAATTGAAGGAGTGAGGCTGCTGCAGCTCTTTATGAAAGGAGGGGGATAGGGGCTATGGCGCTAAATATTAAACTGCTTTCGGCACGATTTGCAGAGGAAGCCGCCAAACATTGCGATCAGATTGAAAAAGAACTACTCGCGCTAGAGGCGGGCGGCTTTGCAAAAGAGGTCCTTGATTCGATTTTTCGGACTGCGCACACGATAAAAGGTGCTGCCAGGATGCTGAAGATGACGGCAATTTCAGAGGTGGCGCATCGAATGGAAGACGTGCTGGAGCTGCTGCGTGATGGACAAAGAAGCCTTTCTAGAGAATTAATGGACCTCTTGTTAAAAGGCGTTGACACTATCCGCCAACTGATTGCTGATGTTGCCGTCGGAAACCCATTGCCAGAATCGTTGCCGCCGGTCTGCTTTGAACTAGTGCAATTGCTTAAGGAAAATGGGCAGCAGGAAAAATGTCCGGTACAGAGCGCTTCTGAGTTAGCAGAAGCGCGTGGTATGGATGAAAAAAAGGAACTCACAGTGATACAACATGATTTTGTCCAAATACGTGCAGAACAGTTGGATGAATTAATCCAGTTGATGGGGGAAATGGTTTCCTACCAGTACCGGAAAAAACAGCAAGCGTATATAGTTCATGATATTATGCGGCTGTCAGAAACAAGTCTTGAGTTAGTATCACTCCCAAATAACAATAATGAGCATGGAGAATATGATCGTAAAGAATTGGCAGGCACGTTAATTGCTCTGCATAGTCAATTGCGGAAGATTCAAGATTCATTACGCAATGATGCTGTAATTGAAAATCTTCTAACCACCGAGCTACAGGAACGGTCTTTGAAAATTCGAATGCTGCCGATAGCAACAGCCTTTGATAAAATTAACCGCGTGGTTAGGGATCTTGCCTATTCAACCGGCAAGGAGATTGAATTTCAGGTTGAGGGGGGAGATACCGAGCTTGACCGTAAAATTATTGAGCAGTTAGGGGATTGTTTACTGCACATGATTCGGAATGCGGTTGATCATGGTATCGAATTGCCGCAAACTCGGGTTATGGCAGGTAAAGACAAGCGGGGAGTCATCCGGCTGTCGGCTTTTTATGATTCAGGGGGAGTTACGATTATACTCCAGGATGACGGGGCCGGAATATCCTTAGATCATATAAAAATGACTGCGATAGAGAAGCGGCTGCTAACAGAAGATGCTGTGGATAAACTGACGGAAATGGAACTACTGGAGTTAATCTTTTTGCCTGGTTTTAGTACAAGCTCCATTATTACCGACATATCTGGGCGTGGTGTAGGGATGAATGTTGTCAGGCAAACAATTACAGATAAGCTCAAGGGATCTGTCAGAATCCAGACACGCGCAGGTGAAGGAACGACTTTTTTACTGAAAGTACCAATTACACTGGCACTTTCCCGAATGTTAATTGTTTCGGCCTCCAGCCATACATTTGCTGTACCTGCATACTCGGTTCAAGAGGTGATAATGGTACCTGCCAGCCAGGTGATCAATGTCGTCGGCAAACGAGCGTTGCGCGTACGTGAGCAACTTGTTCCGCTAGAGGAACTTGAGACTATTTTGAGCTGCCCCCAAGTTGCGAAGCGTGAGCAAAAGGAATTGCAGGTTGTTTTAGTGGCATCAGGCACTGAACGCTTGGCTCTGATTGTTGATGCTATCATCAGTGAAGCTGACATGGTTATAAAATCTTTACCTTCAGCGATAAAGCATCTGGCTCTGATTTCCGGATTTACTGTCGGCAGTAATGATGAAATAATTAGTGTGCTTGGTGTCACGGCATTAATTAAGCAAGCCCGCGAAAATAAGGCTGATATAGGCGATTTTTTTGGAGTTAATTCTCAAAAACAACGCAAAACCATTCTGGTAGTCGATGATTCTGCCAATACAAGAGATATTGTGAAAAGCATCCTTGAGTCCTATGGATACCAGGTGGAGTTAGCTGAGGATGGGCTGGTCGCCATTGAAAAAACTGGCAAAAAAGTATATGATGCTGTTATAACTGACGTAGAAATGCCTAATCTGGATGGATTTAGTCTTACTTTGCATTTGCGCCAGGATGAGCGATATCGGCAAATTCCGGTAATAATCGTAACTTCTCGCGAGAAGGCGGAAGATAAGCGGCGGGGTATTCAGGTCGGTGCTAACGCCTATATTGTGAAAGGTGCGTTTGATCAAAATAATCTTATTGAAACAGTTCAGAATGTAATTGGTCAGTAAGCTTGTGAGGGAAAAATAATGTCCGAGAATAAGAGGTTAATCAGTAAGCGAATGAAATTGCTCCAAGAGGCCTATAGCCGCGAACTTCCGAGCAAAATTGAAGCGCTGGAATACACCTGGCAAGAGTTATTAGTAACAAAAAAAATTGACAAATACATTATTGAGTTAATGCGGGCATTTCACTCAATGGCAGGAACGGCCAGCTCCTTCGGCTATTCGAAAGTGGGGGAGTACGCTCGCGACGGGGAAAGTGTGCTAAAAGCAATCCTTGGCTCCTGCCAGATATCTGCAGACGCGGAAAATACAATGCAGCATTGCATTAAGGGTATGAAAGCAGTGGTGGAAGCCGCAGAATCGCAGGAGAATTACGAAGTGGAGCTGGGCATCTCGCAAACACGGCTAGAGTGTGACTGCCAGACACGCAAGACTGTGATTATGGTAGACGATGATGAGCATTTTTTAGCAAATTTAGCGTTTCAGTTAGAGTGTTTTGGCTATAAGGTTTTCAAGTTTCATCGACTGCAGGAAGTGGAGGAAGCTTTGCCCCAATTAGAGCCTGCCGGTATTATTATGGATATGGTTTTTCCCGAAGGTGAGATTGCCGGTGCTGATGCTGTTAGGCGGCTTAGGACAATGAAATCATACCATATTCCAGTTATATTTTTGTCACGACGAAATGATATTCATTCCAGGCTGGCAGCCGTTAAAGTTGGGAGTGATGCCTATTTCGTGAAACCTGTCCGCCCTATTGATTTGGTCGACAAATTAGACAATCTGACAAAGGCGGAAGAACCAGAGCTTTGCCGGGTGTTGATTGTTGATGATGATAAAATTATGGCCGACTATCACGCGGCTTTATTAGAACTAAATGGAATGAAAACATTTACCTTGCGGGATTCTCTGCAAATCCTGGAGTATTTGAGTATATTTAATCCGGATCTGATTTTGCTGGATTTAAACATGCCGGAATGTAATGGCTATGAAATTGCTAAGCTAATTCGCCAGGTTCCCGCCTATTTTCGGATTCCGATTGTGTTTCTTTCCGGAGAAAAAAATCTTGAATTGCAAATGCAGGCAATGGCAACAGGCGGAGACGACTTTATCACTAAACCTGTTCAGCCTGAACATTTTATTTGCTCAGTGAGGCTGCGGGCTGAACGTATGCGAATGCTTCGTCAGTACATGGAGCGCGATGGTTTAAGCGGCTTATATAATCACTCGGTTATGAAACAACATATTGAACGGTTGTTTTTGCAAGCCTTACGCACGAATAATCCGATCACGCTTGCAATGATTGATTTAGACAGTTTTAAAAATGTGAATGACACTTATGGGCATGTTGCGGGTGATATGGTGATTTTGAGTATTGCCAGGCTGCTGGAACAGCGCTTACGCGGCACTGATATTATTGGTCGTATGGGTGGTGAAGAGTTTGCGGTAATCATGCCCAATACCCCTGTTGGCTACGCCTACAAAGTCATAGAGGAAATACGGGCAAAGTTTGAAAGTATGTGTCATGAATCTGTAAATGGTACGTTTCATGCGACATTTAGTTGCGGACTTGCGGGTTTGCCTGGATATACTGATCCCACCGGTCTATACAATGCGGCAGATAAAGCTCTATACGAGGCCAAGGCTTTGGGTAGGAACTTAATTCATATGGCCCCCACTAATGATGAATCAATAATGAAGGGGGTGAACTGATTGGGAAGAAAATTACTGCTTATTGAAGATGACAGCTTTATGCGGGAAATGATCGCCTTGGTATTAGCAACAGAAAATTATGAAGCTAGTGGTGTTGAAAGCGGTACAGAAGCGTTACGATTGTTGCGTGAATGTGGCGAGTATGATGCAGTAATATCAGATATGTATTTGCCAGATACCGATGGACTTAAACTCTTTGAACAAATAAATGATGGCTGGCCTGGTCTGCGATTTCTGATTTTGACCAGTGAAACTGATAGAAATATTGTTAGGAAAGCAATCAGTTTGGGAATCACGTATATTCCAAAAGACGAAAATTTTGCAGAGTCAATCTTGGCTGCGTTAAGGAAATAGAGAGCATAGCTTATTTGAAGTGAGAACTAGCAGCCTAAATGTGGTTACTAGTTCTTTGTAGTGTGTACGCAAATAGGTGAATTTTGCAATTGAAAACAGGTAGGTGAACAAAATGGCAGAAGGATTTTTTGCCGATACGGTATTTATGAATGGAGTAGTATATACTGCTGATACACAGGAGAATGTTTATCAAGCAATCGCTATTAAGGGCGATAAGATACTCTTTATTGGTAATAATGAGCAAACAGCCATGTATATTGGTGAAGACACCAAAAGAATTGACTTAAAAGGGAGGATGGTAATCCCGGGGATGATTGACAGCCACATTCATCCACCAGGGATTGCGCTGTCTGAACTTTATGAGGTGCAATTATTTGGAATCAACAGCCTGGAAGGATATGTAGCGGCGGTAAAAGACTTTATTAATTGTCATCCAGGGACAAAGGCTATTTTTGGTCAGGGCTGGTTATGGAGCGCTTTTGAGGGGGAAGAAGTAAACAAAGGACCACGGAAGGAGCACCTGGATGCAGTAGCGCCCGATATCCCCGTAATATTACGGGCTATGGATGGTCACAGTTGGTGGGTTAATTCCAAGGCGTTAGCTGTTAGTGGTATAACTCGGGATACCGAGGCACCTGACGGTGGCATCATTGAAAAAGATATAACTGGTGAATTATGGGGAACTGTGAAGGAAAGCGCCATATCTCTCATAATTCAGCCGGAATATACCTTGGAACAATATGTACAAGCTATGCATGCATTTCAAAGCAAAATGCACAGCTTTGGAATTACAGGTATCCTTAGTATTATGGGGCGGTTCACTGATATAATCTTACAAGCGTGGAATCATTTAGAGAAGCAAGGAAGTTTGGCGCTCCACGTCCGCGGAGCGATTATGATCCAGCCCCAGGACAATTTACTTAGCCAGTTTGAGGATATTGACAGGCTTAAGAAAAAGCATCATTCCCCCAATTTTCAGATAACGACAGCGAAGTTTTTTGCTGATGGTGTTGTTGAAGGCGGAACAAGCTGCTTATTAGAACCTTATACCTTAGAGACTGGAAAAGGCTCTAATTATTATGGAAGATTTCTATGGGACATGGAAATGCTTGATCAGGCATTTTGCCAGGCAAACCAGCGAGGCTTGCAGATTCATGTTCACTCGACCGGAGATGCAGCAACGCGAAGGGTTCTGGATGCTTTAGAAGAGGTTCAGGAAAAGGTTTCTCCTGGAGATTTTCGCAATACTATCACCCACCTGCAGCTTGTCGATCAAGACGATATTCTACGGTTTAAACAACTAAAGGTTATTGCCAGTGTTCAGCCCTATTGGCATTTCAAAGGACCAAACTGGTGGCAATATGTTGATTACCGCCTTTTAGGGGAACGGGCAAAACACGAGTATCCGCTGCGATCCTTTATAAATCAAGGTGTAATTATTGCATCTTCCTCCGATTACTCCATTACCCCTGTACCCAATCCATTATTTGCCATTGAAGTGGGGGCTACGCGTAATATTTACAATGGCCGGGCATTTGGCGTGGAGGATATAACCGATATGGATGACGGCCGGTATTTGCTAAATAAAGATGAACGGGTATCGGTAGCGGAAATGATAAAAAGTTTTACGATTAACGGCGCTTTTACGTTATTTATTGATCAAGAAACAGGTTCTATCGAGGTGGGTAAGCAGGCTGATCTCGTCGTTCTTGATCAGGATTTGCTCTCGATAAATCCTGTTGATATTGATAAGGTGAAAGTGTGTATGACTTTTTTTGCCGGAAATCTGGTGTATAATCGGGGAGAAATGGAAGAAGACCCAAAGACCGCCCTGTAGCCACCTCATTCTTAAGCCCATTAGTCTTGTATGAAAGTACCCATAACCAGCTCTTTGCTAAGTTATGGGTACTTTCTATGCTTACAAATAAAAAAAACGTCAGATGCCTGTTGCTAAGGCTGACGAAGTACTTTTCGTAGTTTAATAGCAACCTGGCAATCGTAGAATATTACATCCTTTAGATCCATGGCTTTGCGTCCTTATTTTTCAATAAGTTTGCCAATATTTTTTTATTAATGGATGCTCGCTTTTTTTGTGGTGTCATGCAGTGTTTGCTTCATCCAGTAATGTGACAATCTCAAGATTCCTGTTTCTTTCCAGATCAATTAAAGTGCCACATTCCAATTGGACTACAGGTCTTACCCTTAATAGATCATTCATGAGTACTATTTTTGCCTTCCTGCCGTCACTTAGTAGCACCGAACTCCCGACAAGAAATCTACGAAGGTGTGCCAAAAAGGTTAGGCAGATTTGAGGATTAAGCTTATCATACATTTGTTCAAGAATAATCTCAACAATGGAAAACGGTGGCATTTTAGGCCGGTAAACCCTTTCTGTATTCATAGCGTCATACATATCGGCAATAGCTACAATTTTAGCGTAAATATGTATTTCTCTGCCAGATATGCCCAGGGGATACCCGCAACCGTCTTCCCGCTCATGATGCTGGAATATTCCCAACTTGACCTCTTCCGGTATTTCAGAGCAATCGGCCAATAGGTGATAGCCGTGAGCAGGGTGTGTTCTAATGATTGCCATCTCTTCCGTGGAAAGCTTCCCAGGTTTATCTAGTATTGCTTCAGGAATCAAGGCTTTACCAATATCATGCAACAGCCCCGTCAATATAATGTCTTTCAACTTTTGCTCGGTAAACCCCAGCCATTTGCCAAGAACTCCAGAAAGTATTGCAACATTGAGAGAGTGTTTAAAGGTGTACTCATTGTGGGCCTTAATATTATATAAGTCATCTATGACACCTACGATATTGACGATAAGTTCAATATACTTGTCAACTAATTCCTTACACTCTGCGATCGGTACTTCTTTGAAAGCCCTGGCTTTTTCAAAAGTTTTCGCAACCGTTCCAAGGGTTTCATTATAAATACAAAAAAATCGCCGCTGTGAGGGACGGTTTTTGTAGGGTAATACTATGCTGACCTGCATTATTCGCCAGTTGCCGAGATTTTCGATAAACTCTTTTGTAAGAAATACACCTTGCTCTAGCAGAAGTTGCCCTGTATCAGAAATAACCGCTTGCGCAACTACCATGCCTGGCTTAAGTTCTTCCACCCGTAATAAATGTTGGTTTGAAAACATCTGATCCTCCGTTCAATAAAATAGTACCAGTTGTCCTTGGTTTTGACAAATGATGCATTGTTAATTGTCAGATTGATCGAAGACAAGAAATGTTTCTATTCATCGTCGACTAATTTATTATAGACAAACTATTAATTTCCATTAAATACTATGTTTCCTAATTAGTCAACAAATAAATTTGATCGGTCATCTAAACGAAGGATACGGAGCAATGTATTACTTGTAAAACAAAATCAAGCCTCAGCCCCCTAGCTATGAAGGGCTGAGGCTTGGTTGAAGTAGTTAAAGAACTATCTCCGGTTGGCTTTTTCCTTAACATCTGCTCTTGCTTGTTTCATGCCGTTTACGCTGCCAAACATCTTGTTGATTTTTTCCTGCTCACGCTGGCGTGAGTTCAGCCCTTGATATTTCAGCTCGGTCTGAAGCTTGTTGTAGCTGCCAAGACGCTCGGCAGAAATAAGGCTTTTTTCAATGGCCTCCCTCACTGCGCAACCTGGTTCGGTTTGATGCGCACAATCACTAAAGCGGCAGGTTTGTGCCAGTTGCTCTATATCAGCAAAAGACTTAGATAGGTCAGCTCGTTCTATTTGCAACTCACGCATACCAGGCGTGTCGATCACCACGCCGCCGTTCGGAAGAGCAATCAGCTGTCTGTGGGTTGTCGTATGCCTGCCCTTATCATCCTCGCCAATTGCCTTTGTCGTAAGTAACTCTTCGCCCAGCATACGGTTGATTAATGTGGATTTACCCACGCCGGATGAGCCGATGAAAGCCACCGTTTTACCTTTGCCGATATATTTGTTTACCGCTTTATATCCATCGTCGCTGATGCTTGTGGTTACAAGTACATCTACCCCAATGGACACAGAATAGACTTCTGGCAGTTTGGTTGATATATCGCCGCACAAGTCGGATTTTGTCAGTACTACAACAGGTGTGGCCATGCTGTCCCACGCAATAGATAGGTATCTTTCTAACCGCCGCAGATTAAAATTATTATTCAGCGACATGCAAATAAAAACAGTGTCAATGTTAGCAGCTACGGGCTGGCTTTGATGGGACGTACCTGCCGCCTTGCGCTCAAAAACACTTTTACGGCGAAGAATGTGGTGAATGATGGAATTTCCGCCGTTGTCATCAACGCGATCGACCATAACCCAGTCGCCGACAACAGGATAATCTGAGTTATCCTTAGCCATAAATCCCAGCTTCCCCGAAATCTCAGCCTGTATTTCACCATTCTCGGTAAAGATCTTGTATAAATCCTTATGTTGTACTGATACTCTAGCAAGGTATAAGCCTTCATACATGGTAGCTTCCTGCTCAAAACGGTCAGTTAGTCCAACTCTATATAAATTTTCCTTAGTCATTTTTTTGTCCTCCCGAATTGTATTGCTGCTTGATAGCGGGGGGGAGGGCAGATCGTCTTCTACTCTGCGAGCACCTCCCCGCATGAGACAGACTCAGCATTATATGATTTAAACATAAAGTTCAGCTCCTTTCACGTTGTTTTATTATATCACACTAGGCATCTTCGTCATTACCAAGCAAGCCTCCCAGCCCGCCAAGAACAGCTCCGCCTAAAACCGTCTTGCCCAAGAGGCTGCCTTCTTCTTTTGAGCCACCCTGTCTCGGCGCCGCAGCCAGCATCCGGCCAGCTAACCGCGAGAATGGCAATGACTGCAACCATATCTTGCCTGGCCCGCGCAAGACGGCAAAGAATAATCCCTCACCGCCAAATAAAGCGGTTTTAATATTTCCGGCTTGTTGTATCTCAAACTGCACACAAGGCTCAAAAGCTACTATGCAGCCGGTGTCAACATGGAGAATTTCACCAGATTGGAGCTGGCGTTCAACAATCGTTCCTCCTGCATGCATAAATGCCAAGCCATCTCCTTCGAGTTTCTGCATGATAAACCCTTCGCCACCGAATAAGCCAGTCATTATTTTACGTTGAAAGTGAACGCCAACAGCAACCCCTTTGGCTGCACACAAAAAGCTGTCTTTTTGACATATAATTGTGCCGCCGATTTGCGGCAGATGGACAGGGATAATATTCCCCGGATAAGGCGCACCAAAAGCAGCCTTTGCCTTAGTATGCCCCTGATTCGTAAATACGGTCATAAATAGACTTTCGCCTGTAAGCAGTCGTTTACCGGCTCCGACCAACTTATCAAAAAGACCGCCCCGGCTGCTTTTTACTGAGCCATCGCCAAACACAGTATCCATATCGATTGTGCTCTCTTTGTACATCATTGCTCCGGCTTCAGCAATAACACTTTCGCCAGGATCAAGCTCTACTTCCACAAACTGCATTTCTGTGCCAAGAATCTTGTATTCAATTTCATCAGCACTACACCTGCCGGTATTCCAGCTCATCAAAGTATCCCCCCATTTTTTTCTATACTATAAGGAAAATAATACCATAATTTTAAATTTTAATATAGGTGTTATGCCCCTATTATCAGGGTAATCTGCCTGTTCTCTTGGGTATAAGTGGCTAGTTCCTAGAAGTGTTCGACGAAACTTCCTCGCTTTATCTAAAGGGGATTTTTTGGATAATGGAGAAACTTAATATAAGGTGAGGGCAATAATATAAACCACTATTTGGAGTATAATCTGTATAATAATGGTAATGCCCAATGATAAACCTCATATAGCTTAAAAATTATATAAGGGAGTATGAAATGAGCAAACCGATTGTTTTAGCTATTGCTTTAGGTATACTACTACTGTTTGGCTGGGCGATTAAACATTTTTATTTTTCTGAAGCTCCTTCTACGGAATCGCTAACTACAGAGCCTGTAATCGTCACCCCGCCTTCGCCTGCTATTAATGATATAAAAAGCGAGCAGGAGTTGAAGCCTGCCGAACCTTCCTCTAAGGGGGACGGAGGAGAGTTTGGGCCGCAGCGTATTGTAGTGGATAAGGCAGTAAGAGCAGACGATAATCCAGCGGATTTGTCTGATCATACCATGTCAATAAAGCGGGTTGAGAAAAAAGGGGTTGAAATTATGCCCGGCGTAAATGTGAAAAGCGGGGTTGTTCATATTCAGTTAGATCAAGACAATAGCAGGTCAATTGAGGTGGAACGCAACCCTTCTAATTCTAATTCCGAGTATCAGGTGATCCTGAAAAAGAAATTCTAGTATGGACGAGTTCAAATATATTAATAATCTCTATGAGGTAGGGTAAGTATATGGTAAAGTCATGGAAAAGTTTTGCAGTCGGGGCTATATCCATGTTGGTGTTTATAGTAGCTGGATATATGGTTTTTTCAGGGATGGAAAAGAATTTTACTACCCCTGAAAACCGGGTAGAAAATCCGGAAAGCCTTTCTAATATAATTACCATCACACCCCTGCCGTCTTTACGGATTATTCGGGGAAGTGAGGTACCTTTCGAAGGCAGTATAGAATTACGGCAAGCGATTGCTGGGAGATTTGCCCAAAATTTAGCTATTGTCAACTTTCAAGCTACCGGTGAGCACGCCGAAAAATCGGCCATTAAAATTGTATGGGAAAATGGCGAGGTTGAAAAAGTTTATCCTGGTACAAAGGATAAGAAGTTTGCACCTGAAAGAAGAGCTTCAGCCATTTCGGTATTGGGATACAGCATGCATGAACGGCGTATTTTTGGCGATTCTAGCCGTAAAGGCACGCTAACCTGGGAAATTCGTTATGAACCGATTGAATGAATAAAGCATTTTTATCGTTCAGTAGTAAGCAGTTTTACCCCTAACAGCAAATAAATGCCTCCGCAGATTTTATTCATCATAGTAGCTGCTTTATTGCTCTGACGGAGAAAGGTTGTTACGCCAGAGGAAAAGAAGACTAAGCTTAGGCACCAAAGGGTGCCGGTGGTTAAGAAGGTTATTCCTAAGATTATAAAGGGTACAATGCCAAAGCTGTTATGCGGATCAATAAACTGGGGCATAAAGGACAGAAAAAAGAGGGCAACTTTAGGATTGAGTACATTAGTTAGTAGCCCTTGCAGGTAAATGTCTTGATTGGACATGGCATTCCCGGTTGGTGAAGCCAGATTGTTATTCTTATCGAGCAGAGTGGTGACTCCCAGGTAGGCAAGATAGAGAGCACCGGCTGTTTTGACAACCAGAAATGCTAGAGCCGATTGCGTTAGTAGGACAGATAGTCCCAGTGCTGCCAGCAAAGTGTGGACCGCGCAGCCGGAACTGATACCTAGAACAGAGTAAATACCTGCTCTGCGGCCTTGTGAAATGCTGCGACCTAAAATGTAGAGAGTATCTGACCCTGGGGTAATATTAAGAATAATGCCCGCAATAACAAACATTTCGTAGTGAACGATACCAAACATTTCTATCACTTCCTTAATTATACTTAATAGTTCTATTTTATGGCTAGGCGATACGATAAGCAATAGTTTCAATCATCGCTAAAAAAAATATGCGCAAGTTAATGATATACAAAATCTGTAAAATCCTATAACCCATCAAGGAAAAAATGCTAATAACGTAGAATGTAGATTTATTAGTATTTTTAACTTATGAGGTGTTCGCCGTCATGATGTTATATAAATACCTTGCTCCGGAGAGAATCGATGTTTTACAGAAGTGTTTGCTACGGTATACACAGCCAGGGGCATTTAATGATCCTTTTGAAGTTACACCATATGTTAGCAAACTTGCTGAAAAACGAGAGGCACAATCTATGCTTGAAAAAGCGGCCCCTGAAGCAATTCGACAAGTGTATCAAGAGTCGCCCCCTGAGTTTCGCGCAATCATATCCTATGAAACATTTTGCGAACTTGCCAAACAAAAAATTGCTGGCAGTTCTGACCTCATTTTCGGGATGATAGAAATTTTCACGCCAATCATACGGCAGCTGTTTGCTGGCAAGTTCAACGAAATGCTTGGGATTTTATCTCTTTCGGAGAAACCGGATAATCTCCTCATGTGGGCTCATTACTCTGGGTGCCATGAAGGGTATGTCATCGGCTTTGATTCTGAGCATCCTTACTTTCACGATAAGCAGGACCCCAAGGATGATCTTGGTCATTTGCGAAAAGTTGAGTACCGTGAGACTCGTGCGGTTACACCTGTGATTGACCCAGCAGGTGTGGAGGTTTTTCTGGTAAAGAGTAGCCAATGGGCGTATGAGCAGGAATGGAGAATTGTGCGTCCTCTACAAGACGCACAAGGGATTATTGAGGCTGAGCCCTTTTCTATTCACCTTTTCCAGTTTCCGGGAGCGGCAGTCCGAGAGGTTATTCTTGGCTGCAGAATGCATGAAGAAAAAAAGAGAGATACTATTTCGCTCATATCATCTGAACCACACTTTCAGCATGTTCGCATACTACAGGCTGATCCTGACGAAATGGAATTTAAAATGAATTTTCGCCATTTGACGAGTTAGTAACCAGCAAAATGTGTAATATATCAGCGGAAAAACTGAAAAATGCAGCTAAAACGTAACATTGTGCACTTAATCCATTCTTGAAGCAAAGACACTTGACTTAAAGCTGCGTACACGGTATAATCAATCTAAATTAATATTCAACATGATGAACAGGAAGCCGAATGGAAGGTGTTCAGAGAGCCGGCGGTTGGTGAGAGCCGGTACATCGAACAGGAAGGTTCCGCCTGGGAGTGGCTGGTGAAGAATCAGAATGGGATCCGCCCGATATAGCGGCTAAAGTTGGCCGGAAGGCAACATGGGTGGCAACGCGGGAAGTAGTTCTCGTCCCTAATGGGATGAGGACTTTTGTTTTTTGCAGCACCATGGTTCGTTTTCGGTCTAAGCTGGGTGGCAACGCGGGTGAAAACTCGCCCCAATTATCATGGGGTGAGTTTTTTTATTTTTCACCTGCAGTAAGTGCAACTAAGGTTTCGGCTGCATAAGGGACTGGTGAAAGCCATGCTCCTGATGCAGCAAACAAGCTTATAATAGCAATTACAAAAAAATGGAGGTAAGTGTATGAAAGTGTTGATTTCTGAACCGATCGCTCAAAAAGGTATTGAGAAACTTATTGAAGAAGGAGCGATAGTTGATGTAAAGACTAGTCTGACACGGCAGGAATTGCTGGAGGTCATTGGTGGTTATGACGGACTTATTGTTAGAAGCAATACTATGGTCAATGAAGAACTATACAAAAAGGCTACTCAACTAAAGGTAGTGGGGCGTGCCGGTAACGGAGTCGATAATATAGATATGGATGGTGCTACGAAACGTGGTATCATTGTTGTTAATACACCTGAATCCAACGTCGTTTCGGCATGCGAGCTTACGATTGGCTTACTGCTTGCCACCTGCCGCAACATTCCGCAGCTGCATAACCGGCTGCAGGAGCGGGTTTGGGATCGATCCGGCCTTAAGGGGATAGAATTACAGGGTAAAACAGTAGGCATTGTGGGTTTAGGGCGGATAGGGTCTTTAGTAGCAACCCGTTTGAAGTCGTTTGGAATGAACATTATTGCCTATGATCCCTACATCAGTGATACACGGTTTAAGCACTTGGGCGTAGAGAAAAAGGAAAAACTGGCCGACTTGATGAAAGCAGCTGATATTCTTACCGTACACACTCCGAAAACAGAGGAAACATATGGTATCATTGGCAAAGAACAGTTTAAAATTGCGAAAAAAGGGCTTGTAGTTATCAACTGTGCCCGGGCTGGGATTGTGAATGAGGAGGCGCTTGGGGAAGCCCTAAAAGAAAAAAATGTTGCTAGAGCAGGGATTGACGTTCCTGAAGGGGAACCGCAGGCTACTTCGCTGCTGCTTGATTATGAGAATGTCATTATTACGCCTCATGCCGGCGCTGACACTCTAGAGGCACAGGATAATGTAGGGATCACCATAGCCCAGGAGGTCGTTTCGGCGCTGCGCGGAGAAATGGTACCTAACGCTGTAAATCTCCCTACTCTCCCTACAAGGGAATTAGAAACTGTCAAAGCGTATTTGCGCTTAGGTGAGACATTGGGTAAAATGTATTACCAATTGGAAAAAGAGGCAGTTGAAAAAGTAGAGATTATCTATAGAGGAGAGGTAGCTGCACTTGAAACCTCAGTTATCTCCTTGGCTATACTGAAAGGTCTCTTTGAACCAGTTCTTAAGGAGCGGATCAATTATGTTAATGCTAATGTCATTGCCAAAAGCAGAGGTGTTACTGTAACTGAAATCAAAGAGTCTGCAGTGGATAATTATCTGACTTTAATTACTGTTAAAGTTATTTCTAAGAACATGGAGTTTACAATCAGCGGCACTGTCTTTGGAAAAGGTGAAATGAGGATTAGTGAAATTAACGGCTATGAATTTGATGTCAATCCCACGCCTTATATGCTGATTGCTGAAAACATGGATAAACCAGGTGTTGTCGGTCAGCTAGGAACCCTATTAGGCGTTGGTAAAGTCAATATTGCTACGATGCAGCTCGGACGGAAGCTTACAGATAGCCGCGCTATGATGGTATTGACTGTTGATTCGGAAATTGCCAAAGAGACGTTGGAGTTCCTAAGCGGTGTTGAAGGCATTATCAAAGCCCGCTTTGTAAAACTATAGTCTTTACCCAAAAAAGCAAAAATAACGGCTACAAGGCAGAAAACTTGTGCCGCTATTTTTGTTTTGAGAAAGTGATAGAAATTCTTTTTGAAGGAGGAAGCCACGTGGTTCAATCAGTGTCGCCTCAGTCCATCGAAGAATTGCAGCAAGTGCTGCGGACATCATCTGATACTGACCGTCCGAC
>NZ_FWXI01000001.1 GCF_900176355.1 Sporomusa malonica | reverse complement strand
GCTAAGTCGGTCATGACTTTCCCCATCATGGGGCCACCGTCAATATAGGCTGGCTGGGCGCAGGTGGCGCCCCCTGCCAAGGCCAGTACTTCGGCCATGGCGGTGCCAATGGGTACGGTCACGGTGACTGGTGACTTGACCGCCCCGGTCACGGTCAGGGTCTTGGTGGTGACTGCCTCGCCCTGCATGGCTTTGGCCACATTGATCAGGGTCTGCACGTTGTTGACGACAACGCCAATGTGGAGCGGGATGCCGCCTGGTGGGACCCGCCGGCCGGTTGTCAGCCAGATGGTAATGACTTCGTCACCAGCCGGGTAGATATCCCGCAGGATCTCAATCCGGATCTGGGGCGGTAATAAGGGTTCAAGCGCTTTGATGGCTGCCTGATATTTGGCCTTGAGCGCGATGATGCCTTCTTTGGCACCGGTGGCCTCCATGGCCTGGGTGAGGCCCTGAAGGAGTAATTCCGGATAGCGGGCTGCCAATTGCTGGTCTGTTCTGAGCATGGGTTCGCATTCGGCCGCATTGACGATATAGATGTCGGCTTTAGCTGCCAGTTTGACATGGGTGGGAAATCCTGCGCCGCCGGCGCCTACTACGCCGGCTGTTTTTACGTTTGTGACGATATCGCTCATACGCCACATCCGGATTCAAATGTCTCTTTGTCAATAATGCCCACGACCATGGCATCAACAGGGATATGGGTGTCTGGCAGGCTTTGTCTGGCCGAAGATCCGCTGGCAATCATGACGATTTCGGTTTCTCCGGCGCCAATCCGGTCACCGACAACCATGGTGTCGCCGCGTCCTTCCAGATACACTTCACCGGTTTCTGTATATTTCATGACCACCGGCTGCACTACCAGAAACTTAAGCCCTCTCAGGGACTCTTCTTTGCGTGTCGCCCACACATTGCCAATGACCCGTGCGATGATCATAAAAACCGAACCCCTTCCCTGTAGACTTCTACTTTCTGCTGTTTGAGTACATCGATGGCCCCTGGCGTAAGGACTGTGGTTTTACTCAGCCGCACGACTCCGCTTAGCCGTAAGGCCTCTTTGTCTGATAGCAGTCTTTTTGCATAGGTTACTCCCGCCGGCTGTGGCTGTGGGTGAGTTTCTGGTGGTTGTTGGCTGCTGTAAGGTGCGGGGATAGTTTGCAAAGCCTGACTGTTGTGCAGTGCTGCCGGTTGGCTGGTAAGGCCTGCAGGCGCCGGCCAGGCTGCAGCGTTCCCAGCCATCAGGACGCCGAATTCGGCGGCTTGGCGGAGATAGCCGGCAAACAGCTGCCGGTATTTTTCCGGTGTTTTGGCGGTAAAGCCCCACTGCACCTGCCCGATTTCCACAGGTATGCCGGTGGCGATTGCCCAGGCCACCAGTTTGGTGGTTGGGTCTGCGCTGAGGCCAAGGGCGATTTGGGCCAGTTGGTCGGGGGTACATACCGGTACCTGCAGACGGGCCCAGTGTGATTGCATCATGGCTTGTTCGTAAGTAACCCGGTTTATTTTGTTGGCTGCCAGTTCAACCGGGCCGATAACACAGACTTCCAGGCTGTAGTCCTGGCTATACCGCTGGGCGAGTTCAGGCAGTTGGCGCACGCCGTCTTGGTGATTGAGCACGATCAGACAGCCTGGCTTAGCGCCTTGTCCCGGAGAGCTTTGGGTGAGCAGGGTTTGCAGCTCAGGCGATGACAGGATCCGAGTGATGATTTCCTTCAGCATGGCTTCGTTCATGAGCTACACCTCCACAATGATACACTCTGTATCTGGTTTTACTAGGGCTGCATTGGCTTCATCGGTATCGAGGTGCAGCTCGCCTTTAAACTCCTTGCTCACCCGGACAAGTACATTCTGAAACAGGGCAGGCCGCTGACTATCGACGCGCACAGTGACCCGTTGTCCGTCCCGGAGGTTCCATTTTTTTGCCTGATCGCTGTGCAGATGGATATGCCGCGCGGCAACGATGGCGCCGTGGTCTAATCGTACGGTACCGGCCGGCCCGATGAGTTCTACGCCGCTTGTCCCTGCAATCTGCCCGGAATCGCGCAGCTCTGGCTCAATCCCCAGTTGAAAGCAGTCGGTAACACTGACTTCTACTTGTGTTTCCGGGCGGACTGGTCCAAGAACACGAACTTTTTCAATGTTTCCTTTCGGCCCCACCAAGGTGACGGTCTCCTCAGCAGCAAATTGTCCGGGCTGGGACAGCTCTTTCCGTTTCTTTAGGGAATAACCGGCGCCGAAAAGTAGCTCCAGATGGTTCTGTGACAGATGGAGATGCCGGTTGGATATGCCGATGGTGAGGCTCCTCTTTTCCCGCTGTTCACTCCGCCGCTTGCAGAGCAGCACATAGAATAGGCTTGAGAGCCGGTTGAGCAGTAGGATGATATCAGGCCGGCTGCAGCTGCCGTCATCGGCGGTAAAGGCACGATTGGCATAGAGTTCAACCTCCCGGATCTTGGATCGCAGGCTGTTTAACCGGGCGACAATCCACCCGTCCTGATAGCTCATGGGCGTGTGGGGGATGCCAAAGTATTTGTCCGGATGGTGGGACATGTCCCTGATCTCGTCTGCTTTCCAGCCAAATAGAGTGCCAAACTCGATGGGCAGCTCACGGACTTCTGCTACCATGAGCTGTTGGGCCCGCAGGGCCACTTCTTCTAATTGGGCTGCGAACTTGGTTTCGCCAGCCTTGACCAGCAGGGTTTGCGTTTCCACCAGGTCACAGCCAAACCGGTCAAGCTGCCCCCGCCAGGCAATGACCGGATGGGTTTTCAGAATCAGCTGCTTGCCCCGCAAGTGGGTCATGTGTTCAGGTTTTGACTCACCTGGGAGCAAAGATGTCTGCACAGTTGCAAGAACATGCCCCATCCTCTGTGCTGAGCCATTTTCGTTGATATATTGAACCTGTATTCCTTGCGACCGCAGAAAATCCCGCGCTGAAGGCGTGAGAATGCTTCCCTGGGGAATGGTTATACTATTTGACTTCGTCTTATGCCAATTGGCCCGTAATTCATGTTCGGAAATAAGCAAATGCACACCTCCCGGTTGTTTCAGAGGTTATCGGCTCGAGACTTTTATTAATTGCCGTAGGCTTTATTATCACCGACAGGCAAAACATATTCTACACTGGCGTGAGGCCGTGGGATAACATGCACACTGACAATTTCACCGACACGTTCGGCTGCCAAGGAGCCTGCATCGATGGCAGCCTTTACTGCACCAACATCACCGCGAACCATTACAGCTACATAACCGCCAGATACATGCTCTTTGCCGCATAAAGTAACGTTGGCGGCCTTTAACATTTGGTCAGCAGCCTCAATGGCCGGAATTAACCCTTTGGTCTCAACCATTCCCAATGCTACTACACTGCGAACTTCTGCCATTTTTATTTCCTCCCTCATGATTTTATCTCTTATTTTTTCGTTTCAAAGACAAGGGTTTTAATGACAACAGGAACAACGCGACCACCCATAAGTGGCTTTCCTATATCGATATAATCCGAGCTGCCTACAGAAAGTTGATCAATACAGATCAGATCTAACGGCTTCGCGTACAAGGCAGAAATTGACTGACCGAGTATTTTGCCGCAATCTTTTTCTATAATTACGATGAGGGTATGTGTGCGCGTTAAGTAATCTTCCATCCCGGCAATGATTCCGTGAGCAAGGATTTGTATATCTTGAAAGGTTAGGGTTTTCGGCCCTTGCATGGCGAGAGCAATGAGATGATTATCCCCTTCTGTCGTTAACGCGTTGACCGCTTTTCTTACTAGCCCAGCTATTTGATCTGCGGTTTCCGGCAAACCGCGCTGACAATTTGTAAACGGCAAAGCCACCAGGACATTACGCAAAGGTAAAGTTTGCTCTTCAACGTGAATTGTGCTTCCGCTTAAATTAACCGATTGTGTTCCGGTACCAATGACTGTTGCCCGCACCGTTTCCAGCGGTTTTATGAGCTCAAAACCTGTTTCAAGCAGGGCCTCTCGCAGTGTCCAACCCAAAAGTGGACCAAAATCGCCAAAACGACTTACTTCCGCTACAGAGGAGGGAGGCTGATCTGAATAAACATGATCTGCTACGCCTCCAGATATCATCACTTTTGCCACAGGGTAATTTAGGGTAAGCGACGGAGTCATAAGCAATTGACGAGTTACTTCAGAGGGAACTTTAGAGTGAAGCACTTCAACTACACAACGTGCCATAGCGGTAGAGACTTCTCTGAGCAGGGATAAGCTAATCTCTTCTCCGATTGTGATCGCCCGATTCAGTGTCTTCATTACAGCTTGAGCGGGTTCTGCAATATAGCTGACACGACTTGTCCCTGGCTCGATTTCAATTAAATGACCGCCCACATTCAGACAAGCCGTATCAATGGCTTCCCCCTCTTGAAATACGGCGTAATTCGAGGTTCCCCCGCCGACATCAACATTAATGATAATTTGATGCCTTTCAGAAGAAAAGGCAGCTGCACCTGAACCCTTCCCAGCATACACAGATTCCAGATTCGGCCCCGCGGTTGCAACGACGAAATCTCCGGCAAAATCAGCTAGCGCTTCAAGTATCGCTTTAGCATTCTCTTTTTTTGCGGTCTCCCCAGTGATGATCACTGCTCCTGTATCGATATCCCGGGAAGTAACTCCAGCCCGGCGATACTCATTTTCTACGATCTGTGAGACTGCCACTGCATTCACCAAGTGATGATTGAGCAAGGGAGTGAAATATATTTGACTGCGGTGAATTACTTCTTTACCCGTGATTTCCACCCGGGGAATTAGAGCGGCTGATGCCGTGTTCTCAAGGGTGAGGCGGCTGATGACAAGCTGAGTAGTCGTCGTTCCGATGTCGATCCCCACACTGATCATCGTTTGAACTGTCGCGTCGTTCATCTCTACTCACCTCTGATAGATAAATATCCTGAAACAATGGCTTAACTCCCATATTAATTAAGCCATTAAGAAATGCGAGTCAGACTTACGCCACTTGCCTCTGCGTGAAGGATCTGCTTTAAGAGATCCACAAGATGGGCTCCTGCTTCGGCGGGAGGAATACCCCCGCGGTGAATGTTCGATACCACCGTGCGATCGGCTTCCACCGTTTTCTCATTGGGACGGTAAATGGTGTACGCACTCAGGCTTTCTGCCGTTCCCAAACCAGGCCGTTCACCTATCAGGGAGATAATTACTTCCGCATTTAATAGTTTAGCAATTTCGTCCTGAACCCCAACCCGTCCATACTTCACAAAGAACGGAGTTCCCACTTTAATTCCCGCTGCTTTTAACCCTTGACTCAGAGCTGGCAGGATATCAGCAACATTGGCTTCAATGGCTGTTGAGCTCAGTCCATCCACCACGAGAATTTGCACTTGAACACCCTTTTCACATCTCTGCAACAGCGTTTGGACAGCCTCGTCTGATAAACGACGCCCTAAATCAGGCCGGGTCAGAAACTCTTCCTTGTTCGCAACCGCAGTTTGCACAGAAAATAGGTTCATACGCTTCAAGAAGTCCTCAGAGACGTCCATGAAAACTGCATCTTGAGCTACTGCATGGTCGGCTAAGAGCTTTAACCAGGAAGCTGTTTTCGGCCGCGCTCCTGCTCTCCCGATACCGATCCGCGCTGTGGTTGCTTTTTTCATTGCTTTTATGGCATCCAGATTGAATGGTTGATCCACCAGAATCTCATCTGCCCCAACAAGACTTACCATTTGTTCTTCAACTGTTGTAGTCATAGCTGCTGCTGACATGACATGCTCTTTCATTGCCGGACTCGTTAACCCTTGTTTTGTTAACTCTGCCAGTACATCCTGAACAATTTTTGCTAATTCGTTCGTTGCCACCGACAAACTCCCTCACCTCACTTTTATTTATTAAAGATGGATGGGTCTCCTGCACGTGCGGTAAGGCGGCCATTTTCCATGATTCCCATCTTCTCCAGCCATTTTTCAAATTCAGGCAGTGGGCGTAACCCCAGGATCTCGCGGGTTGCTGCATCGTCATGGAAGCTGGTGTCCTGGTAACTGAGCATAATATCATCCCCGCCTGCAACACCCATAAAGTAATTGGCTCCGGCCATAGCACATAATAGCGTTCCAATCTCCTGATCGTTCTGATCTGCTTTCATATGGTTTGTGTAACAGGGGGCAATCCCCATTGGCAGACCATGCAGCTTACCCATAAATAAGTCTTCTAAGTCGGCACGGATGACTTCACGGCCGGAATAGATGGTCTCTGGCCCGATAAATCCAGAAACGTTGTTCAGCATAAATGGCCGGTATTCACGACCGAAGCCATATGTCCGGGATTCCAGTGTCATCATGTCCACTCCATTGTGGGCATCAAGCGATACTTCTGAACCCTGACCTGTCTCAAAATACATGAGGTTCGGCCCGGTCGCTGTTCCTTTACGCTTCACAAGTTCAAACGCTTCATCAATCATTTCTTTGGAAATGCCGAAGGCCTCGTTCGCCTTCTGGGTCCCGGCAATACTCTGGAAGACCATATCGACCGGTGCACCCTTCTCAATGGCTTTCATCTGGGTTGTGACATGGGCCAACACGCAGTTTTGGGTCGGAATTTCCCACTGAACCATGAAGTTTTTCACCATATCCAGCAAGCGGGCCACTGTCTCTACATTATCTTCAACCGGGTTAATGCCAATGACTGCATCGCCTGATCCATAGGAGAGGCCTTCTTTCAGCGACGCCATTACCCCTTCTACATGATCTGTAGGATGGTTAGGCTGATTACGGAAGGCGAGCGTTCCCGCTCTCCCGATTGTTGTATTGCAATGCGCTTCATTACGTATCTTTTTTGCGCCATAGACCAAATCGATGCTGGACATGAGCTTGGCCGCACCAGCGATCATTTCGCTCGTAAGTCCACGGCTGATATGGGCAAGATCATCGCCAGTTGTCTTATGGTCTAAGATATATTCACGCAGCTGACCTACTGTCCACGCTTTGATATCCTGATAAATTCTTACATTTAGACCATCATAGATAACCCGGGTCACTTCATCTGCTTCATAGGGGATGACCGGGTTATTATATATATCCTCCAGGGTGAGGTTACTCAATACCAGTTTGGCTGCTACCCGTTCTGAAGCTGATTGGGCTGCAATTCCAACCAGGATATCACCGGATTTTTCTTCATTTGCCTTCGCCAAGACCTCTTTAAGGTCTTTAAAGGCAAAGATTTTATTGTAGACCTTAGCCTTTAAAATCATCAGTTGTCCCCCAATCTCTATTAGTCACAGAAATCAGCCCAGTTTGCTGGATAGGTAACATAGAATACTTTACAAAATGTAGGAGAAGAAAAAACAACCTGACTCCCTTTTGGAATGTAGACGACATCGCCCGCCTTAGCTCTGAAGACTTGGTCGCCCACTTTCAGCATGAAATCTCCCTCAATAATGTAATCTGCTTCATCATAATTTAAAAACCACGGCAGTTCGGAATGGTCAAAAGTCATAAAACCTGCACAAAGATTTCCTTCCTTGGCTGTCACGACATCTGTTAACCCGACTCTCTGGCCAGGAGGAGCCTGATCAAATGGCTGGATTATCACCTGATCACCGCGCACATGCAGGGCTTGCGGATTCGGACAAGCCGGTTTGAGGGTTTCTTCCAGTATTTTCTGGACCTTTTTCTTGAGGTCGTTATCTATTCCTTCCTGAATATGAACTAACGCAGGAGAAGGGGCTGGTTGCGTATTCAGAGTCTGATCCACAGGTATCACTTTGTCCCCTGCTGAAGATAAGACCTGATTTCCATGGGTTATTGTTAATCCAAGTTCCTTGACTAGATCTTTCGCAGAGGGCGTTAAAACACAATTTTTTTCTAAATTGATCTCTTTGCCATGCTTGGCAAGTTCACGTAAGACTGCAACAGATATAAAACGTCCCAATGATTCCACCTCCCAGTTACATGACTAAACTTCCAATGATCTATTTGTGGATAAGGTCTTTATTTCTCACCAAAAGATTTGTTATCTCCGATAGGCAGAATATACTCCACATCACGATGAGGACGTGGAATAACATGCACACTCACAAGCTCTCCCACGCGCTCAGCTGCCGCTGATCCGGCATCGACTGCAGCTTTAACTGCCCCCACATCCCCCCGAACCATAACAGAGACTAAACCTCCAGTTACGTGTTCTTTTCCACAAAGCGAAACATTTGCAGCTTTCAACATCTGGTCAGCGGCTTCAATCGCGGGGATTAATCCTTTGGTTTCAATCATTCCTAACGCAAAAACACTGCGCTCCTGAGCCATAATACAACCTCCTTAATGTCCATTTGATTGACATCCTCTGTTAATACTTCAGCGCATTTTGGGCGATATCGATTACAGCTCGCTGGAATGCGTCACAGGCTGCACGACAAGCGCTTTGAGAACCTGTTAGTAATGCACCCCCGAAGTTCGTTTCCGTCGGCGGTCCATAAAACGCTTTCATCTCTACTTCTGCCGCTTTAAGCGCAGCATCGATACCGTAGACGGCCTCGATGGGAGGAGCTATTAAATAGGCCAGCGGCTCTCCTTCCTGAATTCCGGCAATCTTAGATAGGTAGCTGCCGGTTCGGGAAATTGTATGCGGATACCAGGCCGTTTGTCCACCATCACAGGTATAAAAGAAGGCTTCGTTTTCTAAATGATCGATACAAGCAGCAATCCCCGCACTGATTTCGGCAGGAGTCGGCGCGGCCAAGATTCCAATGATTTCCCCGGACCGTGGTCCTGAAGCATGAGCTGCACCAGCATAAAAGCTTTTGGCATAAACCACTTCAACCTCTGCCTTTTTCGTGGCTTCGTCCAAAGCAGTGTACGTGGGATCATCCATATTTGACGTGATCATCCCAATTGAACGTTGATAGTCCTTCAATCCGAGTTGCGCTGCTAAATCTGGTGCAACATTCGGAATGAGCCGGACAGCTAAAACTTTTGGCTTAATAGGCTCAATCATAAGGACCCTCCCTACTTGTCTTAATCATTACTTTGCGGGTTCTGCGGGTTTGGTTTCAGCAGCTTTCGTCTCACTGGTTTTCACTTTCGGTTTCTCATCAAAATTGGGTAACTGCGGGAGAATTTGCTCCAATTCTTGATGAGGACGCGGAATCACATGGCAACTCATGAGCTCCCCAACCCGTTCAGCAGCTGCTGCACCAGCGTCGACGGCAGCCTTAACTGCCCCTACATCGCCCCGCACCATTACTGTAACGAGGGCTCCCCCCACTTTGACCTTGCCAATGAGGCTGACATTTGCAGCTTTAACCATGGCATCGGCTGCTTCAATCGCTCCAACAACACCTTTGGTTTCCACCATACCGAGGGCAATCATTTCTCCTTTGTACGCCATTGTGTCTAATCTCCTTTCAATTTGACTAATCAATCACAGGTAAAGAAAACACGACTTGCGCCGAGCCTTTGGCGACGGTGGAAGTCGATGTTGCCCTTATCCAGACGGAAAGTTATACTTTCTTACAGGATAAAGAAAACACGACTTGCGCCGAGCCTCTGGCGAAACCGGAAGCCGCTGAACCCCCGGATCCGTTTATCCATAATATTGCAACAAGTCAGATATTATCTAAACCTTATTCTAGCAAGAAGCGTGCCAGCCATTTTCCCAAAGAAATTCCTATATATAGCTCGATTCTAAAGTGTCTTAAAAGAAAAAAACGATATTCTGCTAAATCAAAATTGACTTCCTAAGTCAATTTCGGGCATAATTTTCTTTTTTTTCTGTGTTTACAAACCTGTCAAAGATCAGGGGTTAACAAGGCCACCCGGTTTTTCCGGGTGGCCTTGTTATGTGCTCAATAATTGGCATGATTATTGCATGTAATTATAACTGTGATGTATGTATGGCTATCCGAAGGAGGTGAACCCTTTTCCCCAATCGGAACTACGGTAACACCATAGCTTATAGATAAGTAATTTCGGAGGTGAAGTTTTTGACAGTCAGAGGGTTACGCGCCGGTTCCACCCGTATGGAAGGAATCGGACTCAACATGTTTACCTATGATGAGCTCTATGATATCCATCTCGCCACTCTTGATGTGCTTTGGAACATCGGGGTCAAGGTCGAGAGCGAAGAAGCCCGGGAGATTTTTTACAGCAATGGTTGTACGTTAAACCGCGAGACCAATATTGTTAAAATCCCGGCTTACTTAGTAGAGGACTCCCTGCGCTCCATCCCTAAAACCTTTCGGGCTTGTGGAAGAAATCCTGAAAACGATTGGTTGAATGAGGGAAACCGCACTGGTTTCGTCAACTTTGGCGAAGCAGTTCGCATGATCGACCCCTATTCACGGGAAATGCGCAAGCCCTTTAAAAAAGACGTCGATGACGTTACACGCTTCTGCGAAGCCATGGATCAGATCATCATCTTTGAACGGGCCATCGGCCCATCAGAAGTCGATCCAGACGTGGCTCAAGTACACATTGCCGAGTCCTTCTATAATTACTCGACAAAGCATGCCTACATCGGCATGAATCGTCCTGAAAACATGCGCGCGGTTGCCAAGATGGGTTATCTGGTCTCGGGGGGTGAAGATAAGTTCCGCGAGCGTCCGCTGTTCTCGCAAAGTACAGACCCTGTCAGTCCTTTGGTTCATTCCAAAGGTGCTACAGATACTCTGATCGAGGCCATTCGCCTGGGCGTCCCGGCCAAGGTCAACTCAATGGGACTTGCCGGCGGAACCACTTGCGTTCACTTAGCCAGCACCCTGGTAACACATAATGCTGAAATCCTCAGCATGCTTGTACTTAGCCAGATGGTGAAAAGGGGCCATCCCATGGTCTATGGAACTTCCACGACCATGATTGACCTCCGGACGACAGTTGCCTGTGTTGGCACTCCAGAGCTTGCACTCTTTAGCTCTGCCGTAGCCAAACTTGCCCAGTTCTATAATTTACCGAGCTGGGTCGCCGGGGGATAGACTGATAGCAAAGTCCCTGATGCCCAAGCAGCACATGAGTTTACCCTGACAGCCTTATTACCAGCGTTAGCAGGCGCTAACATGATTTATGGCTTAGGGATGCTGGAAGGCGGCCTCACCTGGGACTATGCTCAACTCGTGATGCAGAATGAGATGGCCCGTATGATTCTGCACACAGTGAAAGGAATTCCTGTAACAGATGAGAAAATGGCAGTCGAAGTTGTTCGCTCGGTAGGACCCGGCGGAGAATTCATTAGCCATGATCATACGTTCAAGAATTTTAAAGAGCTTTCGCGATCACAATTGCTTGACCGCAGAAACCGAGAGGCTTGGTTAGCTGATGGCGGCAAAGACATCGTCGAAACCTCTTATGCAAAGGCTCAGGATATTCTCGAGAACTTCAAAAATCCTAGCCCACTTCCCGAAACTATGCAGCAGCAGCTTCAGGAAATTGTTAAGGAAGCGGAAGCCGAAACCACTGAGATTAAGGCTAAGGAAAAAGAGGCTTCCAGGAAAAAGCCGAAGTTCTAATGACTATCCTAACCGGTTAAAAAAAAGTGAGGGAACCCAAAGAGGATTTGGGTTCCCTCACTTTTTTTAACTACCAAAAGAAAAGGTTATCCCTAGAAAGATAACCTAATTGCCGTGTGTTAAAGTTGTGCACCATAATGCTGACTCATCATCGTTGATGAGTATTTCTGAAGTTTCCATTCAGGTACCCTACACATTGGACAGAGGCCAAAAAACAATTTGTTCCTCATCCAGCGAGCGGCGCGGCTGTGTTTAGAATTATGAATGATAAACTGCCGATTGCAGTGGGTCACAATCTCGGCCAGGTCTCCCCTTCGGGTCATAGACTTGATTCCATGCAACGTTCCATTACGAGACGGCCAGAGTTTGATCTTTTCGACTAAGTTAAAAAAATCTACATTTTTGCGATAGTATCTCTTCTTCTCTTTTGCTGCCTGGCTCACTGATTCCGCCTCCCTTATCAATCTACTTCTAATCTTCCTTTACAATATCATCCATGATCTCATAGAGCATCGTCGCCACTCCTAATTGGAGTGGATCATGAATTAGCCGATTCTGGATTTGGGCTAAGGCTTCGGAGTGAATCCCTAACGGCACTCCAGGGGCTGCAACATAACTATCAGAATAAAGATGATCGGGTGTGATAAACTCAGCTTCCGGGCATGCATCAACGATGACTCGATGGCCTTTTAAGGCCGTATCGAGTTCTCTCTCGACGTGGAAATCCTGGCGATCTAAAACCGCGTTAGCCAATTTTTCGCTTGCATTAGAGTTCTTATCATAAACATGGACTTTTCCGCCGAAGTCGAGAACGGAAAAGACTGCGGCAGTTCCCACAGGACCTGCGCCCAGTATGAGTACACTTTGATCTTTCAAACCTCCGGTCATATAATCTAGAGCCGCAACATACCCCTTACCTGTTGCTGCACTATTGTCAGAGCATTGGCCTGTTTTCAGGTTAGCTGCGATAAATCGCTCATCATCAGCCATGAAAATAATTACTGCCTTCCGCTCTAATGCTTCTGCAAACCCTTTGGCATCTGAGGAGTTTGTAACAAAAGCCTTCGTCCCAAGAAAAGCTAATATCCCTGTGACAGTCTCTGAAAACCCACCAATAACGCCCTGCCCGCAGGTCATCGGGATAACTGCAATCGGTCCTAGGCCCCGAAGTTTCGCCTCATCCACCCCCTTTATGCCAACAGCATGGGCGGCTATTTCTGCAAGTGTATGTCCGGTTTTGTTTAGTAACTCTTGGTTATACTGATCCATTTGGTAAATGATTCGATCAATATCGCTCTCTTTCAGCCGAGTCATGCCGCTTTCAGCTCCTTACGTTCAGATACCTGGTGGATAGGGGTCTAGAATCTCAGGAATATTGAATGCCATTTGAATTCTTTCAAGAACAGAATCGCGTTTATCCCATGCATCCTCAGGGCTCGTTCCCCGGGTAATTAAAGTTAATACCCAATCTTTTTTTCCTGGGGTATAGTCAGTCAAAGCTTCATCTGCTCCAAAAAAATCTGGCACCAGCTTCAACGGACCCGCCTCAGCCAAAATATGCTCACCTGAAACCTCAATTTTTTCAGATGTCACTTTGCAATGCTCGTAAATGACAAATCGCTCATTCTGTCGAGGCCGCTTAGGAATGGGAATATACAAACTTTCCTGGACAAAGGAGTAACCTAAACACTCAACCATATTGATTCCTGACGAATGATAGACTGCAGTTGGGGTCTGGCTTGGTATGCGGGCATCAATCTCTAAGACCTTTAGCTTGCCATCATGAAGAATGGCCTCAACATCCATTATTCCATTTAATGAAAGTTCGCTGGCTATTTTTAGTGCAATCTCCTCAAATTGACCCATCAACCGATAATCAAGTGCTGTTGGAGCGAGAACCCGCTTGCAATCATAAACCCTGTCCATTTCTGTCTCGGTTATTTGGAATACCCGATACTTCCCTGCAAATCCAAAAACCTCAATCGAATACGCAGGCCCGTCTAAATACTCTTCTATGATCCAATCATCATCTATATTCTGGCTGCGAATGTGATCTAATTCTTCTCTTATATGAATAATGTGAACACCCTTACTCCCACTCTGTCCTGAAGGTTTTAGCAGCAGCGGAAACTGGCACTCTGGCCATGGGCGCGGGGATGGAACATCCAGAGCAGAAAACAGTCGATTGGAGATACACTTTGAGGAAGAGACAGCATAGGCAGCAGAATCGAAGGCCAGTGGAATTTGGGTAATTCTTGCTATTTCCGCTAAAGCCTGTAAGACTGCTGCATCCTCGATGGCAGGAATAATTAAATCAATTCCTGCCATGCAGGCGATAACTTCTTCCGCAGAAGTAAGGATATCGAGACAATGAAACATATCGGTAAGCCCAGTTGCTTGGGCTCGTTCCCTCCGGTCAAATAAAACTACTTCCCAACCCGCCTTTTTTGCCAGATAAGTTGCTTCTACTCCTTGCAGCTTACCACCGATAATCGCTACCCGCATTTAACCCCTTCTCTCTCTAGGTTTGTGAGGAACGCTTGTCGAGACTTAATCCAGGTTTGATATTCGCCCTGAGTTGCAGGTTCCAAATTATTGAGCCTGAGAACTGGAATGATTTTTTCGACTGTACGGTTCCCATCACCAATATCAAGAGAACTTTGAGAAACACCTGCCATGCCTGATGAAGGCGGAATAATCGAGGTGATGACGTTTGCTCCGGAATTTAGCCGTTTATCTAAGCCCTTTAAGCCATCAACATCTAATGTGGCAGGAATCAAGCGATCTGGCATAACCAGCCGCATAACCGCAATAATCAACAATTCACGAAAGTGGGAATTGGTTCCCCAATCCGCTAACGGCGTATTGTCCTGAGGAACAAATGTCATGACTCGAACTTGATCGGCCCCCATCTTTTTCATCATAAGGATCGAATCGGCAATGTCCTCGGTACTATCTCCCACGCCAGCTAACAAGCCTTCTTCGATTAAGTAGCCCATTTCTTTAGCCGCACTCTTGCTCTTCATCCGTTCATCATAACTCTGCTCAATTCGCAAACGGCTGTAGAGGGTTGGATTATGAGTTTCTTGGTAACATGCGTACCAATCGGCGCCTGCCTCCCTGAATTCCCAAAGGACTTCCGGAGATATCAACCCTGGTGATATCATGATTGGTGTACTAGTTTCTTGTTTAAGATCTCTCACCATTTGCACAAGATCCCTAAATCCATGTTTTGAATTATGATATTGCGGATCTTCACCCATTGTCAGATCTACCAAATGTACCCCTGAATCAACTAAGCCATGTGCTGTGGACATGATTTCTGCACAATTTTTTCTATAGCGTGGAACACTTTTATTAGACTTACGATAGAGGCAAAATGTACAATCGTTGCGACAGTATGTAGAAAAATAAGCAAAACCGTAGAGGAATACTTTGTTCTGAAAATACCGCTCACGAAGTTTTCGGGCGACTAAAGTAACTCTATTCAGCTCATCTTGCGAGGTTATACTCAATAAACTTAAAACTTCTTTATGGTTAAGTGCTATTTCTTGTTCCGTTTTTTTAAGAATTTCGTCCAGCTTAGACGCTTTCATGCAATTACCTCCTTTGCTTTGACTAAACTAATTCATTCGTTTAGCCTCTGTTCCGAAAATCAGCTTTATTCAATATCTAAAATGTGATGCAAAATTTATGCCAACCTTGCTGTATCCTTTAGAATCACGAAAACCCATTAGATTGCCTAAGAAGAAGCGGGTTCTAAAGCATTTGACCTAATTACCGAACTTTTTGTAAGTTTCAAATTCAAGTCAAGAATATAGTTCATGAGTCATTATTAACTCTCAACTCATTAAAAAAGGAGCCAGCGTCCGGTCATCCGGCGCTGGCTCCCAATATTTAACCTGCCTTAGTTTCGTATAAAACGTCGATATCATGCTCTTTCAACAGTGCCTGTACTTTGGCTATATCTTGTGGTGTCGCATCCGGTACACCCTCTAAAAGATAGGCTTTGCCAAGCTGTGCCCATTTTTTCCGGCCAAAGGTATGATATGGCAACAGCTCTACAGCAACCTGACCTGGTAAAGATTTTATCATAGCGGCCAAAGCGTCAATATCATCCCTGCCATTCGTTATGCCAGGAATGACTACATAGCGCAGAGCAACAGGCAATACTTCAGACACTTTCTTAAGATTAGCCAATATCTTGGAGTTATCGCTACCAGTCAGCCAGCGGTGTTTGACAGGGTCAACGGCTTTAATGCTGAACAAAACGGCATCAGTATACGGCAGCACGCGATCTAGACTTTCCTCCGGGCAATTTCCGGCTGTATCAAGGGTCGTGTGAACCTTTTTTTCACGGCATTGTCTGAATACCTCGGCCACAAAATCAGGCTGCAGAAGCGCCTCACCACCTGAGATGGTAATTCCGCCACCTGAGGCTTCGTAGTACCGGCGATATTTTCTGATATCGGCCATTACTGCTTCGACACTGATGGTTTTTTCACCACGCACCCAGGTGTCTGGATTGTGGCAGAATTTGCAACCTAAAGAACATCCGGCCAGAAATAATACATAGCGAATACCCCGGCCGTCAACGGTCCCGAATGTTTCTACAGAATGATAGTATCCATATTGCTGCGACATAGTTCTTCCTCCGTTTAGCGTCATTGCATCATTGCCTACGCGACATATTACCGACGCAAAATCAATAATTAAACTGCTTCGTAGAAGGTACGGCTGATGACTTCCCGCTGTTGGGCAGGGGTCAGTTTGATAAAGTTTACTGCATAGCCTGAAACGCGGATAGTGAGCTGCGGGTATTTCTCGGGGTTCTCCATGGCGTCTTCCAGCACAGCAGGGTCAAGCACGTTCACGTTGATATGGTGACCATCGTTTTCTGAATAACCGTCAAGTACGGCTGTCAGGTTATTGACCCTTGAATCGCAGCATTTGCCAAGGGCACCAGGCACAATTGAGAAGGTGTAGGAGATACCGTCACGGCAGTCTTCATAACTTAGTTTGGTTACTGAGTTACATGCTGCCAGCGCACCACGCTGATCACGACCATGCATAGGATTAGCGCCTGGAGCAAAGGCTTCACCGGCCTTGCGACCGTCAGGTGTTGAACCGGTTTTCTTACCATACATAACGTTTGAAGTAATTGTCAGCACTGACAGAGTTTGCTCAGCACCGCGGTAAGCCGGATGTTTTCTCAGGTTAGCAGAAAACTCAGCAGTGATCTCCTGGGCAATGAGGTCAACCCGCTCGTCATCATTACCATAGCAAGGAGCCTCGCCGATGATTTCGAAATCGGTGGCAATACCGCGCTCATCGCGGATTGGCTTGACTTTGGCATGTTTGATGGCGCTCAGCGAGTCAGCAACAACTGAAAGGCCGGCAATACCGAAGGCCATAAGACGGCCGACTTCTGTGTTGTGCAGTGCCATTTGCGCTCTTTCGTACGCATATTTATCATGCATGTAATGGATCAGGTTCATAGTGTTGACATAGAGGCCGGCAAGCCAGTCCATGACAACAGAGTAGTTCTGGCGGACTGCAGCGTAGTCCAGGTACTCTCCTTCAAGGGCAGGAAGCACAGGTGCTACCTGCTGGCCGCTGACTTCATCCCGGCCGCCGTTGATGGCCATCAAAAGCGCTTTGGCCAGGTTTGCACGGGCACCGAAGAACTGCATTTGTTCACCCACACGCATGGCTGATACGCAGCAGGCAATCGCATAGTCATCGCCGTAAGACGGACGCATTACATCGTCGTTTTCGTATTGGATAGCGCTGGTGTCAATCGACACCTGGGCGCTGAATTTCTTAAAGTTCTCAGGCAGCTCGGTTGACCAGAGCACTGTCAGGTTCGGTTCAGGTGCCGGCCCAAGGTTGTAGAGGGTATGCAGGGTGCGGAAAGAGGTTTTGGTTACAAGCGGACGGCCATCAAGACCTACGCCGCCGATAGCCTCGGTCACCCACAAGGGATCGCCAGCAAACAGTTCGTTGTAGTCCGGAGTTCTGAGCTGACGCGCCAGTCTGAGCTTGATAACAAGCTGGTCAATCAGTTCCTGAGCCTCCTCTTCGGTGATGCTCCCCTGAGACAAGTCCCGCTCAAGATAGATATCAAGGAAGGTTGAAACCCGGCCTAAAGACATGGCCGCACCGTTCTGCTCCTTAATGGCAGCCAGATAACCGAAGTACAGCCATTGCACAGCCTCAGCTGCTGTTTCAGCCGGACGGGACAGATCAAAGCCGTAGGCTTTAGCCATTGTGATCATTTCTTTGAGTGAGCCAATTTGGCGGGAAACTTCCTCTCTAAGGCGGATTACCTCTTCAGTCATTGGTCGCTTTGCCAACTCATGTAAATCTTGTTTTTTGGCTTCAATTAATCGCGTAATGCCGTAGAGTGCAACCCGGCGGTAGTCGCCAATAATCCGTCCACGACCATACGCATCAGGCAGGCCGGTAATAATGGCAGTACTGCGAGCCAGTTTCATTTCTTCAGTATAGGCCATGAATACGCCGGTGTTGTGGGTTGTTGCATGATTATGGTAGATGTCGCTAATGCGCTCATCCAGTTTATAGCCATAAGCCTCGCAGGCTTGCTCAGCCATACGAATACCGCCATTGACAATAACGCCACGCTTGAGCGGAGCATCTGTCTGAAGACCAAACACAGTTTCCAAGTCTTTATCGATATAGCCTGCTCCGTGAGAGGTTAGGGTTGATACCTTGGAAGCGTCAACAGCAAGAACGCCGTTATTCTTGATTTCCTGTTTAATAAGTTCGCAGCACTTCTCCCAAAGCTGGGTTGTCTTAACAGTCGGACCTGCTAAAAATTGGCTGTCACCTGCATACGGAGCATAGTTCTGCTGAATAAAGTCGCGAACATTGATGTTCTCCTGCCAAACCTGACCTTTGAATCCTTCCCATGCTTTCATGTGTAGATCCCCCTCTTGAAATATTCAAACAATTAAAATATAAGACCGCCTGGCATGAATGCCCAGGCGGTCGGCCTTCACCTCATACAAAACCGTGTAATTCTTACTTGCTTCCGCCCGGTCTGCAATCGGTCACCATTAAGTTTTACGAGACAAGCATTTACATTAATCGAGTTTAATCGACATTTTCTTCGCCTGTGTATTCATTATGCAACACAATATGCAAACTTGTCCAGTGGTTGACGAAAAGTAGTTTTATTCTAAAATTTTGATATAATCACATAAATTAAGGGGTAGTTCTTAGAACCACCCCTTAATTTGCTATTTACGCCATCTTTTCAATTTAGGCAGATGCTCTTTTAGCAGTTTTCTGGCTGCCGCTTCGGTCATGCCATGTTCTTTCATATGCGGCACACAAATCTCAATCATGCCTTCCAGGTTTAGGTCAGGCTGCTTGAATTGCCCGCCTTCATAGCAGTACATGCAATATTCCTCAGTTTTGGTTCCATCTGACTCTGTACCTAACAGTTCCTGGCCACTAAGCGGCATACCGCAGCTTTGGCAAAATTTGTCCATAATAACACCTCTTTCTCTTTCATTCAACATTATTATAGGGGTCCCAATCCGTCACATGGGCTAATTGGGCCTGAGCGGCCCTAATATCGTCAAGCAGCCTATCCTTATCTTTAGGGAGTGTGGCCGCCAAGGCGATATGGTTAGAGATGTGGGTGCTTCTGAACAGACAGTGGCTGGCTAGCGGCAATTCAATGCCACTGACCAGTTCATAGAGTTCCCCCATAATGCCGGCTGGTGGCAACGGCGTAAATTCGCCGCGTTCAAATTGATCTAATAGCTCACTGCCCCGGTACAACATAAGTGTCAAAGCACTCAGCATATTCGGACGAATGGCGTTTATCGCCTGGGCGGTATTATTGGCATGACGACTGGAATTTTCTTTACCCCCAAGACCGGCAATCACCATAACTGACAGCTTAATACCGGCAGCAACAATTCGCTGCCCAGCCTCGATAGCCTCGGCCGCGCTGACACCCTTGTTGACCGCGCGGAGCACGACCTCATCACCTGACTCCAAGCCATAATAAACAAGCTTTAGCCCGGCCTCCCTCAAGGCAATCAATTCTGCCCGGGTCTTATTCAGCATATCCTTGGGGCCTGCATAGCAGGAAACTCGCTGCAGACGGGGAAAGGTTTGCTGCAAAATAGTTAGGATTGTAAGCAGCTTATCTGTTGACAATACCAGCGCGTTACCATCTGCCAAAAATATGCGGCGGATATGCTGGGCATACGGTTTGGCGGCGTTAATCTGGGTGATTATTTCGTCCATAGGACGGGTGCGGAACTTAACTGACCGATACATATTGCAATACGTGCAGGCGTTGTGCGAACACCCAATCGTCACCCGTAAGATAAAACTGTAGGCTTCACTTGGCGGGCGAAAGACATTCCCCTCAGCATGATCAAAATACAAATACATCGCCCCTAATCTAATTCATTGGAAATATAAGACAACTCAAATGTATCAAAAATAAAAAGAGTTGTCAAAAGGAACGGCCTTTTGGACAACTCTGGGCAATTACCGCTCTGTATACTTTTTGGCCCCTGCGGCAATGGCGCTTAAGAAGGCTGAGCGTATTGGCTTGACTGCCATAAACGCTTTGACAGGAGCTGATTTTTCAATCACAGCGGCAATACGCCCTAGCGCCCGGTGACTTAACCGGGAGGGGTCGTCAAAAAGAAAGTTGCTCAGTTTTCCCCGTTCAATCGCCATCGTTACCATACGGTCAAAAGTTGTCTCAGGCACCACGACCTGCTGCTTACGGCCATTCATACTAATGCAGCCCCGTTTACAGGCTGAGTAGCATACCCCGCAGCCCAAACACAGGCTGGAATCACACACAGCTATCGGGCGGGTACTGCCTACCTCAAGTCCAATTGCGTCCACTGGGCAGCCCTTGACGCATAGGCCGCAGCCAGTACATTTGTCTGCAGTAATGTGAGCTGCCCAGTTAGAAGTAATCACAGCACTCCTTAAATCGAAGGTCTTAATCGCTTGAATCATGCCACAACAGCAGCCACAGCAATTACACATAAATCCGACCGAGCGCTGTACATTGTCGGCAATTTGCACCAAACCGGCCTGTTTACACTGTTCGAGCAAAACCATAGCCTCACTGATACTTGACTGCTCGGCCATTCCCTTCTTTATCAGCATATCGGCTCCATTGTTAAAGGTTAGGCAGGTCTTAAGCGGCGCTGCGCAGGCTTTTCCCAGATGACTGGCTTTGTGGCGGCAGGCGCACAGCGATAGCCCGACCGTCTTGGCTGACTGAATAACATGACTGGCCTTTTCCCAGTCAAGCACCTCCGAGTAGTCACCGGCCGGCAGCGCCTCTTCCTGTACCAAGGCGCGCCCTAGCTGAGTATTCTCTTGAAATACATCACGGGCAAATTTGTCATCGCGATACATATACTCTTCAAACAACTGCGCCAGCTCGCCCATGGGTAAATCGTCACGGGTGCGCATATAGACAAATTCAAAAAAGCCAATCACAACAGGCGCTAACACGACATGACTCTGGCCCTGGTATTCAAAGTCAAAGACTAAACCCTTTTCCGCCATTATGAGGATCTTCTGCTGCAGTTCTTCCTGCTGAAGGCCGGTTTTTCGTGCCAAAGCGGCGACCGAAGTGGGGCGCAGCGGAATCTGCCTGGCAATAGTGGCCTCAGCAGGGGAAAATAGCAATTTCAGTATTTTGATAAAGACCGGCGAATATGGTGCGCCAGTTATGTTTTGATCAAGGCGCTGCTGTAGCAACCGGTATTCACGTTCACCGTTAACAATATGCCCCAAGGCTCAGACCTCCTACGCTTAAGCAATTACGCCTCACAATGCAAGAATAAAGAATAAAAGCATTACCCCTTCGGTAACAAAAAAACCAGCAATACCAACCTTTACTCCCAAATTTCGTCCAAATACCGCGATAGTACGCGGCAGCGATGAGGCAAATAGGTCATAAATATTGTGAGCAATGGATATCAAGAACAGCAGCGGCACAATATTTTCAGGATCAAGTATTCCTTCCTGCCAGGCTGCGCCCACAGCCGCCACCCCGCCGATCATACTAATAAGCCCAGCACCTATGAGCGGTATGACGTTCACTCCAATCAGACCACCACTTAAAGACAAAACATCGGCGAACACTAGCAGTGCTCCGCTCTTAACTAACAGCATAACAATAGCTGACATAGAAAACATCCATACGGCAATCCTGATAAACGGCTGCAAGGTCTGCCTAAAAGCATGCTCAACTGCATGTAGACATGTACCGAGACTGTCTCCAGTGTCCCCACTGTCTTTAGCCGCTCCGTTGTCCAATCTGCGATCAGACCACAGCTTAAGCAGAACCACGCCAATAATGGAGATCATGATAAAGGCTGCAAAATACCCTGCTAAAAATCGAATGGCTGCCGAGCGCGGAAACAGAGCCACCATGAGTGGAATAAATGAGAATATAAAAAACTGAGTCACCGCTGGTGCCTTAGCTGCTAAGTTTATGGCAATTACCTGCCTGTCAGCCAAATCAAACTGTTTTCTGGCTGCCTCTAATGCTACCATGCCAGCCGTTCGGTCGGCCAGAGAGAGCAGCATCACCAGCACCGCAGTTCTGGGTAGCCCTGTCAGCCGCTCAACTAATGGCAAAAGTTGATTGGCTCTAGTCGAACCCCCGCCATTTGACATAAGATTAGCAAGGAACAATCCAATAAATATGGAAGGTAGTGCTTTTTCCAATACTGTGTATGCTGCTGTGATAGCAGATAAAAGTTCGCTCATAATATCATTATTATAGCAGAAAGGACTGGCATTACCAATTCAGGTATTTCGCCTGATCCATCCCTACTGCTTTAGCTTACCAGTTAGTGGATTCGGCTACTTGGGCTTCAGGATTAAGTATGATATCTTTTAAGATCCACTCCTTAAACACCGGGTATCCCGTCCGGTCAACAATATAGCCGACATGCTCCTTACCGCCTGGGGCCTCTTTGTCAATGAACTGGTCAATATAGGCATAGGTATTCTTCAATATTTTTATAATGCTTGCTTCGTCAATCCACCGGATAAATGGCTGGGCAATCCGGGGATTCTTCTTGCCTGTCCGGCCCATGATGACTAATTGATACAGTTTGGTACTGCTTCTTGTCCAAGCACTTGTAGGGCATTTAATCACGCATTCGCCACAACCAATACATTTTTCGTTATCGCGGACAACTTTGAAATTTTCGAACTTAAGGGCACCGGCAGCTCTTTTCTTGCAGTTGGTAACACAGGACTGGCAGCCGACACAACGGTAAGCGTCATATTGCGGCTCATTCATACCAATGATACCGTAGTCCTGCATCCTGGACTTAATACAATCGTTGGGACAGCCGGTGAGAGCAATTTTCACATGGTAGTCGTTAGGAAATATAACCTGCTCAATACGCTGGGCAAAGGCACTGGTATCATAGTTGCCAAAAGGACAAACCTTACTGCCGATACAGGCTGATACATTGCGTGTACCTGCCGCCGGATAGCCGCTTCCTAGACTAACCTGGCTGATATTCAAGCCTTCAATGATCGGCTGCAGCATAGCGTTGACTTCAGCAATCTTGTCCATAGCTATCCCGGGGATCTCAAACCCTTGTCTGGTAGTCAGGTGTACTGTGCCATTGCCGTAAAGCTCAGCTGTCTGCCTGATAACATCCAGGTATTTAGCATCAAGATGCCCGCCGGGCACCCGTATTCTGGCTGCTGTTTTATAGCGCTCTTTGGTAACCCGAAACGCATTCTTTTTTAAAACTTTGGTGTTAATATCCATGCTCCTTGCCTCCCTAATCCATCAGCATTTTGGCCTTGGCGTAATTAAACACCGGGCCTTCAAGACAAATATAGGTATCGTCCATTTTGCAGTGTCCGCATTTGCCTACACCACAGCACATTTTCCGCTCATAAGAGACCCAGATATTTTCTTCAGCAGCCTTGTTTTTCAAGAACTCGGCTACGGTAAACTTCATCATAAGCGGCGGTCCAACGATGATGATTTGGGCTTGGCTGAAATTGGACACAGGGATATCTTTGACATAAGTAGTAATAAGTCCGGTATTTCCCCGGTAAACATTGTCATTACTTTGATCTACAGTCATTACAACATTGATACTCTTTTGCCATTTTTCCAGGTCAGCCTTAAACAGAATATCCTGGGGAGATTTAAAGCCAACAAGCAGTGAGAATGATTTAGCCTCAGTTGGATTAGCCGCAAAATAGTCGACAATTCCTTTGACTGGTGCCAAACCAGTGCCACCGGCAGCTACAATAATATCTTGGCCTTTATATAAATCAACATCAAAGCCGTTACCATAAGGGCCGCGTAAGAATAAGGAGTCGCCTTCCTTGAGCTCATGAATGGTATTAGTCACAACCCCAACCCGGCGGATAGTTAGTCCGATATAGTTTTCGCCAATATCGCTTACCGAGATAGGAGCCTCGCCGTATTTGGGAATAGAGACCTCAAAGAACTGTCCAGGTTTAACAGGACCGGTATATTCCATGTAAAAGGTATAGTCAATGTCAGTGTGTAGAACAATTTTCAAAATTTTAGACTTAAACGGTCGATAAATATTGCTCATGCGTTAGCCTCCTCGGCTGCTTTAGCCAGTTTGTTAATGCAATTGGTGAACGAGATATATTCTGGACAGATATCGTCACAGCGACCACAGCCAACACACATATGATAACCAAACCGTTTTTTATAATCTCCGATTTTATGCATAACCCGGAAACGCATTCTATCTCCCTTACTTTTGCGGAAGCCATGGCCGCCCGCCATGTCGGTATACCCGTCAACCATACATGAAGCCCACACCCGCCGGCGTTCACCAGCATTAGCATTGTCTTTATAAAAAATATCTTGCATCGAGAAGCAGCTGCAGGTTGGGCAGACAAAGCTGCAGCGTCCACACCCCAGACAGCGGGTCGAATATTCTTTCCATAAAGGTGCTTCAGCCACTTCAGTAAGCGCTAGCTGGTCAGGAACTGTTACAGCAACGGCGTTCTCCTGGATAAAACAAGGCTCGACCTGAATCTCCTGCTCACCACAACAGATAAACTCGGAGTTATTGACGCCGACATAGACAAATTCTCCAGCTGGCCTGACAAACAAATCATACTCGTGCGTACTATTTGTCCCCATGCTGGCGCAAAAACAGTTGGCAAAACTCTCCTGGCATTCAATTAGGGCAAACCGTACTTTTTCGCGAAAAGCCTGATAGTAAGGGTCTTCAAAACCATTGCGCAGATACATGTCATCCAGGCGTTTGATGGCATGGATATCGCAGCTCCGGGCAAATATCAGCAGTTTTTTATCACTGATCTTAGGTTCTGCCCAATTATCTTCCGTAAAGTAAAATAATGTTTGGGTAATAGGCAGCACGATTTCTTTGGCCGAATAATCCGACTTCTGTCCAAAGTCGATTTCCTCAATCATTTTGACTTCTTTATATCTGACAGAATCAGTGTTGGTAAAACTACCTTTCCCGGGAAATATTACCGGTGCATAAATAATGTAGTCCTGCTGCCAGTTTTGAAGGTATTGATTAAAGCGTGCTGTTGTCATTTTATACGACATTGCTTGTCTCCGCCCCCTTTTATCCTTTTTTTAGCTTCATGTTACACGAATAACACCAGGCGGTCTGTGATATCAATCACAAACCGCCTGGTGTTATCGAACGTGTTAAAATTAAGAAAGTTGTCTAGAGACAATTATTCCTCTGACAACTTTCTTAGCTTTTGGTAGTCTTGCCAAGTATCCGCATCGTAAAATAGCTCAGGGTGCGGCCAGTCCAGCTCACTAACCCATTCCGGATTCTCGCGAACAACCTGTCTCCCGCCCATATCGCCTGTAATGCCTGCCAAACCGACCCGCCAGTGACTTCCGAACAATACTGGGTTATAACGCTGTCCCTGGCAGCAGGGCACAATAATCGACTGATTACAGCCCACCTGCTCAAACTTAGATAAAAGGGCTTGAACCAACTCCTGCGAAACCAGCGGCTGATCGCCTAAAAAAAAGACAATACCATCTAACTGCTTTTGTAGCATTGTTAAAGCCAAGGTTACTGATGATGCCTGCCCACTCTGACGCTTAGCGTTAAAGACAGAACGAATATGATACTGTTGACACAATTCTGTCAGCTCAGCCTGAGGTTCACCAATAATGGCAACACAATCAGCCCACGGCATCTCGTGCACAGTACTGAGCACATGGGCTAGTAACGGCTTGCCGCCCAAAGGCAATAGCAGCTTTTGCTGTCCCATGCGGCTGGCTGTACCTGCAGCCAAGATAACCGCGGCAATTCTGGCCTTCATAGCTCATACACCTCGATTGGCCGCATGGCGCGGCCATAACCTTGAGTCACAACAACACGGGCGATACCGATTCCAGCCAGCTTGCTATAGCCGGCAATTTGTTTGGCTGCCAACCTGGCAGCCATGTCCGCAGCCCCGCTGAGCAGCAAAACCTTAGTTCCTCGCGCATATTGAAAAATTCCCTGACCATGCGCTGCCAGCAGAGCTAAATCAAGCCACTCGATCGTCTCGCCTGCCTGTTTTTTGATGATATTTGACACCAAACTTAGCCGGTGGGTGTTAGTCTCCGCTAATGACTGACCAATAGCGCCCATGTTTAATACACCAACAGTTGCAGTCGTACAGGCAGGTATAAGCGGCTCATGCGCTGCTGGCGCCTTGAGAAGAGAACGGCGCGCGCCGTCGGCTTCAATAAGAATACAGGCATTGGGAATGTCAGCAGCCATACTGTCTATCCACGCTAGCGGCACTCCGAGTACCTTTTCACCATCCCGCCCAGCAAACCAGGCTGCCGTTTTACCTGTTTGGAGTACATTAGCCACCTCTGTTATTCCAACAGAATACTCATCAGCCACCACTAACCCATAACCGTCTACCTGGCTATAGAACATCTTAGTCGTTGCAGTGACCAGAGCAGGCCAGCCCCGTACACTTGCCGCGGCAGCCAGTGACTGAATCAGCGATGTCTTGCCGCCGGCGCCAACACAGGCAACAACGCTTGGCTGGCTAATCTTCAATGCATCCCACAGCATATTACACCACCTGAATAAAAATTTCTTTATTCATGCTTTCCTCCCAAATGCAGTATGGCTTCCAATACCCCACCACCAATGGCTCTGGCCTTATCTGATATCGTAAAACAGTGCTCACGGCAGCAACGCGGGTCAATGTCACCAAGCTTCATTCCTGGTCTCACTATGAGGCCGTTTTGCAGTAAACCTCTCACTACACCGGTAATAGCCACCACAACCGGAGTATCGCCAACATGACCGACAACCTCACCGGCAGCTACTGCATCGCCGATTTGACGACAGCCGCTAAATACACCGGCCACCGGAGCTTTTATCAGCCGCTCTAGGGTATAGCCGCCAACTTGTCCTGGAACACCCGTATTTTTAATAGCTTTCCCTTGATAAATAACCCGCCCTAAGTCATGGCCTCGCATGGTCTCAACCACAGCGTGAACATCTGTCCCTGCTGTAAATCCTGGGCCAACGCCGATGACGATAGTTGCATCAGTTATTTGCGTACCGAGATTATGCTTAGCAATAATGGCGTCAACTACAGCTAGTGGTTTAAGGGTACTAATGACCTGTTTGACCGAGGGATGCTCAGGAGCCAGCAGGACAGGAATTTGGTTGCTTGACAATACTTCCTTCACTTCATCCAGCAGGGATAATCTGGCTGTTACACCTTCTACAGCCATCGGCGAGCTCTGGATTACAGCCTGAGCAAAAGCAACTGTTCGCCGTACAACTGTCGGCTGAGGAATTTCCAAAATTACAACCTTAAAGCCACTCTGATGCAGACGGTGGGCAATTCCTGTGGCAATGTCTCCACCGCCTCTGATTATGACTATGTTATTCATATAATTCTCCTAGGTTGTCAGCAGAACGAGTCTACTGGCACAAAGTCAATTGTGTCAAAAGAACCGTCCCCTTGACATAGTCCCCTTGACATAGTAAAGGCGACAACCACTAGGGGCTGTCGCCTTTATTCTTTCGCGAATTAGCCGATGTATTCCTGCTTGCCGATAGCTGCCTCACCAGGTTTGTCTGTGCCGTTTAAGACAGCGTTCAGGATAATGGCCGCCACACTACCGGCTGTAATGCCGCTGTGGAGGATTACCTGAGCCCAGCTAGGGAAGTTGTGGTAAAAGTTGGGTACTGCCAGAGTAATCATACCAACACCCATACTAACGGCAACAACCATGATGTTGTGAGTACCGTCAAACTGAACTTTGGACAAGGTTTTGATGCCACTGGCGGCAACCATGCCGAACATGGCGATACCTGCGCCGCCCAGCACCGGGCTGGGAATAGCGGCAATAACAGCAGCCAGTTTTGGAAACAGACCAAGTACTACCAGGATGGCACCAGCTGCTGCCACAACAAAACGGCTCTTCACTCTGGTCAAACCGACCAGACCAACGTTTTGAGCGAAAGCGGTGTAAGGGAAGCTGTTCAAGATACCGCCCAGCATTGTCGAGAAGCCATCAGCCCGCAGACAGCGGGTCAAATCCTCTTGGGTAACAGGCTTTTCAATAATCTCGCCAACCGCAATACAATCGCCGGTGGTTTCGGTCATAACGACCAGCATGACCAATACCATGGCCAAAATTGATGCAAAGTCAAAGGTCGGCATACCAAAGGCAAATGGTGTGGTAATGCCAAACCAAGCAGCTTTAGGAACTTGCGCAAAGTTAACCATACCAAATGCAGACGCAATGACAGTACCACTGAGTAGTCCCAGAAGAACGGCAATATTGCTTAAGAAACCTTTAAAATAGCGGTAGAAGAATAGCACAAGCACTAAGGTAACAAAGGCCATACAGATATACGGGAATGCGGCAAAATCCTTGGCTGCCGGGTTACCGCCTGCTGCCCAGCGGACGGCCACCGGCATAAGGGTAACGCCGATGATGGTAATGATGGTACCAGTAACTACCGGCGGGAAGAAACGGATAAGACGGCTAAAATATGGACTCATTAAATATGTTACAATACCGGCAACAATAATTGATCCGTAGATACCAGTCAAACCATGTGTCTTACCAATGATAATCATCGGGGTTACCGCGGCAAAAGTTACGCCCTGAATGATAGGAATTTTTATCCCCATATTCCAAAAGCCCAATGTCTGGATGAGTGTTGCGATACCACAGGTAAACAGATCGGCGTTAATGAGGTAAATAAGCTGCTCTTTGCTTAAGCCTAACGCGTTGGCAATGATGAGTGGTACAGCCACAGCTCCGGCGTACATGGCCAGAACATGCTGCAGACCGTAGGTGAATAGTTGCCCAAAGGGCAGCATCTCGTCGACCGGATGTTTCAGCTGGTTGTTTTGCACGAATTGTCCTCCTTATATACTGTATATTTTATTTATTCATACCCATGAACACCTTTTCAGGCGTTATCGGTAAATGCCTAACACTAGCTCCCACCGCATTGTACACAGCATGAGCAATTGCCGGGGGCGGTGTATTGATAACAACCTCACCAACAGACTTGGCGCCAAACGGCCCAGTGGGTTCATAGCTTGCTTCAAAAGCCACTGTGATCTTGCCGACGTCTTTGCGGCAGGGAATCTTGTACTGCATAAAGGTATCTGTCTGCATCTTACCCCGTTCGTCATACCTGACATCTTCATACATAGCCATGCCGATACCCTGAGCAATGCCGCCCTCTACCTGAATACGTGCCAGGTTAGCATTCAGCACTGTGCCACAGTCAACTACAGCCACATAGTCAATCAGGTCAATACACCCTGTCTCCGGGTCAACTTCGACCTCGGCAAAGCCAGCAATAAATGGCGGCGGCGAGATGGGTGAGCCGTAAGTGGCATGACCTACTAACTCTTGCTTGCCTGCCCCTAATACCATCAGCTCTGCCAGCTTAGCCAGGGTCATGATCTTGCTGCCATCAAGCGAAGTAAGGTTAGTACCATCAAATTCGGCTTGCTCAGGCTCGACACCTAGCACTTTTGCCCCATGGCTAATAATCTGTTTTTTCAGCTTTTCTGCTGCTTGCAGCGCTGCCATGCCGGTAACATAGGCTGTGCTTGAGGCGTAGGAACCGGGGTCATAGGGTGAGGTATCTGTATCGGCAGCATGCACAACGATGTTGTCCAACGTGGTCATAAGCACCTCAGCAGCAATTTGCGCCAGCACAGTGTCACTGCCTGTCCCCATATCGGTTGAGCCTGTCAGCAGGGTGTAACTGCCATCATCGTTCAGCCGGATTTCGACAGAGGCTGTATCAATACCGGCAATGCCTGAGCCCTGCATAGTAACAGCCATGCCAACAGCCCGTACTTTGCCGTTTGCAAGCACTTGGCGGGGAAACTTATCATCCCAGCCAATCAGTTCTTTACCTTTTTGAATACAGCGGTCAAGCGCTGAGCTGCCCAGCACTTTGCCTTGATAGGCAAGACAGGTTTCGCCTTCTTTGATTAGATTCATAAGTCTGAGTTCAGTTGGATCCATATCAAGCTTGGCAGCCAGCTGGTTGACAGCTGATTCCAGCGCAAAGGTTCCCTGGGTAGCGCCGTAGCCTCGGAGTGCACCGCCTGGCATTTTATTAGTATACACAGCTTGACCTAGATAGCGGATTGCCCTGGTTTTATTATAGAGTGGCAGCGTTTTATCGCCACACACCATAGATGTCGTAGGCGCATGTTCGCCATAGGCCCCGGTATCTGATAAGTTTTCAATATCAAGGGCACGGATAAAACCATCTTTGTCAGCACCCAGTCTGATCTTAAGCCGCATGGCATGACGACTGGTGGTACAGCTGAAGGTTTCGGTACGGCTATAAATAAACATGGCTGGTTTGCCGGTCTTGAGCGTGACAAGGCCAGCGAACACCTCGCCTGAACCTGTTTGTTTACCGCCGAAACCGCCGCCAATACGTGGTTTAATAACCCGCACTTTGCTTGCTGGCAGTTCTAAGGCCCGGGCTACTTGCCGCCTGATGTGAAATGGGATTTGAGTTGAGCTTACAACCACGAGTCTACCGGTATGATCAAGGTAGGTGAACGCGCGAAAGGTTTCCATCATGGCATGCGCCTGCGCCTGGGTATAATAAGCCTCTTCAATCACTATGTCACAGTTCTTAAGCTCCTGCTCAACATCTCCCACTTCAACCTTATGAGACGAGCAAATATTGCGGGGCTTGTCCATCCCGATAGGGAAATTGCATAACAGATCATCCTCAGGATGAACAACCGAACTATGGCCGATGGCCTGCTCCATATCAAACACTGGTTCAAAAACTTCGTAGTCAACCTTAATTAATTTCATGGCGGCATTGGCTGCCTTTTCATCAACAGCGGCAATAACTGCCACCTCATCGCCCACATATCTGACCACGCGATCAAGAATCAGACGGTCATATGGTGACGGTTCAGGAAAAGACTGTCCAGCCAGCGTAAATCGTACTTTTGGCACATCTTTGTAGGTAAGAATGCATTCTACGCCTTTGACAGTACTGGCTTTCGTTGTATCAATCGCTTTAATCCTGGCAAATGCATGCGGACTTCTTAGTATTTTTACGACCAGCGCATTAGCGGGCGCCAAGTCTTCGGTATATACCGGTTTGCCAGTACTAATGGCGATAGCATCAATTTTAGCTAGACCTTTACCTACACATTTCATTATGATGCTACCCCCAGGTATTTTTTGACGGCCCGAAGCTGCCCCTGATAGCCGGTGCAGCGGCACAGATTGCCGGTCAAGTAGTGGATAATGTCGGCCTCGGTAGGATTAACCAGTTCCCGTTTCATAGCAAGAACGGTCAGAATAAAACCTGGGCTGCAGTAACCACATTGATCAGCACCCTCGGCAGCCATAAATTTGGCAAAATCCTCAGCCTCATGCTGAAGCCCTTCAATGGTTGTTATATGTTTGCCATGGGCGCGAAACGACAGCGTCGAACAAGACAGGGTCGGGCGGCCGTCAATCCAGATGGTACACAGGCCGCAGCAGGTTGTATCACAACCTCTTCTTACACTGTACATCCCCTGTTTTCGCAGTGTATCAACCAGGAAATCATCAGGCTGAACCTCTAAGGCTACACGCCGGTGATTGATGAAAAGCTCTATTTGCATGCTGCTACCTCCGCGATGGCCCGCTTCACTAATGTTTTGCACATGGCGCACCGGTATTCGGCTGAAGCGCGCATGTTAGCGCCAAATGGCAATTCTGCTGCTGCCATTTGAGCTGCTTGTTCCAGGATTGCCGGTGTCACATCAGCACCTGCTCCAGCGAGCAGCGCAGCTGCCTGCACAGCCAGCTTAGCACGAGTGGGTCTTGCGCCTACAGCAATGTTCCAGTCCCCGGCATTATGTGATACGGCAACAGTCAAAATGGGATAATCACTAGCCGAGTTGCGCAGTGCCTGGTAGGAGGCAGTGCGGTTTGTTTTATGAATAATTACTTTGGTTAAAATGTCTTTGCTGCGGGGCGTATCCAGAAATTCAGCTAATGCCATACGTCCGCCTTTATATAATTCCACTTCAGTATCAAGTGCCAGTAAGGCAGTGATAAAATCGGAAAATCCATAGCGTGAGAATACCGACGCACCAACGGTGGCACTATTGCGGAACTGTATACCGATAATACTCCGCACAGCTTTAGGCAATAGGCCGTTAAAATATTTGTTGAGGGCAGCATTTGTTTCAATATCACGCAATGTTGCCATTGCACCCAGCTCAATAAAAGTGTCATGTTCTTTGATATAATGGAGGCCAAGTTTAGCTAAATCGACTCCGGTATGAATAGTCTGAGAACCCATCCGGAGGTAGGTACAGCCGCCAAGTATGGCGTTACTCTTCTTCGCGGTCACAATTTTATAGGCATCCTGCAGCGATTCCGGTTGCGCTATGTTAAGCAAGGTGAACAATTTTTACCCTCCATTGCCGAACGTTCGGTTTGGTTTTAGTCAATATAGTTCGAATTATATCATATAGGTGTAATTGTGAAAACCCATTTTTACGACTTCAATTTGCATTTTCATTGGAAATTTCGAACAACCAATAAAAAACAGAACCGATTTTTCGATTCTGTTTCCATTTTTTTCAGCATCCCTATAGTGTTGTTGTTACTCCAATCATTAATCTTTTTTTGAAATATACCAATAGGATCCCCCAACTACCAGTGCGCCCCCGATAAAATTGCCTAATGTCACAACAACAATGTTGTAGATAAAGCCATCTAAGGAAACAGCTGCTGTGCCAGGCGCAAGCAGAGCCACCGCAAGCAGTGTCATGTTAGCAACACTATGCTCGAAGCCAGTAGTAATAAAGGCAAACAGGCACCAAAAGATCATAATCAGCTTAGCAGCTTCGTCTTTGAGCCGGAATGAACACCAGAGGGCGAGGCAGACCAGCGTGTTGCACAATATACCGCGGGCAAAAAGTTCAGTCCATGGCAAGGACATCTTGGTTTGAGAAACCTTACCGATAAAGGCTGCGGTACTACCTGTAGCCAATCCGGCAGCCACAAACAACCAGGCAAGAATTACGGCCCCCAGCAGGTTGCCGGTAAAACTGTACAGATATATTTTGAGTGAATCTTGTACAGTAACTTTTCCCTCCAACTGACCGACAGTCATAATCATATTGTTGCCTGTCAATAGTTCTGACCCAGCAGTAACTACCAGGCTTAACGCTATGCCAAACGATAGACCCATAATAATTCTTGCAATTGCCGGATTTTCCGGTGACAGCAGACCGCCGATGGTAAAGATGAGCAGGATGCCAAACCCCACGTACATGCCAGCTAAGGCTGATGCAAGCAGGTATTTAGGTTTGCTGTTTTGCAGAAGCTCCGTTTTCTTTTGCGCTGCAGCGCTTAGTTTGGTAATATCATCATAATACATAGATTCCCTCCGCTCATTTAGCTGGCTATTAGTTACGTTATCCAGTCCTTACATGAAATTATTCCAGCAACTGATGCAATTATAACGCAAATAAATAAGGCGGTCTGTGACAATGCTCACAAACCGCCTAATTCCTATCTATACTATTTTAGTTGTCCAATTCTCGACATTCCACACAGCAGTTACCCAGTCTTCATAGAAGTCAGGCTCGTGGGAAACCAAGAGAATGGTACCTTTAAATTCAATCAACGCTCTTTTGAGTTCGGCCTTAGCTTCAATATCAAGGTGGTTGGTCGGCTCATCAAGCACCATCCAGTTAATGTCTTTAAGCATCAGCTTACATAGCCGGACTTTGGCGTTCTCGCCGCCGCTTAATACCATCATCTGGCTTGTGATGTGCTCATTGGTGAGACCGCAGCGAGCCAAGGCTGCCCTAACTTCAAAGTTAGTCAGTCCTGGGAACTCATCCCAAACCTCTTCCATAGCTGTTCTACTGTTGTTACGGCTGGATTCCTGTTCAAAATAACCGGGGTGAAGGTAGTCTCCCAGGATAACTTTGCCATCAACAGGCTGGATGTAACCCAGTAACGTTTTCAGCAGGGTTGATTTACCCAGGCCGTTAACGCCCCTGATGGCAACCTTCTGCCCACGCTCAAGTGTAATGTCAACAGGCTTAGTAAGCGGCTCGTCATAGCCAAGCACCAAATTCTTAGCCTCAACAATAAACCGGCTGGGCGTCCGGGCTTCGCGGAACTGGAATGTCGGCTTAGGTTTTTCCCGGGGTTTTTCCAGAATCTCCATCTTTTCCAGACGCTTCTGGCGGCTGTTGGCCATACCGCGCGTAGCCACCCTGGCTTTATTGCGGGCAATAAAGTCCTCCAAGCGGTCAACTTCCTGCTGTTGCCGCTCGTAAGCCCGGGTTTCCTGGCTTTTTCGCATAGTATACATCTGCTGGAATTGCTCATAGTCGCCCGTGTAGCGGGTAAGAACAGCGTTTTCAACATGATAAATGACATTAACAACTTCATTTAAAAACGGAATATCATGGGAGACCAGGATAAAGCTATTTTCATATTCTTTAAGATATCTTTTCAGCCATTCAATATGTTCAAAGTCAAGGTAGTTTGTCGGCTCGTCCAGAATAAGGATGGTGGGGTTTTGCAGCAGCAGCTTAGTCAAGAGCACCTTGGTACGCTGGCCGCCGCTTAAATCAGCAACATCCCGGTCGAGGCCGATATCGCCTAACCCTAAGCCGTTGGCTACCTCCTCAATTTTGGCGTCAAGAATGTAGAAACCGCCGTGTTCAAGCATGTCTTGCAGCTCGCCAACATCTGCCATCATCTTCTCAACTTCTTCAGGGGCAGCGTCACCCATTTTGTCATAGAGACCCAGCATCTCAGCCTCAAGGTCAAACATCTTCTGAAAAGCTTCCCGCAGCACGTCACGGATGGTTTTACCCTTAGTCAGGACAGAGTGCTGATCAAGATAGCCGACAGTTACGCGGTTAGACCATTCGACTTTCCCCTCGTCTGGTGACAGCTGGCCAGTAATAATATTTAAAAAGGTAGACTTTCCTTCGCCATTAGCGCCGATAAGCCCGACGTGCTCGCCTTTTAACAAACGGAACGAAGCCTCAGTTAGAATTGCACGGGCGCCAAAGCCATGTGATACATTTTCAACAGTTAAAACACTCATTTTATACTCCTCACGATATTTAGCAAATACCTCTATATTTTAGCCTATAGCCTCCCAACCTGTCAAAACCCAATTTAGGTTAACCCCCTTAAAATATTTATGTCCGAACAATATATACTTTTCAATTATAAATCCCTGCCTATTGCACATTTTTGCATTTTAGCGGTATAATTTTCATACAATGTAAGGGGGGGAGATAAACATATGTTAGAAATGAATATCGGCGTCATCTGTGCCTTTATCGTCTATCTGGGTGCCATGATGTCTATCGGCATCTATTACTGGCGGAAAGAGCAAAATATGTCGGACTACATATTAGGCGGCCGCCAATTGGGTGCCTGGGTTACCTCCATGAGTGCGGAGGCCTCAGATATGAGTGGTTGGATGCTTATGGGCTTGCCAGGTTACGCCTATGTAGCTGGTGTTGGGGCAGGCTGGATTGCCCTTGGCCTGATTTTGGGAACCTGGGTAAACTGGCGATTTGTCGCCAAGCGGCTGCGCCAATACACCGAAATTGCCAACGATTCACTGACCATGCCTGACTTTTTCGAGAATAGGTTCCGGGATAACTCTCAAATCCTCCGGGTAATATCTGCCGTATTTATCCTTATCTTCTTCTTAATTTATACGTCATCAGGTTTTGTCGCCGGCGGCAAGCTATTTAGTACCGTTTTTGGCCTACCTTATAACTGGGCTATGGTGTTGGGCGCTTTTGTCGTAGTCTTTTACACCTTTCTTGGCGGTTTTATGGCAGTTTGCTGGACAGATTTTGTCCAAGGGGTCATGATGTTCTTTGCCATCCTGGCTGTACCGGTTACTGCGTCCTTCATGATGGGCGGACCGGCTACTACGGTTGCAGCGCTCTCTACCCTTAATGCTGAGATGTTTAACCCATTTACCACGCCTGATGGTAAACCATTATCGCTTATTGCTATCATTTCTCTCTTAGCTTGGGGGCTTGGCTATTTTGGCCAGCCACATATATTGGTCAGATTTATGGCCATCCGCTCATCATCGCAAATCAAGCAAGCCACCAACATTGCCATGACCTGGGTCATCCTGTCATTAACCGCTGCAGTCTTAGTCGGCATGGTTGGCCGGGTATATCTAAAGCCACCACTTGAAGGTTCGGCGGTTGAGACCGTATTTATGGTTATGACCCATGACCTGTTCTCCAGCTTCTTTGCTGGTCTGATCCTCTCGGCCGTTTTAGCCGCTGTCATGAGTACCGCGTCTTCCCAGCTCTTGGTTACTGCGTCGGCTGTCTCGCAAGACTTTTATAAGGCCTTAATTCATAAAGACGCCAGTGAAAAAGAACTGGTCTGGATTAGCCGTATGACTGTCGTGGGCGTCTCTATTGTCGCAGTTCTCATCGGTTTAGACCCCAACAACTTTGTATTAGATATGGTCTCCTATGCCTGGGCTGGCTTTGGTGCTGCTTTTGGCCCCGCATTGTTGATGTCGCTATTCTGGAATCGTATGACCAGAAACGGTGCGTTAGCCGGGATTGTCGTCGGTGGTATTACAGTGCTTGTTTGGAAGCAACTGGCCCTGTTTGGACTGTATGAGATTGTTCCTGGCTTTATTTTGTCCGCGCTGGCCATTTATGTTGTAAGTATTTTCGATACCCCGCCAGCACAAGAAATCCTTGCTGAATTCAAAAAGGTAAATCACAGCAAGATCTAAATAAGTAAAATGAACACAAAAGCGAGATTGCTTCACAAGTCGAAGCAATCTCGCTTTTATTTTCTATACAACTCGATTTAAAAATGCCTTCGTCCTGGGCTGCGACGGTGAACCAAAAACAGCTTCCGGCGTCCCCTGTTCGACAATCTCGCCATTGTCCATGAAGATAACGCGGTTGGCTACTTCTCTGGCAAAGGCCATCTCGTGGGTAACTACGATCATGGTCATATGCTCTTCAGCCAGCTTGCGCATGGCCTTTAATACTTCGCCTGTCAGTTCAGGATCAAGCGCTGAAGTAGGTTCATCAAACAGCATGATGTCAGGGTTTATCGCCAAAGCCCGCGCAATGGCTACCCGCTGCTTTTGTCCGCCAGACAGCCTTGAGGGGTACACATCCCGTTTCTCGGCCAGCCCTACCTTGCGCAAAAGCTCTTCAGCCTGCGGCACAATGTCCTCACGTTTAACGCCTTTGACAGTAATCGGGGCTTCAATCACGTTTTCCAGCACAGTGAGGTGGGGAAACAGATTAAACTGTTGAAATACCATTCCCATCCGGCGGCAAATCTGCCTTGCCTCGGCTTCGGCGGCATACTGGACTTTTCCATCAGCGCTGCCTGCAACCAACACATCGCCTTCAATCTCAATTGTTCCCTGATCAATGGTTTCCAGCCGGTTAAGGCAGCGTAAAAAAGTACTTTTACCTGAACCGGAGGGGCCGATGATGGCAATGACCTCGCCTTTGTTTACCGTAAGCGATATGCCTTTTAACACTTCAAGGTTATTAAATTTCTTATGAATGTCTACTGCCTTAATCATATTCATCGCGCTTTGCTCCTAGTCGTCATATACAGCGTACTTTTTTTCGAGCTTTTGGAATCCCCAGGTAAGCACCAGCGTCATAATCAGGTAAAAAACAGCAGCCACAATAAAGGGCGTGGTGTTGAAATCCCGCTGTACAATCGCCCTGGTTGTCCTGAGCAGATCATTCATGGCCAGAACATAAATAAGTGAGGTATCTTTGACCAGCGTGATGGTCTCATTGCTTACTGGCGGCAGCACTCTTTTGATCACCTGCGGCAAAACGATGCGGCGCATTGTCTGCACATAGGTCATGCCTAATACCTTGGCCCCTTCATACTGCCCACGATCAATCGACTGGATGCCAGCCCGGAATATTTCAGCAAAATAAGCAGCATAGTTTAGTACAAACGCCAGTAATGCAGCCGGAAAATCAGGCAGCCTAATGCCGATATAGGGCAAAAACGGCAGGCCAAAATAGATAAACAGCAGCTGCAGCATAAGGGGTGTCCCTCTAAACAGCCAGATATACACCCCGACTGCGCCGCTCAGTGCCTTGAACCGGGAAATACGGGCCAGAGCCAGCAGCAGCCCGAGCGGCAGTGAGAGCACGATAGTGGAAAAAAACATTTGCAGGGTTACTGCCGTCCCCTCCAGCAGGGGCGGCAATATTCCGATTACGTAGTCCATTTATTTCTTCCTTACTTTACAATATCGTCGCCAAACCACTGCTTGGAAATTTTAGCCGAAGTACCATCTTTTTTCATTTCATCCATGGCTTTTTGCAGTTTAGCTAAGAGTTCTTTATCTTCTTTGCGCAGCCCTACACCATATTCTTCTGAACCGAAGTTATCAGCGATAATCGTGTATTCGCCTGGTTTTTTAGCTATGTAATAGCGGCCGACGATTTCGTCTACAACAACAGCATCAAGGCGTCCTGTCTTTAAATCCATGAGCGCAGCCACGTTGTCGCCGAACTTCTTAAGTTCTTTAAAGGATTTCATGGTTGCCGCATCTTTTTCGATGGCTTCAATACTGCTGCTGCCTTCTTGACCGCCAACTACTTTACCTGCCAGGTCAGTCTTTGTCTTAATCGGCGAATTAGCAGCCACAACGATAATTTGGCGATTCTCCATATATGCTTTGGTAAAGAGAATATTCTCTTTGCGCTTTTCAGTAATTGTCAGGCCATTCCACAGCATGTCAACCCGCTTACCACTCAGCTCGGCTTCTTTGCTGTTCCAGTCAATGGGCTTGAACTCCACTTCCATACCCAACCGTTTGGCGGCTTCTTTGGCCATATCCACGTCAAAACCTACAATGTTATTTTTATCATCACGGAAACCCATGGGCGGGAAATTGTCGTCAAGGCCAACCACAATTTTTTTCTTGTCGGCTCCACCGCACCCGGCCACCAACAACCCTGCGAGCAGTAACACTAACATAGCTGCTATTAATTTTTTCACTCTTTATTCCTCCACTCTCCCTCAAAATCTATCTCTATTCTACTTTAACACGTTAAAGTTTGGAAGTAATAAAAAGAGCCGTTTTAGCAAACGGCTTGGTGTTTTGTAGTAAAAATCTCGTATTTACGGCGTTAATCGCACTGTTTTGTTCTTTAAGTGAAGACAAAATCACCTAAACAGGTGAGGCTGCTTCACACGGTACGGACGTCTGACATTTTCCACAGCCATACCGGGGCTTAAACCGCTCTGCTGTACCGTCCAAAAACTTAGCACAAATCTCATTGTCTTTGCCATTATCGTCGATGGCCTTAGGCGGACAGCGCTTGATACAGACACCGCATTTGCTGCAATACTCGTCATAGGTTTGATAACTGCGGGGCGTTGGTTGAGTGACGGCTGTAACTATGACGCTTCCCAGTCGCCCGGCTGCCCCCGCTTTGGTAATCAATGATCGGTTAAGGCTGAAGGTTCCCAAACCAGCCACATAAGCTGCATGCCGTTCTGACCAGTTGCTCTTGCGGCTAACTACCCCAAACCGCGCATCCAGCCCTGGCGACACGGCCTGATAGCCAGCCTGAGTAACCCATTCTACAAGAAATGTGCGTAATGCATTGTTGACCATTTCGCCTTCAATCCGCGCATACAGCCATTCAGCAGCAGGCAGTTGCCCTTGTCTGTTTGCTTCACGCACAGCCTGGGTAAATGGCAGAAAGTATGCTATCACTGACCGGGCAGCTGGCAGCCACTCACGCGGCGACATATGGTTAGGACCGACAATATTCTCGTCTTTTAGTTTATCAAATAAGACATCTTCAGCACTGGCTATGCCAATGAGCGGCTTGTCATAGATTTTCGCCAGTCCGATTTCAGCCGCAGCATTAAGCGGCGTTCTGGCAATAAACTCGCCAACCGCTTGTTCAATTGTTTGTAATTCCACGGTTTCGCCTCCCTGTTGTCACTTCACGCAATTGCCTCATCATTATACTGTTTCACGCAGTTGCGTCCTGATCCTTTCGCTAAGTACAAACCTTTATCAGCTCTAGTCAGCATATCGCCAAAGTTTTTGTCAGTATCCTTGGTCGCGGCCACGCCGATACTTATAGTAATGCTGAGAGACTGGCCGTCCTCAAGCTGAATTGTCTGCTGCTGCAAAGCCACCCGCAAACGTTCAGCCACCTGCAGGGCAGCATCCACTCCGGTCTCTGGCAAGAGCACCGCAAATTCTTCGCCGCCAATCCGTCCAAAAACATCCTGCTGCCTAAGCATCTGACTAAAACTGTCTGCCAATGCGCGCAATACCTGATCACCACCAGGATGTCCATAGGTATCATTAACTACTTTAAAATGATCAATATCTAAAACAAGCACCACGATATCCCGTTTGTACCGGCAGGCCCGTTCCCATTCCGTTGCTGCCAATTGCAGAAAGTAGCGCCGATTATAAATACCTGTCAATTCATCAATAGCCGCCAAACGGGTGAGATCTTCCTCTATTTGCTTGCGCTCAGTAATATCTATATGCGTACTGATTAGGCAATTTTCCTCCCAAAACTGGGTGAATCTGGCCGAAATCAAGGCCCACTTCAACTGCCCTGTTTTCCTTGTTCGTATTTGCGTCTCAAACCCGTTAAACTGTCCCTCGCCCAGCAGTGTCGCCAGCATCTGCTGTCTTGCAGTACTATCAACATAAAGATCCGTCGTCTTTACTGTCGATACCGCTTGGTAATCTAACTCGTAAAACTCAACAGCCGGTTTATTTACAAACAGGATCTGCCCAGTCGCAAATGAGGTAACAATCATAGGAAACGGCGCTGATTCAAAGAGATTTCTAAGGCTCTCCTCACTACTTCTTAGTCCCTGTTCAACTTTTTTGTTTTCACCAATAATCTCTGCTAAAGATTCCACCATGGCATTGAAGGCTGAGGAAAAATCACCCATGAAGTCTACCCGCTGTGTTAAATCTCCCTCGGCAATCATCTGAGCCTGCCAGGTCAGGTGGCGCAAATTAGCTTGCAGTGTCTTAAGTGCCCCCGCTAAATAGCCTTTAATATAAATATCTTTGGACAAATCGCCGTTAGCCATAAGTAGCACAAATTGCTGTAGATGAGTCAAGTCATCATGGAGTTTCCTAAATCCCTCGTGCCTTTTGAGCTCTTCCGTAATCTCACACGCTGCCCGGCCCTCAAATACACTTTCGCGCAAGGACTTCACTGCCATGTCGAGTAACTGGAATTTGTCACTATCCTGCTTGCTCATTATCTATTTCACTCTTCTCATTTTTCCAATTCAGCACTAAAGCGGCATACCCGCTCACCAGTGCACCAGCAGTCAACCTCTTTTACCTTGAATTTGTTACCACTAAAACTCTCCATCAACGCGGCAATAAAGCCCTCATCGTAGACACAAACTTCATAATTAAGCTCAGGCATCCCTGAGCACTCTAAGTCTTCCCCAACAGTCAAGATAAACTTCGACTGCTCCAAATCAGCCTTCTCGACCCGCAAGATGCCTATTCCCATATCGCGCAAAGCAATCTGCGCCTGTCTGATAAATTCATGGAAATCTTTGACCTCACCAATAAAGTGACGGTAAAATTCGTTACCTGCGAAGTATCCCGCCTCGTAAAAAATTCTATCAGTCTGCTCAATGCCTACTTGCCGCTCCAGCACATCACGTAGAGCAAACTGCATCAGCCGGTACACCTCCAGGCGCGTATTAACCCCTAGATTAGGCCTGCCTAAAGGAATGTCACCCAACAACCGCCAGGAAAAAGGATAGCGGCGTTCTACTGGCATGACACATCCCTCCCCCTCAGAATGATTACTCTTTGCAACATTCTACCCAAAAACTCTATTTCCCTCTAATTGTCGTTAGATTTATTGACACTCCTTAGACATTTAGAAAGGCCGGACTATTCTCCGGCCTTTTACAATTACTTGGCTTGTTCAATTGTAATCTTCTTAATGACAACATCCTCTGACGGCTTATCCTGCGCCCCTGTCTTGACTTTACCAATGGCGTGAACAACATCCATGCCTTCAATTACCTTACCAAACACAGCGTGTTTGGTATCAAGCCAAGGTGTAGCTTTCAATGTAATAAAGAACTGTGACCCGCCAGTATTCGGGCCAGCATTCGCCATGGAAATTACGCCTTCGTTATGCTTGAGGTCACGGTGAAATTCATCAGGGATGGTATAGCCTGGACCGCCTGTGCCATTCCCCTTAGGGTCACCGCCCTGAATCATGAAATTCTCAATGACCCGGTGAAAAATCAGCCCGTTATAAAACCCTTTATTGGCAAGTGTAATAAAATTTTTGGTAGTCAGCGGCGCTTTATCCTCAGACAACTCAATGCGGAAAATTCCTTTTGATGTTTCAAATAATGCTACACTATTCTTCTTGCTTGTACCTTCAGTTTGCGTTTGCTTGGGAGTTGTTTCAGTCTGATTGGGCAAAGTAACATTGCTGCCAGCACACCCGGCAGTCAAGAGTACTAAAAGTGTTACCATTGCAATAAAAGCAACTAGATATTTTTTCATAAGTCTCACTCTCTTCCTGTTTTTTATCCAAATATTAGTATATCACACCGGTAGATAAAACGAAACTCACTCGACAGCAGTGAAGGATAAATTACCCCTCATCACGAATACAAGGTGACATAATTACTAGGAGGTTAACCAGGTAATGTTTCTGTTTGCTGCCGCGGTGTTTACCCTGACTTTATTACCCCTGCCTGCCATTTGTGAAGAGACTACGGCAACCGACATTGTTAATAAATATGTTCAGCATAGGCTGGATACTAACTTCAACTCTACCCGCTCAAAGCTGCAGATAAGCTTTGTTGACGATTACTCCAATTTTACTTTCAGCTTCTCCCGTAAATTTGACTATCCTATCACCCCACAACTCCTGGCCTTTTCTGATATCATGTTTGAGGGGACTAGGTATGATGCATTTTTGTCTCAGGCCAATATTGGCTTGCAATATGTTACCAGGGATCATGAGACAGCCTTATATAAAAGAATCTACGAAAAAGATGTCGCCACAGATAGAAAATTTTACTTTTCCTTTGGCGGCAGATTTAACTAAGTTCATAGCTTTAGCTGCTTCCCATATTTAATCCGCCACCAGGATATAGCTCTGGCTGAATCAATCTCCTGGCGGATTTTATCCTGAGCAGGTGGTATCAGACCGCTTTTAGTCAAGTGGTTCTCGCTATACTCGCTCTCAGCTTTGCCGATATGGCCTGGCGAAATCCAGAAACCATAATTCATGCCAAAGTCATTGCCTTTAGTCAGGCTGTGTCCTAGCGAATAATACTCAAAACCACTGGGGGCAACAAGTTCCAGCAAAGTGGGCGTGACATTGATATGACTGCCGGCGGTTTGCTCAGGTAAAGATTCTTTGCTGATGCCTTTGCCGTAAACGACAAAAGGGATAGCATAGCGCTCAAACAGGGGAGGATTTGTCTCGATATTGACCCGGTCAGCGTGATCGCCGACAATGACAAACAAACTGTCCGGATATTGCCTACGGGCCTCTTTGACAAATTGGGCCAGCATTTTGTCGGCATACCAGAAATGCCCCAGTTTCTTGATAAATTCCGGATCATTCCTAAGCTTCTCTGGCAGTCCAGCCGCAACAATACCCGGGTCAAACCCCTCCCGGGCAAGATCGACTGTGTAAGGTGAATGGTTGGACACGGTAAGAATAACGTGAAAACCAGGCCTGTCACTTTTTACATGACCAAGCACAGCCTCATAGAGATAATAGTCGTCACAACCCCAGACATTACCGCCTGTGCTGTCATAATCACCCATACCGTAAAATGAATCAAATCCTTGGGCCAGCGTGAAATCTCTTACTTTTTCCCAGGAATTAGGACCAGCATACCAGAAGTCGGCCGAGTACCCCAGGCGTTTCATCTGCGGTGCTAAGGCAGTGGCATACGGCTCCTTGTACGATTCAGGCAAATAATTCAGGTACAGGTTGGCCTCAGCCAAACCAGTAACTACCCCCATAACACCAGAGATGGTGCTCATACCATTAGGTAAAAAGTTTGGGACATAGGCAGCCTCGTCTTGGGCAATGATTCCCTTGAGTCCGTTGGCAATATTGAGATTGCTGTACTGTGGCAGCAGCGGCCAGTTGGCATAGCTTTCGGCAATAATTAAGAATACCTGCCTGGGCGGTGCGTCTGTCCCACCTACCACTGTTTTACGTAAAAAATCATCTAAGTTAGCCGACTTGACCGTATGCCCGGCCATATAACCGCCATAGTCAGCCAATCGACCTGGATCCATATCCAGCCCGGTGGAGGCCGACACCCGCTCATGCAAAATATAGGCCCGGTACAAGGCCTGCACATCATCTAAGATGGCTTCATTCAGCAGTTGGTCTTTGGTTATCCCCGAGTTCTCCCAATCAATGTTATGGGCAAAGGTCATACTGCCGCCAAAACGGATAAAAATTGTGAGATAGTAAATGGCAACAAGCAGCGCGGCGCGCAGAGCAATATTGTGATACCATTTAGACAACCGGGGAAACGAATATGTTTTGGATGCCAACCAACGCCTAAGCAATCTGCACAGCAAAAACGCCGTAGCCGAAGCCAGCAGCACCCTGACAGGCAGGTTATACTGCTCAATAACAGTATGGACAATGGCCGATACATCGTCATTTAGCGTATTAAACAACAGTTGATTAAACGCCATACGAAACTCTTGATAATAGGGAATGCGTGCATGAAATAAAAAACTGAGTAAGGTAACATATACTGCCCCCAGGTAAAGCCGAATATGACTCAGCCTCTTCCAAGGAAGAAAAAGTCTGAGACCAGTGCAGCAAACTAGCGGCATAAGCACCATTAACCCGGCGCTTTTTAAACTAATGCGAAAACCATAATATAGCGCAGCAGCAATGTCGCTTATTGTTGCGGCCTCACTCAGAAAAGAGTGCATGACTGCAATAAACCCAACGCGAAATAGGCAAAATACTCCCAAAATAAAAATGAACAGTTTGCAATCCTGCTGCAATTCACTATAAAATTCGTCCCAATTAACCAGCCTGATAATCAACCCAACCCTTCCTACAGTAAAGAAACTAGGGCACTATTAGCTATATATCTAACAAGGACATAAATCCAATAGTGTACACTATTCAAAACTTCGGTCATATTCTACTTTTTTTGCTAAATTCCTGCTTTGCTCGGCAAAGATCTTACACCAGAGGAAAAAATAAAAACACAGAGCCTGTTCTCCGGTCTCCAAAAAGGAGACAAGAGAACAGGCTCTGTAGCTTCAGCTGTACTGTTCACGCCACAACAGTATACCCAAAAACTCTTTTACGCCTAAATGCTCTAATAATGATTCTGATTTTCGTAATACCTATTTTCCTGTAAGACTACGAAAAAAGTTTCAACATGACAGTACCCCGCACTTAAAACATGCCGATAGATGGCAGCAGCCACCTGATCCTGCACTTCCTGCCCACGGTCAAACCAGTTTACCTGCACAAGAGGAGTAATCTCTTGCTGCCTGCCGTCCATAATAAAAACACTGTTCACGGCTTCTAAAGTAAAATAATCGCGTGGACAGCCAATAATAACGTGAAGCTCGTCAACAAGTGGTTTACTTATATCTTTGATCTTATCTAGTTCCATTCCTTTAATAATAATCTGCGGCATAGTACCCTCCGATTTTTTTCTTCCCATTTTATCCTAGGTTAGCACTCGTATCCTTGTCTGTCAATAAAAGCAAATAACGCGCAGACTTGGCTAATCCACCATAAACTAACTCGGTTGCTGGCGCTTATTTTAGAAGACACTAACAAAAAACTAAATAAACTTTCTATCAGGATATAAAGTAAACACGGCTTGCGCCGAGCCTTAGCGAAAGCGGAAGCCGATGTTGCCCTTATCCAGACGGAAAGTTACACTTTCTTACAGGATCAAAAACCTTGGTAACGAAAGGAGAATAACATGAAGCACAACAGCCGTAGAAAAAATGCCAAACGCAGATACAAGCACCTAGTGGCTGCCCTTGCTGGCGCCGCCGTTGTAACCTCGGCTCTGCTGCCTGGTCTCCCCATCTCCAAGGTTCATGCTGCTGAAAATACTGTGGTGGCCTCCCCAGCCCCGATCACCGAAGCGGCTTCTCCTGACCAGACAACGCCCACCAATGTCCCCGCTGCGGAAACTACCAAAGACCGTACCCCTGACCGCAACACAGATGAGGATAAAAACCGCCCTAATGAAAATCAAACTGTTTCATCTTCACCGGTTGCCGCCGTCAAAGCAGCTGCAGCAGCATATGGTTTTGACCGGCATGACAGCTTTTCGCTACAATGGCAAAGTTCGACCGAGGCAGTTGTCTCCGTTCGTACAGACAATGGCAAAACCTTTAGAGTCCGTTTAACCAAGGACAATGACAGCTGGAAAATCGATAGCGTAAAAGAAATCATTACCGGCGGTGATAGCGGCGGCGTTATTCATGGTGGCGACCCTGTTGATGTTGTGAGAGACAATGCTGGCACATTTGGCTTTGATGCATACAATGACACATTTACCCTATTATCGGTTACTGGTGGCAAAGCTATTGTCGAAGTAAAAACCAGTGGTCAAAAATTCAAGGTTGATTTAGAGCGAAGCGGTGGAAAGTGGGTTATTACCACCATCCGTGGCATCGGTAATGGTAATTACCCGGCTACCTATCGTCCAGCCAGCCTATATGGTTATCGAACATTAGGCGCTGCTACCGGTCCAGTGGTCACTGCCAACGAACGGGTACTTTACACCAACGATTCGTTTGCTGGCTGGACCTGGAATCAAAGTACCTATCCGGCAGATATGAAACTCGGTGTCCTGCTGTCCAAGCCTCAATCGGCCGCTGCCGCAGACCTCCCTGGCATCATTGTCGATAAGGTTGACTCAATTGATTTTGGCCGTCAGGTAGTCCTCTATGCTCATATCGGTTCAGTAACTGAACGAGGCTATGGCATTGGTATTGAAAAGGTTGTCCAGACAGGCAATGACCTGACCGTCACCATCAGGACCAAAAGCCCGCTGGAGAACCACAGACTCTCACTGACTAAAACCAATGATGTAATTCCCATCGACCGCTTAGCCTTAAACTTCGATGACCCTATTCACATTAAGTTTGTTGACCAAAATGGTACTACACTCAGCACATATACTGTTGTAAAGCGGTAGTAAAAAAACAGTTGTGTGAAATGAGATTGCCACACTATTGTTCGCAATGACCAGGAAGGATTATCCCTTTTAGTCATTGCGAATGTATGTGAAGCAATCTCATTTTTCATACCATTTGGGAATCACCTTACTTCCGCCACAGAGACTGGCGGTCATGACCATATTGAAACTCAAGTTTCATAATGGCTTTAGCAATGTCGTCTGCATTGACGATTTGTTCCCACATATGATCAAACAAATTCAGTGTTTTTTCAAATCCATATAGATAAAAAGGCTTTTTGAAGACAAAGCTTACAAAAAAGTTTTCAAGTAATCCTGTGCCGAAGCTAGATACAGGCTGCGCTACAGCAGCAACAGCCAGTTCGTCCAACCAATCATAATTGCGATTAAATAATGCAGTTAGCTCTCGCGCGATTGTCTCATCCTGAACTAGACTGTTTACCGCCTTGACTGTCTCGGCAAGAAAAGCTAAGCGCTGGCTAAGCGGCATAGTCCGGCACTGCAAAATATCAATAAAATGTGTCTCCAATTCAAAATAGTAATGAAGCGGTTTCCTTAATGACTGCTGCGCAGGATAAACTTCAGCCGCATAATTATTATCAACTAAATCAATCGGCTGCCTGTCAGATTTGATAATAGCAAGCGGTTCAGTTCGGTCAGCCAGCTTCAATACTGCTGGACAGCTAAAACTTAACGTCAGTTCAATTCCCCGTGCTGTACTCATGGGGTATCGTGGAAAGGTCTGGCAAACAGCGTCAAGGTGGCTATGATCGGCCTCTTTGTGCAACAGGCAGCTGTTGCTTTCGTCCAGAAACCAGCAGCCACCTCCAGCTTGTTTGGCGATGTAGGCGTATTCGCCATAACCGCCCTGACCGTCAAAAGCAATAAATGCCTGAGCAAACTCGGCCTTACGGCCGCCGGCTGTAAACAGCGCCTCATTGCGGCGGTAACTGGCTTCGTCCATAGTGACCTGCCAGTGATTGCGGCAGCAGGTTCCACACATTTGACAGGAAAACTGTCCAACTATATCAGTATAAATATACACGACTTAATCCATCCCCACTCTAGTTTACTATATTCTTATAAAGAGTTATCTGCCGCTGATAAAACTCCTCCTGCCTGCTATATAAAATTCTGTAGTCTGCTGACCGTTGTAGCAGGCTACAGAGAAATGGATGTGTATATCTAAGTCAATCCAGAAAAAATAATCAGTATACAAACAATCATAACAGTGATATAATTTAACCAAAATAAGGAAAGGAGGTCAATTGAATACATTGAACAGTAATAAAACTGGTGGCTATGACATCGAAGAAAGCCTTGGTTTTCTTCTTTCTAAGTGTCACCAACGAGCCTTTCAAATCTTTCGCGAGAAACTCTCATCTCATAATCTCACACCACCTCAGTTCTCAATGTTGGCTTTTCTCTGGAAAAAAGACGAACAGTCACAAATCCAGTTGGGAACAGCTATGGAAATGGACCGCACGACCATCAGCGGCATCATTGATCGTCTTGAAAACCAGGGATTGGTTAACCGCGCGCCCCATCCGGAAGACAGACGGGTTTTCATGATAAGCCTGACAGAAGCAGGCCGGAGGTTAGAGCACAGTGTTTCCTGTTTATCGCTCAAGGCTAATACCGAAATAGCTTCGAATCTCTCTGCACAAGAAAAAGAATCTTTAGTAATTCTACTAAAAAAAATGAGAGGTGGATCACAATGACAAGTAAGATCGCGGCAGCCGTTAATCTAAGGTATTCTCCCGTAGCCATTATATTCGCTGCAGAAAAACCCGCAGAAGCTTTACAGTTCAAAGAAGGCCGCTGGGGCTGTGTAGTGTCCATGCTGAATGCAGCTGCCAAGGGACGGACAGCGGTTTTCGACCGCAAAACATTTGGCTGTATCGGCGGCGGTGCTGGGCTCGGCTTTGGTAATACTTACATCGGTATGCCGGGGGGTATAGAATATTTCCTGTCTTCGGGCAATAGAGAATTCTGCGAAAGCGAGCTGGGTAAAAACATAGTAAAAAATTGGCCTGCCCTAAGCCACGGTGAAGCATACAAGAAAACACCTGAATTCGCCAAGTCCTTTGCCGATGCCCTCCCCTATTACGATGTGCCTACTGAATACGTAATTTTTAAACCGCTGGAGAATCTTCTGCCTGAAGAAAAACCTGAAGTGGTAGTTTTTCTTACTACACCTGATCAGCTTTCTGCCTTGACAGTGCTGGCAAACTATGCCAGACATGGCGGTGATAATGTTATCATCCCTTGGGGCGCCGGCTGCCATAGCCTCTGCATCCTTCCCTTGCATGAGGGGAAATCGGCTAAGCCGAAAGCGGTCGTCGGACTTATCGATGTTTCTGCCCGTAAACAAGTAGATAAGGATATCCTTTCATTCAGTGTCCCTTACACAATGTATCTTGAAATGGAAGGCAATGTGGAAGAGAGTTTCCTGACAAGAGATGAGTGGCTGAAAATTCGAGACAGGAATTAATACTGACAGAATAGCTCTTCAATCGATTGCCAGCAAGTAAAAGGATCGCCCAAAGCCAATAGGTGGCTTTTGACGATCCTTTTTTTGTCAAAGAAATCAAGCTATGGGCGATAGAAATCTAATGCACCCCATGTTTATTCAAAAAAAACTTTCTTAAATATAGCTATAACCAACACAATCCAGGCCACTGCCGCTACCGCCAGCATACCGAAAATATAAGGCAGCCGCCTGCCCCATTTCTCGCTCTGGCGTTTACTTTCATCAAGTACTGAACTAGGCAACAAATGAGTCAAATACATCATAGCCCCAGTGACAAGCGCAGCATCATCTGCAATTCCCAAAAATGGCAGATAATCTGGCAGTAGATCAATCGGGCTGACCAAATAGACAAGCAGCGCTGCCAGTAAGCCTTTTACATATTGAGGGGTTAACGGATGACGCCATGCATAATATAAAATTACCGCATTATCCCGCAAGAGTTTCAGCCAAGCCCCAAACCGGAAAATCTGGGCTCCTTTTACCATGTTTATCACCAACCTAATGGTTTTATTCTAATGTGAACTACGAAATTACAGTCGCCTAGACTATTCAGTTGCGACACGAGCACTAACTGCTACAATCAGCAGCATTGCGGCGACACATAAAAAAGCGAAGGAGAGGCTCGTTGTATGAGCAATAAAACCAATGAGTGCCGGACCCGCCAGAATGCCTGAATAACCAAGGGTCGTAACAGCTGAGACCGCCAAGTTTGCCGGCATGACTTTCTGTCGGCCCAGTACCGAATACAATACCGGCACAATATTGGAAGCGCCTAACCCGACCAGCCCAAAGCCAATAAGCGAGGCTATCCAAGTTGGAATGAATATAGTAATGGTAAATCCTAACGCCGCACATATCCCCCCGAAGATAAGTATCTTTTTTCCGCCAAATGCCTGAACAACACGATCACCACTCAACCTGCCTATCGTCATCGCAACTGAAAACAGGGAATAGCCAAGTCCTGCATGAGAAAAATCAACCCCTCTCTGCGAAGACAAAAATACGGCGCTCCAATCCAGCATCGATCCTTCCGCAAGAAAAACAATGAAGCACAAAACTCCAATGAAAAGGACAATTCCTTTAGGAAGAACAAACAACGGCGCGTCCTTTTCTTCACTCCCATAGGGCAGCAAGTGCTTTCCGAAAGTTAATAAAAGTCCTACAATCACCACTATGACACAAAACACTGCTGCCAGCGGTGATGCGCCTGCCCCGAGAAGGCCACTAACAATACCTGCGCCAACGAAACCTCCAACACTCCATAACCCGTGAAACCCGGACATCATTGCTCTACCACTGGCTTTCTCAACAATCACGGCTTGGATATTGACTACCACATCGACCGCACCAATCGCAGCACCGAAGATCAGCAGTGTAATGATGAGTGCCGGAACGCTTGCGACCATGGCAAGCAGTGGTAAAGAAACACAGATAAGCAAACTAGCAACCCAAATCATCATACGGCAACCAAAGCGCGCTGCAAGTGCGCCAGCGAGGGGCATGGTAATAATAGATCCTGCACCCAGGCACAGCAAAAGAAGTCCCAGAACACCCTCATCAATACCAAGGCGATTCTTAGCGTAGGGAACAAGAGGTGCCCATGCTGCGATCCCAAATCCAGCAATAAAAAATGCTACCCGTGTGGAAAGTTGTTCCCAAAAACCTGGTACGGGACATTCAGAATGCCTAATTCTCATTATGTTGCAATTCCTTACATTCTTTTTTCTATTAGTTGAATATCACAAGTCAGACTCTCTAAGGTAATAGAAACCAAGCCATTTATATAATCATCCTGCATATTCTCTTGTATAATTATCTGTGACATATGCTCATGAGGTATTATTTTCCGGCAAGCATCAGAAAGCTCTTCAAGCATATCTGACCGGATTAAGCCTCCTGTTACTACAATGGTTTCAGGATTAATAATTGCTATAATTGATGCAATTGTTTTCACCATTAAAGGGAAAAAAACATCTGCACTATTTATCTGCTTTATTTGCTCTTCTCGTGAATGATCAAAAGGCAAATAGGACACTTCTCCTGCAAAGTTAGTATTGCCTTTAATAATATGCCCATCAACAATTATCCCTGCACCGGAACAATTATCCTGAGGAAAAGTTACAACCGCAATCGTTTTGTCTTCATCATAATTCTGTTTTTTATAAAAGCCATATGCGGTTAGATTCATATCATTTTCAACTGTAATTTTTAGATTATATTTAGCTTTTAACCGGGTAGCTAATGGAAGATTTACCAGCTCTTCAATATCGCCAGCACCAATTACGCCTCTATGAATAATCCCTGGTATGCCAATTCCGACAGCCTTGATATTCTCGTAATTGTAAATCAGTTTTTCAATCAGATTATCTATGACTTCATAGTTGATGATTTCTACCTCAGCCGAATTTTCCTCAATAATCTCACCTGTTAAATTGGTAACTGCATGAATAGTTCTATAGACTCCTTTTTCATTACTCACAAAGATACAAGCAATATAAGAATAATTTGCATTATACATAAAACGCTGGGCCGGACGGCCACCATTAGGCTGCTCTAAATCAGCTTCAATAACCTCTCCACGTTCTAATAGCTCATTTAGAATGTTGCCGCACGTTGCTACACTTAACCCTGTTGCATTTGCTATAGTTAATTTAGTTCCAACTGTCAAAGCCTTCAAAGCAGTTTTGACAAGCTCAACATTGATCTGCTTAACTCTAATCGTATTGTTAGCTATTGGAAGCATATTGTCCCCCTCCCTAACACTTTTTATAATACTTATAAAAAGTGTTGTATTTATTATTAAGATACCACGTCGTTTTGTTTTTTGTCAACAATTATATTACAAGAAATATCCAACATCTATACCCTCACTGAGGATCTGGGCATATAAAAAACCCCCTTAGTAACAAGTTGTACGTTTAATCATACTTCCTGTCTACTAAGGGGTGGCCTACCATATTTTTGTAGAGTTCTACATACTTTTGCTGTCGCGTGTCAAAGCATAATCAAGAGGTAGCGTTTCCATTACCGCCTCATACCAATTAGGCTCAGACGCCAACATACGTAAGTCTGCTGTTTTAAGATAGCCGTTGCATGTCTGACATACCGCAGCTATCCACCCGGGAAATTCATCAGCAGTTGCAACTTTTAATTGCTTGGGTTCTTCCTCTTGGCAAAAAGCACAGCCAATACGCTTATAGCGCCACTTCGTCAAACAAGCCCCGCACACTAATAAACGCTTTCCTTCCGGTTTGTCATAACAGCCAAACCCAGGGACATCGCCACAAACCGGACATACATTTTTATCCCAATTTTCTAATGAGATAATACCTGTTACTAAATCAGCCAGTTTCTCTACTGCAATTTTACAGGATAAATGTATATACATATCGCCGTGTTCAGGAACAATACCAGTTTGCTGCCAGTATACATGAATAGACTGTTGGGCTAAATATTGCTGCACTAATTCTTCGGCCTGAATACTTGATAACACATGATTTTCGCGATTGCTGATAACTTCGACTACTAGTTGAGCTGCGGCTTTGACGGGAAACTCAGTTTCTGACAAAGCAGGTTCACTCTTTACTACTCGCTCGTGCCAAAGTTTATGTATTAAATCACCATAATAATCTAGATTAATAAGAGTAATTTTCTGTTTAAGCAACTTTAAAATATCAGCAAATTCCGTGCGAGTTATCATTGTAATTTCTCCTCTTGCTTCACTTTCCGCTACCATTTACATGGAACCAGAGGCGCTTTTGCCCATTGCATCGGCCTTTATTGCTTTTTCCGCTTCTTCACGAGTAAATTCGCCGCGGGCAATCAGATCTTCATACCATTTTTCATGATGTGCTTTGGCGTAGCGTACATGGATGTTACCTTTTCTCATGCCGCGTAAGGAATCAGGGTTAGCAACCGCTGCCAGATAAAGATGTGCCAGGAATGCGGCAAAGCCCAAACCTGCAGCAGCACTGTGTAACGGGCCCATCCAAGCCATAGTTTCTCGTGACAAATAGGAGTTACCGACCCAGAGAGCCAGACCGGAAGCAACAAGCAGAAGCCATATACCTATCTGCAGCGCTGAATTCATTCTTTCACCAGAATTGTAGAAACCTTGTTTCGGTACTCCTTCCGGATGAAGGCCGATCAATTCCAATGGGAATTTACTCATAAATGCCATATCCTCAGCAGGATTGACCGTTAAAATCTCTTTTGCCCAAAGTGAAAAGCCTTTGCGGGCAATGAAAAAACCTAAAAAAGGTGTCACGATAAAAATCACAGCAAATACACGATGCATTATCTGAAGATTATATGCGCCAAAAACATCATACAGGAACTTAAACGTATCTGTATACAGCGGCAGGGCAGTCACAAACAGCATAATGAACGAAATTGCGTTCATCCAGTGGCAGATAATAAAGCCTTTCTCATGACGATGAACATAATTATTATCTATTAGCATCGGCTTTTCCGCCTCCCTGATGTTCATGATGATCATTATGTTTGCTTCCGATGACTTTGCTTACTGCAAATATAGCGGCAAAACCGGCAATTGCACCGATGTTCATGAGTTGTCCGGCCGGACGGATAATATCTTTCCATATGCTAATTGCTGACGATACTGTTGGATCATTCGGCAAGTCGTAATACTTAGGATCTCTGAGGAGAATATATGTAAAATTGATTCCCTCTAGTTTAGGAGCATTATAGATCATGGCCTGGGGATGTTTCGGCTTAATTTGGTCAAGACGTTTTTTAGCCATTCCCATGATTTCATCCCTGGATCCAAATGTTAGTGCTTCAGGCTGGCAAGCTTGAACACAAGCAGGCCGAAGACCATTGGATACCCGCTCAGGACAACCGGTGCACTTAGTGGACTTGTTGGTTTTTGGATCAACACACGGCACATTAAAGGGACAGTTGGCCACACAATAGCCACAGCCAATACATTTTTGCTTATCAATGACAACAAAGCCCTTGTCAGTATGGGAAATAGCACCATTGTTACAAGCTTTTTCGCAAGCAGCGTCAGCGCAGTGCATACACTGTTTCTTAAGAAACAGCCACTCCATCTTATTATTTTCCCATACTTCATTAAAGGTAATAAAACTCCAGGTTTTTGGAGTGAAGTTTTGATGGGTCTGATAGCTGCCGGTATGGGTCGTCTTCTCTGCCGGCAGTTCGTTCCACTGCTTGCAGGCAACTGAACAAGCCTGGCAGCCGGTACATTTGGATGCGTCAAATAAAGCGCTCATCTTATCAGCCATCTTATTTCACCTTCCTTACATTAACCTGCGTGGCCTTGTATTCAGGTGTTCCTGCGGCAGGGTCACCTGCACCATGAGTCAATGCATTAGCCCCCGGCCCGGTTGCTATTCCTATGTGTCCCCAACCGAACGGGATGCCTAACGTGTGAACTTCTTTGCCGTTAATCTTCAGCGGCTGAATTCGCTCGGTCACTAACGCCTTAATTTTAATAGAACCTCTCGCCGAATACACTTCCACTATCTCGCCGTATTTGATATCCAATTTTTTGGCCAGGGCAGCACCCATTTCCACAAAAGTCTCCGGCCTAAGTTCATTCAGCCAAGGTAGATTCCGGGTGAGTGATCCGGAACAAAATTGCTCGGTACCACCACCGTAGGTTGTTAATACATAAGGATATTTATCACTAGTGCCGATATCTTGTTTACCTTTTAAAACTTCACGCACTGGCGCGCACGGGTTGGCGGATGTATTTGGATGCAGGACGTTGCCGGTAGGACTTTCAACAGGTTCAAAGTGTTCAGGCAGAGGCCCATCGGGGAGCATCGCTGAGACAGCGGTCGGAATCTCCGCACCTACTGGTCTATTCGCAAACGGAGCAAGAAACAAGCGGCCCATTCGCTCGGCATTCATGCGGAAAGCCGGCTTTCCTTCCGGTGTATCAGGTCCCTTGGTACGGTCGATAACGTCAGGTATATCGTTGCCTCCCCATTGTCCCTTGAAAGCATCCCACCAGATAAGCTTGCGTTTTTCATCCACCGGCTGGCCTTGCGCATTACAGGACGCACGATTATACAGGATACGTATATTAGCCGGCCAAGCATATGACCAATCATGGAACATCCCTAAGCCGCTTGGATCTTTGGTGCCCCGCCGTTTTGCCAGGTTGCCGTTTCCAAATACGCCGGCATAAATCCAGCATCCGGACGAAACTTCACCTACTGGCGCAGCCAGATATTCACCTAGCGTTGCATTCAATTTACCGGTTTTCATATTATAGCCATTAATCTCCTGCAACACTTTTTCAGGATCAGGTTCATGGCCATAATCCCATACAGCATTCAGGATAGGAGCATCTTTAGGGTTGGAGCTGCCGGCATAAAGTTCCCTTACTTTCTTAAAGAGCAAATCAAGAATATCCAGGTCTGGAAGTGTTTCTCCCTCAGGATTAACGGCTGCCGTCTTCCATTGTATCCAACGACTGCTATTGGTCATGCTGCCGGCTTTCTCGTAAAGATAAGCGGCTGGCAGCATAATGACCTCTGTTTTGATGTCCTCAGGCTTTACCCCAGGCGCATTCCAAAAATTGGCTGTTTCGGTTTGGAAAATATCGACATTAACCATCATCTCTAATTTGGCCAACGCAGCGGCCACAACCTGATTGTTAGGAATACTGACCAGCGGATTGATGGCCACATTGAGCAGTAGCTTGAATTGACCGCGAACCATATCTTCAAGCATCGAAATATATCTTGTGTCTTTACCAGTCTGCCTCCGTGGCAGATAGTTGTAGCAATAATCATTTTCGGCAGTAGCCTTGTCACCAAACCAAGCTTTTAATATAGAGATCAAATGCTTTTGATTAAAGGCACCATTTCGTTTCCCATATGCTGCAGTGGTAGTATCAGCATCAATCGGCGTAGGAATATATCCGGGCATAATATCGGAAAGATTAGCCATATCACTTGAGGCTTGTACGTTGGGCTCACCCCTTAACGCATTGACGCCCCCGCCGGCCTTACCGATATTACCAAGTAGAAACTGAATAATGCCATAACAGCGAATTCCTTGTGAGGCTGTAGTTTTCTGTGTCATGCCTAATGCATATAGTATGGAGCCAGTGCCGCCTTTGGCCATTGTATCGGCAATTTGCTTGATTGTTGCTGCCGGAATGCCGGTAACGGCTGCTGCCATTTCAAGGGTGTAACGACTATAGTGTTTTTTTAAGATAGAGAATACGGTTCCGTCCTCTTCAAGAAATTCAGCCTTAACCGGTTGGTTACTTTCGTCCAGAACATATCCCCAACTGCTGTTATCATAGCTTTTCTTGGCACTGTCAAAGCCTGTAAAGAGTCCATCTTTAAAGCTATATTCCGGCTTAATTTTGCAGGTCGCATTCGTAAAATTAAGTAAATAATCCTTATTGTAAAGATTGTTTTGCAGGATATAGTTGATGATGGCACCTAAATACGCGATATCAGTACCAGGTCTAATTTGGGCAAAGAGATCAGCTTTCGATGCTGTCCGCGTGAAACGTGGATCCACTACGATAACCTTTGCGCCCTTAGCCTGCGCCCGGAGTACATATTTCATGGCAATTGGATGATTTTCGGCGCAATTGGAACCCGCAATTAAAAACCAATCCGAATTTTCCATATCTGGCCATGAATTTGTCATGGCACCGCGACCAAATGTAGGTGACAAACTTGTCACCGTAGGACCGTGTCAGATACGGGCCTGGTGTTCAATGTAGGTGCTACCCATTGTACGCATAAACTTAGTCAGCAGATAACTTTCCTCATTATCTACCTCCGCTGAGCCTAACATCCCTAAGGCATCAGTACGGTTAGTCCCGTCGTTTATCCATGTAGTGTCACGAACCTCTTTAATCTTTTGGGCGATTCTCTCAATAGCCTCATCCCAGGAAATCGGCTGCCATTCTTTGGCCCCTGGGGCACGATAGAGAGGTTTGAGGGGACGAACTGGGTTCTCACGCACTTGTATGCAAGCCAAGGCTTTAGGACATAAACTTCCTTTATTTGTCGGGTTGTCGGGGTCACCCTCAATATTAATTACTTTTCCGTCACGAACATGTACGATCAGTCCACAGCCCCCTGCACAGAAGTGGCAGATACTAGGGTTTTCTTTCGCATCGCGAAGCTTGAGGTCATAACCGGCTGCACGAGCCTTTTCTGCTTCAAAAGGCAAGCTAGCTGAAAGCACAGTAACTGTTGAAACTGATAATTTGATAAACTGACGTCTGGATAAAGTCATTTCGCAATTCCCTCCTTCATCATTAAATCGAATCATTCTAATTTCTACATTGTCGATACACTGACTAGATTTTTCTCCCTCCTTCATAATTCGCTCTTTCATTTTGTATAGCACTCCACATTCTGAAACTTGCTTTTATGTGAAGTGCGAAGCCGAAGCCACAAAATGATAGCAAACTGACATACCAATACTAGTGAAATTAACTGCCAATATAGTTACTTTTTTTCACTATGAAGGTATGTTAATCTCCTTTCATTCTGCGCTCATTGTTTGTTAGAACATCGTACTATTCACGTTAAATCGAATCACTGTATATGCTGCACCACTTTTTTTCAGCAACATACTCCATCCAATAGATTCCAATCGCCTGCTGGCTAAATTATACCTTCGACTATTAAAAATAATCAAAATTTTCCCTCTGAACCGGCACATGGCCTTACTGAACTGTCCATTTTACATATTTAATAAAAATCGACATAATGTGCTAATATTGATTACACACTTACCAAGCATTATGCTAATAAAAATCGAATATCCATTCAAAAAACTTTGCGTGATTTTTAGAATGTTTTTTTATATAGCCTGTAATCTGTAAGTGCTTCGGAGAACATTAAAATACTGACGTTGAATGATGAGTTAACATTTTCTAACAAAGCTGTAGAGGCGATTGATAACTCGACAGGGAACGAAAGAAATTCTTAATAGTTTAAGATAAAAAAAAGAACTAGCCACAGCATAGTTAAAGCGGGCTAGTTTCTTTTCATAAATTTTTTTATTTAGCTCGACACCTAAAATTTAATGCGAATTGTCATTTTATATTTTGGTACTTGTAATATATCAAAACCGACTACGATTAGTTCCCGGTTATTCTGTAACACCGTATTCGCAAGTTCCAGTGGAATACCTCCTTTTGAAACTGGAACTGGTTGATTCTGTATAGCCGTCAGTTCTTGTATAAGCCATTCTTTAGATATCCAGTTTCCCATATTTTGCGGCGTTCCGTCAAGCCACCTACTCATTTTTGGTAGTAAATCCATAATATCTAGGACTGGCGTCTCCTTGGGATAGATAACGCTAACAACATTGGACGTATAACTGGCATGAACAGGATCTATCCGGTATAAACGTATGGAGTTAATTCCTGAAAACTTTTGCAATAATTCAAAGTCATCTTCTTTTAATTCCGAAACGTTATATACTCCCAAGCAAGAGAAACTAACCCGAAGTCACAAAGAACTTCGGGTCACTATTCATGTTGCACTTTACTCATTTGATATATGAAGGTCATGCGGACAAGGGGACGATGGTAATGTCTTTTTGACTCAACTACCATCCCCTTATCTCTTAGGGTTCGCCCTTTAAAAGGTGAGGGATTAAACAAAGAATCAAAAAGACGTACTAGTGCTTTCAGTTCAAACGATATGCCAAATAAGGAACATCCCCAAGTGTCTTTAATATATTTCCCAGCACCATGTAAACCCTAAATAATATTGGACCTGTCTCATACTTTTTCTGTTTATTCCTGGATACCAAAAGTAAACGGTTGACCAATTTCACCTAACCGATTATTCCGGGCATCATCAAGTAAGTTGTACAATAATTTCAATTCTGTTTTCCCGTGCTCAATGGCACTGGCAATGATGTAAAGAGCACTCCGTGGGACAAACGGGACCTTATTCGCATATTCCTGTTGCATCAGCACTAGATTTGATTCCAATTTTTCAATTCTGTTTTCGAGCATTTCTGCTATTCGAGACTGATTTCCCTGATAGGCAAATGCTAAACCAGCATGTAATGGATTATAGATTTTATCACGGTTTAAAAACTGTTCCAGTAATAATTTATGAAATTCTTCTACGCCTGCTTCTGTAATACGATAAATTGTCTTATAGGGATGTGAACTGTCTTTCACAATGTCGACAACTTCGGTCAGACCATTTTTTGTTAATTGTTCTACGGCATAATATAAGGATCCTTTTTGTAATTTAATGTACCTTGACATATTTCGCTTGATCATAATCTGCTGCATGTCATAAGGATGCTTTTGACCTTCCATCAAGATGCCCAGAACAATTAGTTTGATTGACATGCTTCGTTGGCCTCCTTGCGTGCCTCTACAGGAAACTGCGAATCAGTAATCTTAGAATTACCCATTAACATAATACATGCTGCAGCGAACAGTATAAAAATAAGTGCCCAGAAAAATATATGAACAACTGATTCCGTCAACACAGCTAACATGCTATTCAAAATCTCCGGAGGCAGGTTCAGTCGTGTCTCCGGCTGCAAAAGCGTGCGGATTTCATCAAATTGATTTAAGTATGAAAAGTCTGGAGGCACAAGCTTAGCTAATTTTTCATGCATCTCTATGTTTTGCGCGCTGCCTAACAGCGTAAGTCCAATTGTCATACCGATAATTCGAAAGAAAACAACCAGCGAATTGGCCGAACCACGTTGACGAATGTCCAATCCATGAATAGCGGCTGTAGTCAACACAGGAAATGAGATGCCAATACCCAGTCCGGTAATCGACATATATGCGGCAACTATGAATATAGATGTGGTCGCCTTTAACGTACTGAGTAAAAATATCCCGCTGAATAATACGCTCACCGATAGCAGCATAAGATTACGATAGGATTGAGTTCGTAGGGAAAATCCCCCGACTTGGCTTCCGATCACAGAACTTAGCATCATGGGCATAAGTATCATTCCGGCATTGGTTGCCGAACCGCCAAATGTACCAAGCGCATATATGGGAATATATACGATTGGCAGAATAAATACACAACCATAGAAAAAGCCAGCAGCCTGAGTAGCTGAAAACAGCTTGTTTTTAAACAGATCCAACGGAATGATCGGTGATGAAACCTTCCGCTCTATGGCAATAAATACAATAAAGGATACAACAGATAAAACCAGTAATCCTAAAATGAGCGCAGAATCCCAAGGGAATTTTTTCCCGCCCAGTTCAAGCACAAACAACAAGCTGACAAGTGAAATAACCATACATAAGGCTCCCCACCAGTCAACCTTTTGTTTTTTATGTTCAAAAGACTCAAAATAAAATTTATATATGAGAATCATAGAACCTATTCCCAAAGGTAAGTTAATGTAAAAAATCCACCGCCAGTTTAAATAATCGGCAAAAAGAGCTCCGATGAGAGGACCCAAAATACTTGACAAACCAAATACTGCCCCAAACAATGCGGACATTTTACCACGCTGCTCTGGCGGGAAACTATCAAAAATGATAGTAAAGGCAATAGGCATGATCGAACCGCCCCCGAGTCCCTGAATGGCGCGATAAATACTAAGCTGTAACATGTTTTGGGCCGTTCCGCACAGTAGAGAACCAATGATAAATAAGGTCAACCCGGTAATATAGAAAAGCTTTCGTCCATACATATCTGATAACCGACCGAAAATCAGCATACTGGGAATGCTGGCTATCAGATAAGCCGAAGTTATCCAAATAATCTGATCCAGCCCGCCTAAATCCGCCACGACTTTGCCTATTGCCGTGGCTACTATGGTATTATCCATGGAGGTCATTAATATTCCTAGTAACAATCCTCCAATCACAGACTTTCGAGTGTCATCATGAGTCATAAAACATTCCCCCGCTGATAGTCAAATTTTACTAAGTACTATGATAGTAAAATTTGACTATCAAGTCAAGACGGGGAGCGTAATGAGTCCGGTATCCAGCCTCCCGGCAGGCTCATTTAATAATATTTTGCCCAACAGTTCTTTATCTTACTTCCATCAGTGCAGTGGGACGGAGCACAAGAAGCTGGCGAAGATTTTCGGCCCCAAGGTGTAACAATTTTGGGATTAATTAAATATATTTTACTAAACAACCAATTTTTAACATTACCATTTTTATTATTTAACAGAAATCAATTGGTTGGATGGGGCCAGGAATCATATCTTTCTGAATTTGCAAATGCAGGCAATACCGAAGAAGATCCTTCATTGAATTATTTTGGCGAAGTCATTGGTATGTCACGGATTGTTCACGTGTGTGAAGGGCAGTGTTAAAAAACCTCATTACTGGCACTTAAAACTAATCTTCATTATTAACAAAAGCATATTATTATCCTATAAGAAAGGAGTTATTATATATGGTTATCCCTGGCACAAAGAATATTTTTAATAGTAAAGATGCGATATTGCTTGCAGCCATGAGCTATCAGACATATCCATTATTTCTAATGGGAGAGCTTGTCTTACCAAAAGGTTTTGAACTTCGATATACCATTCGTGCTTTTGCCAACGTAGAGAATCCAAAGGAAGAAATATTTGGTTTCATTGCAGAGTCAAAAGATAAAATCATTATAGCGTTTAGGGGATACGCTTCATATCCTGCCGACCTTATTTCAGCGTATGATATACTTCAAGTCCCATATCCTTTTGTTAGGAATGGGGGCAAAACCTCACGTGGATTTACATGTATTTATCAATCAACAAGAAACAAATTAATCAGGGAGTTAAACAAACTATCCACAACAAAAAGGCTGCTTGTTACTGGTCACAACTACGGAGGAGCTTTGGCAATGCTGGCTGCCTTGGATATTGCGGTGAACACCGGGTTTGAAAACCCTATCATTTATACCTATGGTAGTCCACGTGTTGGAGATCCCGACTTTGCTTTCCGCTTCAACCAAGTAGTAAAAAACAGTATGCGAATTGTTAATATTCATGACTCTTTTCCTACTTTCCCAGCTCAAGAGTATCCGCCTCCTTTTACAAAGGAGGGATTATATTATCAACATGTGAAAACAAAATATCCGCTCACTTTCCAACTGAATAATACCCCGCGTAATGATGCGATTGGCTGCTATTTTAAAAATCTCAGCCAAATGAATCCTAATTTTGTCAAGGCATTATGCTATAAAAATCCAGATTTTTGTCCCGATACAGAAATGTGTTTTCCATTCCAAGGAACATGCAAGTGACCGATGCCTTGTATATAAGAGAGGAGCTGCATTAATGGATACCTTAGGCGTAGAGCATATTTTTAATAGTGAAGATGCAATATTACTTGCGGCAATGTGTCATCAGGCAAATCTGCTTTTTGAACAGGAAGAGCTAGTCTTACCAAAAGACTTTAAGCTTCGATATATCGTTCGCGCTCTTGCCGGCGTTGAAGATCCAGTAGTAGAAGCATTCGGTTTTGTCGCAGAGTCACGCAATGAAATAGTTATAGCTTTTAGAGGAACCGATTCATTTAGGGACAATGAGTCGGACCAAGACTTATATCAAGTACCATATCCTTTTGTCAGAAATGTGGGGAAAACTCATCGTGGATTTACATGTATTTATCAATCAACAAGAGACATGTTGATCAGAAAATTAATCAAAATTTCTACAACGAAAAGACTATTAATTGCCGGTTACAGTTTAGGAGGACCTTTGGCAGTGTTAGCGGCTTTAGATGTTGCAGTGAACACCGGGTTTAAGAATCCTATCGTGTATACTTATGGCTCTCCGCGTACCGGCGACCCTGACTTTGTTTCCCGATTCAACCAAATAGTAAAAAATAGCATTCGTATTTTCAATGTCCATGACATCATTCCTACCTTACCAGCTCAAGCGTATCCACCTCCGTTTACTGAGGAAGGCTTATATTATCGACATGTAAGCATTAAGTATCCGATCTCTTTTCAACTGAATAGTTTAGCCCGTAATCATTATATTAGCTGCTATTTTAATAACCTTAGTCACATAAATCCTGATTTTTCCAAAGCATTATGCTATGAAAATCCGGGGTTTTGTCCCGATACGGAATTATGTGTTCCGTTTAAAGGAATATGCAGTGAAAATAGTTCAGATAAGTAATTTGGCTCCAATAATTGACCAAACTTTTTCAAATAATTATGCCCGGAACATTGCTGTTCCGGGCATAATTATTTTTTTAGCGTTTCGAAGCACTGCACCAATTTATCCGATGACTAACCTTCAGGTGGGGTTAAAACCCCATCTGAAGCTAAGTCTACTCTATCAAAAATTATTTATAGCCTCTATTTCCTTGTTTTTTATCATATGTGTTATGTAAAAAATACTAAACGGTATAAGAACCATAAACCCACTTGCCAGATACATAATTTTCAGCCCTGCATAATTTGCCAAGACGCCCAGCAGCATTGAACCAATCCCAAAACCCAAGTCAAAAGCTGTTAATATCGTTCCGTTGACTACTCCGCGCCTGGACGCATCGACTTTGTTAATTGCCAAAGTTATTGCTGTTGAATGGATAATACCAAACCCTATTCCTAAGAACAAAGCAGACAATATGAACAGTATGTAGCCTTCAGCAAAAAACAAACATATAAAGGCAGCAAATAAGGTGAGGAATCCGATACACATAATATCTACCGGCCCTTTTTTATCTAAAATTCTTCCCGCATATGGTCTACTGACAATCAAGGTTAAAGCGTTGGCAAGGAAATACACCTCTGAGTTTTCTATACTGATTTCCTTAGCAAATAATACTATGAATGAGAGAATACCACTATAAAGCAAAGATTAAAAAAACACGAGTAATGCATAAGAAAACACCTTTTTTTCTAAAATTCCCTTATGTTTCTCATTTGACATCAGATAAAGTTTGCTGTGCCACCTCTTCGAGTGCAGCCATAGCTTGGCCGGAGCTGTATCCGTCTGCCTGTCTGCCGTTGATTTGAACAGCCTTAACCCCATTAAACCGGGTAATAATCGTTGGCGCATTAATCTTCTTGGGTTTAAGTAGTGTGTTTAACGGAACCATCACGTTATTGGAACTTTTTACATAAAGAAAACGGGTTGCATCCACATCACCACGGAATTTGTTTTCTGCTTGCACGATAACTTTATAGGATCGACCAAATTTGTTAAAATCGTTAACCTGGCTGCCACCAAGGAATACTTGTAATGCCATAAATACATCATCAACAGCCACTCCCAGTTGTTCAGCCTTTTCACGGTCTACCTCAAATTCATAACCTGGCGTATTAGCTTTAAAATTAGACGATATCGTAGCAATCTCCGGACGTTCTTTGGCGGCCGCCGCGAATTTTGGGGCCATGCTGTCCAAATCATTCAGTGAACCACCACTCCGATCTTGCAACATCAGGGTAAAGCCGCCAACCGATCCCAATCCCGGTAAGCTCGGGGGAGCAAATGCAATTACTGTGCCTTCCGGATACTGAGCTCCGTTCATGATTGTCTGTTTTATTTCGTCTTTTAACTGTAATTCGGGTTATTGCCGCTTATCCCAAGAATCCAGAGAAATAGATATGGCTCCGGCATTAGGCTTTGAGCCTCCACCCAGTATATCCCGGCTTGGCATCAACATGGTATTTTTAACCCCGGGCTGAGCACTTACTGTTTCGGTAAGCCTGCGACTTATTCAGTGTAGCTCTGGCCGAATTAATCGCTGACCGATATTGTTTATTGTCAATTTGAAACAATGGCTGACCTTTATAGACATTATCGCCGCCATTTGCCATTTTAGCCACAACATTACCAGATACCTTTGACATGACTTTTACTTCACTTTTTGCTTTTACCTGTCCCACAAATTCACTGTTGATAGGCGTATCCCTCGTTACTACCTGCATAGCCTTTACCGCTACGGCCTGGTTGGCATTACTTATCTGAGTTTTGGACAACATTCCGCTGCGGATAACAACAATGCCAAACAAAGCAACTACAAAAATCAAACCAACATACAGTTTCTTCGAACCCTTGATATCCAATTATCATTCCTCCTGCTTACCCTCTATTTCACCGGCAAACCCATGGCCTGTTCCAGTTTTGCTTCAGGTGTTCTTCATAGTTATTCTTTAAAGCCAAAGCAGTACAATCTTCTACCGACAGTTCCACCGCAGCAAGCACCGGCTGTACTGCAGTCATGAGCATGATAATCGGGATAATGATTACGAAATATTGCTGGCATTTGTTCATACTAAACCTCCTGTAAAAAAAATTCTTTTTCTCAATTAATAGCATCAAGATATATGGAAAAAACTACCGATAATACTAAAAGAATATCCGCACTAAGTTAACCATCATTAATCAAAGATTAGAATTAGATTAAAGAAATTATGAGCAATAAGTTGCACGCTCAACTAAAATCATAGCGCAAAGTAGTTGCTAACACAGCTACTTTGAATGAATTTTTCTTTACTATGTTAGAAATTACTTATATAATTCCAATATAGTTGCAAATGAAACCTTCTTTAAAACTATTAATCACATTGATCACGGGCATGACCGGAGCCAGATTAGGCGTAGGGGCATTATGAATAAATCCATTACGGAAAATTGTAAATATATAAAAATTTGGAGGTAGCTATTTTGCAAAAAGACAGATTTGGAAAACATATTTCTTTGATTTATAGGTACAGTCAAATATTTTTCAACTCAGAATTAAAAAAATATAATCTAGGTAGCGGTCAATATATTTTTCTTATTAGTTTATTTAAAAATAATGGCATCAGTCAGGAGCAACTATCAGATATCGTAAAAATCGATAAAGCTACAACGGCTAGAGCTGTTGCAAAGCTAGTAAACGAAAATTATGTCATTAGGAAGATAAGCGAGAACGATAAACGTGCTTATAATCTATATGCTACCGACAAGGCGGAATCTATTAAAAACATTTTGTTTGGAATTTTAGATTCTTGGAATGAAATAATGTTAGAGAATATTGATCGCAAAGAAAGAGAAACATTATTAAAATTGATTGAAAAAGTTGGGTCTAACATTCTTAGCAAAACAAATCAATTTGAGCAAAATACTAAATAGGGATAACAGTAGGAAGAACCTTCAGTTTGGCAAGCAGTAAGCAAAGAACCAGAAACATCTCCAACAATGACACCCTGGTCTCACGATCATAAAGAAAACACGGCTTGCGCCGAGCCTCTGGCGAAAGCGGAAGTCGATGTTGCCCTTATCCAGAAGAAAGTTATACTTTCTAACAGGATAAAAAAACAGATGAATAGTTAGCCGGTACGGCCAACTATTCATCTGTTCAGCTAATCTCGAAGCGCTAGCGCCTGACTTCGAATTTGATATAGTCAAGTTCCTTGCCGTTATTGTCGGTGTCATGCATCCGGAAATCATAGGAACCGGGGCTACTTGGCGCGTTAAAGGTCATCGTGCCGCTTCTCCGGCCGTTAATATACTCATAGGAAATATCATGCTTGTCGTTTACCGCTTCACTGCCATGCGAGATACGCGAGGGGATAATCCCAATCCACGCATTATCTGCCAGACCCGCCGGCGCCTGGAATCTTAGCGTGATTTTTTCTCCTGATTTAAACGTGTTCTTGGGCAACGTTATGCCAGTAGCACCTTGATATAAACCGGATTTTTGGGGATCCGGGGTACCCTGACCCATGCCAGCTTCCACCCGGAACCCGACAAAGCAGATCTCTTTCCCCATATTGTCCGTGTTATGCATACGGAAATCATAGCCTCCAGGTTTAGCGGGGGCACGGAATATTAGTGTTCCTTGGGTACGCTTATGCAAATACTGATAGGATATATCATGCTGATCATTTACCTTCTCGTCGCCGTGAGGAATATGGCTGGGAACGATGCCCACCCAAGCGTTGGCGGGATAGTTCGTTGAAGCGACAAAATGAACCTTGATTTCTTCGCCTGGTCGGAACGAATGGCGTTCTAATCGCAAATCAGATGTTTGGGCGTAGGCGGGAGCGGTAAATGTTCCCAGCAGCAGAGTCGTTGCCAGCAGCATGCTGAACAGGTACAGAACCAGAGGACCTTTTTTCATCATTACAATCCTTCCTTTCTCGTCGGCAAGTGATCTTCTTCCCTTGGCCGTCTCATGAATCTTTGAAAGAACAGAGAGGTTTCACTTAATTCGTGATAACAAAATTTACCGTTGCATACTGTCCCCTCGCGACAATCGCCCGGATGCAGACAGGCCTGAATAAATACTTGAAGCCAAAAACACATTAGCAGCGCTGGTTTGACGAAGCTGCAACGGTGGTCTGCTCTCTTGCTGCAGCCGGTAGGGACCGGTTCCGCCTATTAGACGGACTTCTAGATTCTGGCCACGTCGCAAAGTGTTCTCTGACAGTTGGACACGTAACGGATTCACTGCTGGCACTTGCACAGTTATGCTTTGGCTGGCTGTTGCGCCTGTATGGTCAGTTTGGCAGTTGCTGTTGCCCCCTGGCTGTCCTTGACAATAAGATCCACCATGCCAGGAGTAACGCCGCTAATATTGTATCGGGTATATGCCGTGGTTGTCGTATACAGCACTGCCTTAGCGTTTGCATTGGTCAAGGTTAGAGTATACGGCCCGACGCCGCCTTTAATGTCAAAGGGGCGGGTAGAGCCGACTTCCAGCGGGCTTGTAGAGCCTTCTAACTTTAACACCTGGGCGGTAACGGTGATGTTTTTTTGCACCATTGTGCCTCTGCTGTCTTTTACCGTGATCGCCGTCTTGCCGGGCAGTTTAGGAGTAAGTGTGTATTTCTTATCAGCTACTTTAGTCAGTACGACCTGATTGCCGGATATTGATACGTTAAACGGACTTGCGCCGCCAACCAGTGTCAGATTGCCAGTAGTGCCGATCAGCAGCGTATCTGGTGCGGCCAGCGTCAGTGTTGGAAGAGCGCGCACAGTGAGCGAGAGACTGCGGGTTGCGCCGCTGCCATCCTTGGCGGTAATGCTAACAACCCCAGCCTGACAGCCGGTAACGGTATACTGTCCGCTTCCCTGCTGCTGGATAGTCACGGCGGTTGGTTTATCGGCAGTCACGGTATACGGGGCAGTTCCGCCTGTGACGACCAGTTTCGTCGTTTGTCCCACATCTATGGTTCGCAGATCTCCAGTCAACTGGGGAAACGACAGGCTGATCCATTCTTTGACAGTAACTGCCCGGCTTGCGGTTAGCCCTTTACTGTCTTTGACAGTCACCGTTCCCGCCCCGGCTGACTTGGCGGTGAGAGTATAGATGGTACGTCCATAGGAGTCATTGCCCTTTAAGGTTGCGTTCAGATTTGAACTGGTTGTAACCGTGTACGGCGGATTGCCGCTGCTGATGGTGAGCTCACCTTTACCTGCCGGCAACAGTGTGGAGTCTGCTGATATAACGAGAGATTTGATCATGCCGACGTACACGGTGCCTTGTATCTTTGCACCAGCCGCATCAGTGACGGTAATCTGGGTCATCCCGGATGCCACTCCCCAGACCGCGTAGATGACACCGCTGGGTTCAACACGGGCAATGCCAGGATTAGCAGACACAACTTTATACGGTGCTTTGCCGCCTAACACACCAAACCCACGCCCCTGACCCACAGCCACCGGGTTGGTTGCGTTCGGTAGCGCACCGAGACTAAGCGGCTGTGCGCCTGGGTCATACACCACGAGTTCGCGGTTAATAGAATTTCCTTTCGTGTCTTTAATGGTGAGTATGGTGGTGCCAACCGACTTGGGAATCACTTTAAAGGCCACTTGCGCCCCCGGATAAAATGGCGTTATGGTCACAATCGGCTTGGTCATGCTGAATGAATAGGGCCGTATGCCGCCCCCAATGTTCATGCTGTAGAAATCACGTGTCAGGTCCAGGCGGGTGGAGTATTGGATGAACGATTTCCCATCACCTGCTGAGAAGTAAAGCACTTCCGCGGCATTGGCAGGAGACATAAAAAACAGGCTGGATATTGCCAGCGCAAGAATCGTCAAGATGCTGGCGCGACGCCGGAAGGTCTGACTGAAAAAAAACCGGATCATGTTGATCCCTCCATTCCACTATTTTTTGTCCGGGCTTGCTGGCATATCAGTGCCGCCACTTCCCCATAGTTGTCCTGCGTACAAAAGACCGCTATCGATTCGGCAACATTACCTCTTACCATGATGATGTGCCGTTTGGGCTGATAGTCCACCTTTTGAATGCTGCTCCATTTTAGAAAGACCGACTGCCGTGACTGGGCCAACAGTCCAGCGCCGGCGGCGGCAGGATTACGGGACAGCAATCCTAGTATAACAGTCAGCCCGTTTATGATCCGGTTTGTTTTAGCCTGTTTCTTCTGTGTATAACAGCGTATGCCTTTGTCGTCGATCACGAACGCTGCAGCGTAATTCCCGCCATACACGGTCATAATGAAGATATATGTTAATAACAACAAAGCACCAATTAGTCCCAGGGCATATAACGAATCTGCGGTGAATGGATTTTTGCTGGAAGAAATCAGCAAAACAACCAAAAAACCGAACGGCAGGCCTATTGCGATTGCCAGCTGGCGCAAAATGATGGGGTTGCAAAAAATTGGCACAGAAATTTCCCACTCAGTTTTGTTAAGCTCTCGCGTCATATTATTAGGCATGAGTCTCGCCCTCCACAAATTTACTTCAATAGCGGACACTTACAGCGAAAGCAAACGTCGTCCTGGATGTCATTTAGGCTGGCACAGGCATTGCAAAAAATAATGTTGTCCTTTGATTTGTCGTATTTTTCATGCGAGTTTAGCCCTTTATGATACCTCACCCTGTCGCCGATCTGATAATACTGATAGCGTGTGACGTCATCCTCCGCACTGATGGTGTATGTCTCGCCGGCGTCGCTGCGAATGGCAACCGCGTACAGGGTATACGCTTCCCAAACATAGTCGTTATTGCCATAGTCACGCTTGCGCTGTTTTTGCTCGATCTTTTTGTTAACCACCACCCCGTCCCAGTTCTTGGTTCTCTGTCTGCCAGTCTCTTGCAGGGCCGCGATAGCGATAAACATGCCGCCAATACCAAACCCGATGTACAGTGCCTCCGGATTGCTCATTTCCCGGCTGGTTTCACCATAAATATAGAACACGGCAATAACAATAACTGCGAGAATAAATGAAAACAGAAACGCCCAGCGGCTTGTATCGTTCACATAGCGGACAAACGCCGGATCATTGATTTTGGGTGAAAACCCAATCAAACCGCCTGTAGGTTTGCCAGGCTGCGGCATGGCCGGTGCAGTGCCGTGTTTCCTGCAGACTTTAGCGGAGGCAAACTTCTCGCTGCCACATGGCCTATTCATGGCAACAACAAGAAAGACACCTGCCGCCAACAAGATGGCAGACCCCCAGGACAATCGGGTATCTTGCTCCAATTGGTTAAACACAGGGAGTTGCTGAAAATATCTGACCGGAACCTGCTGTTGGCCGGTTGCTTTAACATAAACCGAACTGCCGATGCGACGGGTGGAAGCGTCCACAACCTGACCGTCCGGCGTTGTAAACGTATAGCTAATTATATAGGTATACCGGTTGGGAACACTTTCGCCGCGTTCGCCAAGCTCTCGCCTGATAGCAGTGATCACCGCCAGTGTTCGCTCACCTGATAACCCCAGCACAACACTACCTACGGCCTGTAGCATAAACGCCGCGCCAAGCAGAGTAATAAATATTCGCATCAGCTTGCAGCCAATTCCCGGGATCATTACCATCCCCCTTTTTTATTCGGCCTAATTTTCTCTTTACTTTATTATTATAAAGGCGATTCACGGCATAACCCATCACCTTTTTCGGGTGATTTTGCCTCAAAAACAGGATTTTGCCGTAATATGCCCTCCCTCTCAGTCCTCGGGCAACCTCTGTGGCCTTGTGGAAATACATTATCTTCGAAGGTTACATTTTGGTAGTCAAAAAAACCAGCCGGCAAAATTGCCGGCTGGTTTGATTGTTTATGCTGAAAGTCGTGATTATCGAATTGCGCCGGTTACAGTGAGGGGCGCTCTCGAGTCGCCCCGACTTCCGCTTTCGGCAATTCACCCTCTAATATTTGGATCAGCTCCATCCGTGAGTGAATCTCTAGTTTTACATAAATATTCTTTATATGGGTCTTCAATGTATTTTCACTAATAAATAATTGTTTTGCCATAACCTTATAGGTATACCCTTTCAACAGCAACTGGATAATCTCCATCTCCCGGTCTGTTAAACGTTTATCTATTTTTAAATTGTCAAACATCATATCTTGTTCGCCTTCAATCATCACAGCTAAGCGCATTAAAAAGACATGCTCCTTAAGTAAGTGGAGCAATTTTTTATTGAGCACAGGAATGATGAACATGGCAATAAAGATAATGACTAATGCAATACCAGCAGCAACAAGATGCCCCTTTTGAGTAGCCATAATGTGTGTACCCAACAAACCGCCGCACCAAACACCAAGAACATTCATCGATAGACCGATTCCTAATATCTGCGCTGGGTTAGAGGCATAATTCAACATAGCGCCTAAGATGCCCCACCAGAACAGGTCATTCACGCCGCAGGCGGCCAGCATCAGTGTGTCAACAACTAAAAAACTGCCTAGCGAGCGGTCAAGCAGGATAAAAAAAGCATATGCTAACCCCAATAAAGCCAAGCCGATATAGAGAATATGGAACTGTCGAATTTTAGTCGCATGCAGACGCAATAGCCAGATTGCAACAATATACGGAATTACTTGGTAAAAACTTATCAATAAATCAAAACCTACATAAGCTGGATAAACAACTTGATACATAATACCGGAATTGATCGTAATGACAAATACGAACATGCATAACAACAGAAAAGGCAGACCAAATCGATTGATAGTCAGCGATATCGTCTCAGGTGAATCAGAAGGCTTGTCAACAAGCCAGCGGGCAAAAGTGAAACAAACCAGCAATCCCATCAGGATGAAGGTCATGCCGGCGAATGCTGAAACATTTCTTGCCAGCATCCCCGCCACTACTAAAAATATATTGGAATAAATCAAGATATCAGAAAACAGCCGGACCTTGTCAAAGCCTTGGAAAAGATATTTTGCATAATAGCCCCAAGCTGCTACTACCCAACCGGAAAAAAAGGAAATCACCGTCAACACCGGCAGCCAAAACAGTTCTGGCAACAATATGAACATTATGGTACCTGCAAAGCATATTATGCAAACCAGTCTCTGCACCAGCTTTGCCCGATAAAGACTATTTACAAACAGCCCAGCTGTTATCAAGCCTATAAAATGGGAAAACACAGATGTCAAATTCAAACCAACTGCATTGATCTGCCGTTCCGCAGATAATGCATATAATACCGGTCCTTCAAATGGAAAAGCAAGCAACCACCCGAAAAACAGGGAAAAACACAGTACAGACAGATTTTGTTGACTAAGCCTACCCTTCAATCCTGTTAATTCGATTCGCATCGCAATCCTCACTTTTTTGTAATTCAGTGTACTTCGGGTTTTGGCTATCCTTTTCCTTCTTATTTGATTTATTTGATTTATTTGATCATAATCTGCTGTGTGAAGCAAAATGAACGTCCCTTTGCTTCACATCAAGGCCAGAGCTTGTATTACACCGTACCCCCTATAATATCGTAAAAAAAGAATTGAGCACCCCCGCTTTTCGAAAGCTTGGTGTTGTATTAAAGAATATCCATCATGCCTCACCTGCCATGAAACGATTTTTATAATATTTGCAAAACCAGGAAGAAAAATTGATTTAGAATACGTGTTGCGACCAATTTTACTGCGAAAGCTATTGGGGGGCCATATAATACCAATCAACAAATGAATATTAACAAAGTATCAATTTCGGGCATGGTCTTGGATGCCTTGAAGTCTACTGGAAATATTACCAAAAGAATAAATGGGCTCATGCCTAGAAATAATATATTATACTGAAAATCCGGGGGACTACATAATGAGTAATCAAGTACTTTTATGGTCGATGTTGATTTTACCTTGGTTAACTTTATTCTTTATGCCGAAAGAAAATATCAAAAGGTGGATGCCTATCGCTTTATTCTCTGCACTTACTAGTGTATTAGCAGTAGAGTTAGGAGAAAATCTTGGGTGGTTTATTTATGGAGAAACTGCTTATCCACTAAGAACACCTTCATATATTATTTTCGGATTAAATATCGTCATTACTATGTGGTTGTTCAATTTTTTATATGGTCGATTTTGGCGATATATTATAATAGATACAGTACTAAACTTTGGATTCATATATTTATTTCATGTCTATTTTCTTGGCAGTAGAGGGCTTTTTCACGAGGTCGGTATTACTCCTTTACAAAACGCGTTAATTGTTACTTTCGATGGTGTTTTAGCATATGGCTATCAAATGTGGCAAGAGGGAATCTTCGCACGTTCCGAAATCAAATCAGCTAGCTATTCTTCAAATTTACAACCAGCAGCAACCAAGCCATTACCCGAAGATCAAGATAATGAAAAAAGTGAATAGACTATTCGATTGCCGCCGCATTTAAAGCGGCTTTTTTGTTGCAATTGCTATTCCTCAAGATATTGTTGTCATGTTACAACAATGGCATATAGCTCCTGCTTATTTTTTATGGGAAAGACTAAATTTCTTTGGCAAAAGGGGAAATATATCCTTTTGCATTTTTCAGTAATTCTCTTACCTAATCTATTTCTAAAAAAGAAGCCGAAAGTCTGGATTAAAACTTTCGGCTTCACGTCCTTATTTACTGTGCGTTTTGGTGCACTATGCCACTGGCCCTGGCTTCCTCGGCCATCGCCTGTTCTCCTCGCTTAATGGCTTCACGAACCATGGAACCAACTTCCCCCGTCGTAACGTCGCTCCAGTCTCTATCCTCGACCTTCTCAGCAAAACCTAAGTCATGGGCTAATTCATATTTCAATTTCTCCGACATTACACCTTTTCCCAATAGAAGCACCTCCCTATTTATTTGAAGGCGAACCTAAGTATATTATTTGCTATAATATCAAAAAAGATTCTATAAGAGTTAGCAACAGTAATGGAAATAGGTGTTTCACGGACTTGAGCTGGATTGAATAGTAAAACCTAACTTAGCTTTTCTCTGAGACTTTAAATTGGGTTAATTCCCAGGCCTAGTACTTCATGTTCATAACCCTTAATCGGCGCCCCCATATTACCGTATAAAGCCACCGCGATCCACTCACCATCATTATTATTTCCCGGCAATTTAGTGCCGCGAACAATACAAAACAATAAGCCGGCACTGCGCAACACGGTGCCAAGCCCGATCTGTCCTCGGCACATGCCGTTATAGGCTTCAAATACAGAATGATAGAGGGCATGCTCTTCCCGGTAACGCTCGTCAATTAAACCTTCTTTCTTGGCTGCCGTCTCTACTGCCGCAAAAATTTTGGCAGAATCCATTGACCCTACTTTACCCTTATACAGCCGATAGCCAAACTTCTCCCCTTGTCTTTTCAAGTCCGCTTCATCCTCACCAGAAGACATGATCGTTAGAATTGCCAATTTTCCCAGGCTACCGTTTTTTTCTATACTAAACATAGCTCATCCACCTTTCTCTCACCATCTTACCTGAAGAAACTCATAATAACAGTTTCTTTCTAAATCCTTGTATATAATCAACTAAACTAGGAACAGGAGTTGCTCCTGTTCCTAGTATTATAGCATGCGTAATCGCTTAATAGATTTTCATGGGACCAATAGCAGTCTCTACACCTTTAATCAGGGAGCCATCGGCGATTAACTGATATATACTCTGGATATCTGGTGCCGGTATCCGGTCTTCGTCCAAGTGTGGTACCGCTTGGCGGATGGCTTTATGTGCTGCACCTGTACCAACACCTGGGGTTAGCGGGGCTAAGAAGTCAATACCCTGCGCAGCTGCCAAACACTCAATCGCAAGAATATAGCGGACATTCTCCAGAATTTCCCGCGCTTGACGGGCCGCTATCGTTCCCATGCTGACATGATCTTCCTGATTGGCCGAGGTAGGAATCGAATCAGCACTTGCCGGGTGGACCAGTACTTTATTCTCTGATACTAAAGAAGCTGCCGTATACTGAGTAATCATTAACCCTGAATCTTCTCCCGGATAGGCAGTCAAGAACGGCGGCAGTTCACTCAAATGTGCATCCAGCAAGCGATTGGTGCGCCGTTCAGAAATGTTACCAATTTCAGCTAAGGCCAATTTCAAATAATCCATCACCAGTGCAATCGGCTGTCCATGAAAATTACCGCCAGAAATGGCTTCACCTGTATCTGGCATAATTAACGGATTATCGGTGGCGGCGTTGATCTCGATGGTAAGGGTTTCTTCCACGCGCCGTAAAGCATCTTTGGAAGCGCCATGTACTTGAGGAACACAGCGCAAAGAATAAGCATCCTGTACTTTGGAACAATTGACATGTGACTCAATAATGGGACTGTTTTCCGTTAATCGCAGCATATTTTCAGTGGTAGCCACCTGACCGATATGAGGTCTAACCTGACTAATGCGCGGATCAAAAGCAGTGCGGGTCCCCCTCAAGGCTTCGATACACAAAGCAGCTGCAACATCGGCGCTCTTCATTAGATTCACGGCATCCTGCCAGACCATACATCCGACAGCAGTCATTATTTGGGTACCATTGATTAAGGCTAGTCCTTCTTTACCTCCCAAGGCTATCGGTTCTAGCCCACTCACCGCTAGCGCTTCAGCCCCACTCATTAACTTACCGTTGACATATGCCTGCCCTTCTCCCAGCATGACTAACACCATATGAGAAAGAGGCGCCAAATCACCGCTGGCTCCTACCGAGCCTTTCGCCGGAATAGCCGGACATATGCGCCGATTCAACAGGTTCAGCAGCATCTCCACCGTCGAGAGCTTAATCCCCGAGTATCCTTTAGCCAATGAGTTAGCCCTCAGCAGCATAGCTGAACGAACAACATCTTCCGGCAGATGCTCGCCCACGCCGGTAGCATGGCTAAGAATTAGATTCTTTTGCAATTTTTCTCTTTTCTCTTTAGAAATAAAGATTTGGCTGAAATCACCAAAACCTGTGGAAATGCCATATACCGGACTCTCGGCATCCAAGATTTTATCCACGATTGCACGGCTATCCACAATCTGTTTACGGCCTTGATCACTTAAGCCTGCTTCCTCATATTCTCTGGCTACTTTTACAACATCCTCTAAAGTTAAAGCATATCCGTCTAATAATATCATAACTCTATACCTCCATTTTTTTTGGAAAATAAAAAAGAGGATAACACTCATTAATGAGTTTACCCCCTAATATCTCATAACTATGGGCAAGCTATTCAAGTAAAAATTGCATCCTCATACAAACCGGTAAAACTACTTTATATCGAACCAGCTTGCCTGCCACACTCTCATCTCTCGCATCTAAGGAAGGCAACTTATATTCATAATAGTTGACAAAACTGCTAAAGTCAAGCCTAATATTATTTAGCTGCTTTTTTATTTTTTTGCAATAAATTCGTTCATGCTTATTTACTCATTTCACAGGGGAGTAACCCGTTCTGAAATATATAAAAAAAAGGGGGGGCACACTCATTGCTAAGTCTACCCCTTATCTCGCATAACATGGGTAACCATAAATGAATCTATAATGCTCTTGCTATTCTTTCAGCATTATCTCGTTCATCTCGTTATCGTTGAGGATTCGTGCTTGCTTAGCCTGTGGTTTGCATTTATAGCCAATCCACAAAATAACAAGCCAAATAGGTGTCAGGTACATAGAAATTCGCCAGTCCTCGCCTAAATACCACATCACGGCAAATATCATCGCTAAAAAGCCGATACAAATATAGTTCGTAACAGGATACCATACCGCTGGAAATTCAATCTTTGCCCCTTCTGCTATCTTTGCCTGGCGAAATTTCATATGGCTGACGCTGATCATCACCCAACTAATAATATCCGCAGAGACAACCAGGGCCATCAGATAGGTGAAGACCTGACTTTCAATAAGATAGTTTAAGAATACCACCAATCCCATAAGGAAGGATGAAAACAGTACTCCCACTACCGGCACTCCGCCCTTGTTTAATTTTTTAAACATGCTCGGGGCGTTCCCTTGCTGCGCCAAATTGTAAAGCATACGTCCATTGCTGTAAAGACCGCTATTATAAGCGGAAAGAGCTGCGGTAATCACGACGACATTCAACAGAGCCGCTGCAGAGGAAATGCCTATTTTCGAGAAAATCTGTACAAACGGGCTGCCTTCTGCGCCACCAGCACCCAGCTGATTCCAGGGATAGATCATCAATATGATCAACAGGGCACCCACATAAAAAATCAAGATCCGCCACATCACTTGATTAATGGCCATGGGGATGGTCTTTTTAGGATTATCCGCTTCCCCGGCCGTGACCCCAATCAATTCAGTCCCGCCGTAGGCAAACATGACGATCGCCAAAGAACAGAGGAAACCTTCCAGCCCATTCGGGAAAAAGCCGCCATAATTCCAGAGATTGCCCACACCGCTGCTGGCACCCGCCTGTCCGTTGAGAAGGATCATCGTACCAAAAACAATCATACCGATAATGGCTACTACTTTGATAATGGCAAACCAGAATTCAAATTCTCCATATAACTTAACATGAATCAGATTAATCCCTGTAAGAAAAGCCCAGCATACCAGGGCAGTAACCCAAACAGGAATATCCGGCCACCAGAACTGGACGTATTTCCCGACTACCGTCAGTTCCGCCATATTGACCAGCACATAGGCGATCCAATAGTTCCACCCTGACAGAAAACCCGGGAAATCCCCCCAGTACTTATAAGCAAAATGACTAAACGAGCCTGATACGGGTTCATCAACAAGCATTTCGCCCATGTGGCGCATAATCCAAAAAATGATGATACCGCCGATAAGATAGGAAAGCATTACTGCTGGCCCTGCTATTTGAATCGCTTTGGTTGATCCGTAAAATAGCCCTGTGCCAATAGCCCCTCCTAAGGCAATCAACTGAATATGCCGGTTTTTCAATCCTCTTTGCAAGCTTTCATCTTGGGAATTTTCGGACACTTTGTTTTCTCCTCTCTGTTATTAAGTTTGCCAGTTTATCCCGGGATTTCAGAGCCTTGGCAAAAGTCTTCTGAAAAATAAAAAGGAGCAAAACTCAAATAGAGTTTTGCCCCCTAATATCTAATAGCTGTAGGCATTCCTATAATTCATTGATGTAATTTTCTTAACTTTAAATATATTATAAATTAAGTACATAGAGCTTGTCAATGTTTTCCTGGAGTACAATGCGACTTTCTTAGCTGATAAAACTGACCGCAGGCAGGGAATTGCTGTATTTTCTTGAATAATTAGAATAACGAATCACAATCGTACAAATTGCCCCATTTGAAAAAAAATCACCGGAGGGATTGACCGATGAACAGAAACTGGTTTCTCACAATGTTTTTAGCTTGCCTGATTCTTTTTACCGGCATCAGCAGTACCCACGCTTCAGATCAAGTCGACTGGCAAGTTCAAAAGATCGGCGCATTTGCCGTCCCAGAGGGCTGGCAAACAGCAGATCTGGTACAGGTATTGGCGACAATCATGAAAGAAGCTAATGCAACAGCAAAAACGCCGGCAACACCTCTGCCAGTGCCGCCGGTCGACCCGTTCGCCCTACTGAAAAATATCAACTATCAAATGTACCAAGTTACCATGAACGACGGTAAGGCTTACCGCACGGCGTTCATGGCCTTTTACCGGGACGATAAACCCTTAAGCCTTGAAGGCAAACTGTACTTTTCCAAAAAACTTTCCAATGAGCAAAAACAAAAGATGGAGACCAAAATCGACTCTTCCGTTCAATTAATGAAAAAGCAGCTTGACCTCAGTTACAAACAAACCAATGTCGGTGTAACTTTTCTGGATGTTAGCCGCCCTGATTACCTACAAATCAATAACAAACAAGCCTACGGCCTGAGCGCCAGATCTGTGGTTTCGATGTATGGAATAACCATACCGTATTATTTAAAAGGGTATGCCTTTGATGCCGACGGTTTTTTGTCTGCCGCTTTCCTGTTAACTACCGACAGCGAACGGAGTTACTGGGACCCACTGGTGCGAAAAATCATCCAGTCGTTTAAACCCACTAAACCCACCGTCACTATAAATCAATAAAGAAAACACGGCTTGCGCCGAGCCTCCGGCGAAGTGGAAGCTACTTCTTGGCTGGCTTTCCATCACGTTTCAGCGAAATGACCACACCAAGCACAGCTAAACAGGCGCCAACAAGCAACGCTTCCTGATAGCCAGCCATAAATGCGGTTACCTGCTGATCAGCCGTTGGCTGACTAATCCCACTCAGACTGGCCGCACGCCGGTATTCCAGAATAGATACAGCCAATGCCGTACCGCAAACCATGCCAAAGTTCCGAGCCAGCGCATTAATACCACCAGCCACGCCAAATTGCCGGGGTTCTACAGCACTCATTACACTGTTATTATTGGGTGACTGAAACAAGCCGTTCCCCAATCCCATGAGCGCCTGTGAGCCCATAATCAGCCATAGCGTAGCATCCACATGCAGTTTAGCTGTCAGTACCAAGCCTAAAGCCATCAACCCCAAACCGACGGTTGTTAAAGTCCCCGAGCCCACTTTGTCTGACAGTATACCACTGACCGGCGCTGTTATCGCCATAACTAAAGGAAAAGCGGACATAATCAATCCGGTTTTGGCTGGTGCAAAGGCAAGGATATTCTGAAGAAAAAACGGCAATAACATAGTGCTGGTAAACATGGCTGTAAACGAAAGAAGCCCAGCTAAATTTCCTGCTGAGAATGCCCTATTCTTGAAAATTGCTAATTCCAGCATGGGCTGATCAATCTTTTTTTCATACCTGATAAAAACTCCAAACACAATGAGCGCAAAACCAATACAGCCTATGGTACTAGGCGAAGCCCAGCCCCACTCGGTCCCATAGCTCAAGGCCAAGAGAAAACTTACCACACTAGTCGTAAACAGTGCGGCCCCCAAATAATCAATTTTTTCCTGACGCAGTTCTTGGTCAAAAGGCAAGACATAATGCACCCCAGCATACCCTAATAACCCGATCGGAATATTAACGAAAAATATGGCATGCCAACTAAAATGTTCAACAAGCACCCCGCCCAAGCCTGGCCCGCTTAAACTGCCTAGCGCTACGATAGTGCCAATCATCCCCAATACCTTGCCTCGCTCGTTCTGAGGAAAACTCCCAGTCACAATGGCCATGGCATTGGCCATTAGAGCAGCCGCACCTATGGCTTGAAGTATTCTAAACCCAATTAAGAGACCGATCGAGTCGGCAATACCGCATAACAAAGAACCGGCGGTAAAGCCGATAAAGCCAAAGCCATATACCTTCCGCCGCCCCCAGATATCGCCAAGTCGTCCTACCAGCGGCAGCAAGCTGGTAATGACAAGTAAATAGGCAGTTACCACCCACTGTGCTGTAGCAATATTTGTATCGAGTGCCGTCGTAATCGGCGGCAAACCAACATTGACAATGGATGCGGTCATTGTTGCCATAAACGTTCCGGTAGAAACTACGCCGAAGATCAACCATTTATAGTAGCTCAAATTTTGCAATTTTTCCTGCACAGATAGACTCCCTTCACGCTTAGACCTGCATTTAGTTTACCTGCTCTTCTCTTGAGAAATTCCACCTTAAAAAAGCTATTTCCTTTAGAAAATTATCCCAGAAAGATAAACCGCGCTGAATTTTCAGCGCGGTTTTAATGTCCTGTAAGAAAGTATAACTTTCCGTCTGGATAAGGGCAACATCGGCTTCCGCTTTCGCTAAGGCTCGGCGCAAGCCGTGTTTTCTTTATAAGGACACCATAATTATGGATTATCAAGTGGTACAATCATCCCCGAAGTCAGGGAATAATAAGATGAATAGACTAATAACCAAAATGACAAACCAGAGCTCTCTATTAGTACCAAAAAACATCCTAACTCCTCCTTTGCCAAGACAATTTTTTGTATTCTACTTTATACTATTCTAAAGCCGGTAATCATGTTACCGCATAACTTACAGGAAAACTTAAGAGATAGCAATCTGCAGATTGCTATCTCTTAAGTGGAAGGAGGTATGTTTACTCGATTTAGTGGGACAGAGCATGTGCTTTTTAACTGCTTAGAAAGTGGTGTCGTTATCTCCGCAGAATAAGAAAAAGAAACTGATAATAATAAGGATAACCCAAATAAAGTTACCATTATTATTAAAGAAATTCTGACCGATAAAATTTTGTCGATTATCCATCAAAACTCCTCCTTTAATAGGTATATCTATCCTATTGTATGCTTGAAGCACTGAATGTGCGCTGACAGAAATGCTAATAGTTGAGACATTGCATGCAATAATAACGATCCATGATATAATGAATGTTAGTTTTGATCTGTACTCTTGAGATTATGAAATGGAGGATACCATATGATAGAGATAACAATTCGAGGAGTTCGGCCAGAAGATTTGGATCGTATAACTGAAATCGAGTCAGTCTGTTTTCCTGCGACTGAAGCAGCACAGCGGGAGTCGTTCAGGGAGAGGATTGCAGCTTTCCCTGAATACTTCCTGGTAGCTGAAGCAGATGGAATCTTGATTGGCTTTATCAATGGCTGCGTCACCAACAGCGCAGTTATCTATGACGAGCTATTTCATAGTACGTCGCACCATATACCGGATGGTAAGAACTTAACTGTTTTTGGCCTGGATGTAATTCCTGAATACCGCAACCTGGGAATTGCGGCCCAGTTAATGAATCATTTTATTCAACTGGCCAAAGACACTGGTCGAAGAAGCGTTATTCTAACATGCAAGGAACGGTTAGTTCATTACTATGAGTCATTTGGCTATGTCAATAACGGCATCTCAGGATCAACCCATGGTGGATCTCAGTGGTTTGATATGACACTTGTTCTAGGATGAACGGTTTTCTAAAACAAACCGCTCGATAGCATTAGCGACTCCCTCGTGATCATTAGAATCGGTTATGTAATCTGCTTTTTGTTTCACGCTATCCGAAGCATTTCCCATAGCGATGCCCAGGCCGGCATATTCTATCATCGATAAATCATTTTCACTATCGCCTATGGTTATTATATCTTCACTCTTCAGATTATAAAGTGACGCCAGCATTGCTACAGCTTTTCCTTTGGAGACCCCTTTACGCGTAATTTCAATATTATACTTGGAAGAATCTACGATTTCTAGCTGTTCTATCTTCTTTAGTTCATTCCGCAGTTCGTAAATTAATGCTGCATCTCTATAGATAATCTCGCATTTTACAATATTATCTTTTTCTTTACATAATATTTCTCGCCATTGCTGCCAGGAGAAAACATATTCCATATCTAGATTATTGCTTCTGCTACCTAATATTTTAGTTGCAATATAAAAAAGTTTAAACATAATATTTCCATAATAAAATTTATGCGGAGTACAAAAATACGGCTTTGTGCGGTGTTTATAAAATATCTCCAGCAGTTCTAGTGACAAGCTTTCGCCGAGAGCATCCTGGTAAATAACCTTACCATTATCCTTTTCTTTTATGAAAGCTCCGTTTGATGCGATCACCGGGGATTTTACACCAATAAGATTAGAATAATATTCGGCATCAGTATACATTCGTCCGGTACTTATCACTATATGAACGCCCAGCTTATGTGCTTTTAACAGTATTTCTTTCGTTCTTTTTGTAATTTCATGCTTATTATTCAAAAGCGTCCCGTCAACATCAATACAGACTAGTTTATACGCCATAGCAGCGTCCTTTCTTTAAACAGCTTAATCAAAGCCCAGCAGTCCCGATCAGCTCTCGCCGCCATCCTCAATAGAGACTATTGGATATTCTTCCACCAGCCTATTGTAGTATTCAACCATCTCCACTGGTGTTTTTATGAATCCTTAGATTTCATGCAGACCTTCAACACCTCGGCTTCCGGCACAGGGCGGCTGATTAAATATCCTTGGATAGAATCGCACTGCCACTCCCTCAGCAATTTTCGTTGCTCCTCGGTCTCTACACCTTCGGCCACTACCTTGAGACCCAAGTTATGTGCCAGAGCAATAATAGAACCCATAAGCGGGCCATTTTTCCCCCCCTCAGTCAAATCATCCACAAATGCCTTATCGATCTTTACAACATCAATAGGCAATTGTTTCAGATAAGTTAATGAGGAATAGCCTGTGCCAAAATCATCAAGGGCAATACGGACTCCCATATCTTTTAGCTCCTTCAGTTTGGCGATATTGGTAGTAAGGCATTCTGAATTCATCAGGATTGTTTCAGTAATCTCAAGCTCTAACATCGTGGGTGGTACAGCCGCCTCGTGCAAAGCTGCCCTAACCATCGGCACAAAGTCTTCACTGGCAAGTTGTTTAACCGAAACATTAACTGCAACATAAGTATCGGCATAAGCCATGTTAGTCAACTTGCGGGCAAAAGCGCAGGCTGCCCGCATAACCCATTTACCAATGGGGACAATAAGCCCCGACTCTTCCACCAGCGGAATAAATTCTCCCGGTGCTACCAAGCCTTGTTGAGGATTATTCCATCGTAATAAGGCCTCAAATCCGGAAACCAGTCCTGTTTCCAAATACACTATCGGCTGAAAATACAGCAAAAACTCTTCATTACTGACTGCGGCCCGCAAACTGCGCTCCATATTGAGTTTATGAATCAGTGTTTCCTGCATGGAGGCTTCATAAAAGCGGTAGCCATTCTTACCCGCATTTTTAGCAGCGTAAAGTGCCGTATCGGCTTTTTTTAGGATCTCGTCAACTTCAGCGCCATGAAGCGGATAACATACAATACCAATGCTCACCGACAAAAAGAAAGAATGCGCGCACAAATTAACCTCTCTTGATAAGGCTTTAAGCAGTTTTTCTGCATACTGGACAATATCTGCAGTCTGGCAAACATTTGTCAATAGTACTACAAATTCATCACCACCCAAACGGGCTACTAGGTGGTGTTCGTCAACTACCTTGCCAAGCATATCTGCAACCTCAATAAGCAGTTGGTCTCCCTGCAGATGGCCGCAAGAATCGTTAACAAGCTTAAAATTGTCCAGGTCAAGATAGAGCATGGCGCCACAGACTTGACCACCTTGAGCCATTACCAGCTCGCTCCTGAGCCGCTCGGTTAACAACCGCCGGTTAGCAAGTCCGGTTAGTGGATCCCGGTATGCCAATCTCCATATTTCTGCCTCTCGCTTTTTATGCTCACTAATATCAGTAAAAGAGCCTGCCATGCGGATTGCTCTGCCGGCTGTATCAAACAGAGCTTTTCCCCGTGATAATACCCAGAGGTATTCTCCTGCCTGGCTCATAACACGAAATTCAGCAGCATAATAGGGAGTTTTCCCGGCAAAATGATCGAGCATCGCCTGCTCCCTGACGCCTTTATCCTCGGGGTGTATCCTTGCTGCCCACTGTGTATAACCGTCCCCGCCCTCGACACCAGACAAGCCCAGTATATCATTTAAGCGTGCTGACAGTTCTATTTTATTGTTGCGCAAATCCCAATCATAGATAACATCGTTAACTCCTTCCATCGCCAAGCGGTACCGTTCTTCACTCTTTCGGAGTAACTCATTAGCGTCTGTTAATTGTGTGTACAAAGCCATAAGCTCTTCATTGCCAGCTGTTAACTCTTCGTGACTTTGGGTTAATTCCTCATGAGCCTGCTGCATGGCCGCGCTTTTCGCCCACATGTCGGCAAGCAAGGCATTAAAACCGGTAACTAGCCGTTCGGCTTCCGAACCCTTACGATAGATTAAGGGCGAAAGCAGCAGGGCTGTATCCGGATTATTCCTTAGCCGGTCAAAAGCCTGAATTAACAACTGATAGCTACTAAACATCGGCCGGAGCAGGGTATATTGCGCCGCCATTATCAGCATAAAGAAGATCAAGAATATTCCTTGAAGGTTTAGCTGAAACGCTTTGTAGCTTTTTTGAATGTCTTCTACGTACATACCTGTACCGATATAAGCTTCAAGCTCGGGAATACCCACTACATAAGACACCTTTTGTTGAGGCTGGGTGGTGCGTTCAGGTGGATGATAGTAGTAGGTAACATAGCCCTCGCCTTGACGCGCTGTGTCAATAAGCGAGGTAATGATGGGTAAGCCATACGCATCTTTAAGTTGACTTTGATCACTGCCTTCCAGACTTGGTTCAAAAGGCTGTACAAGCATAATACCTTGGTAAGAGCTCATAAATACATAATTTGCTCCAAATAAATCGCTATAAGTCATGCTACGAACATTGTCCCTAACTTTGTCTAACGCCGCCTGGCGGGATAATAGCCCAGCACGGTACTGAATAATAACAGGATCTATCGAATGCCGGGCAACCTCGACAATGCGTTTAAGCTCTTGCCGGCGATAATCATAGATATTTGCCTCAAATTTATTTGTGATAAAACCGACAGCAAACAATAATCCTGATACAAATATCAGCAAGGCAAGTAAAATTCTGCTCAAGGTTTTGTCTAACCACAATGCCAAAGCTTGCACAAAAATACCTCTTCTCCTAAAACTTTCGACCTGCGATTATTCCACTTACATCATTTTTTCGATATTTAACGACAAACACCTTGTTTGGCAGATTTTTTTTTTAACTAAACCATAATTAAACTCATTATCCCAAAGGCAGCAATAATAATCCCTGAAAACTGATTAACCCATTTAAGCCGTTTTTGGTCAAATCTCGAACGAAGTACAATTACCATTCTGCTTAATATCAGCCACCAAAGCATTGAACCGACAAAAACCCCAAAAACTAATAAGCCTGCCAGCATGTAGTTTCCAGCAGTTTGCCCTACTCCTAATCCGGCAAAAATAGCTGCAAATGATATTATAGTCATTGGGTTCGTCAATGTTAAAAATAAAGCAGATACATAGTCACCTAAAAACCCTTTGCCGCTCCCGTCCGCAGCAGCTAACTCCGGAGGATTTGATCTAAATGTTGTGTAACCCAAATAGAGCAAGAATAGTCCTCCAATCAAACGAAAATATGATTGGTTATCTACTAGAAACGTAGAAATAACCGTCAAGCCGAAAGCAGCTATGCAGCCGTATAAAGCATCAGCAGTTGCTGTGCCTAAGCCTGACAAAAAACCACTTAACATCCCATTTGACAGAGTCCGCCGAATACAAAGAACTCCGATGGGCCCTACTGGGGCGGCTATAGAAAACCCTAAGACTATACCTTTAATAAAAAAATACAACTCCATAGTATATCTACCTTCTCTCGATTTTTAGTGGTAATATCGGAGTCTCCTTAACAGTAGATAAAATTACGGTTGTTCGAGTTCGAGTACCTGGCAAAGACTTTATCTCTTCCGTGATTAATCGTTCAAGGTCGCGAGTACTTGCGCACCGTACTTTCAGAACATAGTCCTCCGCACCAGCGATATGATGACACTCCTGTATTTCTGCCAACCGATTAACCGTCTCCAAAAACTCTAACTTCTGTTCAGGTCGGTCTAAAGTTACCGATATTAAAGCGGCTAAGCCACAGCCGATTGCATCTGGGTCTATTAAAGCGGCATAACCTTTAATTACTCCTAACTCTTCCAACTTACGGACCCTGTCAGCGGCGGCAGGAGCCGATAGCCCAAGCAGTGTTCCTAGCTCTGCCCATGTTGCTCGAGCTTGTTCCATAAGCCGCTGTATTACTTTCAAATCATTAGTATTCATACCACTCTTCCTTCCTTTGCAATGTTTTATATTTAATTTTATTAATTATAATTAATTTTCCAGTATTTTTCAAGTAATTATTTCTATTCAATCAAGCATTTTATCTGTCCCCTTATCCACTTCACTTTAAGGAACATTGACACAGGATAATAAAAAGAGCCGATAAAGGTGTCACCTCAATCTGCTCTTCGCTTATCACTATTCAATTTTACATTTGATATCTGTACCATCGAGCAAACTCACAATCAATCGCTCGCTATCTAATACTTCGTTAAATACTGAGAGCTAGTACGATAATCGCGAATGAGAAAAATTATGATAACCATACTTCCGGCGAAAATTCCTCTATATGCTCCCGCCTGGTTAGCTACCTTTGAGCATACAGTGATAACGCTTCCGGATAGTGTAACGTACGCAGCTAAAATTCATTACAGTATTACATTTTAGACATTTTTAAATTGCCAGAATGCGCGTTCTCAAAGAAATTTACGATTATCTATTTTTCATCAACACAGATATTTCCAATGGCATAAAGAGCTGCTCTACCACTGAGTTTCACTCTTTCGCCACAGAACTCACAGTAAACCGTGCCACCACGCTTAGATACCTGTCTCGCGACCATTTTATCAAGTCCATTTCTTTCTCTCCAGTACGGAATAAGAGAACAGTACATTGTACCACACACAGGGTCCTCATCAATATTTAGCTTTGGCCAAAATGCTCTAGCAACAAAATCAAATTCCTCACTTTTTGCGGTTATATACACAGATAAACCTTCTGGAAATTGCCTTATCTTTGAGAAATCTGGAGTTAGATTCTTCACAGTATCCTCAGAATCAAAGATAAATATTAAATCCCTACTAGTCTTAAGTACCTCTATTGGAACCGCACCTAATGCATCAACCATCAGATCGGTCAAGTGATACTTTTCAGGTATGATGGTTGGAAAATCCATTTCATATAAATCATCCTTCTTGGTAACCAGCAAATGATGATTCATTTTTTGGGTATTGAAATGGAGTACATTGGTATCAGTTTCGACGAACCTAAATAAAATATAAGCCGTTGCAAGGGTTGCATGACCGCAAAGGTCTATCTCTCCACCAGGAGTAAACCATCTTAATCCATATGTATCTCCTTCCTTTACAGCAAAAGCTGTTTCTGACAGGTTGTTTTCTATTGCTATTTTCTCCATCTTTTCTATAGGAATCCATTCATCCATTACGCATACTCCCGCTGGATTTCCTTCGAAAATATTATCCGCAAATGCATCGGCTACATAATATTTCAGCATATCTCTTCCCCCTTAGCTATTTATGTGCAACGGCATCTATTTCAACCAATGCACCGAATGGTATTTTTGCTGCCTGCACGCAGATGCGTGCTGGATATGGTTCTCTAAAATGTTTCCCGTAAACTGCATTTACTTTTGCAAAATCATTCACATCGTCGAGGAATATTGTTGCCTTAAGTACGTTATCCATAGAACTACCCGCTGCTTCAAGAATCGCCTCAATGATGGTCAGAATCTTTTCTGCTTGCTCCTCAACTGTACCAGATGGAACGCCTGTCTGAGGATCAATGGCAGTAACTCCAGAAACATATATGATACCATTGTACTCAATCGCTTGTGAATAAGGTCCTACGGCTTTACCCGCTTTGTCTGTGTGAATTTGATTTTTTTTCATTTTCATCTTCCTCTCTTATTTCTATTTGTGACTATAGAGCCACTTTTGTACGTAACTTGAGTAAAAGTCCATTGTTTTTTTTGCTAATTTTAGTATACTATATTTCTATAAAATAAATTGTTATGACCTTTATAGTGAAAGAGATTCACCTGTAAAAAGGAGAGTACTATGTCATTAATAAATTATGAAATTTTTGAAGCTGTCGTTAAACACCAAAGTTTTTTACGCGCATCAGAGATATTAAAGCTCTCACCATCGGCAATCAGCCACTCGATCTCTAAGTTGGAAAACACGATTGGCTTTCCCCTATTTATCCGAGGTAAAACCGGAGCCCACTTGACAAACAGCGGTGAAGAACTGCTTCCTTATATTCGCACAATTCTTAGTGATGTTGAAAACCTCAATCAACGAGTAGCTCAATTAAATGGACTGGAAAAAGGCACTGTAAGAATCGGCACCATTAACAGCGTTTGCGTGAGTTGGCTTCCTGATATCATCCGTTCTTTTTCAAAACTCTATCCCAGGATCGAACTTAATATATTTCAAGGCGGTTATGATGATGTTGTCTCCTGGCTGCACTCCAACACCGTAGATATCGGGTTTATTTCCATATCCCACGCCGATTCTCTCCAGGTAACTCCCGTCTACAAAGACCAGTTGCTGTGCATCGTGCCAAAGGGATTTCAATCGCTACATTCCGGCTACATCACCAGCAAAGATATGGAAAATCAAAACATCGTCCGCCAACGTGAAGGTTATGATACTGAAACCAAAGAGTTTATAAACAAACATGGTCTAACAGTAACTACTCAATTCCATATCGTAGACGACCAATCCCTTATTGCGATGGTAGAAAGCGGATTTGGAATTAGTATTATGCCGGAACTGGCAATCAAACATTTGCATATTAGTAATGTGGATGCCTACATCTTTAAGCCGGAAGAATACCGGATACTCGGCCTAGCTTCAATAAACAAGCAACTTTTATCTCCTGCTGCCTCAAGGCTTCAAAATTATATTTTAAAATACCTGGAAGATAATAAAATAATAAACGTGTAACACTAATGAGTACACAAGTAAACAAAATTTTTGTTTCTTAAAAAAACGACGACGTTTAACGTATATGCGTGAATTTTATCCTTTGAATTTGGCTTCCATTTCCTTAAATAATGTTTTGAACTCTGCAGAATCTCCTGAAATACTGTATTTATGTTCAGATGCAGGAAATGATCCTTCTTTTGTTTCTTTAATAAATTGGGCAAAAGCTTTTGTTGCAACACTTGCTATATCCGCATATCTCTTTGCAAACTTAGGCTTGAAAGCTTCAAACATACCTAAAGCATCGCCAACAACCAATACTTGTCCGTCTGTGTCGGAACCTGCACCAATACCATATACCGGGATGGGAAGAGTCTTATGAATGATGGTACATACTTCTTCTGGAACACCTTCCACCAATACAGCACGTGCACCTGCTTCATAAACAGCGATAGCATCCTCAATAACGCCCCGTGCACTGTCAGCGGTACGCCCCTGCGCTCTGAAGCCGCCCATAGCAGCTGAACTTTGAGGTGTTAAACCAATGTGACCGAAAACAACGATACCTGCTTGAGCAATCGCTTTTATTACGTCCGCTACAGCAACGCCGCCTTCCAATTTAATAGCGTCAACATCCGCTTCTTTTGCAAAACGAATAGCATTGTGTACTGCGTCTCCTACGCTCTCATGGTATGAACCAAAAGGCATATCGCCGATTATATACGTATTCGGTGCACCGCGTCGTACAGCTTGACAATGATTAATACACATATCCATCGTTACTGGAATGGTTCCCTGATATCCATATACGACCATTCCCATTGAATCACCAACCAGGATCATGTCCATACCTGCTTTTTCTGCATAGGCTGCGAAACAACAGTCATAAGCCGTCACCCATACCGCTTTTTCGCCAGTCGCTTTCATCTTGCACAAATCTAAAATAGTTTTTTTCTGTGCCATAGTAGCACCTCCTTCTCATAATTTGATATAAAATTGTGTCTTTACTTATTATCATTATAAAAAAAGATTACAATTTAGTAAAGTTCATGTTATTCAATGTTATGGTTAATATTATTCATCTATTCTTCATGAATAAATACATTACCCTAGGCCAGGGGAAGTTATTGAACAGTATAACCGCACACTAAGCCACAATCCGGTTACGGTGACTGATTTCACCCAACCAGATTTTTTCTACCTTTATTAAATTACGCACTCTATATCAGTACCATCAAGCAAACTTACAATTAATCTGCCCCCATCATAAACCGATATCTTTTCTATCAAAGCAAAATGTTGATAAAAGCATTCAACTTGAGTCATTATGTCTTATGATATCATCCTTGGTAAAACACTTTAACATAATCAAATTGTCAATGCGTTTTTAATCATAAGCTTGCCGAAACGGCAAACTTATGATTAAAATTACAATTGTCACTCCCTTTAAGACAATATTATTTATAGTGCTTGACCAGTATACTAAATTCCTATTATAATGAATCTGTGTATGGCAAAGAGGCCTTCTGTTATTCAGAATGCCTTTTTTGCGTTTTATGAGGAGGAAAAATGTCTAGCGAAAACAATAAGATCATTGATGCATCAGTCCTACTAAGTGACCTTAAATATGCGAACAATGAAATGAGCAAAGTTATAAACACTATCCAGCAAATTGCACAACAAACCAACCTTCTCTCTTTAAACTCAGCCATTGAAGCGGCAAGGGCCGGAGAAGCTGGTCGGGGATTCAGCGTTGTAGCAGAAGAAATTAAAAAGTTAGCTACCCGCAGCTTCACTACAACAAAAGAAAGCACCAAAATCATCGAAAATATTCAATCAAAGGCCAATGAAGTTATGGCCGCACGAACAGCTGACGTAGCTTATGATACAATAGACAAAATTGACCGCAACCTTTTTGAGCGCAATTGTGATGCCCAGGCCTGGGCAGGTTTTACTCAAGTAAAAAATGCCTTATGCTCTACCGCCGCTGATCGTATTGAGCAGGCTAACAACCTGCTAAAAACACTTGTTGATATTTATGAAGTCTACTTTGATCTATATGTATTTGATACTGAAGGTGTAATCGTAGCAGCCGGTGTACACCGCGAGCTTATTGGCAAAAACATGTCTGATCGTGGCTGGTTTCAGGAAGTTAAGGCAGCAAATGCCATATCTGTCACAGATCTGTATTTTTCTTCTGTTGAAAATCGCCATACTGTTGCGTATTCTTGTCCGATCCGCAGTGATGCCGGGCAGATTGTAGGCTATTTTTCTTCCCGCTTTAATTGGGAATATATTTACGACATTCTGGATTCAGCGCGCATCGGCAATAAGGGAGACATAGCGATCATTAATAAGGACGGCTATGTTATTGCCTGCCCCAGCCGAAAAGGTATTTTAGTGGATAACTTAAGTTCCCTTAAGGCATCGCAGTGCGCTATGAGTGGTGAAACTTACGGATACACCATAGAAAAAGATGCTCGCGGCAATACTAAAATTTATGGCTATGCCCGCACACGTGGTTACAATGCATATAAAGGAAAGAACTGGTCTGCCATTGTTAGTGAGACGATCTAGCGCAATTATTCTTATAACGGCATTTTTAACACTCAGCTTATTTGGCAGATAAAGAAATGACGACCTTTCACACAGCACCTGTGCGAAAGGTCGTCATTTTTTACAGCTATTCAGCAATCACTCTCTCATTAACTTCTGGCCAAATTCAAAGGCCTGCGCCAAGTCGTCAGGACGCGCTGCTAACGGTCTTGCGTCAAGGTCAGGCAAAGTAAGGTCACCAATCATCTTCACACCGATCATCTTGAAAAGCAGCTTCGCTACATGCAGCGAACCGATAAACTGCCCGTCATAAAGTGGCTGTCCACCAGTTGCTATAAAAAGGCCTGGTCGTTTCCTGCCGGCAAACACATCTGTTTTCATGACATACTTTGCCGACCAGAAAGGTTGGCAGCGGTCTATCGCCAGTTTTGCCTGGCCGCTTATGCCGTTAAAATAAATAGGTGCAGCCAAAATAAATGCATCCATATCTAGTATTCTTTCATAAATAAGCTCCATGTCATCATGCAAATGGCAGCGTCCGGTTTTAAAGCACCTGTTACAGGACTGGCAGGGTACGATCTTGAGTTGGTGCAGTAAAATTTTATGAACTTCTACGTTCCCACACGAAGCCGCCCCTCGAAGTATTTCATCTACAACCTGACTGTTTGTACCATTAGCTCTGGGGCTTCCTATCAGCGCCAATATTTTAGTCATTGTGCAAACCTCCTGCTAACATAACTTTTTAGCCACAATCGGATAACTAGCCTTTTGCCATGGGCTGCACCTTGATAGGCTCATCAAGCTCCGAATCCGGTGTCTCTTGTAATGGCAGATTTGAACAAAAGCCAATTGGACAGCGAGGCTCCTGAGGCGACTCGCGCTTAATTTTAATCAGCATAAAACTAATTTGATTAACATGCTGAACAAGTTCAACATCAGATCCATCAGACAAAGTCCCCTGAAACCAAATTAGGCTTGGGTCCATATAACCGATACGAGCTACACTGAATTCAGTTGACTTGCCAAAACTCACGAGGCGCATACCGACCTCATGCTCTTGATCAAGCTTTGCTTCAAAATCTTGGACACGCTCAACAAGTTGATTGAAGATATTTTTTGCAGTATAAGCCTGATTGAACTCAGTTAACTGCTGTCCAAACGATTTTAGCATTGGAATATCTGGCAGAGACCAATTTTTGGGGTTCAAAGTCATTAATGTCACTCCTAAACATGGTTTCCTACTTGCCAGAAGATTCGCCGTTATCTGAGAATAATCCTGTTAATGTCGAGCCCTGAATTTCTTGATATTGGCAAAACTTCCGGCCTATCTAGTATTTTAGCAGAGCTATTCCTGCAACAATGAGAAGGGCTGCAACAACTTTGTACAATGTCAGCTTTTCTCCCAAAAATAGGATCGCGAATAACAGGGCAACTAGGGGGAATGCTGCTACGATCGGTGATACACGACCTACTTCCCCAAACTTTAATGCGTAATAATATGCCAGTTGTCCTAATAGCGCTGCACAGATGCCTTCAAGCGCAATGTATACAGCGTTTTTTGTGGTTACTGATGTGACACTTCCCCATTGCCCTGCTGCAGTCACTGCTATTAATAGAATTGCACTAATCACTAGGCTGCGAATAGTCAGTGCAGCTAGCGGTTGTATACCATTTAACCCTAATTTCCCAAAGATCGGAGCAATAGCCCAAAACAGCATTGCTACGCCGGCAAACAAATAGGCATTGAACATTTTGTCTCGACTCCCCATTTCGCTTTATTGAACTTGCAGAAAGACTGAGTAGTCGAAGATTACTCAGTCTTTCTGTTTTTCAGATGATCAATTTTTCACCAAAGGCAATTCAAATATGAGAGTTTGACCCGATTTTCATGTCATTTATACTGCCAGCTACATTTTTTTCGTTCGAGATAATCAATGGCGCCAAATAAGATCAGCCCTATATTACTTAAAACCACAATACCAGAATACATCTCCAGATAGTTCACCCGCATCCATGCGTCCATGATAAAAAACCCCATGCCGTATTTTGTCCCAAAGGTTTCGGTAAAGAACAGTACAGATACAGCCGTGGCCATAGCCACCCGCAGCGATGTTAAGAACTTCGGCATCGAGCCCGGAATAAGGATTTCCCTAAATACGTCCAAGAAACCGGCCCCCAGCGAGTATAAGGGGTAATAGGTTTCCTTGGGAATCCCCTTAACCCCATCCCGTACGGCAATGATGACTTGAAAAACAACAATCAGGAATATCATCAGTATCTTTGACAGCTCTCCCAAACCAAAAAGCAGCATCATCACAGGTAAAAGAGCAATTTTAGGAATTGGGTAAGTCAGATAAACGATTGGGGATAACAGCCTGTCCCAACCTGGAAAGTAACCCATGCAGAGGCCGAGCGGAATACCAACAACCACTGCCAGAAAAACCCCAGCAATAATGCGCCACAAACTGTAAAAACCATGAATAGCGATTTGAGACATAAAGATGGCTATTAAGTTTTCCATTACCTTCCCAGGAGGCGGAATAATCGGCAGCTGGACCCAGCTGGAAATAACCTGCCACAGGGCTAGAAAAATTAATATACCATAAATATACCAAACTCCCGGGCCTTTTTCTTTCACATTGACCAATCCTCTTTTATCATCTTGCGCAGCTCTACACATAGCTGAAAAAAATCCTTATGATTTCGAACATCATCTACTCCGAATAGAGGATTGTCCACTATTTTACTGACCTTCCCAGGAGCAGCAGATAGAATTACAATTTTCCGGCCTAAATAAACGGCCTCCTCCATATGATGGGTGACGAGGATGGTTGAAACCGAATGTTTTCTCCAAACACTTAAAAATACATTCTGTATCTCCTCCCTGGTCATTGCGTCCAAGGCGGAAAATGGTTCATCCATCAATAGCAAATCAGGCTTTAAAAGAAAGGCTCGAGCCAAAGCAACCCGTTGCTGCTGACCACCGCTTAACTCCCCTGGAAACCGGTATTCCAAACCACCTAGACCCAGCAGTTGAACCATCGAAGCTAAGTGTTCTTCTTGCTCATGATGCTTCTTATGCTTTATCTTTACGCCTAGGCGAATGTTTTCATATACATTCTTCCATGGCAGCAGACCGTAATTTTGAGGAATAAAGCCAATGATTTGCTGTTTGGGCATAACAGGCTGCCCATTAATTTCAACAGTTCCGTCAAAGTCTGTAATAATTCCGGCCAGTATTTTTAACAGTGTTGATTTACCGCAGCCTGAAGGGCCAATGATCGCACAGGTTTCTCCTGCGGAAAGCTCCAGGCTAATATCTCTGAGAGCATCGTAGCAGGCCCCTCCAGATTCGTAAGTCATGGTCAAATCTTTAATTCGAATCATAACTAGCTATCTTACAAACCGGGTATCGACCAAGTCTGTATACAAATACTTCTTCTGAATCAGCTGTCTTGCCTGGAGCCAGGCTACAACATCATCAACATCTTTTTGCTGAGGTGCTGCCGCTTTTTTATATTGTGGCAGCACTAGCACCCCTTTAACGTCTTTAGGAAAACCGCCTTTTTCGATTAGCAGGTCAATATAATTGTCCATTGGCTCGCGCGATAAATAATCAACCGCTTTGCTATAAGCTCGATACATGGCCTGAATTTCTTTCTCTTTTTCTTTCACAGCCTTGGTAGTAAATAGCAAAACTCCCGGGTTTAGCCCCAATTGTTCTGAAGTCTTTATCACCTTTGCGCCATTTTTAACAGCAATTGTTGCCAAAGGGTCTGGCAAAGTTGCTGCGGCAATCTTGCCGTTTTGCAGCATTTCCAAGCGGGCCGGAATCTGAGGGATAACAACTTTATTGATATCGGCAGAGGTTAAGCCACCCTCGGTCACAACTTTATCTGTTACATAGTCAATAATCGTATTCTTAGAAATCGCCACATCTTTGCCCTTCAAGTCCTGGATTGATGCGGCTTTCTCATCTTTGTTCACAACCAGCTTATAGCTTCCAGTTGTCAAAGAGGTAATAACCGTATCAAATCCGCCAGCCTTGGCAAAGGCCTCGGCCAACATATCAGAGACAGCTCCGTCCAAGTTGCCGCTTTGAAGCGCACTGTCGCGCTCCATAGCACTTTTAAAATGTTTCAGGGTTACTGTTAAACCTTCTTCTTTAAAATATCCCTTCTCTTGTGCGATGATAAAAGGAATAGAATCTACATCAGGCATAAGCCCAAGATTAATATTCTGTAGTTGAACCTGTTTTTGCCCTGAGCTTTCCTGCTTGTTGCTGGCGCAACCTGCTAAACCAAGCAGCAGCATCGAGATAATGAGTATACTGATTGATCTTTTCATTGTTTCTCCTCTTTTCATTTTAGAGTGGTTGTTCCTCATCCTTCTTTAAGGAAGCTTAGTTTTTACTAACTGCCTCATAGAATATTTCAATAAATATAATTCGACAATTACAGTTCTCTTACCTCTAACGAAATTCCTTGGGATTTTTGTCTTAAAGAGTATATGATTTGTTATTATCTGGTAAAACATTATAACAACGATTGCTGAATTATTATATAATAATAGCGAGGTGAGTAGCTTGTACACTAAAATAATTGCATTCTTTATGACAGGAACAGGCAACTCTTATAAAGTTGCAAACTGGTTTTTAGCGTCTGTTGATAAAGTTAAAACCGAGCTTTATCAAGTAAGAGAAAAACCAGCAGACTTTCGTATCGGAGAAAATAATTTATTAGTTTTCAGTTACCCTACCCATGGATTTACGGCTCCTTGGTTAATGATGAAGCATATATTTCGGCTGCCAAAAGGCAACGGTACTCATGTAGTACTGCTGCCGACGCGGGCGGGTACAAGAATACTTGGCTTGTCATTACCGGGAATGGAGGGAACGGCAGGATATCTTATTGCTCTACTCCTCTTGTTGAGAGGATACAAAGTAAAAGGAGTAGCGGCTGTTGATATGCCCTCTAATTGGACAGCCGTTCACTGGGGTTTAACTGATGAGAATGTCCGGGTTATATCAGCTAAAGGGGAAGCAAAAGTAACAAGGATTGCCAATACAGTATTATCAGGGCATTCATTTTACAGTGGTTTTATTCCTCTTATCCTTGGAATTTTGCTAGCACGTATCTCTTTTATGTATTTAATTATTGCGCAATTAGTTTTATCTAAGCTCTTCTTTGCCTCAAACACATGTAACGGCTGTAGGTTGTGCCAAAAAATCTGTCCAAAACAATCGATAAAAATGCTAGGCAATAAACCACATTGGACATATTCATGCGACAGTTGTATGGCCTGTATGAATTATTGTCCGCAAAAAGCAATTCAGGTTAGTCCGCTAACAGTCTTTCTCTTTTCTTATGTGCTCTCATTCCCAGTAACTACTTGGATAACTGGTAAGATTGGTTATGTATTAATGACAAATCCACCCGGAATAATCCAGTTCGCGGTACAATATCTCTATACACTTATCAGTGTAGCGCTTGTGTGCTGGATACTGCACCATGTTCTGCGAATAAAGCCTGTTGCGGCGTTGCTGGCCGGCCTATCGCATACAAAGTATTTTAGACGCTACAAAGCACCAGGGGTTTCCCTTAATGATATTCACAAATAGTAGACTAACGGCAAATTGCCACCAGCTCTAGAATATTCATCTTGAAAAACCATCTCTGAAAGCCGCTAACCTCCTTCGAGAGTTTAGCGGCTTTCAGTTCTTGTCGGCAAACTTACGTCGAGTTGACTGTAGAAAATTTTCTAATGTTGGAGATAGCCATTTGTCTTTATGGTAAATAATTTGGGTATACATCCCACCATTGGGGTTCGGCCAAGGCAGCTCAATCAAAAGATTATTCGCTAATTCTTTTTCTACATAAATCCTTGGCAAAATAGCAAGACCCAGTCCACTTATTACAAACTGCTTAATTGCCTCAATATTTTTCACTTTCATAAATGACCTGGGCAGTATATTGTTACTGTTTAATAAATCATCAATGAATGCTCTATAAGCACACCCTGCTTGAGGTACAATGAAATCTTCTATCGCAAAATCTGATACCTCAATCTCAGTCTGTTGTGCCAAAGAATGCTCAGGAGAAGCGATAAATACCATAGTCTCTGGGCATAGTATTTCTGCAGTGAGATCAGGGTATGGGACTTTACCCGAAAAAATAAACGCTATATCGATGACATTATTTTTTAAGTCATCATGAAACTTAGCAATATCACCAAAATTTAATTCAATATGAATACTTGGATGCTCTTGGCGAAACTCCTTGAGTAATCCAGGAAGTCGAACCACCGAAAAAGTTTCACTTGCCCCAATGATAATTTTGCTATATGGCGTTTTTTCGGCAGATACTGCGTCGGCAGCTTCTTCGGTAAGTTTGAGGATTCGTTCTGCATATCCTAGAAAACATTCTCCCTCTCGGGTTAAGCGGACGCGATGACCAAGACGATCAAATAATTTGACATTTAGCTCTTTTTCTAAGGATTGAATATGGGTTGTTAGGGTAGGCTGTGTATAACCCAAAAACTCTGCCGCCTGTGCAAAGCTGCCCTTTTTCGTTATAGCAATCAGTGATTGTAGTTGCCTAAATTCCATGACAATCCTCTCGATAAAAATTTTATATAGTATATATTTTTACAATTAATTTTACAAATATTATCATACCATGATACATTAAACATATCAACAACTACAGAACACCAATAAATATCGCTATATTTAGGGAGGAATACAAGATGCATAATGAGACACTTGCCTTAAAAACAGTTGAGGCTTTACAAAAAAACAGATTCGCTTCTGCGTATTTTCAGACTGCTCAAGAGGCTTTGGAACAACTCTTTTCCGCAATTCCAGCAAATGCAACGGTTGGGATTGGTGGTTCTTGGACATTGATTCAGCTTGAGTTAGTTGAAAAGTTAGAGGCACGTGGGAATACGGTTTTTTGCCATCATAAACCCGGCTTAAGCCCAGAGGAAGTATTGGACATACGCCGTAAGCAGCTTACCTGCGACGTGTTTTTGACAAGCACCAATGCGATCACAGAAGATGGCCGCCTAGTCAATACCGATGCGACCGGAAACAGGGTTGCGGCAATGATATTTGGCCCCAAAAAGGTTATTATTCTTGCAGGCGTTAACAAAATTGTAGATACCCTGAATGAGGCACAAGAGCGTATCCGGACGACAGCAGCACCACTTAACAACAAACGCCTAAATCGCCCTAATCCCTGTGTAAAAACCGGTTACTGTGTGGATTGCCAAGGCCCAACGCGGCTTTGCAATGTTACTACCATCATTCACAAGCGTCCGCCGGCATCAGATATTCATGTCTGGGTGGTTGGCGAAGAATTAGGATATTAAAGATACAATAATAGAGGGGAAGGCTCCTAAAGCCTTCCCCTCTTAACCAGAGCGCCCATCCCTATAGCATTCATGACACACGATACTTACCAGATTTACACCACTTACTTCCCGAAACTGGATAATTATTCGTACACCTGCAATTCACGTACCTTGGATGGAACAAACGCGGTTTAAATACTTTTTGGGTAAACAAAAAACACTACCCTGCCAGATTAACGAACCTATTTGCAACAAACGGAAAACGGAAAGTTTCCTACCTACTGCACTGGGTTGAATCTACGGCGCTATAAGGATGGTGCTTACTTAGATAATAACATAAGTTCACTATTTTGGCAAGCGTTATTATTCAGAAATTTTCGATTGATAAGCCAAACATTAACCTCATTCTCCGGTATAGGCCTGCTAATGTAATAGCCCTGAGCAAAATCACAGCTATGGTGATACAGATAACTCAGTTGCTCCCCTGTTTCAACACCTTCGGCAACAACAATCAGCCCAAGCTTATGAGCCATGGTAATAATACCTTCAACAATGGCCCTAGTCGCGGTATTATTCACTTGCGGCAGATTATCTACGAAAGTTTTATCCAACTTTAGTGTACAGATAGGCAATTGCCGCAAATACGTCAGCGAGGAATACCCAGTGCCAAAATCATCTAACGCCAGACTTACACCCATGGTGGCAAGCTCGTCAAGCTGTTTGAGGCTTGTTCCCGAGGACTCCATTAAAATGGATTCGGTTATCTCCAGCTCCAAGAGCCAGGGTTCAAGCTGAAACTCCTGCAGAGTTTCTTTAACATTCTCAATTACGTTGCCCACAACCAACTGGTTAACCGAAATGTTTACTGCAATCTTCAAATCCGCATAGCCGGCCTCATGCAATTTCTTAATAAACCCGCACGCCTGCCTTATGACCCATTCACCAATAGGAATAATCATTCCGGTACTTTCAGCTACCGGAATAAACTTTAGCGGTGGCACAGAACCAAGGTCCTTACTATTCCAGCGGAGCAATGCCTCAAATCCTGTGACCTGGTTATCTGCCAAATTAATAATTGGCTGATAGTGCAGCGCCAGTTCATTATTGACAAGCGCCTGCCTAAGACCGCTCTCTATCGCGAGTCTCTCCATGACCACGGCCTCCATAAAGCTGTCGAACAGACAAAAACTGTTCTTTCCTGATTCTTTAGCCCGGTACATAGCCATATCTGCCTTACGCAGCAATCCGGCAACATCCCTGCCATGTTCAGGATATAACACAACCCCAATGCTTGTCGTAGTAAAAAACAAGGTATTTTTAATTTCAAAAGGTTCGTGCATCACAGCTACAATCTTTTTAGCAAATGCAACCGCCTCTTCCTGAGAAACGCCTGGCAGCGATATCGCAAATTCATCACCGCCTAAGCGAGCAAAAATCCCGTTCGGCGGCATAACCTGTTCAACCCGCTTTACCAGGGCAATCAGGACTAAATTACCCCAGTCATGGCCATACGAATCATTAATAAGTTTAAAGTTATCAAGATCAATATAGAATAATCCGCCCCTAACCAATTCTTTCTTGGCCAATGCAACAGACACGTTTTCACTGAAGTGGCTAGCGTTCGGGAGACCTGTCAAGCTATCATAATACGCATACCTGTACAACCGCTCTTCTGACCGGGTAATAATTCTGGAGGTTACAATCCAGATAATTAATATGAGTATAATAACAACTGATGCACCGGCCAAATATTTTCCCTTGACTGCTCTTACCAATTCTGCCGAATCCTTAGTGGCTTTGTTAGACTCTGCGGCATTGTATTCAATAAGGGACATGATCTTCTCATCAATTTGCTGCCAATACCCCATCAACTGGCTCAACTGCGTCGAATCGTTCCAGCGTGCTGCCGACCAGGGATCTGATGCTATTGCTTTTGCTTCAGGTAAAAATTTATCCCAGGCTTTTTTAACCTCATCAAACAGTCTCTGTTCTTCCAAACTACTGATATATCGTAAACTATAAATCATATGCCGGGAATTGACTTCAGTCATAATATCCAGTGATTTTCGGCGTGCTTCTTCAATTTTCAGGCTATCCTGCTCAGTTGTCAGGTCATATAACAGGCGTTGAATCGCAGAGGCCGTAATACTCATCCGGCCCAATGCCTCCACACTCGGCATATGATTTACTTGGATTTGATCAACATTCTGCTCAAGTTCTACGAAATCACCATAACTAAGTAAGCCCGAGATTAGAACCACAACAACAATTAAAACATAACCTGCGGCCAGTTTATATTTTGTACTCAATACCGATCACCTCGTGGCTAGTTTACCTAATTATGTCATGCTTGTGGAAATATGACAATATGTGTTTTTTAATAATCAAAAAGCTCCCGAGTAATCCGGGAGCTTTTGAATTCCTTGTCATCTGGCAGCTAATCAGCTTTTGTTGTTAAAAAATTCATCAACTTGAGCTTGATCCCAACCGAGTATTTCCTGTAATATTTCACTGGTATGCTGCCCTAAGAGCGGCGCATGGGTTTCGACAGATCCGGGAGTAGCTGACATTTTAACAGGTACGCCAGGCATTTTAAGACTGCCTGCTACCGGATGTTCTACTTCTACAATCATCTCTCTGGCCTTAATATGAGGGTCATTGACGATCTTATCAATGGTGTTTATCGGGGCGCAAGGCAACCCTGCCTCCTCTAGAATCTCAAGCCACTCATTAATTGTCTTAACCTTAAAGATTTCATTGAGGATGTTACCCAATTCTTTGGCATTAGCGGTACGATTAGAATTAGTATCAAAGCGGGCATCTTTTATTAGATCTGAACGGCCTAGAATATTACACAGACGCTCCCACAGGCGATCATTACCAGCGCCGACAATAATAAAACCGTCCTCGGCGGTATAGGATGCGAAAGGCGTAATAGAAGGATGACGGTTGCCTAACGGTCCGGGTACCACGCCAGATGTAACATAACGGGCTATGGCATTTTCCAATATAGCCAACTGACAATCCAGCATACCAACATCGACTTTTTGCCCTTCGCCTGTCCGTTCCCGGTGATACATGGCAAGCATAACGCCATATGCGGTAAACATACCGGCAATAACATCACCTACTGAGGCGCCAATACGAGTGGGCTCCCCGTTTTCTGCACCGGTAATGCTCATAATTCCCCCCATGGCTTGTACGATGATATCATAGGCAGGCTTATCACGGTAAGGCCCGGTATGGCCAAAACCAGAACATGCAGCATAGATCAGCTTGGGATTAATCTTTTTTAGTTCTTCATAACCAAGCCCAAATTTTTCCATAGTGCCAGGCCGATAATTCTCCACAACTACATCAGCATGTTTTACTAATTCTTTAAATAGATCACACTCTTCCTTACGTTTAAAATTCAAGGTAATAGAGCGTTTATTTCTGTTCAGACTCATAAAGTAAGCGCTCTCCTTACCAATAAAAGGCCCAAATGCCCTGGAATCATCTCCTACCTGCGGTGGTTCAATTTTTATAATATCTGCTCCGAAATCAGCTAACATCATGGTGCAGTATGGACCAGCCAACACCCGGCTTAAATCCAATACCCGAACTCCTTCAAGTGCTTTCACAATAGATCTCTCCCTTATCAATAAATTACCGTGGTATAGAGGGTTAAAAACATAAAGGGACAGATGGAATATACATTCCACTCTGTCCCTCATTCACTCTTATATAGTTTTATACGCCTAAGTGCATAATTCCCAGCCCAGCTCGTTCATGGTTAGTCAACGGATGAATAGCCGATTCCCCGAACAAAGCAACCGCAACCCACTGGTCATCTCGAACAATGGCTATTTTGACAGCGATACTGGCACTGCTGGCTACGTTGACCATGACTCCGCGCTTAGCTTCATCTGTCGCATGAAGCAACGCGTGGTAGTTTGTTGGCGTTTTAGAGATTATTCCAGTATTAAGCGCAGCACCAAGTACCGCCTTAGTAACCTTTCCCTGAAATTCGGATAATGCCGAATTTCCGCCCACTTCAGTCACAACAACTTTATAGCCCTGAGCAGCAAGCATCTTTTTAACAAAGTCTTCATCTGCCATGGTTCTAGTTAACGCCAACAGCATTGCAGCCGTCCCAACACTTTTGATACTCTCCGCCATAAACGGCCGATCAAGTTGATTCATGCTCATTCCCTCTATCTCACTCTATGCCAATTCTACATTATTCTCGCAATTTCGTCAATACACAACAAAAAATCTCATGTTCGTTCTAGCCTTTCAGTCTCTCGATTACTATATAAGACGCACTAACCCCGCACCTTGGAGGTGCGGGGCATGCAAGGATATGGTTCATGAACTAACAATAAGACTACCTAGTAATGCTGAATCGACTTCTCCACTAACCAGAATTTTATCCAGATCCAACATAACAACTAATCTATCCTCGATTTTTCCGATGCCTGTTATACATTGATTTAAAGACTGCTGGATAAATGAAGGAGCCGGCTCAATCTCTTCTGAATTAAATGTGATAATATCTGTCACTTCGTCAACTAAGAATCCCACTATTGAATCATTGGCATATGCCATCATTATTTTTCTTTCCTCTGCGAAAGACTGCCTATCCAGCTTGAACTTCTTGCGCAGATTGAGTACATAACTGACTTTTCCGCGCCAGTTAATCATTCCCTCAATGGCATCAGAAGAACTTGGGACTGTTTGAATACTGACTTTATTCGCTCTCATAATACCATTCACAAGTTTTGCATCAATGCCAAACTCTCTACCGTCAATATCAAATACAACCATTTGAATACGTGCCATTATGCCCCCTCCCTTCACCTATCACTTTTCATTTGCCATTGTGTGTAACTGCTCGGCCATTGTTGTTACTTCCTGGATACTTGCAGTCACTTCCTCGATGGCGGCAGCTTGTTGTTCTACGGTTACTGAGGTAGCCTGCCCCATAGTCACAGTCTTATTGACTGATTCCTGAATAATAGTGGTAAACTCTTTTATTTTGCCGACCGTTTGCTTGGAATCACCAGAGAGTTTCCGGATTTCCTGTGCTACCACACCGAAGCCCAGGCCGGCATCCCCAGCCCTAGCGGCCTCAATGGCGGCGTTAAGACCTAATAGCCGGGTTTCATCAGCGATCTCTTTAATAAAGTCCATAACTTCGTTAATTTTACCTGAAACAATATTTACATTCTGGATTTCCGCATTCAAGGTATTTTGGTTATTGCTCACATCACTGGCCGAGGCCGCTAATTCTTCCATTGTTGCCGATATTTGAATCACACTATCATTGATTAATCCTGCCATGTGCTTGAGTTTATGCTGCTGATACCAAGTCTTAGAGAGTGTGTTAGCAACCAGATATAACATAGTAGCTGCCGATTCAAGACTCTTTCGCGATATTTGTTTCACTTCGCGTAACGCGGCTATGTATTCGTCAGGGTCAACGCCGATTTCCTGCGCAACCTTGCGATAATAGAACTCATCTGGAACCGAGGTCAAAACTTGTCCGCCCAGGATAGAACCAATTTGCCGTCCCTCCAACATAATGGGTGCACCAAAGTCAACTAGTCCGGCATGACAGTCATAGATAGCAGGTTTATTGGTTCTTGCTGATTCCTCTCCGCCTTTGCGGTCGCACTCCATACAACGGGCAAGGCCAGTTTTTGATCCTCTGGTGTATTCCATGCAAAACCTGGTAAAATTACTGGGCTTAGTAACAGGGTTGCCCTCCATATCAACGGTGATACTTGCCACTCCTAAAGATTCTGCAAAAGTATCCTGGAACTTTTGCAGAAAGTCCATATCGATAATGTCCTGCAATTTAACGGTGTTGGAATTGTCCAAACCTTGACTCTGATCTACTACTTTTGTACTCATCAATTCGACCTCCAACATATATTTTGAATTTTCTCAATATATGTTGATTTCGTTTTTTAAGCTAAGATTCCCTTGATAAATTTGATGAAATTATATAAACTTCTTGCTCTTTCCCGAATCTTCGACTTTTTTTCCATATAAAAAGAGTAGTAAACTCCAGTTTACTACTCTTTTACTCCATTTGACATAGACAAATTCAGTTGCATCTTCAGCTTATATACAATTACAGCCATTGCTACAATCACAATTTTTGCTGTCAGCACTACCGCAGCCACAGTTACAAGTATGTTTACTTTTTTCCCCGGTCATACGCGCCAACATTGCCAGCAATCCATCAACCTTAGCTGTTACATCGCTGATAACTGCATTAACCTTTTCTGCATATGTGCTAGCGACAACCGCCTCTGTTGCAGCCGGCAAAGCAGCGATCTCACTCCCGAGAACATCGGGCACTGATGCGGAAACAATAACTTTGCCACTATATTTTTCCACCACACCACAGGCGCAAGCCTGACTGCATCCCTCCACCGTTATTGTTGGATAAATCCTGGCAAATTCCTGTTCTTTCATGTTCCCAGTTAAAAAGAGCGGCAGACACTGACCCACAGTCTGTCCAGGCCGTAGTTCGCTAATGACTTTCCCTGCCGCCATCCTGGCTATTACCCCGCCCAGACAGTCAACACCACTACAAGCAACTATACCAACGCGGAAAGCGCCGCTCTCCATCATACATTTCCTCCTTTTGGTCCCAATTCTTTGACAGCAGCCGCCACATCCTGAGCGACTATTCCAGCCAATGACAACCCTCGTTGGTTTAATCCCGCAATTGAGCCTACATCTTCTGATTCTAATGTTACAAGTGTATCAGCTATTACAATCTGCCGCCTGATATCCCCGCCGTAGATCTCTACGTTTTTTGATGCGCACTTTCTCGCGCAGCCATCTACTGTTATACACGCTACTCCATCAAGCTTAGCAATAGCCTCAATATTACCCACAACAATTCTTGCTAGACACATGACTTCGGCCTGATTTTCGGCTAGCTCAGCCCCAGCCTGCACTATTGCTTCATGAGCAATTAATCCATTAACTTTATCCTGCCCGCCACAGGCAATTAGCTTTATCCTATCCCAGTCTGCCATAGTTTCCCTCCCCCTTATATATCTCTGTTTAATACCATATTATTTGCGTTTAAAAATTCTGTCAATTAAAATCAAAGAAAAGACCAGTAATCTATTTGAATTTACTGGTCTTTTCACTATGCTTTCTATGAAGCAATACACTTTTGCTGCAAAAAAGCACTACTGTTTATGGTTTAGCCTTTAATAAATGCTTTAATCTCATCCTTACTTGGAATTTTCCCTTTAACTTTAACAACGCCATCAATAACAAGCGCCGGAGTTGTCATGACCCCATAGGCCATAATGTCTTTCATGTTATCAACTTTAACAATTTCGGCGGTAATACCCAGTTCCGCAACCGCTTCCATAGCCAGCCCGGTAAGAGTATGGCATTTTGCGCAACCCATGCCTAATACTTCAATCTTCATTCCGCAATCCCCCCTAGTAGTTCAGACACCTCTTGGGCTGCTCCACAGGTACATCTACTCATAGAGTAACCCCTTCGTACTATCCATCAATATATTATTAATTTATAATATATTAACATTATATTCCAGGCGGGTCAATACCCTGTAATCTAATTCTTACTGTAGTAAAAAACTTAATAATTTTTACGATGCTCTCAGGTCTTAGACCCTCAATTCTCGAACGATAATCTTTGCCATTTCTTCTTCAACACCGAAAGGACTTTTGACTTCATTAGTTGAATTTTTTGGGAACTACCTCCAGTAAATATATTTAAAAGAAGGAAGGTGTCTAAGTGAACAGGGACAAAGACGCAGAGATAACTAACTGCTCAACACCAGTCAACTTCGAGGACATCTATTTATCATTTTGGCCTAAAATACATCGCTATGTCACCCAGCTAGTCGGCCACCAGGAAGCAGAGGATTTAACTCAGGAAATCTTCATTAAAATTGGTCAGTCAGTTGATACCTTCCGAAACGAATCTCAGCTTTCTACCTGGATTTACCGCATTGCCACCAATGCTGCTATTGACAAAATGCGTAGTGCCCCCTATAGCCGAGAAGTTAGGAAAACAATACAACAACCCAGGCCTCAAGAAGAGGCTATTGAGATTGATATAGACATTAATAAACTAGCCGAAGTTCCAAAAAGTTCTTTGCCAGAATCGCAACTTATTTATAAAGAAATGAATTCATGCATACGCTCGTTCATCGACAATTTACCCGAAATGTATCGTACTGTAGTTATTCTAAGTGAACTCGAGGGACTTAAAAACAAAGAAATTGCTGAAGTTTTAGGTCTTAGTCTGGATGTGGTAAAAATCCGCCTTCACCGGGCAAAGGCCAAGCTCAAGGAAGATTACTCAAAAAACTGTAACTTCTACCGGGATGAGCGAAATGTACTTGCATGCGAACCAAAGGGGCCATTAAAAAATAAAAGTACTTGATTTGTTGTATCCTTTTCGGCGTGACTTCCGTCTATAGTAATAAAAGGAGGTGACGCAGAATGGTTTTTGATGAAAAACTTACTGAACTTATCGCTATTGGGGCGTCAATTGGTGCAAACTGCCAACCTTGTCTTGACTATCATGTCAACAAGGCAAAAGATCATGGCGCCAGTGAACAAGAAATAAGTGCCGCAATCAACATTGGCAAAACAGTGAGAAAAGGTGCCGCTTTTAAAATGGATGAACATGCCGCTGCCCTACAAGGTAAGCCGTCAGCAAACCCTGGTTCGACAGGCAATGTATGTGATTGCAGCGGTGGTTCTTGTTGCTAATTCGCAGTATATTAATTCATTATTACAAGTTTATCTGAGGAGGAATAGCAGTTGTCAAATGGGTGTGGAGAATTAACCGGAGGAAGAAGAATCTGTGCCGAAGGTGCACGCTATGTAGAAAAGGTGTTGCGCGGTTCGCCCAAAACAGCCATAATGGCTTGTGAAGGCGGTTGTATCAAGGGTGAAATAGCTCGTGTTGCCGCTAATATTTTGGCTTACCAATCGGAAAGAGATGCTTCAGTCAGGATCTGCCTGGGAGATGCGGTTACTGGCGACTCCGGTTTTGTAGATTTAGTGAAAAAAGCCCCTGAAACCATCGTTATTGAAGGGTGCTTCCTGCACTGCGGTACACAAATCATGAAAACACGTATTCCCGACTTTAACCCAACGATTGTAGAAGCTATTCGGCTCTATAGTTTCGATCGCGATAAATACTTTGAAATTTTCGACATGCCCAGGGCCGAAATAGATCAATACGCACAAAAGGTTGCCGATCATGTTCAACAAACGAAATTTCAAGGAAATGATATCAACGTGAGCACTTTAGCCCCTAGTTGCTGTAGTTGCTCTCCGTGTAAGTAAATTTTCGTTAGTGATATGTAAGACCTGTAAAATCAAACAATTATTCACGATGCGCATGTCAAGGAACTTGAAATAAAAAACAAACAGGGGGATTGCTTTCAGCAACCCCCTATTGATTTGCCCACTTATGCTCTTATCATCACAGTTACTCATAGGCACGAATGACTCTATCAAAAATTATCATGTAATTCTTTTGCCAATTGCATTGGATGTCCGCACCATCCAGCGAAAACGTAGACATACATTCATACTAGACGTCGAATTCTAAACCGGGCCTCGCATTCGCCTAGACGAAAGTTCGCATTCCTTGATCATCAGATTTTGTAACACAGACATAGGCTCCCCATCTTCGAACTGAGGTTTAATAAAATAATAACAATCAGACCTGTTTGCTGCAGTTTCGTCAGATATCTCAAATTTGTACTTAATACACCATAACTTACCATCAGGTGTTTTATCTGCAATACCACAAGTTACACATTTGATTGACATATTCGCAAGCCCCCTATCGCTTTTTACCCTTTCTGGGCCGACAACGTGTTCGCCAGGCAAGACATATCTTTTTTAACCTTAGGTATAATGTGTTTTAGAACGAATTCCAGGGCTTCGTCAGGGTCTTCATCGTAATAGATGCTTTTTAGCAATAATTGCTCAGACTCATCAAACGATACAAACACTTTGCCCATATCGCATCATCCCCTTTCATAATTTCGAAATGATCTGTGCTAGAGCAGACATGATAATATCAATATCTTCCTTCTCATTAAAGTATCCGAAACTCATCCTAACAGTCCCAACCAATTCCGTGCCAATTAATCGATGAGCAGTCGGCGCACAATGCAATCCAGCCCTGACCATAATTTCGTATACCTCATCTAATATATAAGCTACCTCAACCGCCGGAGTGTCTAGTAAATTGAAAGAAATTACTCCTACCATCTTGTCTGGATCACCTGGCCCATATATTATTACTTGGTCTAGATCTTGCAATTGTTTAAGTGCATAGTGAGTCAAGAACCGCTCTTTCTTTCTGATTTCTTCAACAGTCTCATCCAGAATAAAACTTACCGCTGCCCCCAATCCGATAATTCCACCTACATTAAGAGTACCTGCCTCTAAACCATCGGGGAGATAGTCAGGTTGATATGGTGAAATTGAGTCTCTCCCTGTACCTCCTGCTTTTTGTGGACGAATCATTCCCTCATAATTTACCACAAGTCCCCCGGTACCCATAGGGCCCAGTAAACTCTTGTGGCCGGTAAAAGCCAATATATCAATATAATCTTCCTCTATATCAATTGGGTAGGCACCAGCAGTCTGAGCACTATCTACTAAGAACAGAATGTCATGCTGCCTAGCAATTCTCCCAATTTGTCGGATAGGCTGGATAGTTCCCAGTACATTGGAAGCGTGAGTAAATACAAAAAGCTGGGTGTTTGGCTGTACCAGTGCTTCAATCATCCCAACGTCAGTCATGCCACTGCTATCACAAGGAACAGTAGAAATTCGGATATCGTAGTCCCGTTCCAACATCTTTAAGCACCGCCAGACCGCATTGTGCTCAATACTACTGGTAATGACATGTCCTCCGGGCTTAACAATACCGCGTATCGCTAAATTAATGGCCTCAGTCACATTGGATGCAAAAATAACATGCTCTGGATCAGTATGGTTAAATAACCGACAAAGCAGCTTTCTAACTTGATAGACCCTATCGTCGGCGTCTCTCGCCCTAGCGTATGCCCCCCGACCTGCATTAGCACCAATATGCTTCATAAAATGATACACAGAGTCGGCTACTGCGTCAGGCTTTGGGTAGGATGTAGCTGCATTATCAAGGTAGATAGGCATAGTCAACCACCTTTTGTTCATTTCGATGAATCCATCGCCAGGAACACTTCATACCATTCGCTTATCCGTGTGTGATTTAACAAAGATTTGTATAAAAAGCATCAACTCTATTTACATCTTCTGGAATTATATGTATAATCAAATCATATCATCGATAGTTAACATAGTCAACAGTTTTTGTTGTTAATTAATCATACTAATAGAAAGATGGTAGATGCAATGACAAAGGAGCCTACTAATATTTCGATTGTGAGAAATACTATAAAAATTTTTATGAGAAGTTTAGGTGTACTGGAAGGCAAAAAAACATTTTGCTACGATTGTACATATGCCCAATGCCATGTTATTTGGGAAACCGCGCAAGAGAAAAAGATCTCGGTAAATGAGCTAGCAGGCCGATTAAACATTAGTAAAAGTGCAGTAAGTAGAACCGTGGAAGACTTAGTAAATAAGGGCTATCTTCAGAGAAAACCTAACTCTGATGACCGCAGATATGTGGATATCGAACTTACAGAAAGAGGAAAACTTACTTTTAAAGAGATCGAGCTAAACTCGGATCGCTATTTTGAAGCTATATTGGAGAATATACCCAAGGAAAAGCGTGATACAACACTGGAAGGAATTCAAATCTTTAGTACTGCTTTATACCAAGTTTTTAAAAAGGCTGGTGCTGAGTGAGATCGTATCTTACTTTCCGTACATCCTCAACTAAACGATAAAGAAAACACGGCTTGCGCCGAGCCTTAGCGACAGCGGAAGCCGATGTTGCCCTTATCCAGACGGAAAGTTATACTTTCTTACAGGATAAGAAAGAGATCCCCGCTAAGCGTGGGGATCTCTCAGGTTGTATCGATGAGCTGATCTCGAAAAACACTTATTCGGATGGTTGATGGGCGAGCTTTGATGTTGTTTACCGTAATTCTTGTATCCATCCGAGAGATTAAACACCTGCTTAAAGCCATGGTTTAGCAAGATATTTTGGGCGGCATTCCCGGTGACGCCTTTGTTACAGTACGTCTACCCATGCTGTGCAGCCTTCTTCCTGTCAACTAAATACTGTTCCGGTAGTCTATAGTCCAGTCTTTAACTTTCGCCTCTATTGCATCGCGCACTTGTCTAAACTGTTGCAGTTTTTCTTCTTCTGACCCTTCCACAGCGGCAGGGTCATCAAACGGCCACGCCAACAGCGTTCGCACACCTGGAAAGATGACCGGACATCGGTCTTCCGCCTTTTTGCACACGGCAATCACATAGCCAAAAGACATTTTTCCCAAATACTCCTTAACCCCTTTCGACCGCTGGCCGCTAATGTCAACGCCAATCTCCTGCATAACTCTGATGGCATAGGGATTTACTATAGTTGGTTCTAAACCAGCGCTGTAGACCTCTATAATATCTTCGCCATACTTTTTGAAAAATGCTTCTGCCATTTGACTACGGGCACTGTTCTGTGTACAAATGATCACCACTTTTAGTTTCTTCATCGCCATCCCCCTCTATTACCTTTATTTGAGCTTGCCTAATCATCCATAGTTCAGGCTTGTTTGTGCAAAACTATTTATCATATTCAACAGTGTAAATATGTTTTCATCATAGGTCACAGCTTCCATATAGTCAATGTACGTTATGTTAAAAGTTTGTAAACTTTTTGAGAACCTTACCCTGTCGATAGAAATACCAACATAAAAGAGGAGAACACTCTTTGAAATCAGAGCAGCCCCTGCTTTATTACCATATGTGATGAGCAACTAACATCGCATATGGTAATAAAGCAGGAGGATTTTCTTTTTCTTGAGAGAATGCCAATAAAAAAACCCCATCTATTTCAGATGGGAGTGGTTCAACTATGCTACAACATCCGGTTCGGCGAGCAGGGTATGCACCTTACCAACTCAGTCTCATGTTTCATTGTATCGTCTATAAAACTTTTAATAATCTTCAAATTCTCATAATTGATTCGATAAAATATCCACTTTCCCTCTCGTCTATCCTCCAACAAACCGGTTTGCTTCAAAATTTTCAGATGATGCGAGATTGCGGGTTGAGATTTGTCACAAGCGTCAATAATGTCGCATACACATAGTTCTTTTCCATAAAGCATCTTGATTATTTCCAGCCGAGTCTCGTCACCCAAAGCCTTATAAATCGAAGCAACCTTTTTCATCACTAACACTCCATAAAAAAATTTTAGATTACCATACCAGCAACAAATAAACAACATTAAATATGTGTAATACAATAACCCTTATCGCCTCACCTGTCAATAGCGCAGTAACAAAAAAGAAGACTACCTTTCGGTAATCTCCCTTCCTTGCCGAGATTGATTGGTTATAGTATACCTATTCCTTTAGCGAGGGCAAAAGCTATACCGCCGCCAATGAAAGGTCCAACAACCGGAACCCAAGCGTAAGCCCAATCAGACGAGCCTTTGCCGGGAATTGGGCAAAAGGCATGCGCAAGTCTTGGTCCCAAGTCACGAGCCGGATTCATGGCGTAACCGGTAGTACCGCCTATGCTAGAACCCAAGCCCCATACTAAAACTGCAACCATGAAAGGACCAAAGCCTGGCGCCATGCCGCCGACTGGTTTGGAAAACATAGCAAAAATTATAAAAATCAAAGCAACGGTCGCCATAATTTCGCACAGTAGATTTTGACCATAATTGCGAATTGCCGGACCTGTACAAAAAATGGCTAACTTGATACCCTGATCTTCAGTTAACTCCCAGTGACCCCGGAAGAACAGATAAGTCATACAACCGCCAACAAAACCACCCGCAACTTGAGAAATCATTATCATGAGAGCTTCAGGCGTTGTATATACACCATTAAGCAGTTTAGCAAAGGTTACCGCTGGGTTAATATCGGCTTGTGGTGCGCCACAGGCAATGGCAACATACACGCCCATACCAACACCCACCATCCAGCCGGTGATGATATTAAACCAACCAGCACCTTCGGCTTTTGACAGTTTGAGCAGGGAATTCGCAACAACACCATTACCAAAAAAAATCAGGGTAGCCACACCAAGAAATTCGCCTAAATACGGAGTTGTCATAGTAAACCTCCTTTTTTCATCTGTTGTTAGTTTATCTACTGGCCTGCAATTCTTTCGCTAAAACCTCCTCCCCACAAGGTTTATACTACATCTTAATTATAAATCCGAAGGCATAGTGAATAGTTGCTATGTTTATGTATAATTTAGTAAATATAAATATTCTGACATTGCCATTTCCACCTAGATCAACTTGCGATTGAATAACTTTCAGTTAACTATTTCCTAAACCATGGACAAATACTTCCTGTTCTGCTTTTCCTTGTATTAGATTGCTTTAGATTGTCACTATTTTGCATTTTATAAGTTTATAACTCCCTTAATCTATTGAAGCTTTTTATATTCTTGCAGATTATCCACACGTTAATCATAATAATGATATACTCAAAATAAAAAAGCAGGCCTTCGCCTGCTTTTGTTGCTACTTACTATACAGCTTTTTGTTTCTCTTCCTTCGGAAACCAGTCACGTGTTCTATTACAGAAGCTACATACAGATAGCATTACAGGTACTTCTACAAGTACACCAACCACGGTGGCCAATGTTGCTCCTGACTGCAATCCAAAAAGCGATATTGTTACCGCAACAGCCAGTTCAAAGAAGTTGCTTGCGCCAATTAGCGCACCGGGAGCCGCGATAGAATGGGGGACATTTAAGAATTTGGCAAGACCATACGCTAGGGATGAGTTGAAGTAAACCTGAATAGTAATTGGCACAGCAATTAAGATGATGTTGAACCAATTGCTTAAAATAGTCTCTCCCTGGAATGCAAATATGATCACCAGAGTTGCTAGCAGTGCGAGAATTGTAACCGGTTTTAGAGGGGCTAAGAGTTTGGTATTAAACCACTCTTCGCCTTTCGACTTAAGCAGAATTCGCCTAGTTAGATAACCTGCCACTAGAGGAATAACAATGTAGAGCAGCACCGACATAAATAAAACATCTTTCGGCACAACAATGTCAGACACCCCTAGCAAAAACATAACGATTGGCGCGAATAAGACCAACATTATTAAGTCATTAATAGCAACCTGCACTAAAGTGTATGCTGGATCTCCATCTGTTAGATAACTCCATACAAAAACCATTGCTGTACAAGGTGCAGCTGCCAAAATAATTGACCCAGCAATATATTCATTTGCCAGATCTTCTCCAATATACCCGATAAAAATATGTTTAAAGAATAGCCAAGCTAAGAATGCCATACTAAACGGCTTTACTATCCAGTTAATAAATAATGTAATTAAAAGTCCCCGGGGCTTTTCACCTACCTTTAAGATAGCTGAGAAATCAATTTTAATCATCATCGGATAAATCATCAACCAGATTAGTATAGCAATGGGAAGGTTTACATGGCTTACTTCCATTTTACTTAACGCATTTACCGCATCAGGAAACAGCTTACCCAGAGTAATGCCAACTACAATACATAGTCCAACCCAAACTGTTAAATAACGCTCAAAAAAGTCTAATCGTTTTTCACTCATTAGTCCTACACCTCCAAAAACAATATATAGTATAGAGTCGATTCTTAGGCACGCATACGCAATACTACATTAAGTAGACATCTTCCCCCTCCTTTCTCAACATACCGTCATACTCATCTAGGTCATACAAAAGTATATGATTGCTATATTAAATTACGCCTTCATATTAATATATTTACGTTTATGGATATATTAATATGATAATATATCGCCGATATCAAGTCAATACAATAAACCACCCCCCTTTGTAAAAATTACCCATATAGTGAAACAGCTTACACAGCGCATAAAAAAATAAAGCGTTCACTATTTGAAACGCTTTATTAAATAATTCCTAATTCTATTAAAATAACGCCTGATGAAGACTCTGGTGTGGTGCAGGAATAACAAGCTGATCAACCAGGAACCCGCTGTCCTGTATGGCATGACTGCCTGCACGGACTGCCGCAGTTACGGCTCCGACCTCACCACTCATTGATACCACAGCTTTTCCACCCATCCCGCGCGCTAAGCGAACCTCTAAGAGCTGTACGGCGGCTGCCTTGGCTGCTGTGTCTGCAGCAATAATGGCTGATGCCACCGAGTAACTCTCAATAACGCCTAACGACTTTATTTGCTTAACCTCGGTACAACCTGATAGAGCTTGGAATACATCAGGATGAATATTAGGAAGAACAAATTCATCCACAATATTCTCTGTGCCAACACCCTTACCGCTCCGTACGGCGCTTTGTACAGCGCCAACATCACCGCCGACCATAACAACATATTTGCCCGGGCACAGGGGTTGAGACATAATCAACTCAACATTAGCCGCTTTTAGCATGGTGTCGGCGACCAAAATACCTTTTGTGATATTTTTAATCTCTAATAATCCTATGGCACGTTTCATTTTATTCTCCCCCTGCTGCATTACATTGTCCGAATTCCAATCGAACGGTCCACAGCATATACTTGTCCTGAAATACTTGCGTGAAGGTTGGTTCCTACCGCAGCTCCTTCAGGAATTACGGCTATTAGATCACCAACGTTAACGATAGCGCCAATGTCAACAATAGGCTTTGCCGGAGCACCGATATGTTGTGATAGCAATATTCTGACATCTTTAACTGTGACTGGTTCAGTTTGCAGCGGAGCTTTAACATCATAATTCCCCAGTCCCAGCCGGTAGAGCAGCCTTTTTGTCGGAATTAGGCGATACTCCCGGTTTGAACGAGAATTTTGTGGCTTGGCATTATGAGGATTTTTCATGTGCGCTTGGCTAAATTGACGCTTTAGTTCAGCATTAACGCGCCGCGGCGATAATCCCATACTGCAGCCAAAGGAGTCACAGGCACCACATTCAGAGCATAAAAACGCCTTAGTGACAACATCTGTTTCGTGATACTGTCCTCTGCCAATGGCCTGCATGATTCGATGCGGCTCCAGGCTATGTCCCAAGAGATTGCGCGGGCAGACATCAGTACAAGCCCGGCAGTTACAGCAAACAGCCTTTGCCCTGTTGGCTATGGCTGCCCAGGGCGTACTTTTTTCGGCTACGAGCGAGTGATTCTGCGGCAGCACGATAATGCCGCCCGTTGTTTTGGTAACTGGCTGATCATCAGTAGTAAGCTTCCCCATCATGGGTCCGCCATCAATAACCGCATACTGGGGCACAGCTGCGCCGCCTGCCAACTGAATTAACTCTCTAATGGCCATGCCTATAGGTACTTTGAATGTCGCAGGTTTGTTAACCGCCCCTGTTACAGTGACATATTTGTCAGTAACAGGCTTGCCTGAGAGTGCTTCGGCTACATTGATCAGTGTCTCGACATTGGCGACGACAACACCAACATGCAGTGGAATACCGCCTTCAGGGACAACCCGGCCTGTTACCTCATGGAGCAGTACCTGTTCATCTCCTGCCGGATAGATGTCTGGGAGGAAAAACAGCTCGATTTCTTGCGCATTCATTTGTTTTAATGATGCCTGCAGCCTGGTTACGGCCTCTTCATACTTCCGTTTTAAGCCAATAACCCCGCGGCGGGCGCCGGTAGCTACCATAACTGCCCTCAGACCAATGATAAGTTTTTCGCTTTCACTGGCCATGATAAGCTGGTGAGCTCTTAGGAGGGGTTCACATTCAGCGCCATTGACAATAACAGTGTCAACATTGGCGTTAATTTTTACATGCGTGGGGAAGCCGGCACCGCCGGCTCCCACTACTCCTGCCGCTTTTACTGCGGCAATAATCTCTTCCCGCATACTGTCACCTACTCCCTTTGCGGTATCATGTTACACAATGGATAGAGCATCAACAAGAACACAGCGACGCTGGCGGGTAAAGCTGCGCGCAGAGGTAAGTCCTTCGCCTGTCGGTCCTGCGATAGTAAAAGTAGTAAATCCTTCGCCGCCAACACCGATACCAGCATATGAAGGAGCATTTTTTACAAATATCGTGGTCTCAATGGCTTTAGCCAACCTTGTTAAATTATCGACGTTTTTGGAGTGCATGATGGCCGTATGCCTGTTGCCATGCTCGACCTTGACCGCCAATTCAATGGCCTCATCAATGTCTTTTACCTGAACAATGGGTAATACCGGCATCATGAGTTCTTCGATAACAAACGGATGGTCGGCGTTGGTTTCACAAATGACGGCGCGGATGCTGTCAGGTACATTGATGCCGATTTGGCTTAAAATGTATTTAGCATCTTTACCGACATAGTTTTTATTAACTCCATATATCTTCTTGGGCTTCTCCGTGCAACCGGCAGCAACCAATTCTTCTTTCTCAGTCAAAATGACTTTAGCCAACCGGTCAATATCCTGACCTGATATTAAGTAAGCGCCATAACGCTGCATATAGGCCATCAGTTTATCAGCAATGCTGCCAACGGCGATAACCTCTTTTTCGGCAATGCAAGGCAGGTTGTTGTCAAAAGAACAGCCTGCAATAATATCCTTCGCTGCCTTTTCAATGTCAGCTGTTTCATCGACAACAGCCGGCGGATTGCCGGCACCGGCACCGATGGCCTTTTTACCGGCAGACATGACAGCCTTGACTACCGCAGGACCGCCTGTGGCTACAAGCATATTAATGTCCGGGTGCTGCATCATAGCATTTGTTGCTTCCAGTGAAGGTTCAGCAACTGCTGTTAACAGGTTAGCCGGACCACCTGCTTTTACAATGGCCTCATTTAACAATTTAATAGTAAGCAATGATGTGTTTTTGGCTGTAGGATGCGGGCTAAAAACAACAGCATTGCCTGCGGCAACCATGCCGATTCCGTTACAGATAACGGTTTCGGACGGATTAGTTGTTGGCGTGATTGAGCCGATTACCCCATAGGGTCCCATTTCAATCAGCGTCAAGCCGCAGTCCCCGCTCCAGGCCTCGCTCTTCAGGTCCTCGGTTCCAGGCGTCTTGGTAGCGACCAGCTTATTTTTCAGAACCTTGTCAGCTACGCGTCCCATACCGGATTCTTTTACCGCCATTTCAGCAAACTTCTCGGCGTTGTCACACGAAGTCTGGCGCATAGCCTTGATGAGTTCTTCGCGCTTTTCTATTGACAATTTCTTCAGCTGTTTTTGCGCAGCTCGTGCTGCAGCCACAGCCTCATCAATTGTTGTAAAAATACCGCCATCACCAGCAGCACCCTGTTTTTGCTCCTGTACTCTGGCCATTATTTCTGCTGTAATTTTTGCAATTAAGCTTTGATCAATAGTCACTTATCTTCCTCCTTCCGTGCCAGCCGCCTTTTTTAATAGGCAGCCAGACCGGCTTTAGCTACAGCCATGTCGTCATCAACTGATCCGCCGCTTACACCAATTCCACCAACTAACACACCATTTTCCCAGATGGGGAAACCGCCGCCAAATACAATCATCCGGCAGCCATCGGTAGTATTTAGACCATATAACATTTGACCAGGCTGGGATACCGCCGCTGCTTGGTCTGTACCCATTTTGAGCGCAACTGCAGTATAGGCTTTATTAAGTGCGATCGAAACGCTGGCTAATAAGGCATTGTCCATTCGCTCTTGGGCAACAAGATTGCCACCATTATCGACTACAGCGATAACCATGGGTACGCCGATTTCAATTGCCTTCTTTTCGGCAGCCTCAATCATCTTTTTGGCTTTTTCCAACATCACGTCTTTCCCCCCATCTTTTTGCTCTAGACTTTGAAGAACCTGCTTTACAGCTTTGGTCACTTTTGCGACCAGCTCTTCCTGTTCGACGCACCTTGCTAAAACAAACAGCAAGTCGGACAACCTGTTTAAGTAAAGTGCAACAGGTGTGGGTACCGTTTCTGTGCGTCTAAGTCTGACAATGCACCGTTCAGCCCGTCGCACAATGGTACGTGCTAGATCAAGCGCAGCACTGGCTGACGTTCCCCCGGGTGTAACAAAGTACGGTTGCGGAATACGCTGCTGTTCTAATGTATCGATTATGCTTTCTAAGCGCTCGACATGAGTAGGGGTAATACGATAGTTATTGCTGCCGGTTACACTGTCAGTCGCCAAATCAGCGTTTAGCAATATTAGTTCCTGCTGAATCGGATGAATGATATCAATAACCCACTCTTTATCTGTGAGAGATTTCCCCAGGCCCATGGCCGCATTGGCTTCATCCACAGTACCGTAAGCGTGTACCCTGATACTATCTTTAAATACCCGCTCTTTGCTCAGCAGGCTGGTTTTTCCTTCGTCACCTGTTTTGGTGTACACTTTCATGGTACATTACTCCTCGAGTAAGCTTTTATTGATTTCGATGCTGTCAATAATGCCGATAATGGCTGCATCCACTGCTGCTTGCGGGTTGCCTGTTACATGCCGGGCAGAACTTCCATCAACGACAAGTACAGTTTCACCAGTACCGGCGCCAATTGTATCTACCGCAACAATCGGGGTACCGGCCGGACGATTGCCGAATCGTATCGGCTGCACGATAAGCAGTTTACTACCGGTCAGGCTGTCGTCTTTAGGTGTAGCTACAAGTGTGCCGATTATCTTTCCTACCCACATCTCTATTCACCCTCCTGCTTTAGCTGTAAATAATCTCTATATTACATTCTTTGGCGATATCGCGTGCTAAAGGAGTGATAATCGTCCCCTGTGGAACACTAAGAGCAGCCGCCCCACTCTGTGCAGCACGTCTAACAGTATCGGCATCAATTACTTTTCTTTTTGAGACTTTTTCCGGGCTCTGCACCGCTTGCGGCTTAATCACTGGGATTAATACTTTTTTTGCCTTTTCAGCCAGGCTTGCCACAGGCGCAAGCTGAATTCCATAGGTTTCAAGCTTATTCAGATTTCCCCGCAGTGCTGCCTTAAGCGCCGGCGAGGCTTTTTCCATACTTTTTTGTATCCGCCAGCCATCCTCCGGATCGGCCGCATTTTGCGCGGCGATTACCGGTTTACCAAGCATTAAAGCCTGAAAAATCAAGGTAGATACCATTGTATCTGACAAGGTATATGCAAGTTTTGCCGCTGTATTTTGGGTTAACACAGGGACGAGCACAATATCGGCGGCCCGTAAATATTTCCCTGGATAAGGGGACTGGGTAGTAACAACCTGCACGTGACTACCCAGTTTTTCCTTTATCCAGTTTATCCCTATGATTTTTTCAGCGGCTTCTGAAAGAACAACGGTAAGCTCAGTGTTTATGGCCTGCAGAGCTCTTAGTTCTTCCAGGCTTGTTTCAAGTCCAATGGTTCCACCTGTGAAAATAGCCAGCGCTTTATAGTGCGGGCCGTCAGGCTGCATGGATACCGAGCCAGCCCTTAGGTTAAGCTGGCGCAATACCTCAGCGGTAACTAACTCCACAAGTTTTTCATTGTCCACGCTATTTCTCCCCCACCTGACACAGAGTAACCATGTCGCCGTTCTTAAGCTCTGCGGCATTGGCCTCATCTGTATCAATGTGAAATTCCAGACGGAAGTCCGGATGTACCCGAACCAGTACATTGCCGAAGCTTCCACCTCGGGCGCCATTCACCTGAACAGTGACGCGATCACCATCGGCAACCTTAAGCTGCCGCGCATCGGCCTCCTGCATGTGAATGTGCCTGGCAGCACAGATAACACCTTCTGTAAGCGTAACTGCGCCCTTGGGTCCGACCAGGACAATACCAGGCGATCCTTGAATTTTGCCTGAGTCTCTAAGCGGCGGTATTACACCCAAACTAAATCCATCAGTTCGGGATATCTCCAGCTGGGTAAACTTGCGAACCGGGCCTAATACCCGGACACCTCGCATAACACCCTTAGGACCAACCAAGGTAACTGTCTCCTTGGCAGCAAATTCACCTACCTGTTTCAGGTCTTTTTCCTTGGTAAGGGTATGACCGCTGCCAAACAAGGTTTCAATATGCTCGGCAGAGAGGTGGATGTGACGATTTGATACACCTACCGGAATACCTTTTTCTGCCTGCTCTACATTAGGTATTGCAGCCAGTACCTGGCTGACAATCTGTTCAAGTAATTTTGGGTCCATCCTCTCACCTCCAGTGCTTAGCACTTATACTGATTACTCTGCCTTAGGAAGAATTTTCTCAATATCCGTATGAGGGCGGGGAATAACGTGAACAGATACCAGTTCACCAACACGCTGGGCAGCAGCAGCACCGCTGTCAGTAGCTGCTTTTACAGCACCTACATCACCGCGCACCATCACGGTAACCAAACCTGAACCAATTTTTTCATAACCAACTAAAACTACGTTTGCGGCTTTTACCATGGCGTCAGCAGCCTCAATAGCGCCAACTAAACCTTTGGTTTCCACCATTCCTAATGCCTCTCCGCGCATACTATTCATCCTCCTTATTCTTGTCGTAATGGATGCAAGTCACCCTGGGGTCGCCCTTTTTGCGTGAGCACGCAGGATCGCCGCACAGGTTGCAAATCTCAGCCGGATTCACTGTAAGGACCGGTTCCTCTTTTATTTCTGCTTCAGCAGCAGGCTCGATATCCGGGCTCTCCTCTGCCTGCACAGTTGATTCCGGCTCGACCAGAGTTACAGTCTCAGCCGGAGCTGACTGTTCACACTGTGGCGAGGCTTCTACTGGTGCAGGGTCAGCCTGCTTTCTGCCTACAGTTTCCTTAGTAATTACAATTGCGCCCAGTTCATGGTGCGGACGGGGTATCACGTGTGTGGAAAAAACTTTATTGACCTTACTGGCTGCAGCAGCACCCGCATCAACGGCCGCTTTGACAGCTCCTACATCTCCACATAGTTTGATAACAACCATTCCGCCACCTTTGGTAAGTTCGTAGCCAAGTAATTCAACATTAGCTGCTTTAATCGCGGCATCGGCTGCTTCCATACCGGCAGCCAAGCCCACTACTTCAATCAGACCTAAGGCGTTTTTGACCATGTATTCACCTCCCCATGGCCTTGAGCAAATTCCTGCAGTACTTTAAGGACAATTTCGCGAACACTCGCATATAATTGAGAGGTATCCAATTGGTTACCTGCTGCTTCTATCTGTTTGCTTTTAAAAGGAAGCCCTTTGACCAGACGTGCAGCATTATAACCAAAACGCCGCCATTCTGCCAAATTGTCCTCACCATCTAAAACAAACAGCGGCTGGCGCTCAGGCAGTTTCTGGTAATGAATACACATTCCCTCAGTACTGATGCCTACTCCTACCCCGAGCGGCGAAGCATAAGCCCCCCTGTAGGCAAGAGCGATGGCATCCACTTCTTCACCGGTTAGGAGAGAACAAGGCACCCCTTCTTCCTCCATACCGGCCTGAACTTCACGCAGCTTAGCTGCGCACCCTTCATGAGGAAATATGCAAATAATAATGCTAGGTTTTTGGGATGTTTTATCTGACTGCATATTATTTACGCCTCACTATCGAGATAAGACAGTACCAAACCGGTAGCAACGGCATTTCTCGGTCCCTCACTACCACGGATATTGCCTCGTCCGCAAACAATCCCATATTCAGCCAGTGCATCTGTCACCATATCAGCTACTTCAAAATCCATGGCTGAACCGCCTACTAATACGACAAATTCAATGTGTCTGATATTGCCGGTAGGTGCAACCCGTGCCAGGGAACGAAGTGAATTGGTGACAAAAACGCGTTTCTTAGCTTCCCGCCGCACATGCCTAATCTTATCAAGGGCGTGATCAAATGGAATGGGAACCATACCATCCTCTTTAAGAATAACTACCCGGGCAAATACGTGCGGGGGTAGGTGACTATCATAGAACTTTACTGTACCGTCTTCCAGCCTGACATGGTACAAGCTTTCAACCTTGGCCAGGGGATATTTCTTAATGTCCTCAGCCAAGTCAAAATCATGTAAGCCTAGCTCGGAGTTAATCAGCATTGTGGTCATATCACCAGCGCCGCCCAAATGAATGGAATGCACCCGTCCGTCTCTGGTAATGATAGCCGCGTCAGTTGAGCCGCCGCCCATATCCAGGATGGCTAACGGCTTATCGGTGCCTGGTGTTGTTAAGGCGCCACGGATGGCCATATTAGCTTCCACACCGGCAATAACGACACGTACACCCAGCTCATTATTCAGCTTGTTGGCAATCTGCTGCATCGGGAGCCTGCTGGTTTTGACCATAGCCGCCAGAGCGACTGCGCTTTCCAGCGCAAATTCACCAGCCAAACCGCCTTGCACCTTTTGCGGCACAAAGGTATCAACAGCTAATACATCTTGGATTTTCATCTCCGTAACCGGCTGACTGGTCAGTTCAGCCATGACCTGGCGAACCCGTTCCAGCATACCGTTGACATTGGTACCAGCTTCTCCCTGTACATCTATGACCGGTTGTACACGTTCCACAGCTTCCATGATGGCGGCTGCACCTGCTTCAACATCGACATCGGCTTTGCCCTTCTGTCCCACAACAGTGATGAAGCCTGCCGGAATGGAACGGGCTTTGACATCACCTTCCGGTGTCCGGACAACAACTGCCGAGCGATTGCCAATTAAGGCCCTGGCTATCGGAACAACCATTTTTGTTTCCTCAGGGGTTAGGTTAAACACAGTAGCAATGCCATACGGATTTGACAGCGTTTTAATGGTTTGGCCGGCTTCGGCCACTTCAACTGCAGCCAGCATGCCAACCGGGACTTTTTCAATCAAGGTTACTTCGTCAACAACAGGGATTTTAACCTTAAGTCTGTTGACAATAAGCACAGCGTCGTCTTGCCGGGCAACTGCGCCCTGAATGTGAACACCCCGAGACATTGCCGAGTTTATCCCCGCAGCCGCATCTTCATAATCAATTCCCTTAGGGATCAGGCAGATGACCTTTTCGCCTGAGGCTACCCCCGGAAGCTGGTTAAAGGTCACGGTCATCCCGACACCCAAACCAATGCCTCCAGGAGTAGAAGGATTATGCCCGATCATGGTTGACTCGGTAATAATGGTTTCAGTAATTGTTTCCATCGCCAAGTCACCAATAACCGGAGTAGCTTCATTGAGCCTGATCTCATCCAAATGAGTCAAATTCAAACCGGAGTTTCTCAGTGCCTCCTGCAGGGCGATAACAATGCCAGGTACATTAGCCAGCGTGCCTTTGATCCCTGTTGTCTTGATAATACTGCTTGTTAGGTATTCTTTTATTTGACCTTGCTCAATCCGGGCCAAACAAACTTCAGTTGTGGAGTTTCCAATATCCACGCCTGCAATTATAGGCATGTGGCTCCCACCTTAGTCCGCTCTGAGACGATTCCGGCGTTCGTAAACTTCTGCGGCTTCTCGCACAAAAGCGGCGTTAATTTTTGCGCTATATTTTACTTCCATTTCTTCAGCGATAGCAAATAGTTCTTGTTTAGTAGAACGGTAGGGGCGCAGTGCATTGTAAATTTCGAGCACGCGAGCGTCAGGAATAGCAACAATTTCAGCAGCCCGGCGCAGGTTATTGGCAAATTGGTATCTGCCAACACCATCTGCAATTTCGGCTTGCAGTCTGAGGGTCTCAGGGGTAATACGAACGTCTTCAGATTTAACCTCACCGCTCATAACCTTATCAAGAGTAATCTCGTCAAGGGTTTTGCCGGTAGGAGTTTTGAGCAGTTCAGGACGATTTTGGGAAAGCGGATAATCACGCTCCGGGCAAAGAGTGGCTGAAGGAACAGGCGCAGCAGCTTTGACTCCGGCAGCTTGAGGAGCACCAACCATCGACTTTAATACTTCACGAACAATATCTTCTAACATTTTATTTTCAGACATTTCTTTTCACCTCCGCCTAGTTAAAACTGTACTTCGAGTTCAATCGGCTTAGCGCCGGGAACGACGTGTTCGGTTTCTTTAATATGAAGCACTGCCGCTTTTGCCTGATATTTAGGCCGTGCCATTTGGTCGTTTTTGGTGGGTACCGGAGTCGGAGACTCACCCTTGGCGTATTTGGCCGCATTTTTACCAATTTGCCGGTAAGCTTCTAAGTCCAAAAGCGGGGATTGAGAGAACAATTCAAGATTACTGAGCGGCGCTAAATCCTTTTGATGAATTACCGTAGTGCCTCTGGACTGGATACCAATGGCAATACCCGAGCCACTAAGCTTAGTGCAGTCATGAGCAGCAAAATCTACGTCAGATGTCCGAAGGACACGGACAACTCTTGCTTTTACGCCTTCCTCTTCAATACCGGCGATCATTTCGCGCAGTACATCACTATGGGGTACATCCACGATCGTTTTATTTTGATATTTGCCAAAGGCCGGAGCCAGGGCAATGATAACTTCATCAGATCTGGTACCAGGGCGGGCTTCACCCTTTTCCACCAGAGTCATGGAGCGTCCAGCTACTGCTTTTGGAGCAGCTGCTGGCTGTACCATGCCGGCGAGAACTTGCCCAACTATTTCGCGAATCAATTGTTCGTTAATTTGCATTTTCTCTCCACCTCTCCCCTACAATCACACGTCAAAATCAGACGGTTTAATCGCCTGACGTATGTCTTTGATCTCATCCCAACGCTCTTTACTGAGGCGATAGCCTGTGCCAGGGCCGCTATAGTCATTTTTGCAGTTTACGGCGCTGATAACCTTGAGCTGTTTGTCAAGAATGGCTGAAGTATGGAGATAGTCGCCGGAAATACGCTGTTTGAGAGTGCCAAGTACGCTTTCAGCAACATCGACAAAGCCGTTTTTCGCAAGAGCTTTTACGATATCCACACCGGTAATACCGCGCTTCATCATGTCTTCGGCGCCTTTTAAATCTTCAATGACATTCCGCTTAATGATATCTTTGGTGCCGTGAGCATAAGTGGCAGCTTCCACTTCCTCGTCAGTAATCGCCGGGAAGCCAAACTCTTTAAACACTGCCTGGATGGCTTTAGCTGCTTTATTACGAACAGCGATAACAGCTTCTTCTGATACCGGCTTGAGACCGCCGTCTACCATGAGGTCACGCTGGATGATGTTCCAGTCATCATAGTCGTCAACATCCCAGTTAGAGCCGGCAAACATGTTATCATAGTTCGGAGTTGCGCTATAGCCTGAGCAAATAAAGTCAGTGCCTGGCAGCATTTGCATCAGGGTACGGGCAGTACGGCGAATATCCGAATGGGTAAAGGTTTGGTCATTACTGGAAGCAACTTCCAGATCAAGCATGGCAGCTGTGAGGTTCTCGCCAAGAATGGCGCGAATACCAGACGGAACAGCAGCAGGTACACCAACGCAGCTGACAGAACCGTTCTGGAGACCTTGTACGCCAGCGCCGCGGGTTAACATGATGCAGCGGACTTCAAGGTACAGCATGGATTTGCCTTCAGCATAACCCATTTGAACTTCAGAGCCTGTGCCGGAGGTGAAACGCATTTTCAGACCACGGGAAGCATATGCTGAGGCTAAGAATGCCTTAGACCAAGGAGTGTCGTCACCGTCTACGAATACATTTTCAGTACCATAAACCGAGATGGTTTCGGCATAAGCAGTAATGCCTCTCATACCTAAGAGCAATTCTGTTGCTTCTTCCAGAGCGCACTGGATCAGTACGCCGCCGCGTCCAACCTGGCCGCCGACTTGCAGAGCCAGAGCATTAAACGGTGCATAGCGAACAACAGCTACGGTTGTTTCCATTTCATCGAAACCGCGCATAGCAGCCTCGGCTGCATCAGCAGCAATCAAAACTGGGTTATCCTGAGGATTAGTAACATGGCACTGGTTGGAAGGAATCTTTCTGGCCCGCATTTTTTGCAGAGCCATCATCATTTCCACAACATTCATAGTGTTGAGTACAGCAACAATCTTAGCTGCAGTCAAACCACGGATTATTTTTACAAGTTCGTCACGCGATACATTAATATCAACAAGCATTTTGGCTATTTCAGTATCTGACATAGCCATTGCTTTATCAGCGATCGAGGTATCAATCGCATAATCAGCGATAAACTGATCGATAAAGTCAAACTGCGAACGAGGAATTCCATCCATCTCAATGATTTTGCCATTTTCTATCTTTATACTGGGTTTAGGATCGTTGGGGCTGCCCATAGCCATCAAGCCAACTTCAGGCCACTCGACTACGAAACCATCCTGGTTTACAGGGCGGGCTTCCAACATTTCAAAACGTTTTGATCTTTTCATCTCAATTCCCCCCTGTTCTTAGATGTATGGCGTTGTTACGGACGGAGCCGGACCAGCCATAGCTTCTAGTAATTTTTTGCCTACTTCTCTGGCCGAAATGACTGATTGACGTACTGCGCCTGAATCACCGGTTACCATGAGAATAACCTCATTGGAATAACTGGTGCCGCCTGCAGGGCTAGCATAACCAACCACTTCAACACTGGCAGTTTTTACAGCTGTATCGGCCATCAGAACACCAATTGCAGCCGGTGCGCCAACGATTAATCCGAATGCTTTGCCAATAGGAGCGCCGAAAGCTTTGTTTATGGCATAGCTGGCACGGGCAGTGTACTGCATTTCAAGATGGCCAGCATCATTAGCGTATACATCACCGAATGTACGATCAAGCTCTTTGAGGGCAACTTCGATCGCGCGGCGAGCATCTGATACTTCTTCGGCTCCGAATATAATTAGGCAACCATGACCTGCGCCGCCTTTGGTATCGCGGGCGAGCTCAATTGTTACGATCTCGGTATTGGTGGCTTTAACAGCTTCGTCAGCAGCCATGATGTGCGGACCAGCACCAGTACGGGCACCGAGAATACCGATTGAGCGATATTTAGGATCAAGTTTCATTTTTTCATGCAGAATGGGATCTACGTTGGCGATAACCAAACCTATGGTATCACCGATGGCTGTTCCAACAAATTCGGTAATACCAGGGTTAACAGCTGCTTTTACTGCCTCTTGAGCAGGAGCGGCTGGCGCACCTGTTTCCATGCGCTTTTTAATTTCATCCATTACTTTCTCGATCAACTGATCTTGCATGTAATTACACCTCCAAAATTATGACTTACTTAACCTTAGGAAGAATCTTTTCAACGTCCACATGAGGACGGGGAATAACATGAATAGAAACAACTTCACCAACATTTCTGGCGGCAGCCGCACCAGCATCAGCAGCAGCTTTAACGGCACCGACATCACCACGTACCATAACAGTGACCAAACCAGAGCCAATCTTTTCATAACCTACCAATACAACATTCGCTGCCTTTACCATCGCGTCAGCAGCCTCAATAGCTCCTACCAAACCCTTGGTTTCGATCATACCTAACGCTTCACTCACTGTTTACACCTCCTTTCGTACGAAATATTCTGTTAAATCAGCCAAGCCTGCTCCAGTGTATGCGGAAACATAGAAGAAAGGCTCTTGGATTCCCGCCTCTAAAAGACGAAGCTTAGCTCTTTCCTGGTCAGCGCCAGGGGCATCTATCTTTGTGACCACTCCCACTACCGGCCGCGGAAACATGGCGGCAAAACCTGGCGGAAGTGTTATCCGGATATCGGTAGCATCCTGCACCATAAGCACCATTTTCGCTTCGGTGGCTGTCACCGCCAATGCCGAGTAGAAGCGCGGCATTTGTGCATATTCGCCAGGTGTATCGATGGCTCCATCGCAGAAACAAATACTTGATGTTTTTTCGGCTTTGCGGCAATCTTGGTTAAGTGCATTGATCAAAGATGTTTTACCTGCGCCCACAGGACCTACCAACATAATCATATTGCTATTACGACCTTGTCAGTTTGGAGGCTGAGAACCCAAGTCCGTCTGCTAATAGATTGATGACCTGCTTTAACGCGGCTTCCACAGCTGAGACATTACCGGTGATCACCACCGAACCGGTAAAGCGGTCCATAAAGCCAATTTGTACAGCTGCTGTTTTTGTGGCTGCATCTGCCGCAATAATGGCTGCCTCACAGGGGGTAATTGTTAAGATGCCGATTGCGCCGGTATCCACAATACCTAACTTTCCACATAACTCTTTTTTGGGATTGGCGATCAGGTGTGCCAGCGTTACCTGTTTGCCTGGCACGTATTCCTGCACCACTCGCGGCTTTTCTTGAATCATACCAATACCTCACAATCGTACCAATGTGGATTGACTGAATATTTCCTTTCTCCATACTAATTTGCTTTTTTTGCAAAATTACCTTGAGATGAAGTCGCCAGACCACAGGACATATTTGCGCACTCCGGCAAGGCACTATTTCCACAAGCAATGCTGTTTTTTTACCTTCATGGTATTTCGTTGTGATGTATTGTTCTTTTGCGGATAAAAACAAAAAAAGACTGTTTTTCACAGTCTTTTTTATGGTCATCTTAACCCCTGGCAACACCAGGCAGGTCAATCGTATTTTATTGTTGTATTTTAGAAGGTTGTTGTTGTGGAAGATTATCCACTTTGCTAGCTTTATTACTGTTCTTAAGTTGGGTCCGGTATTGATTGGGTGTAACCCCAACTTCCTGGCGAAATACCCGGCAGAAATAGCTGGCATCCTGGTAACCGGCCTCGCTTGCTACACGAACAACCGTCTGCTCCGGGTTTTGCAGCAGTTTCTTTGCTTTATCAATCCTTACTTTTGTCAAAAAGTCGACAAAATTGCAGCCCTTTTCTGCCTTAAAAATCCGGCTGAAATAATAGGGGCTCAGATGAACTGTCTGCGCAACCTCATCTAAGGATATACTTTTATGGAAATTTTCAACGATATATGCACAAGCTTTGTTAATCAATCTCACATTCATACTTGTGCGGTGTTCCAGCATATTATCCATAAATTGGTCCAAAGCATCCAAAATCCAGCGGCGTACTTCTTCCCGGTCAGCGCAGCCCATTAAGTGATTAATGCAGTTAAAATTTAGCAGCGTCAGCTGCTCAAGATTGGCTCCGCCCTCCACAGCAGCTCTTGATAACACAATTAAGAGCTCTAATACACAGGCTTTTACTGTTTCAATACTGGCCTTGGCCGAAAAAATCTCGTGTAAAAGCTGACGCAAGGCTTCTTTCGCCTGCTGCCGCTCACCGCAGCGAACTTTATCAAGCAGACTCCGCTCATAATTGAAGGGGTACCGAAATGATACCGCGCTGAGGTGAGGAAGATCATCAATGTGGATAATCTGATTATCTCCCATATAAAATTTTTGCTGTTCGGCGCTTACTGCCTCAAGATATGACTTATGGATTTGCAGCGGATCACTATAGTAGCGGCCAATTCCGATCGTCAGGCTAACTCCAAGCTCTGTTATGCCGTCTCTAATCTTCTGGGCCGTCTCTCTTACCTGGTGTTCAACCTGCTCTGGCTTAACCTCACCCTCATAACCCATCAAAATAATAATCTCGTCACCGCCAAAAGGGATAACCAGAATCTCTTTGCCAACAATTTTACAAACCTGCTGGTATACGCGCTGTTTGACTACCTGCCGTTCCAATTCTGAAGCACTACAGGTGATTTGCCTAAAATTATCAATATTAGCAACCAATATTGCGCCAGAATCGGCTGTAATACCAAGAAAAGCCGCTCGCTCACGGAAATTGGCTAAGTCCGTTACCTTGCCTGATACAAGGTCGTGGATAAAGGAGTTTTTGATAAACGGCATGGCCTCATCCAGGTTCTTCCTGAGCTCAGCTTCTTGCTGTTCTTTGCGTTTTCGCTGTCCGATTTTCTCGGTAACCGCATGTAATGTCTCCAATAAATCTTTAGGTCGCAGCGGCTTTAACAAATATTCCACAGCTCCGATCGAAAGGGCTTCTTTCGCATAGCTGAATTCATCAAAAGCAGTAAGCATAACAATAGTCGTATCTGGCAGTTCTGACCGTATCGTGCGGGCTGCCTCCAAACCACTCATTTCCGGCATCCGAATATCCATGAGAACAATATCCGGTTTTTCTGCAGCAGCTACCATTATAGCGCTTTTGCCATCTCCAGTTTCTAAGATCACCTGTATATCCGGGCAGTTTTTTTCAATGATAAATCTGAGCGCCTGGCGTTCAAGTTGTTCATCATCGGCAATCATGAGTGTATACATACATACCTCTCCTTTTATGTTCTGCAATTAGGAGCAGGTGGGCAAGTGTATAAATATATCAGTACCCTCGCCTACTTTGCTTTCTATACTTAAACCAAACTGATCGCCGAAATAATGCTGAATACGCTTGTGTACGTTGATTACTCCGAGTCCGGTCGTATGGCCTTTTCTGGCCCGTTTTTCCACTTTGAAAATGGTACTAATCCGCTCTGGTGAAATACCGACCCCAGTATCTGACACAACAATGACTACCTTATCGCTTTCGGTGTGTCCGCTAATCCGAATCGACCCGCCATCTCGTTTCGGTTCAAGACCGTGTATGATGGCATTCTCGACTAATGGTTGCAAACTCAAGGCGGGAACCGATGTTTTCAGCATGGTAGAGTCGATATCGATAAATGCCTGGATCCGGTCACCAAAGCGCACCTTTTGAATAGTTAAATAGTCATCAATTGATTTAATTTCTTCTTCGAGTGTGCGCATTTCCTCAATATCCCGCAAATTAGTACGCAACAGATCTGCGAGAGCATGAACAACTTCTTGTGTCCGCTCCGCTCCCTCCAATAAAGACAGGCGGGCAATGGTATTTAGTGTATTGAAGAGAAAGTGCGGGTTAATCTGTGATTGAAGGGCTTTCATTTCAGCGGCGCGTAGCAAGTTCTCCAGCTCAGCTTTTGCTTTGAGCTCTTCCATCAACTTTCTCTGGACGATATTGGTAACTCCCATTTCCACAATATAGTTTGCCATGATATGCAGCAAATCAGCAGCCGCTTTAAGCCGGTTTTCCGGTGTAACCTCAACTGCATCAAACAATTCTGATAAGATTTTATCATTCATCCCCATATGAGATAAACGTTTAAATATTTCATGTTTGGTATTAAAATCTTTTTGTGGCAGTACAACTTGGCCAGCTAACAAAGCGCCTACATATTCATTTTGCACAATAATTGGGGCAGCAAAATCGGTTAACCCGCTATGGCAATGGTAGACAAACGGGCGCTGCCATTCCATAGCCTTCCGCCCGCCCCGGTCGTCACAAGCCATACATCGTGCCAACCCTTCGGGAAAAGAACGAACATAGCTGCAAAAATCGGTAAATTTGCTCGGTTTGGTTACAGGCTTGCCGTCAGCATCAACAACAACGGCCGCTATTCCAGTAGTTTCCGAAAATTTATCCTGGATCTCTTGCAATATCTGAGTATTGACTATTTCAGCCAAAGCAAACCTGTTGTAGTTATGCACAAAAACTTCCCCCTGCTTCAACTTAGAACATGTTTAAAGGGGATAATTTTGCTACAATGACCGTCAATTCCTGCTTACCAGCAAAAATAACGCTAAATCGCGGCCAGTTGCGGCAACTCCGAATTACTTGGTTCAATATCAGAGCGTCTTGCCATATTGTAGATAGTGTAAGTCATCGTTTTTAGCATTGTTATCATCAATATTGCCCCCGTACCTTCTCCTAAAGCCAGATTGGCTCTAATCGGCACATCGTCAGCCAAAATATTTCCGAGGAGCATAGCGTAAGCCATACCCGGTTCTTTGGACATATGTGAAGGCAAGGCATAGTGTTCCACTTCTTTATTAATTCTAGCAGCGCAAGCAAATGCAACTGCTGTTATAAAGCCATCAATAACAAAAGGTGTTTTGAGCTGTGCGCACTCAATCATACCCGCGCATATTGCAACAATATCCAGTCCACCAACACAGCGTAGAATGTCCTCAATACTTTTGAAAGTCTCTCTATGGTGCTCAACACCTTTAGCAACAACAACACATTTCCTTTTCACAAGGTCGCTATTCTGAAAACTAGCTCCGTACCCTACGACAAACTCAGGCAAAATTCCAGTCATCGCATGTAAAACTGCCGATGAGGTTGTCGTATTACCTATTCCCATTTCACCGAAAGACATCAGGTTGGCCCCCTGCGTGTCAATGGCATAACTGACCATTTCTCGCCCAACTTTCCAGGCTTGGTCAAATTCGACTTGGCTCATAGCTTCTTCCTTCATGAAATTCTTAGTGCCATAAGCAACCTTGCGGTTTATTCCTGCAGTGTTTTTATTATTGATGCCAATATCAATAACCGAGAAAGGAACATTGTTAAAGTTACAGAAACAGCCTATCGCCGCACGTCCGTCCACCATATTTCGCGCTTGGAGGTAAGTTATTTCCGGCGAATCCGCTGCAACGCCTTCTTCAACAATACCGTTATCGGCGGCAAAAATTAAATGATAGGGTTTCACTTCAGGATGCATGGTCCCCCACGCCAATAGCATCTTTTTCAAAATCGTCTCTAATAAACCTAAACTATTGGCCGGTTTTGCTGCATCATTAATCAGACTCTCAACGGCTGTCCGATAATCCATTTCTACTCCCCCTATTTTAAAATTTTGCGCCCAAATAAAAACCCCTAGCCCAAAAGGGCTAGGGTTCTATTTTCATAAAATCCTGTCCTTCTGGTACTACCCCTGGCGCGGAGGTAAATAACAGCCATAACAGGCAGGTCTCCTGGCTTACGGTTCCTCGGAACACCCTCGCCTTCCCGGATAGCCGGTGGCATAATAGAGATGTTCCTCCCCGATTACAGTGGCGCGACCGCGTCGTTTAAGGATTCTTTTTTGAATCCTTCCGAGCTTCCCTATTCTCCCCTCTATAGCGAGAGGCACCTGTATGGTGGAGTTATTAATTTTTTTCTTATGTTGTAGCACATTCTACAAACAAAAGTATTTTCCTTCTAGTCTATGCAGTGTTCGCAAGATGTTAAAGTATTTTGTCAAAAAAATACTATCTCAAGAAACTTATGTAACACACATCGAGGTTTGTACTAAACTGCTATGCAGTAAATTACCCTTCTGCCCCCGAATCCGGCGGATCGGTTTGAGCGGCCCGCATGTTTTTATGCCAGTAGCCAAGTACCACCGTGACTACCGTTATCACCGCAGGCAACAGCCATTCGGGCGTATACTCTAAAATATAAATGCCAATTGCCGGATCTTTGTTGATCATAACCCCGGCCGTCCAAGCGATCAGTGCTGCCCCGGCATAAACGATAATGGGAAACCGGTCCATAAGTATCACCAGAATCTTGCTGCCGAAGATAATGAGCGGTATGCTAAGTCCCAGCCCGAGGGCTAAAAGCAAATAATCGCCCTCAGCGATAGCCGCGATAGCCAGCGTATTGTCCAGACTCATCACAATATCGGCGATAATTATCGTCTTTATCGCGGTCCACAGCGAATCGGAAGCATCAATGTTTTCGCAATGATCGTCCTCCACCAGCAGCTTCACCCCGATCCAGACAAGCAAAAGACCGCCGATAAACTGCAGATACGGAATCTTAAGCAATACTACCGCCGCGATCGTCAGTATGACCCGCAACCCTATCGCCCCGGCACTCCCCCACAAGATGGCCATCTTCTGCTGCTTGGGCGGCAGACAACGGCTGGCCATGGCGATGACCACCGCATTGTCGCCACTCAAAACAATGTTCACCATCATGATTTTAGACAGTGCGATCAAGAATTCCATTTTCAGCTACTCCTTTTACTATAATCATAGAGAGGAGCTGCCTCGCATAGGTTTAAATTACTTATTTTGAGACAGCCCCTTTATTTTTTATATTTTACAGAGAAACCGTCTTTGGATCAGGAACAGGAACTTGCTGGGGAGTTTCAAGCTTACAATACTCCTCGCCGTCCTGAAGCATTTTCGGTATTGTATAGCACACGAAGAGCAGAACAATAGTGAAAGCTAATGCTCCCACAATAGACGCAGCCTGCAATGCCATTAAACCACCAGCGGTCATCAAAACGCCTGCCGCAACCGCCATGGTAGCACCCCAGAAAACCTTTAAGCTGGTTTTTGGTTCAGCGCCGCCGCCGCTGGACAGAATGCCCAGTACGATCGTAGCAGAGTCAGCTGATACCACAAAGAAGGTGAAGGAAACAAACAGTAGAACCGGCGCCAGAAGAGCCGCTCCAGGGAACTGATCAAACAAAATGTAAATAGCACTTGACACGTCTTTTTGCACTGCATTCCAGATGATACCTTTGGTAGCTGCAGATAGTTCAAAGTTTAAGGCAGTTGTTCCAAAAATATTCATGAAGATCATACTAAACAGCGAAGGAGCAATTAATGAGGCCAGCACAAATTCCTTGATTGTCCGGCCTTTGGAAATCTTGGCGAAAAACAAGCCGACAAAAGGTGCCCAGGAAATCCACCATGCCCAGTAATAAATGGTCCAGCCGCCGAGCCAGCCACTTTTTTCTACCGGATCCATCCATAAGCTCATTTTCACTATGTTTTGGAGATAAAGCCCGGTGCCGTTGACAAAGTTGTCTAAAATATAAGTAGTCGGTCCGGCAAGGAACAAGTAAAGCATGATACCGAGACACGCAATCATGCTGATGTTCGAACCGACCTTAATCCCCTTTTCAATAGGCAGACAAGCAGATGCCAGATAGACAAGACAACATACGAGCAGAACCACAACATTTAACCCCAGCGTTATGGGAACACCATAGTTGAAATTAATCCCGGAAGTCAGCTGCATAACGCCCAAACCAATCGTGGTACATTGACCGAAGAATACTGCGACCAATGTAACAATATCAATTATCTTGCCGATCGGTCCATATATTTTGTCTCCCAGTATAGGATAGAAACAGGTACTTATCAAGGCGGGGAGTCCTTTTTTATACATTAAAATACCTATGGCAATACCAATTACCACAAATACCGCCCAGGCATTCAACGCCCAGTGCAGGAAGGAAATAGCCATTGACCATTCCGCTGCCTGTGCGCTACCAGGAGCGCCAGCATAAGAAGGACCTTTCATATAGTGGTAAAGAGGTTCTGCCACAGACCAGAAAATTAAACCTACGCCCATTCCACAGCCAAACAGCATGGAAAACCAAGAGAAATCCGAATATTCCGGGACATCATCATCTTTGCCCAGTTTTATGTGGCCAAATTTGCCGTAAGCCATATAGAAACACCAGACTAAAATAAAGAATACGCCGCCCATGTACAGCCAGCCTGTATAAGTTATCGTCCATTTGAGTGCTGCGCCGGCCACTGCGCCAAGGCCTTTGTTGTCAACTAATCCCCATATGGTAAACGCAGTTAATAAAACTGCAGATAGAATGAATACGACTGGGTCAACTTTACCAAACAATCCCCAATCCTTTGTGTATTCACAAATGTCTTTGTGTTTAAAGCCTTCTTGTTTCGGTGTAGCCATCAAGAAAATCTCCTTTCAATTCTAGGAATTTCTTAGACAGTACCTATAACAAATTCCCTTATTAAAAAAATGGGAGTATATAAAAGGGTATTTGCCCACGCACCCACCAAAGCTAAGTCCATGGTAAGCCCGCGTATTCGATCAGCAGTTAGTATCGTGCTTTTAGAGATTTACAACGAGTAAAATTTAGCATTGTAAAATAATATTTTTTTTTGTATAATCATAACACCAAATAAAAATATAAAATCTATAAATTGTAAATATTTTTTCTATCTCCCGCGGTGGTTTTTCACCTCCCTTGCAGAATCTCGGCCAATGACAAGGAGTTGCCCCACTGCCAAGAAAGGGTAATTTCATTTCATCACTGCCGGATTTTGGGCCGATTCCGTTTCCACTTCTTATGAGAAAACAGGGGTGGGACGGAATCACTTTTGATACTATACTTGCTGAGCGCTTTCCAACTAAGGTATAATCAAATTAATACTATGAATATTAACAAAAGTACCTAGTGTTTTTCATAGGTACTTTTTTAATTCATCCACCACAAACGAACTATTCCTTATTTTCCATTTATTACACTGAGCTTTATTTGTAGATAGAATATTCAGATAAAAACCTACATAAAGGGAGGAATTGCTGCGGCTCAAAGCTTTGCGCCTTGAGCCTTTTTTGTGTTTCCGGCAGCAAGACTCAACCAGCATTACTCAAAACGGGCTCTGCACAATCCACAAAGAATTTTTCTTTTATTTCTTCTCTTTCCCACTCCGGACGTTCTACGGCGGTTATTTCGATAAGTGATTCAATATAAAGATCTTTTTCTATCATTGAGGCTTGCGCATATCTATCCTGATGGCTTACAACTAACTCAAACTCTTTTGCCCCTGCTTTACTTGCCGCCAGCCTTGCCTGTTGCTTTGCTTTGTCCAGTGAATAGGACACTGCAGTTTCCAGACTTTCAAACATCTTACATTCCCAAGGGGCATGCATCAGATAGGTTCCATCTTTTTCGCCAGGCTTAATCAATACTTTGATAGTTTCCATGATCTTACCAGTTGCGGCCCCAACAGCGTTGGCTACTTCAGCATGCTCCGGAATAATCAAAGAGGTATTCATCTTCTCTGCTACAGCTGGCAACCAAGCCCTAACCGGAGCGCCTATGCCAACAATTGGCATATTGATTTTAAAAGAACAGTCAAATCCTTGATCTTGTTTGGGTGATAAGGCTTTTTCTATGAAATACATGACATCTGGTGTATTTTTTATCTTAATGTTTTGCGCATCACAGCCTACAAGACTCTGAAGACAGGTAATGCAAAGGTCATTGATTATTTTTTCTGAAGCCAGTCGAATAAACTCTTCCGAGCTTACTCTCATTCGGCTTGCTAAGACTTCTACGCCTATTTCCGCTGCTTCTCGGTTCCATTGATGATAGGTCCCTTTGGCATGCAAGAGATCAGTGGGAGTAAGTGATATTCTGGCTAATACTCCCAAATTAACGAGATGTTGTAAATTTAGCAGGTTAGGATCCAGATTCATCCTTTGGGTTAGATAATATAAACTTCTTGGTCCATGTTGAAGAATTTCAACAACTTCTTTTTCTTGGTCATTCAATTCTTCAAATGTTGCTTGCTTAAGGAACATGAAACAATCTGTTGCTTGGGCAAACATAAGATCATAGGTCTTATCAAATTTCATCTTCAATTCATCGACCAAATAAGGATGTTGGTACGCAACCACAGACAAGGGCCATACCCGTTGGGGACCTACCTGAATTTCACCATCTTTGCTAATTTGGACATAGCTATCTCCGCCTAGGCCATAGGTATAGATCTGTGCAGCTTGAACACGCGTAAGCCAACCACCTACTGTTGCCCCCTCTTGATTGATCTTAGGCACTCCATTTTTTAGAATGGCAATATCAGTTGTGGTTCCACCCATGTCAAGCACAAGAGCATCAGAAGTTTTAGTAAGAAAAGTTCCTCCTATGATACTGGAAGCCGGTCCCGATAAAATAGTCTCGATAGGCTTTTCACGCGCTAAAGCCTCGCCCATCATACACCCGTCGCCTTTAACGACCATAATGGGTGCCTCTATCCCTTTTTCGCCAAGCACCTTTTTTACAGATTCAATTAATTCGGTAATGATTGGAATTAAGCGAGCATTGAGAACTGCTGTAACTGTCCTTTCATGGAATCCTAAGGAAGTCGTTAGCTGGTGAGCACATACCACCGGAAGATCCAAAATTTCATTCACCATACCCATTACAGCAACTTCGTGTTCAGGATTCCTTATGCTAAGATATCCCGAAATAGCTATGGCATCTACTTTACCTTTTAGCTCGCAAATAGCTTGGCGGGTCTTTTCCAGATCTAGTTCTGCATTGGGACGGCCTTTGAGATTGTGCCCTCCCTGCAGAACATAGTTATGTTCTGCAGGGAGTGAATCAGTGGAATTATAGCCAATCATCAAAAGGCCCACCTTACACCCGCGACCTTCTACAATTGCATTAGTTGCTAATGTGGTTGATAGCGAAACCGCACTGATGTTCTTAAAATCTTCAAAATCCAAATTAGTAATACAGTTTCGAATGCCAATGGATAGATCCTCACGGGTAGTCAATGCTTTGGCCTTCTTCAATATCTGTTTGCTCCTAAGCTCCACGACCACACCATCGGTATAAGTTCCGCCAGTATCGATTCCCAATACCAGTGACATTTCTATTCCTCCTTACGAAAGCAAAAGCAGGCAGCTAAACTTTTCTTAATCGTCTTCGCCCGGCATATGTCCGACAGCGTTTTCTACAATATCCCTGATCTTTGCGGAAATATCCTTCGGCAGAGGAATGGGCTCGTGGTAATTAATAATGTCTCGAACTTTTTCATTGGCTACCTGGGTCAGTGTTTTCCCGCCTGTACTTTCCCAAATACTGCGAGCGGCGCGATTGACCAATCTCGGGGTATAGTTCTCCTCTACATGCTCTTCGGTATGATCTTCATCGGCAAAATTGCCGCCCGGACCAACCTTTTCAATGACATCGAGCGCTAACGTTTCCTGATCAACACGTATACCACTGGTTAATCTTCTGGCCATACCCAATACTTCATCGGCAATTACAACAAGGTCGAGGTTTGAAGTCGTCCCGTATTCTGAGTAACCTGTATCATGATTTAGGTTGGCTCCTGACATATTTGTCATAGCGATGGACAGGGCTGCCTCTATTCCTGCCTGTTCATCAATAATACAAGAATCTGTACAGCCTGCCGTACCAAACATCGGAATATTCAGATAATGAGCCACATCAGCTAAGCTGGCTAGGAGCAGGTGAAGCTCCGGTGCTCCATAGGAGAAGATGGTCGTACCCATATCCAGTACAGTGTACACTCCACCCATAATAAAGGGGGCTCCTTCACGGGTACACTGACTCAGAACCATACCGCTCAAGCTTTCGCATAAACCTTGAACCATTACCCCTGCCATAGTTGCAGGTGCCGTTCCTCCAGCCATAATACAAGGGGTATAAATGGTCGGTAAGCCCTTCTTAGCCCCCAGGACTAACTTTTGCGCAGCTTCCTTGCAGTGCACACCTGGCGAAATCGGTTCAGCATACAGGCAGATAAATGGGTTCCGTCTTAGTTCTTCCTCACCACCGGCGACGATCTCAGCCATCTTAATGACGTCCGCTTGGCCCCATTCATCAACACAAACCGTAATAATCGGTTTATCGGTGTGTAAAATCTGTTGCTCAAACTCATGGCGGTCCGATACTAACAGAGGCACATCTTGAACAATACCCAGCGACATCGCATAATCAATATTTGGCAAGGCATCAAGAACCTTGGTTGCCCAGCCTACAGACTGTCTGGTAGCACGATGTCTTTCGTTCGTGAAGGGGTTTCGGGTAAACGGGGTGCAGGGGCCCGAACCAAAATAAGCATTATTTCCTTCGATAAACAGTTCTCGGGCTCCAGTCCGGCTATTGCAAAGCACAACGTGTTTCTGACAGCTTCTCAAGCACCGTTCTGTAATGTTTGCCGGTATCCGAACTCTTTTCCCGTCGACCCAGCAGCCTGCTTTTCTTAGAATTTCCAGCGACTCTTTGTCATGGAAATCTGTTCCGGTGCGCCACATTGCTTCTACTGCAGCCATGACCAATTCATGACATTGAGCTTCCGACAATATATTCATCTTGGTACTTGAATACGCTTTAAAGTTTGTTCTAGTTGTCAACTTCAAACTCTCCTTTCAACCCTCATTTAATTCTATCTGGCATCCACTCTGTCTAAGACTGTCTGGATTTTGCTCAGGACCTCTTCAGAAAGTTTCTCTGCTTGGTGGGTCTTGATTATACTTTGGGTCTTTTCTTTAACTCGTTGGCCTAAACTTTTCGCCCCATTGGCCTCCCATTCAGCAATCCTTGTTCTATTCATAACTGTCGGCCACCAGAATTCCGAGCGGAAAAATTTTAAAGTATGATCTTCACCCAGGTAATGTCCTGCTGGCTGTACTTCATCAATTACGCCTCGGGCTAATCGTTCTTCATTTACCTCGACGCCTTTCATCATTCTGCGCGTCATACCCATGACTTCATCGCCCATGACCAGTAATTCCAAAGATCCTGTCAGGCCATATTCCAATTGACCGCAGCCATGAATCAGACTTGTTCCGCTCATACCGGCATGCAGAATGGAAAATGCTGCTTCTAAGCCCATTTGTGCATCGCTTTCTTTAGCGTCTGTAGCACCGGCAAAGCCGAAACTCGGAATCCTAAGGAAACGCATAACATTTGCCATTCCTGTTCCCATCAGGCTGACTTCCGGAGCGCCGTAAGGCAAGATACCGGTCTCTTGATTTTTAATTGTGAAGAAACCGCCGGCAATCACAGGGGCTCCTTGGCGAACTAATTGTCCCAGCAATATCCCGACTAAATCATCTGCCAAAGCTACGACAATGGCCCCGGCCGGAGTAGCAGGCGATGTTTCACCGGCAATGAGCTTGGTCGCATAAATATAGGGAACTCCGTTTCGGGCAGCAAATAGGACCTTGGCCAACGTCGCCTCGGAATGTACCAGCGTTCCTTCTGTTTCAATCAGAAAAACTGCAAAAGGATTCTTTTGGAATTCCCTTAAACTTCCGGCCACGGCAGTGGCGATGTCAAGAATTGCTTGTGCTTGTTCTACTCCCTGGATTGACTGGATAATTGGCTTGGTCGTATTGGTTACCAAGGCTTCAAAAGCATGAACTTCTGCTGTGCTTTTTGGGACATCTGTGGGAAGACCGTTGCTCATAACGAAATCAACGTTCTTTAATCCGTCACAAACAACGCCGGTTTTAGCGACATCCGTCTTAACCGGTTTTTTCCGTGCAGCTGTCAGGGGGTCAATCACATAGGTATTACCGTGACCTGGTCCATAATAAGCGTTTGTAGTTTCTAATTTTAAAGCCCTTTTGCCATTTCGGTCACATACGGTGACGCGTGAAGGCGCACTTCTTACCGCCCACTCTGATAACGCGGAAGGGATTCTAACTCGATTGCCATCGACCCAGCAGCCTGCTTTTTCGAAGATTTTACGAGCTTCTTCGTTCAGGATTTCTGCCCCGGTACGTTCTAGAACCTCAAGCGCTGTCATGAAAAGTTCTTCACATTGATCCTCACTAAGCATTTCCCAAACGGTGGTCTGATTGACCGCATAATTTGCCCGCGTATAACGACTTTTTGTTGTACTCACTTACTTCTCTCTCCTTTCAAACCCTCTAAGTTTACGCCAAGAGCCGATTACAGAGATCTACCGCCGAACCCGCATCCTGCGCATATCCGTCTGCACCGCATTCATCCGCAAAATCCTGGGACAGTGGCGCCCCTCCTACAATTACTTTAACTTGATCTCTGATGCCCTCTTCTTTCATGAGTTCGATAGTATCTTTCATATGCAGCATTGTTGTGGTAAGTAAGGCGCACATCCCCAATACATCTGGTTTGTGCTCTTTTAGTAATTGCACAAATTTTTCCGGGGAAACATCCATTCCTACGTTAATAATGCTGTAGCCTCTACTTTCGAGCATCATTCCCACTAGGTTCTTCCCGATATCGTGAAGGTCTCCCTTAACCGTACCCAACATAACTTTGCCTGCTGAAGGCATGTTCTCAGCTGATATCAAAGGCTTTACCAACTCAATTCCCGCAGTCATGGATCTGGCAGCAACTAGAACTTCCGGTACAAACATCTCCCCGTTCTTAAAACGGGCACCCACTACACTCATTCCCCCGATTAACCCCTGATTGATGATATCTAGAGGCGAGACTCCTTCATCTATCAGTGTCTGTGTTATCTTTTTAACTTTGGCGAGATTACCGCTGATTACGCTTTTTGACAGTTCTTCAAAGTTTGCCATTCTTTTTATCCCCTTTCAAATTCAAATCTAGCTTTTGATGTATCTTTTCTTTGAGGATCAGACATAATATAGCCGATCCTCTCTACATAAGAATTTTCTTACTCAAATTGAGTTGGTTCGGTAATTTCGGTAGTTAACGCATCCAATGCCTTTTTAACTATTGCTTTTCTCAAAGTATGTTCATCGCCCTTACTAAGCTTCGGATTTCCCACCGGATAAGGAATAGCAATAGTCGGGACAATTCGATTAGCACCGACTGACTCACTAATCGTCGTAATAGTAGCCATGTGGACAATAGGAATACCATATCTTTCGATTTCTTTTACAATCGTTGCACCGCAACGAGTACAGGTCCCTCAGGTGGATGTTAAGATAACACCATCCACTCCAGCAGCCTTCAATTCAGCTCCTATTTGCACACCAAATTCTACTGATTTGCTTACGGCAGTTCCGGTTCCGGTGGTTGTATAAAACCAGTCATAAACCTTTCCAATATAGCCCTCATCTTCGAATTCTTTTAAAATATCTAATGGTGCGACACGGTCAGGATCCTCATTGGCATAGATCGGATCATAGCCACCATGTGTTGTATAATAGCAAGGAGCCTCAAGCGCATTAATTGCAGTAACATCGTATTTACCCCATTTTTGCGCACTGGCCGACTGAATTTTGTCCGGATTTCCTGCTGGTACAATACCGCCAGAGGTGCACAAGGCAATGGTAGCCTTACTTAACTCCTTAATTGATTCAGCAGGTGCCACTACATCAAATACAGGCATCGGCATTTCTGTTGCAAAAGGCTGACCTTTTAAGCGGGCAAGTAACATTTCCACAGCCCTTTGTGAACCTCTTTTTTCCACAATGAGCGTCTTTCTCATACCGCGAGCAATGTACCCTTCGTCTTCAGGAGACCCAATTTCAATCCCTTTGGCCAACTTACAGGCCAGTGACGCCATTAAGGGCAATGCTTTACGCATTCCGCCAGCGTTATCGCTCGTACTGACTACATAGGCGATCGCTTTGCAGTTATCCAAGCCGGGGTTTTCCACATACATACCAGTGACTACCGGGATCTTCAAGTGTTCAGCAACAGTCTTGGAAATCTCTGAACAGGCTACTCCATACCGCCCGGCATTAAAAGCAGGCCCAGCGACAAACACATCCGGAGCAGCTTCTTTTACCATATTCAAAATAGTCTCTATGGCTTCATCTTTGTTCTCATTGAAGTAGTTATCACCACAGATAATGGTGCCGACAACCGATCCTTCCCCCTTAAGCAATCCTTCAAAACCCATTGCCGGGCCAATCTTATTCGGACTAAACTCTGGGGGCATACCTGCTTTATCCTCTCCACCTATTTGGCCAAAAAATTGGTTTACATAGTAGAGAACTTTAAACTTATCTGCCATAAGATATCCACCTTTCATATAAGTTTAGTACAGTCTGCAGGTCACATTGTGGAATCCAATTTCTGATGTGGCACCAATCACAGCATTTAACTCACACATCAAGCTACCGTCTTCCAATAAAGAACCTTCCCAACCACCAGCCAATACCGCAATAGCTGCCGCATTGCCGATAACCCTGTCTGCCGGAAGCAGCGTAACCACGTGACTAACATTTCCCCCGGAAACTACTGCCACTGCTTCTGCCGCTGTGTCAGCCAAAGGCTGAGACATGCCGTCTCTTCCCGCACATTCATCGGTAATTAATACGGTTTTAATACCAGCTTTTTCGCATTTTTTACAAATCATTAACAGGTCAGAGTCAGGGTTCCCATAGCCCTCTTCGGATACAATCACCGCATCGGCCCCCAGCATTTTTGCCAGTTTTACAGTATAATCAGATGCGCGGAGCTTACCAGCTAAAGTAGTGTGTTCAGGGACCATAATGACCCCCAAGAAGTTGATTTCCTTACCGTGCTGGGCATACAGGTCATAGATCACGGTATTGTTTTGGTGCTGGTAAGTAGTAATCTTATCGCATGCCGCAACGCAGTTCCCACTAATTACTGCACCATCTAATTCCTCGTTGGCATGAAGTAGTGTTGGCAAAATTGACGATTGATTGACGCCGTAAATATAGGTATCATGCAGTAACCCCTGGGTAATATTCATCTCGGCGTAGACAACTTTAGGTAAATCAGGGTATTTGGCTGCTTCTTCAAAAATACTGCCAATTTCAAAGGTACGTACCTCGTCTGGGGTTAAATTTTTCCCTGCTAACCCGATAAACTCGGCTGCCCGCAGTCCAGCTATCCTAACAGTTTCTTCATGGGTATGGGGCTGCAGCCCTTCTATCACCCGGATATCCACCGTTAAATTATAGGTTTGGGAGAACGGAGTCCACTTAGCCCCTTCACCCCACATATCAATGACACCTTCTTGAAAGCCCACAATATCACCAACTGTTACAACTGCGGCACCATATAAAACATGGGTTCTGCCTTCTCCACACTGAGCCTGTTTAGACGTAACCCCGGGAAAACCATTATTGCCGCCTTGAATTTTCACCCTAGGCTCAATTACGTCTTTCACCGGAATAATTCTTACTTTTTCGCCTGGCTTAGCTACGTCAATTAAGACATCTTTAATTCTTACGTCTTCTTTCAGGTAAGCAATTAATCCCTCCTTATCAACGGTTAAGACTCCGTCTTTTACAGAAGTCTCATTGCTTAACTGAATGTCTTTAATATAAATCCGGCCAATTTCCAGTTTCACAACGTTCACCTCCCTATTATTTTTCAAAAATCACCAAGTAACAGGTTGCTCAGCTAAAGCCGCTTCTAACAGTATCAGGTCTATCATTTTGTAATCCTCAGCATTCGCTGTGTCTCTTTTACGAAAGTCCATATGCCTCTTATATTTAATGATGCTATCCTCGATAATCTCAGCAGAGAAGGAATCTACTTTTGTCGACTTTTTCCCTAAGATTACGGAGCGAAACGGTGAAAACATCATCCTTAAACTAGCAGCTAGAGGGTGGCTGATTAGTTCATATCCTTCATGGACTAGATCTCGTACCTTAATCAAAGTCTCTTCTGCAGAACCTTCCACAAATAACATGTTATCGTTTTTTTCTGCAACCGCCGGATTATTAGTGACGATTAGGTATTTCATTACAGGTATTCCTTAGCTTTCAGTAATTCTAATGCCCTCTCCCTGTCTTCCGGAGCAATCATCACGATGGGTCCGGTACAGCCCATGCCGCATTCCGCATAAATGCCGGCTTTCCATAACACCTGAACTGCGTCTTCCAACTGCATGACTTCTACCCCGGGAATGGAATCAGTAACCGCTTTTTTCGAGGGAGATACTGCCACTTTTTCATCGTCTTGTTTGCTCGGCAAGGCATTAGCACTCAATGATTTAACGATAGTCTCCCAACCGGCTTTCTTGGCTGCGGCGAACTCTGCTTTAGCCTTTTGCCGCAAATTCCCTTTAGCGCAATTTGCGGCAAACCGGATGGCTCCGGCAATCACGGGGGCACCAGACGCTCTGGAAACAATGCAGATAATCCTGTCGTAATCTTCTCCCACACCGGGTCCATATCCGCTTCCCACCGCTTCATAAGTACCTCCGGTGCTGTATGCGGAAAATACCTTCATTAAGACGTTTCCGGTTAGACTATCATTTACCATAACATCTGGAACACCCAGTAACAGGTCGTTGCCCCTCATAACTATACCGCCGTCGCTCCTGGCGGACTCTGCAAAATCGATTTGGTAGCCACCCGCCTTGAGCTTTTTCAGGGCTCTTTCCACTTGCCTGGCGCCCTCAATATTCAAGACGCCTACTGTTGGTTTGGGATTTTCGCAAGCCTTGGCAACCGCAATCCCATAAATAGTATTTCTGAGCATAGCGGTAATTCGCTCCGTTGCCGACGTCCCTGTTGTTGTCGCCAAAAACAGCTCTTGCCCCTTGCCCGGGGTAATAACTTTCCCCACAGTGGATACCCCAATCGGAAAATTGTAATGCATAGTAACGGCTGCATCCAGGCTATGGTTCAACAACATCTCATCCATGGCAGCATGAGCTTCTCTTTCATCCAAGGCAGCCACAGTTTCCAATTGGGTTTCTACTCCGCTGCCGATAATAACTACTTGAATATTTGGATCTTGCTTCTGGGCCAATTCCGCTCCTCGCACAAGTTCCTCAGGTCCGTGATCACTGCCCAAGACTGTTAGACCAACCCTGCAACTTTTAGCGATACTACCTGTCTCTAAAGCTTGAGCCATTTCCCCAAAGATCTCCGCGATTGCTGTTTTAATAAGGTTTTTACCCATTATTTCACCTACCATTGAAGCAACTATGTTTAAAATTATTCTCCGCCAAGAGTCTTGGCGAAATCTCGCATTGCTTCAGCAATCATTCCCCGTACTTCTTGCTTATCGAAGCCTGACTCAGCAAATCCGCTGTTCTTCTCAATAATAAAGGAGACACCATCAAAAAGATTGGTCATCCTGCCTAGGAAAAGGCTTCCCTTGCCAATAATCATGGCCCGCAGAATTTTCCCTGACAGGATCATTTCCAGTGCGTGTCCGATGAAAGGAACCCCAGAGGGAATGTGTCCCTGAGTGGGAGCAAATCCAGGCATGCCAAAACTGTCAACAGCTTTCTGCAGATCCTTTTTTTCTAAATCCCCTCTTTTGACCCCTAAAGCACTAATCATCTTATAATTAGCCAGGGGGACATCACCCGCTCCGGCAGGCTCGGTGATCTCTGGGTTTTGCATTTCTGCTGCGTAACGATCCACATCCAGTATCTTATAGCCAATTTTGTCTAAGGGGTCAGCTACAATAGCAGTCATTACAGCCTGTGGCGACGAACCCGAACCAATCTTATGTCTACCAACACCATCAGTACGGATCATCGGGCTTACCCCATCGTTTTCCCCGATATGAATTGCAAAGGAGCCTAACACATCTTCAAAAGCCGGCATTCCCTTTTCAACATGATTCTTTGAATTCATGCCTAATTTTGCTGAAGAGCCACCGGCCAATACCACAATGTTCTTATAAATTCCAGACTGGGCAAGCGCAGCCGCTTCTACCAATGCATGTGCGGGCGCTGCACAGAAACTACGGGTATCAGAGCCTGTTGCATTAACACAGCCACACATCTCACCAATAGATTTGGCGAAATTCCCCCCGCCCCTTTGATTCATGTCTCCGCAAGCTTCTTCAGAACACTCGATGATATATTCAATTTCTTCCGCCTTTAATTTGGTTTTGCTCAAAAGTAATTGCAGGGCAAAAGCAGCAGACGCCTTAGACACAAGATTCTCATACATTACATGGTCTGATAACGCTTCATCAAACTCATGCGCTCTTTTCACACACCCGACCAGCTTGCCGGCAGAGTACATCGGCTGCGCAATGTGCTCTTCAACTAATTTCCGGATTTCTTCCGAAGTACCAGGATTTTTATCAAGCTTGTTAATATCTTTGATAGCTCCCAGAATCGGATGAGCAACAATTTTGTCTTTGACTCTTAATTGAAACTGCTCTTCCAGAATTACCAATTCAAAGGCATCAGCCATTTTCATTAAGCCTATAAATTCATCTTCTGGGATAATCGCACCGAATTTTCCGTCATGACTCTTTCCAAAGCCTGCTTGCTTATACCAGGGACGTGGAACCTCCCTTAATTCATCAGGGGTCATATTCCCGATGTATACCTGGTTCGGAGGATAATCAGCCACTTGTTCAAAACTTCTTAGATGCCCCGGAAGCTTTTCAAGATGTCCTGACTTAGCATCTTTAGCCCGTTCCATGGTTTGAGTAGTACCATGATGGACAAGCATGTCAGTAGCATGAACCAGCCCATAGGCAGCACCTTTAATAACAGGAAAATTCATCAAATCACCTCTATGTGCCACTCGCAAGCTATTTACGATAGGTCTTTACTTCCTCAACAATTGTGTCGACATCAAGTACCATTTCCATCATGCTGATCTGCTCATCATAGACAGCGGGATCAACCATATCCTTCAATTCAAAAATGTGGTAAGCTTTGAGTCCCAACTGGACTCCGGCTAATGGACCTGCAAACGTGGGATCTCCGGTAGATACGGTTTCCGCAGCCAGACCGGAAGCTTCTGCTTCCCCGCCTCCTAAAACCACGATCAAATCTTCTTTACCGTACTTTTCCGCAAACCCCATAATACGCGCTTGATTTTCCAGGTCCATTGCTCCAGCCGCAGTTCAAACGAAGCATTCTGTGGTAACGAATATTACTTCTGCGCCACCTGATTTCAGGCATTCTTCAATAGCTGGGCCCGGAATACCATCACGGTCACCAAGAATAGCTACCTTTTTACCTTTCAGCATTTACACATTTCCCCTTTCCATAGTTTTGCTATTTTAGAAGTTGGCCTACACCAGTTCAAGCAGTTTGGCTTCTACATCTTCAACGGAAATTTGCGTGGTTAACTCAGCAATTCTTTCTCCATTTCGATAGAAGAGTATCGTAGGCAAACCTAAAACCTTTTGAGCCATCGCCAAGCGCTTGTTACCATTAGTATCTAAGGAGCAAAATTTTGCCTTTCCATGGTGCTTTTCCGCCAATTCATGAATTCTGGGCATCAAAGCTTTACAAGGTTCACATTTTTCGCTCCAAAAATCGACCAGTATCAGTCCCTCTGCATTCAGAACCTCTGTTGCAAAATTCTCTTTTGTAAGTATCAACATTTTATCCCCTCCTTTAAGATATTTTTTGCTGTTCAGGGCTTCTTTCCACGCCTTCCTTTTCAGCGAGGTATTTCTCAGCTGCAACAGCTGCGATAGCTCCGTCACTAACCGCTGTAACCACCTGTCTGAGGAATTTTTCCCGAACATCTCCCACCGCATATACTCCGAGCACAGATGTCTCCATCAGATCATTCGTTATAATATATCCTTCTTGGTTGAGCCTGACTTTGCCCTGTAACATAGTGGTCTTCGGAACAGTTCCAACAAAGAAAAACACACCATTGGTTTCCATCACAGAGAGCTCCCCGGTTTTTAGGTTTTTAACGACAACACTATCCACCAGACCATCTCCGCTTATTTCCTCCAAAACAGAATTCCAAGCCCATTTAATCTTCGGATTGCCGAAAGCTCTTTTCGCACTTCTCTTATTACATCTTAAGTCCCCTTCTGCGCGTCTCACAATGACAGTCACCGTCTCAGCAAATTTGGTCAAATACATTGCTTCTTCAATGGCGGCATCCCCATTGCCGACTACAATTACATCCAGTTCTTCGAAGAAATCGGCATCACAGGTGGCGCAATAAGATACGCCCTTCCCTCTATGAGAATGTTCTCCCTTAATGTTTAAGGATTTTGGTTCAGCCCCGGTGGCAAGAATAATGGTCTTCGCTAGGTATTCATGACCGCTTTTGGTTTTGACTCGTTTTATAGCTCCTTCCAATTCCAGCCCAATGACTTCTTCGCGAATAATTTCTGTCCCGAAGCTAATAGCGTGCTCAGCTATACTTTCCATTAACGCTGGTCCCGTCTGACCTCGGGAGAATCCTGGATAGTTCTCTAGTTCTTCGGTAGTGGCTGCTTGACCACCTAACCTGCCTTTTTCTAAAATTCCAGTTTTCAAACGCGATCGAGATCCATAAATCGCTGCAGCCAGCCCACCCGGGCCGCCACCAACAATAAGAATATCATACAGATTAGACATTCCTGCTTCTCCTTTAAAATATTTTTAATACTTTGATTTTTCAATCGTTTTTACTCTTTAACTTAGATTATGCAATTACTATGCCAAGTCCAAATGGTGTATCGAAGCCAGTATTTGAGCCTTATGGTCCAAATCTTAAAGTTTCATATCTCATTTTCGGACGAATATTTTCAATCTAATGATGAAATTAGTGATTAATTTGATATCTTATTTTGAGACTAATTTGATGAGCTAATATTTTTTATGATCATCTAACCTCACGTTTAGCTTGAAATCAAAGGGAATATTTGACTTTTTTAACTGGGGATAAATATCTCATTTTAAGATATTTATTAAAACGCATACTATCGTGGCCCTTATGAACCATATGGTGCTTTTCTACTGGGACAATTCTCTCGGGGACACAATTGGCAACTTTCAAACGTTCCTTCTTTGAGAAACCGGATTCCAGAGACGCTCTTAACCGGAAGCATAAGGTAACTATCTGTAAGTCGAACCCCGATTAACTCTTCTACATTACCTAATAGATTAAATAGGTGTATTTGTCCAGTGATTGGCCACTCAGCCAATGAGCCCGGATTCATATTGACAGCATGACCCAAGCCAAACTCTTTATCTAGATGTTCTTCAAAAATTTTTATAGCAGTACGTAGTACCATTTCTTTAATCGTATCGGCACAAAAACTTGCAAAAAAATCTTCATATTGTTTAGACCAGGCTTCTAACTCAGTCCCGCAAGTAACAACAAACGGGTAGGCGGTTAGCGCCGCTTCCATGTTCTTTCGTAGCAGGCGACTAGTAAGCTTGATTTTATCGACAACAACAAAGTTATCTCCTTTTACTTCAATAGTTGCCTCTTTATAAACTATTTTGGGTCTTGCTATCAACTGCGCTTCAGCTGCCATCATCTCTAATTCGGCTAAATAGCTGCTTTCTTTCTTAATGTGTAACTTTTTTAGTAGAGCATCAAACTCTATTTCACACGGGAAATTGTTGAGAACAACCGTATTCATAAGGCATCTCCCTCCTTTAGGATTGTGACCTTGAGATGTAAAAGCGGCTACCTGCTAAGCAGGTAGCCTATAATCTTTTCTTAATCGCCTTCGCCCGGCATATGTCCGACAGCGTTTTCTTTAATTCTCCTCTTATTCAAATTTGCCTCCCCGGTACGCACCTAAATAGTTAGCGCAATAGCTATCGCGTCCCGCTATGGTCTCGGCGGCTATTATATTAGCCATCATCTGTTTATCTAAAGGATTTATGATTAAGCCGTCTAAACCTCGATCAATCGCCATTACGGCAAACGACTGATTCAAGAGCTTACGGACGGGTAAACCGTAAGAGATGTTCGACAAACCACACATCGTGTGAACCCCTTTATAGGTCGTCATGATTTTTTCAACTGCTTCTAAAAATTCGATTCCGAATTCATCTTTCGTGGACACTGGCTGTACGAGCGGATCGACATAAATATTGTCCAAGGAGATATTATTTTGTACTAAACCATTGATAAGCTTATCTGCTACGGCGAGCCTAGCATCCGATGTTTCAGGCATACCTTCATCACTCATGCACAATGCAACAACCTTGTGTTCTGTACCGGCGATCAACGGTAAGAGGCCTTCGTAGCGTTCTTTCTCTAAAGAGATGGAGTTAATCATGGCGACTCCGCGATGCACGGATAGCGCTTTTTCAATAGCCCTTGGATCTGGACTATCGATACAACATGGAGCACCTGTAGCCTCTTGTACAACTTCTACAAGCCACTTTAAATAATCGGCCTCTTTATGTACAAAAATCCCGGCATTGACATCGATATAATTGGCACCCGCTTCAAATTGATCTACAGCTACTTTTTGAATTACTGCCGCATCTTGTGCTTCAATTGCAGCCCTAATAGGTTTACGACTTGCATTGATTAATTCTCCGACAATAAACATTCCCAATCACTCCTTTAAAATGTTGACCCTTAACAACAATATTGCAATTGCAAGAATAGTGCCAATTCTCTATCGCCCAACATTTACTAGACATACATTCGCGATCATATCATTTTAGGATACATCTTCTTATCATAAATAAAAAAATAAGAACCTACCCAATCGGGTAAGTTCTTATTCATATCTTTGTAAATAGCTAAGCTTAATGCAGTACTCACTTACTCATTTCATTAATCCTACATTTATACCCATCTCTTTAATTTTTCGATAAAGAGTTGAACGACTCATCCCCAAAGATCTCGCAATATTTTCTTTGGCAAGGTTACTTGTGCCAAACCTTTTTAATGCCTCTACTATAGCATTTTTCTCTAGATCCAAGATTGATTGAACACTCTCTTGGGGTTGGGCCGGTTGTGAAGTAGTAACATGCTTAATAATTCGATCCGGCAGATAATTTGCATCAATCAAGGCATTAGGGCAAACGTTAGCTGAATACTCAATGGCATTCTCTAATTCTCGAACATTACCCGGCCAAGGGTATTCAAACATTTTCGCTAAAGCATCACGTGTATAGCCTCTAACCTTTTTTCCCAAAATCAAATTATATTTTTGGATAAAACAGTGAATGAGCAACTCCAAGTCCTCCATTCTTTTCCTCAAAGGAGGAATATGGAAAGGTATAACACTCAAACGATAATATAGATCACTGCGGAATTGGTTAGTCTTTATCATTTCTTCCAAGTTCTTATTGGTAGCAGCGATAATTCGAACATCTGTAATTAATGGCTTAGTCCCGCCCACTCGTTCAATCGTACGCTCTTGTAGTACCCGTAATAGTTTGACTTGTAAATGCAATGGCATATCTCCTATCTCGTCAAGGAGTATGGTTCCACCATTAGCCAATTCAAACTTTCCTGGTTTGCCAGTACGTCGCGCCCCTGTGAATGCACCTTCTTCGTAACCAAACAACTCACTTTCAAGTAGGTTCTCAGGAATAGCCCCACAATTTACGGCAATAAAAGGACCTTTCTTCCGCAGGCTTTCATGATGAATCGCATGGGCAAAAAGCTCCTTACCAGTGCCGCTTTCACCCGTGATAAGAACCGTTGAATCGGTTGTCGCCACTCTACACATTTTCTTTTTAATATTGGTGATTTCCGTGCTTTGGCCAAGAATACCATCAAAAGTATGCTTGCGTTCCTCTTGGATAAAACGCCCAGCCAACTTCCGCATTTCCCCGATCGAGCGAATTGAAAGAACAAAGCCGTCTATACCTTCTCCATACTTCACTTCCGTGATAGTACTCATGAAATGCAATGTTTGTTGACCATATTTATAAAATATATCTTGTTCTATATATGGCTTAGTCATTTTCAGGAGCGCTCCCATAGAAATTCCTGAAAAGACTTCTTCAATCATACTTCCATTGATTAGATTATCTGGTACCATAAGAAGATCTGTGGCAGATCGATTGACATGAGTTATTTTTCCATGATAATCAACCGCCACAATTCCTTCACGTACAGAATTAATCAAGGTGTTGAATTGTTCAGCGGCTTTCTTTGATCGTTTATATAATGCCCTTTCATTGAGTTTTCCTGAGACTAACTCTACTAAGTGCTGTAAAAACGTTTCAAGCTTAGCGTAGTCTTTTAACATATTTTCTTTTTGCGATTCATTGAAGGCGTATAATGAGATTGAGCCTATTAACTTATCTCCAAGTTTAATCGGGTATAATAAGCCCGCCAATACCTTACAGGTCTCTTTAAGATTACATTTCTGACACAGTTTGCAGTTTGGCGGATCGAATACTAAAAAACTCTTCTGTGTGCAGCGCAATTGATAATTAATTGATCCTGAACCATAAACAGTTCCAATTTGATCTTTGTACTTTCCAGTCCCCGCTAAGACCTCTAGGTACTCACCTACAATAGCAACCTCGTAATCAAGTACAGCTGCAAATGCATCTGCTACGCGTTGGATATAATCTTGAATTGACTTGAGATTTAGTATATCTGTGCCATCGTTATTCAAGCTATTACCTCCCGCCCTTTATCTTTCGGAGATCTATATTAATAGTCATACCTTTGCAGTAGTTCTGGTTAAATCTTCCTTGTTCTTAACTATATCCAAATTATAACATAATGCTTATAAAATTCCATATTATTAGCAATTGTGAAATTTAAATCTTACTTCGTTTCCCTTAATCCGAAAACAGCCAGAAAACTATAAGGGTCGTCTAATGGAGCCAGGCATTTTAATATAAGTGGTTGTAAGTAGTTATGGTTTATCACTTTTTTGCTGAAGTCAGCCTAGCCACACTCTCAAACCTTGCGAAAAATAGTAAACAATGCTATTGTATTAAGAACTTATGAACAAGGAGGCTGTAGTCAATGACCAAGGTCCATGAATATTTTATGACACCTATTAGTATCTTGGGCACAGGATGCATGGAACGGATCGCAAGTTATATCAAGCCAATGATGTTTAGAAAAGCCCTGATCGTTAGCGACAAAATACTGGTCGACAGTGGGCTGATTGACAAACTCCTCTCATTACTTGACGCTGAGGGAATTTTTTACATAATTTACAAAGATGTTTCGCCCAATCCCACAGTAGCCCAGGTAAATTACGGACTAAAACTTCTTAGAGACAATGGCTGTGACTTTTTGATTTCCTTTGGCGGTGGTTCTCCCCATGACTGCGCCAAGGCTATTGCTCTTTTAGCTACCAACGGCGGTGAGATTGGACTCTATGAAGGGTTGAACAAATCAAAGAAACCAGCACTGCCGCTTATCGCCATAAATACAACAGCCGGTACAGGCAGTGAACTTACCCGCTTCTGCGTCATTACCGATGAAGAGCGGCATGTAAAAATGACGATTAATGATTGGCATGTTACCCCCATTATTGCAGTCAGTGATGCCGAGCTGATGATCGGGATGCCGCCAGGCTTAACGGCGGCAACCGGCATGGACGCGTTAACCCATGCCGTCGAGGCGTATGTTTCAACAAATGCCAGTCCGGTAACAGACTGCAAAGCCGTAAAGGCAGTGGAATTAATTGTCGATAATTTAAAAACTGCCTATACAGACGGTACTGATTTAAAATCCAGGGAAGCCATGGTTTACGCTGAATACCTGGCCGGTATCGCCTTTAACAATGCCAGTCTTGGCTATGTACATGCACTGGCCCACCAGCTTGGCGGCTTATACAATCTGCCCCATGGTCTGTGCAATGCCATCCTGCTGCCGGCTGTCATGGAGTTCAACCTGCCGGCAGCCGTAACCAAATATGCTGACCTTGCCCGTGCCGCCGGAATCAAACTCATCGGTTTGTCAGCAGAAGCAAGTGCCAGGCAGTTCATAACGCAGGTTGAGCAGCTCAATAAAGATTTGGGCTTGCCGACAAGACTCCATGAGCTCCGTGGCTTCAACGCTAATGACATCCCCCGGCTGGCCGAAAGCGCACTGAAGGATGTTTGCTGCCTAACCAATCCCCGCCAAGGCACACAGCAGGATATAGAGGCAATCTACCGCTCCATATTGTAATATATAAACTTTCCAACAGACAAATATAATGCCCTGCAGATGATCAAAGTCTGCAGGGCATTATATTTGTAAAATTAACCGAACATGGCAATGCCCAGCGGCGTAACCAGCAAGGGATGTGGCGGCACATGTACCTTCCGGCCAAAGGCTTTGCCGAATTCTGTTTCAAACCCTTGCAGGTACGCTGTCCCGCCAACAACGTAGACCGGATAATCATCAAATTCATGCTGCCCTGCAAGCATGTTTTTTACTACTGTTGCCATTTTCTCAACAACAGGCAAAACTACAGGCAGAATCTTACGGTGCTGGGCAGCATCCCGTTTCAAAAGCTCAGCCTCTTCAAATGATATTTTATAGGCGCCAGCTAATACCAGCGATACGTGAGTTCCACCGGTGGGTTCATCAGCCGTAAAGACTAGCTCGCCATTCCTTAAAACTGCAATACCGGTAGTTCCGCCGCCAATATCCACCACAATCCCATGCGTAATATTGAGCGCCTTAGCGGCTGCCACCGGCTCATCGATCTGGCAGACAGGTTCTAAACCGGCCCCGGCAATGACATGGCCGCAAGCCATGGCATTACGCCCCACCGTGCCTGGAGGAATGGCTGTGGCCCCTTTGTCTAAGGTGATCCCCATAAGTTCTTCCACTTCGGCCTTTAACTCTTCGACAATGACCATAGCGCCCCGAAAATCAACAACAAGACCATCCTTAACCACAGAAGCCCACCGCATACTACCGGCAACCGGATTACCCGACTCGTCGGTAACAACCAACACAACATCAGCAGTTCCCAGGTCGACCCCAACCTTGTAAGGGCCTGGCAAATCAGCTACCGTCTTAGTCTCAATCAACTCATACAATTTATAAATCTTTTCATATGCTTCCACCCTGGTTCCCCCTCGCCACCCGCATTCAATTAGCTACGCTATGGTACTTGGTTTCCCTAAAGCATGAGCAAATCCCTGTTACCATAACCATAATTTTAATAACTGTATTCTACTATCCCCTTTTATGTTTGTATATAGAAGATTCTTGTCCTTTTTTATTACTTAAACTCGTTGCTTTTTATCGCTGTTGTAACAATTATTGCAATAAAAAACAGGAGACTACCACCGCCGAACGGGTTCTAGTCTCCTATCAGTACGCCCAGAATGGGCGCTTACTTGTTGGTAGTAACACAGAAAGCCACCACTAAATAGGCTTCCTAAAAAACGAAATCTTCCTGCTGCTGTTGCCGCCAAGCATCAAATTTTGTTTGCTGTTCAGCTGTAAGTTGCTCACGAATAGTATTTGTGACATCTTGCTTCATCTTTTTTATTTGCGTAATCTTTTGCTCCTTGGAGAGTGTGCTATCACCTAGAACATCCCATGTTTTTTCTTTGGATTGTTCAGCTGCTCTAGCAATTTTCATTTTTTGTTGTTGAGTCAGTTCTAAACTTTTCAGCAGTTCAGTCCGATTTTTACCTGCTTCTTTTATTTTGGCAGTAAGTTGATCAAATGATGCCTGCTGGCTGGGATTTAACTGGTTACGTACTTTTCCCATGGCATCGGTTCTTATGGTCTGGAGTTGTTTAAACAACTCCTCGACTTGCTGCTTCGCTTGATTACGGGCAAATGGACTGCGATTAATGTGTGTATTTGCTTTTAACTGTTTCATTTGGTCATTAGCCTGACGAAATATGGCCTGAATTTCTGTTTTTTGTTGCTCGCTTACATTCAGACCTTCTACTGGACTTGCCTGTGCTATTACTACCATTCCGGCCAAATTGTTGTCAAACCCCACAACCATAAACCCCGTGAGCATAATAATTCCGACAAGCGCAGGCACTAATTTTGTGAACAGCTTCTTTCCAGTTTGAATCATTGGTATTACCTCCCTAAATTTAATAGTAAATGATTTGGTGTTAGCCATACATCCAGCAACAAGTATTATTATAAAGGGCCAATATGGCAGCAATAAGGCAAATGCCTAGCAAAAAAATTTATTATATAAAATCAGGAGAGCCTGCCATATCTATGCCATCATTTTGTATTATACTTAAGAAACAAGATCAAAGATTTAGGAAGGAGAACTCACTGCCGTGATTAAAATTCTAATCGCCGATGACGAGAAAGATATCAGGGACATTGTTACGTGGTACCTAAGCCGCGAAGGATTTCAGGTGTTTGCTGTGGCTGACGGCCATGCAGCAATGGAAATAGAAGCGCTGCATGCGCCGGATTTACTGCTGCTTGATGTGATGATGCCAGGCTTATCCGGTTGGGAGGTTGCCAAAGCTGTAAATCGCAATGTGCCCATTATATTTTTGACGGCATTAGGGGCAGAAAATGATAGAATTACGGGTTTTAACCTGGGAGCTGATGATTATATCCCAAAGCCGTTTAGTCCACGGGAATTAGTAGCCAGAGTACGCGTTATTTTACGCCGAAACGGAAAACTGGCTTTGGCAGGAGATGTTTTACAGTTTTCAGCATTATCTATAGAACCCGGAACACAAAAAGTTATTTTTAATAAAGAACGGATTGAATTATCAACAAAGGAATTTGAATTATTGTACTTTTTGGCCCGCCATCCGCAGACTATTTTTACAAGGGAAAAATTGACGGTTAATTTGTGGGGCTATGACTTTGAGGGAGACGAGCGTACTGTTGACACTACCATTAAAAGAATACGCAAGAAAATCGGTTCGGCCGGCGATTTCATAAAAACGATACGCGGCAAAGGCTACAAGTTTGAGGTGGACAAGCAATGATAGCCCGTTCAATATTCTTTCGCCAAGTATTTAGTCATGTGGCAGTTATCATTTTTATGGCACTAACATTATCACTTTCAGTTATGTACTTTGTATATAAGGGCAATTTGACTGAAAAAGAAGGAGATTTAACTGCAAGAGTAAACAATATTGCAGCTTTCTTTACGGAAGAATTGAAAGCCGGCTACATACCTGATATGCGGGAATGGCAATTGGCGAGTAATGCTACTGGGGCGGTGCTCTGGCTGGAAGATGCCAACGGACAGATCATCCAGGGGATGCCTCCGAATCATTTGAACCCGGAATCCTATAAGGTCGGTAATCCATTAAATCATCCCAAGGCAAAAATAGTTCGTTCACCAGAAATGCAAAATGCTATTATCATTTCAGTCCCTGTAACAATAGCAGACAAGCCCGGGCAGATAATCGCCTATTATACGGTTAACTCTATTCATTTAGTTCTGGAAAGAATAACCCGCTTTTATTTTTTTCCGTTTATTGTTGGACTTGTAGCTGCTTTTCTATTGGCAATGTTGTTGTCCCGCCAATTAACCCGGTCTATTGCCGACATCGCTTCTGCCGCAAAGCGCTTCTCTGCCGGAGATTATACAAGCCGCACCCATTCCACTGGTAAAGATGAAATCGGAGCACTGGGTAAAACATTTAATGCTATGGCCGACGCAATTTTTCATACCCAGCAAACCAGACGCAATTTTTTCGCCAATATTTCTCATGAATTAAAAACGCCGCTGAGCTGTGTCAAAGCAACAACAGAAGCTCTCATTGACGGTATTGCTACTAATGACCAGGAAAGAACGCAATATTTAGAAAGGGTGTTGGCTGAGACAGACCGAATGTCCCGGTTAGTCCATGACATTACAGATACTGAACAATTGGAGTCCGGTAAAATGTTTATCAAGCAGGAACCTATTGATTTAGCTGCATTACTGCTAAACCAGGCCGATAAGATAGAACCGCTGTTAAAGAAAAAAAATCTCTCTCTGCTGCTGCGGGTAGAGACCGATAAGCACCGCATCTTGGGCGATGCCGGTCGACTTGAGCAGGTTTTGGATAACCTCATGAGTAATGCGATTCGATACGCGCCGGCAGGCTCCCGTATCGGTTTGATATTGACCGAAGAAAACGAATGGCTCCAAGTTTGTGTGTCCGATCAAGGAGAAGGAATTGCCGACGAGGAGTTACCGCTGATCTGGGAACGCTTTTATCGTATTGATAAATCCCGTGACCGCTCTGCAGGCGGAAGTGGTCTGGGATTGTCAATAAGCCGTGGTTTAATGGAAGCCATGGGAGGAACGATATCGGTACAGAGCAAAAAAGGCGAAGGAACGAGTTTTAAAATCCACATACCTTGGCAAAGACAAGATCTCACATGAAATAAAAGATGCAAGCTGCTAGCGTAGTTTGCATCTTTTATTTATAAAACCGTTATCAATGATTGCCATATTCATGACACCTTGCCAGGTTATAATCAATTTAGTTTCATATGTAAGCTTATACCGGAAACCTTTTCTGGAGTAATGGAGGATTATGAATGGTTATTGAGGTTACCAAGGATATGGAAAAACTATTGAACCATGCATATGTTGTGTATGGTATATTGCTTATTCTTACAGCCTTACTACTATATTTCACCTACGTTCTTAGCAGCGTTATCGCAAATATTGTTCACTATGCTCTATACTGGTAAGCTTAGCCCTAAGAATATATCTTATATTAGCAATAACAAGCTGGAGGAGTTTTAGATGAATTTCAATAGTCGTCTAAGGTTTTGGGTTTTAGCAATACTATTTGCATGTGTAGTTGGCTTTTATCTTTATGAGTGGGGTGGTTTGGGACCGCAAAAAGTTGTTGCAGCAAAAGTTGAAACAGGTACTCTCAAACCAACCGTGTTTGGAATAGGTACAGTGCAAGCAAAAATGAATTACAACATAGGGCCTACGCAAACCGGTAGAATATTAAGACTATATGTAGATCAAGGTGATTCGGTAAAAGCAGGCCAAGTGTTAGGTGAAGTTGACCCAGTCGACCTTGAGCAGCGTATCACTGGCAGTAACGCCGCTTTAGTCAGCAGTCAACACAATGCAGAGACTGCCAGAGCGCAACTACAAGATGCCATGAGCCGCAATCAATTAGCCCAAACCGAAGCAGTCCGGTACGAAAAGCTTTTTGAAAGCGGCGCGATCAGTAAAGAATTGTTAGAATCGAAACAAAACAATGCTGAAGTTGCACAAGCAGTTTTAGCTTCGACGGTATCCGCTTTTCAGGCGGCACAAAGTATGGTAGATCAAGCTGCTGCAGACTATCATGGACAGATTGAACAGAAAAGAAATTTTATGCTGATTAGTCCAGTAGATGGAATGGTAGTAGCACGTCAGGCTGAAGCAGGAAGTACGTTAGTTGCCGGACAAGCTGTTTTTATTATGATTGATCCGAAGACGCTTTGGGTCCAAACCAGAATTGACCAAGCCCGTTTTAGCGGGGTTGCACTTGGGCAAAGTGCAGAAATCGTACTGCGTTCTAATCAAACTGAAGTACTGTGTGGAACTGTAGACCGGCTTGAGGTTCGAGGCGATACGGTTACCGAAGAACGTTTTGTTGACGTAAAATTCACGAATATTCCTTCCTCAATTTTCCTGGGAGATTTAGCAGATGTGACGATAAAATTGCCTGAGGTAACCAATTCTTTATATATTCCAGTGGCCGCAATCAAAACAATCAACGGTGAGGACCGCGTCTGGGTTGTACAAAATGGAAAAGCTTATTGTAAGCTGGTAAAAACCGGAGTGCGTACTGTGGACGGCAAGGCTCAAATTATCACCGGCCTTAAACAGGACGAAATAGTCATCCTGTTTAATAACAGTAAAGCTCAGCTTGCCGAAGGAACAAGAGTAAGGCTGGTGGCGGCATTGTGATCAGCTTAGCCATTCGGGATATTCGATATAGCTGGTGGCGTTATTCGCTTACCGGAACGATTTTAGGATTATTGATTGCAGCCACAATTACGTTGTTTGGGATTTACCGCGGGATGGTTGCTGATGCAACTTCACTGCCAGCCACATCGGGAGCCGATATTTGGGTTGTACAAGAAAATACGGTAGGGCCTTATGCCGACTCCTCTTCTCTTTATGCTGATGAGTATCGCGGATTAGCCGGGTTCCCCGGAGTCGCCGAAGTAGCCAACGTCCTTTACTTTTCTTTGCAAGTAGAGCGGGGAACCGACGATGTTCGGGTAATGGTCGCCGGATACCAGGATGGTAAACTGGGACAACCAGCCAATATCATAACCGGCCGACCTATTGTTCAATCAAAATATGAGGCAGTAGCAGATGTAAAGAGCGGTTTTAAGTTGGGTGATAAAATTAAAATCCGGCGTAATGACTATACAGTTGTAGGTTTAACGGAACGGATGGTAAGTACCGCAGGAGACCCCGTCGTTTTTATTCGCTTAAAAGACGCACAAGAGGTACAATTTAAAAAAGACAACACATCGATTTATAACGACCGGAAAAGACAAAGCACAACAGAGGATAACGAATCCTCCAAGTATAAGACCAATGCAATTTTAGTTAGAGTAGCACCGGGGTGGGACATAAAGCAGGTAGCGGCAAATATCAAACAGTGGAAACACTTTGAAGCCTACACGTACCCAGAAATGGAACATTTACTCCTGTCAAAGATCATTGAAAAAGCAGCAACACAAATCGGCTTTTTCTTAATTATATTAGAGATTGTCAGTGCTGCCATCGTTGCCCTCTTGATTTATACAATGACTATGAGTAAATTGAAGGAAATCGCCGTTTTGAAATTGATTGGAGCCAACAATGGTCTGATTACGCTGATGATTTTACAGGAAGCCTGGGGTATTGGGATGATCGGTTATACTATAGGATTCATTGTTTCCGTTCTATGGGTACCAATTTTCCCCCGATATATCGCATACAGTACCGATATTCGATTGATTTCCTTTGCCTTAACTATGGGAATATGCAGTCTCGCAAGTATTATCAGTATTCGGGCGGCAATTAAAGTTGAACCGGCAGCGGCGATTGGGGGGTAATTATGAGAACTGCGATAGTAATGGCGGGAATCAAGAAACGTTATGGTAAAGGGCCGACCGCGGTTGACGCGCTAAGAGGTGTAAATATGGCTGTGTACCCTGGGGAAGTGGTTGGACTTGTTGGAGCAAGCGGGTCAGGCAAGACGACATTGCTGCAATGTCTGGGTGCAATTATTGATCCTACTGCCGGTCGAATTGAGCTTGGTGAAGAAGTGACTTTTGATAATGGCTGGCTGACTAAGGATGTACGAACTCTCAGGCGAGATAAGATAGGGTTTATATTTCAGGCGCCATATTTGATTCCCTTTTTAACTAATGTTGAAAATGTCGCGCTGCCAATGCTGTTGGCAGGACAATCATATGATAAAGCACGGCAGCGGGCCATGGAATTATTAGCAGCTCTTGATATTGCCGAGAAAGCCGAGTATAAGTCATATCAAATTTCCGGAGGGCAAGCACAACGGGTATCCATTGCCCGGGCACTGGCCAATAATCCTCCAGTGATATTAGCTGATGAGCCGACTGCTCCTCTTGATAGTCACCGTTCACTAGCGGTAATCAACTTATTGAATGGATTGGCTAAACAATATGGAACAGCCATCATTGTTGTAACCCATGACGAGGTAATTATACCAACCTTTAAACGGATCTACCGGATACGGGACGGCCTGGTTTATGAAGAAAAAGGGGAAGCGCGCGACAATCTTGATTTGAAATAGTTTACGGCTTTTTTAATTTTTTGCGCAAAAAACCTCTCTGCCGCACAAGGTGCGAAGCAGAGAGGTTTTTATCATTGCTTTATTCCGCAGAATCTGTGCCCTTAGCTAGCTTTTTCGTATCGCCTGTCGCAATGCCGACTCCGGTATGGTAAGGACTATTGGTATTGACCGTTGGTTCGGCTACAGCAACCCCTCTTTGTATCAAAACGTCCCGCAGCAGCCACGGCTTATCAGTGATAATACCGTCAACCCCCATATCCAGCAGCATGTTCATCTTAGTCGGATTGTTTACAGTCCAGGGTACGACTTTCATGCCAAGTTCATGCGCCTCACTGACTAATTCATGGGATAACTCTTCCCAGTAAGGCGAGACAACATCAGCGCCAATGGCTTTAGCCGCTTTTACATAGTCGCCTTTAAAAGCGTCAATGTCCAGGCCGGCCATCCAGGGAGAGGCCCCCGGTTCACCAGGCTGGCGGCACATACTGTCACGACCCCATGACGGCTGTTCGCAGGTAAGTGCTACCAGGGTAATTTTGGGGTCTAATTTTTTCATCTCTTTTAAGGTCCGCCAGTCAAACGACTGGAACATAACACGGTCTTCCATATGGTATTTTTTAATGATTTCATAGACTTTTTTTGCAAACACGGCTGGTTCAGGGCTGTTTTTAGCCTCTGGGAAAGCGGGATCAGGATACGATTTGGTCTCAATATTAAACATTACTTTATCATTACCATACGAATTTGCCAGCTCAAATACTTCTTCCAGCGTAGGCATCTTGGTGCCTGGATAGGATAACTGGGTTTTGCCATGGCCTTCATAATAGTCGCCAGCTGCCGGGTTCATAGTTCCAAGATCAAACTGTTTTACCTCAGATAAAGTCATTTTACGGATATCATATTTCCCAGGTTCTACATAATTGCCGTTCGGCCCTTTAGCTAAATTACTATTCATAAATGGATTATGGCTAATTACAATTCTTCCATCCTTAGTCATTTGCATATCCATTTCCAGGGTAGTTACCCCTAGTTCCATGGCATAAGCAAAGGCAACCAGCGTGTTTTCCGGACGGGCATCACGCCCGCCGCGATGAGCCTCAAAATCAAAGATTGGGGGACTGGCTTTTGCCTCAACAAAATTCATGGTCAGCATATTCACCCCAGATGTTAATAGTGCCGCAGTAATACCGGTCGCAATAAGACGTCTCCAATTGCATTTTCCTTTATGCATTACAAATCCCCCTTGTACTATTTTTCCACTTGGATAAATTATACATTGGAAAACAATGGGATTTGTTATGGTTGTATTATCTTTATATTAACATACTATTCATTATTTGCGGGTTAAATACCATCCTGCTAAAGCTATAGTAAGTATTCCGGCAGCGACCAGACCAGCATCTTTTGCCAAACCTGATAGCAACTGCCAATTATGACCTAATTCCAAACCTAAGTAGATCAGTGCACTGCACCAAATCAATGAGCTAAAAAGATTACTCAAAATATATGACTTAACATTCATGTGCACAAAGCCTGCCGGTATGGGAATAGCGCCGCGGATAACCGGCAAAAGCCTGCCAAACACTAATGCTAAAATACCATACTGCTCAAGCCATTGAGTAAGCTTTGCAAGTCTGGACTCAGACGGTATGAGGAAACTAAAATATCGGGCTACAACCTTTGTTCTGGCAAAAAATCCCATACCGTAACTAATCATAGCCCCAAACAAGTCACCTATCGTGGTGGCGGCTATGGCAGGAAGCAAATCGAACTGACTGCTGTACACTAAATAGCCGGTAAAACCCAATGTTAATTCACCGGGTAAAGGCAACCCCATACCTGTTAGCAGCATTGCTGCAAATACTGCAGCATAGCCGTAGTCACCTAGATTGCTAAGCAAGGCTTGTGCCGTTAGTTCCATGGGCATTAATTTGATAAGCCTCCACTGTGTAATAACCAATCGTTTTTCTAATACACAAATTAGTATTTCCGGTAAAATTAGAATAAATATAACCATATGTAATAAGATTGTCGATCCCTCGATTACATAAAACTGGCCTCACCCCAACTGCTACGAAGGGGAAAGGCCAGTTCTACTTCTGTTCTCCTGATAGAAAGTATAACTTTCTCCTGGATAAGGGCAGCATCGACTTCCGCTGTCGCCAAAGGCTCGTCGCAAGCCGTGCTTTCTTTATTATCCGGCAATCAACTTATCGCACAGGACAACCGCCTCGTCAGCAGTTTCGGCCCAGGCATCGGCACCAATCTCATCAGCAAAGGCCTGGCTGGTAGGGCCGCCGCCGATCATTACTTTATATTTTTCCCGCACATTCTTACTCTTGAGATATTCGATAATATTTTTTTGAGCAGCCATCGTGGTAGTCAGCAGGGCCCCTGCCGCGATGATGGTCGCACCTACTTCTTCGGCTTTGGCCAGGAAGTTTTCTGCCGGTTGGTCAATACCGATATCATATACTTTATAACCGGCTGCAGTCATCATGGCACCAACGATATTTTTGCCGATATCATGAATATCACCGGCAACCTGACCTACAATAACCTTTCCTTTGGCATCGCCGCCAGTAGCTCCTGATTCGGCAATAACCGGCTCAAGCATATCAAGGCCGGCTTTAAGAGCATCTGCTGCCATCATTACATCTGGCAAAAATGCTTCCCCAGCTTTCCATTTTGCCCCAAGCTCTTCAATGCCTTTAATAAGACCTTTTTCGATAGCTGCAACCGGGTCAATATTGTCATCAATAACTTGCTGGCAATATTCAACAACCAGATCTTCATCACCATCAAGAATAGCCTGCTTTAAGTTTTCAAAAATCTCACTCATATCATTATACCTCCATTAATCTTTTGCTTTATATTTTTATGCGCCGTCGTAATGAAATCTGAAACTAGTCTTTTATTTCAGTTGTTCTCTTCTCAATGAAAGAGCAAAGCGCTTGATTCACACCGCTATCCAGTACTGGCGCTTGGTATTCAGCCAGCATAGCTTTCCACTTTCTCTCAGCCCGCTGGTTAGTATCCAGATGCTCCTTACCCCAACCGTCATAAGACAACCGGTCACTAAGTGTAGCCCGCCGAAGCTCTTTGCCATGGTTTTGACGGGTATGCTTCTGAGTAAGGAAATGTCCGCCTGGCCCAACTTTTGCTATGACATCAAAGGCAAACTTATCCTCTGAAAAGTCAATGCCTTTAATATACCGTAAAACCATACCAGCGATCTCATCATCGACGATGAATTTTTCATATGACATGGCCATGAAATATTGCAGTATCCCTGCTGTATGCAGAACGAAGTTGATCCCTGACACACTGGCAGCCATCAGTGTCATCATTGATTCGTACCCGGCCTGGGCATCGACAATCTTAGCATCGTTCAGGCCACCGCCTCCCCGGCTGGGAACTCGATAAGTCCTGGCCATTTGAGCACTGGCAGAAGTAAACAGCGCGCCTTCCGGATTGCCGATGGACAATGATCCTGTCTGCATATCGGTGATGGCTGATGTTGATCCATAAACCACTGGCGTGCCTGGATTAATACTTTGTGCTAATGTGATACCAGCTAATACTTCAGCATTCTGCAGGGCTAAAGCACCTGCCATTGTTGCCGGTCCTGTTGACCCAGCCATAACCAAGGAAGCAATAACCATAGCCTGACCGGCCTCAGCATAAGCCATCAAGGCCCCGAGCATACGGTCATCATATTTTAGTGGGGTTACTGAGTTGATGAGGCAGATTAAGGCTGGTTTCTCCTTAATTACTTCTTTCCCGCCAAAAAGAATGGCAGCCATTTCGATACTATCTTGGGCTTTTTCATAACCAGAGGCACTGCCCATAAAGCATTTATCAGAATTCGTTATTGAACTATAGACCATTTTCAAATGTCTGATTGAATCAGGAACATCGGTAGGCTCTGCGGAATTTCCGCCAGTCATGTGCATATTAGGACTCATTTGAGCCAGTTTGACGAAATTATCAAAGTCTTCCATTACTGAGTTGCGCCGCTTGCCATCAACGTCATGGATAAACGGAGCTCCATAACCAGGCATATAAATGATATTCTCGCCACCAACTACCAGGTTATTTTGCGGGTTACGCGCATGAAGAGTAAATTCGGCAGGCGCCTTAGCCACTTGTTCTTCCACAAACTGCCTTTTGAAGTAGACCCGCTGCCCTTCTATCCTTTGCCCCTTCGCTTGCAAAACGTCAAGAGCCGGTTGGTATGAAAATTCTACACCAATCTCACTCAGAATTTTCATACTCTGTTCATGGACCTGATTCACCTGCTCAGGTGTTAATACATTAAATTTGGGTAACATTGCCAGCACCTCTTTCTATTATTGTCATTATATCTACCGGGAGCAAAGCTCCACGGTTAAAACAGCTTTAATAACGGATGCTCAGTAGTCCCTAATTTGGTACCGGTAATCTTGGTAGTATAGCCCATCATAGCATCAGTAGTGGCGATTCCCCGATAGACCCACGGCGCATTCATCATTGGACCGTACAGAAGGAAGTCCGCTCCCTGAGTGACAGGATAGGTAAATACCGCAGTACCGGCTGCTTCAAAGTAAGGCGACCCTTTAGAACGCATCTTTTTCCACAGATATAACGCATTAGATGGAGCGCAGCCGCCCGGGTATCCTAATTGCTCTTTTACATCATAAATGGCCTTAGTGGTCCAACTATTGCTGGCCACATCCAACACACCAGGATCTACTAAAAACTGCTCAATACCGGCCCGTTTGGCTGCTGCAATTAATCCCTCTGTTTTTTCGTCCCCGTTTAGCAACTTCAGCCGGCTGCTTGGTTTAAGATGTTTTTTGCTGAAAGCCAGAACTACCGCAGTCTTGATACCAAAGTCCTTAATGACGCTTAGTTCATCTTCTGTATAGTTTTCTTCTATGGAATTGTAGATAAGCCGGTTGATGATAGCAGGATCCTTACCCAATAATTTTAAGGCGCCTGTCCGTATTTCCGGACTTACACTGTCAAGCAGAAATGGAGCTGAAGTATAGTTAAGAATAAACTCAACATGACGCGCCAACGCCTCCGGGGTATCTCCTAACACATCAATAATCCTGGGGTTTCCAGTCTCGGCACTCATTTCGGCTTCCTGATCTAGCAGAGCTTTTGCCTCACCCTCATTAAATAACCCTTTGGTTGAATCCTGAACAATCTTATGGCCACGGTAAAACATGCTCCCAATCAATACTGTGGGAAATTCGCCTGGCTGACCTCCGATTTTTACGCCGTTAATGTCATACACATGTTGTTCTGCAGTAAACCTGAACATCAGTTTCACACTCCTATATCGTTTTTTAGTTTAAGCTTTGATATTGTTAACATTTTCTGGATTAACCGTTTGCTCTGTGGCTAACCTGGCATCGGTTAGGTCTACAGACTTTGTTTCATCTGAATCAACCCAGTCTTTGCCTGCTTTTTTAATGAAACCGATTATTATAATGGCCATGATAAACATAGTTGGGAAAGACCCGGCAACAGATGCAGCCTGCAGCGGTTTCATACCGCCCAGGAAGATAAGAGTTAGCGAGAGACCGCCTAAAACCAGCGCCCAAAATAATCGGTTCCATTTTGCAGGTTCTTCGCCTGCTTTTAGTTTTTCAGTAGTTACCATAGCAAGCGTATATGCTATACTGTTAATAACGGTTGCCGTGGAAATAAACAGTAACACTAAAATGATCGGTAGAATGATTGATGCATAGGGAAGGGTCGCAAATATTTCTACAATTGCGCGCGGCACACCCTGTGTTTTAACTATTTCTGCGAGATTTAACACCCCGCGGGCTTGCAAATCCATTGTATAGTTACCAAAGACCATAAAATACGTATAGACGCAGGTAATACCTGAAAAAGTGGCACCTAACGTAAATTCCCGGACTGTTCTTCCCCGTGAAATTCTTGCCAGATAAATGCCTGTGCTAAGAGCGAAAGCGATGAACCAGGCGAAATAAAAGATTGTCCAACCTTGAGGGAATCCAGATTTTTGAATAGGGTCAGTATAGAGGCTCATTCTAAAGTAGTTATTAAACATAACTCCTAAGCTATCAAAAAAGTTATTGAACATAAAAGCGGTCGGTCCTACTGCTAAAACATAGGCCAATAGCGCAAAACCCAGCCAATTTCTAAAATCGCTTAACTGTCTGATTCCTTTGTCCAGTCCGCCATACACGCTAATACCAATAATGACTGTCCAAATAATCAGTATTGTTGCATCTAATCCTAACGTATGGGGAATGCCGGTGATTTTGGTAATAACCTCACTAAGCAGCGGCGTTCCCAGCCCAACCGAAGTACTGATCCCGGCAATAATCCCGACCATATAAAAGATATCAATGGCTTTACCCAAGTAGCCGTTGGCATGCTTACCGAGCAAGGCTTCACACGCCGTACTTGGCCGGAAAACTTCCTTTCCCTGAACAAAGAACAGGTACCCGAACACCACACCGACACCTACATAGAGTGCATAGCTGCTCGGCCCCCAATGGAACAAGGGATAGGCTGTCGCCATAGCTGTAGCTTGTGGTGACATAGGCTCTAAACCGAAAGGTGGAGCTGTAAGGTAAAAGTAGAATTCAATCGGGCTCCAATACACAATCGCAGCAGAGGTACCTGCAGAAAAGAGCATCCCCAGCCAACTCAGGGTACTAAATTCCGGTTTCTCCCCGCCAAATCTCTTATTAGCAAATTTACCAAATATGAAATATAGCACTACCCCCAAATTCGCTAAAACAAAAACTTCATATGTCCAGCCCATTTGACCGGTTAAAAAAGCGAACACTTTATTTACGGCATTTGTACCAGCCTCAGGATTCAAAATAATTGCGCTACATACTGCGGCAACCAACAATAACGGAGGCCAAAATAACGTTTGATCAATCTTTTTTTCCTCTTTACTCATTACGCGCCCCTCCTAACTACAATTTGGATTAGCCTAATTTAACTTAACTAAGTAACACACTTTACGGTCGAATCGGTCCCCCTCCCAACTAAAATCAAGCAACACCTGAAACTCAACACACCTTCTAGCATTGCAATTCTCGTGCCATAATCACGTTATTACGCCAGCATGCAGCAAATAGTAAGACTCTTGCGAAAAGTCATGCTATTTTCACAAGAGTCTTAACCCTTAAATCAATATCATATTTTGTCTATCAGTGAAGAATTTTTTTTCACCTGTTTGGCAAAAGTAGTATGTCCATTGGACTTACATGCAAGTGAAAAGAATTTTTTCACTGAAAAATTCTTTTCTACCAAATAAGGCACATTGTGCGAAGCAAAGGGGCTGAAATCTCTATATGCTTGAAAATAAGCAAAAAACTCTGGAAGAATTAAGCAGCGAGAATCAATTATTGCATGAAATTATTGACTCAATATCAGAAGGTGTGTACGCCGCAAATAAAGATGGCACCATTCTGATATATAATCGAGCTTTTGAAAGAATTGAGGCTACAAAGCGACAGAATATGTTAGGAAAGAAAGATACAGACGTATATTCACTACCACCACTGGAAAATCTCCAGCGCATGGCAGTGCTGCAAAGCAAAAAACCGTTATTGGAACAATATATGACTTACCATTTATATACCGGGAAAAAGGTTGATATTGTTTACAACTCTTATCCATTTTTTGAAAATGGAGAACTTACGGCAGTGTATTCCATTAACCGGGATATTCCTTCGATAAGTGAGCTTTTAACAAAGGTTATGAATAGTTTTGGCCAAAACAAATCGAAAAACCGGCCAAATGGCACTAGTTTTAGCCTTGATGATATTGTCGGCATCAGTCCCTCAATCAAACAAGCGATTAACCAAGCCCGGCGAATCGCACCGACGGCCTCCACTGTCATGATTTATGGCGAAACCGGCACAGGAAAAGAACTGTTTGCACAAGGAATCCATAATGCGAGCCCCTACAGTTCACGGCCTTTTATTGCTGTCAACTGTGCGGCTATACCTGAGACACTGATGGAAAGTCTGCTCATGGGTACAGTAAAAGGTGCCTTCTCGGGCGCTATTGATGCCCCTGGCTTGTGTGAACAGGCAGAAAATGGAACTTTATTTTTGGATGAAATCAATTCGTTAAGTATACAGTTACAGGCAAAACTATTACGGTTATTACAAGATAAACGAGTCCGGCGTCTTGGCGATAAAACCGAGCGTACGATCAACTGCCGGATAATCAGCGCAACCAATCAAAACTTGTATGAAGCGGCCAGTAATGGCTCATTCCGTGATGATCTCCTCTACCGCTTAACGCCGGTAGTTCTGCATATCCCGCCACTCAGACAACGTCCAGAAGATATACCCGTACTTTCTAAAGAGTTTATTTCTCGCTTTAACGACCAATTGAATTTGAATATTAAGCAAATATCCCCCGACCTATTAGAGCTATTATCTTTATATAAGTGGCCGGGAAATGTCCGCGAACTGGAGCATGTTATCGAAAGTGCCATGAGTATTGTTGAAAATACAGCGACAGAGGTAATTCTTGAGGATTTACCCACCTTTTTAGTAAAACGAATGCTCAGTAATTTATCCGCAAATAAATCAAACAACACTTCGGCAGCAGAGACACCAACAAGTAAACTGTTAGTTGAATATCTGCGGCAGTGTGAAACAGATTTAATTCAAAACACTTTAAAGATGACGAACGGCAATGTAAGCGATAGTGCCAAGCAGCTAGGAGTCTCCAGACAAGACTTGCATTACCGGCTTCGCAAGCTGGGAATAAAATCATCCACCTATAAAGCTGAGTTTATAAAGTGAGACTAAGCCGCTCTTAACTCCCACCTATACCTTAAGGTATAGGTAGACGAAGGGAGAATACGAGCGGCTTAATTATTAATTAAATGTTTTTTTCAGTACAGCTTCTATATCGCACTATTTGGCATGATATTTGCTTTATTATTAACAAGGCAACTCAACGACCCTACGTCAAGGAGGCTGAAAAATGAAAAACGTGAACCACTCCCCCTGTATTGAAGACTCTCCCTTAACCCCTTTTTTAAGAAAACTTACGGTTTATACCAGTGGGGGCCCTTTTTTGGATGGCTACATCCTTACAATTATTGGAATGGCTTTACTACAGCTGGAACCTGAGCTCCAGCTGGACGCACTATGGACAGGGATGATTGGCGCCGCAGCTCTTATCGGACTGTTAGTGGGAGGAGCAATCTTTGGTTATGTGACAGATCTGACTGGACGCCAATTCATGTATCAAATTGATCTTGTCGCAATCATAATTATCTCAATTTTGCAAATGTTTATTAGTACACCTTGGGAATTAGTTATATTACGGTTTCTTATTGGAATTGCCGTTGGGGCAGATTATCCAATTGCAACCTCGTTGTTAACCGAGTTTTCTCCCCGTAAGTATCGAGGCGCTATGATGGGGTTATTGGCAAGCGCCTGGTACGCCGGTGCCGTTGTGGCCGGTATCGTAGGCTATTTACTGTTAAATACCAGTCCTGATGCCTGGCGCTGGATGTTAGGCAGCGCTGCTCTTCCCGCTCTTATTCTGGTGACCGGTCGCTGGGGTACTCCAGAGTCTCCCCGGTGGCTTGTCAGCAAAGGCCGTACCGAAGAGGCTCTCAGCGTCATTAAGCAAGTATATGGCACTCACGCTAGCCTTGCAGATCTAGACGAACCCACAACAGAAAAAACTCGATTCAGCATATTGCTTGAACCAGAATACCTTAGAAAAACTTTATTCGTAGGGTTGTTCTGGACATTTCAGGTAGCGCCGTGTTTTGCCATTTATACATTTGCACCGCAGATTTTAGATGCGTTCCATTTAGGCAGCGGCAATGAATGGATTATCGGCTATGCTGTTATCAATATATTTTTCCTGACTGGCACTGTTGCATCAATGTCTTTTGTAAATCGCTTTGGCAGACGTCCACTTATTATCTGGAGCTTTGTTTTTATGACATTGTCCATGTTACTCTTAGGCCTGGTTCCAGGCGCACCTGCGTGGTTAATCTTCCTGGGTTTCGCTGTTTATGCCTTTTTTTCCGGTCCGCCAAGTGCCCTTGATTGGATCTATCCCAACGAGTTATTCCCCACCAATATCCGCGCTTCTGCTGTAGGAGTAGTAACAGCCATTAGCCGTATTGGCGCGGCCATTGGCACTTTCGCCTTACCCTATTCCTTACAGACGATCGGAATTGGCAATACCATGTTAGTTAGCACCCTGCTTACATTTCTTGGATTAATTGTTTGTATAGCTTGGGCCCCGGAAACAAGAGGTCTGACACTAAAAGAAACCAGCACACTTACGTTAAATAAAAAATAATCTACGGCGATAAAGCCTATCCTCATTAAGGCACAAGGAGTGGCAGGTGAACTCCATTTCAAGCAGAGACTCAATATTATGAAAAGGCGGTGGAATCCGTGAGATTCAAACTCACTAATATCAGCAGCCAGCTATTTTTGTCAGTCTCACTATTTATGCTTGTACCTATAGTGTGCATCAGTTTCTACGTTAATTATGTGATGCAGACTGAACTGCAGGCAGAGTTTATCAGGTCAACCACAAAAGAAATTATGCAAGTAGATAACGGTTTTCAAATCTATTTAAAGACCATTGAAGAAAACTGCACTTTACTGGCTGAAAATAGCCTTGTTAAAAAAGCCGATCAGTCGATTACAGCCTATATCAACAAGCAGGGAAATGTCAAAATGACACCATCCCAGAATGGCGGGCTGGAAGGCCAGATATATCAGGACTACGTAACATTCGCTAAGGCCCACCCTGGAACAGCCTATGCATATATGGCCACAGTCCATGGAGGGTACATTCAGTGGCCTGAAGGATCGACAATGGACAATTACGACCCTAGGGTTAGGCCATTTTATAAAGCAGCCATGGAAGTTCAAGGAAAAACCACTAGGACAAGTCCGTACTACTTCCCTGCTGACGATATGGTGGTTATCAGTACAGTCAAAACAATAACAGATAACGCCGGTGCAGTGATCGGTGTTCAGGGCCTGGACGTAAGCCTCAAAGGCATGACAGACATCGTCAAAAATATCCGTATTGGAAAAAGCGGGTTCATTATTTTATTGGATAAAGACGGAACCATCTTGGCAAACCCCCAAAATCCGGAGACGAACTTTAAAAAAGTGGCTGATTTAAACATTGACAAGCTGAAAGGTGTAGAAAAAATAGCTGCTGGCAATTTTGAAGCCAATATCGACGGTACTGACTGTTTTATCAATGTATACACCTCACCACAAACAGGATGGAAGTTTCTGTCAATTGTAAAAAAATCAGAAATACTGGAAAATGCTATTAAAACCAGGAACATTCTCATGCTGGTCGCTTTGGGGTTCATTATCCTGGCATTAGCGGCTTCAGGGGTATTTGCACGAAGATTTACCCAACCAATCACCGTGCTAGATGAGCAATGCAGCCACCTTGCAGCAGGTGATTTTGCCTTTGCCGCACCGGAGAAACTGCTAAAGCGCCCAGATGAGTTCGGACATCTGGCAGTTGGGCTGAAAACAGCCCAGGAAACACTAAAGTCGCTGGTTCGCGATATTAAGGGATCGGCAGTCACCGTGCGTGATTCGTCAGATACCCTTGCAGAAATAGCCGTTCAGACAAACAGGGCGGCTAATGAAATATCTCAGTCTATCCTTCAAATAGCTACAAGCACACAAGAAGAAACCAAAGATCTTGATATAGGCTCACAGAGATTAAGAGAACTATCAAATGATATTGAGGAAACCTCTATCAGCAGCGCAGCCATGAACTGCTTGCTCGAAAATACAGTAGAGCTTAGCGGTCAGGGATTACACATTGTAAAAGTCTTGAGTAAAATATCTAATGATATGAAAGCGTCAGTTGAAGAAGCAAACTGCACCATTATTGATATGGACAATATGTCTGACAAGATAGGCGCAATTACTGAGACGATTGGACAAATTGCCCAACAAACTAATCTTTTAGCTTTAAATGCGGCTATCGAGGCGGCAAGAGCCGGTGAAAGCGGCAGAGGCTTCGCAGTAGTTGCCGAAGAGGTGCGGAAACTTGCTGAGCAGTCGGCCAAATCTACACAAAGTATAAAAGAGTTGATTGACAGCATTCAACAACAGTCCAAAAATGCAGTAACTGAGATGAACGTGGCAAAGAAGATTACATTAGAGCAAGACCAGGCTGTCAGCGAGACAGAAGGACTCTTTAACCAAATATCTGATTTAATAAAAGAAACTACCGTTAAAGGTGCAGAAATCGGGAATCTCCAGCAAAAAATGACAGAACACAAAACTAAAATGCTTGATGTATTTGGTAATATTTCTGCGGCCGGTCAACAGACAGCAGCCAGTTCGCAAGAGGTTGCTGCCGCCGCACAAGAACAGACGGCAATTATGCAAGAATTTGAAACAAGGGTGATCGCGATCCGTCAGCTTGTACTAGATTTGGAGAGAGCAGTAGGTAAATTCAAAGATTAATGGAGAGGTGATACAGTGCAAACAGTACTTTTGGCTTGTCAGACGATGAAAGATGAGATTGAACTTGCCATGCAACAAGCAAGTATCACTTATCCAGTGATATATTTTGAATCGGGATTGCATAACACCCCCGAACTTCTACGTCAAAAAATTCAAGAGCAACTCAACACACTTGATACCGCTGATGTTATTCTCATGGCCTTTGGCTGTTGCGGCAACGGCCTGGTCGGGCTGCAAGCTTCTCACGCTAAAATCGTAATACCACGAATTGATGACTGTATCTCTTTACTGTTAGGTTCATCAGCTGCCCGTAGAGCTGTTCCTAACGAGGTTAGTACTTATTTTGTAACTAAAGGCTGGTTGGATCCCGAAGGAAACATAATGTGGTCTTATCGCCCTTGGGTTGAACGCTATGGCGAACAAAAAGCCTTGCGGCTAGTTAAAAAAATGCTCAACAATTATACTCGATTTTTGATCATCGATACCGGCGCTTATACCATTGACAGAGTGGTATTTAACATCCAGAAAATCTCCGAAGAATTAAATATGCACTATGAGATTACCCCCGGCTCATTACGGTTATTGCACAAACTATTGACAGGACCATGGGACAAAGAGTTCATTTTACTCAATCCAGGTCAGGAAACCTCTCTACATGATTTCTACCCAGACATGTAAAACAGGTAGGATGCTATATTTAGCATCCTACCTGTTTTACTATACCATTTACTTTTCACAAAATATATTTACCCAATAATGGTCAACACGTCTTCCAAAGGCTTGCGCGGCGGAGATGATAATTTATCCGATGCCGGAATACCAAGCGGTGTCATAGCGGCCAAATGGTAGCCTGCTTTATTGAAACCAAGATATGTAGAAATTTCCTCGGCAGCGTACGTCGGCCCTGTCATCCAGCAAGTGCCATAGCCAATGCTGGCGGCAGCCAGTTGCAGATTCTCCATGGCAGCAGCAATATTTTGAATACCTGGATTCGGCTTAGCATATTTCATAGCTTCTTCGCGCGGCATAATACCGTCGGCTATCAGCATGTCAGCAATGGTTTCATAAGGGCCTGCGTAAACAAGGATAAGCGCAGGCGCTCCTTTGAACACAGTATGGTAGGCGACCGTCCCTTTAAAGCCTTTGATTTTTTTCTCATCTCTCAAATATGTAGCCAACTCTGCATTTTTAGCTTCTACAATCCGGGCAATCTCGGTAATTTTATTTTTGTCAGTCACAACGACGAAATGCCAGTTTTGCTGATTTTTCCCCGAAGGAGCACAGGTAGCAGCCTTAACCAATTCTTTAATCGTTTGTTCAGTTACTTGCTCGTCCTTAAATTGACGTACACTATAACGCTTATTAATAAATTCGAAATCCATGAGAACGACCTCCCATTAATTAGACTATTTTTTCACCCTGATAACGCTCGCCCCCAGCCTCTGGCATAATCTTATAGCGCTCAGACCACAGCGTCTTGTACTTTACCGCTTGCGCGTGAATGCTATCCCAATCATCAGGCACAGATTTAACCACTTTGGCCGGTACGCCGACCACCAAGGAATGCGGGGGAATAATCTGGTTTTCCCTGACTACCGCCCCAGCGGCGATAATACTCCCCTTCCCTACCACTACTCCGTTAAGGACAACGGCCCCCATCCCAATTAAGCAGTGATCTTCAATCGTACAACCGTGAATAATAGCATTATGACCAACAGTCACAAAATCACCGATTATTGTCGGATGAGCATCTGCGACATGGACAACACTATTATCCTGAACATTGGAATACCGGCCAATCTCGATCCGGTTCACATCACCTCTGGCAACAACATTAAACCACAGGCTGCTAAACTCTTTCATCGTCACAGCACCAATAGCCTTAGCCCCATCAGCAATAAACGTTTTTTCATCAAGCGTTGGTTTAATTCCCTCAAATTCTGTAATCATTGCTACATCTCCTTCCACTCGTCCAAGTATGTCAAGGGGACGGTTCTTTTGACATAACTATTTTTCGCAGCCGTTCCCGGTTTATTCCTGCTATTTCAGCTATTTTCCGCACCGAGAGACCTGTTTCCTGCATAAATCTCCACAAAACATCTCTCATTTCCGGCAAACCATCTATCTTTTGCATATCTTCCAGCGTTAACTTGTACTTAGCCAAAAAATCCTGCAATACCACAGTCGGCTCTTGGCCAATCCCTAGCCCACTTGGCACGTCTAAAAACCTTCCGGCCTCTGCCTCCAAATGAAAACTTTGAAAACTTTGCTTAGCAACAGCTTGATTAGCGTGAAACATCTCAAGAATTTCTTCAATCTCACCCAGCCTGCCATCTGCTTCTTCACTCACATACAAACCATAGCTGCTCCAAGGATAGGCTAAGCCCTGCCTGTCACCAGCCTTTTGCGGATTATTGTGGACATACCTTATGACTGACAACAGGTAAGCTTCATCTTCGACTGGCTCACTTCGGTAGCGGTCTTGGAAAACATGGCCGACGCGCTTTTGCTTTTGGTTATAGTAAGTGGCATATGCTACACCAATGCGTTTCATCAGCGTTTCGATTGAATCGCCGCATTCCTGGTCTTCCCTTACAACAAAATGCGCATGATTGTCCATAATGCAAAAAGCATATAGCCTGGCACAGGCAGCTCGCTTCTTGTCCAAAAGGATATCAATTAATTTATCTTTATCTTGGGGTTCATTAAAAATGGGCTTTCGTTCGTTCCCTCGCACCATGATGTGATAAATCCCTGATTGACTTTTTCGTCTAGCTTGTCTTGGCATTTAATATCACCCAATACCTAGCTTAACATACAAAATTTACAATGTCAAAAGAACCGTCCCCTTGACATGCTTACCAATTTAGGGCCAGTTGTTCTACTGGTTTTGTTTGACCGAGACGTTCTAAGCTTTGTGGATCTTTATCTTCAAAGTAGGCATGGTTGATTTGTAGGTCTTTATCGATAATCTCAGTATCGCCGACAGCAGCTTGACGCAGACGGCAGCTATAGATGATCGGGAAATAGTCACGCAAGAACTTGCCTTCAGCCAAAGCAGTGAGCGCTATAACCTGATAGCCCAGCTTTTCAGCAATAAAGAATACTGGCTCTAGGACATGGTCGCTTGAGGCCTGACCAAAAGGATTGTCAAGCACTACTGTCCTGGTATTGCCTTTGCGGCGTTTGGTCGGTTGCAGCTTTTCTGCCAGATAGCTTTGTATCCCCAGGAACAGAGCCATGTTCTTGCTCCACTTTTCACCGCCAGACCAGCTGTTCGAGGTAGCCCAGTCTACAGGGTAGTTGCTGATCCGGTTGTCATTAGACACCTTGCGGACACCCACCGAAAAACCTTTACCAGGGCTTATTTGGCGGAAGAGGTGGGACGGGCTCAGCCACTGCTCAATATCGCGCCGAATCTTTTGGCTATCTTCCAAACCATCCTCCTGCCTGTATTGAGACGACGACAGTTTGTCTGACATCCATTCAATATGATCCATAAGTTGGGCTTTGGCCTCATTCTCATCCCAAGACGGTGTTTTGATTTCATAAATGGTCTTGTAATGGTCTTCCACCCTTACGGTTGTCATTTTTTGAACTGATGCAATCTCATCTCTGATGGTCACCAGATGCACATGCAGCTGGTTTACAAAAAATTTGATGTCGGCGTTAAACTCTTGCAGATGCTGCTCGGCAACAGCATTAACCCCAGCGATGGTATCTTTGATGATTGTTACCCATTCCTGCATTTCAGCAAAAGCCTGCTTTCGTCTAATCCCGTTAAGGGCATTTTGCCGCATTTTTTCATTATGAATGGTGTGGGAATTGCAAAAGCTTTCAAAAGCTTCTTTGGCTTCTAATGACTGCTGACGCAGCTCATTCAGTTGTCGCAAGGATTCTTGCAACTGCCGTAATAGCTCGGCAGCCATCTGCCCACCCTGATAAGGAAAAGACTGCGCTTCATCAGACAGTAGTCCCGCTGCCGCGGTGGAGGAGTCAAGAAACTCAAGCTTGCCGTTTTGTGTCTCAAGGTTTAACTTAACTGCTTGCCATTTTTCTTGCTCGTGGCCAGCCTTTAGCAGTTGTATTCCGGTTAAATTTAATTCACCTAAGATACGGTTGCGCTGGGTTTCTAATCTTGCCTCCACAAGTGTTAATGGCTCAGCAAAGCGGTGTGGCTGTTTATTACTGAATTTCTCACGGTAAAAACCCTCAGCTGTTTCCCGTTTAGCACGCGCTTCCCGCCATGTATTCTCCGCTGCCCGGCAGGTATCACGCAGTATACTGACGATTGCCTCAACGCGGTTGATATCTTCACTTAGGTTAAGAATTCTTACTTCACCATCAATAGGAAATACACCGTCATCAGACATCTCAAGTTTGTATTCTTTCAGCCGCCGGTCAAAGTCGGCTTTTTCATTTTGGTACTGTTTGATCCTAGCTTCTATTGCTTTTCGCTCAATATTAATTTTTCCTAAAGCCAAGTTGAGCATCTGCCGTTTTTCCCTCAGCACCAGTTCCGATTCCACTGGAGCTTGCGGCTGATATTTCTGCAATTCGCTATATAGCTCTGTCCCGGTCAGGCGGCTCAGTTCTGTTCTCCACTGTTGCCGTTTCTCATCAAGAACATCTTTCTCATCCTCAAAGGTCTGCTGCTTGTTAATCAATACAGCCAGCTCCTGGTGAGCCTTGTCCAGCAGTATTTCACAGTCTGCCAGTTCGGCCTCCTGCCGCAGGCGCTCTTTATCTTTTTCAAGCCATTCCAATGCAGCCTTAATCCTGACATCTAAATCGCTGGTCTGACCATCAAGGTCACGCAGGGTATTCTGGCAAGTCCGCCACACCATATCAGCTGATTGCTCTTCTTGAATGGCCTTACTGAGAGAACGCTCGCTCTGCCCATAATCCTGCTGCAATTTTTTTTGCATGTCTTTAGATTCTTGATAAACAGCAAAAGGATAATTACTATTAAATTCTGTTAAATCTCGGCTAACATCCTCAAGCTGCTTAACATTCTGCTCTTTGTCGATCCGCCGATTCCGGCTGATTGCAGCTACCTCGTTAACTATTTCTTTCCATTCACTGAAAGAGTGTCTGTCAACTACTTTGGGCCAAAAGTCTGGCCATAAGGTTTGATAACTATACTTTCCTTCGGCAGTTAGCTTGGCTTCAGCTTCAGAGAGTATGAGCACAGGTGAGGTCAATGTATCGCTCATTTTCAGCAGTTTTCGTTCTAGCTCGCGTCTATCTGATTCCGCAACAATTAAACATAATGGCCACAATGGAAATTGAGTCATTTGCTCCTCTATCGTAGTTGAACCAGCTCGAACCAGCCGTTCGAGATACGCAGTACCACTCTCAACAATGAGCTGACAGGATTCAAGCAGGCTAGCTAAAGCAGGGTCAAAGATAAATACGGACTGATCACCATAACTGTCAACAAGCCGGAAATCCCGCCGCTCACGCTGACGGGCATCTTCCAGTTCTTTTTCGCACCGTAACCGATGATTGGCAAGTACTGCATCAATTTTTCCATGTTCCAAGTATACGGAAGTAATGGCACGCAGTCCGGAGAAGAAATGGAGTTTTTCCAGCAGCTTGCCATGTGCCTGATCGACAGTCCGGAAGTATCCGTCAAGCTTCTCCATTTCTATTTTGGCATTTTGCAGCTGCGTGCGCAGGCCATCAGCCTCAGTGCGTTTTTGCAGCTTTTCATGGTCTTTAGCGTGGCTTAATCTCATTTGCTCAGCAATTGATAATTGAACATGGGCAGCTGTCTGTTTCCAACCCTCCAGCTCTTGCTCTACTTTTTGCTCTTGCCAATTGGCCAAAATCCTCCTGGCAATGATTTCTTGCTCCTGGCTTACAAAATTAATAGTTGTCTTACAGCGTTGCTCTTGTTTCTCCAAGGTTCTGAGATTGGCATCCTGCTTCTGAATTGCCTGTTTATACTCACTAAGCCCTTTATTCGTATCAACAATCTGAACATCCAATTTCACTATCTGGCTGTTAATCTCAGCTTCATTCCTGCTTAAAATAGCCCGCAGCTGCTGGCAAACAAACTCCAATTCCTGTTCAATATCAGCGGCGTCAGGTTGCCCGGCTTGCTGCTCCAGCAGCCTTCGCTCCTGCTCAATCTGTGCCGCTTTTTCATCCCGTTTCCATCGGTCCCGCAAATAAAGCAGCCTGGTTTTATCACTCAGTAACTCGGCCAGTTTTTTATCTTCATCACTATACTTAGCCTCATGCTGGTCAAAGTCTAACTTAGCTGTCGTCTCTATCGCCAGCTCTTTAGCAATACCTAGCGAATCAGTCTGTTCATTAACTAATTGCTTTTCTTCGTGAAGTGACTCCTCTTTTTGCTTAAGTTCAGTCATAGTCTGAGCGGCTGCATCAGTGACCTTAACCACTTCCTGATAATATCCCTTAGCTTTCTGCCTAAGAGCATGGTGATTTGTCTCAGCCTCGTGACGACGTAAATACACCTTCATAACTTTGGCCAGTTCAGCCTCAATCAATTGGTTTTCAGCAATCTGCTGCTTAAGCTGATTGTATTTTTTAAAATACGACCGTTTCTGCTCAAACATGTCGGTAAAACTGACAGCTTCATTACTCTTAATAGCCATAAGCACTGTAGGGATTAAGAGTTTGTTTACCAGATCGTTGGTCGTCTTACAGGCTTCAAAAAATTTGGCGACGTCCCCTTCACCAGCATTAATCACTGCAAGCGAGCGCCATTCTTCTTCGATAATATTGAATTCTGTTTGTAAAAACCTGCTGTACTCTGAAATATGTTCGAAGATACGGGCATGCATTGATCTCTGATTCATTTTGAGATAATAATCATGCATCTCTTCAGCGGTAGCCGGTCTTTTACGCCCCATTACATCAGTCTCGGTAAATGGCAAATGGGTAATGGCTTCTTTATCACCACCCATATACCGGTAAGTATATTTATATGACCGCAATTCGTCATTCCGCAAAAACAGGGTGACCGCTGTCAGCGCGTATACCCGGGGCGAATCCTGCAAAATCCACTCAATCGCAATATGGGCAGCCGACTGAGCCAGCGAAAAAGTATCTTTAGCCTTACGGTTGGCCAGAGTAGCATGGGGAATAACAGCTTGCAGCAGTGTCTGAACAAAAACCGTCTTGCCGCCACCGTTTTCCAGCAGGATTGCACTATTATGGCCGTCAAAAACAAAAGTTTCATCATTATACCGCTTTTGCCGGTTTTCATAGACTACATTAGCAAACCGGATTTTAGAGATTGTCGGCATACGTCTCATCCTTTCGTTCATCATAACGATACATAAACTGTAAGATGCCCCGGTTGTAATCAAGCTCCATGAAATAACGCTGGACAATGGTCTTGGTCTTTTCGGTCAAAATATATTCGTCAGGGCCAACCTGCTCTACTAACTTCTCCTTAAACATAAACTGCAGCACCTTATGGAGAAAGCTTAGCCGGCTGACTGTATTCCCTTTTTGGCTTTGTGCTGATTCTTTTAAATCATTTAAAGCATCCCACTTTTCCAGGATAGCAAGCCAATTGTATTGCAATTCCTCGGCATGCCTGGACAGGTCATCTGCCGAATGCTGGCGCAGCGTATTTAGCCGCTCTTGGAGTACATCAAGCCATTGTGATGTCGTCAAAAAATCCCGCTGCACCTCGTTCGACAAATAGCTATTATAAAACTCACCAATAAAGACAAGTATACAAAAATACATCATATAGATATCGGCGTTGGTAGCATTGGATCCCATTTCCCGCCGCAATTGTTCGTTTTTTACGTGAAAAGGTGACAACGCTGTGGCTGGAATCAAATAAACAATATCAGCCGCCAATACCAAAACAGCGTCAACTTCTCTGGCAAACTGCTCTACAAGGCTCTGCACCTCTTCATTAATCCGGTAAAATTCAACATCATCTTTTTCAATAAAACCCTGCTGAGTCAGTAGGGAAAACAACTGAAAGGCTTTGATCACATCATTTTGTTCATACCGCATCCTCATACCTCCGCCTACGCAATTGCATATTCTGGAGCGCATATCGCTCGCCTACTGATAAGATTTCACTGGTTTCTGTAACCTCAACAATATCTCCGTCTAACAAGGCTAATGCTTTATCAAGAACATGCCGTTCTTCCCCTTTTAGGCTGCGGACCGGACTGCGCTGATGGAGTAACAGCCAAAAATCACAAAATGACCTGTGGGCAAGGATCTCAGCCGGCATAACAGGCAAGATCGCTTTTAATTCTACTGAGTCCTGCCCGCTCATAACTTGTAAGACCAATTCCATGATAATCCGAAAGTTTTCTTCCTGGATAGATAGCTGCAGTTGCCTCTGAGTATCCCACTCCGGATAAGCAAAGCTTACCTCTTCCTGCTCCTGCTTTTGCAGGCGTTGTGGAAAAAATATGGCTAAGAGCGGCCACACAGCTTCCCGGTGCAGGCTTGCGAACGGGTGAACAAGCGCTTTCACAGCTTCGACTGGCAGTGGCGAGGAGACCACCCGTGCGACAATTTCCTGGTCAAAATTAAACCCTTTTACCCCAGCCGAAAACAATGCCTGCCTCGCCGCCTCTAATGCTTTGTTTTTAAGAACAAGCGTGTCATGGAGCAGGCTTTGATGCAGATGATGTACCTCTCTGAGTTCACGGTCAACCTGAGCAATTTTAATTCTGGCTTCTTCATCGGCATCATGCCGGCTGCCTATTTGCGCCTTCTGGTTGGTCTCTCTGACAAATTCGTACAGTTCGCTGAATTCCTCATCTTCCCTCTCCAGTCGTTCGTAAATCGCCTTTACCGTTCGCGTATATTTGGCATGCACTTCTTCGGAGATGATGTTTCTGGCAATCTCCAACCCTAACCGCTGGATATTATCCCGCAGCGTTTGTACAGCAATGCGCATTTCATGAATCTCATGCAGCGCACTAGCAAACTCACCTTTTTCCAGTTGCTTGCGGATTAACAGCTGCGCGATGGAAATACGAAACTCGCTGAAGTATTCCTTTGTCGCAAAGATTAAATCAAGGCCAGCCTCATCCAAGGTGAAATACTGCCTGTTAGTTTCCTGATCAAAGGAATCTGTTTTCAAAATTGTAAACTGGTAGGTCTCTTCTTCCCCTGTCTCCCAGTTAAAAATCGACTCGGTATGTCTGCGGCCAGAAGGATCACGGAAAGTCTCGACAATGGTCTGTGCAATCAAGCTATAATGCTCTTTACCGGCACCTGTGGTATTACCTGTCAATTCATATAAAAAATCGGCTAATTCTTGCAAGCCTTTTTTGCCTTGCCGATGGAGTTTGCATTCAAAAAAATATAATAAGCTTAAAAGCCCCAGATTAAACCAATCAAGCTCAAAGGGAATGGCTGTAGTTTTTCGTTTACTTTTGAGCTGAAATAAGGGACCGAAAATAGCCAGTCGCTTACTCCGCTCACCAAAACCTTTTACGGTATCTTTCAGATACTCTTCCATGGGGTTTTCCTCGCAATCTCGCCTAATTCACTAGCTGCCAAAGCTTCCTGAGGATAATAACCTGCGCCAGCAAAAAGCAACCTGAGCTTGTCCTGATCATTCCCTGGGAAATAAGATAAAAAGCTGGCATATGCCTTATCATTCTGCCGCTGATTCTCTTTACCCTTGGTAAACTCTTTAGCAAGCAGCGCTTGATAAAAAGCAAGTGCCAGTCGGGCTGGGCGTCTGCTATTTAACAAATACCAGATAGTGATCCCTTCCTGGTCTAAATCGCCAAAATAGAACAACCTGTGCTGTCGGTCAGTAAGATGCAACTGCCATTCCAGATTGCCGATACCGCTCAAGAAACCTTTACCTGCGCCATATATCATTGTTAAAAAATCAGTTTCCGGTAAATTACTGGCTAAAATATCGAAGGTTGTCTTATTCTCAATAATGAGGTGTAAACAAATAGGGTCGCTAATACGTCCTGGATTCAAGGCAAACATCAGGGGTTCGGCTATATCAACAATGTTAAGCTTGCCATACAAACCCACACGCTGCAAAAATGCATACCCGCCGCCTTCGCTGATCCACTTTTCGTCGCCCGCTATCTCGTAAGACCGTTCCCACACAGATGTCTCATGCAGCGGCAAATCACACCGGCTAAGATATGTATGCAGCATGTCAATCCAGGCAGCTTCCTTGCGCCAAAGAGATTCATCGCTTTTAAAATAGGGCTCAAGTTGAATCAAGCTATGTACGACAAGCTGTTTTTCCCTAATGCGTTCATGCAGTTCAGTACACAGCCTAAGTTTATTGACTCGGTACTTTAATGGCAACGGCGGATTGGCCTGATTAGTACCACAGGCTGCAATCGGCGTTAGTACCATGTCCGTAATCAGCCTCTCCACCTGCCCAGCAAATTCTCGGTATTCCTGCCAGCCTGCAGATACCTGTTCTAACTGAGCCAGTGTAACTGTCACCCTCGTATATTGTTTTAAAAAGATTTCCAATACGTTTCTCATTCTGCTTCACCCATAACGAGCTAATCTTTCAGCAAGTGTACCTGTATGTAATTCGAAAAGATGATTGTCGAAATCATAGAAGTATAATGACCGCCCTTCTCCTTCAACCCGTGATCGAGGCGGTTCAAAATCCACCCCTAATCCCCGTACTCGCGCCTCATAAATCTCGAAGTCCTCTTCTCTTATCTTGAATGCGATGTGATTATAGGTACGGGTAGGCAGGGAATCGCCCTCCATAACGGCAATCCACTGACCGGCAACTAGAAAAAATTTCTCTCTAGTATGCGAAAAAGTTCTATCACCGCTTGAGTATATCTCTTTAGCCGCAAAGATAGACTGCCAGAATACAGCTGCTTTTCCCAAGTCTTTAACAATAAAGGTTAGATGGCTAATCCCCTCAATCACAATATAACCTCCCTGCCAGTAGCGGACTACATCGCCCCTTATCTTTTACTTAAGATTCAGATCAACATACATAATCTGGAATGTCAAAAGAACCGTCCCCTTGACAACACCCCTTTGACATTTAGGGTTTACGGGTGCTGGCTTTTGTAATTATTATTACGGCCGCGAGGATAATGGTGGCAGCCAGCGCTGATTGGAGGCTCATTTGTTCACCAGCGAAAGCCCAGCCCAAGAGCACAGCTACCACCGGATTGACATAGGCATAAGTGGAAACCAGCGTGGGATCGGCCTTTTTCAGCAACCAGATATAAGCGCTAAACGCAATAATTGAGCCAAAGAATATCAAATACCCTACAGACAGCAAAGAGCGCGTCGATACCTGGGAGAAATCAAGGCTAGTCCATTCACCCGTCACCAAACCGGCCAAGAGGCAGCACAGTCCGCCTGTCAGCATTTGCAGAGCAATTGACATAAACGGTGCTGAGGGCAGTTTGGCCACGCGGGAATATAGTGACCCTGCGGCCCAGGATATTGCAGCAAATAATAAGATTGCATAGCCAAACCACATTTCTGCCGTGTCTGCTGCCTCACCTCCGGAACCTTTAACCAACAAGATAATCCCGACAAGACCCAGAACCAACCCAAATAGTACCATACTACCTGGGCGTTTACCACCTTGCCAGAGCCAAGATAGCAATGCCATCCATAACGGAACAGTGGCTACAATGATGGCAGCAATCCCGCTGGAAACCAGCTGTTCAGCCCATACGACCCCACCGTTCCCGCCTAACAGCAGCAGTCCACCAACAATAGCAGCATTTTTCCAATGAATAGCTTGTGGTCGCTCGCCCCCTTGTGCCACCTGCCAAACATACATGATTGCACCTGCTATAACAAATCGCAGCCCCGCCATCGTAAACGGCGGCAAGGTCTCAATTGCAAACTTCATTGCCAGATAAGTTCCGCCCCAAAAGATATAGACAGCCAGCAAAGCGGCGGCAACCGGTGTTGTAATTCCCATATTAGCAATCCCCTTTTAAACTAATACCAAAGCCCAATCAGCTTCCAGTAGGCAATCCCTACTGTTAAATAAAGCACCGCATGTAACACGGTAATCAGTGTACCAACACCCCACCAGGTCTTTTTGTCATTATACCCCTTTTCCATCAATAATGGGCCTAGCGCATTGCCATAATGGGTCAGGGTACAGGAAATAATCATTAAGTAGGCTAATAGAAAAAAAGCCGGATATCTGGGCACATCGGTTGCCGCGACAAAGGAGAAGATGAGCGGGGAAAAAGCCACAACATAACCGGTATAGGAGACAAAAAAGTAGTGTGGCACGATGGCCAGTGTTGCCACAAGGACTAAAATTGTGTATGATTCCAGCCCAGCAGTTGGCAGCAGCAGCTTAATAATACCGGCAAACCAACTGAAGAACCCAAACTTGGTGAGCGCAGCCGAAAAGCCTAAAATAGCACCAAACCAAATCAGAAACGACCACATTTCTCTGGTCTCTGCCAGGTCATTCCAGTCAAGAACTCCCAATACCAACATGAGCGATATGCCGATAAAGGCTACCAGTGTGTTGTCTATTCCGGACACAGTACCTGTTGACCACAACAGCAGAATAGTAAGGAAGATCCCTGCTGCCATCAGTTCATTCTTGCTAACGCCCCCCATATCGGCAAGTTCCAGACCGGCCCTGGCCCGTACCTCATTCATGGAAGCCGCATCAGGCGGACAGAATTTATATACAAGATACGGTGTCAGCAAGAAACCGAGAAATCCCGGCAGAGCAGCCATTGTCCATAATGGCCAGCTCACACTGATGCCAAGCACATCTTGTGCAAGTTTCACATTAATCAAATTAGGCCCCATTCCGGTCATAAACAGACTGCCTGTAAGCATACTAGCGATAAAGGCCAGCAATGTAAAATAAGCCCCTGTCTGCTGCCTGCTCGCAGGATTACCCGCACTGCCGGCTTCAATAACCCCTTCAGCCAGAGGATAAACCAATCCTCCCGTCCGGGCAGGCGAGGCAGGCGTGCTTGTCGCCAGCAGCAAGTCAATAAAGCATAAAATATAGCCAATCCGCAGCGCTGTCTTGCCAAACCGGCTAATCAAAAGCAGGCCAAGCCGCCGGGTAAGCCCGGACTTTTTTAGGCCAATGCCAATCATCATAGCCACCAATGTCAGCCATAACATGGCGTCAGTGTATCCGACTAATACCTCCTTAATTGGTAATACAAACATACTAGCCAGCGTAACGGTAATCATAAGCAGTGTTGGCTCAGGATACGGCTGCAGAATCAAACCCAATATCAAAGCAGCAAACACACCAAACAAATGCCAGGCAGTTATACTCAAGCCGCCAGGCACCGGAACAAGAAAGAAGATACCAGCAACAGTCAATAGCAGCGTTATTTTGGCATATCTCATTTCAACATACTCAGCTCCCTGTCCTCAACCTAATCTTTAATTTTTCTCCGCTTATTTACAAAAATCCTTTGTAAATAATAATAGCCCTGCTCAGCCCACAGGCTTAACAGGACTATTATCGTGTTACTTTTTTCTCGCCGCTCTATCACCGCTAATTAGGTCAGGCACTAATTCAGCAGCTATTTCAACTTCGGTAGCCAACCCTTCGGCAAACAACGTGACCCCTGCTTGTTCTGCCGCCGGCCGGTCTGCTTTACTTTCAACTTTGGCATTGCCCATAAACAGACTGATGATTACACCAGCGATGATGACAAACATCGATACCAAAAAGACTAATTGCAGCGAATCGGCTAGCGCCGTTTTAAGCGGCGGCAATAACACTTGCTGCAGATTATCTGGGATCATTTTTACTGTTTCCGGACTCAAGAGCATGTTAAACAAGCTCTGCGGATCGTCATGCGCTTTTTCTATCACTCCGGCGAGAGGCCCTGCCGTTAGGCCGGCTGCTCCCTGCACCAGCGGAAAAAACTCTTGCTCCATAATGGTGCGGGAATGGTTGTTAAACACCACGCCTAAGATTGTCATGCCCAGTGTACCACCAATACTGCGAAAGAATTGTGTAGCCGATGTTGCTACTCCCCGCTGTTCGGGTGGGAAGGCACTCTGCACGGCCAGCGTAACTGTCGGCATGATGACACCCATACCCAGACCAAGTATAACAATGTAAGCAATGGCAACGACCTGGGTAGTGGTCGCAGACATTGAGCTTAACAGATAAAAACCCACCGCCATAATACTCATTCCAGCAGCAAACATGCTCCGGAAGCTCACTTTGGTGACTATCTGGCCGGCAACTATACTTGTCAGTATCAAGGCAAACATCATAGGTATCATGGTATTGCCTGAATCTGTAGCATTCATTCCAATAACTCCCTGGAGAAACAGCGGTAAAAACATCATGGCACCAAACATTCCTAAACCCATCAGAAACCCGACAATATTCGTAATTGTAAAAACCCTGTTCTTAAATAACTGCAGACTGAGGATTGGATCTTCTGCTCTCCCCTCAATAAAAACAAAGGCACCCCATGCTGCAATCGCTACTGCCAACAGACCAATGATCTGCCAGGAAAACCACGGGTAATCTGTCCCACCAAGATTAAAGCCTAACAACATGGTTACTGTGGCTACAATCAGACTAAACGCACCAGCATAATCAATGATCGCTTTATCTATCAGCTGTTTCTCCCCTTGCAGCCCAACATAGATAGTAATTGCAGCCAATAGTCCGATCGGCAGGTTAATATAAAAAACCCACTGCCAGGATGAATAATCAACAATCCACCCGCCAATAGTCGGACCAACAACAGACGCTAATCCAAACATAGCACCCATAGCGCCTTGCCATTTACCGCGCTGCTCAGGTGGAAAGATATCACCGACAATAGTCATGGCTAACGGCATCATAATGCCGCCGCCAATCCCCTGCAGGCCGCGAAACACAATTAATTGTGTCATATTGGCACTAAGCCCGCACAAGGCTGATCCTAGCATAAAGACAATAATCCCTGTCACATAGATGATTCGGCGTCCATATAAATCAGCCAACTTGCCAGCGATAGGCACAACAGTCGTGGAGGTCAACATATATGAAGTAGTAACCCAGGTCATAATGCTAAGACCACCAAGTTCCCCGATAATGCGGGGCATAGCTGTGCCAACAATAGTCTGATCAAGCGAAGAAAAGAAAAGCCCCAAAAATAGTCCTAGTAGCAAAATCTTGCGCTGAGCCTCTGCCTCCAGATATAGCGCCCCTTTCCTCAAACATCATTTCAGCATACTCTTAATATCATCTCCAAAAATCCGTACTTTATCGGGTTAAAGAAAACAGGGCTTGCGCCGAGCCTTAGCGACAGCGGAAGCCGATGTTGCCTTATCCAGACGGAAAGTTATACTTTCTTACAGGAAAACTAAAACAGGACCGCACGGCCCTGTTTTAGTTATCCGATGACTAACCCGCTCTAAGACTCCCATCTTCTACAAGTGGGAGTTTAGGAGGCTTCCCTGGAAGTTGGGCGACTAACCTTCAGATGGGGTTAAAACCCCACCTGAAGCTAAGTCTACTTTATGTAACTTTTTAATTATTGTAATGCATACTCAACAGCCGCTGCGGCGTGAATGGTCATGGTATCAAATACCGGTGCAGCTACATCAGCCTGTTTTATTAGCAAGGGAATCTCAGTACAGCCTAAAACAATTCCTTCGGCTCCCTGCAGCAGCAGATTATTAATGATCCTTTGAAATTCCTCTTTTGACTCCTGCTTGAGAATGCCAAGGCATAGTTCCTGAAAAATAATTGTATTGATGATTTCCCGTTTGTCTTCTCCAGGTATGATGGCTTCGATACCATGTTTATCTTGCAGACGTTTCCGGTAGAAGTCACCTTCCATGGCAAACTTAGTACCAAGCAGTCCAACTTTCTTTATCCCTTTGTCTGTAATCTTTTGCGCTGCGGCATCAGCGATATGCAGCACAGGGATAGCTGTCTGTTCTTCAATACTCTCAGCAGATTTATGCATGGTATTGGAGCAGATAATGATAAAGTCAGCCCCGCCCCGCTTTAAACGAAAGGCCGCCTCTACAAGCACACCGTTCAGTTGCTGCCACTTACCCTGACGCATCAACTCTTCAGCAGGCCCAAAATCAACCGAATACATCAGGCATTGGGCAGAATGCAGCCCACCTAACCTCTGTTTCACTACTTGGTTGACTATCCGGTAGTATTCCAGCGATGACTCCCAGCTCAAACCGCCAATCAGCCCCATTGTTTTCAAAACCGCATTTCCCCCTCCAAGATGGTCAAAGCCGCACCGCCCACCTTAACCTTACTGACCTTACCTTCGTTTTTACTGACACTAATATTGACATAGCCCGGCCTGCTTACCTCAATACCGGCTTCGCCGATCAGATTAGCTTCACCGTCAATGGCGATTAGATCATGAGCGGCAATATAGGCCGCGGCACAGCCATTACCCGTGCCGCACACCGGGTCTTCGTTTATCCCTACCAGCGGACAGAAGGCCCTCATATGAAAACTGCGATCCGGTTCAACCGTGTCAAGACAAAACGGGATAAACCCCACAACTCCACACTCTTTGCTCAGAGCCTCAATCGCGGCAAAATCCGGGTGGGCGTGACTGAGTTTAGCAAGACTCTTTACACCAACCACCAGCCACCATAACCCTGTTGATACCTTCATCGGTGGTGTTTCCAGCAAATCTCCTGCTTCAAGCCCCAGAGCAGTGGCAATATCTGCTCTACTGAACTCTACCCCTGACAATTGCGGAGCCGCCTGCGTCATCATAAATACAATCTGATCAGCAGCCTTTTCGACTTCTACCGCTAATACTCCAGCCTTGGTTTCCTGATAAAATACAGCCTTAGACTGATCTAATTTCCCTTCTTCATACAGGGTAGCAAAGGTAGCTATCGTGGCGTGGCCGCATAAGTCAACCTCCGCATTAGGCGTAAAAAACTGTACTTTGAAGTCTGCCACCTCAGAGCGTGATACAAAAGCTGTCTCCGAAAGATTCATTTCTTTGGCTATTTTTTGTTTAAGCTCATCAGACAAACCATTGGCATCAGTCACAACTCCAGCAGGGTTGCCACCAAACGGCTCTATAGTAAAGGCATCTACCTGTTTAATTTTTACCGTACCCACAAACATTGCCTCCCTCTATTTACTTTTTAATTATACTAAGGGTTTTATGTTACGCTTGTTTTCTTGCTCAGAGCTTGCGGCTACTGTCTCCCTGACAGCTTGCATCAGATATTTTATTCCCTCTTCAATTTGCTGTGGCTTAGCAAAGGTGTAGTTCAGCCTGATATGGGTATCACCCTGAGTCCCATCTGGATAAAAGGCTTCCCCTGGCAAAAATACAACACCCCGTTTGCCAGCATTGGCCACCAGCTTATGCCGGACAATGTTGTCTGGCAGCCGGCACCAGATATAGAAGCCGCCTTCAGGCTTATTCCAGCTAATACCTGGAATCTTATATTTTTCCAACGCCTTCAGCATGATATTCCTGCGCTCGGCATATTCCTGCCTGAGTAGTGCTATATGCCTTTCATAATCTCCCCTGCGAATAAACGCATCCAGCAGGAGTTGGGCAGGCGTGTTGACATGGAGGTCAGTCATTTGCTTGAGGTGTGCAAATTTAGCAAGCACCTGTGGCGGAGCCGCTACCCAGCCCACCCGCAACCCTAAGAATAGCGCCTTGGAAAATGTACTGAGGTAGATAACATAGCCATGGCGGTCAAGCGCTTTAAGTGGCGGAACCGGCGTATTGCCATAATAGAGTTCACCATACGGGTCATCTTCCACAATAGGCAGTTGGTGCTGATAGGCTAAATTCAGCAGCTGATACCGCCGCTCCAGACTCAGGGTAACCCCGGACGGATTTTGAAAGGTAGGTAATGTATAAATAAATTTCGGTTTATGGCGTACCAACAAAGATTCCAACACGTCGATGCGCATGCCGTCATTGTCAATAGGTACGCCAATAACCCGCGCCCCAGCTGACCGAAATATCTGGATAGCCCCGAAGAAAGTAGGCTCTTCCACAATAACCGTGTCGCCTGGCCTAATAAATATTCTTGCAGCAAAGTCCAGGCCTTGCTGCGAACCGGAGAGTACAACAACGTCTTTAGGCGATGCAGTAATCTGCTGACGTTGACGCAGCAGATAGCTAATACTCTCCCTGAGCGGATAATATCCCTCTACCGGACTGTGCAAAAACAGCTCCTGACCATTTTTTTGAAAGAGTTCTTTTTGAATTTCTTCCATTATTTTTACAGGATACAAATTTGGAGCCGGGATACCGCCGGCAAAAGAAATTACGTCCCCACCAGTCATAGCCATAATGTCTCCAATAATGGTATCATTGCTCGAGGTTATACTCTCAGTGAAAAGCTGATACCATGGAAGAGGATTTATATATCCCTCCATTAGTGATAATTTTTTAGCCGCTTGCGAAAGAATGACTGTGCCTCTACCGACATGTGAATCCACCAGGCCGTCAGCCTTGAGTTCCTGGTATGCCTTAATCACCGTGCTGCGGTTAACTTCCAGTGTTTTTGCCAGACTTCGTTCTGGCGGCAGCAAAAAATCTTCGGGCAATACCCCGGAAAAGATCATATCCCGCAGCTGATTTTTGATTTGCAAATAAATAGGAGTATCGGCATTGCGATTAATTGAGATGCGCATCTAACCACTCTTCTTTTGAAGTATTCGGATTGGTACCATCCAACTATCATTTTAGCAAATTTTCTACTATAGCCAACTACCAATTGGAATATTCTCCAACCAACCAATATGACTTATGACTATAAAAACAAAATCACCAGTTGAGCTTTACACTCAACTGGTGATTTTTTACCATGGCGTCGCGCCCTATTCTTTTTGGGAATGAAGACCCAGAAGCTTGCATGACTGGTGGTAAAGTGCCAATACCCAACCAATTCCCACCAGTGATAACAACATAAATTCCTGTCCGTTCATACGAATGCACCTCCGTTTAATTTGAAGGCGGACATCCGGTTAGAAGGAGCTTCCCGGGGTACATTAGCTGTGGCTAAAATTCTGGAATCTTTCTTTAGTCGAAAAATCCCGTCCTCCTAGTCCCTCCAGGAAGTTATTCTGATTGGTTGGCCGTATGTATACATTGTACCAAAAGAATTTAATTAAATCAATAAAAACATCGCTATAATATTATGTAAATTCACACATTATATTTGCCTGGAGTTCGGTAGGGTAAAGCCCCGCCCCATTACCTCAGCCGCATCCTGTACAATCATAAATGCCTGCGGATCACATTCATGTACAAGCTGTTTTATTTTGGCAATCTGCGTAAGGCTGACAACAACAAATATCACCTGCTTGCTTTGACGGGTAAAAGCCCCTTGTCCATGCAGAATGGTAACACCCCGACCGACCTCTTTTAAAATAGCTTCAACAATATCGTCAGTGTTGTAGGACACGATAAAAATAGTTTTCTTGCGGTTAAAACCTTCCACTACTTTGTCTGTCAGGCTAGCGCTCAGAAACATTGCAATCAGTGTCAGCATCGCCAGTTTAAGACCAAACAACATAGCGGCAACAACCATAATCACGCAGTTGATAGCAAAACCAACTACGCCAAAATTCAGTGCCCAGTATTTCTTGACAATGGCGGCAACAATATCTAATCCGCCCGCACTGCCATTCACACGAAAAATAAGGCCGCTGCCAATTCCAGCTATCACACCGCCGGTGATAGCGGAAATAAGCGGATCATCAATAAGATTGTACTCTGAAACGAAACGGGTGGCGTCGATAGTTAGCGAAAAGAGAATTGTTCCATATATAGTACCAATCGTATAGTCCCTACCCAGCAGCCGATAGGCAGCATAAAGCAAGGGGAGATTCATCACAAAGACTTGAGCGCCAATCGGCAATCCAAACAGAAAGTAGAAAATGATAGCTAGGCCTGAAACCCCTCCACTTAACAGGTGATGTGGCACCAAAAAAGCATTAATCGAAATACTGCAAACCACGCAGCCAATGGCAACCCAGAAATATTGCTCAATTTTATTTTTCATAGTTCCTCCAATTACAAATACAGTCACCACCAGGCTTCAGGCGGCCTCATTTACTTTGAAAATTTCTAGACAGTCTCACTTATTACAACTTCTCTGCCATGTTCTCAAGAATATTAGCAGTAGCATTAAGCTCTTGAATGGATGCGGTAATCTCCTCGATAGCCGCGGCCTGTTCCTCAACAACCGAATTAGCTTTATGAATTCCTTGTCCAATCAACGTTACCTGGGTTTGGACCCGCTGCAGGATAGCATTAATCTGGCTTATGCTCTCATTGCTGGAGCTTGACAGCTTTCTGATTTCCTCGGCAACGACGCTAAACCCCCGTCCAAGCTCACCCGCACGAGCAGCCTCGATGGCAGCGTTTAAGCCTAAGAGATTGGTTTGCCCAGCCACATTTTTGATAAAAGTGATGACTTCATCGGTATTTTTAGTATCGTTTTTAGCATCATCAGTATACTGTAGTAATTCTTTGTTAGAGCTCACCAAATCTTGAACACCGGCAGCCACATGGCTGATGCCGTCGGTAATTTGCCGAAGTGAAGCCGAGAGACTGTTGGCTAAATTATATACTTCACGCTGCCTGTTGAGATTTTTAGCGATTCCGATCGTACCAATCACGTTGCCGATCTCATCCTTAACAGGAACGTCTATTGATCTTAAATCTATGCCGACTATCTCTTTATCAATTACCATCGACATTGTTTTCCCCTGTACAATCGCCTGCGTTGAAGCAGAACCTGCCGGCAGCTTGTCCCCGTCTTTGACACTGACCTTGATGCTTGGGCTATGGAGTATTTTTAAGTATTTGTCTTTATCAGTCACTGATAAGGTGACATCATCCTCAAATAATTGTTTGAGATATGGCGCCAATTGGTTAAATGCTTCTAATACCGTATTTATATCTTTTTTTTGGTCTTGCTGCATTTACGAATCCTCCTCGATAATCTTCCCAAAACGCACGATGCCAATTGGTAAATTTTTTATCATTTACTATTATAGCTTATCTTCGACGGCTAATCGACTATTTCCCATAATTAAACTATTATTTGTGGCCTAGCTCATATTATAAAAGGCGGGATTGCTACGCTGCCACCCGCAAATGACATTAGGGATAATACCCGCGTCATTGCGAACGCATGTAAAGCAATCTCGCCTTTTAACCGACGACCAAGCTGTTTTTTTACTGTAGGCCTAGTTCCTTGCGTTTTTTCTCAATATGATCAACATAGATTTGCACCGTTTTATCTGCGCTGGTTTCTACTGTGAGTTTTCCCAACCCGAGCGTTTCGGTGGTTTCGGTCAGCGTCTTGACAACAAGATCGCTGCCAGTGACCGACGGTACAGGAGCAACATGCACCAGCCAGCCTAATGCAATGGCGGTGCAGGCATCAGCAACAGCTTTTTGCTCAAGATATTCTGGTGCACCGATAACAATTGGCAGTTTATTGGTGTCAACATCTAGAGCGTCAGCAATTTCCTTTGCCGTTTGGGTCATTTTGCCAATATCAACACAAGCGCCATATGAGAGAACAGGCGGAATGCCAAGGGCCTTGCAGACTTCTTTTAGGCCAGGGCCGCATTCTTCAGCAGCCTGTGGATTGGTTAAGCCGGTATACTGCATAACTGACGAGGTACAGCCGCCTGAGAGTATCAGGATATCCTTCTCGATCAGACCTTTGGTAATGCGGAAGATGTTGCTGCCTCCTTGACCGTAGCGGGCTGTGGTGCAGCCGACGATAGTGGCAATACCGCGGATTTTACCGGCGGCAATAGCATCGATAAGTGGTTTCCAGGTGCCGCCAAGAGCTTCTTTCACCGATTCTGTACTAAAACCAATCACACAGCCTTCAGATACATGGGGTGGAATATATACTTCACGGTTTTCTGTTTTGCGCTTAGCAAATGCGGCAATGGCCATATCGAGAATCTTTTCAGCCTGTTTCTTCATTTCTTCAGGCTTAAACTCGACAACCTCAGTGCCGGGCATACGAATAACTTCGTGCGTGCTCACCATTGTTGTGCCAAAACGTTTCGCATAGAGTGGCAGAGTAGGAATAGTGCAGTTATAGTCAAACATAAAGAGGTCAACAGCGCCTGTTGCCAAGAGATATTCCTCGCTCAGCCACTCGCCTTCCTGCCCGGCATATGCGCTCATTTCCCCAGTGTCTTTATAGTTCAGGAGTTGCTGTCCTTCGCATACATGACCGAGGATTTGAAGACCGCTGGCACCGGCCTTCTTGGCTTTCTCCTGCCACTCAGGCGTAGAAGCCAATTCAATGACAATATGCGCGGTAAGAGGCATATGCCCATTGGTAATAACATTGACCATGTCTTGTTTCAGGAGGCCCATATTCTGCTTGGCAGTGCGGATTTTTTGGGTGCCCATCAGAATTTCCTGAAGAATATCAAGCGCGAACAGGCCTTGATATTCGTTGATGATACCCAGCCGGACAGAAGTTAACAGAAAGTCGACAGGATCAGCATTAAGGTTGGTCATGCACTTGGTTTGAGCAAAACCGACCTCACTGAAGCCACCGCCCGGGAATATGTTAAGCTTACGCCACAACTCCTGCCGTTTGGGAGGGGCAAAAGCTTTCACCATAGCCGCTTCTTCCCAGTAGGGTTTGCCCATATCCTCAAGAACCCAATTTGCAAAGTTAATCGCTACTTTATTAACATCTTCATGACTGTTTAGGCCAGCCATTTCAGCATATTTCAGCAGCTTTTGCGTATCCCGTATTTTAAGGCCGCTCTCCGGCTTTTCGGCAGCCGCCTTCAATGTGCGGGCTGCTTGCTGAGCATGGAATATGTTTGCCGACGTACCAATGGTGACATGGCGGTAAACAAAGTTTCTAGCCACCATGACGTCGGCATCAACGCCACAATTGCCGCGTGGTGATTTGGCATTGATGCGACAGGGACCATTGGCACAGAGCTGACAGGATAGGCCAGAGGTACAGAAGGTGCAGCGGATTTTTTCCTGCTGTTCAAAACGGTCAAACACGTTGGTTAGGCCTTGGGCATGTACATGCTGATACATTTCACGCATGGCCGGATCAACAATGACGTTTAGTGGAAAACCATCTTTGCCTTGGTCGTGAACTTTGATGTGTTCACGCTGCCATTTGTGTACTTCAGGCATAGAAGCTGGAACTTTTTCAATATCATAATACTTCTTAGCATTCTTATGAACATCAAAATGCTCATCAGGATTATTTGTGCCGCTGGCATCACCTTTATTGGGCACTGACTCAACATCGCCGCGACTGGTGGTATCTTCACTTTTGATTAAGGTATCGTTAGCCATGGACTGTTATTCCCTCCTTTGGTTTTCTTCGCTTAGTTTGTTACCAAAGAAGGCAATTTATTACTGAGCAAGTTTTACCCAACTCATTAATAATCCTTGCCCCCGTCAAAGCTATCTGTTAAAATTTTAATGTTAGGGGGAATTCAATAATGAAATTAATTAAAGAAATTGCCGACTGGACATACAGCCTGGCCGTGGCCTTAGCGCTAGCCATTGTGATTAACGCCTTTGTATTTCAACCTACCCGGGTAGTAGGCAGCTCGATGGAACCCAACCTTCACAATAATGATTACGTATTTGTTTCAAAGCTGTCTCATACTTTTGCCAATGCGCCTGACTATGGCGATATTGTGATTATTGACAGCCGCGTATTCCGTGACCGAAGCGTGAAAGACGACCTTGCTGACCCAGTCTCCACCTACCTGAGTGTTGCCAAACTGGCTGAGGTTGATAATCATATTTGGATTAAGCGGGTTATCGGCAAACCTGGCGACACCATTGAGATTAAAGACGGCAAAGTATACCGCAACAGCACACAACTTGATGAGCCTTATATCAAAGAAGTCATGCGCGCCGCTACTCCCAAAAAGGTCATAGTGCCGCCAAGTCAAGTATATGTGTTAGGTGACAACAGAAACAACTCCAGCGATAGCCGCTATATCGGTCCTGTTCCAGTCAGCCATGTACTGGGAAAAGTAGTAATGACGTTATAGAAAAAACAACAGGTAGAATGCAATTCGAGCATTCTACCTGTTGTTTTTTCTATAGCCTTATACTTTCCTTAGTCCCTTACCCGAATCATAGTCCACACACCAATAGCGAGCAGCAGCACGGTATATAACGCTAAAACACCGACAGATAGCCAAGGCGTTTCCAGTCCTCCGCCGATGGCCCGTAACGCATAGGTAGCATGGGTTAACGGCAACACGTCAATGAACCAGCGCAGCGCAAGCGGCAGACGGTCAGGTGAAAAAAATGTTGCACACAAAAAAGACATTGGAAGAAGCACATATGTAGTAAAACTGGCCATATCTTCATGCGAATTGATCAGCATGGCCGCCACTAACCCCATAGCAGCAAACAGCAGACACGTGAGCGCCAGTGTCAGAAGAAAACCAGCACTGATTGCAATCTTGGCCCCAAATAAAAATGCCAATACAAATATTATCGTACAGGAAATTAGGCCCCGAAGCGCTCCGGCCATTACCTTTCCCACCACAAACGACCCTGGACTAATCGGTGCAATAAGGTACTCTTCCAAAGTTTTATGATATAACCGACTCATGTTGAGCGGCGAACCAACAGCGCTGAAACTGATATTCATAGCATTAAGCGCCATAATTCCTGGCAGGATAAAGTCCAGATAGCTTCCGCCATTAACCGATAGGCTGCGCCCCAACCCCCAGCCAAATGCTACCAGATATAATACAGGGCTAATCATCCGGGATAAAACAAACTTGACCAGCCGCCGGTTTAATACTACCCAGTCCCGCCAAAATACAGTACAAATATCTTCAAATCGCAAAATGTCTCCAACCCTTCACGTCTCGATTTCCTTAGATTATATTTCCTGTACTTCGCGCTACACAAGCAAATATCCTGTATAACCCATTACAGTGCAAAAAGAGAATATCTAAAATCCCTATAACTTTCGGTAATAGCAGTTATGCTTATTATGTATTTTACCTTTATCAACGCAAAGTGTAAACTGACTATAGGCATTAATTATGCCCACGTCATGAGCCAAAAGACCAGGTGTCTAAGGCTTTTTTTTTGTGTAAAAAAGCCGGACTCTGCTTGAGTCCGGCTTTAGTCTAAGGTTACTTCAACACCAAATAAACAGGCGGCATATTTTAGCCATTCGCGGGCAGCGAATGACAGGTATGTATCCTTTTTCCAGATTACAGCCAAATGCCAGGGCCTAATTTCCTCGGCAATTGGCAGGGACTTAACAACATCACGGCCAAGCTTGTCGCATACCACTTTAGGCAGTAAGGCTACACCCAGTTTGGCAGCCACGATTTCCACCATAAAATCCCACTGGGAGCTTTCGCATAATACCTTAGGCATAAACCCATGCTCGCGGCATTTTTCCACAATATGATCATGCAGGGCAAAGTCCTTGCGGAACATAACAACAGATTCATTCTCTAAGTCGGCAATATGGGCGATATCCTGTGCAGCTAGCCGGTGCTCAGGGTGGACGATAAGCAAAATCGGATCTTTGACAAAAGCGAACATCGAAAAATCCGCTTTGTTCTTTACTGGTAATACGACTACGCCAATATCAAGCTTACCCTCCTCAACCATGCCTTCTACAGCTTTGGAGCCGACTTCCACCAAATCGATAATGATGTTAGGGTACTTTTTCTTAAATTCGCCGATGGCGATGGCAAAAAAGCTTGTCTCAACCATCGGTGGAATACCAATGCGAATCTGCCCCTTGCGTCCGCCCATCAAGTCATCAAGATCGGCGGCTACATTGTTGAACGAGTCAATAATCTTAAGGCCGCGTTCATACAGAGCCTGCCCGGCATCAGTTAACTTGATCTGGCGCGCAGACCGGTTAATTAATGTAACCCCAAGTTCGTCCTCCAGATTCCGCACCATCTTGCTGATTGACGGCTGAGAAACATGGAGCGCTTGAGCCGCCTTGGTAAAGCTTACCTGCTTAGCGACTTCAATAAAATATGTCAAATGCAGAATATCCAAAATACTTGTACCTCTAATTACCAAAATAAGGTATATAGTTCCAAAGAAAGGAACTATATACCTTATACTATGACTGGCCTTACCACTTAATGTCAAGAATGTTTCCTCTGCAGTCCCCCTATGACATCACTGCCTTATCCCAGAATTCTTTTGTCTGTGTTATATCCCGCGTGATAGGAAGAGGCACAACCTTTGCCCTCTTATCAACAAGCACCCCTGGTTTCGTTGTCTCAATGTTACTATAAGGCAATTTGTATCCTAATATCCATGTTAGTAATGCCTGCATCTACTTTCTCCCCTTCGCCTAACGCCTCAATGCTTACATTTATTGTAAGCACGTTGCCCTACTAAGTAAAATACATATTACGCATAGTTATAATTACTTGAGGCTATAGGAAGAGGGAGAGAAGTACTTATTTTCTGGCAGCCGCTAACGCCTGTGCCAAATCCTCAACCAAATCAGCAGCATCTTCAATGCCAATCGAGAGGCGCACCATATCATCAGATACACCGGCACTTGTGCGCTGCTCAGAGGTCAGCTGTGAATGAGTAGTGCTCGCCGGATGAATAACCAGCGATTTGGCATCACCCACATTGGCTAATAATGAGAATAACCGGAGCGAATTGATAAATGTACGTCCAGCATCCAGCCCACCCTTGATACCAAAAGTAAGCATAGCGCCAACACCTTTAGGGAAGTATTTTCGTGAGAGGTGATTATCCGGATGGCTTGCAAGCCCCGGATAGCTGACCCAGGACACCAATTCATGATTTTCAAGATATTTGGCCACTGCCAGGGCGTTTTGACTATGGCGTTCCATCCGAAGGTGAAGGGTTTCCAGTCCTTGCAGAAACATGAAACTATTAAACGGACTCAGGCAAGCCCCCACATCTCTAAGGACCTGGACTCTAAGCCGGATAATATACGCAAGGTTGCCAAGCGCCTCGGTGTATTTGATATCATGGTAGCTGGGATCAGGCTCAGATAAGAGCGGGAATTTACCATTTCCCCAATCAAACTTGCCGCCATCAATCACCACCCCACCCATCGAAGTGCCATGGCCGCCAATAAATTTGGTTGCCGAATGCACAACAATGTCAGCCCCAAATTCAATTGGGCGGCATAGGTACGGCGTAGCAAAGGTACTGTCAATAATTAACGGCAAACCATGCTTATGGGCTACATCAGCTACACTCTCAAGATCTAGCACGTCAATCTTGGGGTTGCCGATAATTTCGGCATATACAGCCTTGGTATTCGGGGTGATAGCCGCAGCAAAGTTTTCCGGATTGCTGGGGTCGACAAACTTGACCTTAATCCCCAATCTGGGCAATGTATGCGCAAACAGGTTGTATGTACCACCATAGAGGGTGGAAGAGCTAACAATTTCGTCACCCGCTTGGGCAATGTTGAAAATAGCCGCAATAATGGCCGCGTGACCTGAGGCAAAAGCCAGCGCCCCAACGCCACCTTCCAAAGCGGCAATACGCTGCTCAAATACATCAGTAGTTGGGTTCATAATCCGGGTATAGATATTACCCGATTCTTTCAAACTGAACAAATCGGCGGCATGGTCGGCATCCCGGAAGTTATAGGCTGTCGTCATATACAAGGGTACAGCCCGGGAACCGGTTGTTGGGTCAGGCTGCTGGCCGGCATGTACTGCTAACGTGTCAAAACGCAACTTTTCTGGTAAGGTCATTTTTTCTTCCTCCATTTTTTCTATTTATTATGTGTCAAAACTATCACCCGCGACTCAGGATAACTGCAGGATTTCGAAGGTATTATTCCTACTGCGCCTCTTTGACCTGCATTTCCGGGACTAGCCGAGCGCCTAAATAGGCCAGATTTGATGCCCTGAACATGCCCCATTGCCTGAGTGATATAGGTGCAGCGACTGGCAATGCCTTGTTGATAAATCTGGACAATACGGGTCTAAGCAACTGAAAGTCAATCAAAAATCCGTCATGCCCGTGCGGACTGTCAATAACGGCAAAGTCGGTGCGAACACCCACCCTGCGCATAGTTTCTGCCAATTCTTCCTGCTGGTAAGGTGGATATAAAATATCTGAACTTATCCCTACCACCAATACCCGGGCGTCAATCTGAGCCAATGCCGCCTCGTAGGAGGCGTATCCAGTGCTTACATCAAAGAGATCCATTGCTCGCAGCAGATACAAATAGGAATTGGCATCAAACCTTTTGACAATGCTTTCCCCTTGGTAGTCAAGGTAGTTTTCAACCTCAAACTGCCCGCCGCGCGTCCGGCGGCCAAATTTATTAGCCATGGACACTTCACTCTGATAGGTAATCAGCCCCAGCGCTCTGGCGGCAGCAAGACCTTTTTTCGGCCCCAGCTCGCCGTAGTATTCACCGTTTTGCCAGGCAGGATCAAGGATTATGGCCTGACGACCTACGCGATTATAAGCAATGGCCTGTGGTGCTGAATAGCCTGGAGCGGCAATAATAATGGCTGCATCTATAAATCCAGGATAACTTACCACCCACTGAAGCGCCTGCATCCCCCCCATCGAACCGCCAACAACCATCGCCAAATGCTGAATTCCGAGCACATCCAGCAGGCGCTTCTGTACCTGCACCATATCTTTAATCGTAACCTCTGGAAAACTCATTCCGTACGGTTTACCGCTAGCGGGGTCAGGTGAAGCCGGACCTGTTGTCCCTTGGCAGCCGCCCAATACATTGGCGCAAATAACAAAAAACCGATCAGTATCAAGAGGTCGCCCTTGGCCGATTAACGGTTCCCACCAGCCCTGCCCGTCATACTGGTCATGGGCCGCAGGATGACTGTCGCCAGTTAACGCATGAGCCACCAGAATCACATTATCTCGAGCGTCTGACAGTTTGCCGTAAGTCTCATAGGCTACCGTAACGTCGGTTAAATAGCCACCCTGCGTTAGTTCGAGCGGATTTTCCGGACAGGCTACCTGCGCTAGCTTGAGCTGCGGCCGCCACTTAAAGCCAGGAAAAAAGGTAACAACCATGGATGCAAACCCTCCTTTTCAATGTACTTACCTTAACTATTGACTAGTTTTAAAAATTTAAAAGCCCCCTCGCTAAGAGGGGGCTCATTATTTGCGGCCAATCCCCTCTCATCTCCCAGGAATTCTACTGATTCCTGCTGGAATTAGCACCACTGCGTAATTACGCCGGTTGCTGGGTGTCATCGGGCCAGTCCCTCGACCTCTCTGGATAAGAGTAAAATATTAACTTTTCAAGTAGATGTATACATGATACCTAAGCAGAATTTATTTGTCAAGTATCGTTTTAACGTTTTGCTATAAATAGGCCTGCATATTATAATAAAAGACACATATCGTTCTTCTCTGAATGGACTACCTGCACATTGATACAATACATGACTACTTAGCTACCAAAGGAGCTTGATCAATGAACGGATTGCATGAATTATTTTGTACCCTTCTACACGCTTATAACAAACGGCATTGGTGGCCTGCAAAAACCCCTTTTGAAATGATGGTTGGTGCCATCCTGACACAAAACACCACCTGGACCAACGTTGGAAAGGCCATAGCCAACTTTGGTGACCGCCTATCCCCAGCCTTTATTGCCCATGTAAATTGCGATGAACTAGCCCAGATCATTCGTTCAAGCGGGTATTATAATCAAAAGGCGATCAAACTCAAGGCACTTACCGAGTGGTATGGAAAGTATGAGTATACCATTGAAAAGGCAGCCCACATTGATGGTGAATTGCTCCGAACTGAACTGCTCTCAGTCAAAGGCATCGGCAGAGAAACCGCCGATTCTATTTTGCTATACGCCTTGCATAAGCCGTTTTTTGTAATAGATACCTATACGAAACGCATATTGTCCAGGCTTGGTTATGACATACCAACTGCCTATGACGACTTGCGCCTGAAGATTGAGGCAAGCCTGCCCAGAGATGTGTACCTATATAACGAGTTTCACGCTCTGATTGTTGAACACGCGAAACGGCACTGCAAAAAGAAACCGTCCTGCGCAGGATGTCCAGTTGAGACTGTTTGCCAGAAGCGTATTTAATTACGCCATCATCTCCAAGAAAGCCTGAATCCTTGTTTTTATTTGTTCGACATCGCCTTGGGAGTAGTCAGTCTCCACTTGCAGGAATGGGATATCACCGTTCTGTTTCAAGAACTCTTTAACTACCCGGCTTTCCACATTATAAGTATGGCAGCCTTGCCAAGTAATATCAACAACCCCGTCAGCACGATAGTCCTTCACCAACTGGACAAGATGCTGCTGGCGGATCGGATTAGGACTCATACAGGAACAGGGGGTTGCCAAATATTTCTCGGCAATAGCCTCCAGCGGCGGCTTGGTCTCATCTACAAGGGTAACAAACTGTTTCATACCTGAACAATTTTCGATATACACAACAGCTGCGCCACAGTCCTCGATAATTTTTATCACCTTTTCAGCGCCTACACCTGTCGGCACACCAGTAACCAGAATCCGCTTTGCACCTTTAGGCATAGCGGCTTCGCCCTTGGCCACACTATCTTCCATATCACTGATAATCGCCTTAATTTGCTCAGCAAAGTCAGCTCGATCGGTGACAAAATTCCGGCCCCACATAAGTTTTAGGAAGTCTTGTCCGGTCATGGGTACTGGGTCATTTTTCATATATTCAGCCAGTTGCTGCATAAGGAGGCGTTCTTCATTCAGTATCTTAATGGCTTCCCGTAGTTTTTCATCAGTAATCGTAGTTCCGAGCTCTACTTCCAAGAGTTCTTTCAGTATTTTTACCTCATTCAACCAATACGCCTTATCGCTTTCATCAAGATAACTCTGCGGCAGTTTCATTACATGCACAGGTTTAAAGGTTTTCATGAGCTCAAACATTTTTTTCTTGCCGTCACAAGTTGTTTCACCAATAATGATGTCTGAGTGCACAAAATATGGACACTTATCAGTCACGGCAAAACCATAAGAGGATTTAATGAGTGGGCAAAAATTACGCGGTAGTGTTTTCTCACCGTCGGCAATTGGCTCTTCTTTGGTAGCGCACAGGGCAAACCCCAGTGCATCAGCAGCCAGTACGACCTCTTGCGGCGCATAGACACAGTAAAAACCCACCACTTTCTTACCTGTCTCTTTAATATTTTTGAGCATAGTAAACGGATCTGACATATACTTCTCCCCCATCTATATATTCTTTTAAAACTATTTATTAAGAGCATCCCAGGCGTACAGCGCAGCCCCGATAGAACCAGCAAATACCGCCTGCTCTACAGTAATGACCGGTAGCCCCAGCCTGATCTCAAGCTGACACTTGAGCGCCTGATTCTTCGCCACACCACCAGTAAAGGCTACCGGCGGCGCTGGCTGAATCCCTGCCGCCATAGCAGCCACGCGGTTAGCAATTGATACATATAGGGCAGCAATGATAGCCTCACGGGAAACACCCCTGTTGACAAGACCGATAACCTCAGATTCAGCAAATACGGTGCACATGGAATTTATCGTGCACACTTGGCTGCCAACCCCGACCTCAATACTGCCAATCTCAGCAACATCAAGACCTAGCGCATTAGCCATAACCTGCAAAAACCGGCCTGTTCCCGCGGCGCATTTATCATTCATAACAAAATCCTGCACCTTACCTTGCGCATCTACTCTAATGGCTTTGGCATCCTGTCCACCGATATCAATGACAGTCCTGGCCTCAGGCATCAGGTAGACCGCGCCCCTGGCATGGCAGGTTATCTCGGTCATGGCCTTGGTTACAAACGGCAGATTGAGCCGCCCGTAGCCTGTTCCCACGATGTAGGCAGCACAATTGATGCCCCTTGCGGCAAGCGTTTCCTGCAGCAGACCAGCTGCTTGTTCCTTGGGGTTCCAGCCAGCAGGGCTTAGAAAGCTTTCCATGGTTTCGCCATCATACAAGCTAAGTTTAATGGCTGAGGAACCAGCATCAATACCAACAACTATTTTATCCTTCATAGACCACCTATCATAGATTTGCAATAGATTAACTATTGTTATATTATAAAAATATTCTATTGTCATATTCGCTATCACTCATCTTATTCCTGCATGCCCTGTTGCAAAGAAAAACACGACTTTCGCCGAGTCTATGGCGAAAGCCGATGGTTATCTACGAGGAGCACGTCGAGGTGTTCCTCTCCTTTTTGTACATATGATTGGTGGAGGCAATCCGTTGGCCTTGCAAATCCACCTATTATTGAGCAAAAGACGTACCCTAACTTATAATTTTAGCTTCCGCTATTTTAGGATAGATCAGTTCAGATTTAGATGTGATTCGGAAGTACTATGTTGACTCTGATTAGATTTAGCTTTATACCACGCCGCATACATTGTGGGTAATACCAAGAGTGTCAATATAGTTGCACCAAATAACCCGCTAGCGATAGCGATAGCCATAGGCCCCCAAAAGATACTGGAAACCAGGGGGATCATCCCCAGGATAGCCGCTGCTGCTGTTAATAATATTGGGCGGAAACGAATGAGAGTAGCATTAATAATGGCATCCCATAATGTTTCTCCGGCAGCTTGCTGCTGGTCAATCTGATCCATCAAGATGACTGAGTTTCGCATAATAATTCCGGCCAAGGCCAAAATTCCCAACTGAACGACAAAGCCCATAGGCTTTCCTGTTAGCAACAGTCCAATGGTAACACCGATGATACCAAGCGGAGCAGTCAGCAGAGTTAATACCATTTTAGGGATATTCTGCAGTTGAATCATTAAGAGGATCATAATCGCTATAATCATTACCGGTACAGGTTTGGAGATAAACTCGGAAGCTTTGATGCTGGATTCCTTCGAGCCATCGTATTCGATACTATAGCCAAGTGGCAGCGAAGCCTGCAATTCGTCAAGACCCTTGTATACTTGTTCCGTAACATCGTCACCGGTTAAGCCGGGTTTAATTTCTGCCTGAACGATAATCATGGGCTTTAGATTATACCAGTAAACCAACCCCTCTTCTGCATCAAATTTGATTTTTGCAATTTGATCGAGAGGAACATACTTACCGTTGCCAATATGTATGTTGAGGTCTTTCAGACGGGATGGATCATTACGATTCTCGGCATCAAAGCGAAAGACCATACTAATTGTTTTATCACGGTCCCGAAATTCGGAAAGCGGCGCACCAGATAACTGTGTTTGAAGAGAAGTAGACAAAGTTTGCGAAGCGATACCTAACTTTCTAGCTTTATCCTGATCAATTTCCAGATGGATCACTTTACTTTTTTCATACCAGTTTAAATTTGTACTTGTTACGCTAGGATTAGCCGCCATAATTTTTTCAACCTGTTTGGCAATTTCCCGGACTTTATCGTGGTCGACACCTTTGACACGCAGCATAACCGGATAGTCAGCGCTCGGGCCATTAGCAATGACCTTACTATGGGCCAGAACATCGGGAAATTCATCATTTAGAGCTTTTCTTAGTTTGATCTGCAATTGGTCACGAGCCACAGCATCTTTAGCTACGATTACAAACTCAGAGAAGTTAGTTTTGTTGAATGTAGGCTCAAAGCTTAAGACGAAACGGGGAGCGCCTTCACCTACGTGATAAGTATAGAAATCGATCAACGGATCTCCATCTAATTTCTCTGCAAACTGCCGCGCGATTTCATCACTGCTTTTGACATTAGCACCTTCTGGTAGATTCAACTGAATAATAAGCTCCGGGCGGGTAGATGCAGGAAAAAATTCTTGTCTAACTAATCCCAGTAAACTAATCGATGCAAAAAAGCATCCCGCGGTAGCGGTTAACACGAATTTGCGGTGGTTCAAACACCAAGTTAAAACTTTTGTAAACAATAGATAAAATTTAGAGTTATGTAAGTTAGCCCCATCTTCGTCATGGGTCTTAGGTTTAATTTTTATGAATAAGTAACCTAATAATGGTGTGGCCGTACCGGCGACAATCCATGAGGTAAGTAACGAAATAGCTACAACAGAAAAGATGGTAGCACAATACTCAGAAGCGCTGCCTGGTGCAAAACCAACAGGAATAAACCCTGCGACTGTGACAAGCTCACCAGTTAAGCGTGGATATGCGGTAGAGGTATAGGCAAAACAAGCAGCATCAAATCTGCTCCAGCCCTCTTCCAGCTTAACAACCATGGTTTCAATGGTGATAATTGCATCGTCGACTAACAGCCCTAATGCAATAATAAGGGCTCCTAAAGATATTCTCTGCAGGTCAATCCCCATAAGGTTCATAAAGGTAAATACGATCGCAATAACCAAAGGAATGCTCAGCGCTACGATGATGCCGGAGCGAACACCAAGACTGGCAAAACTTACAATAAGGACAATAATGATCGCTTCAGCCAACGATTTTACAAACTCATTAATTGAAGTTTCTACTACCTTCGGTTGATTGACCGTCTGATGAAGTTCTAGTCCGGCAGGCAGTTCTTGCTTGATCTGCGCGATTGTTTTCTCTAGGTTTTCCCCAAGGGTAAGAATATTACCGCCTGATTCCATAGCTAGCGAAATTCCCAGGGCTGGAACGCCATTATAATAAAACTTAGGGTCGCTTGGTTCCGCGTAGGCTCGAGTGACTTTGGCTATATCACCTAAACGGAAGGTACGGCCGCCTGCTTGAATTGGTGTCTCGCGAAGCTGGTCAAGATTTTCAAATATACCAGTAACCCGCAAGTACACATTATCAGTGGCAGTTTCAAGCATACCAGCGGCAGACAGGGAATTTTGGGTCTGCAGGGTGGCAGTTATTAAGCTGGGATCGATTCCTAATTGAGCGAGCTTACTATTTTCTATTTCAATATAGATTTTCTCAGTTTGAACCCCTAATAATTGCACTTTTTTCACGCTGGAAACACCGAGTAGGATGCGACGAATTCTTTCGGCTTTTTCCCGCATCTCTTCATAAGAATAGCCGTCACCAGTTAAGGCATACACAACACCGTAGACTTCATCAAACCGGTCATTAAACTGAGGAGCCACGACTCCATCCGATAATGAACTGGTCATATCATTAACCATGTTGCGAGCTTCTACCCACCTGCCGCGAACTTCCGCCTTCGGTACCATATCTTTAAGATTGACGTAAATGACACTGCCCCCAGGAGTAGAATAGCTTTTCAGGAAATCAAGGCCAGGCAAATCTTGAAGCTTTTTTTCAATTTTATCGGTCACTTGCTCTTCCATTTGGCGAGCGGTAGCTCCCGGCCAGGCAACCGTTACTACCATTTGTTTGATCGTAAAGTCAGGATCTTCCATACGGCCTAACTTATTATAAGAAATGATGCCGGCAAGAAAGAAAAGCATGATGAAGAAATAAATGAATTGCTTATGTTCAAGTGACCATTTGGTTAAATTAAAACCATTCATAACGAAGCACCACCGAATTTTACCTTTTGCCCTTCTTTGAGCTTATGCACTCCTGCAATTACGATCCGTTCCCCTTGCTGGAGGCCGCTTAATACTTGAATAGTTCCGTTGCCTAAGCCGCCGGTTTGAATTGGGCAAAGCGTCAGGGTATCCTCTTTTATCACCCACACTTTGGGCGTATCGCCATCTTGATAAACAGCCGTAAGTGGAACCGTAATTTGGGGCTGCGTACTGTTAGCTACGGTAACGGCAGCAGTCATTCCTAGCTTTATTTCCGCCGGAGGGTTAACTAAGCTTACTCGGACTTTAAAAGTACGGGTGGCTTGATCTGCCATGGGAGCAATCTCTCTTATAGCGCCATTTACAGTTACATTGGGCAGAGCCCAAAAGGTAACCTTAACTTGACCGGCTTTACGCAATTCTTCTAGACGGTTTTCCGGGACACTAATCTCCACCTCACGTTCACCATCTTGCACTACAGTAATAACGGTTTGCCCAGCAGTCACCACCTGTCCCATTTCAGCAGTTATACTGGTAACAACACCTGGTTTATCGGCTCGTAAGAGACTATAATCTAATTGATTACTCCCCTGCGCATATTGGGCAGAAGCCTGCCGTACAGCAGCGAGGGCTACTTCATAGGAGTTGGTGTATTGGTCAAATTGTGCACGGCTGATAGCACCGGTTTCTAAGAGTTGGCGATAGCGCTGCAGATTACTTTCAGCAAGCTTAAGTTGTGACTCAGCTGAAGATACTTGTGCTGAACTGCTGCTTACGTTTTGTTGAAGATCTCTAGGATCAATTTGCATCAACACGTCGCCAGCATTGACAGTTGTACCGAGTTGCACATTACGCTTTATAATTTTCCCACTCACCTGAAAGGCTAATTGACTTTCAAACCGTCCGCGGACTTCTCCTGAATATGTATAGTCTTGTGCGGTTCCTGTAGCACCGACGACAATAGTGCGTACCATTGCAATCTCTTCAGCTATCGGTTTATTACTGGTATTTTTTGCCCAGGCAAGGCTACCTCCGATAACGCATGCACCAACTCCTACTGCAATCAAGCCGTAATATAGTTTCTTTCTGGGTATTTGGATTCTGGTCAAAAATTTTAACTGTAGCATTGGTTTCCTCCTTTTGTTTCGTTAGGGTTCAAAGGTATGCACTGAAAAGCCGGTTTCTCGTATGCCAAGAGATGAATCATCTGTCCGGCACAAATGATCTCCACTCTTCCGACCTGTCTGCCTTCCCAAGTCCAGGTCTGCTTCAATTCTGATACAAGTTGACTAATTTGTTCCTGTGACAGCGAAGGATCTGCCGCGACAGGGATTCCTTGAATAATCGTGATACACATTTTTTGCCTCCTAAATAGTAAATTGTAGTGATAGTTTGATGGAACTATACAATAGCTTACTCATTAATTGACTTAATTCAATTAATGAGTAATAAAAAGCGCTTAATTGGATTTTCTGAAAGGCATTTAATTCAATGTTAATGGGTCTAATGAATAGTTTTGTTAATTAATTGACTCTGTTCAATTAATTAACAAAAAAGACTCCTTCAGATTCTCTGAAGGTGATTTTCGTTCGCTATTACAATTCGTTGTTTATAACAATATGTATAGTATCCTTCTCCACTCCTAATGCAGTTTCAATAAGATCTTCTGCCAATTCAAATTGATACCGAAGTAGTTCTGCAGGCACTTTTTTGTAAATTGCCTCAATCAAAGAATCAAGTATGGATAGAACTATATTTACTACGGCTTGTGGATGGGCCGCATTAAAATAGTGTTCCCGGTTTCCTTCCTCGATAATTTCCAGCAATAATGGTGAAAATAACTGGTCTCCTTGCCGGGCTAGCTTATCTAAGATATGTATTGTTCGATCATTATAAAGGAATTCAAATACCAAACCATCATCTCGATACAATGATTGAAATAAAGTCTGTATTGCCACTTGCATCTTATTGTGCGAAGAGATATTACTGGAATGAATCAGTATCTTGATTTGCGACATAATGTCAGACAGAACCCGGTTAATTAAAGCTTCTAATAATTCTTCTTTGGATTTAAAATAGTAATAAATTGTCCCCTGGGCAACTCCCATCTTTTGGGCGATGTCACTAATTGCCGTTTCGTGATAACCCTTTGAATAAAACAATGGTTCAGCAGCATTTAAAATTTCAGTGATGCGTATTTGGGGATCTTGTGACGGTCTAGCCATTGTTATCACCTCATTAATTGACTCAATTCAAATTATATGATATTGAAGCGAAAATCGTCAATATATATTTTTCAAATATATAGAAACAAAATCAAAGTCACACTGGCCAGCGCCACGGAGAAGGATCCTAAATTTTTATTGCACAATGGCGAATACCTAAATTTATGACCGCTAATAGCCATTACGACAAATGCCCTACAGTTCATTATTTCTGAACTGTAGGGCATAATTACATACCTTGACGTAGTTATTTCTAGTCATTATTCTTATATAATACATCTCAGAAACAAAGGGACGAGAACCATCCCTTCGTTTCCTTTTTTTTATTTCATTTCAATTTTTTTAAACTCAATTTCGCGGTGCGTCAGAAGCTTCCGCATCATGCAGCCATTTATTGCATCGCCAATCATGTCCTGGGTCTTGTCGTCCAAGTTCCCCTGAAAGGAATAATCATACTCAAAAATGAGCTTACCTTCTTCGCTCCAATTCATCCGTACGGTAGTCTGAACATCGCTTAGTTTAATCCCCGCTCGTGCCCTCGCAGTAATATTCATACATGCCGCTACTGCCGCTTCCATCAACTCAAATGGTTGAACGTGTTGGCCTGTTCCTCCATTTCTCTCGGATGTATCCACGATTATCTTTTTGTCAGCATCCGTGCATTGAAAATTCACATCCATGCTCCTAAGCCTCATCATGATTTTCTTCCTCCTCCCAGTTTCCGGGATCCATAGTTTGAAATATTCTTTTCACTTCGACGCTAGGTCAAAAATACCTGTAAAATTATGCAAATTCGAGTAAAGCATTAAAACTGCGATTTATTGCCTTTCTTGGCACTTACGTAATCTGCATTACGCAAAAACAAACCTCGTCAGCCGTTTTAGTCCAGCGAACGAGGCTTACCATGTGTTTGGTCATTTTAAGTGGGATTTACATGATAGAGACGATCCGTGACCCTGCAAATCCCGTTTTAGGGCGTGGCAAAGCGCGACAGCAAGAACCGTCTCTCGTCGCACTAGCATAATCTTTAAGTAAACTTTAACCAATTTTCAAATAATTCATGCTATACTTACTACAAGATTTCATCAATAATGATTGGAGGAGAAGAAAAATGAGTATTGAATCTGCAAAAGCTTTTGCGGAAACAATGAAGACTGATCAGGAGTTTGCCAATAAAATCAATAAGTTTAAAAACTTGGAAGAGGCTAAGGAATTTATTAAAGAGGCCGGTTTTGATTTTACACTGGAAGAATTCAATGAGCTAAGCAAAGAGCTTATGGATAATGAGTTAGAAAGTGTGACCGGAGGGGCGCATGGTGATAATTGTGGATGGAACCCGATGTATCATCATTAAGTGAAAAATGTTAGGGCACACGAAACAAGCTATCCTTTTTCGGTAGAAGATATTGAAATAAAAAAATGGGAGGACAAGCAAAATGAGTATTGAATCTGCCAGAGCCTTTATGGAGCGAATGAAGACTGATCAGGATTTGGCTACTAAAATCAGGGAGTTTAACAATTTAGAAGATGTTAAGGAGTTCATTAAAAAAGCCGGTTTTGATTTTACACGTGAAGAGCTTAATGAGATAAGAGGAGAGCTTACAGAACAGGAGTTGGATAATGTGGCCGGTGGGCGATATAATAATGTGTGCGAGGAGTGGTATAGCGGCTGGTGATGGTACCATAGGGTAAACAGCACAAACTATCTATTAGGTAATTACTTTAACCCGGCTGCTCAGAGAACAGCCGGGTTAAAGCCTTTAAGAGGCATTGGGTTTATTTGCAATTTTTACGATAGTTTTCTCTGTGCAATTCCGCAAAACGATCACGGTACTTGCTTTTATATATCTCACAAAATTGCGGATCTTTGGATAGTAAGTTGCCCGTAGCCGAAACGGCCATAGCCCGGCAGCCGCCACCGCAGTGTTTGAATTCGGAGCAGTCGGCGCACTCGCTGTTGTGAGCCAATATCTCGCTTTTTTTAATATCAATAATCGTGCGTAATGTGGATTCTAACCATATCTTGGCGAAAGTTTCTCTCAGCAGGTTCGGCATCTGTTCGTATACAATCGTATCCGTATAGCCCGGACAGGGCATGACCGTACCGTCGGGCAGGAGCGAACAACTACTCCTACAGGACGTACAATCGTAGCTATCCGGACTATATCTGTCTTGGACTTCATTGTCTCCCAAGCTATTGAACCCAGGCATTCGCAGCTGAAAGGGTCTGCCATCCGCCGACCAGCAGGCCGAAATCGGCGCACAGGCTAACAGCACTTCTTCCAAAGTCAACCCGGTGACGTTTTGCCGCCAATTACCCATCTCTTGGGGAGGTGCAACTCGCCAGGACTGAATATTAAGCTCTTTCATCAGAGCATATGTTTCGGCCAGCGAGCTAACATTGATCCGGTCAATGCTGGTGGCTACGGTGACAAGGAAACCTTGCTCTCGTAAGCGCCGGATGGCCTCTATGGTAGCCCGTTCTATCCCCGTAACCCCGCGCATATCATCATGAGTGCCGCAGCCGTCAAAGCTAATCTGAATACTGGGTGAGAAACCCAGCTTTTTTATACCCTGCAGCACTTCGTCCGAAATCAGGATGCCGTTAGAATATATGCGCGACACGGCTATCTGCTTTTCTGCCAACGCTGCCATGATATCCGGCAAATCCCGGCGCATAAAGGGTTCACCGCCGGATAGCTCTACTAGATGGACATTGGCCGCGGCCAATTGATCGATGATTCGCAGAATGTCCGGCAGGGGAAGTTCCTCATAACGTGCGTCGGGAGATTCCATATAGCAGTGGCGGCATTTCAGGTTGCACCGTCCGGTGATGGACCAATGAACAGAGCGCACATAGGGATTGTCCGCTTTGCGGAACTGTTGGTACGGTTGTAGTCCTTCTCCTAGGCTGCACTCTTCGGCTATTCCCTCCCTAATCAGTTTATCTAGGAGTAGATTCTGTTGCCAAACGCCGGCGATATTATGGAAATCCGTCTGACCGTCACAGGCTCTAGCAGTGAGGAACAACTGCTCCGATAATTCGCGGCAATCACCGTTCATCCAATTAAGCAATGTCCAGGGCTCATCCGTCCACCCCCTGAGCAACCATTGTTTTTTCAGTTTTGCGTATCGCATACGTTCATCTTCTCCTTCTCGAAGCGCTATTGTCAGTATAGCACTTATCACCCAGGAATTTTTTAAAGATTACTTAAAATTGCAAACAGTCTTCCATAGACAGTTGACGTTTGTTTCTATTTGCTTTATAATATCAAATAATTACCATACTAAAAATAGTAATGATGAAAGAAAGTACTTGTCGATTGTCATACAGAGAGCTAGTGGCTGGTGCGAACTAGTTGGCTACGGCAATGAAGTTCCTTTCTGAACTGCAGGCTGAAACATCAGTAGGCTGCGCCGTAATGCTACGTTACAGCTGCTGAGTGCATGATTTTGAAGAAATAATCTTGATACATGCAATATGGGTGGTACCGCGGTTATGTCGTCCCTAACTTAGGGGCGATTTTTTATTTCCATTTATCTATATAAGGAGTTGATTTGTAGTGAGAAGAAAGCTGTTAACCCTTTCAGTGCTGGTTTTATTACTGCTGGTAACCAGCACTACGTTCGCCAGTGTAAGCTACCTGGGTCCTGCGGGAACGTACACTGAAGAGGCGACCATTCTCTTTTTCGGTGAGAAAGAATCCATCACTCCGGTGAAAACTGTACCCGAAGCGTTAAACCTTGTTAAAAGCGGGCAGTGCCAGTATGCGGTAGTGCCAGTAGAGAACACAATTGGGGGACCAGTCTACAACTATCTGGACGCTGTCGTTAATGACGCCGATTTAGTTGTCATTGGTGAAATAAACCTACCAATTCGCCAGACATTGCTTGCCCTGCCAGGCACTAATCTCAAAGAAATAAAAACAATTATGTCCCACCCTCAGGGTATTGCCCAAAGCCAAGACTGGTTAAAAGCCAACCTGCCTGCGGCTAAACTTATTGAGGCTTCAAGTACTGCGGAAGCGGCAAAACGCGTATCTGAGCTGGGGGATACTACCATGGCAGCAATCGCTGCTTCCCGTACGGCGCAGGTATATAATTTGGCCATCCTTGCAAACGATCTTCAGTATACCCATGATAATGTCACCCGTTTCTGGGTAGTTACTTTAAAACAAAATCAGGTTCAAGGAAACCAGCGCTCAGCCTTAGTCGCCCTGGGTCCAGCCCAAAGCCTGCCTTCCCTTCTTTCCGATATCCACCGCAAAGGATTTAAAATTGTCAGCGTACATGACAGGCCTGCTAAAACCATCCTCGGAAAGTACTTATATGTGATTGAGCTAACGGGGGGCAAGACTGACGAATTGCTTAAAATAAGCAAAAATCACGAAAAAAATCTTAAGATCAGAATACTCGGAGCATTTGATACCAAATAATCTCTAAAAGGTGCAGGCAAAACTCAGCATCCATGAAACTTGTCATGTATTCTTGCGTTGGAGAAAAAGTACAATTAACCTCGAATCTTCCACGGATAAAAACAATTAAGGCGCCGTACGCTATGTAATAAGACGCAAGCGATGGACAATCGCAAGCTCTAAAAAATTCATAGCAAACCTATAAATCGGAGGAGATAACATGACTAAGCCCGAAGCTTACCCTGTAGATCCGCCAAATGCACCTAGGCGTACAAAGAACAATGACAACAATATACCTGAACCACTTTCAGGATCTAAAAAAGTAAAAAATCAAGGTCACACTGGCCAGCGCCACGGAGAAGGATCCTAAATTTTTGACCAATAATAGCCATTACAACAAATGCCCTACAGTTCATCATTTTGAAGTGCCCCCCGTCAAGTAGACAGTGGAAAAAAATAAAAGTTTATGATGTCAATCTTTGAATAAAGGTTGGCATCATTTTTTATGCAGCTATGTTGAAAAGATGCTGTCTGTATTCTAATGGTGTCATACAGTTAAGTCTCTTTTGATATCGATGGCTGTTGTAGTAATCTATGTACTCAATGACCGCAGCTTCCAGTTCATCGTATGAACTAAATTTTTTGAGATAGTACATCTCTGACTTCAGCATTCCCCAGAATGCTTCCATAGGTCCGTTGTCTATACATCGCGCGACCCTGGACATGCTTTGTGTCATTTCTGCATCTAGGAGCTTTTTCTGAAAGCTCCTACTTGTATACTGGAATCCACGGTCACTGTGGAAGAGAGGAATTACATCAGGATGTTCTTCACGTGCCATGTCAAAGGTCTTAAAAACAAGTTCATTATTATTCGAATGTCCAAGCACAAAAGCGACAATACTGTTATCTCCTAGATCCAATATTGCGCTTAAATATGCTTTTCTATCAAGACCATACTTCATTTCTGTAACATCAGTAAGCCACTTTTCTCCAAATTGATTTGCTGAAAAATCTCTATTCAAGATATTTTCGGCGGTAATTTCAGGCGTGGACTGGACGTAGCTTTTTCTTTTTCTTCGGCATACAGACCTAAGGTTTAAGATTCTCATAAGTCTATAAATCCTCTTATGATTAACCTTAAGGTTGTGTTCACGGTTCAGTTTAATAGCCATTTGACGGTATCCAAGAATACCATTGCGTTCCTGATAGGCGTCTTTGACTAGTTTGAGCAGTTCTTTATTTATCTGCTCGTTAGCATTCTCTTTTCGGTTCAGCCACTTGTAATAAGATGACCTCTGTATACCTGCAATTTCACAGAGCTTCTGTATTGGGTAGGCGCCTGTATCATGAAGCTCTCGGATTGCAAGATAGATAGTTTCATATTTTACCTGGCTTAGAACCGCCACCTTTCTATTTCCTCGAGCTTTTTTAAAAAGTCTATTTCCATTTGCTGTCTCTTGTTTTTTGCTTCAAGAAGTTTATTCTCAGATCTTAGTTTCTCGATCTCGGACATTTTGTCCACGGACTTTCTTTTACCACGGTTGTCTTGTAATGCATCTACTCCATCATTTTCATATTTGGTTGTCCAACTGTAGACCTGCTGATAAGACATCTGATACTTTTGTGCAGTTTCAGCATAGTTGTTTTGGTGTTCAATACAATATTTAACGATTTCAACTCGTTCCTCATAAGTCGTCTTGCGACCTTTAGTCATGATTGGTACGCCTCCCGTTCCGGAAGATTTCAGCTTCTCGTGACCATTATACTTGGAAATCCAGTTTCGTAGTTGACGGGTTGACTTTATTCCGTATTTTTTACATATTTCCATGTGAGAACCAGCACCAGACAGGTAATCCTCGACAGCATAAGTCTTTAATTCTTCTGTATAAGCGGTATTCTTACCTGTATTAAGCAGGCCATTTGCTCCTAAAGATTGATAAGTTTGAAGCCATTGGTAAACAGATGGATAGGCAACTCCTAACAGAGTGGCTAGATGATTAAGTGAATCTTCCCCTCGGAGATATGTCTCGATAGCTGCTGCCTTTTCTAACCCTGATATTTTCGCTTTATGGGACATAAAAGAGCTCCTCCTTATGGTAAACAGTTTTATTATTTAAACTGTCTACCACAAGGGGAGCATATCATTTCAGAACTGTAGGGCATAATTACATTATTGACGTAGTTATATATAGGTAAGCCTGAGCCCCCTCCCACGACCCTCAAGTAATATCTTTTGAAAACAAGTATGCCCTTTTGACATAACTGTTCTTTTCATAAAACTTATGGGCTGCTTCCCTGTGAAAACCTGAATCCAGTTCAATTTTTTTGCAGCCTTGTACACCGGCAATACTATAAGCTTCATTCAACAGCCGAGTTCCAATTCCCTGACCTTTTAGAACCTCATCAACCACCATTGCATAAATATATGCAATACGTCCCTCTTGCCAAAAGCTATTCATAAAAGCTATTGCACAAAACCCGATAACTTTGCCATCGTATACTGCACATATATACTTGTCATTATTCCCCTCCAATCCTCGGGAATACACCGTGAACATATCTTCTTTATATAACTGCTTATCAGGCCAAAGTTGTTTAAATAATGAAAATACCCCATCAAAATCTTCCCTGTTTACTTCTCTTATTTGTATATCCATATATCTCTTCCTCCTCAAATCTGATAAACGCTATATTAATACTACTTCTCTCTAGAAATACGACTTAAAGTGACGGTTCTTTTGATTTGAGTAAAAATAAGCATTTTTATATATATTAACTATATAAAATAAAAACTCCTACCAGCTCAATACATAATTTGGTAGGAGTTTTTGACGTTACCAATGGTACTCTTCCCCTCTATAAATCTTAAGCGGTCTACAAACTACTATACTGTTAAAAACTTAGATCAACATATATTCCTTGTTTTTCTATTTTTTCCCTACTGATAGGCGCAAGAATATCTTATGATAACGCCTTCTGCAGACTCATGGCAACTCTCGCTAGCAACTCGGACCAATTACCGGCTTCACGTTGACGAAACAAGCGCATGGAAGGATACCAAGGACTGTCTTCACGATCCAAAAACCAGCGCCAATCGGAGTTAACATCAAGCAATAAGCAGGGTAAAGCTTGTAAGGAACAGAAATAATCATGCGGTTTCGACCAAGCTTCCTTTTCACTGCCTAGGATCAACTGAGGATATTGAACCGCTATTAAACGTTGTAATGGTTCCTGAACCCAAAGAGAGGTGTGCGCTGCAAGCGCTGCCACCATAGGCGTGTACCGAACAAATTGCAACGCATCGCATAGTGGGTTAAGTTGCCCCTGAGATGAGAGATATCCTGCGAAACATAGGATATTTTAAGCTGACTTGCTTTTCTGAAAGTGCCTGTATAAGTGATAGTTTCTCTGCAAATCAGCTTAAGCGCTGCTACTAAAAATCCTGTATCGCATGAAATATGCTGCAGGATTTCTTTATGAAAAAACAGCCTATCCGTCCGATGAGACTCAACGAAATCTGCGATCGAATGGAATAGACTGTATTTCGTATTGCGGTTTACTTTAATGGCCGATAAGCTACACCGCGCTTATTTTAGTTTATTTTTTAAGTAGTTTACAGCTCCACCCTCTTTTAACACCCGTTTGTCATAATCGGAAAGTTCTAAACTTGTTACAAACTCTATGTCTTTATTCACTACTTTTACCGTTACTTCACCTTTATCGACTTGTGCATATACGTCATGAATGGCAAATACATCATCCATGTCAATCTTTTCATAATCCTCTTTATTCTTAAATACCAGCGGCAGGATTCCGTAATTAATTAAGTTCTCTTTGTGAATTCTGGCATAGGATTTGGCCAATACCGCTTCAACACCAAGGAACATTGGCAATAATGCGGCATGTTCCCGGCTGGAGCCTTGTCCATAGTTATCTCCGCCAATGATTACGGAATGCTTCAATTCCTTAGCTCTTTCCACAAAAGTTGGATCTGTATAGCAAAAAGTAAATTCAGCAAATTTAGGGATGTTGGCAATATATTTTAAGATGTTTGAGCCCCCTGGAATAATATCATCAGTAGTAATGTTATCGCCTAATTTTAGCACGACTGTAGCATTGATAGCCTCGTTTAACGCGCCTCTTTCCGGCAGAGGTACGATATTTTCCCCTCTGATGATTTCAACATTTTTATAATCTTCTACATCATTTGGAGTAATGATCATACTGTCATCAATTTTATAAACTGCCGGTTCTTCACAGCCTTGTAATATTTCCACAGCAAAAATATCGCGAGGGTCGGTAATTTTTCCTGTAATAGCCGTAGCTGCCGCCGTCTCCGGGCTAACCAGATACACAGAGGCATCGGTGGTGCTGCTCCTGCCCGGGAAGTTACGGTTTGAAGTTCTGACAGCAACGCCTTTCCCGGGAGGTGCCTGACCGATACCGATACAGGGTCCGCAAGCACATTCAAGGATTCTTGCACCTGCTTCTACCAAGTCTTTCAATACACCATCCTCAATAAGCTGTTCCAAGACCTGTTTGGATCCTGGCCCCACTGTCAAATCAATCTCTTTGTGAACTTTTCTGCCTTTTAATATTTTTGCCGCTTTCACAATATCTGAGTAGGAAGCGTTGGTACAGCTGCCGATGAACACCGAACCGGCTTTAATATCATTGACCTCTCTTGCTCTTACCACTAAATCGGGCATATGGGGTTTTGCCACCAAAGGTTCAAGCTGGCTAAGATTGATTTCCAGCACTTTATCATATTCCGCATCAACATCAGGTAATAATTCAATCCAATCTTCTTCCCGGCCTTGAGCCTTTAAAAAAGCGCGGGTAACTTCGTCACTGGGGAAAATTCCGGTAGTTGCCCCCATCTCAATACTCATATTGGCGATGGTCGCTCGTTGCGGCACCGAAAGATTTTTTATGCCGTCGCCGGTGAATTCGATAATATAGCCAATTCCGCCTTTTACCGAAAGAATTCGTAAGGCTTCTAAGGTAACATCTTTTGCTGAAACTCCTGGCTGAAGTTTTCCGGTTAATTTAATGTTTAATACTTTGGGGGTTGTCAGCCGGAAGCCTTCACCCAGCATACTCTTGGCGACACTTAGCCCCCCGCTGCCAATAGCAATCATCCCTAAGGCCCCTGAGGTTGGTGTGTGGCTGTCTGCACCCAGCATTATCTGACCTGGTCTAGCAAATCTTTGACAATGCAGAAAGTGACAAATACCATTACCTGGTTTTGAATAATATATCCCGAATCTTTGGGCAGCTGTTCTCATATACAAATGGTCATCAGAGTTTTCCGTCGAAGTTGCAATGGTATTATGATCGCAATAAATAATCGACGGGTTGGTGCTAACCTTGTCCGCTTGAACGCTTTCTAAGATTTGCGTCCCCATAATTCCCGTTAAATCAGACCATAAGGTTTGATCTACTTTAATGGTAATCTGTTCCTTGGCCGACAAATTTCCCTCTAGCAAATGACTGCTGAGGATTTTTTTCGTAATGCTTAAGCCCATAGATGCTTCTCCCTTGCTATCAATTTATCTCAGAACGTATTTCCCCAGATAACTATCCTCCGAACTGCTTATAAACAATTCCTAACTTTTGTTCGAACTTATGCAATTCTTTCAGCCGTCAGAGTGCCCATTTCCACAGTTGTTACTTTTGTTGTTCCGTCTGTATAGATGTCAGGCGTTCGATATCCGTCACGCAAAACTTGATTGATCGCCCTGTCAATAGCTGCCGCTTCTTGGGGAAGGCCTAGAGCAATCTCCAACATCATTGCTACTGACGCTATCGTTGCTAACGGATTGGCAATACCCTTCCCTGCAATGTCGGGAGCTGTACCATGAATCGGCTCATAGAGTCCAAAACCGCTTTCATTCAAACTGGCAGATGCCAGCATACCTACAGAACCAGTAGCTACTCCTGCTTCATCAGACAAAATATCGCCGAATATACTGGTTGTCAGAATAACATCAAAAACACTGGGATTGCATGCTAACTCCATTGCCGCTTTATCGACCAACATATGCTTGAGTTCTACTTCTGGGTACTCTTTCGCGACCTCAATAACAGTATCCCGCCAAAGCTTAGAAGTCTCTAACGCATTGGCTTTGTCTACACTGATAACTCGTTTCTTTCTTTGCATAGCAATTTCAAAAGCTTTTTTAGCCACTCTTGTTATTTCCATTACGCTGTAACATTCCATGTCATACGCTTCTAATCCGTACTTCCCTTCACGACGGCCCTTTTCATTAAAATAGATACCGCCGGTTAAGTCTCGAATCAGCATTAAATCGAGCCCTTTTTCAATCACCCGATTCTTTAACGGTGAGTTTTCTTTAAGGTCTTCGTATATTTTTGCCGGCCTTAAATTGGCAAACAGCCCAAATTCACGCCGTAATCTAGCCAAACCTCTTTCCGGTCTTTGTTCTCTGGGAAGCGCGTCCCATTTAGGTCCGCCCACTGCGCCAAACAATATGGCATTACAACTTTTACAAATCTCAATTGATTCGTCGAGTAGAGGCGTGCCATGCGCATCGATACAAGAACCTCCGGCTAAAATATGTTCATACTTAAAAGTATGTCCATACACCTCTCCTATACGGTTTAACACCTTCACTCCTTCTTGTACTACATCTACGCCAATTCCGTCTCCAGGTATAATTGCAATTTTAAAATCCATTTTTATATCTCCTCCAAATTTTTTGCTATCTTTCCGGCAATTCCCCTAACACCCTCTTACGCATCAGCGGTTTGATCCCGCCTTCCTTATACATGCTCATTACAAAATCACTGGGACCTTCCCCCTGATGGATCACACCGGTTGCAAATTCGCGAATGGTACCTGCCGCCAGGTCAATTTCGATTTCTTCACCTTCTTTGATGGAGTCCGGCAAGGTTTGGCAAAATATTACCGGCAAACCCAAGTTAACCGAATTGCGGTACCAGATGCGTGCTGCGGATTTAAGAACTATCGCTTGAACTCCTGATTCTTTTAGAACGATAACTGCATACTCCCGGCTTGAGCCGCAGCCAAAATTGCTACCTGCCACAAAAATATTTCCAACTGTTCGAAACCGTTCCCGCAGTGTCCTGTCGGCACCTTCCAGACAGTGTTCGGCCATTTCTTTCATATCTTTGATATACCCGTATGGCCCGGGGATAATTTGGTCAGTGCTGATATTATCGTGGTTATAAACAACTACTTTTCCTGAAATTTTCATATTGTATCCCTCCAAATTATACCCTGTTAGGACAGGTTAATTTTCCAGCCACTGCTGTGGCCGCTGCAGTCAGAGGCGAAGTCAAATAGACCTCTGCTTCGAGACTGCCCCCCATGCGCCCGGGGAAATTACGATTGGCTGTGGACACACACCGTTCATGCGCCGCGATAATGCCGCCCAGCAGCCCCGAACAAGCCCCGCAACCCGGCGAGGTTATGGTGGCCCCGGCATCAATCAGTATCTGGTAATAACCTTTTTCAATTGATTTTTTAAGAATTTCCTTAGTCGCCATCGTTACAACCAGGCGGGTAGACGGGGGAACTTTCTTGCCGTTAAGAACCTTAGCAGCAATTTCGATATCAAAAAGTTTACCGCCGGTACAGGAACCAATGAATACCTGATTGATAGGAATACCTTCCACATCCTCTACATTCCGTGAGTTATCAACGCTGTGCGGAACTGCAACCTGCGGTTTCAGACCAGTCAAATCAAACTCATATTCCTTCTCATATTGAAAGCCAGCGTCGGATTGGTGGATGGTAAATGGATCGTCTGTCCGGCTTTTCACATCATCAATAGTGGTTTTATCCGGTTTAATATAAGTGGCTTTGGCTCCCATCTCGGTGGCCATAACAGTGAGCACCGTACGCTCTTCCATCGAAAGAGCTTCAACGACTGCCCCGGAAAATTCAATTACCTTGTAAGTACCAAACTCCGTACCCAGCTGCCCCAATACATATAAAGCAACATCTTTAGCCATAACACCATCCTGCAGCTTGCCATTTAGGCGCACATTGATGACTTCCGGTACCTTGAGCCAGGTAGCGCCATCCATTAAAACAGCAGCTATATCCGTGGCGCCAAGACCGGTGGCAAAAGCACCGTACGCGCCATGAATCGGAGTGTGCGAATCCGTGATAACAATAATGTTCCCCGGCTTTGCCAGCCCCCACTCTGGTAAAAGATTATGACCAATTCCTTCGTTGATATCGACGAGGCGACACCCCTGCTCCTTGGCAAACTCGCGGAACGTCTTATGAGCCCCGGCAACTTTCAAATCAGAAGCAGGCGCATTATGATCCAGGAATATATAAACCTTATTAGGATCCCATACTTTAGTACCCAGCATTTCTTGAAACGAATCCACAACAATTTGGTAAACATCATTTACTCCAACTAAGTCAATTTTCGCGGTAATGATTTCACCGGGACAAACTGTGTCTTTTCCAGCTGCCGCAGCCAGCATTTTGTGTACGGCGTGCATAGCCATTTTTCATCTCTCCTCTGCATTGCTTGATAGCTGTACGCAAAGTATTGTAAATGCAAAATTCATGCCAAGTCAGCAATCCAACAAATTCGTCGTATTTTCAGAATACAATATTGCAATTGTTGCAAATACGCGGCATAATTATAGCATCAATGTTGCGATATGTTGTGGAGGTGTTGCCGGTGGGTAAGATTGCTTTTTTGGCGCCACATGCCCCAATGGGGGCTTTTATCAAGGAAGTTATTGCCCCGTATGAGCGAATTCATGTGGAATACTGCCCCAGTTACGACCAAATGATTGATTTTGCCGCAAAATTAATCGAACAGGGGTATGAAATCATTATCGCCCGGGCCGGGACAGCTTCCCGGATCAAAAATTCCGATCTAAACGTCACAGTTGTTGAACTGCCTGTCACCGGCTTCGACATCATCCGCGCAGTGACAGCAGCCAAAACCTATGGTCCTAACATTGCCATTGTTGCGTTCGCAGCGATGGTGAAAGGAATTGATTGTCTCATACCCATCTTCGGTTCTTCTCTCAAGCAATATTTAACCGAACGCGATGATGCCGATGCCGAAACTATGGTTCTTGAGGCCATCCAGGATGGCGCGGACGTGGTGGTCGGCGGCGGACTTTTTTGTCAGGCTGCACAGAAGCACGAACTGCCTGCCGTATTTATCGAGAACGGCAAAGAGGCAATCTTACAAGCAGCTGAAGAGGCATTACGAATTGAAGCCGCCATTGAGACGGAAAAAATCAAACGAAGTTTGTTCGCAGCGGTGCTGGATTATGTCCACGACGGCATCATCACTGTGGATTGCCAGCAAAAAATTACAAGCATAAATATGCGGGCGCAGCAAGTCTTCAACCTATCGCCCACCAAAGCCTTAGGTCAAAACATTGGCGCCGTCTGGCCCGGACTTAACTTATCCGAGTTAATTAGAACCGAACAAGAGGACATTAGCAAGCTTCTGCAGGTGAAAGGCCTCAAGGTGATATGCAACAAGGTTCCGATCATAGTAAACAGCAACCTAACCGGAGCACTGGTGACCTTCCAGGAGATAAGCAAAATCCAGCAGACCGAAGCGCATATTCGTAAGGAACTTTATAACAAAGGCCATATCGCAAGAAAGAGTTTCGCGGATGTGTGGGGAACAAGCAGCAGTATCGCGCGGGCGATCACGCTGGCAAAAGAGTTTGCCGCCACCAATTCCAATATCCTAATCGTTGGCGAAACAGGTACAGGAAAAGAAGTTTTTGCCCAGAGCATCCATAATCATAGCCCCCGCTCTGCCGGGCCCTTTGTCGCGGTAAACTGCGCGGCACTACCGGCCCAGATACTCGAAAGCGAACTTTTCGGCTATGTCGGCGGAGCTTTTACCGGTGCCAATAAAGAGGGTAAACCCGGCCTATTCGAGTTGGCCCATGGCGGCACAATCTTTCTCGACGAGATTGCCGAAATGGACTATACAAACCAAAGCCGCCTCCTGCGCGTATTGCAAGAAAGGTCGGTTATGCGCCTTGGCAGCGACCGGGTCATTGCAGTTAATACCCGGGTTATCGCTGCTACCAACAAAGATCTTAAAGAACTGATCCGGACCAATAGGTTTCGGGAAGACCTCTTCTTTCGTCTCAATGTGCTAAAACTGGAACTGCCCCCACTGCGCGAACGCCAGCAGGACATACGGATCATTGCCGAAAACTTCATAAATAAATATGCATTGTCAGGCCGAACGCTGAAGCTTGATACGCAGGCGATGAAAGCATTGGAAAGCTACGGCTGGCCAGGCAATGTCCGGGAATTGCAGAATACCATTGAGCGGCTTATGGCATTCTGTCAAACAGAAGCAGTCCGCGCCTCCGATATCACAGCAGTATTGGAAAAATGGGATGTTCATCCGGTCAAGAATGCATTTTACGATGAGGAGATACAGGAGATCACCGATGCTTTGATCAAAGCCAAAGGAGTTCAAACCGTAGCTGCCAAATTACTCGGCATTGACCGGACAACCTTATGGCGCAAGATGCGTAAACTTGGCATTCAACTATAAAGAACCAGGAATCGGTTGCAAAATTCCAGGGAAACTTTACAAGCCACATATCGTTATGTAAATACACAAAAAACCAAGGATTCGATTCCTTGGTTTTTTATTATTGCTGTTAGCTTGAGAAAATCTGAATTGGAACATCAGTGATTTGGATTTCTACCGTCTTCTGCACGCCCATATTTTACTATTGTAATTTTGGATATATCAATTTCGCCCCGTTGTTTCAAAACACCATTTATTACTTGTCTTGCTCTTATTTCCGAGTCATACGCACATCGTATTCGGCAATGAGGAACCTTGAGAGGTTTACCATCATAATAGAGCACATATAATATTTCTTCCATTTAATACACCTCACCATATATATCCTTGTTTAAATAAAATCACCTGAACATGAAATTTTGCTATGGCTTCTTGCAAGTCACCAGCCAAATTAGCAAATTCTGACTAGCTGACGCAATTTCCTGCATTGCTGCCGACTGTTCTTCGGTTGCCGTTGAAACACTCTCAGCCTCTGCGGCATTCTCTTTACTAACTATGTCAATTTTTCGAATTGAAGACAGCAGCAACCTGTTGCCGGCAGCCATCTGATTGATTGATTCAGATATTTCCCCAATCTGTTCGGAAAGCTGCACTACCGAATCGACAATCTTTTTAAACATTTCTCCGGCAGAATTCGATGTTTTGTATTGCCTATACCGTCTGTAGTATCGTTAAAACTCAATGCATGTATTATTTATATCAACGATATATTTGTCGCAAGTTCCCTGAAATCTGTCAATAACTATATTTTCTATATCCTCCATCGCCTTGTTAAGCGCAGCTTTACTATCGTTGTCAAAGCCAACAAGTTGAAAGAAAATATCTTTACTATCAATTGTAGTTTTTCCCAATTCACTTTGCCGCCAAATCCACTTCCGGGTTTGAACTATATTCCCGCTCGTAAATACAAGCTCACCTTTATCTACATTTTCATATTCTGTAGCGCCAAAAGGAAGAAATATATCACCCTCTTTGCTAAAGCGAATTTCTAAATCCTCATGGATATCGTTTAAATCATGTGCCCCTAATGAAATAATCTGCTCTATTGACACTGCATTGCATAAATCAACCAGAGCATTAATCACAGGCAGCGCACCGCCCTTAAGAATCCTTTTATACATTGCTTCTACAGAAGGCGGAAACTTGTTTGGGTTAATACCCGCGTTGGTCATAACTTCTCTATATAAATAAACGTTGGGTAGCTCTCTCACCTGGTCAACCCTGTAGTTTTCACCCATCCTTTTTTCAGCTTTTCTTAACCGTCCTTCATCATCAAGCATTGTTTCCGAATTTTTTATGTTCTTACCTATTAATATGCCAAATTTAATGTTTGAATTAAGTTCAAAAACCGACGTATCTACAGAATATCGCATATAGAAACCTCCAATTAATTAGTGTATTAAATGGCATCGGTCGGATATAATCCCTCGTTACCACCCCCTTCTTCTTGCCTTCGGCAAGCTCGCGCACGCGGCGAGGCGATGGACGCCTCTAGAGCCTGGCAGGACATACTCCGCTCTCCGTAATGGACAGTGATTTTTTTATTCGACACTTCAAGCGCCGCCTGTTCACTTATGCGCTAGGCTAGCGGCGAATGCTTTCAGGATTGGTTGTAGTTTCATCCGCGACCGGATCAAACCCTTCCCCCATAGTTAGAAATCACCTAAAATTCCAGAGATAATTAACTTTGCGCATCTAATTTTTCCGCCATTACATTCAAACGTTGAGCCATTATGCTAAATTCTTGGATCGAAGTTGCCAAATAATTAATCGCGTCGGCAATCTGCCCAATTGCAACTTCGATATGGGAAATGTCTTGGAATGCCTGGCTGCTGTCCGCCTTTATCATGCCGATGATTCTAACTATCTCTTTTATAGATTCCGCACTGCTTGCAGACAACTTCCGGATTTCACCGGCGACTACGCCGAACCCGCGACCCGTTTCACCTACTCTTGCCGCTTCTATTGCCGCATTAAGTCCCAGCAGGTTTGTTTGACTGGCAATATCTCTGATCATCCCCATTATCCGATCAGTTTCATTCATTCTTTGTCCCGATTCTCTCATTGAATTACATACTTGATGGCTTACGGCGGCTATTTCTTGACTTTGAGCGGAAAGCTCTTCAGTTGTACTCGCCAAATCGCTAATACCCTTTGATAGACCACTTGCGATTTCCGTAAGAGTGTCGTACCTTTCGGTAGACTCGGCAATCGATATTGCGCCGATTATTCCTCCTCTATCATCAGATATCGGCGTGGCGCAAGCAATATAAGGTTTACCGTTTCTATCCCCTCTGATAAACACTTGGCGGCGTTCGTGCATAGCTTTAAATATGGCACTGCTTTCCCTAATAGGTGATCCGACTTCTACAGTGATAGACGCATCGCCGAAAGGTAGAGACATTAAATATTTTTCCCGGTCAGCCAAGGTAATGCCAATATCGTAAAACATAGCCTTTTTTATCAGCGGCAATACATTTAGATACTGTTGAAATCCTTCACTATACGCCTGAGCCATACTTGGTCACGTTCCTTTCATAATAAAACTTAAACAAGGGAGGCTTTCTCGATATATCGAAAGTATAATTTAAATGTTCGTCTCTAGTAAAGACTATCCATTATCAGTTACCATAAATTTATGCTGGCATACAATAATCCCCAATGCCACGAGCAGCATAACAGTAATCATTCCCACTACACCGGGCCAAGCATAACTACTCCAGAATGGGCCGCCTGCTGTTCCTACTACAACAGACCCCGCATAATAAAAAGTGAGATACCAGGCAGCTGCTTGAGCTTGGTCAAAGTTGGCGCATCGGCCTACCCAACTGCTGATTGTTGCATGATTAGCCGCAAACGCCGTTCCTAAAACAATCATACCTATCAATATACTTATAAATGATGTTGCCAATGTCATTACACACCCTATAACCATGACGATAATTCCCAGCGTTAAAATTGTTGCAGGAGTATACCGAACCATGAGGCGACCAACAATGGGGGCGAACATAATCCCTGGGATATTCAGAAGGAACAAGCTGCCTATTGCTGCTGGCGATAATTGATAGGGCTCAGCCATTAAATGGTAACTAATATAATTGAAAAATGCTACGAAACTACCCATAATCAAGAAGCCGCAGATGTATAAATAAAGCAGCCGACGTCCCTTGACGGCACACCGCAAGGATTCAAAGAGTCCTAATGTCTTGCCCGCTTCCCGGCCCCGATATTGGGAACGGGGCAATACTAAAATAAACCAAAATGCAGTAAATGCAGCAATTATGGATAAAACAATCATAGCAATCTGCCAGGAATACCAGGCGGTTAACCACCCTGCCATTAGCCTTCCCATCATTCCACCAATGGCAGTGCCACTTATATATATACCCATAAATGTGCCTGCTTGGTGAGGAAGAAACTCTTCACCTACATAAGCCATAGCATTTGCCGGAAAACCTGATAAGGCAACCCCCTGAATAGCTCGTATTACCATTAGGAATTCATAACTAGGACTGAAGGCTGCCGCTAACTCCAACATTGCCGCGCTTAATAATGCTCCGGCCATAATCACCTTACGTCCATACCGGACAGATATTAGCGGGACAACTTGCATTCCCAAAATCAACCCGGTAGTTGCTAATGACAATGATAAGCTTGCTAAAGTCGGCGATACATTAAAATACTCAGAGAATATTGGTAATAACGGTTGTGTACAATACATGAGAGAATAAGTGGTAAATCCGCCGAAAAACAATGCTATTACAGCTTGCCACTGCGCAACATTTCATTTTGTTCGAATAAACATTTCATTTTCATCCCTAACATTTTTTGTACTCCTTATACCAGCACAGCTCACAGTCTGAAGATGAAGCAACCCTTCCATGATTATGGAAGGGTTTGCTTCATCTTCTTTCAAAGATCGGAGAATGTAACTATACTAAGCTCATGCCCACTTCAATGGCCTTTAGGTTTAGCTCCACAAATTGTTCCTCTGAGCTCTTCCGATTTCAAGACCTTTTTCAAAAGCTGCTTTGTTTAACGGAAGTAACTTTGGTTTTTTGCCAAGTTTGTGTTCGATTGTTCCCCAAACAACTTCAGGAGAAACAACTTCAGTAAACCCTATATATACACCCAGCATGATAACATTAAGAACTTTTGCGTTTCCCAGCTCAAGAGCCAGTTCTGTTACTGGAGCAGAAACGACTTTAACATCTTTTCTGGTAACCTCTTTTTTAACGATTGAGTTGTTAATGAACAGTGTACCGCCTGCTTTTATGGTACCAATAAATCTATCTAACGATGGTTCGTTCATAACAATCAGATCATCCATAACGTCACCTAGAGGTGCTCCCACCATTTCGTCGGAGATAACAACGAAGCAATTTGCTGTACCGCCACGCTGCTCAGCTCCATATGAAGGGAAGAAAGTAACGTTTTTATCGGTAGAATCACAGGTTGCTTCAGCTAAGAATTTTCCAAGTGTCATAACACCCTGTCCGCCGAATCCGGCAACACACAAGTTTGTTTCCATATCTTCTTCCTCCTTATTTATCTCTTATTACACCCAGCGGGTATTCTGGAAGCATTTTTTCTTCAATGAAGGTAAGAGAATCCAATGGTTCAAGTCCCCAGTTTGTTGGACAATTTGTTACGATTTCAACCATTGAGAAGCCTTTACCATTCAACTGGTTTTCAAATGCTTTTCTGATTGCCTTTTTCGTTTTCATTACATTTGCCGGAGTATTGCAGCTTGTACGCTCTAAATAGGCTGGAGCCGTAAGCTGGTTTAATATTTCACACATATGCATTGGATATCCATGTTCCTCAGCGATACGTCCTTTAGGGGCTGTACTTGCTTTCATACCCATTAATGTCGTAGGAGCCATCTGGCCTCCCGTCATACCATAAATACCATTGTTTACAAAGATAACAGAAATGTTTTCACCACGGTTTGCTGCTGAAATTGATTCACCAAGTCCGATAGAGGCAAAATCTCCATCTCCTTGATACGTATACACCAAGGAATCCGGATTTGCTCTTTTAATACCTGTGGCCACAGCACAGGCGCGTCCATGAGGCGCCGTAGTGTTATCATAGGTCATATATTCCATATGAAGTCCACAGCACCCGATTCCAAGTACGCATGCTGTTTTATCCATAATGCCCATCTCATCAAGAACTTCACCGATTAGTTTGATAATGGTACCGTGCATACAGCCGGGGCAAAAGCCGCTGACCATATCTTTACAGATTCCGGTTGTTCTAGCATAAACTTTTTCCATGTTTACTACCCTCCTATTTCTCGTTAAGCTTTCTTACAGCGGCTATCACTGCGTCACGACTCATGATTTGTCCGCCTGAACGCAAGCATGTTTCTATTGGACAACGATCTTTAACAGCTTGTTTGACGTCATAGATTAGCTGTGCAGGAATAGACATTTCAACGTCAAGTATTGCTTTAACTCTGCTGTAATCCAGTTTTTCGAAGGAATTATAAGGGAAAGGATGTACTGTTATCGGTCTGATTAAACCAACTTTACTTCCTTCTTTACGAAGAATATCAATGGCTGATTTTGCTACACGAGCTGAAATACCATAAGCAGCGATAACGATTTCTGCATCTTCTACCATATATTCTTCTACCTGTACGTCTTTATCCCATGTTGCATACATAGCTGCCGCTTCGATATTAGCATCTTCCTGACCTCTCCAGTGACCTGGTTCAATCCATCCACGTTTAACATCTTTTCCATGTCCGATACAAGCCCACTCTTTGTTGGCTTCTTTTAATGCAGCAACTTCTTCCTCTGTTTTCATTTCAGGTAACACAACTGGCTCCATCATTGTGCCGATAACACCGTCACAAAGAATTAAAACAGGGTTTCTGTCTCTTTGTGCATAATCAAATGCTTTATATGTCATATCAATTGCTTCCTGAACTGTAGCTGGAGCAAATACTAACATTTCAAATCCACCATTACCAGAAGCTTTAGTAGCCTGGAAATAATCCTGCTGAGCTGGATGAATGGAACCTACACCAGGACCTCCACGTGAAATATTAGCAAAAACCATTGGTATACGTGCTGATGCGCAGTATGAAATACCTTCACTTTTTAGTGAGATACCACAGCTTGATGATGATGTCATTGATCTTGTTCCTGTTGAACCAGCACCATAAACCATGTTTATAGAAGCAACTTCGCTTTCTCCTTGGACAAAAACTCCGCCAACTTCAGGCATTCTTCTTGCGAAGTATTCTGGAATTTCATTCTGAGGTGTAATAGGATATCCGGCGAAAAATCTACAGCCGGCTCTAACAGCTGCTTCAGCGATAGCTTCACAGCCTTTCATAAATACTCTAGACATTTTTCTGCTCCTCCTTATATACTTCAATCGCAGCATCCGGACACATTCTTGCACAGATAGCGCATCCGGTACAAGCATCCATCTTAACCGGCACCACATACTCATAGCCTTTTGCATTAACTTTGTCTCCTACAGCGAGCACACCCTTAGGGCAAAACTTAATACAATATTGACAGCTTTTACAGCTTTCTGATCTAATCTCTACTTTTGCCATTTTTAATCAAATCCTCCTTCTCAAAATAAATGCTGTTCATTTTATATCTAAACATTGTAAAGCAATGTTTAGAGCTAATTAAATCCATTCATTTTCTAAGTGGCATCACGGCTTGATTATTTAAGCCATTCATATGTCAAATATAAACGAATAGGAAGAACTGGAATATCGGTCTTATCCTTTACTTCATCATATAAATTATCACTGACGCAGATAAATTCAATATCCAGCAGCGGCCCGATCATCTCAGCCATTTTTCTATTGCCTTCTATTACTTCTTCCGCCGTTGTTGTAATTCCATTATTCGGATTACTTATCATGCGCACTTTATCTAACTTAATATGAGATATTTTCAATATGGACGACAATGTCCCATCAATATGATTCAAGTCATCTGACCAAGGGCGGTAAGCATTAAGAACATAATAAACGATTGTATTATCTTTGTTTATTTTAGGAGCAAATCCGCCTATAGCACGTGCACCTATATCATTGCCACCGATATCCATAACCACATAACAGCTGTCATCCTTCAAAAGAACGTTAACGCCACCTACAATTGTTGGTGCATCAAAAAACTGTTCCTGATGATGAAAAACAATTCCCAGGTTCTCAATATCTCTCTGCACATCTCTAGAACGGAACAATGGCTTTGTCATATCCATATCAAAAAAGTGTACTGGTTTTTCACCCAGATCAACAAGATATTTTGCAAAATTTATGGCAATTTCGCTTTTGCCGCTTCCGGCTTCACCAACAAAGATAAAATTTGTTTTATTCATTGTGAACTTTTTGTACGTACTGTTCATAAGCCTCCTCCATAGATAAACCCTAATACAAACCAACCAATGGCCACTCAAGATGCAACACTTTTACTCCATATGGGTTTTACAGGCTATCGCACTGGACATACGGCTGCTAATAGGTACGGGCAATAACTCCTGCACCTTATAAGCCGCCTTCATCAGCTTGTCAAAGTCAATGCCGGTGCTTATGCCCATGCCTTCCAGCATGTTTACAAGGTCTTCCGTAGCCACATTGCCGGCTGCGCCCGGCGCAAAGGGGCAACCGCCCAGGCCGCCGACGGCCGTTTCAAATCTGGTGGTACCTGCCTGCAGTGCCGCAAAGATACTGGCCATAGCCATGCCGTTGGTATCATGAAGATGCAGCACCAAATTCAATTCAGGAAATTTAGCTTTTACAATATCCAGCAGTTCTTTTACCTGCAGGGGATGAGCCGACCCCACGGTATCTGCCAGGCCAATATCATCAACGCCTACCGACAACCCATATTCAATAATCTTTATTACGTTTTCCGCCGGAACTCTCCCGCCCCAAGGACAATTGAACACGGTAGGAATCGACAATTGGATTTTGGTATCGCCTTTTATTTTACAAACCTCACCCAAACCTTCCAGCGACTGGTCAATGGTTTGTTTGGTATTGGCAAAATTATGCCGATCACTGGCTGAAATAATATAGCCTACCTGATCGGCGCCCGCTTCAATAGCATTGGTCACGCCTTTTAGGTTTGGCGTCAGCGCCATCCAGACCACATCTTTATGTTTAGCCTTGACAGCAGTGATGATTTCCTTGGCATCCGCCATTTGCGGCACTGCTTTCGGATGCACGAAGGCAGTTACCTCCATTTTTTTAAAGCCGCAAGCCGCCAGATGGTCAATAATTTCTAATTTTGTTTCTGTGGGAATCCATTCTTTGATATTCTGAAACCCGTCGCGTGGGCCAACTTCAGTTATTTCTACCTGTTTGGGCAGATGCATGCTCTTTCCCCCTCTACATTTTTCATATCAAAGCCAGGCCTGTAGCACTTCCTCAGGCCTGGCCAGTTTCATGCTACCTGCTTAAATAATTTTCTTTTCTTTATATTCTTGTACGGTTTTCTTGTCCAAACCGATTGTAGCGAAGACTTCTTCGTTGTCAGCACCAAGCATGGAAGCGCATTTAGTAGGAGTGGTCGGAGTTTCCGACATCTTTACCGGATTACCGGTGATGTAGAACTTGCCGGCTACCGGATGCTCAACATCTACAAACATCTCTCTCGCTTCCCGGATATGTTTATCTTCCACCACTTGCTTGACGTTAAGGATAGGCGCTACGGGAATTTCAACAGCCATTAAAATATCGACACATTGTTCGACGGTCTTATCACTGCTCCATTTGTCGATAATTTTCTTGAGAGCATCGGCGCCTGTAGTTTTGCGGTCATCAAGGTATTTAAAACGCGGATCTTCCTTCAATTCCGGCATGCCCATAGCATCGGCCATGGTATAGAAATGTGGATCGGTGCCGCAGGCGACGACATATTCGCCGTCTTTAGCACTAAAGGAATCATATGGGTACGCATTGAAGTACCGATTACCGCTGGGGCCTGGGATTTCTCCAGTAATTTGATATTGGAAAGTATTCGTAAGCAAACTGGAAACAATACTATCAACTAATGCAACATCGATATGCTGACCTTTACCGGTCATATTGCGGTACTGGAGCGCTGCCAATACGCCGATGGCGCCGTTCATCCCCCCCATGACATCAGCCAAAGGAATGCCAGACTTCAGCGGAATCTGTCCCTCCATGCCGGTCAGGCTCATGGCGCCGGCCATCGCCTGGCCGATCAGATCGTAACCAGGGCGCTGACTATAGGGGCCGGTTTGCCCAAAGCCTGAAATAGAACAATAGATAAGGCCAGGATTCATCGCTTTGGTTTGTTCATATGAGAATCCCAGTCTTTCCATAACCCCGGGACGGTTGTTTTCAATCAAAATATCTGCTTTAGCAATCAGCTTGGCAAATATATCTTTGCCTTCTTTGGTTTTTAAGTTAATAGTTACGCTTTTTTTGCCTCTGTTCATATTTTCATAGTAAATGCTGGTATCTTTAATCTGTGGGCGGGCCTTTCTAACAAAGTCGCCTGTCGGATTCTCGATTTTAATAACCTCAGCACCCATATCGGCAAGTACCAATCCGCAATAAGGCCCTGCTAAAAATTGTGTCATATCTAATACTTTGATTCCCGCTAAAGCTTGCTTTGCCATTGTCATTATTTCTCCCCTTTATAATTTCTACATAAAACACTTCAACAACAACTATCGCAATTTTCGTGCCAACTTTTTTTCTAACAGCTAAACCACTATTTCTTCTTTGTTTTTCATACTTTACTGATATTTGCATTAATGAATAAAATTCCATGACCGGAAATTTCATTCCGTTTACGGAATACTTGAACACATTAGCTTTTTTCTATTCATCCCGCGAGAGCTGATAAAAAGCACGTACTCCTATCGAATAAAAATATTAAACACCCCGATATAAGTCAAGAACATTGTCCATATCAACGCTAAAGCAGCCGTGATAATCAATTGAGTAAACAACTTCTCTTTATCCACACTTGCCGGCAAAGATGCCATCGCCATTGCCCCCAGTGCCGAAAGCGGACTATATGGTACTGCACCAATCGCCGCAGCTTGTATACCCTGCATTAATTGTATCGGACTCACAGTTCCATGTAATTCTTGTACTATGCCGCCTAACGTAGGAAAGAGAGTAGGCATTACCACTCCGGTAGCACTGGAAACATACGTCATAAGACCGGCAATCAAAGCCATGATCGGAGCCGCGGTGCTTTCCGTCATAATTGACGACAAGAATTTGGCCATCATTTTTATACCGCCGACTGCCGTCATTACCTCCACTAAAATTCCAGTCCCGCCAACCAGCAATAATACACCCCAGTTAACCGATTTCACCGCTTCTTTTTCATCCGCCACGCCTAACATCAACAATACCCCTGAACCAATAAATGCAGCGACGCCGATATCCACCTTAAAGAGCAGTATCAAAGAAAGCGCACCTGCGATAACACACAGTGTTTTTATTTGCTTGGCATTAAAATCACCAGGCTTTTGATACTCGACATCTTCACCTTTTTTGATTTTTAATCCGCCAAGGCCAAAGTACGCCATGAACGATAACGATAATATGGTTGTTATCGTGGCAAACCATATTGGCAAATAATGCTCTACCCCTGCTTTAGCAGTCAGGCCGGCTGTAACAATACCGATAACACTCACCGGTGAAGCACCGCCGGCCAGCGCGCCACCGAGTATCATAATACACAGCATCAACGGGTTAACGCCGCTTTTTTCACCTGCTATCAAGGCAATTGGCAGCATAAATATAATAACCGACGGGTCAGCCCCGATACCTGTCAGCAAATCGGTAGCCAACATAAACGCCCACGGAAGAAGTTTGGCATAATTTCTGATTGCATAGGCCAGTTTTTCCGCCAGCAGTCGGGTAGCTCCATTTACTGTGGCAAAAGAAAACATGAACATTGCCGACATCATTATGAAGAAAATCCCTAGCGGCCAGCCTTTCAGAATCATATCTTTGTCTTTTAACCCAAAAACAAAGTGTCCTAAAGAAAACGCAAAAAACATGGCAATTATTCCGATGTTAATTTTTTTCTTTACCCCAATTACAATTGCCAAGATGAGTGCAATAACCGATAGTAAAGCAAAGTTCATTTTTTATACTCCTTGTTAATATTTTTTCTAATCATTATTTTGACTTTTTCTAAAGTTTTTTCCGTTGTCACCCCCCCTTCATTATGTTTTATTTACATAACAACACTACTAGTTATACACGCAAGTTTCATGCCATTTATTCTTTATGAAAAAATAAGTCGACTATTGTTACCTTTCGGCATTTTATCAGTCCCTAATATAATTTAAAAAAGTCCACAACCGGAATTATCATTCCGATTGTGGACTTTAAATTAGCATTAAATTAAACTTTGCTTAAAAAGCCGCATCGCATCATTCCAGTATTAACCAATGTTAGTGCGGACTTTGATTTTTTTCCCTTTTACCATAAGCAAGAATAGCTCCTAATGCAATGGATAAATACGCTGCCGTTAAAATTCTGTATTCAGGAGGCAGTAAAAAGACGATCGTGTGCGCCGGTATCCAGAAAAGCGGTATAGTTTTCATAACAACGAAGGAAATCAAACCTTGCCAGTCAATTTTGGCAAGTACTGCAGACAACTTTACGTCGCTAAAAGGTATACCCTCGCCACAAATCAAGTCAATATAGGTATCAGTTATCCGGTGAGCAGTCATAAAAGTAGGTGCGAACACCAGATTCATGATGGCAGCAATCCAGAACGCCATCCAAACTTTATGCGCTTCCCCGGTACCAGCCCACAAAAGTCCCTTGGATACCGCACTTGCTACACCGCCTGAAAACATTTCAAACATCAAAACGATAAGCATACCAATGACGCCCCATACAATAGAGCGGTATATCACGCCAGGTGGATTTTCCCATCTTCCTCCGCTGATTCTGATAGCCAACAATTCGCCCATAGTGGCTAAAATAGCAAATTTGATAAAACCCATGAAATAAGGGTGAGTTTTGGTAACCTCTACAAATATTTGATGGCTAGCCGGTACCAGCAATATCGACGATACCGCACAAAGGGCAGTCAGCCATAATAAATCGCCTCGGTTCAATATAATTCCTCCTGCTTATCGGCTACCGCTTACACCAAAGGATCATCCACCGGTTCCTCTATTGTCGAAACAAGCAAGAAACAGATGAGACATCCGGCAGCCAAAGCGGTAAACACTATATCCCAATTATACTTATCCAAAAGCCAGCCTATGGCTATCGGGGTACAGAATCCGCCAAGCTGTCCGCCGGTATTGGTGATAGCAGTAGCTATTGAGAATTGCTCTTTTGTTACCAGTCCCATGGGGTAAACCACAAAAGCCGAGAAGCCTAAAGAAAGGAAAAAACCGGTAACAAATAGAAGTCCACCCAGTAACCATGGATCTGCAGGTGAAGTGATCAGCGAATACATCATGAAAGATGTTGTAAGAGCAGTAAACAGCATCAACGGTTTACGCCGCTTGCCGAAAACATTATCCGACAGCCAGCCCCCCACCATATTGCCAATCACAGTACCTGCAAAGGGCGCTGCAGCGGCAAAGGCCATTTTCATAATGGCAAGTTTTTTCACTGTAACCAAATAGGTCGGAATCCATGACATCATCGTAGTGGTAATAGCAATCATAAAGAAATAACCCAGTGAGCTGCCAATCATATTCCAAGAAGTGAATATCTTCTTAGGAGTATCGAGACGCTCAATCTTTTTTGCTCTGACTATTTTATCCAGCCAGGCAAGTTTATATGGTTTGGCTTCCTTTTTCTTTCCCTCAATAACTACTGCGTCCGTTTCGATATACTCAGCTTCGGCAGGTGAACAAAAACGGCTTTGGGACGGCTTATCCGCTACTATAAAATACCATGCAATACCTAGCAATACGCCGGGAATAGCGAAAAAGAAGAATATCTCGCGCCAACCCCACATTTGAATAATAAGCCCACACAGAGGCGGCACGACAAGGGGACCAAACTTGGACGCAGCAATAAAAATACCGGTGGCAAAACCTTTCTCTTTGGCTGGAAACCAATTATTAATCGTGGTAGGCATACCAACAGCCAGTGGTCCTTCGGAGAGACCAACACCTAAACGAAAGAGTTTCATCTGAAAAATTGAGCCAGCCATTCCTATCAGCCCTGTAAATAGAGATGTAAAAAACATGAAAATTGAAAATATCTTACTTACACCAAGCTTGCGAACCAAAAATCCGCCGGGAATCATCGACAAAACATACCCTGCAAAAAACAGACTCATCATCATTCCGGCTTCGGTGTTACTCATCGGAAACTCTTTCCGGATAAAGGGCATCGCAATGCCGATGTTAGCGCGGTCTGCGGTGGCGATAGTATAAATTACAAAAATAAGTGCCAACACAACCCAACGAAATTTCGTCACCTTTCCTGAAGCAACATTCGACTGAGTGTTTACTGTAGTTTGAGACATTTTTTCTCCTCCGTTCAATATTATTATTGTCCCCCGCAAATTAGTGTTCATCTGCAGATATTTAATATATATGCAAATTTCATGCCAATTCTATTTTTTCTAAAATTACTGATATCTACTGATGTTTTCTGCCATGACATCCCCAGCATATCGATAAAAAAAATCCGCAAACGGAAAATTTGTTCCGTTTGCGGATTTCTCATGAATTAAACATCAGCCACCCTTGTTTCACTAACGCTCTTTTAGCTTTTGAATTTTTCGCCATAAGGTGGTTTTGGGAATCCCTAATTGCGCCGCAGCCTCAGCTATGGTGGTACTTTTCTCCAGAACCCGGGAAATCATAACCTCTTCCTGTGCTGCAATTTGTGCACGCAGACTGCTGTCAGTTGCTGTTTTGTTACGGTCTTGAATAAGATCAGGCGCTATGATTTTTAACAGATCAACCCCACTATCGCCAGCCTTACAATCATCCAAAAAGAACGAGAGGCGCTGTGTAAAATTCAAAAGTTCCCGCACATTTCCCGGCCAGGAATATTTCATTAAATAAGGCATCATATCCGCAATAAGAGGTGCCGCTAATTCCCTCTTATCTGCTAGGAGAAATTCCCTGCATAATAACGGAATATCTTCCTTCCGCATATTTAACGGTGGTATCTCAAGATATAAAACATTTAACCGGTAAAATAGATCCTCCCTGATCAAACCGGTTTCCAGCAATTTTTGCGGAGTCTTATTCGAAGCGGCAACCACTCTGATATCCACCGGAATAATTCCTTCCGCCCCAATACGCAAAACTTCCCGTTCCTGCAGCACCCGCAAAAGGCGTCCCTGCATATCAATGGGCATGGCATCAATCTCGTCCAGAAAAATAGTGCCGCCATGAGCCATTTCAAACAGCCCGGCTTTTCCCTTACGCTTGGCACCCGTAAATGCCCCTTCCGCATATCCGAACAGTTCACTTTCTAAAAGCGACTGGGGTAAAGCACCACAGTTAACAGCCACGAATGGGCCGGACGCTCTCTGGCTGGCATGATGAATTCCTTGTGCGAAAAGTTCTTTTCCTGTACCGGAAGGACCATTAATAAATATCGTCAAATCAGAAGCGGCAAATTTTCTTGCCAAGTCTTTTTTTTGCTTGATTATAGGGGACTGGCCTAAGATATTTGCAAAAGTAAGCTTTGCCCGAAATTTTTGTTCTGTTATTGCTTTGCGCATTTGATGTTCTATCTGAACAATACGTGATGCTTCCTGGAAAGTGGCTACCGCCCCCACAATTCGTTGTCCGTCATTAATCGGGACTCTGTTGGTAACAATCCGCACATCGCCAACGTCTTGGAATTCATTGATATGCAGCTGCCCATCGCTAAGCACTTCATGCATGCAAGTGTTCGGAATAACCTCTACAACCTTACGCCCGATTACCTCTTCAACCTTGATACCAAGAATTTTTTCCGCCGCATGATTGAACAAGTCAATTTTCCCATTCTCATCAACAGCTATAATTCCTTCGTAGGCACAGTCGACAATAGCCTTAAGCCTGCTGGTTCGGCGTTTCTCTTCGTAATGAAGCTTGGCAAGTTCTTCAGCACGCAGCAATGCTTCCCGAATGGTATCACGGCTGGTATGTAAAAAAACACTAGGTACACCATATTTTTTTGCATAAGGAATAGATGCCCCGCCACCAACTACGCAATAATTTCCTTCTTCTGCAAGTTTAGCGATCTGCATTTCTAATTCCGGCAGACTTGTTATAACAATTTCTGTAATTGTCACTCCCAAAATTTCTTCTATCAGTCCCAGTCCTACCAATGGTGAAAAAGTAGTAATGACTATATTCAAGCTAAACTGTTTTGCCTGTTTACAGCATTCAATAATATCAAATGGCCCTGTGTTGACTGTAACAACCGGGAGATTGAGATTACGCGCTAAATGAAACGCCGTGCCCCCACGACTGACAAGCACATCACCTAACGAAGCACCAAGTTTGCTTTTTGCCTGGCTTGAATCCCCTTTCCAGCCTGCCCAGCCGTTTTCCCCCATAATCCCTTCGAACACTTCAATATTTATACCCATCTCATCGGCAACAGACTGGGCCAATAAAGATAAATCCCGGTATGGTGATACAAAAGTTATCTGACTCATCACACACCTCCGACAATTATGTCACTAACATAATATATTATTTTTCTTTAAATATCTACCCTATACTACGGCATTTTACTAATTGGTCAAATTGTAATAGGCCTGAACCTTACAGCTAAAAGGGTCAGGCCTGTTTTATCCGTTACAAATAAAATACGGTTCTCCATATCGGATATGACGGCGAAAAATGAACTTTTTTCCTTCGGTTGGCCAAGAACCTAGATATCAAACTTAATGTTGCTTCCGTTTGTCACATTAAACTCTCTAACATGCACGGAAAGCTCAAGCAATTGCTTTTTATCGGTGAAAATAATTGAATTTTTTTCTTTTCTTATAAAACCCTTCTTTATAAGCTTATTAATTACATTATACAAACCCTTTCTGCTCATGGGGAAAATGTTGCATAATTCGCTCGTATTTTTAAACTTGAAGATGTCATCTTCCGAGTTTTCGGTCCGAACTGCAGCATTGTCCTCATTGCAGTACTAAGTTGACCCGGAGCCATACTGCTGGAAGAAAAATATCTCTACGTTATCCGGGGTTATTCAAGTCTGGAGTGCTGCCTCTGGTTACCCAAACCTGAATTGTACGCATAAAGATGCAAAATATAAATCTGCTGAGGCAGAAACGTTATGCATGAAGCATACGTCCTATGGATTCGATGTTCTAGCACTAGTTGGGGAACTTAGATTCAAGCAGCACATGACATGTGCGGAAATAACATTAGAACTCCAGCGACGAGGGATTGCAACATCAGAACGCAACGCCAACGACTCTATGAAAGATACTTGGCGCTGCTTCGGTCTAGTATAACGGATTATACAAAAGAAGTATTACAGGAAGTCGTGAAAACCAACGGCGGAATCATGCTATCGATGGATGGAGTTCAACCTGAAAAAGGTAATGAAACTCTATATGTGGTGCGTGAGGTGTTTAGTGGAACCATTTTTGCAGCGGAAAACGTAAAAAGTAGTGCTACAGAGGAACTAAAGGCACTAAATTCGCCAATTGTGAAATTGGGTTTTCCTATCATCGGTATCATCAGTGATGGACAGCAGTCAATTCGTATGGCGATGGAGTCGCTATTACCAGATGTACCCTATCAATATTGCCAGTATCACTATTTAAAGGATATTGCAAAGCCAGTAGTCGATTTGGTGGAAACTCAAAACAGAAATCAAAAAAAGCTGCGTGGTATTCGAGACTTGGAACGAAAACTAGAGCAAAATAGACGATCCACAGAAAGAAATAGTGAGAGGTTATGTAGCTGCAGCGAGGTCATTGCTCTTAGAAGATGGGAATCCTCGCTGGATCTGTTCTTGGGGCATGGAGAGGACAGGGTCTGCACTCCTGCAGTGCATCCGGATTCCTTCCTTATCTCCTGCAGGTAGTCTTCGTTTTGAAGTTGTCTGCTTTCTTTGCATGTCTTCGTACCTTTCAAATTTAGAAACCTCCTATTGTTCAGCCCTTCCTGCAGTGTATGCATCCACTGCAGTACTATGGCCTCTGCTGACTTCTGACAGTTCAGTCACACATCACTGTGTGGGTTGCCGGTTCACAAATTCATGTTCTCGGCTTTCCTGTCAGACCTCCCCAGGTAAGAGCGTTTACTTTCACTCCATACATCTGCTACATTTACACCGTATGCTTCGGATAGTTTTGGGCTTTACTTTGTTCGGCCAGTTCACCCAGCATTACGCATGCCTCATATGTAGTTCGTATTCCTCAGACCAGAGCTTTGCCGCCGACTTCCTTCAGATTCCACCTCACGGTGGACACCCTTGTCTTAGGCTAACGGTTGGCACTATCAACCCCCGTATTGGACTTTCACCAACAAGTAAACGCCCATGCTGGGCGCACCAAACAAAAAGAACCCGCGAAATTCGCTGGTTCCTAGGTATTCCGGATTTAGATGGTGGAGACGAGGTATAATAATTAATCATTTTTTATTTTTCTTCCTCAATTAACGCATTACGGATTTTTTGAAATGAAACTCTAAAAATAGTAATCGCTGCATCTACAGTACCAGCGCCAACGTGCGGAGTTGCAACCACATTCTCAAGAGTCAATAGCGGATTATCACCGCTAATTGGTTCTGTGGCCCATACGTCGATCCCTGCACCAAGGATTTTTCCTGATGCCAATACTTCATATAGATCGGACTCATTAACAACATTGCCCCTGCTGACATTAATAAAAATCGAATTTGGTTTCATAAGATTCAACTTTTCGGCCGTAATCCAATTTCGAGTTTCTTGACTAAGAGGTACATGTATGCTAACTATATCTGATACTTTGAGCAATTCTTCCAATCCCAGATACGTCACATCGTAAAGTGCCTCTACCTCGGCAGAAGCCCGCTTTCTGCTGTAATAATAAAGCGTTGCGCCAAAAGCCTTCGATAATTCTGCTACCCGTTTTCCGATATCCCCAAAGCCAATAATCCCATGTTTTTTGCCCTTGATTTCATATGAACAATTACGGTATTTCCACATAGCCCAGACACCACTTTTGGTGGCTTTATCCAATTGGTTTATTTTACGATAGACATTAAGAATAAGGCCAAGTGTCAATTCGGCAACACCGTTAGCATTTCCTCCCGGTACATTACTGACGATAATCCCACGCTTAGCAGCAGCTGCTGAGTCAATATTATCGGTACCTACACCCAGTTTCTGAACAATTTTAAGTTTAGGAGCGCGCTGCATTAATGCGTCGTCCACTACATAAGTTGCTGTAAGAAGAGACTCAGCATGAGCTAGTTTTTCATCCTGCACTGCCTCTTCCATTTCATCAAAGAAAAGTAAATCAATATCGCCTGGAACCTCTGATCGTAATAATATTTTCATTTCTGGAGTAATTTTATCAAGAAAAATACAATTCATAGCTACTCTCCTGTCGCGTATAAAGTAATACAATGTTACAACGACATTATATACAAAACAAGCGTCATCTGACAATGTGTTTGAATTAGTTTCTCACTTTCTTCTTCTTTTTCACCTTCTATTTTACTTTACATAGAATAAAATAGAGTTTATTAAGGAGGAAATTATTCTATGCCTAAATATCTTGATCTGGATAGTTCTTCCCCGTCCACTTATATACCATCATTGGAATATACGGTTGCTATACCGATTAACCTAGCCAAATCTCTGGAAGGAAAATATTTTGTAGGCTACGCTGATAACCTAACCTTCGGGCGCGGTACTAGCGCGTGGGCCAGGCTATACAATCCATGCAACTCCGGGGTAAATTTGCACGTGACTGTCTGGACTGTAAGCGATGTATCTGAATCCACATTTCGAGCCCAAATCTGGTTTAATACCGATCCCCCAGGAAGACCCCAAAAATCCCCACTGGTAACTCCCTCCAATTTGGCTCTTTGTCCCCTTCCTTGTCCCAAAGTAAATCTTCAGTATGCATCACGTGTTACTGGCGATCCAGAGGGCGGGATTAAAGCCTTTGTTCGGCGTGGTCAGCCAGAAACTACGATAGTCGATGATGAGCAGGGAAAATTCATCTTCTCACCTGGCGGCTCTTTTCTTATTTTCTTATCTAACCCTGAGTCGCCAGAGCTAGCAGCTGCTGGCAGAATAGCCTTCGGTTGGTGGGAAGAGCCGATTTGTAGTGATGAGTGATCCTGTACAATCTAGCGCCTCATGTAAGCATCGGAATCAAGAAGGCGGTTATTTGCTTCCAGCCTTGTGTTTATGCCTATAAGATAAGCACTCAATGTGCACTATTCTTTCAAGTTGACTTAAAAATAAACCATAATACATCTTCATAATGAATTTACTATTATAAACAAAAACTCCCGCCAGATCTATACAAAATTTGGCAGGAGTTTTTTCTCTGTTAGGTGTGTTACAGGTGATGCCCTTACCCTCCATAAATCTTAAATGGCCTACATACTACTATATTGTTAAAAATTTGAATCAACTAGCTCTTGACTATAGACTTATCCATGCCTCTTATAAATCCACCTATTTAATGAGTCGGAGAAACCTTCACTTGACTTGCTAAATGCGAAAAGCCCTTTGCTTTAAATTCAAAGAGTATGAACCCTTCATTAGCTCCTTCGGGACACGAGTAAATCTTTGCACTTTCTTATCAATGGTCAAATGGGTAAATACCGGAATGTCTTTCTCTATTATCGGCCCATAAGGCGGTAACCTACCCCTGATTCGGTAATAATATAGCGCGGCTGTGCAGGGTCATCCTCAATCTTTCTTCGCAGCTGACCAATATATACCCGAATATAATGGGTATCTTCATTATAAGCATTACCCCAGACCGCTTTCAACAGCTGCTTGTGCGTCAATACCCGGCCAGCCTGCTGAGCCATAATTTTTATTATCTCATACTCGGTGGGCGTAAGTTTGATTTCGCGTCCGTCTACCGTCACGCGGCGCTGCACCAAATCGACAGCAAGGCCGCCGCACGTCAAAACCGGCTCGCTTTCGGAAGCCGCCATTCGCCGCAGGCATACGCGCATACGCGCCATGAGTTCGCCCATACCAAACGGTTTAGTTACATAGTCATCAGCCCCGGCATCCAAGGCTTCAATCTTTTCCTGCTCTTGGTCGCGGGCGGTCAGAATAATAACCGGAGCCTGTGACCACTCCCTGATTTCTCTAATGACAGCCTTACCATCCATATCAGGCAGACCCAGATCAACAATTAGGATGTCCGGTTTAAAAACCGCTGCACGTGAAACACCATCATGTCCTGTAGCGGCTTCATCAAGAGCATAACCATAAGCGCTCAAAGACACTTTAAGCAGCTTGCGGATTTGAGGTTCATCATCAATGATAAGGACTCTAAGACCCTGACCTGTCATAATAATTCACCTGCCTCGGCTGGAATGACCGCACCATCGCCCCGGATAGGGAGGGAAAAGCTGACAGTGGCTCCCCCTTCTGGACTGTTTTCTGCCCAAATTTGTCCGCCATGGGCTTCAATAATACTTTTGCATATCGATAAACCCAAGCCTGTGCCAGATACCCGGCTAGGCTGGCTGGCACGATAAAATTTTTCAAAAACATGTGGTATGTCGGCTTCAGGTATACCGGGACCATTATCTGCTACTGACACTTTAACCATGTTGCCCTGTTGCCAAGCAGCAATGGTTATGGCACTGCCCACCGCGGAATATTTGACAGCATTATCAATAAAGTTTACCAATACTTGTTCCAACAGCACACAATCAGCGCGAATAAGCGGTAAGTCGTCAGGCAGGGTCGTTTTTATAAGATATTTGCCGGCTAAATCCCCCATCCGCCGTAAGGCAGTACCCACAATATCTTCCACATCGCACCAGTCGGTCTTAAGACGCAGCATGCCGCTCTCCAGGCGGGCAGTATCTAAGAGATTGCTCACTACCCTTTCCATCCGGCTGGCACCTTCCTGGACGGTTTCCAATAGTTCGCACCGTATATCCTTGCTATATTCAACACCAGTATCTAATAGAGTGGACACAGCGCCGGTAATGGTTGACAGCGGGGTGCGCAGTTCATGGGAGATTGAGTTAAACAGGGCTGTTCGAAGTTTGTCAGATTCTGCAAGCAGCGCTGCCTGCCGAGCTGTTTCTGCTAGCTTTACCCGCTCTGCGGCAATGGCTGCCAGACCGGCCCAAGAATCAATCAACCGCCGTTCCTCAGGAGTGACTTTTTGATTGGCAATGTGCACGCCAAATACCCCGCCTGTCTTATCACCGGTAACGAGCGGCACAAAAAGATACTGTGCGCCAGGCAGTGTTTCGGTGGACCGCCCTGCCACCTGCCCTTGCTCATACGCCCAGACAGCTACAGCATATTCAGCTTCAGGTAAGACCTGAGACTTGTTTCGGTCAACAGCTGGAGTTGTGTTATAAGCGCCTTGAACATTAAGCTTACCATTGTCATCAGGTATCAGCACGACTGTTGTGCGGCCAATGGTTTCTCCGGCATGGTTAGCCAATTCCTGTGCAATCCGGGTCATATCTGAAACTGCAGCAATTTGGCGGCTAAATTCATAGAGCGCACGAATACTTTTTTCGCGCAGACGGGCAGCCTGGGCTTCCCGTCTGAGAAGGTCTGTACGCCCGCCAATGAGAAAAGACACAACTAAAAATATAAGAAAGCTCCAAAGATAGCGAATGTCATAGACAGTGAAGGTGAGAATGGGCGGTACAAACAGAAAGTCAAAAGTCAGGACGCTTACTACCGCAGTAACATATGACGGCCAACGCCCCCACCACTCGGCTGTTAAGAGGACAGGCAGCAGATACAAAAGAGCGATATTCACCAATTCCAGCTGCAGTTGAAAGTGCCAGTTGACAGCAGTAACGGCTGCCGTCATGACCAAACCGCCGCAGGTGTAGAGCCAAGGTACGGCCGGCGGAGCAGGCAGGGCCGTCTTGATGCTGGCCGCTTGATCTTCTTCGGCAACGCCTTGAATCACATAGACGTTGATACCACTGCTTTTCCTGATGAGCTTATCAACCAACGAGCCGTGCAGCAGCTCCCACAGGCGGCTATGACGTGGCTTGCCGATAACAATAGCCGTTACATTATGGCTCCGCGCTACATCCAAAATCTCCTGTACCAGGTCTTTTCCCACAACCGTAAGGGTTTTTCCACCAAGCTCCTCAGCCAAACGAAGGTTGCGAGCCACCCGGTCGCGCTCCTTGTCGCCCATCGGAAACCGGCGCCCCATGGTCTCAATATGCACAGCCAGCAGGTCAGCATGCAGTCCGCCCGACAATCGTCGGGCCGCCCGGATAAGTTGAGCCGAAAACGGACTGGCACTGACACACACCATAACCCGCCCGGCAGCAGGCCAGGGACCGGCGATTTGATGGGACCGCATATATTCAGCCATATCCTGATCAACACGGCTGGCTGTAAACCTGAGAGCTAATTCCCGCAAGGCATTAATGTTGCCAGGACGGAAAAACTTTTTTAGCGCTTGTTCAACTTGTCCGGGAACATAGACCTTACCTTCTTTAAGCCGTTTAATCAAGTCTTCAGGCGGAATATCAATCAATTGGATATTATCGGCCTGCTCGAGAGCAGAATCAGGCACTGTCTCTCTTACGATAACACCGGTAATTTGCGCCACCACATCATTAAGACTTTCAATGTGCTGAATATTGAGGGTGGTATAGACATTAATACCGGCGGCTAAGAGTTCCTCGACATCCTGAAACCGCCGGACATGGCGGGACCCAGGAATATTTGTATGGGCTAGTTCATCTACCAGCACCAACTCCGGCTTTTCGCGTAGCAGGGCATCAGTGTCCATTTCTTTCAGTTCTTTACCCCGATATTCTATGATTTTCGGGGCTATACACGGCAAACCGGCCACCAACTTCTCAGTCTCGACCCGCCCGTGGGTTTCAATCCAGCCAATAATGACATTGACACCTTCGGCCAGCCGGTCATGCGCGGCTTCCAACATGGTGAAGGTCTTACCGACACCTGCCGCAGCTCCTAAAAAAACGGTAAGCTTTCCTTTAGTCTCTTTATGAATTTTTTCCAGTAACGCATCCGGATTGGGACGATTGTCGGCTTTATCTTTAGGCATGCTGCCTCTCCCTCCAACTATAGCATAGGGGCTGCCCCCATTTTGCAAAGAGCAGCCCTAAAGACTCAACGTTTCACAGCATCCAGCGCTAAATTCAATTCCAGCACATTGACACGAGGTTCACCTAAAAAACCAAGCTGGCGGCCTACGGTATGACTGTCTACCAAGGATCGTACTTGAGCAGACGGTATTCCCCGTTCGGTTGCTACCCGTTCCACCTGCAGATAGGCTGCTGCCAGGCTAATGTGAGGATCAAGACCGCTGGCTGACGCCAACACTAAATCTCCGGGGATACTACTATCCTGTGGCAAGTTGTTTTCACTTTTGATATTCGTTATACGCTCAGCTACAGCAGCTTTTAGCTTTTGGTTAGTCGGCCCGAGATTAGAACCGGAAGACGCGGCTGCATCATAGCCGTCAGCACCGGCAGCTGACGGGCGGCCATGGAAATAGCCTGGGCTGGTAAAGTTCTGACCGATTAATCTGGAACCTATGACTTGATTATCTTTGGTAATAAGCGAGCCATTTGCCTGCTGCGGCAACAGCGTTTGTGCCAGAGCTGTCATGGCTAGGGGATAGGCTATACCGGTCAGAATAGTTAATACTATAACCATCAGTAATGAATTTATCATTGATTTCCACATTGTGGCATCATCTTCCTTTAAATATTTTTATACTAAACCTAAGGCAACTAACAGCAAATCAATGACTTTAATACCTGCAAAAGGCACAATCAGACCGCCAAGGCCATAGATGATAAGATTCTTGCGCAAAATGATATCGGCTCCTACCGGTTGGTATTTTACGCCCTTCAAAGCGAGCGGGATAAGCGCAATGATAATCAGGGCGTTAAAGATGACGGCACTCAAAATAGCGCTTTCCGGCGTAGCCAGCCGCATGATGTTAAACACGCCCAGAGCCGGATAGGCTCCGGCAAACAGGGCCGGAATAATGGCAAAGTATTTGGCCACATCATTGGCAATGCTGAAGGTAGTGAGCGATCCGCGCGTCATTAAGAGCTGCTTGCCGATTTCCACGACCTCGATCAGTTTGGTGGGGTTGGAATCTAAGTCCACCATGTTGCCAGCCTCTTTGGCAGCCTGGGTGCCACTGTTCATGGCCACACCTACGTCAGCTTGCGCCAGTGCCGGCGCGTCATTGGTACCGTCACCGGTCATAGCGACAAGCATGCCTTTGTCCTGATAGTCGCGAATCATTTTGAGCTTGGCTTCCGGCGTAGCTTCAGCCAAGAAGTCATCCACTCCGGCTTCGGCGGCAATAGCGGCGGCAGTTAAAGGGTTATCACCAGTAATCATAACTGTCTTTATCCCCATTTGCCGCAACTCCCGGAACCTCTCTTTAATACCGCCTTTGACAATATCCTTGAGGTGAATAGCCCCAAGCACCTGCGCGTTTTGCGTCACAACCAACGGTGTTCCACCGCTTTTGGCAATGGTTTCACAGACAGCGCGCACTGCGTCAGGGAGCACCCCGTCTTGGGCGGCAATATATTTTTGGATAGCATCAATCGAACCTTTGCGCACCTCTTGATCTTTCATATTCACCCCGCTCATACGCGTCTGGGCGGTAAAGGGCACAAATTCTGCGCCAAGCGCCGTTAAATCCCGTTCCCGCAAGTTATACTTTTCTTTGGCCAAGACAACAATGCTCCGTCCTTCGGGCGTTTCGTCAGCCAAAGACGATAACTGGGCGGCGTCAGCCATATCGGCCTCACTCACGCCAGGGGCAGGAATAAATTCGGTAGCCATACGGTTACCCAGGGTAATTGTTCCTGTTTTGTCCAGCAAGAGCACATTGACGTCACCAGCGGCTTCTACCGCCCTGCCGGACATAGCCAGCACATTGCGTTTTAGTAACCTATCCATTCCGGCTATACCGATGGAGGATAGCAGTCCGCCGATCGTAGTGGGTATCAGACACACTAACAGCGCATTTAGTACGGTTATCGATAAAGTCGCGCCAGAGTATAGAGCAAAGGCTTCGAGAGTGGCAACAGCAATAAGAAAAATTATGGTAAGCCCCACTAGCAAGATAGTAAGCGCAATTTCATTGGGTGTCTTTTGACGTTTAGCGCCTTCCACCAATGAAATCATCCGGTCAAGGAAGGTTTCGCCGGGATTGGCGGTCACCCGTACCTTAAGCCAATCTGATAAGACCCTTGTACCACCGGTAACCGAGGATTTATCACCGCCCGACTCCCGGATAACAGGCGCCGATTCGCCGGTGACAGCGCTCTCATCCACTGTCGCCATACCTTCCACCACTTCGCCGTCGCTTGGAATCACATCGCCTGCCTCAATTAACAGTAGGTCGCCTTTCTTAAGTTCGGTAGCTTCGACAACCTTCACACCATTATTACTGGTGATTTTTTTTGCTTTGGTCTGACTGCGGGTATTTTTGAGTGCCTGCGCCTGGGCTTTCCCCCGTCCTTCGGCAATGGCTTCTGCGAAGTTAGCGAACAAAACAGTGAACCACAGCCACAGATTAATTTGCAAGGCAAACAAGTTGTTGGCACTGCCTTGCACCATATCGCGCAACATCAGTCCGGTCGTTAAAAGCGCCCCAACAAAGACAATAAACATCACCGGATTTTTCATCTGCACACGCGGATTGAGCTTGCGAAAAGCATCGCGCACCGCCCCCGCAATAATGTGTCTATCAAAACTACTTTTATTATTCATAATCCTATGCTCCTTTAAAAGGTTGCGCCTTGCAGCATAATTAGGTGCTCAACAATTGGCCCTAAGGCCAAAGCCGGCAAAAAGGTGAGTGCACCAACAACAAGCACTACTCCGGCCAGCAATATAACAAACAGCGAGCTGGTGGTGCAGAAAGTCCCTGGGCCCGCAGGCGAGACTTTTTTTCCAGCCATACTGCCGGCAATGGCCAAGACCGGAAGGATAACCCCAAACCGACCTAACAGCATGGCGAGTGCAAGCATGAGGTCATAAAACAGCGTGTTAGCCGTCAGGCCGCCAAAAGCACTGCCGTTGTTACCGGCGCCTGAGGCAAATGCATACAGAATTTCACTCAAGCCATGCGGTCCGGGATTAGCGATTGAAGACGTACCCACCTCGGTCGCCGCAGCAATGGCGCTGCCAACAAGGATGACTACTGACGGAATAAGGATAGCCAGCGTAGCCATCTTCATTTCCCAGGCTTCAATCTTCTTCCCAAGATATTCAGGAGTGCGGCCTACCATCAAACCGACGATAAACACAGTCATGACAACATACACCATCATTCCGTAAAAACCGGCGCCTACCCCGCCTACCACTACTTCACCCAACATGATCTGCAGCATAGGGATAAGGCCGCCGAGCGGTGTCAGACTGTCATGCATGGCGTTAACGGCGCCGCAGGAAGCGGCAGTGGTCACAGTAGCAAATAACGCCGATCCACCAATGCCGAAGCGCACTTCTTTGCCTTCCAGTGACGCGGGACTGCTTATGCCCAAACCTCCCATAATGGGGTTGCCATATAGTTCACTGGCATAAGTACCACCTAACATACAGATAAACAAGAGCATCATGGCTCCCAATACAGCATAGCCCTGCCGCTTATCGCGGGCCAGCTGCCCATAGGTAAACAACAACGCCGTCGGGATAAGGAAAATGCTTACTATTTCCATAAAGTTAGTTAACGGTGTAGGATTTTCAAAAGGATGTGCCGAGTTAGCGTTAAAAAAGCCGCCGCCATTGGTACCCAGCATTTTGATGGCCTCTTGGGAAGCCACTGGTCCCATTGCCAGTTTTTGCCCGGCTCCTTCCAGCGTCTGCACGGTGATATAGGGTGACAAGTTCTGCAGTACGCCCTGCTGCACTAGCATAAGCGCGACAATAATCGATAGTGGCATCAGCACCCTGACTATACCGCGTACCAGGTCAACCCAGAAATTACCGATTTCATCAGTAGTTTTGCGCGTCAAGCCCCGAATGAGCGCCACGGCCACCGCCAGGCCAGTCGCTGCCGACACAAAATTCTGCACAGTCAGCGCAGCCATCTGTGTAAAATAACTCATGGTAGACTCGCCGCCGTAGGCCTGCCAGTTGGTGTTGGTCATAAAGCTGACAGCCGTATTAAAGGCCACATGCCAGGGCGCCACCGAAGCCATGTTTTCCGGGTTAAAGGGCAAGTAGCCTTGTAAAAGCTGGATTAAGTAAACTGCTGTCATACCAAACAAATTGAAGAAAACTAAGTTAATTGCATACTCTTTCCAATTCATCTCAGCCATATCATTCAGGCCGGCCATGCGGTAGATGATTTTTTCAATAGGGGCAAACAGTCTGTCAAACATTGTCTGTTTCAATGAAAATACGTTGGCCATATAGTTTCCCAGCGGCCATGCCAGGATAATCAGTACAGCCAAAAACACAATAAATAAAACGATATCTGTCGTCATCTTAAAACTCCTCCGGTTTCAAAAGCGCATAAATTAGGTAACCCAAAAGCAATGCCGCCAATAGGCCGGCCAGCCACAAATCGGCCATTTGTACTCCTCCTATGACTATGAACTTACTGCAGCTTTATTGTAATACTGATTGAGGTAAAGGCGCTGTCAAGAAACACGTCAGGGGTGTAAAGAAAGTGTAAAGATCATAATAAAAAAGACCTCTATTCAGGATAAATAATAAAGCCCACCCATCGAAGATTTTGCCGAAACTTTGCTTAGGCCGAATGACAATAAATATCTTGGGAAAACTAAAAAAAACCAAAGGAGGCTAAATTATGGCATCACAACTTACACAAAAAGAAACACAGCTACTGAAAGACCAAGAGTCCCATGAGAAAGTGTGTGTCGAAAAGTATCAAAAATATGCAGCTCAAGCTAGTGACCCACAACTCAAGCAGTTATTTCAATCTTATGCGCAGCAGGAACAGCAGCACCTAAATACGATCACCTCCATCATGAACGGACAAGTTCCCAGTATGAATCAAGGTCAACAGGCACAACAATCATCTCAATCCAGCCAAGCAACTAGTCTAACTTCACAGGCTTCACCGTCTTCCGCTACCGCTAGCAATGCGGACGCTATGCTCTGCAGCGATATGCTGATGACCGAGAAGTATGTCTCTAGTGCATATGATACAGCCATTTTTGAATTTAAAGACACCAATGTGCGCCAGGCTTTAAACCATATCCAAAAAGAAGAGCAAAAACATGGTGAAGGAATATTCAACTATCTAAGCAGCAAAGGTATGTACAACGCACAATAAAAAATATAAGTGTTAAATAATAAAGACTGCCATAAGGCAGTCTTTATTATTTATTGAAATATCCTTCAAAATAGCATATCGCCATTGACATAACTCAGAATAATCCAATCACTTGACTGGGTCCTGTCATATCTGCTGGGTTTTCGCATGATACATTTGCGCACGATCAGCATAGGCCTGTGCATAACTAGAATATAATTCTTCAACATCTACGATGAAGAGTTCAGGATTTTTTATCAGATCAAGTTCCACAATCCGATTGTGTTCGCCATCATGGTCAGATGTAATCCGAACTACGGGAGTCGTTTTGCTTTTTATACCAACGCCAAGGATTAATCCGCTTTGCTGGTTACTAAGCCGTACCGTTTTACCTGTAGGGTAGATGGCCACATTCTGATTAAACCGTTCTACGATAGCCGGATTAAAATACTCTCCTGCGGCTTTGTTCAAAATAGCAACTGCATAATATACAGGTGTAGGCCGGCGATGAGGCATCCCTACGATCAAACGGTCATACACATCGGCGATGCTGATAATTTGAGCATACTCAGAAATAGCATCCCCTTTAAGACCCATGGGGTAGCCGCTGCCGTTCCAACGTTCGTGATGTTGAAAACAGGCATTAACAACTTCAACTGGTAAGGTACGATTTTCCCGCAGGACCTCCAAAGAATAAAAAGAATGGCGTCTATACTCTTCTCTTTCACTCTTTGTTAAATAGTCGGGAAACTGCAACGCTAATTGCCTGGGAAATTTAATTTTGCCGATATCGTGAAGCATGGCTGCTAAACCCAGCTCGCCTAACCGCTTGGCATCATATCCCATAGCAAGCCCAGTCATAACTGACAAAATACACGTATTAACCGCATGAGAGAACATATACTCCTCTTTACGGCGTAAATCCAGAAGATGAATCATATTCTCCGGTTTTTGGCCAAGCTGGTCAATTAAAGCACTGACAATGCTTTTCACTCTATCGAGCGGTATGCCTTTACCGACACGAAAATGATTAATTACCTCCTGTGCAGCCTCCATGGCTTCTTTCTTATGTATTGGATCATAAAAATCTTCATCAATTGCAATTGTATCTCCGGTTTCTGTTTCTCCAACAAACAAGGCTGTAATACCTTTATTACGAAGATACTGAATGTATCTTTCTTTCACTTCTGTGCCTTCATGGAGTAAAATTGCACCATCGGCTGAAATGAGTGGCTTTGATAGATACATACCTGGCTGTATTTCATCTAAAGTTATACTGTGCATTGGAACTCGCCTCCCTTTGAAACCATGTTGCCTACCAGCTATTGCATACTCTACTATATATATCGAAGATAGAGCACAAATCCTTAAAGTAACAAATGGAATCATACTGAAAGGAGCATTTCATATTGGTCATACTATCTTAAGCAAAATACTACCAGAAGCAGCCCCTCCCTGACTGCTCCTGGTAGTAAGTATTCGTGTATTTCCTATTCTGCTGCGTCTCCACCTTTTGAAAGCTGCTTACCTTCGGTATTCATTATATTGATACCGGTGTGATAAGGACTATTAACATTCACGGTTGGATCAGCTACTGAAATACCTTTTTTTGTAAGAACATCGCGCAAAATCCAAGGTTTATCCGTAATAAGGCCGTCAACACCCATGTCAATGAGCATGTTCATTGCTTTGGGATTATTAACAGTCCAGGGAACAACCTTCATCTTCAGGTCGTGAGCTTCGCTAACCAGTTGGGGAGATAGCTCCTCCCAGTAAGGGGACACAATGTCTGCGCCTACATCTTTAGCGGCTTTAACATAATTACCATGATAATTATTAATATTTAGACCTGCCAGCCAAGGGGACGGCTTTTTGTCACCAATTTTAAGGTAGCAGCCGTCCACCCATCCCCAAGAGGGCTGCTCGCAGCTCAAAGCCACCAGTGTAATATCCGGATCAAGTTTATGCATAACTTTAAGTGTTCTCCAGTCAAAGGACTGCAAGAATACCCTGTTCTCCATATGATACTTCTTCACAATTTCATAGACTGCCTTTACAAACTTTTCCGGATCGGGATTATCCTTGGAGTTTGGATCGGCCGGATCAGCGTATGATTTGGTCTCGATGTTAAAAAATATTTTGTCATTGCCATAGGAATTTGCTAACTCAAATACCTCTTCTAGTGTAGGCATTGTTGTACCAGGAACAGACACCTGGGTTTTGCCATGACCTTCATAATAATCCCCAGCTGCCGGATTCATGCTTCCAACATCAAATTTCTTAACTTCCTCTAACGTCATGGTTCGAATATCATACTTGCCGCCTTGCACATATGTACCGTTCGGCCCTTTGGCAAGGCTCGGATTCATTACCGGATTATGGCTCACTACAATACGGCCGTCTTTAGTCATTTGTAAATCCATTTCCAAGGTTGTTACACCCAACTCCATAGCATAAGCAAATGAAGCCAGGGTATTCTCCGGACGAGCATCGCGTCCACCGCGATGGGCTTCAAAATCAAAAATCTGAGGATTAGCCTTGGCCTGCGCTACCTGAATATCAGCAAAAGTAATGCCTGACGTTAACATTACTGTCACTGCACCTGCTACCAAGAATCCTTTCCAATAATTCTTTTGTTTTTTCATTTAATAATAATCTCCTCTCTAACAATAAAATCACCTGTCTCAATTATCGTATTTAACACAATATTCCGCCATCAGTAAATTACTGATTTTACCATAAGAAAAAACATAAAAAACGAGTAAGAAAAATTCCTACTCGTTTTGTCCCCAGGAGTTCCGGCCATAGTAATTGATATTAACGCCCTGTAGCTGCTGAAATCATTGCCTTCATATTCTCGACTTTCGCGTTGAGGGGAACACAGCAACCAACAGCAAGAATAAAGCCTTTAGGACCAAGGTTATTGACCAACTTACAGCTATAGTCATACACTTCCTCGGGAGTTCCTAATGTGAGTATGGCTGCAGGTAAATCACCCATAAGACACATATGGTCGCCGAGAACTTCCTTTGCTTCGAACAAATCAGTATTGCTATCAGTAGCCAAAATACATTTACCCTTAGGTAGTTCTTTTAGATACTCTAACGAACGATCCCAGTTGTTATCCCAGTGTAATAGAGGGTAGGAACCCGCATTTACAACTGTTTCGACGATTTCTTTAATGTTTGGGAAGCAAAAGCGCTCCCACATCTTCTTCGACATATATTCCGGTGCAGAGCGGGTGGCACCAATAAAATAGGCAAACGGTTTTGTCTGAGCTATTGTGGTCTTGATTGTTTCTTTCATCTCTTCGGTCATTATCTTGATTACAGCTTCTACTTTATCGGGAATGCGGTACATATCCTTGACTAAATTTGCCATACCACGTGCATTGGAAAGACGGTCAAACGGCGGTGCGGTAGTTGCCGGACTGACCGGAACAATACCGGCATTTTTATAGTTCTCTTTTATTTTTGGCCAGTCGGCAGACCGATACCAGAGGAAATCATCCCAAGACTGTTTCAACTCACTTTGAAAAATCGGCTGTGCCCAGGCGTTAAAACCCTTGTCAATAATTACATCATAGTCTTCGATCTTCATCGGTGTAATTTCGTCAATTTGCCACTGTGCATCAATAGGCAGTTCTCTTCCGGGCAGTTTCAATTTTGACATGGACGCCATACCCAGACCCCAGATAATGGGAGCTAGATATTCAACCCCATCAACCTCTCCGAGCTGGGCCATAGATGCTATGTTGGTACGGCTGGCAGCTTCTAAATCATTAATATAATCAGCCAACGAAACCCCCATATGGCGGGCGTGAAAAGAATCTGCAGCCAGTATCACTGGTACACGGTCGGGCGTACCCAATTCAATAGCATTTGTGATGCGATTAAAATGTTTTAAATATAACTCATTACTGCTGTCCATAAAAAAACCTCCATTATTGATTATTAAAATACCTTCTCCGATTTAATTGCGGTAATTTTCCTGCAATTTATTTTTATTGTAGCCCGTTATAGCGTTAGTGGGAAACAGTTTTTGGTTTAGGCTACCCAAGTAATACTTGTATTAGGTTTAATTGTTTTCTGAAAAGTCTGGATGTATAATACTATCATAAGAATCTGATCTGGGGAGGTACCTATGGACATACGGCAACTTCGATATTTCGTCGCTGCCGCGGAACATCTTAATTTTACCGCAGCAGCAAGACACGTCTATATAAGTCCGCAGGCGCTCAGCCAGCAGATTTCCGAGTTAGAAAGTGATTTAGGGGTAATTCTGTTTAACCGCAATAGATATTCCACATCTCTGACTGCGGCAGGAGAAGCCTTATTACGTGAAGCCAAGGCCATTATTGCCAAGACTGAGGAAGCGATCCAAATAACCCGTCAGGCAGCTTCCGGAATATCAGGAAGACTGAAAATCGGTTATTTAGGCTTTGCCGAAAAGAATTTTCTACCAAAATTGATATACCAATTTCGACAAAAATACCCCTCTATCGAGTTATCCTGCCAACAGCTTAGCAACGGCGCCATTGATGAAGCATTAGAACGTGCCACTATTGACATTGGATTTATACAATTATGGGAGACAACTAAGATTCCCGGTATTTCATGGAAAAAGATATACGATTACAAGCTTTGTCTTGTAGTTCCATCCAGTCATCCCTGGGCCCGTAGGACCAACACAACTCGTGCTGAACTATCCAAAGAAACTTTTATATTTCATCCTAAAGATGCACCCAGGGCTTATAACAACCTAATGCGTGTTTGTTCAAACCGTGGGTTTCGCCCCAGTGTGGATCCGGTTTCCGGTATTCTGACCGTATTAATGATGGTAGAAGCCGGTTTTGGCATCTCCCTACTGCCTCGCCATATCCCGTTGGGATACGCCAGTTCCTCATTAAAAACTCTTGATGTTGACGAAGAGGACGCATCCATTTATGTATCAATCGCATGGAATCATACTAATACCAACCCAAGCATCTCTCTTTTTTTAAATGAGTTGGAAGCCTTCCCCGAACATTATAGGCAAGGTATCATCAAAACCGAACCCACATAGTCAGGACCAACAGGTGCTTGATTACGCCCTACAAGGGCATGATACTCGCCGAGTCTCAAGACTCGCTGAAAAAGTCCACCAACCGCATAACTTCTTCAGTCAGCCCCTAAAGGGGCTCTTTTTTATATCTGATTTTATTTTTCCGTATATTACTTGCCTTCGGTACTTTGGGTGAATATAAAAATGTCAGTATATTAAGAATTTTAGCAGGAGAAATAACTTCGCACGACAAATATTAACAATATAATTGATATCAAGAAAGACTATTTACTCATTTATTATTGTAATTTACAAGTGAGTAATGGTTTTTATTTGGTATGTAATATAATAGGTAATCTGGTTTCAGTTTGGAAACTATTGGGGAGGCGATAGTATGCAGTTAAATTTTTTTGCGAAATTGGTAATTATTATTTTATTACTAACTTTAGGTACAATGGGGATGACAGGATTAATCTTACTAAACACGATGGAAACAAATCTGAAAGCAGACGTAAATCAGCAAGTACAAGAAAAGGCGCAAGGGTTGGCACAAGATATTGAATATATGTTTCAGGAAAGAGCTAAGACAGGCCAACTCATTGCTAAAAATGAGTATGCGGTTCGTGGTGACACAACAGTATTATCGGCAGTTGTAAAGGCGGCGCTGGAAACTGATACCGCTTCGTATGAGGCCATTTCCGTCACAGATAAGTACGGAAAGGTAATCAGCAGTTTCCCCAATACCAATATGATTGGCGCTATGGTAAGTGATCGGCCATATTTTAAAGATGCTGTGCAATCTGGAAAACAAGTTATAAGTGATGTACTGGTTTCACGCAGTTCAGGAAAACCAGTAGTTTTTATTTCAACGCCCATAAAAGATGGCGCAGGTGTGTCCGGTGTGGTAGCACAGGTAATTACTCTGGATGCTTTGGAAAAGTTGCGGGAACAAGTAAAACTGGGCGAAACTGGATACGCTGCTGTCACTGCTAATTCAAGCGGCAAGGCGACAGTTGTTGCGCATCCTGACAAAACGTATGTTTCCGAGCGAAAAGATGTTTCCGAAGTTGGCATAATAAAAGCAACGATGGGTGGACAAAAGCAAGTCATGAGCTTTAAAAATGCTGCAGGGATGGATATGTTTGGTGCTAGCGCCATTGTTGGCCTGACAAATTGGATAGTAACGGCTACTGTGTCGGAAAAAGAATTGTATGCACCCATCATTGCCGTGCGGTATAAGGTTCTAGGGATGACTGGAATAGTGATTTTGGTTGTAGTAATACTTACCTGGTACTTTTCCCGCAAGATTGCCAATCGTTTGATCGTCATGTTGCGGCAGATAACACAGTTGGCTGAGGGCGATCTTAGAAAATCAACAGTAGTGGATAATTCCTCTGATGAGATTGGACAACTGGGTAGGGCCATTAACATCATGGCAGAAAAACTTAGTGACGTAATGAGGAAGGTCGCTTATTCTTCTGAGCAAGTAGCGGCTTCGGCAGAACAACTTAAGAGCGGAGCAGAGCAGTCGGCTCAGGGGGCTTGTCAGGTAGCCGAGTCCATTACCGAAGTGGCAGCAGGCACGGAAAAACAGACGGCTGCAGTTAATAAAACGGTATTGGCCATTGACCGAATTTCAGTTGATATCAAGCAGACGGCAACTACTGTCAATAATGTGGAATCGACAGCGAATATTGCTGCCAATGCTGCTAATGCTGGCGGCAGAGTGATCGAGAACGCAGTCAGTCAAATGAATAATATTGAGCAAAAAGTGACTCGTTCAGCGCAGGTAGTTGTGAAATTGGGGGAACGATCAAAAGAAATTGGGCAGATTGTAGATACTATTGCCGGAATTGCCGGACAGACCAATCTTTTAGCATTAAATGCAGCCATTGAAGCGGCTAGAGCGGGTGAACAAGGACGCGGTTTTGCAGTAGTAGCGGATGAAGTCCGCAAATTAGCAGAACAATCGGAAGCAGCAGCCAAACAAATTGCGATGCTTATTAGTGAAATTCAAGGCGATACGGATGAAGCTGTTAAGGCGATGAATGAAGGCACTAATGAAGTTAAGATAGGAGCAGAGGTGGTCAATACTGCCGGGCAGGCCTTCGCGGAAATTATTGCGTCGGTAAATGGAGTTACTCATCAAGTAGCTGGTATTACAGCAGCTATTCAAAAAATAACCACCGGCAGTCAAGAAATTATTAATGCGATACAAGAAATAGAAGGTATCAGCAATGATACGGCTAGTCAAACACAGAACGTTTCGGCAGTTACGGAAGAACAGTCTGCATCTATGGAAGAAATCGCTGCAGCCAGTAATAGTCTTGCACAAATGGCACAAGATTTGCAAAGTATAGTAGCAAAGTTCCATTTTTAAGGAGGGTTATTTCCCGCAAGGTCAGCTCCCGATAATATCCATAAGCCGCATCGAATAATACTATATATTATATCTTCCATGCTACATATCCATTTTTATCCAGCTTTAAGTTTTTAACATCGGTATTTACCTTTATCTTAATAAAGTCGGCTGTGCTTGATTTATTTACTTGGTGGAGCCACCCATAACCATCCAAAAATTCACAGCAAAGAACCCGCGAATTTCGCGGGTTCTCAAGTTTTCCGGATTTGCATGGTGGAGGCGATCCGCGACCTTGCAAATCCCACTTTAACAACCGTACTATCAATCGCTGTATCAACCCTCGCAGCTATTGGATAGCCGCCTGCAGGGCCAGGTATTTTGCCGTCCGTTTCGCGGCATTTTCCCTGAGATTATAGTAATAAAACGGATAATCCAGGCTATGGTAAACCCCTTGGGGGAATACAGCATTTCCCGGCGAAAATGTTTTGACATCAGCGGTGCTGCATATGATAACCCCTCTGGCTTTGTCGACACGGGCATCGGCATAATTTTTTACCAGCACCCAGTTTCCGGCCTTATCTAACAGCCTAGAACCGAGACTTTGCTCTGCTGTTGCCAAGGTCTCTTCTGTGGTCCAGGTTATAGGGTTTATCGCAATGCCGCCAGGCGACGTGACCGGATTTTTCCCCTTAATCACAGGCGCTTCAGTGTTATAGGAGATGATGACTCCGGTGTCGTCAGGGCCTTGCGCAAATTTCAGGTGCGGATTGTTTGCCAGGTAGTCCTCGGTGACCGAATAACCGATCACATAGGCCGCGATCATTCTTTGATACACAGCGGGATGTTCTTTCATATATTCCGCCAAAATAATCAGCATCAGGTCCGAGCCTTGGGAATGCGAAGCTAAGATAAACGGACGACCCTGATTATAGTGTTCGATATAATAGTCAAACGCGGCAAACACATCTGATTTCGGCAGGCTGCCAAGGAGGGCAGCTTGCTCTTTGACAGTCAAAGCTAAGGTATATGCGCCATCTGCCTGCCGGTAATAAGGTGCGTAAATATTACCGACGGTTTCAAACACGGTGGCTTGTCTGCCGAGTGCTGCCTTTGCACCTTGCACCATTGACTTGTTGTCAATCTCGCAGATGTTCGGCTCATTTTTATCGACCTTTTGCCAGGCGGTCGGGTAGAGAAAAAATACATCCACTTCTTTTTCAACAGCAGCAGGTAAAGCCAGCCAACGTTCAGGCTTTGAGTAATCGGTAGCCCCTTTTTCATTTGCCTGTGCCGCAAAGGTGAAACTAAAAACGAGAGCAATAACTACCAGGATAATTTTCTTAATACGCATGTACATTCTCCTCTACTATTTATTAAATCCTGCTTTTACCTGCCGGTGGCACGTCGTCCTCCGCTATCGCCCCCTAAAAAGCGCTCAATACCAGAACCAGTGACAAGAAAAGCTTTAAAATTGCTGTTCGGGAAAAATCCATTCGATATTCCTCCATAATTCGTTATTGCCTGTTGGCCTCGGTAAATTAGCTCACTCTACAGAGGCTCTATACACCGCCCTTCATGGAAAAAAACCGATGATCCCAGAATCGAAATCGTCGTCTTCGTCCGCCTCCATCGGGATGTTTTGGCTGATGCCCGTCTTTATATCAGCATACTTATTACGACATATTTTTATCAATAACCCTCGTAGAACTCGCAGGTTTTTGAGGATAATTGACGAAAAAGAAGAACTATGCATCATCATACATGGTTCTTCTTTTGTATGAGCTGCGTTACCCGGAAGCCGCAAGATTTTTCGGCAACTTCAGAGACACCGACACTTTGAAAACCCGTTGGTCGAAAGAACTGTCAAAGTGGCCGGCATACTTGGCCGCTAATGCTTTCACGCTGGAAAGGCCCATTCCATGGTCCGCGCCTTTTTTTGTAGAAACCAACCTATCCCCATTCCGGGGCAAAGCAAGGCCATTGAAAGAATTGGTTATTGTAATCAATAAATGCCCTTTGGTTATTTCGCTCTTTATGTCGATACAGCCCGACTCCTCGCCGCCTATTTTACTACAGGCTTCGATGGCGTTTTCCAGACAATTGCCAAGAATAACGCATAGATCCAATTCATCGATACCCAGGCCGTCAGGCAGGTTCAGCTCTGTGGCGGTGGCAATATTCAGCCGCTTAGCCAGTTTTAGATAATGAGCAATGAGCGCATCGGCGGATTTGTTGCTGCACACGCTGGGAAGGAAACTGTCGTCGTAGATGCGGCTTAATTGGTTTATATATTCCTGGGCAGCCGAAGGATTGTTTTTCCCCAGAAATTCTGTGAGCGTCGCCAGATGATGGCGCAAATCATGGCGAATTGCCTTGGTATCGGCAATACTTTTGTATAGATTTTGATAGTGATCGCGCTGCAGTGCCAAATGTCTTTCCAGCGCTTGGTGCCGCTTGGTCTGGTCGATGGATCTGGCTATCAGGTAATAGGCATAGACAAGCAATAGGGTGCTTAATATCAAGGGTACAAAATTAGCTACCAATGAGTTTGCGCGCACACCATAAAACGACATTAGTATGAACGCCAAAACGGGGAAAAAAGTGAAACTGGTATTTTGCTGGCTTATGATATCGATAATATCTCTGACAAGCGGCTTGACATATCTTCTTATTAACGGTAACGATGCCATTTCAAGCAAAGCGCCCGTCAACATGAAAGTGAATACTATTTGGTTAAACACCAATTGTTCAAAGAACAAGAAGATAAGGATAAAAAACTGCGACATGGAAAAAATCAAAAAGAAAACAAAAAGCTTAGCCTGGAGTGTTTCTTTAAAAATCAGCGCAATCGGGATGATATACAATAAGCCCACTATATAGCTGAGTAAAAAATGATCGAGAATTACCGTTTGCAGCAAACTGCGTAGCAAGTGTTCGGCGACCCAGGCAACAGCAAAGGCCAGAACGTGGCCCCCCCATCGGCCCCTTGGTGTTAAGAAAATATAAGTAAGCAAAATATTCGTCACCAGGAAGATAAAGGTGAATACAGGCGGTAAAATTGTCGTAAATTCTTGCATAAAACCTCTCCAAACTAAGAAGTATCAGTTGTTATTCGCTTAATATCGTTCGCTGTTTTTGCTCTGCCGCTTGTCGCGGCTAGTTTGAATTATTATTAAGGGCACGGTGAGGACTATGCTAATAATCGCGGTTTGTGAAGACAGCAATACCGACAGAAAGGCAATATGTACTATAATAGAGACTTTTTTACGAAGTCAGCGAATCGACGGGACAGTTTTCGCCTACGACAGCGCGGAAAAATTTATCTCGGCCATCGAGAGCAAAAAACTGCGGTTTGACATGGTATTTATGGACATCATCATGGGCGATATGGACGGCATGACGTGCGCGCGCCTAATCCGCCAGTGGGACAAGCTGGTCAAAATCGTGTTTTTAACCAGTTCCACGGAGTATGTCTACGAAGGGTACGAGGTAAATGCCTCGGGCTATCTGGTAAAACCGCTGGGCGCAGAGAAAGTGACCGCCTGTTTGCAAAAAACGATTGATGAAGTGCAGGGCCTGTCCAAAGAAACCATCGCTGTCACCAGCGGCGGCGTAAAGCGGCGAATCCCGATTGATGACATCCTTTATCTGGAGAGTCGCAGAAACCAGGTGGAGGTTGTTTTAGCAGCGCCAAATGAAAGATTGGTTGTTTATACCAGACTGGATGAATTCACGCAGCGTCATCCGTCAAAAATGTGGCTACGGCCACACAAAAGTTTTGTCGTGAATTTCCTGTATGTCGAGGAATACGCCAGCGATAGTTTCGTTCTTCGTGACGGCACGGTCATCCCCATCAGCCGAACCTATAAAAATGCGACCCGGGCATCTTTTTACAATCTTTTGCATAATAAGTAGCCCTACATACCATGTGTTAATAGACGCATGGTTTTTTATTTTCGTCAAATCTCCTCAAAAACCTGCGGTTAGTCCTTGCTCAGTTGATAAAAAGCTGTCGCTTCTAGTATCATGAAGAAAATTTACTGTCTATTAATTAGAATAGGTCCAGAAGCTTGCAACATCAATCTGTCTCAAATACAGGAATATTACATTTTTGAGGAGGACATTTAATGAAAACCTCTAAGTTCTCACGGCGTAAATTTTTACAGAAGACCGGACTTGCGCTGGCGGCGCTCAGCGCCCTTCCCGTCCGGCCGGCCTGGGCTGAACAGTTGCTTGCGCATAAGTCTTTGTTAGACAATCAATCAGCCAGAGCAAGCTATCCAATAGCTTCCAAGGTTCTCACCACCCTGGAGCATACCGTTATTCCGGTTTCGGTGCCGGCGACCTCGCCCAAACTTCTTCCCAACGCGGTTTCCCAATATTCGAAGTATGGCTACGGCGCTTGGCAGACAGGCAGCGGCCTTTCTTTCCAAAAAAGACTTGATCTCATGCCGCCAGGCTATACCGGTGCATCTGCCAAAACCGCAGCCACCCTTCTGCGGTTTTTTACCATGACCGATATTCACATTACCGATATGCAGTCGCCGGCCCAGACCATTTACTTTGGCCTTAAAGGCCAGCCTGGCATGTCGTCGGCGTATTCACCGGTCATTCTTTATACAACGCATGTTCTGGATGCCGCCGTTCAGACGGTCAACGCGCTGCATAAGGAAGCGGCCATCGATTTCGGTCTCTTCTTAGGTGATGCCATTAATAACTCTCAGTTCAATGAGCTGCGTTGGTATATCGATATTTTGGACGGCCAAACCATCAACCCCAATTCCGACCCTGAATCTGTCGCTACTACCGATTATCTGCGCCAGTACAAGGCAGCCGGGCTTGATAAGTCGATTCCCTGGTACCAGGTGCGCGGCAATCACGATCATTTCTGGTCGGGGGTTTTCGCCCCTAATGATTACCTGAAACAGACCCTGATCGGCGAAACCCTCCTAAATATCGATGAACAGATAACTTCGGATAAAATCCTCGATACCCGCGGGTACTATATGGGCGTTATTGACGGTTCGACCCCCTATGGAGAGGTCATCAAGGCAGGGCCGCTGGTTGATTTCGCCACTCCCCCCAAAGTAAACGCCAACCCTGACCGACGCCATATTGACAAGAATGACTGGATAGCTGAATTTTTCAACACTGCCTCAAATCCTGTAGGCCATGGATTTTCGCGGGACAACGCCCTAACAGGCTTGGCCAACTATACTTTTGAGCCGAAAGCAGACCTTCCCATCAAGGTAATCGTCCTTGACGACACCGAAAACGACGATACCGCCTTCGGGACTCGCGCCAACGGCGCCAGCGGTGCCCTTGATGAGGAGCGTTACGCTTGGCTGGTAAAAGAACTCGATAAAGGCCAGGCCGATGGCAAGCTAATGATCGTTGCCGCCCATGTTCCCATCGGGATAGGGCCGATGTGGGACACTGCCTCATCCCCCTCCGAAGCTGACTTGATTGCCAAGCTGCACACCTATCCGAATCTCATCCTGTGGGTGGCGGGCCATCGCCACTACAATACGGTGACAGCCCTGCCTTCGCCGGATGCCGGCCGTCCTGAACTCGGTTTCTGGGAAGTGGAAACAGCCTCGCTGAGAGATTTCCCCCAGCAGTTTCGTATTTTTGATATTGTCCGCAACAGTGATGACACGCTTTCGATTTTGGCCGCTAATGTCGATCCCGCTGTGACGCCCGGCTCGCCCGCCGCAATATCGCGCTCATACGCTGTCGCGACTGCTGAAATATTCAATGGCATGCCGCCTTATACTCCCAGCGGCGCATACAACGCCGAGCTTGTTATCAAATTGAGCGCCGAAATGCAGGCCAAAATAAAGAATCACGGAACACCGATTCACGGATAATTGTATAAGCATCACAGCTGGTGGAGGCTACCTCCACCAGCCGTCTACACAAACAACAAGAGCCTGCGAGATTCGCGGGCTCTCAGTCATTCCGGATTTGCATGGTGGAGGCGATCCGGGACCTTGCAAATCCCCCCTTTTAGAGTTAATGATATAGAAGAACTGTCCACTGTATCTATTCTATTTATAAGTCAGTATGTTTTCTCAGAAGATAGTGTGAACAACGTTACTATAAAAACACCAGAGCAATATATTGCCATTCTACTGAAAAATACCTTTCACCTTTCCATCAGTTTTTGACTTAAGAATCTAATTGGCCCAATTTGCCTTTCAAACATCAAATCCCATATATCAAGGCATTCATTAGCAATACTTTTCATTTCAGGTAGTGATGACTCAGAAGTCTCGTCATACAATCCAATTATCAACTTAGAAATTTCATCTTCTATTCCCCAAATACCCTCGTTTTTGCCGCATCCATTTTCAACTAAATGATAACTCATTGATAATATAATATCTTTGTAATCAACCACAGACTTTGATTCTTCTTCAAGATAATGTACAAAGGCATGCACTGTTCTGCGACTTAAACCTGAATTCATTAATTCGATTAAAAAATCCTTATCTCTCTCTAAATCAATACGATTATCATAAAACAATCTCGAAATCGGCATTTCTAAATCTAGTATACTTTTCTTAAATTTGCATATCATATTTTTTGCTAATGAATTAAATTCATCTTTATTGAAATAGATAATAGCCATGTGGAGAACTGCTTCTGCTTGTGTTTCACTCATTGTATCAACATCATTTATTATATCGGCAAATTCGTTTTTCAGAATAAACATTTCCGATAGACAATATGCACCCATTTTAATTAGGTCTTTATCTTCAGATTCATAGCAGTTTTTGATAATTTTTAATACACGTTCACGATATTTCGGATAAAGAAAAAAGAGCATATTTTTCGTGTCATGAAAGCCTGCCAGCCTATAATCTTGTTCATATAGATTTATAATTTTATCAGATGCCCATTCTCGTTCAATGTTATACGAAGGCCATAACGTAAATAAACTTGCCAATTTTACTGCTGGGTTTTCATCCAATGTCAATTTTTCAATTGTATCTTTAAACTGCTTAAACAAAGAATCATTGTTCCATAATAGCCGAGCTATTGCTAGAGCCGCCTTACCTCTTACGCAATTTAAAGCATTGCTGTGCATCATATCAAAGCTACGCATTTCTTTATCTTCATTATTCGTTACATTTGGTTTACTTATTTCCGGATTTTTATGGTTAATCGCAATATCCTTAAGAATATCCAATATCTTCTTTGACCATTCCACGTTCTTCCTGCTCTCAATCATTGAGCAAATATAATTCGCCCGGTATGAAGTATAATCATACGGATAGCTCAAAATCATTGTTTCTAACAATTCTATCGGTACATTATCTAAAACCTTACTATGTGCGACTCCACCAAATAAGGAATCGACATATACATCTAAAATTTCTTCTTTATGTATAAGAACCAGTTTTATCATTCTTTCAGGCTCTTCAGAAACGGCATTTCTAAAACTACTCGAAAATTGTTCAATAGAATTTTCGATAAAGCCTCCTGGAACCTCTTGCCAACGGGAGTGACCTTTATGCTTAAGTTTTGTGTTAGTTAAAATCTCCAACCACTTCTTGTTATTTAGTTTTTTCCCCGCAATGGATGAACTGACCCATCCGAAATGTCCATCTGCATGTTTATATAAAGTTGTCCCTTCAGGGAATTTACGTTTCAAAACACGCATCAAATCTTTTGCATAATCGCTCAATCGATTATTGGGAAGGACCTCCAAAATTTCTTTCTGCAAATCACCCCAAAAACTCCAATACACTGTATAGCCGTTTTTTTCTCGATTAATATCGATCCTACGTAGGTATATATCTTTAGCTTTTGGCGATAGATAATTTAAAACTGTTTTTTCTAACATAGCAAAAATATGTTCACTACAGTATTGGGAATGCTTTTCTAATATCTGCTTTATAAGAAGTAATTCATCACCATTGCCACTTGTCTGATCGAATATGTTGCTATCAAAGTCACTACACAAATAATTAATAACGACATCACTATATATCTCTGGCAATCGATATAATCCATCTAATATAATTTCATTATATATATCAATGCCTTTCCCCATGAATTCTTTATATTCTTGGAAAAATGTTTCTGGTTTTAAAGCAATTATCGCTGCATTTGCTTTTTTAATAATTTGAATACAAGCCCTTTCAAGACCTCTTTTATGAAAATATCTTCCAGACCAATCACTGAAGGATAGCCTTTCATCTTTTTCCGTAGGAATGTATGGCAATAATAAATTAACAACCTCCATTCCATTTGTAATTAATATTTCAGAGTCTTCAAATATAAATTCCTCTTCATACTTATAAATGTTTTTTTCTTTGCATTTAATTTTATTTTCCAATAAAAATGCCAATAGCCGTATTGTTCTTATTTCACAATTTTTGAGCATCGATTTGAAATCAAGATACACATTAGCCATTTGCGGATAACTGCTATAAAATTTCATTCGCAATTCAAACAACTCATCTGTATCTTGATTTATATCATGCAAAAAACATCTTGAAAATTTATTATCATCTTCCTGTGAATGAAATGCATACTTTTCAATAAATGAAATATCTTCGCTTTCATAATCCGGACTCATACTTATAAGTAAGTTAAAAACAATATCTTTTTTATGTGAGTCGATAAACCATTTATCGAAGATACCATATTTTCTAAACAATCTAATATATTTAGGCCTGGAGAATATAACGTTATTTATAATATGACTACCATAGGTTTCGTTTTCACAGTTACTAATAATGAAATTTTTTACATTTTCATCTAGAATATCTATCTGATTTAATACCTCAAGGAAAACAAATTTAATAAAATATCTGATTTGCTTGGCCTCAAACATCTTTTGGCCTGCATTAATAAAATCCTGGCTATCGAACTCAGATAAATTTTGCATAAACATTTGCACTTGATATCTTTTTCCAGGGGTTTGTTTTTCTTTGCTTCCAATAATATCTACAACATCTTCACCGTCATAATATCTCTTAAGCATTTTTTCAGCCAAAAAACAGTCCAATATCGACTGATGAGCAAAGGACACTTTATTATCTTGAATTACTAAGAAAGCATTTGAAGATAAAAAGTCTAAGCCTGATTTATTAACATTTAATATTCTTAACGGAATAAATATTCTACCTAGTTTCTCCAACAATGTTACCATTTTTTCTTTAGTCTCATTTAGATCGGCTTCACTTAATCCAAATTCGAAACATTTTCCGGACAACTGCCCCCACCATTCTGAGACCAAATGGCTTGCGGTAGAACATTCGGCATATTCTTTGCTTGGATCCAATTGTTGCCAAATATATAAATTACTTGGAATCCTTAGTATCTCTTTTAATTTACTTGATAATTGTTCATAACGCTTTCCAACAATCTCTTTTAGTATTCCCTCATCCAATTCATTAACCTGAACTTTATTCCATTGAAAAACTTCCTCTTTCTTATCATTTTTTTTGAATAATGACCTAATATTATTATCGTTTTCCAAGTCATAGGTTCGACATACAAAAACGACAGATATCTTATATTTTCTTTCCAAATTCAATCTCTCTAGTTGATCAATAATCTGAGCGCATACCAATAAAGCATCTCTGGAATGTGCCTGAGTCCAACGTAGAGCATCCAACTGATCCAAAATAATTACTGCTCTTTCATTTTTAGAAACACTGTGAATACAATGAGCTATGGATGCAGGTAATTCTAAATCTTTACCCCACTTCTCGGCAGTCCCAGTCGGAATCCGTTTATCTAATTTAATTGCCAAATACGGTATGGTTTGTTCTTGACAATAATTTATAATATCTTCTGTACATCCACTTTTTCCTCTTCCAGCCTTCCCATGTATTATTAAAGAATCTCCTAAATCGATTGCTTTTCTGCATACAGAAAATTCTTTTCTATTAATCAGTCCATTGTTTAACGGAATAAATGCTATTCTATATTCCTGATTCAATTCCTCTAGCCTAGGCATAATACGTTTATCAGTGGCAAGTTCTTTAAGCTTTATATTTTTTTCTTTTAAAAACTCATACAAAACGGACTGGCTAATTGTTTTTCCTAAAACATCTCCATCTACTATCCACGCAATAAATGCTTCATAGATTTCTTCCTCATTGCCTACTAATAAATAACTAATTTTGGATATAATCAGCTCTTTTAATTCCGCATCTGGAAATTGCCGATAAGCTATTCTATTTAAATAAGAAATGCATTTTGCTAAATCCAAATCTTGTTCCGGATTTATCTCCATCACTTTGCAAAAATGTTTAAAGAAATCTATAAATTCTTTGCTCGCACTTAGAATTTGGTTATTATAAAAATCTTTAAGATTATTACTGGTATTTTTTGCTCTTTCAATTAAATCCTCTAGCAATGTAAAAGCTAAAGGCGATACTAAGGCAACAGTATTCGACTTATCTCTATCCAATTGATACTTCCATTTAGTAAAAATTCCTTTACCATTAGCAGTTCCATAATCCCAATATTCTTTACTTCCATTTCTCCCTTTACATTGCTGTCCTTCTCTGCTGCCATTTTTTTTACCTATCCATATATCAACACCCTGTTCATCGTCGCCAAGGGGTTCCAAAACAATATAATCTAATTTTTCATCTAAGACTTTCAGTATTTGGTATATTACCCATCTAAATTCAAACCTATTTCCACGTTTGTCCGCTCTACCACCTAATTCATTGGGCATACCAAGCACCTCCCTAATTTCATTACAGCTATTTTTAATACAAAAAACATTACTTCTAAAGTTTATATCTACAATCCAGATGAATTTTTTTCAAGTTCAGTTTCTTTGAGTCGAGGGACGATTATCTGGCTCATTTTTGAGTTTTCAAAACTAAATATTTCTATCCAAATCTGACAAAATCCTGTAAAAAACTCTCACTTATGCTACTTTAAGTAAAAATAATTTACTTGGTGGAGGCATCCGAAACCTTTCAAACCTTTCAAAAATACAAAAAAAACCCGCGAAATTCGCGGGTTCCAAGTCATTCCGGATTTGATTGGTGGAGGCGAAGTATTCCAAACCCCTGTCCTGCTCGCTTGAGACTAAAGCATAACACATCTCTAGAACGCATAACTTACCCAATCAAAATAGAACCATAGCCTTACCTACAGGCAAGTTATGCTTCCCATTGATAAAGAAAACACGGCGTATGCCGAGCTTTGGCGACAGCGGAAGCCAATGTTGCCCTTGTCCAGAAGAAAGTTGTACTTTCTTCTGGACAAAAATGACGTAAATGCCTTGATCCCTAATGATGAGACGTGTAATTATTTTTGTAACGCCTTATCCAAATTGGACAAATTCTCACGCATAACTGATACATAATTTTTTCCTTGTTTGATTTCTTCTGCTGTCAGATTCTCTAGCGGATTGAGCACCAAGAGGCCTGCTCCGGTTTCTTTAGCAATAGTATCAGCCAGTTTGGGGCTGACCAATGTCTCAAAAAATATGTATTTAACCTGATGTGTGCGACAGAAATCAACTACCTTAGCCATCTTATCCGGAGTAGGTTCACTATCTGGCGCTAGGCCCATAATGCCAATCTGTTCAAGGTTATAGCGTTTAGCCAGGTAACCGAAGGCGATATGGCTTGTGATGATATCATGCCGTGCTGCTTTAGCCAAGGTGGTTTGATAGTCACTGTCGAGTTTGGCTAATTCCTGAATAAAGCGTTCAGCATTCTTTTGATAATAGTCTTTATTGGGCGGATCAACCTCGCTCAATGCTTCGGCAATGGCTTTTACTTCCTGCTGGGCATTTACCGGATCTAGCCAGACATGAGTATCTGTTTCAGACTCATGCTTGTGCTGATCTGGTTTTTTTTCTTTGTCATGCTGATGGTGGCTATCTTCGTCTTCATCCTCGTCATTTTCATGGTTGGCAAGTAACGGAATTCCTTTACTAACCTCCACAGCTTTCACTGTTGCCAACACATCTTTACTCAGTAGTTTATCTACTGGTTCAAGCCCTGCACCATGATAGAGTACCAATTTGGCCGACTTAATTTTCACTATATCCTGGGCAGTTGGTTCCCAATCATGTGGTTCAGCGCCTGGCGGCATCAACATAGCTAACTCAATCTTGTCGCCGCCCACTTGCCGGGCAAAATCATAAACAGGATATACTGTTGCGAAAACCTTGAGCTTATCAGGTGCCGCTTGGGTGGATTTTGTCTTGTTGCCGCAGCCTGCCAGTGTTACCAATAAAGCAGCGCAAAGCAGAAAAACCAGCCCCATTTTTGCTATTCGATTCATAAACAACCTCCTTATACGTCTAAAAAATCAACCGACTTTGCGACAATCTGCACAATATCCATAGAACTCCAGTGAGTGAGCAGTAATTTTAAAACCGCCAACCTCTGCCCTTGCCAAATCCTGCTCATGGATGGGGCAAAAATCCAGGCATTCTGCTTTGCCGCACTGTAAACACACAGTGTGATGGTGATGACCGGTTACAGCAATCTCAAAAAAATTGCCGTCCCGCCCTTTCGTACGCACCTCATGAACTAATCCCAGTTCAACCAAGAGGCTCAAATTGCGATAAACAGTGTCCAAACTCATTTCCGGGAATCTTTGCCTCACCGCTTCTAACACTTGCTGGGCTGTAGCAAACTTGTCACCTTGTTTCAATGCCTCAATCACGACACGTCGTTGCGGCGTAACCTTATACCCTTGTGAACGAAGGGCAGCAATCCACTTTTCCATATGCGTTACCTCTTAAATAGTAATATTACTATTTACAATCATATTACTTTTAATCATAATTGTAAATGTTTAGTATAAATAGCCAAAACCCAGCTCATTCAGGTGACAGATATTAACTTTACTGAAGTTATGTTTGAGGTTAATAGTTTCCCCAATGATTATGTCGGCAAGGAAATTGAAATAACTGGGTTTGTCTTAAAAGACTCCACTATGACGCCCACGCATTTTGCCCTTGCTCAATATGTGATTGTCTGCTGCTCTGCTGATGCTTCCCCTTACGGCCTGGTATGTAAATACACTACCGATTATCCTGCAGATACCTGGCTTACCATTCGAGGCACAATTCAACTGGAAATGCAGCAAAATAAAAATACGACGGTAGTGAATGTCACCACCGCCGAATCAGTGCCTAAACCGGCACGACCTTATATTTATCCAAGCATGTAGTTGCTTCGTTCATTAAAAATCCCCTTCTTAGCTACATGATCGAATGCATTCATCAATTAGGCAGATTTGATCCCGGCCTTTCTGTTTCGACGTGTACATCGCGACATCTGCCTTCCTAGTTAACTCGGTAATATCTGTTCCGTCTTGCGGGAAAAAGCTGATACCAATACTAGCAGATACCGCTACAGTCGAACCCCGCAGCATTATAGGGCGCCGGCATTCTTGCAACACACGGGTTGCAATAGTTATCACGTCGTCCTTGGTTTTAATTGCGGGAAGTACAATAACAAACTCATCGCCCCCGATACGGGCCACTGTATCACCTTGGCGGACGCAGGCCTCTGTCCGATGAGCTATTTCTTGTAACAGCTCATCGCCGGCATCATGTCCATAGGTATCATTGACCGGCTTAAAGTTATCTAAGTCAAAGAATACCACCGCCACCTGCTCCTTATTCCTTTTTGCCTGCGCAATTGCCATCGTCAATCGGTCTTCTAAAAGACGCCTGTTAGGCAAACCTGTAAGCGGATCATGATAGGCGTAATGCTGATTTTTTTCTTCATTTTTCTTATGCTGTGTTATATCGGAAAACACCATGGCAAAGAATCCTGTCAATGGGCTATATGCAGAAACCAAGAGCCATCGATTTAGCACTTTTAACTCATGCTCAAACGTAAGCGCTTTCCCACTCCTTACTGTATCATTAAACAGCTTAACCCAGTCAACGCCAGTATCGTCTGCTTTGAATACAGTTTCGTTAATAGTCTTACCAATAACAGCAGTTTTGACAATGCCAGAGTGTCTTTCAAACGCATCATTTACTTCAAGAAACCGATACTCTATCGGGTTGCCGCTATCGTCTTTAACAATTTCGAAATAGACAAATGCATTCATCATGTTCTCAAACAGAGCCCGGTATTTAGCCTCACTTTGAGTAAGCGCAGCTTCGATAGATTTCTGGTTGGTAATATCGGTAATCACACCGACTAAACCAGCAACTTCTCCCCCAATACTTTGAAAAGGAGCTTTGTTAAATAAAACAGCCCGTTCTCGCCCCTGCTTATCTTGATAAAAGTGCTCATAGACCTGTGTTTGAGGATGGCGAAATAGCTCTTCATCCATTTGATGATATGCATTTGCTGTTTGTGCTGGAAATACTGTCTGTACTGTGTGTCCGATAATTTCTTCCCGGGGTTTGCCGGCATATTCCTCAAACGCTTTATTACACCCCATATAGAACCCTTTGATGTCTTTATAAAATACAGGGCTGGGAATAGCATTCAGTATTTCCTGCAAAAAGTTGGCTATCTCTCTATTTTCCTTACTGCGCAAACCTGCCTCACTAAGCAAATCAGCTAACTGTGAAAAAAACATTAAAATGTTTTCCACTGTCTGCCGTTCGAGAATTGGCACCTGACGCAAAGCCTTAATATACGCGTTCTCATCAAACCCATACTTCTTTGCTTGCTGTCGGAAAGTTTTATCATCAGGCGGCTCAAAAAAGAACTGTCCCAAAAAAAGATTGGCAAGATGCTGCCCCTCTATGATAATCGGACAAGCATAGTCAATCATCCCATTTTTACAATAGTAGCCAATAAACGGCCCGTCATTAATGTGTTCCTTTACCTGCTGATTGCTTTCAATACAAATTTGCCGAGTCTGAGGATTAACGCGATGAAACTCAGTACAGATTGGCTGCCAGCCAGTAGCCGTCATGATACCGCCATCTAAATCCGATATTCCTGAAGGTATTCCTGTCGCCTTATACAAAGTATCCATCAGCCGCTGAAGTCTTTCAATATCCACAAGCTCAGTAAATTTTAAGCCCATAACATTCTCCCCTACACTTTCTAGCAAGCGCTATATACTTAAAATAACATATATTTGCAAATTATGACAAGACTTATCTGTAACCAGCAGGCAAAAAAAAGACAGCTTCACAGAGTGATATAAAATCACTAAAAGGATTATAAGGGGTTACCTTATAATCCTTTATTACTAAGAGCATACTAACTTCGTCAAATGGATTTTTAAACGTTCCCAATAAAGCCAAAATTCTACAATATAACTTTCCGGGACTTCCTAGCAATTACTGACCACCTACTTTTAAAAGGAAGTGCATATATTGATTACTATTGAAATGATTAATCAAGCAAATTACACGCTTCATAATCTTATGGTGACGAAATGGAGCACACAAGACTTATTCTCTATTAAATGGTGGGGAGAAATAGGGTTCGTAATTTTCTCTTATATTCTTTGTTTTTCGCTATTGGATAAGACGAGACTAACCAAAACTATTTTATTCGGGTCCCTCATATCTGTATTTTCCGTTGTAATTGAGATAGTCGGTTGTAACTCCAATCTATGGGCATATTCTTTACCTATTTATCCTATGATTCCCAATATTTTTCTTTTAGACATTACCGTAATGCCCCTTTATTATATGCTTATATATCAACGGGCTTACTCATGGAAAAGTTATGCAGTGTGGAATATAGGGGCATCTGCATTTTTAGGATTTGTTTTTTCACCATTAATGGTATCACTGGGGCTTGTTCAGCTAATTCAGTGGAATTATGTAAATACCTTTTTGATTATTGCCTCTGTTGGTTTTTTGGCTAAAGCTGTAATATCCCTCATCATATCATTTGAAGAACAATATCAAGCAAAACAACAAGTTTGGCAAACTTCAGTTCTATTTCAACCAGCCGTTAAACCGCTTGATGAGGAATCCGATAAAAAAAATGAAAATTAGTTTACCTCAAAACAATAGAAATGTGTTGATTTTATACAAAACACTGCCCCGTCCCCGTTTGATTTCCCTCTTAATGATCCGGTCTTCATTCACATCCCTTAAGCCATGGATAAAGGCCTCCAGCGGCGTTAAGTTATAATTGCCGGTAGAAAAGTCGGCCATTTCGACAATTACGCCATTTTCATAGATGGTTTGGTTTAACGTAATATAATATTTATTACGTTCCTTCTTGACAATGATAGAACTTACCTCAGGAACGATGACCCATCTGTACTCTTTTGCCTTTTGCCGCCAGTCGTCACCGTCATTTCCCAACGTGCAGCCTGAAAATTTCCGCTTGTATTCATCCCGCCAAGCCTCGCGCATATACCAAAAATCAGCATCCAAACGCGGGGAAAGGTTGTTCTTTAACGGGGCAATGTAAATTTCTGCACCCTTTGAATCCGCTTTGTTTACTTTATCACTCCTTGCTTCGTGCTGCCGCTGGGTATAATAATTTTTCATCACCAAATCCACATATTCTGAAATTCGGTGGGGCTGATCGGAAAGCTCCGGCAGCTCCAGGGTAATCTTCCGGCCAAATTGCTTATACCCCCCTACCAAAGACTGCAGGACACCGGTCACTACATCCCCTGAAATTACAACCCTTGTCACCTTAAGAACATTATCGTAGCTAGCCGCAAAAGCGGCATTGCCTGCCGCAGGCGAGCCAAAGGTAATTACCTCGATTTGTTCCGGACTTACGCCGGTATTAACGAGCCCGGCGCCGGTGATTATCGCCGCAGCCCCGCCTAGGCTATGCCCGACGAGGTACAACTTGGCGTCTTTATTGCCAACCAGTATATCCCTTAAAGGCAAATACTTTCCTTCTGCATTTGCAGCCTTGGCCTCCAGCATGGATTTAACATATTGCAGAAAGCCCCGGTGAACTTTGGGCTCAGTCGTTGGTACATTCTGTTTGGCAGCATTCTCCTCTAACTCCTTGATGCTTTTTCCGGCGAAATATGCTTTATCAACCTTCAAGTCAAATTTTACGTCCTCTTTGGTCTCTGTTCCGACAAACGCCAGAAAGAAGGTTTGCCGGCCGTCGCCAAGGTCTTTTTGAGCCAATATGAACCGGGCGCCCGCCTTGCCTTGATTTTGGACATAGCGGTCGATTTTCCAGCCGTCCTGTTCCAGATAACGGGAAGCCATTTCGCCAATCCTGTCATTATAGGTCGCGGCGCTGACCCCGGCTGCGATGTAAAGTTTGTAAGCCTCGCTATAATCATCCCTAGCTTCTGCGGAGCCAAGTCCCGGCACAAGCAAGATCAAAAGAAATAAAGCAACCACTAGTAATTTCACGTTCATCCCACCAATCAATTTCCCAGTTAGAAAATCTTTATTGCCGCGCACTATTTATAGGCGCCTATCCTAACTTCACCGTCTTCAGCATATAAAGACACAAATTGTAAGGTCTCACGGATGGTCTATTCGTTAATTTGCTCCTCAGACATGACTCAACACACCTTCCAGTTAAATCAAACATCAGATCCTACTATAGCTTATAGATCACACCTGACCGGTCCACCCTGTTATTCCGCACTGTGAGCTTATCATGGTTCACGGTACGGACTTATTATTTGTTTTCCAGATATTCTCAAGTATATGTAGCGATACCGTATCAATATAGCGGTCTTTAAAGTGCCAGTGTGTCAAGACGATACACCTCGCATGAGTTTTCCTTGCTCCTCCAAATGCTTCATGAATGAGCAGGGTTCTTGTTTACATTCATCAGCGGTTCCTTTTTTATTTTTTTTTTACAATAGCATTTACGATAAAATCAACCAATACATCAGTATAATAGTCCTGCCTTACTTTTTCCTGGGGAAAATCCATACAACTAAATGCTTGAAATAATTTTACCTCAGCATGGGCAATGACCTTTTCATCTACATCACGAAACTTCCCCTGTTTTTTTCCTTCGCTAATAATATCAGAAGCCATTGCAATAATATCTGTACTAAGCATGGAAGAGTACTTTTTGCACATAGAAGCAGAACAAAGCGTTTCATCCGCGTTAAATAATTTTATTAAAAAATTATCTTCGTTAAAGAAGACAGTCGCTGTTTTGATTAATTGAACAAGCTTTTCCAGAGGATCGGAAACCTCGGGCATACCATCAAATAACATTTGGCGTGCCTTATAAAATTCTCTTAACATTAGATTATTAAACAATTCCTCTTTGTCATTAAAGTGCACATAAATAGTTCTCTTAGAAATTCTGCAATCCCGGCTTAGTTCGTCCATGGTCGTTTTTTTATAACCAAAACGTTCAAATCGCTCCTTGGCTTTATCAAGAATCAAATTTTTAATATCATCCACTTTTTTGCACCTACCCTTTTAAAGTGCATGCTGCTCTCATTCCGGATTTGATTGCAGCGGCAATCCGCGGCCACTCTAACCTTTGTTCAAAGGCTGTTATAACTTAAACTTGCTTACAGCCCGTTTTAAATCTTCGGCCACACTAGTTAATGCTTCACTAGAAGCCGCCATTTCCTCAAGTGATGCCGCTCCCTCCTCAATCGCAACAGATACTGTTTGTGCATGGGTCGCCGCCTCCTTACTTACAACATCGATATCTCGTATCGAATAAACGATTTCCTGACTTCCTCCCGCCATTTGCTGCATAGCGGCTGATATTTCCCTTATATCAGAAGAAACCGTGTTGATCAAAGAATGGATTTCTTTAAATTCCTCTCCGGCTTCCTTCACCACTTGGGCACCTTTGCTAACTTCCATGGTTCCTTCATGCATAGCGGATACCGCGTTATCAGTGTCTTGTTGAATCTCGCTGATTAATTCGGCGATTTGTTTTGATGCCTCTTGCGATTGCTCGGCTAACTTGCGTACCTCCTCCGCCACAACGGCAAACCCGCGTCCTTGTTCTCCCGCCCTGGCAGCCTCAATTGCGGCATTCAGAGCTAGGAGGTTGGTTTGACCTGCTATGCTTGAAATGGTATCAACGATTTGTCCGATTTCCTGGGAACGTACTCCAAGTTTAGTAACTACTGACGAAGAGTGGGTTACTGCTTTCTCAATATTCTCCATTTGTTCAACCGCTTTTTTGACCGCCGTCCCTCCTAACTTGGCAGCTTCTGCGGTTTTTTCAGCTGTTCCGGCCATCGTATTCGCGCTTGCGGCAATCTCTTCTAGCCCGGCGGACATCCCTTCCACAACAGCAGCAGTTGCGTCAATGGCTTTGGCTTGTTTTTCTGCCCCTGTTGCTATGGAAGATATGCTTGCTGCAATTTGACCGGAAGCTTGAGCAGAATATTCAGTACCTTCTGTAAGTTGCTGTGAAGCTGTGACTAATTTCTCAATCATTTGGTTAAAATGCTGAACGAGTTCTCTTAAATGCCCCCCCATCTTAACTGAGGCTTCCGCCAACTGACCAAGTTCATCATTCATGAGTTTGGTCTGTTTACGTTCTCTCAAGTCGCCATCGGCTACTTCTCCAACGAAAGCGATAACCTTCCTCAGCGGGATTACTATGCGTTGCGCAGCAAAGATCCCAATGCCTATAGCCAATATGACAATCACAATGCTGATAATAACGGCTATTTTCTCCGCTCGTTCCCCTGCCACTACATTTTTTTGAAGTTCGTCTTGTGTATATGCTTCGGACATGTCTCTGTAATCTCTTGTTTTCTTCATCAAGGCTTGTCCCAGCGGCTCCATTTGCTGAACGGCTATCAGTTTGGCTTCTTGCTCTTTTCCGGAAACGATAAGTGGAATGACTTTTTTGTCCGCAATGTCAATAACCTTTGCGTTTATTTCTTTAATCTCTGAAAGCTCTTTACGTCCTGCTTCTGATGTTGCCAGCACAACTAATTCCTCTGCAAGTTTCTCATTGGCCACTGCTAGTTTTTTTAGATTTTCCAAATGATTTTGCGTGCCATAGGCTAAATATCCCCCCATGCTCGCGGTTTGCCCTAAAACATTCATACTTACTTCATTCACCTTGGAAAGTCTTACCAAGTCTTCTTGGGCAATGATTTTGCTTGTGCCAATAATTTGATGCGTATTGTAAAACATGGCTGCAAACCCAACGGCACTGATGAGTGCTACTACCATGAAATAAAAGATCATTTTACCGCGTAACCCGAATTTCATACTAAATCCCCCATAGACATTTTTTCTTCTCCGTCATGTCAAACACAATTCATAACCCAACTTATTACTATTGGAAAAAGAGGCAGCCTATATTATTATCAAGCTGCCTCGTAAATTTTGTAAGAAAAGACTTGGCTTGTGCCAAGTCCCTCAGGACGCCGACAGAAGCCTTAGTCGTTCTTATGTCAACAGAATTGCATTATAAATTCTGGTAGACTAATAAAGTAAACCCATAGCCTTGCTGAGCTGAGCCCGGCTGTTGACGTAATCATAGAGTGCTATGACATAATTGGTTTTTGCCTGGGTCATAGCCACTTCGGCATCCATAACATCTAAGTTTGTGCCAATGCCGGCGAAATAACGCTCCTGAGCCATGACATAATCACGCGTGGATTGACCGACGGCTACCTGATTGTTCTCGGTGCGTTCGGCTGCCTCTTTCACGTTCAAATAGGCATTGCTGACCTCTAAGGTAATCCAATCTTCAAGCTGCCGTTTCTGCTCAGTAGCAATGTCAAGCTCCGCTTTCGCTGCTTCGGTCTTTGTCTTGGTAATATGATTATCAAAAATATTAAAAGATACGTTTATGCCAACTGTCCAATCGTCTTTGCCCTTGCTGGTGGAAGGAGAAGTATCTTGGATATTCTCCACAGCCACTGCACTTACGGTAGGACGGAAATCGCTGCGGGCGATTTTGATTTTATCTTTAGCCATTTCTATCTTTAGGTTGGCTTTTTGCATTTCCGGACGATTTTTAAAGGCTTCTGCCAGGCTGTCCTCGAGTATGGCTTTATAGGGATCTCGATTTACATTTTCATCCAATTTGGTATCATCTGTCAGCTTGATCCCAATTACCGTGTTCAACTTGTAACGGGCCATCTTTGCCGCACTCTGCGCTTTTATCAGGTTGTTGCGGGCATTAGCCAGGCGCACCTCGGTTTGCAGCACATCGGACAAAGCTACATTACCTACGTCATATTGGTGTTTTACATTGGTCAGATGGACGCTGAAGTCATCAACAGCCTGTTGAGCAACATTGGTCATGTTCAGCGCTTGCAAAACGTTATAATAGGTATTTGTAACATCCAGAGTCAATGATTGTTTAGTGTTGGTACGTTCCAAGTCCGTGGCGGTTTTGCCGCGTTTGGCCATATCGGCTATACTTTCCAATTTGTTGCCAGTATAAAGCGGTAATTGCAAAGTCAACTTATGATGATAAAAGGTAGAGGTATTATCCCAGGCTGGGTAATCGACCCCTGGGAGGGGATACGGTGCGCTCGTGTTATTATACCAAGAGGGTGCCTGATTAGTTCTTCCGTATAATAAATTATAGGTAAGGGTAACGCCATCATAGGCTTTTGCCTCTTTCAGGTTCCAGCGGGATTTTTCTATATTTGCCTCTGCAATTTTCATTACCGGATTATTTTTCATTGCCAGCGAAATACTTTCCGGCAATGTCAACTGGGCGGCCGCCTGAGCGCTTTGTCCGGTGAGGAGGCAGGCCGACAGCAAAAAACTTATACAGACTTTACGGTATTGTTTCATGGAGAACCTCCTAAAAAATCCAGGTTATTAAGCCGGGGAATTGGTCTGGGAGTTTACACTGCGGTCGCATACTTCTGTCTGTTCAACCTTATAACAGGTGGCATACATAACCGGCAGAACCAGCAGAGTGAGTACGGTAGCGCCTAATAAACCGGCGGCGATGGTCACAGCGAGCGGTCCCCAGAAAACACTGGATAGAAGCGGAACCATCCCTAAGATTGCCGCCGCCGCTGTCAGCAAAATGGGGCGCAGACGGATGACCGTTGCGTCAATTATGGCATTCCAAGGGGATGAACCGGCGGCCATCTGTTGGTCAATTTGGTCTATCAAAATGACTGAGTTACGCATAATGATGCCAGACAGGGCTAAAATGCCAAGCTGCACGACAAAGCCCAGCGGCTTGCCAGCAACGAACAGACCTACAGATACGCCGATAATGCCCAGCGGCGCCGTTAAGAGCGTAAGAACCATTTTCGGGATGTTCTGGAGCTGACACATCAAGATGATCATAATGATAACGCACATGGCTGGTACCGGCTGCAGGAGGAAATCAAGGGCCTTAATACTGTCGGCATTCGAGCCGTCATATTCTATGCTGTAGCCGAAGGGCAGGCTGTCGCGCAGCGGTTTAAGCTCCTCGTATACTTGTTTGGTCACGTCTTCGCCCGTTACGGTTTCGGACTTGAGTTCTGCTTGCACTAAAATCATTGGTTTTAAATCACGGCGGTAAATAAGGCCATCTTCAGCCTCATAGTTAATTTTAGCAATTTGATCCAACGGTACATAACGGCCAGACGTCGTGTGAATGTTGATATCTTTCAATAATTGAGGATTGTTGCGGTTTTGGGGATCAAAGCGAAAGACCATATCCACCGTTTTGTCCTCTTCTCTAAATTGCGATATAGGCAAACCGGAAAGTTGGGTCTGCAACGCCATGGCGAGCGGTGCGGATGAAACTCCCAGTTTCCTGGCTTTATCCTGATCGATGGTCAGATGTGCAATCTTGCTTTTCTCATTCCACTTCATATTCACGTTTTGCACATGTGGATTGGTAGCCATAACCGTTTTCATTTGTTCGGCAATTTCCCGAACTTTGTCTACGTCATACCCCTTCACGCGAAGCATCACCGGATAATCAGCAGCCGGGCCAATGCTAATGACTTTAGTATGATAGCGTACAGCGGGGAATTCGTCATTTAACATTTTGGCGTATTTAGCCCGCAGTTGATCGCGCGCCTTATAATCTTTGGCAACGATGATAAATTCAGCAAAATTGCTTTTTGACAGTTCTGGTTCTATTGTTAGCACAAAGCGCGGAGCGCCCTCGCCAACGTGGTAGCTATAGTAATCAATGCCGGGATCATCACTGATTCTTTGCGCAAATGCTTTGGCTACTTCTTCCGTATTCTTGAAGGAAGCGCCTTCCTGGAGTCTTAGCTGCACAATCAATTCCGGACGAATTGAAGATGGAAAGAACTGCTGTGTAATAGTCCCCAGTAAAAGCACGCCTAAAACAAAGGATATGATGGTACCGCTGAGCATTATGGTGCGGTGGCTCAGGCACCAAGAAAGCAGCCCTTTAAACTTAGTATAAAAGGGAGTGCTATAACCATCATGGCCGCCTTCGCTGGTATGAGGTTTGACTTTGAGAAAGGAATAGCAGACTACCGGAATGACAGTACCAGCCACTAGCCAAGATATAAGGAGTGACATGACAATTACGTAGAACATGGTTACGCAGTATTCCGAGGCGTTTCCGTCTGAAAAACCAACGGGAATAAAGCCTGCGCAGGTGACCAACTCACCAGTCAACCTGGGGTAAGCGGTAGAGCTATAGGAGAAGCAGGCGGCGCTCATGCGATCCCAGCCTTCTTCCATCTTTACGATCATGGTTTCTATGGTGATAATGGCATCGTCAACCAATAGACCAAGGGCAATAATCAGAGCACCCAGTGAGGTACGATGCAGATCGATCCCGGTAATTTTCATGACCGTGAACACTATCGCAATGACCAGCGGGATACTAAGAGCCACAATCATTCCGGAACGGGCGCCTAAGCTGACAAAGCTTACAATTAGCACGATAACAACGGCTTCTGTCAACGTTTTGATAAATTCATCGATGGAGGTTTCAACCACTTTGGGCTGATTAACCGTTTGGTGAAGTTCCAAACCGGCCGGAAGTTCTTTTTGGACGTACGCTACGGCCGTTTCCATATCTTTTCCCAGGTTCAGAATATTACCGCCTGCCTCCATGGCCATCGCAATGCCAATGGCCGGCTGGCCGTTGTAATAGAATTGGGGATCGGAGGGATCGGAATAGCCGCGGGTCACTTTAGCGATATCTCCTAACCGGAAATTGCGGCCGTTAATTCCGATGGGGAGGTTTTCAATGTCCGTAAGATTTTCAAACATGCCGGTAACCCGCATATACACATTGTCGCTGGAGGTCTGAAGCATGCCTGAAGGCGCCATGGCGTTTTGCGCTTGGAGGGTGGCAAGAATTAGCTCTGGCGGAAGTCCCAGCTGCGCCAATTTACTGTTTTCAATCTCAACGTAAATTTTTTCGGTCTGTACGCCGATTAGCCTAACTTTTCTCACGTTGGGAACACCCAGAAAAACACGGCGAATTTTTTCGGCTTTTTCCCTCATTTGTTCGTAAGAATAGCCGTCGCCAGTAAGGGCGTACATGATGCCGTAAACTTCATCAAAACGGTCATTAAATATTGGGTCCATGGTGCCAGTAGGAAAGGAGCCCTTTATATCATTAACCATATTTCTGGCTTCCACCCAGCGGTTTCTTATCTCCTTTTTCGGCACATTGTCTCTTAAGTTAACATAAATAATAGTAAGACCTGGTGTGGAATAGCTTTTTAAGTAGTCAAGCCCCGGCAAATCCTGTAATTTCTTTTCGACTTTATCGGTGATCTGCTCTTCCATTTGACGGGCGGTAGCGCCAGGCCAGGGAACAGCAATGACCATTTGCTTAATTACGAAATCAGGATCTTCCGCACGTCCCATATTTTTATAGGAGAATATGCCGGCGATGAAAAAGAGGACGACAAAAAAGTAAACAAACTGTTTATGCTTCAGTGCCCACTCCGTCATATTGAACTGGTTCATAAAGAGTCACCGCCCAGTTTTACTTTCTGTCCTGCACTGAGTTTGTGAACTCCAGCCGTTACAATCCGGTCGCCTTGCTGCAACCCTGCGACAACTTGAATAGTTCCATTGCCAAAGTTACCGGTTTTTACAGGGCGCAGAGTAACGGTATCACCGGTTACAACCCAAACGGAGGGAGTACCGCCATTTTGGTAAATAGCCGCCAGCGGAATAGTAGCCGCTACCTGGGTTTCACTACCCATCAAGGAAACGGAAGCTGTCATGCCTAATTTGATGTCCGGGGACGGATTGAGCACACTGATGCGCACCTTATAGGTACGGGTAAGCGGATCGGCCATGGGCGCGATTTCCCGCACTTTGCCCTCAGTTGTAACATTAGGCAGCGCCCAAAATGCTACTTTGATTTGCGAGGATTTACGCAGCTCTTCTATTCGATTTTCGGGAACGCTAATCTCCACTTCCCGTTCCCCATCCCGTACAAGTACTAGAGCAGGTTGCCCGGCGCCAACTACTTGCCCGGCTTCGACGTTAATATTGGCGATTACACCTGAATGATCTGCATATAACGAACTGTAATTGAGCTGGTTTACTCCATGTGACATTTGGGCAGAGGATTGACGGGTAGCCGCAACGCCTACGTCATATGCAGTTTGGTATTGATCAAGTACAGCGCGGCTGACTGCCCCTTGGTTATATAGCTGTTGGAAACGCTTTAAATTGGTCTCCGCTAGTCTAAGATTGGCTTCGGCGGAGTAGACCTGAGCGGAGTTGCTGTTAACCAACTGCTGCAAATCTTTGGAGTCGATTTCCATCAGCACGTCGCCTGCCCGCACGGTACTGCCAAGTTCTACGTAGCGTTTAATCACTTTGCCGCTGACTTGAAACGCTAACTGACTTTCATACCGTCCGCGGACTTCGCCGGAATATGTGTATTCTTTCGCAGCAGCTGCCGTACTAATTACGGCGGTTTGGACAGCGGTAATATCCTCTGTGACGACTTTAGTTTGACGATGTCCGTTCCATACCACGCCGCCAGCAATGCACAAGGCAATGACTGTCGCAGTTAAACCATAATATAGTTTTTGTTTTGGAGTTTTAGGTAGCCAATTCAACGGTTGCATATTTTCATCCTCACTTTTGTAATTTTTTCGGGAATTAGTTTGACACTTTTTATAAAAACAGACATGAATCCATTGTGCTTTTAGAATCGCCTCGGCTTTCCCAGTGCCGACTTACTCAGGTCCAGATCTAAGCAGCAACAAAATTCATTTTATCTTACTCTTTTCCATCACTCCTCCATGTCTTCCTGATCAGCAGGACCTTTGATTTTATTTAAAAAGATTGCGGAGCACTTGGTGAAAACCATACAAGTATTCTTGTACCAATATTACAAAATTAGTACACTTGGTACAAGAAGGCATTTTTAAATCGCACCTAAGTGCGATTTAAAAATACAATGGACAATACTTATTTGTTTTGAGGGAGTAATCCGTATACGATAATATCGGCCATTGCGGCTAATGCATCGGCATGCGTTAGGTTGCTTTCCTCAAGAAACCGGAAGTGGAATAAATCACTCATTGTACTGGTAATTATTTGCCTGAGTACAGGTACATTGATGGAACGAAGGGAATTGGTCTCTATATTCTGAATGATGAAAAATGTCAAGCGATTAAGTTGTTCCTGTTGGAAGTCCAATATCAACTGCCATTCATTAGGATGATAATGGCGAAGGTCATCATAAAGACTACGATTATAAATGGAGCCAAATACTCTAGGCGCGATTTTAATCAATGCCTGAATTTTATCCGCGATAGACAATTCGTCATTACCATAAATCTCCTGCTCCTGCTCCCGAAAATCCTGAATCGCGGTAGCTAAGATATTATGTACAAGTTCATTTTTGGAGGCAAAGTGCTCATATAAAGAAGTTTTACTTAGACTAAGTCGTCTGGCTAAATCGCTCATTGTAAATTTTACACCGCGGGATTTCATCTCGTCAGCCGCGGCCATGAGAATACGATTTCGCAAAATATAAATCACCTCGATTAATTGTACCGAAATGACAAAACCGGTACAATTAGATTTATATTTAGATTATACTATTTTATTCCATGTGTCAATAAGTCTTTTTTGTGGAAAGAAGATTTTTACTGAATTGATACGTCATAGTAACTTTTCATCTTCAATGAGATACTTTCCGTAACCCATCTTTGCCAGAACGCCATGAGCTCTTTTCCGGAGCATGAGCTAGGTGAAATACCTGTAAAAATAAAGCGCTCTGCAGGCTGCAAAGCGCTCTTTGTTCATTATTCTTCACCAAACAGAGGAGTCGAGAGATACCGTTCACCGGTGTCAGGCAGAATAACTACTATAGTTTTCCCTTTGTTTTCCGGACGTTTGGCCAACTCACTAGCTGCGTGAAGGGCTGCGCCACTGGATATGCCAACAAGCAAGCCTTCGGTAGTGGCTGCGTCTCTTGCTGCTTGAAAAGCTTCATCTGTCTGAACTTTAATAATCTCGTCAATAAGCTTCCCATTAAATACAGCAGGTACAAAACCAGCACCAATACCTTGAATCTTGTGCGGACCAGGATTGCCGCCGGAGAGTACAGGAGAGTCTGCCGGTTCAACAGCAACAATTTTCAAACCAGACTTACGCTGTTTTAGGGCTTCGGCGATACCGGTAATAGTGCCGCCTGTACCTACACCACCTACAACTATGTCAACTTCGCCGTCAGTATCCTTCCAGATTTCCTCAGCAGTCGTCTTACGGTGCATTGCTGGGTTAGCTGGATTCTTGAACTGCTGCGGAATCCAGGCATTAGGGGTAGTAGCCACAAGCTCTTCAGCCCGCTCAATAGCACCTTTCATCCCCTTAGCGCCTGGAGTCAGCTCAATTTGTGCGCCTAAAGCCTTAACCAGTTTACGCCGTTCAATGCTCATGGTTTCCGGCATAGTCAAAATCAACTTGTAACCACGGGCGGCGGCGACAAATGCCAAGCCAACACCGGTATTACCGCTAGTTGGTTCAACGATTACAGTATCCTTATTGATAAGCCCCTTCTCTTCGGCATCTTGAATCATTGCTAAACCAATGCGGTCCTTTACACTGCCCAATGGGTTGAAGTATTCAAGTTTGGCAATCACCTTACCACCAAGATCTTTTTTCGCAGAATAGTTTCTCAGCTCCACAAGCGGTGTGTTACCAACCAGTTCAGTCAAATTTCCGTAAATTTTAGCCATAATATCCATCCTCTCATATCGTTAATGATATTTTAACCTTTTTCATGTAAAGAAAACACGGCTTGCGCCGAGCCTTTGGCGACGGTGGAAGTCGATGTTGCCCTTATCCAGACGGAAAGTTATACTTTCTAACAGGATAAATAAGTATTAAGGGTACCGTAAACCTAAAAGGAGGCAATCGAAGCTAACTCAGCCGTCGATTGCCTCCGGTTTTCCGGTCAGCAAAAATATTTATATCTTGAATATATGGTAGCACACACCTATTTAACTGTCAACCATTTCTAATCCATCTTTATAGTTTAGGCGTTACTTTTTCTTTAAACATTTGTTTGCCATCTTTCATCTCGATGACAACTGCACTCTTGATCGGATTATGATTGGCATCAATAGTCACAGTACCTGTACTTAATTGAAGATTTTTGGTTTGCTCTAACGCTTCACGAATTTTGGCAGGGTCTGTACTATTGGCCCGTTTAAGCGCGTCAATCAACAGTAAGCCGGCATCATAGCCAAGAGCGGCCAGAGCGCTAGGCTCTTGATTGTACTCTTTCTTGTAGGCTTCGATGAACTTAACAACAACAGGATCAGTGTCCTGAGAGGAATAGTGGTTGCTGAAGAAGGTATTATTCAGCGGAGCAACACCAGCGATTTCGACAACCTTAGGATCATCCCAGCCGTCGCCGCCAAGGAATGGGGCAGTTATTCCCATTTCGCGAGCCTGCTTGAGAATCTTGCCTACCTCTTCATAGTAAGCGGGTAGATAGATTACATCAGGGTTAAGAGCCTTAATCTTAGTCAACGTAGACTTAAAATCCTGGTCTTTTTGTAAGAAGGCTTCTTTCCCTAACACCTTGCCGCCATTTTGGGTAAACAGCGCTTCGAAGGATTGTGAAAGACCTTTGGAGTAATCAGAACTGCTGTCAATATAGATAACAGCGGTTTTGGCCTTCAGCGTATTGCTAGCAAAGTTAGCCATAATTGTGCCTTGCAGCGGATCAATAAAACATGACCGGAAAGCATAAGGACGAGTTTTACCATTATCTACTGTAATCTTTTCATTAGTGCCTGTTGGTGTAATGACCGGAACTTTATTGTCTTGTGATACTTGGACTGTTGCCAGTGTATTAGAACTGGTCGCCGGCCCGAAAACGGCCACAACCTTGTCCTGAGTAATTAACTTAGTAATTGCATTCGTTGCTTCAGCAGCCTCTGATTTATTATCAGCCAGAACTAGCTTTATCTGCTTACCCATTACACCGCCAGCATCATTGGCTTGTTTAATGGCCAGTTGAATACCATTTACCGCTTGTTTGCCATAGTTGGCCACACCGCCTGTTAGCTCGAAGTTTCCGCCGATTTTGATCACATTGGCGTCCTCTTTGGCACCGCCACCACAACCAGCCAGTGCGCCAGCCATAAGCAACGTACTCATAGCTGCTGCTAATAATTTTTTACGCATTTTCCCTACCCCTTCTGTTCTCCTCGTACTAATTGTTCCTACCTCAATCATTAAAATGAGGCTTTTCGTACAGAATGTTTCTGTGTCGAGGATTTTATGTATTTTGTACTCAAAATAGACTATACACCTTTACATGTTTATTGTCAACCCATTGTTAGTTATCTTTATCGGGATTGCATTTGTTTTTTATCAGAGAACAAAATGGAAGTTTTGTATGTCTCCAAAACACTAAAGGTCACCTCCCCAGGACAGGGAAGGTGACCTAGTATACAGGCAACAATTAGCCGCGATTAAATTTGGTTAAAGCCATCCAGCTGTTCCTGGAATGCGTTAATACCGGCACGCTGGACATAATCACCGAATGATTCACCAGCCATTTTATTGCCTTTGAAAAAAGCAACTAAATGTTCAATTGCTTTTGCGGCTTTATCAGCAGGCACAGCGCCTTTGAGTTTAACGCCAAAAGCTGCCTGCAGTCCAAGCCTGCCACCAATGGAAACTTCGAAGGCTTCAACAACTTGTTCCTCGACTCTTGCCATAACCCCCTGCAGACCAATATCAGCAATTTGCTGCTGAGCACAGGAATTTATGCAGCCACTGATGTGAAGCACAACAGGTGTATCGATTTCAACGTTATTATCAAGGTATTCCAGTATGTCTCTTGCACGCTGTTTAGTCTCAGCAACGCCCAACGGACAGAACTGCGTACCTGTGCAGCAAACAGCATAGGCCGTGAACGGTTGAGGGAATGGCGAAAGACGGACTAACACCTTTTCTGACAATAAACCATCGACCTTGCTATCAGGTACGTTAGGCAGCACCAGGTTCTGTGAATTGGTGGTACGAATAGAGCCGTCACCATAATTATCGGCAATGGCTGCCAGTTCTTCCAGCTCTTCAGCAGTAAAACGCCCCACCGGTATAGCTAGTCCAACATAATTCAAGCCTGGCTGCTTTTGTTTATGAATACCGTGCTGACAGCCGGCATTCCAGCCTGTTGTTAAGTCACTGCCACGGGCAGCCAGTGGCCCTGTCAGTTTAGCCAGTTCTTGTTGAAACTTTTCGATACCCCAGTCTTGCAGCAAGAATTTGAGACGGGCATGATTGCGCTTTTCCCTGTAGCCATAATCGCGGAAGATAGTGGCTGTTGCTTTTGCTACGGTAAGTACTTGTTCTGGAAGAACAAATACGTCAATCGGCTGGGCCATATAAGGTTTAACTGACAAACCACCGCCAACCAATACGTTAAAGCCTTTTACTATAACACCGTCTATTTCTTTCTCTGCCGGTGTAAAAGATAAATCATTGATTTCAGCATGTACCGGATTATGGATACTGCCTGAAATCGATATCTTAAATTTACGGGGTAGATTGGAAAATTCTCTATTATTATGGAAGACGTCAGATACTTCCTTTAAAACCGGACCAGCATCTATAACTTCATCCAGGTCATAGCCTGATACTGGATTACCAACAATGGTACGCGGGCAGTCCCCGGCTGATTCAAGACAGCTAAGCCCCACTTTCTCAAGTCTGGCAAAGATATCAGGCAAATACTCTACGCGAATCCAGTGAAACTGAATCGCATGCCTGGTAGAAACATCAAGCAGATTACGCCCATAGTCACGGGCGATGCCAGCTAATCCCCTGGCCTGTGCCGAATTAAGCACTCCGCCTGGAACTTTTACCCGCAGCAAGAAAAATCCAGCTTCTTTAGGCCGGGATATGTATAGCCCCAGCCACTTAAGCAAATCAAAATCCTTTTCGGTAACAGAGTCAAACCCTAATCTGGCGAAGCGCTCAATATCATTGACTATATCAAGGCCGTCTTTCTCAAGTTTGATTAACTCAACCTTGTTCAACTTGTCTAGTTCTTTTGCCCATACTTGTTCCATTGGCAATTCCCCCTATTGTAGTTATACTTTAAATGTAAAAAAGGCCAAAGTTCACATGATGAACCTTGGCCTTCAGTTTTCTGATCAGCATATACTTACCATAACAGAATTTCGCAGATTTGTAAAGCAGCCTTGCGGTAAAGACACCCTGACCGAACCTTTCATATTCTGACCTTTGGTTTACTAATCAGTCTCGAAAAATCACTTTAATTGGTCGTTAAAATACAGGAAGATTTATCGCCTGATTTCATGTAGAATAGCGTATATGAGCAATTCGCAGGAGGGATTACATGAACCATGTCTATGCTCCAGGTTGTGCCCTAATACTATACAAACCGGAGCTTGCAAAAAAAATGTTGATTTTTTTAAATCAGAGCACCAATATATCTGAACATCTGATTTGCTGCAGACACAATCCCAAGCTTCCACCCGGCACAAAAATAATCAATACCTGCGCAGGTTGCGACAGGCGGTATCGAGAACTCTATGAGGGTATCTCGACTATATCGCTTTGGGAAATAGTCGCAGAGAGTAATACTTTCCCGTTCCCAGACTATCAAGGCATGACAATGTCTGTTCATGATGCTTGCCCCACACGCACGGAGGAGCGTGTGCATAAGGCAATTAGAAAGCTTCTTACAAAGATGAATATCAAGGTCGTTGAACCCCAAAATACACAAACCCAAGCGACCTGCTGCGGCGATAGTTTTTACGGTACTTTACCTTTGGCACAGGTCAAAGAGCAAATGAAAAAACGTGCAGACGAAATGCCTGTTGAAGACGTGGTAGTTTATTGTGTTTCCTGTATTAAAGCAATGCACATTGGGGGGAAGAAGCCACATTATATAGTTGACTTGTTATGGGGCGAGGATACTACCAGTGGCACATATGAGCCTGATGCCTGGCACCAGGAGCTACAACGTTTCATTGATGTTCATTCATAGGGAGAAAGCTGATGGAAAAGACAGGCGGTATTCCCGATAGCATTAAATGGCAGGCTGTAATCGAGTGCGATAAGAGCTGTGATGGTCTATTTTTCTATGGGGTAAAAACAACAGGTATCTTTTGCCGTCCAGCCTGCAGGGCAAAGAACCCCAGGCGCGAAAACGTGGTTTTCTTCAGTAATTCAGACCAGGCGATTGCAGCTGGCTATCGTCCGTGTAAAAAATGTCGCCCTGATATACTTGTTTTTGAACCAGATGTAGAGCTTGTGCAAAAAGCGTTAGCGATATTTGATCAACAATACAACTTGTCAATCGAGGTAGGTGAGGTTTCAAAACTACTTGGCGTGAGCGCACCTCATTTAACCCGATTATTTAAACAGCACCTGGGATTTACCCCGGCGCAATATCTGACAAAACTAAGGGTCGACTCGGCAGCAAAGTTACTTGAGCAAACAGATTTAAATATTCTTGAAGTTTCTTATACGGCAGGGTTTATAAGCCTATCTAATTTTTATAAGTGCTTTAAAGCACAAATGGGGGACACACCTAATAAATTTAGAGAAAAACGAGGTAATTTATAATAGCCTTATACTTCGATCAGACTGACATCGGTAAAATTGGTATTGCTTATGCTTGAACAGGGACTTGAACCATTGTAACTATGGCTCAAGTCCTTTGTTTACGTTACCCTTGGCCACTTAAGCGGTGCCAGCTATTATTTCCGCTGGGCTTTGATTTTTTCTAAAATGCCGCTTTCGTTGAGTGTTTGGGAAAGTTTTTGACTATTGGCCAACCATTTGGCTTGTGATTCTTGGGGGTCCAAATATTCAACTTGCAGTCCAACATTATTCATATTCTTTATGAATTCCGGGTCTGTAATAATGGTTTTCAATCCTTTTGCTAACTTGTTTTTTACTTCTATTGGTGTTTCTTTAGGAACTGCAACCCCATACCAATTAGTTAAAACAACATCAAGGCCTTGCTCTTTAAAAGTAGGTACTTGTGATAATACTGGGTCGACTATCCGTTGCTCGCTTGTCGCTGCCAAGACTCTAACTGTCCCATTCTTTACATGTTCTTTGACTACCATAGGGTTAACAAAGCTAAGTTGAATATGTCCGCCTAGTAAAGCGGCAGTAACCTCACCTGCTCCGGAAAATGGAACCTGTTCAATGGTTATGCCGGCCGCTTGGCCAACCATCACACCAACTAAATGAGGAAATGATCCCACGCCACCATGCCCGAACTTGAGCTTCCCTGGATTTTTTCTAGCATATTCAATTAAGTCGTTAAGTGTTTTCCATGGTTGACTAGCTTGAACAGCCAGTACTAATGGTACTGATGCAACCTGTGCAAGAGGGCTTAATGCAGTTGGATAATCATATTTGCCTGAGCCATACAGCGATAGCAGCAACATGTCAGGAGCAGTTACGCCAATCGTGTAGCCATCCGGGCTGGCTCCAGCCAGTTCATTCCAACCGATTGCCCCTGCGCCGCCAGGCTTATTTATAACAATCAAAGGTTGACCTAAGTGTTTAGGCGCCAATTTCTCCAATGATCTAGCTGTTAGATCTAAGCCTCCACCTACACTAAAAGGTACGATTACGGTAATCGGTTTATCAGGGAATTTTGTAGTTGTAGCTGCCGGTGTACTGGACATAGTGGCACAACCTCCCAGTATTATTGAGATGAGAAATATACATATTGCCGTTAAAGATAGTGATTTTTTTCGCACTGATGTTTAACCTCCCTACTTATTTATTAGCAGTGCTCCTCCTTTCGCCGCTTGTTGTCCTTAATAAACCAGTTCGTAGTGTTATAGAGAATGACTAAAACTCCCACTGCTAGAATGCTGCCAGCAAGAGGGCGGGTAAAAAGTGACCAGATGTTGCCATCGCAAATAATTAATCCGCGTACTAATCCTTGTTCCAGACCTGGCCCGAGGATTACACCAATTAGCAACGGTCCTGGTTCAAATCCTGTCCGGCGGAGAAAAAAACCGACTACGCCAAAAATAACAATCCAAACCAAGTCAGACATACTATTATTGATAGAATACGCTCCGGTTAGGGTCAATAAGGCGATAAGCGGCATCAGAATATTAAGTGGCGTTTTGAGCAGTTGGACAAAAATACCGATTAACGGCAAATTTATAATCAGAAGTAGTACACTGCCAATATACATACTGGTAATCAAACCCCAAAACAGGTCAGGCTGCTGTGTTATTAGTGCTGGTCCAGGGGTAATGCCATGAATCATAAAGCCACTGAGTAAGATAGCTGTAGCGCCACAGAAAGGCAGACCCAGCGACAATAAAGGAATCATGGTGGCCGAAATGGCAGAATTGTTGGCTGACTCCGGGCCGGCTACCCCCTCAATAGCACCATGGCCAAATTCAGCTGGATTTTTGCTGCAGCGTTTTTCCAGTGAGTAGGATACAAAACTAGCGATTGTTGCCGCCGGACCGGGCAGTAAACCGACCAGGAAACCGACAATTCCCCCGCGAAACATCGGCGGGACTGAACGCCGCCACTCTTCTCTGGTAGGATATAAATCCCGGAAACGTATGGTGGGGAGGCTGGGGGGAGTAGTCGTTTTTGTCATTACAGTAAGAATTTCTCCAATGCCAAACATGCCCATAGCCAAAATTGATAATTCAAAGCCTCTATCCATTTCATCAAATCCTAAAGTAAAACGGCTGATACCAGATAAGCTATCCAGCCCAATGGTGCCGAGCATAATGCCGACGACAACCATCATCGCTGACTTGAGGGTAGAGGTACCAGTCAGATTCGTTAGAATGATTAGTCCTACCAGGGCCAGGGCAAAGTACTCTGGTGGACCAAAGGCCAGCGCCGCCTGCGCTAAGGGCGGAGCAAAAAGCGTTAGCCCAATTACGCCAATGGTACTGGCAACAAAAGAACCAATGGCTGATACTGCCAGCGCTGCTCCTGCCCGTCCCAACTGTGCCATAGGGTAGCCATCCAGGCAAGTAACGACCGAGGCGGCTTCCCCGGGAACATTTAGCAGAATTGAGGTTGTCGACCCGCCAAACTTTGATCCATAATAGATTCCGGCAAACATGATTAAGGCAGCGGTACTATCCATGCTATAGCTGAAAGGTAGTAACAAGGCAATGGTGCTAACCGTGCCAATTCCTGGCAGTACCCCTACCAGCGTGCCGATAAGAACCCCAATGGTACAGGCTAATAAATTGGCCGGAATAATACTAATAGTAAATCCTTGCAGCAACAGACTCAATGTTTCCAATTTTCTTACCCCCGTAGCCCTATGGTAGCGTAACTGCCAAATAGTGCCCAAATATAAGATAAAATACTGCTGAACTGCCGGCCGCCATTGCAACCGGAGCTATCCACCCCCCTGTATCGGCTACCTTAAACAAATAGAGCAGGAATATGAATGCCGCAGCAAGATAACCGATAGTATTTAGAATGGTAATATAAACTAACAGCCCAATAATGACAAAAAGGAACTTTGTCCAGTCGACCGTATCTTTCACTATCGTTTTTTTCGTGCGTAATTGTATGACAAGAAGCGCCAATGCCAATGCGATGCCAGCCACTCCTGCCAGATGAGGAAGAAACCCGGATTTAGGTGACGCTACAGTGCCAAATGTAAGTTGTTGTGCTCCAAACAGATAGATAATACTTCCAAGTAAAAAGGACATGGTTATTATTCTTTCAGCCATATATCTCACCTCAACTATTTGCGTCTTTTACATCGAACCCGATTGTAAAGGTAGTCCCTTTTCCTTGCTCGCTGTCAATAGTCAGTGTTGCTGAATGACGCTGTACAATCTGATAACAAATGGCTAAACCTAAGCCGGTGCCTTGTTCTTTGGTGGTAAAAAAAGGGGTTCCAAGCTTGTCCCGGATTTCCGGTGGAATACCTATTCCGCAATCTTTGATAGATAATAGCACTTTGGATTCAACTGTTTCGGTATGAATGTTAATTATCCCGCTTCCAGGCATGGCATCCAGCCCGTTTCGTACCAGATTTAAAATAAGTTGACGGATACTGCTCTTGTCTATAGATACATTAGGAATATCGCCTAAAGTAACCTTTATCTCACAATTATTACGTAAAGCGTCTGCCTGCAGTAAGGGAAAAATATCATGTATGACGGTATTTAAATTAGTTTCGCTAAATTCCATGGTCCTATTTTTCGCAAGTGATAAAAATTCTGTAATAATACTGTTGGCACGATCTAGCTCATCAATCATAAGGTCGAAGTTTTCTTTTTGTTTTGTGAATTCTTGTTTAGTATTTAAAAACTGCAAAAATCCCCTCACTGTTGTCATTGGATTTCGTATTTCATGGGCGATACCAGCAGCCATCTCACCAATTATGTTCAATCTGTCCAGTTTTGTCATTTTTTCCGTTTGTTCACTGATGTATTTTAGAATAGGGGTGAATTCCTCGATTTCACTCTCATAATTGTAAGTGCGCCCATCAAGAATCGATTCAGCAAATAATTGAAGGTCTTTTTTTAATTTAACAAATAACTCGCGAAAGATAGCGACACATACTAACAACATGAGAAAGGCACCTAAAAAGGTACTTATTGTTCTTTTCCAAATTGCTGAGTAAACGGCATCCTGGTTGATAGAAGCAAACGCATGGCCAATGATAACGCCATTTTCACTAATTGGCTTGGTGTAGGCAAGTGTATTTGCACCATGCCAGACAAGTGAGTTATTATTTTTTATCAGTTGATCGGAATTTGTTGCATAGATTGTTTTAATCTTACCAGGGTCAATGCCGATAAGTAGCGAAGTATCTAAGTGTGGCCCAATGCCAACAATACGTTCATACTGTCGAGAGTAAAAGCCAAATTTTATTATGTTCCCTGGTACGAATACATCATTCAAAATAGGTTGAAGCTCTTTATTGATAGCCAAAACCTGTTCCTGAACTGGCTGATTGGCACTGCCCTGCCTGACGGCAATCTCCACAAAGGAACCGGCAGGCTTTTTTTGAACAAGAAACTCGGTAATAGACATAAGCAAAGCGACATTTTTATTGTTCTCCTCTTGTACATAGAGCCAATGGTTATAAGCAGTAACAGTGATCATTAGCAACAAAACAACAAAAACTATTTTAAAGTTCAGTTTTGTTGTTAGATTGATTTTTTTCATCGTTTCCGGCTCCTTAAAATTGTGTAGCACCTCACACTTTATCCGATGATATTTTTTCTTATAATACAAAAATTACCTAAATAGTTAATATATTGTTTCGCCAAAAGATATCAATATCCTTCTAGATATTCTATAAATTTCCAGGAAATATACACTTTCTGTAAGTTAGACATGTGAACACTTAAATTTTTTAACTATTGATATTAGTAGAGAATAATAAGCTAAGTGATGGAGTAGTTATATTATGGCAAATATGTTATATGGCTACGGTATTGCGATAATGGGAAATAATTCATAATTTTATTGCCCATAATTTAACAGATCCTGTATAATATAGAGAGTACAAAGGAGCGATGCAAAATGACTGAGCTAGAAAAAATGAATGATCAGATGTTACAAGAGCACTATTCTGCATTAGTCCACCGTTATGAAGAATTTCAGGCACAGAAGCTAAAACTAAATATGTCGCGTGGCATACCAAGCCTGGATCAACTAAACCTTGCTTCCGGACTTTTAGATTGTCTCACTCAAACCGATTACAAAGCCGCCGATGGAACTGACTGCCGAAATTATGGCGGAGTAGACGGAATCCCCGAGGCCAAGCAACTTTTTTCTCAGGTTTTAGAGGCAAGCCCTAATGAAATAATCATTGGGGGCAATTCCAGTTTAAGTCTGATGTATGATTTAATTGCCCGGGCAATGTTACTCGGCTTGCCGGACAGTGAAACCCCTTGGGTAAAACTGCCGCAAGTAAAATTTCTCTGCCCCAGCCCCGGATATGACCGGCATTTTGCCATTTGTGAACATCTTGGTATTGAGATGATACCTATTAACTATCAGCATGATGGCCCAGATATGACGCAGGTGGAACAATTGGTAGCCGCTGATTCGTCAATTAAAGGTATTTGGTGTGTGCCCAAACACAGTAATCCCACAGGCATCACCTATTCTGATGCTGTAGTAAAGCGGTTGGCAGCTATGCCTGTCAAAGCCCCTGATTTCCGGATTTTCTGGGATAATGCTTACACCGTGCATCACCTGACCGATACCCCGCCCCGGTTATTAAACATTCTGGATGAGTGTAAGCAGGCCGGGAATCCTGACAGGGTTTTGGTATTCGGCTCCACTTCCAAGGTCAGCTTTGCCGGTTCCGGTATTGCTGTGCTGGCCAGTAGTGAAACCAATATCAGTTGGTTTAAAAAGCATCTCAGTATTCAAACTATCGGTCCTGACAAATTGAATCAATTGCGGCATGTCCGGTTCTTTAATGATCTAGCAGGAATTGAAGCCCATATGCGCAAGCATGCAGCGATCATCAAACCAAAATTTGATTTGGCAATAGCCATTATGGAAACTGAATTGGGTGGCCAAAATCTGGCCTCGTGGAGTAAGCCGCAAGGCGGCTATTTCATCAGTGTTAACACCCTGCCAGGATGTGCGAAAAAAATAGTGGCTAAGACTGCGGCAGCCGGCGTTGTTCTTACCCCGGCTGGAGCCACCTTCCCTTACGGTAAAGACCCCAAAGATAACAACATCCGCCTTGCTCCCACCTTCCCGCCGCTAGCAGAGTTAAAGCAAGCTATGGAACTATTTACGCTTTGTATCCAGTTGATTAGCGTTGAGCAGGAATTAGAAAAAAGAGCACTGTGACAATAAACTAAAACGCAATAACCAGTTGAGTGTTGATTCATATTGACCATGCTGAGCCCCCTGGATTAAACTTCCTGGGGGCTCACTCATGCTACTGCCTCATCATGACTATCTTTGAATACCAATGTCATTGAGTCTCTTGATCACCAGCGTCCGCGCACACAAAATCATATTTCTGAAGTTCGTGGATAGTAGGATTTGTGCCACATAATGCGCAGTTATCATCTTTATTTAACCTTAGCGTGTGGAAGCTGCTAAACAGTCCGTCAAAGTAAACAACCCTGTCACTTAGAAGCTGCCCTTGGCTGGATAATAATTTTGCGGCTTCGGCTGACTGAATGAAGCCCATAATTCCTGGCAAAGGCCCTAGTACGCCGGTCTCAGCACATGATGGAATCTTGCCTGATGTGGGAATATCAGGCAGTGTGCAGCGATAGCAGGGGCCTATCTCCTTAGAAATGATGGTCATGGAAGTACCGTCAAATCTGATTACACCGGCATCAATCATCGGTTTTCCTGCAAAGAAGCAGGCATCATTAAGCAGAAAACGTGCAGGAAAATTATCCACCGCAACGATGACAACATCATATCCTTCAAGGATATCAAAGACATTTTCCTTAGTCAGGCTGGTATTGTAGACATTGACAGTAAGCTCTGGGTTCAGGCTTTTTAGAAATATTGCAGCTGATTCTACTTTAGGCATGCCAATTCTTGAAACGGTATGAAGTATTTGGCGGTTAAGGTTGCTTATTTCAACAGTGTCATAATCCACCAAACCAATTGTTCCGATTCCTGCAGATGCAAGGGCGTAGGCAGCCGGAGAGCCGAGTCCTCCAGTTCCTACAATTAATACCTTGCCTTGCTCCAGTCTGGTTTCCTGGCACTCTTCGGGTTTTAATGTGCACAATTCGACTATTTTACGGGCAGAATCTTCTTGGCTGGCCTTAATAAAATCCATGGACAGCAGGTTAAAGTATAGCAAGTCATCTGCCGTTTCACCGATAGCAAGTACTAGTTTTACGACTTCCATAGCACATAATGCACCTGAAAAGCAGCTAGAAAATACTCCATTTTTTATAAGATTATCTTTAGGGCAGACATCAACTGGTTGCCGCCCAGCCGATAATACTGCCAGAAAAGATCTTGCTGCCGCCAGATCTCTAAATACCTCAATGCCCCCCTTCCAGCCATTCTGAAGGGCTATTATGGACGGAACAAAACCTTCTGCTATATTATCGCTCTGCTTGATAATAAATTCCGGTCGGCCTAAGAAAATCCGAATCTCACTATCCTTGCTGCCAGCTAACGCAATTGACACATCACTATTTAAATCTCGTATACTTGCCGCAAGCCTGTCAAACCCTTCCGGGGTTTCAAAATGACAGTTTATGCAGCCTATACCAGATGCAGCCAGGTAATATATTGCCGGAGCTGCAGCGTTTATGTTTTCCCCACATACAAAAACAGTTGTTTCCAGAAGTTTTTTCTGCCCTGGGCCGCTAATTTCCGGCATAATAATATGTCGCAAATATCTATTTATCTGTTCCCTGGCAAGAATCACTGTGATCGCCTCCCTGAGTATCTACTTTAGCGTAATAATCTGCAATGGCATTATGAAGCGCATCGGCGGCGATATTTGAACATTTTATTTTTTTCGGAGGCAGCCCACCTAAGGCTTCGGCCACTGCTTCGTTTGTTATCTGCAGCGCTGCTTTAACCGTCTCGCCACTAGCCATAACGGTAACCATACTGCTTGCTGCTATCGCAGCCGCACAACCGAAAGTTTTAACTTTGACTTCTGTCAAAACGTTGTCTTTGATTTTTACGTAGATAGTTATCAGGTCACCGTCTAAAGGGTTTCCCATAGTGCCAATCCCGTCTGCATCGGCTATTTCACCGATATTTCTCGGATCTGAGAAATGATCAAGTACGGTGTCATTGTACATAGATGTCGCCTCCTATTAAAGTGACTTACCTATTAGATTATTACTATATCTTTCAATTGACGTTTAGGAACATGATGAACCTGGTTTTCATCCCGCCAATATTTGATATCACCATCTGTCTCGATTTCCTCAATAGTAACCTTTTCTTTCGGTTTGCCTAGTGCAATCACCAACAATATCTCAAAGGAGTCCGCTAGGTTCAATACGGCTTGCAATTTGGCATGCTGAATATTCCCAATCATACACCCTCCCAGTCCGATTTCTGTCGCCCCGAGTAAGATGGTCTGCGCAGCAATACCTGCATCAAAACTGGTCCCCATCTTATAGCCTTTTTCCTGAACAATGACAATATAAGCTGCCGGCCGTTCTCCGGCAACAGGTCCTTGCCATTCTTTTAAATAGCCTGCCCAGCCCAAAGTAGCAAAGATTTGACCGTTAAGTGGTTGCTCACAAGCGATATAATATCTAAGCGCCTGTTTATTGGCACCTGAGGGAACCAGCCTGGCATAATCCACAAGAGTAAGCAAAGTATCTCTCGTAACTGCTTCCTGTTCAAAAAACCGCCGGTAACTGCGATTTGCTTTTACAATATCACTGAACATCAATAACCCTCCCAAATTTATCTGTTTGCGTTTAAAAATAATTCCCGATTTTCTAATAATGATTAATAGTTAATATACTACTGTTCGTTTAAATGTCCTGCTCGTTAATGCAAAATTGGACGGTCTGCCCCCAAACCCAATACGTTCAAGTACAATTATCATTAATCACTCCTGAAGTTTATTTTTATAACAACTATCAAAAAAGCAGAGACTGCGAGTAGAACGCTCTATACTCGCAGTCTCTGCTTTTTGGCAGTCAGCTTACATGTCCATTTGATGATATTCGAGTTTCCATTAGCCATATATTCAAAACTAGGCTATTTGATATAATTTATCACATTTTCTTTTCTGGGGGGTGCATTTACCGGTTCGATTTTCTTATAGCCCAGCACCACCGAAGAAAATGATTTATATCCCGCCGGAACACCTAGCTTCTGTTTATATTGTTCCCCTTGCTCGCCGCTGAAGGCGAATAAAATGAGATTGACCCAGCATGCGCCAAGACCGATGGATTCAGCGGCTAACAACATATTTTGAGTAGCCGCCGCACAATCGGCTTCAATGACCATACCATCCTCCTTGCCGGAAACAAGCACTACGGTTGGAGCTCCGTAGAATATATTAAACTTTTCATTTTTTGCAATCTGTTGAATATGCTCATTATCGATTTGAGCCGCACCTGCTTTAGCACTAACATTTAATTGATCCAGCAATTGCTTGTCTTGAATGACTGTAAAATGCCAAAGTTGCTGGTTCCCCGCACTGGGGGCGTAAATCCCAGCTTCCAAGACAGTCTGCAACTCCTCATCTGTTATTTGGTCTTCTTTAAAACCACGTATGCTTCGCCGCTTTTTAATTGTTGTTAAAACCTCATTTGTTGCCATCTGAATACCCCCTGCTTATCAAATTAACAGCCTTTTGCGCCCATAAGGAGTCCTGAAAAACTGCCCTGCCGACACCGATGAGGTCTGCTTTGCCCGCTGCCAGTAATTGTTCTGCCGCCTGTGCTTCAGTAATACCGCCGGTAAGTATTACCGGGATCGAGACAACTTCTTTAACCGCTGTACTGAGTGGAGCGAAATAGCCCTGTTCATTGTTTCCCGGGACAATATAGCCCGAGAAGCCGCCGGAAATATCAATGACATTGACACTGGCTTCGGCAAAGGCCCTGGCGGCAATTTGACTGTCGGCAGCGGTGGTTCCTCCGTCTACATAGTCAGAAGCTCCCAGCCTGAGGAGAATGGGGAAATCCTGACCAACAGCCGCTCGGACAGCTTCGATAACTTGCAGGTGAATCCTGATTCGCCCTAACACATCTCCGCCATATTCATCAGAGCGCCTGTTAGTCAGTGGTGAGAAAAACTGATTGAGAAAATAGCCATGCGCTGAGTGGATTTCCACGCCGTCAAAGCCTGCTTCCTTTACCCGCCCTGCTGCGGCACCAAAGTCTGCAACAATCGCGCCAATCTCCTCCCGGGTAAGCTCATGAGGCACTCCACCCTTACGGGGATTCTTCACAGCCGATGGCCCAACCGGAGTAACACCGGTTACTGCCTTGTCTGCCGCACTCCCGGCGTGATTGATTTGCATTACAGCTGTGGCCCCATTACGATGGATAACGGCTGCCAGTTCTTTTAAGCCTTCAACGACACTGTCGTCAGCGACAGACAGCTGATTCTCACTGGCTTTCCCTGCCTGCTGTATAAAACTGTGCTCAATGATGACCAGCGAGAGATAACCACCGGCTGTCTTTTCATTATAATACTCAAGGATGGCTGGGCTGATCTTACCATCCGGTGCAGCCTTGGAAGTAGCCATTGGCGGCATAACCAGGCGGTTGGTCAAGTTTAAAGACCCGATCTGTAATGGTTCCAGTAAATAGGGCATCCAGAAACCTCCCTCGTTGTACTTACTTATAGGAAATAAATCCCTATTATCATCTTATCCTTTCGGATTTCAATGCACAAGTACGCACTAATTTGTGCCATAGTATCGGTTTGTATACTACCTGGTTGGCTATTTAATTGCCTGAAGCGCCTTTTCTATCCTAGTTAATCCCTCCAGCAGCACACTGCGCTGGGTAGCAAAGTTTAGCCTGGCAAAGCCTTCTCCCTGGCTCCCAAAATTTTTGCCTGGATTAAGTCCCACTCTTGCTTTATGTACAAGAAACTCTTCAAGATCTTTGGCATTGGTAAAATAGTCGCGAAAATCCAGCCATGCCAAAAAAGTACCCTCAGGTTTGACTACTTTGACACCAGGCAGCCGGTTCCGGACAAACTCGACTACAGTGTCAGCGTTCCCCTCAAGATACTGCAACAAAGAATCCAGCCATGCCTCACCTTCCCTGTAGGCGGTTTCGGTGGCAACTGCACCAAAAAGATTGTTGCGGTTAATATGCAATTTGGCAAACCAGGAACTGATTAAAGCCCGTCTGCGCTTGCAGGGAACGACGATAAACGAGAAATTAAGCCCCGCGATATTAAATGTTTTACTGGCAGCCATAAAAGTAACAGTCTCTTTAGCCACCGGCATGCCAAGTGAGGCAAAAACAGTATGCTGCTGCTCCCCGTAAACCAGATCATTGTGGATTTCATCTGACAGGATATTGACCTGGTATTTTTGGCAGAGTTCATATATTTTTTCCAGTTCTGCCTTGCTCCATACCCGGCCAACCGGATTATGCGGGCTGCAGAACAGCAATAACTTATTTTGGGGATCGGCCAGCTTCTGCTCCAGATCATCAAAATCAATCTCATAACGGCCATTCTTAACAATCAGCGGATTCTCCACAATCTTCCGGTCATTATCCTTGATGGAAGCAAAAAATGGTGGATATACTGGTGGTTGAATAATAACGCCATCTCCTGGATCTGACAAGGCTAAAATAGACAGGATGATTGACGGAACAACGCCCGGAGCCAGTAAAATCCAGTCTTGTTCAATCTCCCAATGATGCCGATGTTTGACCCAGTCAATAAATGACTGATAGAGCGGTGCCTCATGTGTATTATAAGCATAGATAGGATGCTGCGCCCGCTCCAGCAACTTGGTTGTTACAGCAGCGGGCGTGGCAAAATCCATATCGGCGACCCATAGTGGTAGCACATCCCGACTGCCAAATACTTTTTCCACCGCATCCCATTTACTGCTGCCAGTTCCCCGGCGGGGGATGATTGTATCGAAGTCAAATACCGTTTTCTTATTTTCCATACCCGAATTCCTCACTTGTTTATAGTTTCTATGCTTTAATTATACCGCCATGATGACCTTTAGTGTCAAAATCTATTTGGTATACTCTTCAACTGCAAAAACTCTAATACCTCCTCTAAATAGCCAAAAGACCGAGGCTGTTGTGAAAAAACAGTCCTCGGCCTCTAATGTAATAACCAATCAGCCCTCTAATATACAGTTTTAGATTCCTTCACCGTTAAGCCCCATAAATTTACCTACTCGATATTTTTCTGTTCGCTCAACCTGTGTAATTTGGCCAGACTGAATTTGGATCGCAACCTTGCCATACTCCATGCCGCTTACAGATTGTAAAATCCGTGTCCGCAAAGCGGCCCCAACTGCCACTTGCGTGACTGTTTTGCTGGCCGCTTTAGGCTGTTGGTCACAAATCCGGATTTTTTCCAGCTTCTCAATTTGAATTACTTTGGAGTCTTGGACTACTAAAGTAAGCGAGCCAAAAGTAATATCTTGCACCGCTTGCTCAATAAGCTCAAGTCCGGCTTCAGTAAAATGCTTGCTTATGCTCACAGTTTCCTGTTTAGTCATTAAGATATTTCCTCCATTTGCTCTACTACGCGCGTTTTTCCCTGAATCCATGCGTCTCAGAGACTTTTCGACCAATGCCCTGAATTTTGCCGGTAATGCAAGACCGGCAGTGAGCTGGCGTGTCATTAATACATATCTTTCCAGGATACAAAAGATACATTTGGCGATACTCACCCTCAGTAACATTAGGCATTACCACATTGGCGCCACGCTGCAGCGCTAGCACCCGGCCCTGGGGATTGAGCGATTCCATCGCCGTAGTCGCCGGAATATTAATATCAGGCAATAGCAGGCGGGTCATCGCCATAACTTTGGTGCTTAGCTCAAAAGTACCACCAATTTCAGCAGCAAGCGGCGTATCAGGATTAGGAATAAACGGTCCTACCCCTATCATATCAGCGTCCATCTTTTTAAAGAAAAGAATATCGTCAGCCAATGACTCAATTGTTTGTCCCGGAATACCGACCAAGCAGCCTGTACCCAATTCAAAACCCAGTTCTTTGATATCCTTCAGACACCGCACCCGGTTATCCCAGCTCATACCCGGATCTAATTTTTCGTAAAGGCCTTTGTCTGTAGTCTCAATTCTGAGAAGATATCGATCAGCGCCAGCTTCGCGATATGCCTGGTACACTTCTCGGGGCTTTTCACCCACACTAAGGGTTATCGCTAAGCCAAGCTCTTTAATTTTCTTAATAATGTTGACCATAGTATCAACGTCAAAACATTCATCTTCACCAGACTGGAGTACTACTGTGCGGTAGCCGTAGGATTTAGCTTTGACGGCAAAATCAAGAATAGTATCAGTGTCCAGCCGGTAACGATCTACCTTTTTATTATCACGCCTAAGTCCACAATATAGGCAGTTCTGTTTACAAATATTCGAAAACTCAATCAGGCCGCGCAGGTGGACTTCATCACCCACATATTTTCGCCGCACCCGATCCGCGGCCGCAAAAAACTCATCTACATATTGATTATCTGTTAATAGCGTAACAATTTCACTCTTAGAAAGTTCATGGGTTGTTTCGGCTTTTTTGATTAACGCCTGAATATCTGTCACATCAGTCATAGTATCACGGCCTCCTATATTCCCCAAAACAGATGTTTCCTTTTGAAATTATGATATATGGTTTTCGAACTGGCGTCAATAAGAAGAACATAATCCACCACGACCAAATGTATATTGACAAATGTTAATAATTATGACAAAATGATATCCAATAATTGAATACAAACTTATCAAGAGTGGTAGAGGGACTGGCCCTATGATACCCAGCAACCAGCGTTTACGCAAGGTGCTAAATCCAGCGGAGCAATCCGGAAGATGAGTTATCAGCGTATATAAGCAGCTCTTCTTGTGGAAGAGCTGCTTTTTGTCTGCCATTATTATACGAGGAGATGATCATTATGAAATTTGCAACTAAAGTCGTTCAAGCCGGTCTGGTTACTGACAAAACAACAGGTGCCATCAGCACTCCTATTTACCAGACAGCTACCTTCCGTCACCCTGAGCTTGGCCGGAGCACAGGCTATGACTATTCCCGTAGTCAAAATCCAACCCGTAAAGCAGTAGAAGAAGCTGTAGCGAATCTTGAAGAAGGCCACGCCGGCTTTGCCTTTGCCTCTGGCATGGCGGCCATTACGTCCATACTTATGCTTTATCGTCCTGGCGATCACATCATCATAACAGAAGACTGTTATGGCGGGACATACCGTATTCTGGACAAAATATTTACCCAGTTTGGCCTCACTGCTACTTTTGTCGATACCGGCGACATCACCCAAGTACAACAGGCAATTCTGCCAGCAACCAAAGCCATTCTGCTTGAAACTCCGACAAATCCACTGATGAAAATCGCTGATATAAAAGCCATTGTTGCTCTCGCCCGGAAAAGCAGTGAAACTCCCATTCATGTTATTGTTGACAACACCTTTTTGTCTCCCTATTTTCAACGTCCTCTACCCCTTGGCGCTGACATAGTAGTTCACAGCGGTTCCAAATATTTATCAGGCCATAACGATGTCATCTGTGGCCTTGTTGTAGCCAAAGATGCTGCTCTCTGTGAAAGAATTGGCTTTGTCCAGAATGCTGTTGGCGCTGTTCTTGGGCCGCAGGACAGTTGGCTGCTGCTGCGCGGCCTGAAAACCCTGGCCCTTAGATTACGCCAGCATGAAGAAAACGCGCTGGCTGTCGCCAAATGGCTTACCTCTCATCCAAGCGTTACCAAAGTTTATTACCCGGGACTGCCAGATCATCCAGGCAAAGAAATACAGGACGCCCAGGCCACAGGCTACGGCGGCATGCTGTCTTTTGTCGTAGATCATCCTCGTCTGCCTGAACAAGTGCTGCGTAAAGTAAAAATTCTCCAATTTGCCGAAAGCTTAGGCGGTGTCGAATCCTTAATTACCTTCCCGGCGGTGCAAACCCATGCCGATATTCCAGCCGAAATCCTTCAGCGGTTAGGCATCAGTGATTGTCTGCTGCGTTTGTCGGTAGGCATAGAAGATGTTGATGATATTATCGCAGATTTAGCGCAGGCGCTGGAAGCGTAAAGAAAAGGAGTGTGGGTCATTAGAAAGTCGGCGGCGTCATGGTCCATATGGAAATTGCGGTCACATCGCCGATATTGATAAAGCGGTGTGGCACGGTGCTGTCCAGATAAATACTGTCCCCTTCATGCAGGATATATTCTTTACTGCCCCAGCGAATTTTCATGATTCCTTGCAGCATATAGCCGCATTCCTCACCCTCATGGCAAATTAGCTCATCAAAATTTTCCATTCCTGGCTCGATTTTTATCAGTAAGAATTCCATCTTTCTGTTTAAATGGGGACTCAGCAATTCATAAGTAACATTGGATTTAGGCAGGATGATTTTTTTTCTCTCATCTTTGCGAACAACCGGATTATCCATCTCATACTCGTCAAAAAAGTAGTTAATATGAACATTCAATGCCTTTGCTACCTTCCAGAGCGACCATACTGAGGGTACAATAATATCCCGTTCCATTTGGCTGATCAAACCGGAGCTCAGGTCTGCCATCTGAGCAAGCTGCTCGATAGTGCACTTTTGTTCCTTGCGCAGATTCCGTATTTTTTCCCCTAGTTGCAAAGCCTTCACCCACTAGCTAGTTTTATTTGGCGCATACCATTTTCCCGCGGCTTCAGGCATCATGGTATGCGCTGCTTCACTTCACGCATTGCTTTCAAAATAAGGCAACTTAACATAAGGTGTGGTTTCAATACGGGGATTGCGAACTACCATATCGACATGACAAATACACTTGTTCTTCCCCAGATTATAGCTGTCACCAAGAGCAAAATGCACAGTGCCTGCAGCTTTCTCATCGACGGAAATATTGCGAACGACCTGTCGGTGGTCCGGGTTGAGCCCAAGGGCGAATTCGCCGATGAGATAAATGTCCGGACCGTGCGGCTTAATATATTCTGCAAACTGCGGTGAACAATCAACAAGTTTGCCACACTTAAATTCAAGGCGCTGTGGCTCCCGGGGCAGCCAGGAACGGCTGACAGTACCATCAATGACGATAACTCCCGTAAAGGTATCCTCAACAGGACAGGTATAAATCTCTCCGTCAGGCATCTGCGCCAGCCCGTCATTGCGGCAAAAGCCATTGGCAATAATCCAGGAACGCCCTCTGACCGAAAAAGTGATGTCGGTACCTAATTCAGATGTAATATGGAAGGAATCCACTTTACTAAGTTCCCGTTTTATTATCTCCAGTTGCTGCGCCAGAATATTATAATCGGTGATACCCCAGAAGTCATCCTGCAAATAGTCATCACGCCAGTCAAACAAGGACACGATCCGGCAACCGGCGCTTTGCATCCGGTTGCGTTGCCGGCGGCACAGATCATATCCGGGTGCCTCTGGCTCGTACAGTTCAATGGCGTGACTAACACCATCCAGACCGGATTCTTCGTTAAAACTGGCCAGGCTGTTGATTAACAGTGTGGGATAAGGCAGCAAACCGGCTATGGTTTGGGCCAATGCTTTTTGGCTTTGATAACAGACAGCTACCCGCCCTACCGGAACGCCGCCCCCTTGCAAGGATGCAACCAGATTCTCCCGTAATTTACGCATTTCTTCCAACCTCCCAACAAGCAACCTGATGATCGGGACCGCAATCCTGAAGCTCAGGCATAACCTGACTGCAAACACTGGACGCCTGCCTGCACCGTAAGCGGTACAAACAACCGGAACTTACCTGTTTTTTATTGCTTTCGTTCCCGCAATCCGGACGATTTGAGGCTAAAGGTTTGCCGATGGCAGGTACAGCACTGATTAACTCCTGGGTGTACGGATGAACCGGATTGAGCATGATGTCATCAGCCTTGCCTGTTTCAAGGATCTTACCCAGGTACATGACTGCCGCGCGATTGGCTACATATTTTACCACTGCCAAATTATGGGATATAAAAACATAAGTCAATCCCAGCTTTTTTTGCAACTGCTGCAACAGATTCAAAACCTGTGCCTGTACCGATACGTCCAGAGCCGATGTTGGCTCATCCAGAATCAATATTTCCGGTTCAGTCGTTAAAGCCCGCGCAATAGACAGCCGCTGACGCTGTCCGCCACTGAATTCATGCGGGTACCTGCGCAAATGATCACTGGTCAGTCCGACAAGGTTTAGCAGTGATACCGCTTTGCCGCGCATGTCGTCCTGAGTCCATTTTCCCAGAACACGCATCGGCTCGGTAATGATTTGTTCAACATTCATTCGCGGATTTAGGGAAGAGTAAGGATCCTGAAAAATAATCTGTATGCGCGGACGTAAAGGTCGCAGCCTGGCTTCCGGCAGATGAGATATTTCTACCCCCTCCAGAAAGATCCGCCCGCCTGTAGGCTCTTCCAAACGGACGATCAAATTGGCCAGCGTACTTTTCCCGCAGCCGGATTCCCCGACAATGCCAAGGGTATCGCCTTTATTGACAGCAAGTGTTACCCCGTCGACCGCCCGGAAGATACTTTCTTTGCCCAGATATGTTTTCTTTACAAAATGTTTTTCAACAGCATCCAGTTTTAGCAACGGCTGCATCTCCAGCTTCCTCCTCTGCTACCAACCAGCAGCGAACAGTATGTCCGGCCCGCACGGTTATATTCTCCGGTTTCTTGCCTGTACAAATATCCTGGGTACAGGAACAACGCGGCTGAAACCGGCAGCCTGGCAAAATACTGCGCACATCCGGAACCGTTCCGGGAATGGCTGACAGTTGTCCGGCCATTGTGGAAAAGTCTGGAATAGCAGCAAGCAGCGCTTGGGTATAGGGGTGCCGGGGTGTGTGCAATAATTGAGCCGTCCCGCCACATTCCACAACCTCGCCGGCATACATGACCGCCACCCGGTCACAGATTTGCGAAACCACGCCCAGGTCATGGGAAATAAAAATTACGGCAGCGCCGGTTTGTTTGACAGCCTCCTGCAGCAGCCGTAATATCTGCGCCTGAATGGTAACATCAAGCGCAGTGGTCGGCTCGTCGGCGATTAAGAGCGCCGGCGAGCATGACAACGCAATGGCAATCATGACCCGCTGCCGCATCCCGCCACTCAACTCGTGAGGATAACTCCGTAAAATGCGTTCTGGCTCCCGAATGTGAACAGCTTCCAGCATGGCTGTCGCATGTGCTTCGGCCTGCCTTTTACTCATATCCTGATGTGTCATGATCACATCGGTCAGCTGTCGGCCAATGGTAAACACCGGATTCAGGCTGGTCATGGGCTCCTGAAAGATCATTGCCATCTCTTTACCCCTAATTTTCCTCATTTCTGCCGGCGTTTTCCGCGTCAATTCCTGACCGCGGAAACTAATGCTTCCGCCGGTAATAGCTGCTTTCCCGCCTGGCAGAAGTTGCATAATAGCCGCCGCCGTAATCGACTTGCCGGAGCCGGACTCGCCAACCAGACCCAGAATTTCGCCACCAGTCACCGTTAACGATACCTCATGCAAAACCCGCGCTTTCTCGCGACCAATAGTGAGATCGACCGCGAGATCACAGATAGACAGTACTGAATTCTCCATGTGCATTCTCCCTGATTAGTTTTTGGCCCGCGGGTCCAATATGTCACGAATCCCGTCGCCCAGCAAATTAAACCCTACAACAGTAATGAAGATAGCCACTCCGGGAAAACCGGCATACCACCACTGATCAATCGCATACGAACGGGCCGTGCTGATCATGGCACCCCATTCAGGAGTCGGCGGCTGGGCGCCCAGCCCGATAAAGCTCAGCGACGCCGCAGTCAAAATGGCTTCCCCAATGCCGAGCGTCATCTGAATCAGTACAGGAGCAATACAGTTTGGAATAATATGCCGGGGAATGATCCACAGCGGCGTGGCGCCAAAGGTACGCGCGGCCCGGACATATTGCCGTTCTTTCAATGACAATACCTGTCCCCGCACCAAACGAATGTAAACAGGAATCTTCACAACTGCTACAGCCAGCATAGTATTAAACAAGCTGGGGCCGAGTGCGGCCGCCAACGCCATGGCTAAAACCATGGAGGGAAAGGACAAGACAATATCAGTCAACGCCATGACAGCCTGATCTGTTTTGCCGCCCTGATAGCCAGCAGCACTGCCGATGATCGTTCCGGTCACCGCCGCAATGACAACAATAGCCAGACCAACTTGTACCGATATTCGGCAGCCGTAAATCACCCGGCTCAGGATATCCCGCCCCATTTCGTCAGTGCCGAACCAGTGCTGCGCCCCGGGTGGCTGTAATCTGGCCGGCACATCGATAGCAACAGGATCGTAGGGAGCAATCACCGGCGCACCAAGACCAATGACCAGCATCAGTAACACAATAATTGAACCCATGAGGGTCAAGGAATTGCGACGTAAAATAGCAAATGTTTTGCAGGCACTCATCATATTAGTCGGCCTCCCTGATCTGAGGGTCAAGCACCCGGTATAGCAAATCAACCAACAGATTGATCAGAACATACCCGACAGAAACCACCAGCGTAAACCCCATGATGGCGGGAAAATCAAGAAAAGCCACTGAGTCCACGACATATTTCCCCATACCGGGCCAACCGAAAATAGTTTCGGTAATAATAGCGCCACCCAGCAATTCGCCGAGAATTAACCCGGCTACCGTCACTGTCGGCAATAAGGCATTTTTCAATGCATACTGATAAATAATCTTCCATTCAGCAAGACCACAGGCTCTGGCTGTACGAATATAGTCCTGCGCCAACGCATCGATCATGCTGGAGCGCACCTGCCGCGCGATAACCGCCAGTTGGATATAAGCCAGACAACTGGCAGGCAGCACCAGATGCTCGGCAGCGCTCACCACTACCTGCCAATTGCCTGCCAATATGCCATCAATAATATACATCCCGGTTACATAGGCCGGTGGACTGATGAAGGAGTCCAGCCGCCCGGAAGCCGGAAACCATTGCAGCCATTTATAAAAGATAATCATGACCACCAGACCGGACCAGAATAAGGGAGTGGAAACGCCGATGAGGGAAATAATACGGCTTATATGGTCAACCCACCGGTCACGCCGGACAGCGGCAGCTACCCCCAGCAAGATCCCGAAAACCAAAGCAAGCAGCATGCTAACCAGCGTAAGCTCCAGCGTAGCCGGAAAATACTTCTTTAGCTCCTTGGCAATCGGTTGCTGAGTACGAATGGAGGTGCCCATATCCCCCTGTAGCAAATCTGTCATATACCGGAGATATTGAATAGGGACAGGTTTATCCAGCCCCAGCTCTACCCTAACCTTTTCCAGCGTTTCCTGGCTCGCCCGCTGTCCCACCAGCATCCGCGCCGGATCGCCCGGAATCACATGGGATATGGCAAAGGTAATGATAGATACCCCCAGAAATACTACCAGCAAATGAGGTAAACGTTTAATTAAGTAGCGTAAAACAAACATCTTCTCCCTCCAAAGCGCAGATATGGATATGCCGCAACATATCCATATCCCCAAACACTCATACTACTATCAGTTCTTCTTCATGCTTTCAAAGTTGTACATGGATTCCAACATAGGGTTGTACACGTAGCCCTGCACGTTTTTGCGCATGGCGACCATACTGTTGCTCTGGAACAGTAAAATATACGGAGCCTCTTCCAGGACAATCGCCTGAGCTTGCTGGTAGAGCTTGGTGCGTGCCCCCTGGTCACTGATCTGTTCGGCCTCACGCAGCAGTGCGTCTACCGCATCGTTTTTATAAAATGCCCGGTTACCGGCCAGACCGAACATCCGGGAGTCGTACCAATATGTCATGAACATCTGGGGATCGGCGTAATCCGGGCTCCAGGCTCCAAGACACAGATCGTAATCAGCCCGATCCACCTTGTCTCTTAACGTAGCCCATGCTATTTTTTCCAGTTCAACTTTTACCCCAATTTTCGCCAGATTGTCCTGCAGCAGCAAAGCCTCACTTTCCCAGAAGCTCTTGTAATCGGAATAAAGTAGCTTCAACGTCAGCCCCTGAGCAAAACCGGCCTCTGCCAGAAGTTGTTTGCCTTTTTCAATGTTAAGGTTATATCCTTTTGCATTGGGATCATATCCCCACAATCCTTCGGGAATTGGTCCTTTCAATTGAATGCCTTTGCCTTTGATCGCTCCCTGGATGATGGCATTATGATCAATGGCATAGTTTAGGGCCTGCCGGACCTTGACATTATCAAGCGGCGCCTTCTTGTTGTTCAGATACACATAACTGACCAGCAGACTGGGACTTTCAACAATCTGGAGATCCGGTTTGGTTTTCAACTGATCGAGTTGTTCAGTGGGAATACTCTCCGCAATGTCGATATCGCCATTTTCCAGTTGCAGGCGCTGAGCCGATGGATCTTTAATAAACTGGATGAGTACCGTCTTCAGTGCAGGCGCGCCGCCCCAATAGTCATTCACTGCCTGGAGCTTAATATTCTGGCCCAGATTCCACTCCTTCAGATCGTAAGCGCCGCTGCCCATGGTATGATCGACAAGATAACCGGAAGCTAAATCGCCGTTCTTTTCATGTGCCATAACCTTGGGATTGATGATGCTGGCCGCGTTTGTTGCCAGCGTATATAAAAACGGCGGAAAGGGTTTTTCCATTACAAATTTTACTGTATAATCATCAACAACTTCCACTGCTTTCAGTGTCGGGAAATAGTCGGCAGGTCCTTTCTTAATTTTCATGACCCTATCGAAACTGAACTTTACCGCCTGTGCCGTCAGTGGGCTGCCATCATGAAATTTAATATTTTTACGGAGTTTAAATATCCACTCCTTGCCATCAGGGCTTACCGACCAGGATTCTGCTGCCATTGGTTCAACCTCAGTGCTGCTTTTACCATTATTGGTTTTATATTGGACAAGACGGTCATAACAGGGATAGGTAATTTTCCAAGAAGCATTGTCCATTGTTGCAGCCGGATCTAAAGTTGCCAAATCCAGAGACATACCGACAACCAAAACATCATTGGGTACCTTTTTGCTGGCTTGCTCTGCCGGTTTGCTGCTGCCACAGCCGCCCAGAACCATGACCAGTAACACCAGCACCATCAGATAACTTAACTTTTTCATGCTTTCCCCCCATTTCAAATAATGCTTTACTATATAAAATAAATCTTTTCATGGCCTACTGACAAAACTGCTGGCTTCAATATGCCATGCAAAGATTTATATTGAGAATAAAAAAACCTTTCAAGCAGTTTTACCTGCCTGAAAGGCTGCATCGCCTCATTAATTGGAAATCTTTTCTATACTGTTTCTTCACTATCTTGAAAATTCCTGCTATACCTACATGGAAATTTCATTTTATTATATATTTTCTGCAAGTTATCTGGTAAAGAGGCTTTTTCCCAAATAACTTAATGTACATTTACAGACTTGCTTCCACCTTTACGCCAGCTAGTAACCTTTTCTGTTATAATTTCTACCACAACAAAAAGAACAGGGATTAAGAATATTCCCATCGCTGTCGCTGTAAACATACCGCCAACAACTGCTGTTCCCATAGAATTTCTGGCACCGGCACCGGCACCAGTGGCTATCGCTAATGGAATGCAGCCAATAATAAAGGCGAGTGATGTCATAATGATCGGACGCAGACGGGTTTTTGCCGCTTCAATGGCAGCTTGAACTGGATTCATTCCCTGGTCAACCCTGACTTTGGCGAACTCAACTATTAATATTGCATTCTTCGCAGCCAGACCAATGAGCATGATTAACCCGATTTGCATATATACGCTATTTTCCAAATTCCGCACATACTGGAAGAGGAAGGCTCCAAAAACACCAGTTGGTACTGTTAGCAATACCGCAAAAGGAACACTCCAGCTTTCATAGAGAGCAGCCAGACACAAAAAGACAAAGATAATCGCCATACCAAACACAATCGGCGTCCGCGATCCGGAAAGTTTTTCCTCACGACTTTGCCCAGACCACTCATAGGTATAACCATTAGATAAGGTTTGCTCTGCCACTTCTTCCAGGGCAGTCATGGCCTGACCGGAGCTGTACCCAGAGGCCGGTGTACCGCTGATTTGAACAGCTTTCACCCCATTAAACCGAGTAATGATCGTTGGTGCGTTAATCTTTTTCGGTTTAAGCAGAGTATTCAATGGCACCATTGTATCATTAGAACTTTTTACATTAAGGAACCGCGTCGCGTTCACATCACCACGAAATGAATTTTCTGCCTGCACCGTAACCTTGTAGGAACGACCAAATTTATTAAAATCATTTACCTCAGTACCGCCCAGGAATACCTGCAACGCCGTGAATACGTCATCAACAGCTACACCAAGTTGTTCGGCCTTCTCTCGGTCTACCTCAAATTCATAGCTCGGGGTATTGGTTTTAAAGGTAGACATAACCGAGGCAATCTCCGGACGCTCTTTCGCAGCCGCCACGAACTTTTGGGCCATACTGTCCAAATCATTCAGTGAACCGCCGCTCCGATCTTGCAGCATCAGAGAAAAGCCGCCGACCGTTCCCAACCCTGGTAAACTAGGCGGAGCAAACGCAATCGCCGTGGCTTCAGGAAACTGAGCTCCACTCGTGAAAGTCTGACCTATTTGAGCTTTTAGCTGTAATTGGGGCATTTGCCGCTTGTCCCAGGAATCCAGGGTAACAAACATAGCTCCAGCATTCGTCTTAGTACCGCCCCCCATTATATCCAATCCTGATAGCGCCATGATATTGTGAACGCCGGACTGAGCACTTACTTTTTCGGTAAATTGCCTCATCACATCAATGGTTCGGTTCAGGCTGGACGCTTCCGGCAAAGTGATAGCCGTTATATAGTAGCCCTGATCTTCCTCTGGCACAAAGGAAGACGGTACCATTTTATATAACCCACCGGTCAAGATGAGTAAGACTGCCAATAAAACTAGGCACAGTCGGGCTTTAGGAATAAGTTTGCAGAGCCCGCTGCCATACCGCACAATACTTCTTTCAAACCAATTATTGAAAGCGCTGAAAAATCTAGCCAATAAACCACTGTGCGCCTGTGGATCATGGGGTTTAAGCAGCAATACACACAGGGCCGGCGTAAGTGATAAAGCAACAATAGCCGACAAAGCCATCGATACCACAATGGTTAATGCAAATTGCTTGTACAAAATTCCCGTAGTACCATCCAAAAAAGCAACTGGGATAAATACTGACGCCAGTACAAACGCAATGGCAATTACTGGGCCGGACACCTCACTCATTGCTCGCTTGGTGGCCTCAAGGGGGGAAAGGCTAGAATACCGCATATGATGCTCGACTGCCTCTATAACAACAATCGCATCATCAACAACAAGCCCTATGGCCAGTACCATCGCAAATAACGTAAGTGTGTTGATAGTAAAGCCTAGTGTACTAAAAGCAGCAAAGGTGCCCAGCAAGGATACCGGAATTGCCAGCAAAGGAATCAACGTGGCCCGCCAGCTCTGCAGGAACACAAACACCACAATTACAACAAGCAGTAGTGCTTCGGCAAAGGTTTTAACTACCTCCACCATTGATTCGCGTACGAATTCAGTATTATCAACCACAAGTTTATATTCCATATCGCCGGGAAAATTCTTCGACGATTTTTCCAGCACCTTTTTTACATTGCTAATCGTCTCTAAGGCATTGGCATCACTGGTTAGCTTAACGGCAAACCCACCTGCCACATGATTATTCAGCAAGCCGTTAAAATTATATTCCTTACTGCCCAACTCCACCCGAGCGATATCCTTAATCCGAACAAATGAACCGTCTGCTTTCGAACGAACTATAATATTTTCAAACTCTTTCTGATCAGTGAGGCGGCCTTTTACCTTGGCTGTATACTGGAATTGCTGATCAGACGCCGTAGGCATTTTACCAAAAGCACCTGCAGCCGCCTGAATATTTTGTGATTCAATCGCTGAAGTCACTTCACCGACTGAAATCGATAATTGCGCCATCTTTTCTGGCTGCAGCCAGATCCGCATGCTGTAATCCGAGCCAAATGCCGTTACTTCGCCAACACCGCTGACCCGTTTGATATCATCAATCAGATAAATACTACCATAGTTTTTTAAGAAATTAGCATCATAATTGTCATTGGGCGACCAGAGGGTAAAAATAAGCGACATATCCTGCGAGGATTTGCGGGTTGTAACACCAGTTGTTTGCACCGTACTGGGTAAAGATGCATTGGCCTGCGCTACTCGGTTCTGTGCTTGTACTGATGCCGTATCAGAATTTTTTTCTGTTTCAAACTGTATATTCAATGAATAAGAACCGGAATCTGTACTGGTGGAAGACATATAAACCATGTCCTCGACACCATTTACCTGTTCTTCAATGACCTGGGCTACAGTTTGATCAACAACATCTGCATTAGCCCCTTGGTATGTAGTGCTTACTGAAATTGTTGGTGGCGAAATTTGCGGGTACTGTGCTACCGGCAGAGTAAAGGCGGCAGTTGTGCCCAATAAGGTAATAATAATCGACAAAACGATGGCGAAAATAGGGCGGTTAATAAAGAAATTGGCCATAATAACAACGCCCCCTATAGCTTAGCCGGAGTCTGTGCATCCGGTTGTATCATTGTTATTTGTACATCATTTCCTTGTTTTACCTTGTCGATACCGTCCACAACAACACGATCAGTGCCGCTGAGACCTTCTTCCACCAACCACATATCGCCAATTCTATCGCCAAGTTTCACTTGCCTGCTTTCGGCCTTGTTAGCGTCGGTTACGATCATAACAAAGGTATTATCCAACACTTCCTTAACCGCCTTTTGTGGAATCAGTAAAGCTCCCTGCCTCACAGTTTCTTGAGCAACTACCCGGGCAAACATCCCTGGCAACAAGTAATTTTGCGGATTATCAAAACGAGCTTTGATCGTAATCGTGCCTGTTGTATCGCTGATTCCCCGATCGATTTGCTCCACCCGACCTATGAGTGGATATTCCGTTCCGTCACTTAGTACAAGGTTCAGATGATCCTTAAAGCTGGCAGGCAGTGATCCATTGCCTTTTTGGATAAAATTCAGGTACTCAGTTTCGCTCATGCTGAACTGTACCCAAACCGGATTTATTGTGGAAACGGTAGCCATTGTTGTCGAACCGGCTGCCACATAATAACCAAGACTTACATCATTCACATCGATGCGGCCATCAACTGGCGAAACAATTAAGGTATCCTGCTCATCCTCGATGGCCTGCTGCAAGGTTGCCCGGCTAACCTCAACCGTAGCCGCTTCTTCTTCAGCCTGGGATATGTAGGAGTCTAACGTTTGCTGGGAAATTCCTTTTAGATCTGCCAATTTACGGTAGCGCTCCAAGTCTTTCTGTGTATTATTAAGTGTTGCCTGCGATTTTAGCAACGCAGCCCTGGCTGAATTAATCGCTGACCGGTATTGCTTATTATCGATTTGGAACAAAGGCTGGCCTTTATAGACAGTATCGCCGCCATTCACCATCTTCGCAACAACATTCCCAGCTACTTTTGACATGATTTTTACTTCACTTTTTGCTTTTACCTGACCCACAAATTCACGGCTGATAGGTGTATCACGCGTTACTACTTGCATAGCCTTTACCACTACAGCCTGCGGGGCTTTATTCATCTGTGTTGTGGGCAATATCCCGCTGCGTGCAACAACAATGCCAAGCAAAATAACTACAACAAACAATCCAATGTACAATTTTTTTGAACCCTTGATACTCAATTGTCATCCCTCCACCTTTCACTGCTATTGCACTGGTAAACCCATGGCCTGTTCCAGTTTAACTTTGTTCGTATTATAATCATACAATGCCTGGATATAATCCTTTTTAGCGGAGTCCAGCGATAATACCGCATCACGCAAATCAAGGTTAGTTCCAATTCCGACCTCATAACGAGCTTTCTGGATCATTAAACTTTCTTCGGCATATTCAACAGATACCTTATTGGAATCAATCCGCTTCTCGGCTTCATGCATACTCAAATAATACTCACGTACATTCAAAAGGATCGTATCACGCTGCTGCCCGGCCTTATCCAGCACCATATCCACATTATGCTGGGCTTGCTTTACGTTAGAATTGGTTAAACCGGTATCAAATACATTGATCGATGTGGTTAATTTTAATAGCCAATTGCTATTTTTTGAGCCAATTAAATGGCTGTCATACCAGTCCTGCTCGGCAGTCAAATTAACAGTCGGCCGCCGGCCGCTTTTGGCAATATCCACATCATAATTGGCACTGGCGATTTTGGCCTCATATTGGATAAGTTCGGGCCGGTGCTCCACAGCGTATTGAAGACATTCCTCCAGCGTCTTTGGATATTTTTCGTAAGCAAACTCATCTTTTAGCGTAACTTCAGTAGCATGGGGTAAACCAATAGCATTGTTCAGTGCAGCTACTGCATTTGTATAATTATTTTTGGCTTTTACCAAATTATCCTGAGAACTTGCTAGATCTACCTGGCTTGACAACACATCAGTCTTAGCAACTAGGCCCAAGTCGAATTTATCCTTAACCTGCTTCAAATGTTCTTCATAATTTTTGACCGTCTCCTGATTCACTCGTACTTCATTAAGGTATTCAAGCACGGTAAGGTACTCAGTAACCACTGTCAGTTTAAGTTGTTGTTTGGCTGCCTCCACATCCAGTTCTGCTACCTTGAGATCAAGTTTAGCCTGTTTAATTTGATTTTCCAGCTTTCCACCAGAATACAGTGGTAATGTAAGGGCGATCTGGTTATCAAAATTTGTCGTATATTCATATGCAGATGTTCCGGTCTCCGCCGGAGGAGTGTTATATCGCTGGTCGGTGTGGGTGAAATCGATGGAAATGCCTTTATTTTTCTTGGCTTCTTTCATGGCCCAATAGGATTTTTCCCTGGCAGATTTTGCATATTTTATATCATAGTTATTCTTTAAAGCCAAAGCAATACTGTCTTCTACCGATAGCTCTACCGCCGTGGCAAACGCCGGCTGGGCTAACGTCATTAGCATGGCGATCGGGATAATTGCTAGGAAATACCGCTGGTATCTGTTCATACTAACCTCCTGATAAATTATTCTGATTGTGAACTATACGCTCGTTTGATAAGCAAAGCCATTAACAGCCCAATAACAGCTAAATCAAAGCCTAACGTAAAAGAATTTTGTATCCCAGCAATTAGCGCGTTCGTTAATTCGGACGCCCCTGGGGTTCCTAAGCCTGCCAGATAACTGCGTTGTCCTGCATTCATGGTAGTAACACATAACGCAGTCCCAACCGCCCCTGCCAGTTGCTGAACGGTATTCATAACCGCGGTTCCATGCGGATATAGTCTGCGCGGCAACTGATTAAGCCCGTTCGTTTGTGCAGGCATCATGATCATGGACACGCCAATCATTAAAAAGCAATGAAGGATAATAATATTCGGCATCGTTGATGTTAGTGTAACTCGCGAAAAGAACCATAAAGTTACTGCTACAATGATCATGCCAGGAATAACCATCCGTGTTGGTCCAAATTTATCAAATAACCGGCCGGTAACCGGAGATATCAGACCGTTAAGAACTCCCCCTGGCAAAAGTACCAGTCCAATAATATAGGTAGAATATTTAAGTCCATTTTGAAGGTACAAGGGTGTAAGCAGCAGGAATGAGAATATGATCAGCATCGTAATTATTACTAACACCATCCCAAGTGAGAACATTGGATATTTCAGCACCCGCAAGTCTAGCATTGGTTCTTTCATTGTTAATTGGCGCCAAACAAAAAGAATAACTACTACTAACCCAGTGACCAGTGCAATGATTGTGGTAGGATGAGACCAACCATCAACCCCTTCTCCCGCACTACTAAGTCCGTACACCAGACCGCCAAAGCCTATCGTCGACAATAGAATGGATAAAAAATCAATTTTGATTTTCCGGACTTCGGATACATTCTGCATGGATCTACAACCAAATCCTATATCTAAAATCAGAAACGGAATAAGAACCCAGAATAACCAGTGCCAATCCAGATATTGCAAAATTAAACCAGCTACAGTCGGTGCAATAGCTGGAGCGAACATCACGATCAATCCTATCAGCCCCATTACCGAACCACGCTTTTCTGCCGGGGTAATAAGCAATATCGTATTAATCATTAATGGTATCAACAGCCCTGTTCCTGCAGCTTGAATCAATCTTCCCATTAATAGCACGGCAAAACTTGGCGAGATTGCTGCCACCAACGTGCCTAACGTAAATAAGGAAAGTGCTGTTATAAATAATTGCCTAGTGGTAAACAATTGCAACAGCAATGCTGAAACTGGCACTAGTATACTAATAACAAGCATATACCCAGTGGTTAACCATTGAACTGTCGTTGTTGAAACACTTAACTCCTTCATCAGACTGCCTAACGCAACATTTAATGACATTTCACTAAACATGCCGAGAAAGGCGCTAACCAACAAGGAAATCATAATCGGAAGAGTTTTTACATCAGTGGTATGAACGGAAGCTGTAGTCATGTATTTCTCCTTTAAGCATTAATATTTTGAAATGCGCCCCCTCCAGGGATTCGCATCAGCTCAATCGACGTTTTGAATGCTATCTTGGATTTGTAGTAGTACTCATGATATAATATAAATATTAATATACTATTAATATTTGAATATAATCAACATATGTATATAGTAAATTTTTATTTACTATATACATATGTTAACCGTTTCATGGTATACTGTCAATAAAAAATAAGGAGTGCTTTTTTTTGGATCGTGTAAAAACCGCTGAAATGATGTTTCATTTAATTCCGCTCCTTGATAAGGAGTTTGTACGACCTGTTGAACAACAATTTAAAGTCATTCTTAGTTCGATACAAATTCATGTACTAGTAATTTTAAGAGAAAAAAAAGCCACCATGACAGCACTCTCCCAGGAAATGCTCATGTCCAAGCAGCAGATGACACCGATTATTGATAAACTGGTTTCAGAAGGCTTTGCCCAGAGAGAATATGATAACCTCGATAGGAGAATTATCCGAATAGGCATAACCTCGTCTGGATTGAACATTGTTGAGAACGTCAAAGAAAAAGCAATGCTGATATTAGAGAAGAAAATCGAACATTTAGACGATCAAGATGTGCTCAGTCTAAATAATGCGATCAGTGAATTGCAGCGAATCATAAATAAAATGGCTTAATAATAAGCCTCGATCGCTCTGCAATAAATAAAAGGAAAGAGGCCAGTTATATGTAATACTGGTCTCTTTCCTTTTATTACCGTCGAGGAAAACACCTTGCAGAGGTAACAAAAACGCGCGCGAACTCTCAGTGGATGTTCTTAACCTGAATGCGCCTACCAAAAAACGCCAAATGATCCTTAAGAAGGAAAATTTGTCCTTATGTAGAACAAATATTTCATGTAATAAATTAACTTTCGCCAGGAGTAATTATGGATTATATTCAACTATCAGTAATTGGATCATCGATTGGCACGGTTTCCATAGTTCTTGTTTACATTTATTTGTATGCACTGTATCGCGAACGCTACATGGGTATATGGGCACTAAGCTGGCTCATCCTTCTCTCACGGTTTGCGATTTTCGATTCAGGACTACTCTCTTGGAAACAATCCGACTTAGGCGTGACTACATATCAAATGCTAAATATGATCAGTGCTCTAATGTTTGTATGGGGCACTTGCAATTTTGTAAACAAAAAGCTTAATAAATGGTGGTTATATGGAGTTGTCAGCATTTTCATCCTAAGTGTTGCGTTAAACGGCCTATACTCATCCTTAGCTTACAAATTGTTACCCACCATCTTTATCTGCTGCTCTGCAATCATATGGATAGGTTTAACTTTTATACGGCACTTGGAACTACCAGGAATTGGCCGCTTAATTACCGGATATGCATTCATTCTATGGAGTTTACTCAGTTTAGCTCTGCCTTTTTCACTTGGCGGATCATGGTTTGCTCCTTGGGGTTACTTATTGGGTGGGATATTGCGCCTGGTTATCGCTATGGGTACACTAATGGTATACTTTGAAAAGACCAGAACAGATCTGGTAAACAAGGAAACTCAATACCGGCTATTAGCGGAGAATGCTGTTGACGTAATCTTTCATTATCAACTACTGCCTGAACGAAAAATCGAATATATAACCCCCTCTGTTCTAACCCTCACTGGTTATACCCCCGAAGAATATTACGCCGACAATAAATTAGTTCTCAATTTGATACATCCTGATGATCATTCTCTGCTTGACAATTTTATCAGTAATCTACCACTCTCTATTGAATTTCCACTAACATTACGCCTGATTCGCAAAGATAAAACTTCCCTTTGGATCGAACAGAAATGTGTCCCTATTTATGATGGAAACGGTCATCTCATAGCATTAGAAGGTATTATTCGCGACATCACGGTGCGAAAAAAGCTGGAACAAATGACCTCAATGTTTGATAAGATGAATATGGTAGGTAGTATGGCTGCAACTGTCGCTCATGAAATTAGAAATCCGCTGACTACTGTACGCGGTTACTTGCAGGTTCTGGGAAGAAAAGAAAAATATCAAGCCGATAAAGAAAAATTCAAATTAATGATTGAGGAAATAGATAGAGCCAATACCATTATTCGGGAATATCTTTCTTTGTCCCAGAACAGGGCAATTAACTTTAAAATATGCTCTTTAAACAATATTATCGAAGCATTGTTCCCCCTAATTCAGGCAGATGCTACTACTTCAAAAATATTTGCACATATTGATCTTACTGATATTCCTGAATTACTGCTAGACGAAAATGAGATTCGCCAGTTACTGCTGAATCTAATACGTAATAGTATTGAAGCAATGCCGACAGGGGGGAACCTGATTATTCGCACCTTCGTGGAAGATACCAAAGTTGTTTTATCCATCAGCGATCAGGGCTCTGGAATACCCACACATGTACTTGATAAATTGGGTACACCGTTTATTACTACCAAAGATACAGGCACAGGTTTGGGGCTTCCAATCTGTTACCAAATAGCACACCGACACAATGCTGTTATTAGAATCAATACCAGCGATGAAGGAACTACGTTTTTTGTTTATTTTACTCTGCCAGTATCATAAAATTCCAAATCACTCCGGCCCTTTTTCAGGGAGTACAGCAATACTCCTGAAAAAGGGCTTTTTATTTACCTAAATATTATATTTTTCTACCTATTACACTATGATTTAACATTTTTTTACAAGGATTATGTAGAATCTCTCCGTATTCCCTATTAAGGGGGTGATAGTTATGACAACGTAACGTTTTCTGCAAGAATTCTTACGTCAATAACTATATGAAGGAGAGATAATAAAATGATAAACAACTATCAAAAAGCAATGTCCTGCGCAGCAGAATCATCTGAAAACTCTATTGAGATTGGCATAGCCATCACTCCATCAGAAAAAAGGGAAGTATACCATTTACGTTACCAAATCTATATAGAAGAAATGTCCAAACAGCTTGGGAATACAGACTATGTTAATAAGCTATTGTATGATGAACTTGATGAATGGACCGTTCTGCTATATGCAAAAATTGGCTCAGAGCTAATCGGCACTGCACGGATCAACATTGGCACTCTTGCACAATTTCCCCAGGAAATAGTAGACTTTCTATCTCTGGATACATTTCAAGATTTTTATACTGAACATAGTGATCATAAATTTGCCTATACTGGAAAGTTAATGATTGCTCCCGCTTATCGAAGCTCGTCAGCACTTTATCTGCTTATGGTGAAAGGTTACGAGGTTTTCTGCAGTAACCAAATACAATTCGCCTTTGGCTCTTCTAATTTTCATTTGCTGCGTCTCTATGAGCAGATGGGATTCCGCCGTTACAGCAAAAATTTTGTTGAATCAGGTTACGGTCTATTGACCCCTTTTATCTTGGTTGTAAATGATATTGACCATTTCCGTACAGTACGTTCCCCCTTTTTTCGTATAGCTCGTAAAAGAGGAGCAGTAAATATGCAAGCAGTCGAATGGTTCCATGCCAATTTCACTAAGAATTCACCTGTTATCAATAGTCAAATCGTTACAGAAGAAGAACTATGGACAGTTTTGTGTAAGCGTTTGGCTAGTCCACCAACTGAGGCTATAGCTATACTGCACAAATTATCAGTATCAGAAGCAAAAAAATTCATCCATTGCTGCGGCGCCTATGTCCAGTGTGATTCAGGCGATATAATTACCAACCAAAGTGATGTTAGTTATTCCTATAATATATTGATCTCCGGCAGGCTAAAATCATTAACTTTCCATCGCCCGGTAAAAGAGTACACCATACCTGGACAGCACTTCGGCGCAAACGGATTAACCGAGCTCACTAAGCACACTGAAGATATTGCTGCCATGGATTCCGTAGAAATATTAGTATTGTCCGGTTTGGCTTTCCAAAGGTTTTTCCACTCTCACCCAGAGATTGCCCACAAAATCGTACAAAGCATGATCAGTTTAACTAGAAGTAAACCCCTCCGCATAAAATGAATCCAAGTGTTCATGAAAGACCATGAGAAAAAAGCCCGGAAAATCCGGGCTTTTTCTCATGGCTATTCGTTTTCCCGGGCATAAGGCTGACCAAGGGCGGCGGGGGCAAATGTGCGGCGGCTGGTCATAGCCAGAACAATGATAGTCAGTACATAGGGGAACATGAGCATAAACTGATATGGAATGTTCATACCTACTGCCTGCAGGCGCAATTGGAGTGCTTCGGCAAAACCGAACAGGAGCGCGGCTCCCAATACCCGGTGCGGTTTCCAGCAGCCAAAAATAACAATGGCTAAAGCAATAAAACCTCTACCGGCGGTGATGTTGTCAACAAACCGGCCTAATAATGCCAGGGAGAGAAAAGCACCGGCTAATCCAGCTAACGCGCCGCAGAGGCATAGGCCCAGATAGCGCATGGCGACAACATTTACACCCATGGTTTCAGCAGCTCTGGGGTTCTCGCCGGCAGCCCGCAAATCCAGACCAAGTGACGTGCGAAACAGCAACCAGTAAGCTGCCGGCACAGAAATAAGCGCGGCATAGACAAATAGGTTTTGTTGAAACAAGGCCGGCCCAAGCACTGGGATATTGCTCAAAAAGGGGATTGACACAGCCGCTAAAGGCGGTATCGTAGGCGGGGTCGCAGAAATGCCGAAAATGACCCGGTAGGAAAAACTAGTCAGGCCGAGGCAGAAGATATTCAGCAGTACCCCTATAGTGGTCTGATCAAGCTGCCGTTTAATACAGAGAAAACCAAGCAGCAGGGCCATCGCCAAACCGGCCAGGGCACCGGCCAGCATTCCGGTGAGTACACTGCCGCTATAGTAGGTGGCGAAAAAGGCAGCCAGGGCACCTGTCAGCATTTGTCCTTCAATGCCAATATTTAAAACCCCGGCTCGTTCACAAAATATCTCACCCAAACCGGCAAGGTAGATTGGGACTGCCATCCGGACGGTTGCGGCGATTACACTGGTCCAAAACATCGAACCTGTCAAAATATCTACATCCATACCTTATGCTCCCTTTCTCTATTTTGCTGCCGTTTGGCGATAACTTTCACCTAACAGGACAAACGCAACCATCATACTTTCCAGCATTAATACAACTGAAACAGGCACCCCTTGCGACACTTGCATAGCATTAGCCCCAACCACTAAACCGGATAAAAGCAAAGCTGAACCGAGAATACCGAGCGGCTTTAGCCTGCCCAGTAAGGCCACAATTACCGCCGTAAAACCAAAGTCGGACGAGATGCCTTCCAGGACACGGTGATGAATGCCGAATACTTCGATGGCACCGGCCAATCCAGCCAGCGCTCCGCTTAAAAATAGCGATAGCGTAATATACCGGCCGCAATGAATCCCTGCATATCTGGCCCCGGCAAGCCCTTGACCGACCGCCCGGATACGGTAGCCTAATACTGTTTTGTGGATGACAAACCATAAGGTCAGGAGGGCAATCAGGGCCACCAGGATACCAGCGTGAGCGCGGGTTGCCTCCAAAATAATCGGCAGATGCAGCTCTTCTGGCAACGTCGCTGTCTGGGGAATGAACCCGCCTTTTTCTTTGAGTGGACCGTGGACAAGAAAGCTGACAAATAAAACCGATACATAGTTGAGCATAATGGTAACAATAATTTCACTGGTGTTTAAATAGGCCTTGAGTACACCGGCTATAGCCCCCCAGGCACCGCCTGCCAAACAGGCCGCTATCCACGACAAGATAAAAACCAGCGGCCAGGGCAGTTCTGCAAATAGTAAGCCTGTCCAGACGGCAGCGATGGCTCCGAGATAGAACTGCCCATCACCGCCCAGATTAGTTTGACCGCCATAGAAGCCAATGGCCACCCCGGCGGCAATAAGCACTAACGGGATTGATTTGCTGATCACTTCGCCCACGCCATAGTAGCGTCCTAATGTACTCTTAAGCATATCATAATAGGCCTCTAGCGGGTTTGCCCCTGCCAGAGCGATAAAGACAGCGCCACAAAGCAAGCTCAGGATGACGGCTGCTAAAATCACCGTTGCCGATGTTCCGGTACACTTTTTGACTATGTGTTGCTGTACAAAATCTATAAACATCATCCAGCCTCCCTCGCGCCAGCCATTAACAACCCAATGTGGTTGGGATCATATTCGTCTGGCAGCAATTGGCCAACTATTTTTCCCTCGTAAAGTATTAGTATCCTGTCTGCAAGACTCATAACTTCTTCCAATTCGCTCGAAATTAGCAAAATAGCTGCTCCCTGCCGCCGGGCTTCCAGTAGTTGCGAGTGAACAAACTCTATGGCCCCTACGTCCAGACCCCGGGTGGGATGCATGACAACGATAAACTTCGGAGTGGCTGTGATTTCCCTTGCTAAAATAAGTTTTTGTAAATTGCCGCCGGAAAGTGAGTGGGCCGACTGATGGATGGTTGCCATCCGCACGTCATATTGCCGGACTAGCTTCTGGGTATGGTCAATCATTTTTTCATGGTTTAGTATGCCGCTATGGCTGAACGGGAAGTTGCCATGGTTCTTCATTACGGCAGTTTCCCATAATGAGAAGCCTTTTATTGAACCGTTTTTTTTCCGGTCTTCAGGCACATGCCCTACTTTCTGGTTAATAAAATCCAGTGGGGTTTGATTGGTGAGATTCTCACCGGCAATGACTACCTCACCGGCAGTAAGCAGACGTAAGCCGGTTACGATCTCAGCCAACTCTGTCTGACCATTACCATCTACCCCTGCAATACCAACGATTTCTCCGGCATGTACAGCCAGGGAAATATCTTGCAGTGCTGCTACGCCTCTGTCATTGATGGCCCGGACAGAATCCATAACAAGAATCGCCTCGCCTCGGGGGCTTGCTTGACGGTCTGGCTGAAAACTAACGTCCCTGCCTACCATCATCCGGGCTAAATCACCAGGTGTCGTGCCTTGAGGAGAAACTTCTCCAACACATTGCCCCTGCCGCAAAACCACAATGCGATCGCTGATCTCCAGGACTTCATTTAATTTGTGAGAGATAAAGATCACTGACGTGCCCTGGGCAGCGAGGCTGCGGACGGTCTGAATCAAGCCTGTAATCTCTTTGGGGGTAAGTACCCCGGTTGGTTCGTCCAGGATCAATATTTTTGCACCATGATGGAGCGCCTTTAGGATTTCTACCTGCTGTTGCAGGCCGACAGGCAAATCCGCCACCCTGGCAAAAGGATCAACCTGTAAATGATAGCGCGCCGCCAATTGCTGCAGTTCTTTTGCGATCTGATCAAGCCTCAAGGTCAGGCGTGCTTTCCCCTGACCAATAGCAACATTCTCAGCCACGGTGAAAGCCGGTACCAGCATAAAGTGCTGATGAACCATGCCAATGCCGTGACTGATTGCCGCCAGTGGGCTGGAGAAGGTTACCGGCTGACCGTTTAACAAAATCTGACCTGCCGTTGGCTGGTACAAGCCATAGATAATATTCATTAAAGTACTTTTACCTGCGCCGTTTTCGCCCAGCAAAGCAAGTACCTCACCGGGCTGTACATCAAGGCTGATATGATTGAGAGCAGAAAAAGAGCCAAAGCACTTGGTAATACCCCGCAACGACAGACACGCCTGCATATTCTTACCTCCCTCAATGGGACGGCGGGGGGTTGATTCCCCGCCGCTCCACCATTGAACTATTTTTTGTCAATCCGTTCATAAATTTCCGGCACGCTGAATTTTCCTTCCACAATGTCCTTACGAACCTGGGCGACTTTGTCTTTGGCAGCCTGTGGAACTTTGGCTGAAAGTGGGGCGATATCAATGATGCCGTCTTTAATACCGGCTTTCCAAACACCGCCGAAAGTGCCTTTATCAATGCGCTCGGTCTGTTGCGTAATGGCTTTACTCAAATCGGGAATCAGACTGGTCAGCATAAGCTCAGGTGCTAGTGCTGATTGATCGGCACCATAGCCGATCAGCATAACATTCTTGGCTTTGGCCGCTTCGATGACGCCAAGGCCGGTAGAGTCGGCTGCGTGCATGATAATATCGGCGCCGTTTTCGATCTGAGCGGTAGCTGCCTCCTTGCCTTTGGCTGGATCGCTAAAAGAACCGGTGATAATACCAAATACCTTGGCCTGAGGATTGACGGCTTCCACTGCTTTGGTAAAGGCAGCCAGATTGGCCAGTTGTCCGGGGATTTCCATACCGGCGACATAGCCTATCTTATTGGTCTTGGTGGTCATACCGGCAACAATGCCGCACAAATAAGCCCCTTCAAACTCGCTTTGGTCAATAAAACCGACATTAGGCAGCATTTTTGCATTGGTTGGATTTTTGCCGCTTACGAAGATTTTTGTATTGGCAAACTGGCCGGCAACCTTAAGCGCAGGGTCACCAAACTGGAAACCATGCCCGACAATCAGGCCGTAGCCCTTTTCCGCATAGTTACGAAAAGCTTCTTCGATATTGGCAACAGGTACACTTTCGGTGAAAGCAACTTCATAGCCGCTATCTTTTAGCTTCATCAAACCCTGATAGGCAGCGGTATTCCAGCCTGCGTCATTGGCAGGTCCGGGCAACAGCATGGCAATCTTCATCTTGGCCGGGGCCGCTGTCTTTTCCGCAGCCGGTTTGGGTTTTTCCCCGCAACCGGCAATGACCAGTGCAGCCATCATCAAAATGAGCCCGAATACGAAAAACTTTTTGAGCAAACTAAAACTTTTCATCACTAATCCCCCTGCTTATTTTTTGCTTATTATGCAAATCGCCCACGTAAATAGGCGACAAACAACATGGTCGGTGGTTAACGAGAAACCTCGAAGTGACAGATATCTGTAAGGATCGTGACAAGCCGGGGCAGAATTGCTGATAACCGCAGTGTACCACGTTCGGCTGTCGCCCTCCGGGCATTCCCCCAGGTGCCGCTAGGACTCCAGTCGCTGGTTGTCCAGGCAAATGTGGCTCCTGCTAACTCAAGTTGCAGCGAGGAGGCGGGGAGTTCCGGATAAGAACAGTCTAGTTTGTCTAACCGGACTTTATCTCTTGCCAATGCCAACATAACACTGGTTTCCCAGTCGCCGGCATGAATGCCCAGAGCTTGCTCCTGCTCATCAAGCTGAACCGGATCAGCTGCTACTGCAGGTGGAAATACAACAAAAGTCATCAGCCCGGTGGCAATTCTCACTTCTCTGGCTATGACCTCCAGGAGGGCACGATTGCCGCCATGACAAGTCCAAAATACCAGACGGCGGAAACCGGCGTTGACGACTCCCTGGGCGATATCGTGCAGCACAGCCATCATGGTTGTAGCCGAAAGGCTCAATGTACCGGGGTAACTTGCATGTTCATTACTTTTCGAGATTGGCAGAACAGGCAGACGCCATAAGGTGACTTGATCCGGCAGTTTAGCCAAGGTCAAGTCCAGGAGTTGTTCAGTGAAAAAGAGGTCTGTGTCTACCGGAAGATGAGGACCGTGCTGTTCCAGGGAGCCAATTGGCAAGATCAAGGCCCCGGTGTGTTTGTCAAGATCTCGGACCTCTTCCCATGTCAATCGGCTAACGTGGCGTTCCATGAAAATCAGCCCTTTCTGTGCTATAGCGCTGTTAATATAGCAAGCTCCCGTAATTCAGCCTTAGCTATTTTGCCGGTGGGGGTCATGGGGAATTCGGCTATTGATTTCATTAGCAGTGGTTCGATATTATAGGGGACTTTATGTTCAATAAGCCGTTTTAGCGTGTCCGGAGCTATCGTTTCGTCCTGCAGCATTACATAGGCAACCGGGCGCTGACCTAATAAGTGATCCGGAATTGCCACAACTGCAGCGGCTTTCACCTCAGGCAGGTCGGCCAAAGCTTCTTCGACATCCCGGGGGAACCAGATTTTTTCGGCAACGGTAAGCAGTTCAGAGAAGCGACCACGCATAGTTACGTAGCCTTCAGTATCGATCCAGCCGGCATCACCCGTATGAAGCCAGCCATCCTTTAGAGCCTCGGCGGTTTTATCCGGTTTGCCCCAATAACCATGCATAAAGCCACCGCGCAGACAGATTTCTCCGACTTCACCAACCGGGAGTGCTTTGCCGGCCTTGTCCAGTATCGCAACCTCTTTATCAGGCTGAGCCAGCCCAACGGCGCCAAGCCGGTGATCAGGTTCTTTGGCCGGGAAGCCCATAGCAACAAAACCGCCCAACTCACTTTGACCATAGCTCTCTACAAGCGGGATGCCCAATTCATCTCGCCACGCTTTTTTTAATGCCGTGGGGACAGGGCCGCCGCCTGACAGTCCCAAACGGAGTGAACCCGGGATACGGCCTTGCAGTTTGGATTCTTCCAGCACCTCGGCCAACAGGGTAGGATTAGCGACAAACAGAGAGGATTGGGTGACATCCAGCGCTAGCCAGCCAGCTTGCTGCGTCCACTGGGACATGACATTCACTGTGGCCATCCGGTGGAGCGGCGGCAGCAGATTGCCTACTAACTGATAGGAGCTTGATAACGCTGTTGGCCCGAACGATATATCTTCAGAGGCTATACGCAAACGCTCGGCAATGCAATTGGTCGCCCGCATGGTCGGTTCATGCATAAGGCAGGCCCCTTTAGGGCGTCCGGTGGTGCCTGAGGTATAGGAAAGATGGGCGATTGCGGCTTCGTCGCCTGGATCAGCCGGGGCGGTCAACCCGGCAGCCAGCAAGGCGGGTAGGCTTTCCGCGCCCGGCTGCGGGCCGTCCATGCACACAAGATGCCTGATACTCGGGGTCGTCGCTGCCGCCTGACGAACAGCTTCCGCCATATCGTGGGTGTAGATCACGACGGTTGGCTGGTGATCATGTAAGTAATACTCGAGTTCACCGGCAAAGCGTACATTAACCAGAGCAGCAATCGCGCCAATGCGCCAGCACGCAAACATGCCGAGCAGGTAGTCCATACCGTTGTGGGCAAAAATGGTTACCCGGTCGCCTTTAACCACTCTCAAATGGTGCAAGGCACCAGCAAAATGGTCCATCTGCCTGGCTGCCTCGGCATACGTCAAACTAGTTTTGCGATCAACCCAGCAAAATGCTGTTTTATCCGGTTGCCGGGCCGCACCCTGGAGCAAAAGTTGGTGTAGTAACATACTCATCGTTCCTCTCTTATGAAAAATAAAACTCCCGCAAAATCGCCGATGGCGGTTTGCGGGAATCAACATTGATTTCCTATTGATATTAAGTTACCAGACTTTTCGTCTTAGTACAGTAAAGTGCAAAATACCAGGTGTATAGTATTCTTTGGACCAAAGAACGGGATTCTGGTCAAAATCGTACCCAACCTGATCCAGATATAATATTGCTACCCCTTCCGGGAGTGCAAGTTCTTTTGCCAGCTTCTCATCTGTCTGGCAGGCTTCAATGCCTGTCAGCCCCATGTGAACGGTGGTCTTACAGCGGTTTTTTAGGAATTCGAAAATCGGAGCATACATCTCATCCTCTTGGTAATCAGATTCCACGATGAGTGAGGCCGGAATGTAGTCGATGCAATATACCGCTTCGCGGTCATCTGCCAATACAATTCGCTCCACCACCAGCAGTGGCTGCCCTGGTGATAGATGCAGACGCTGGCACGCTTCTTCATTTGCCTCGGTTCGGTATACCCGTACTTCTTTGATGGCCGGTGTGTAGCCGGCATCGGCGTAATCTTCCATAAACTCTTTTTCTAAGTCCATTCGGGAAGTAACCTTTAGCACATGTTTATTCACAATGGTGCCAACACCTCTTCGACGGGAAACGAAGCCTTCACTCTCCAGCGCGGCCAGTACATCCCTCAGCACGGTGCGGCTAATTCCCATTTCCCGGGCCAGTGTTTCCTCCGCCGGCAGCCGCCCGGTTTTTTCGAAGAGCCCCTCACGTAACATATTCAGCAAAGCCTTGCGTACTTTGGAAGAAAGCTCTTCTGTATCGACTTTTACAATAGTGGGCACGATTTCCCTCCTGTATCCTTGTTCAAATAAGTAATAAGTACTACTTATTTTTGAAGAAAAATAAGTTAGTAATCCGCCTACATTCGACGGCAAAAAAAAGCCCATTCTGGACTGAAAGACCAGCTTAGGCGTCATTGCCTTTTCTTATAATATTAGAATAACAGCAATTATTTTGAATTTAATATAAACCATAAATCAGTGCTTGTCAAGAGTAATTCTGATGGCTAACAATTCTAAATATAGCTATATTCATTTTGTGGTTTCCTGATAATCCTCATGAACCCAAGTTCTAACCCGGGTGATTTCATCTGCTGAAAAACCCACCTTCTCTAAAAAAAGCTGGTGTGAATCAGGATTAGTCATCTCGAAGTCTCGGTGCCAACACCACTGATCATAATCGCCAAATCCAGCATCATGAAATAGTTGCACCCATGCCAATCTATCTATAGGTTCTGTTGTATAATGCATCTGGCTGTTAAGTAGTAATCTGATTGCGACTTTCTGTTGCTCACGTAAGTCCTTGATTTCATCATTCAGTTCATATATGCGCTTTTCCAAAAGCATTGCTGCAGTGTTCCGCGTACCGAGTAATATTTTCTTAATTGTTTCAAGCGGCAACCCGGTCTCACGGTAAGCACAGATCTGTTCAAGGTGCTGAGCTTCATCCTCCGAATACTCTCGATAGTTGGACTTTGTCCTTCCTGAAGAAGCAAGTAATCCGATAGACTCATAATAGAGTAAGGTACTTCGCGATAATTTAAATTTTTTTGCTATTTGCCCAATGCTGTACATATGTAAAATCACCTTAACGATTTTTTGTCAGTAAATTACCCTTCCGAACATAGTCATCAAGAGATCGTTCAAGTCCAACTAATTTCTGCTCGCAGCTTGTTGGTAATGTCATATCAATGAGCTGATTGCCCTGTTCGGTCAAGCCCGTAAAGGTATATGTTGCATCAATCAAAGTACAATTACTTTGTGTATTCGTCAATACAAAAGATAACTCGGTAACCATTAAGCCCGGTACAAATTTGACATACGTCCCTTCACAGGGTGGATTATTTTTTACCATAACCCAGAACGCTTCCCCTTCTTCCGGAAAATTCGTCTTCCAAACACAGCCATGTTCCGCAAATCCCGATTGGGAATAAATCATTTCATAGGACCATCCGTCAACCCATTCCTTCTCCCGCTCGGGACAAAGAAGAGGATAAACGATATCTACCGCAGCCCCAATCCGCATAGTATGCCTTTTTATAAGTCTTTTCCCTTTAAACATCAACATTCCTCCTAGCAATAATAGGCTTTGATGAAATTCTAAAGTATAAAGTTATAGACAGGTCAACAGTTTTCCATCAAGACAAAACCTCCACCCGAATAGGTGGAGGTGATCCGTCATAAATTAAGAACTTCTATGCCTAATTTAGAATTCTTTTCAATTGCTTTAATAGTGTTATCTATGTGGATAAATATCTTCTTTGATAATTCTTCAGCTTGTAGGTATAGTGTGTTAGCTTGTGTTGAGTTCTTGGTACTTATTGTATTAATTATCTTTTCACCCATACTATGTAATTCATGATGTACTCCATCAATGGCCATCCACTCTTTGATTATATCTGGATGTTCTATATTAATGGAATGATAAAAGTGTCCAAATGCGCATCTTTTGGAGTTAGTCTGTATAGGATAACTCTTCATTTCATCTACTATTCTTTTCAAGTTTTTCATCCAATTACCATGCGCTTCTTTTGCCTTCAAAAGATTCTTAATTAAATCATCATTCGTAATTGCATGTATTCCGCCATTCAGAGCCGAGAGCATATCTCGAACAATATCACTAAGTTCTTCATCAATCTTTGATATGTGTTTTGCATTTGCAGCACTTTGGGAAGCATCCTCATGTATAATCTGTGTCATATTGAGTAACTTTTCTGCATCTTGGGCTGATAAATCCATTGCTTGATTTACTTGTTTTGATGTTTCGTTAATATCTATCATTGCTTTTGATATTGTATTAATATCTTTAACTGTATCTCTTAGCATTAATACATTGCCTTTTATTGTGGCAGAAATGCTATCGAGCTTTTCGTTCATGTTGTTAGTAGATTTCATCGTACTAGCCATACTTTGCCTACCATCATTAGCTGCTTGATGTATGTTATTTACAAAAACCCTCATATCACCTAAATTTGCTTTAGTACTATCTGCTAATTTTCTAATTTCATCAGCCACAACAGCAAACCCTCTGCCAAATTCACCTGCCCGAGCAGCCTCAATGGAAGCATTAAGTGCTAATAAGTTGGTCTGTTCTGCTATCGCTTGAACTCCGTTGACTATTTCATTTACTTTAGTAGCCATGTCTACTAAATGTTCGATTTGTTCACTCATGGTAGTTGTATCTTTTACAACACTTTCTTTTAATGTATTAAGTTCATCTAACTGGAGCATACTCTCATCATTCTTTTGGATTAAATCTTCCGATGATCTGGATAATTGAGTCATCGTAGCAGAAGTATGACCTATTGTCTGATTCACATCATTCATACTTGCAGTGATTTCCTCTACTATAGAAAGATTAGATTCACTTAAAACTGACATTTCTTGTGCAAAATCAATCATTTTATACGAAGAATGTGTCATTTTGACATCAAATTCACTTAAAGAAGATATAACATTTAACATGTGTTTAGAATTTGTAGACATCTTCTCTTCACTTGCAAATAGTTTATCAAAATTTTTCAGCAATGTTTTGTGAATGGGATACTCAACCTGAAGATTATCAGCTACTTTCCCTTTAAGTCGATCCTCAACATTTTTTATTATACAAAGAGCTTCATTGCATGGTGCTTTTTTAAATAAATTCATGACCGTTCACTCCTATATTTTCACGGTGATTTGATGTTATTGTGAAAATCTCTTTATCTATCTTTATTATACAAAGCCATAAAGCAAAAATTTACATTCTCTATTTGTTATTATTCCTACTAAAGTATTAAACTCCTGCTAAATCTATATAAATTTCGATAGGATTTGCCATTTTTTTATTAAAGCATCTTGCGCTGTAAGCAAAATGCTTAATATAACAACATTCTCAAATTCAGTCTTTAAAGATTTTAATTTGTTTCGAGCCTATATGAAAAACATCTATGATTGTGACATCAAACAAGGGGTTTGATGAATGGCCAGAGTTTCTTGGCGACCCGGTAATTGCAACTGTCATACTTGACCGCCTTGTACACCATAGCGAAATTTTAAATATGGTTGGCGACAGCTAACGCTTAACTCACCGTAACACTATTCTTTAGTTGCCGAAAAACATCCAAATTTATTGACCATTTTTTATCCAAAGTACTTGACCACTTACATCTCCTAATAAAAATCTAGGTGAAGCATATACTAACACACAAACAGTACGATAAAGCAGTTAAGTTTTTTAAAGGAGGATTTACTCCCTTGAGCAACCAAACGATCCTATCAGCTATATTTATCCTTTCGTGGCTCACTCTTCTTTTCATGAAAAAAGCGGATATCAAGCGCTTCATGCCTGTTGGCCTATTTGCCACGGTTACGAGTGCAATGATTCTTGAAGCGGGTATTACGTTTGGATGGTGGGTATATCCAGTAAAGCTTTATCCTCTCCAGAACGTCCCATATCTGTATGGTCCCATACCAGTAGCTACAATGTGGCTTTTTAAATTTACGTATGGGCGATTTTGGTTGTACGTAGGTGCCGATTTTTTATTAAATTTGCTCTATACTCTAGTATTTGAAAATTATTTTCTAGGTAATAGAGGTGTAATTCAATTTCAAAGTGTTAGCCCTATGCTAGATGTTTTTATGACCTCCGCACTAGGAGTTATAATATACGCATATCAGATATGGCAAGAAGGTATTTTCGTTCGGTCTGAGACAATGCACCCCTCCAGATCATTAAATTTACAACCCGCTTTGAAACCATTTAATAATAACGAAGATAATGCCGAGAAATAAAGAGCATTTGTTAACTTCTGGTGCTATATGCAAGTGGTGTCAAAGACCAGCTAATTAAAGTCAAGCCCTAAATACAATTTTTGATCAAAGTAAAAATGAGCATAGGAAACAAGCCTTTCTCAAACGCGAACGTTAATCGAGAAAGGCACAAACAATGTTCATTCGATTCTTGGCTAAGCTGCCCTTTGCAGGCGTTTTCGATACATTTCGACTTGCTGATCAGGGGAAATCAATCGGAATGGCTGCTTGTTCTTCAATACCGAGAATATGATGCGCAGCAGCTTATTTATGACAGCCCCTAAAGCTCGTTTCTTGGTTTTGTTTCCGCTGGAAATACTCATAAATTACCGAGTTAACCTGTTATCCTTTAGATTCCTTACGAATAGACGTAGTAGCGGCAATATAGAGCGCATGCCGCAAAAATGGCGACCTCGTTTGGTTACCTTGTTTTTTGTACCTACAAAATTACCCGATTGCCTAACCGATGGGTCAATGCCACTAAAGGCTACCAACTGCTTAGCGTTCATAAATCTATCAACATCACCGATCTCACCAAAAATAATAGGTGCCAGTGTATCACCGATATCGGGGATGCTCCTAAGTAGTGCAACCTCCGGTAATTGTTCAGAAAGGGAAGGGACGCGGGGACAGGTACTTCGTCCCAATTCTATTTAAATAAACCATTTCACTATCCCTAAACTCCCCAAATCTGAAGTTTCAATAGTCTTTTGCAACTTCGTATATTATTTGCCGGGACAAGGAACCTGTCCCGGTGTCCCTTCCCCATGAACAACAGTCTCTATTATGATTAGGGTAAGATGAATTTTTTGATTACCGCTTTTCTACGGTTATACCAATCATGAATGACCAACTCGAGTTCATTGACTCTGAATGCCCCAACCTCTGAGAAATTATATTCTTGAACCACTTTTACGAACTCACTTCTATTTCTAAGTGGTGACTTAAATCTCAAACCTGTAAAATGAGCGGATGTACGCTGATAACGCTGCTCTAAATTGATATTTTGTTCTCTGGCTAATTTACGTATGTTGTTTCGGATTTGATTCAGGCCTTGTATATAGTAGCCTTTCCCCAAAACTGCGGCATCACTTACAATCAATCCTTGGAACACCAAATCAAACTTGGTTATACCGCACAAGGCTTTTTCGATAAGCTCCATTATTTTATTATTCTGGTCATCATCCTTCACATACTTAAGATTAGCACTTATAAAATCAATTACTGTAACGTGCAAATCTGAATCTGGATAAATATAAATATTTGGTTCAATTTCTTGTATACTCTTAATAGCCTTTTTATATAACTCGTTAGTCGCCCCATGTATATCTATTTGTAAGGTTAACCCAGATCTCTTATCCGCGTCTATATTATCCAAGAACTGATCTAGAACTTCTCGCTCATTTCGGATAGCCTCTTCGCCTTCACAATTAACCTTGTGATAAAGTGCATCTAGTTCTTCTGCAACTACACTCATCTTCTAAACACCATTCCTTTTGACCATTCTGTATATACCCGCAGAGTCGCTAGGGACAGTTCTCGATGACTCATATTTCCATACTCTCATACTCAAACGAAAGAATCAACGCGAACCGTCCGAAACCACTGAAAAAGTCAATAAATAAACAGCAAACCCCCTCTACTATGGTAAAATCTAACTGTAGATATTTACCGGAATGGAGGGGTTTGCCTTGCTTAGACATGTGCCGCACCAATTAAGTATATATAGCGTGCTAGGGTGGGACGCGGGGGCAGGTACTTCCTCCCAATTATATTTAAATAAACCATTTCACTTTCCCTAAACTCCCCAAATCTGAAGTTTCAATAGTCTTTTGCAACTTCGTATATTATTTGTCGGGACAAGGAACCTGTCCCGGTGTCCCTTCCCTTGTAACACGACTAGCCGCTTGTCGCGATTTTGGAAAATATATATTAGGATTTTGGAAAAGATAAAAGAAACGATAGTAAATAATCATTTATCCTAAGGAGTGGATCGTTGCTTGGATAATCGGGAAATCGCAAATCGAGTCCTTGAATTAACCTTGGAAATCACCCGTCTTGATATCTATGAATGGCGATACCTCGACCTGTTTACCTGGCAATGGTGGCTGCTGCTAGCAATACTAATCCTACCCTGGATTGTTTTTATAAAAATGGTTGATAAAAAGCGCTTACCCGAAACGCTACTGTTCGGCTCATGGATAATGATTATTTCTGAAACATTTGATCATATCGGATACGAACTCGGCATGTGGACATATTTAGTCGAGATTTTTCCACTCTTCCCGCGATTTGAAGAGGTGAATTTTTCAGTCCTACCAGTTACATACATGCTTATCTATCAAACTTATAAAGATTGGAAAAAATATTTACTAGTAATAGTAATTGCTGCAGGTACATTCACCTGGATCTGTGAGCCCATACTGATATGGCTGGATCTCTACGTCCCTTTAAAATGGGTTCCTGCTTACGGATTTCCAATCTACGTAGCCATCGGACTGATTACCAAATGGGGAACTCAAAAAATTTATAATCTCGCTAAAACTGAGGTTAAACAATAACAAAAAACCCGCGAAAAATTCGCGGGTTCTCATTATTTCGGATTTAATTGGTGGAGGCGAGGCGTACAACAATTCTTAAGATGGTTGACCTGGAGGTTTGAAAAAAAACAATAAATTTCCAAAATAAAAAATATTTGGAAATTTAGGAGGATTTTAGGGAAACAGGTATAATACTATTGAGCGAATAGTTCGAATTTGTCGAGATAGGTATGCATTTTTACTTTAATTAGTACCAATTTCTACGTATCCGACAGAACGAGGAGGTATTAAGATGCAAAAATTGTCTTAGTTGCGCCTACGCCGAATATCTATCAAATAGCGCAAGAGATGGTGGATGAATGGGCCGGCGCGGGCCCCGAGGGTGTCATGGTCGTATCAGGCAGTTTTGAAGCTGGAGTAATCGCCGCGAAAGAGGCCGTAGATAAAGGAGCAGAGATGATAATCAGCTGCGGTGGAACCGCGCAATTAATTGCCGCGGCAATTAACGTACCAGTAGTTGAGATTAAGGTTACCGTACTTGATGTGCTGAACGCTTTAGGAAAGGTAAAGCCTAAGAAAAGTCTAGTCGGGATAGCCGGGTTTCCCAATGTTATTTACGGCTGTGAAAAACTACTAAATTTCTGTAAGATGCCTCTTCAGGTAATTAATCTAGAGAATCACAGCGAGGCAAAAGAAAAGATTCTCACCGCCGCGCACCAGGGTATTCGTGTGATTGTTGGCGATTCAATTTCTGTGGAAACAGCAATCCAGCTTGGCTTGCAGGGAATCCTCATTCAGTCTGATAAAAACAGTATTTCCCAGGCGATAAAAGAAGCCCAATTAATTGTTGGGGTACGCCGCAACGAGCAAGAGAGATTCCAGTTATTGAAAATAATTATTGAAAGTTCGACAGATGGTATAATTTCTATTGATTCAAATAATCGCATTAATATATTCAATCCGATGGCAGAAGAAATATTTCAAATGCCTGCAGCTCAGGCAATCGCGCAACCGGTGACCGCGATTATACCCAATACCCGACTACCGCAAGTTATCGCCCACGGAATATCGGAAATTGGCGACATCCAGTATATTGGCAGTAAGGTTATTGCTACCAAACGTATTCCCATTAAGATTGGGAATGAAGTGGTGGGAGCGGTTGCAAATTTCCAAGATATCACGCAGTTGCAGCGTTATGAACAAGATATACGCCAAAAGCTTTATGCCAAAGGCCTGACCGCGAAAGTATCTATCGACGAAATTATTGGTACATCGGCAGCGCTAACGATAACCAAAGAACGAGCCCGCCTATATGGAGCAACCGATTCGACAATACTGATTACCGGAGAATCAGGAACTGGAAAAGAAATGTTTGCTCAGAGCATTCATAATTTGAGCAAACGCAAGAATGGCCCTTTTGTCGCCATCAACTGTGCTGCATTACCAGATAATTTACTAGAGAGCGAGTTGTTTGGTTATGAGGAAGGGGCATTTACCGGAGCTCGTAAAGGCGGTAAACCGGGATTGCTTGAACTTGCCCATAATGGAACGGTGTTTCTGGACGAAATCAGCGAGATGCATTTAATATTACAATCCAGGCTACTCAGGGTACTGCAAGAGAAAGAGGTAATGCGGCTAGGCGGCGACCGGGTAATACCTATTGATGTAAGGTATATCGCGGCGACTAATCAGAACTTAGATGAACTCGTTGCAAATAAACAATTTCGACAAGACCTATATTATCGTCTAAACATTCTTCGCGTGCATGTTCCTCCGCTTAGAGAAAGGACTTCTGATATACCGGCTCTGGCTGAATATTTTATAAAAAAATTTAACAAACAGCATAAGAAAGATGTGACTATTAGCGCCGGAATACAAAAAATACTTAAAAAACATCGCTGGCCCGGTAATGTCCGGGAATTTGCAAATAGTATAGAAAGAGCAGTTCTGCTGGCTACCGGAAATATGATTGGAGAAAGTTGCATCCGACAAGCATTATTTCATGACCATGATGTGATGCATGATGAAGCAGAAACGATGGATACAAATATTTTGTCTAACCTGGAACATCATACTATCACCAAAATTCTGGCTGAGGAAGGATTCAACTATACCAAGACAGCAAACCGATTAGGAATTAACCGCACTACTTTGTGGCGTAAACTTCATAAGCTTTGTTAAAGAGCCTGTTGCATTGCAAAATGCAACAGGCTCTTTGCTGCGTTTTGCAACAGTTAGTAGTAAGGCTTGTCCGAAGTAGCAGGCTTTTCGGGTTGGTACGAAACTTGCAATATTATATAACAAATACTTATATATTCTCGTTTTATAGGTAAATAAGTAGCTTGGTGTCAGTGGAAAATCAGAATGCAATTTTAGGGAGGGATGGCGTATTAGCCAGCTAAGATGAAAAACCATGAATTTAGAATAATGGTTATTTTATCACATATTGGTTTCAGCAGCTTATTACTTTGCGGGATGGCTTATAATTATGGCGGCATTACCCTGATTCCAGGACTAATTTTGGGAATTATTGCAGGAGTTATGTACTTTTTCCACCTGTACTATCAGATTGAGAGGCTGACTAATTCGCCGAAGAAAACGGCGCCGGCCGATTTACGCTGGGGCTGGATGGCGAGGTTTAGCTTACTGATCATTATACTTATTTTTCTGGGTCGTCACTTAGATGGTGGCTATTCTGCTTTTGTCGTAGGCTTTTTTACGACGCCTACCATCTTGTTTTTAAATGCGTCGTTCTTAATTGGACAACAAATATTAGAAGCTAAGAAGAACCATAAGAAGACGGGAGGGCATAAACCTTGGGGCATGGTGGAGAGGAAATCGGGGGGCATAAGCTGGTAAATTTTGCTGGGATGATATTTCATCTAGATACTCTATATATGACTTGGCTTACCATGGCAATTATTATTGTGGGTGCAGTAATAGCGCGAAGAGGAAAAGAAATTGTACCACGGGGCTGGCAAAATTTCGTAGAGATGGTAATCGAAGAGTTGCTCACGCAGATCGAAGCTACTATGGGGCCAAAGGGTAAAATATTTGCTCCATTTATTATGACCTTATTTCTATTTTTGCTTGTATCGAATTGGTTGGGTTTAGTTCCTGGTTTTACATCACCGACGAATGATATTAATACAACACTTGGCTTAGCATTGGCGGTTCTTGTGCTGGTACACGGCCTAAGTATTCATACCAAGGGAATCGTGCCCTATATAAAGCATTTCTTCCAACCGCATGTATTGTTCTTTCCTATCACTGTAGTTGAGGAATTGGCTAAACCGGTTACCTTATCGTTTCGTCTTTTTGGCAACATCCTGGCTGGCGAAATATTAATCGTTATTTTGGGTATTTTAGTTCCCTATGTTGTGCCGACTTTGTGGTTAGCCTTCAGTGTATTTGTTGGCATCATTCAGGCGCTAATTTTTACAATGCTGTCCATGTCTTATCTGGCAGGTGCTTTACAAGACCATCATGATTAAACGCCGGCCCATCAATTCATAATTTTACCCTTCCATTTTATTTGGAGGTAAATTGAAACAACCTCGCTTGAGGTTAGTTATTCCAGACTTTGAGACTATTAAATTATGCTTGGCAGGAAAGGAGGAAAGTACATTGGAACAAGCTATCATCATTGCTGCTTCAGTACTGGCCGCTGCGATTGTAGTTGGCTTAGCAGCATTTGGCGCTGCGACCGGTGACGGGCAAGTAACGGCAAAAGCTGTCGAAAGTATTGCCCGTCAGCCTGAAGCGAAAAATTCAATTCTTGTATCCATGTTAATTTCGGTAGGGTTAATCGAATCAATTCCGATTATCGCTGCCGTTATTGCGATTGTTCTCGTTTTTTCAAATCCATTTGTAAAGTAAGCAAGTGGGCGTTTGTGGCATTGACTTAGAAGTTAGATATTTCTAGCTGCTTATATGGGCATTATTATATCAATTAATATATCGGGATCCTGTCCAATACGTAGTTACATTCGGAATTTACACCAATAAAGGTGCTAAATGGCCTCAATCCCAGAAAACTGCTGGGAGAGGCCATCTTTTTTTCGTAGTATTATATAGTCATTTATATAGTGTATTTATAATAGCGTCTACATTACAATCCCCATCAATGCCAGCAACCAGTACACTATGGTTCCGCTGACAATTGTCACAATGATATCTAACTTGCCAAACCGCATTGCCAGGAAAGCCATCATTGCCACAATAAACGAAGGTATATCTGTCAGTGAATGCCGGGCCAAACCAACAACCAAAACAGCCATCATACCGGTAAATGAGGCTGCAATGCCTTTGAGAGCGGCCTGAACCCAAGTGGTATTTCTAATTTTTTGGTGTATTTGGGCAGTCCCCATAACCAAAAATAATGAAGGAAGAAAAATACCCATAGTCGCAGCAATTGCCCCGCTGATAGCCGCAACTTTATACCCGACAAATGTAGCAATAATTAAGACAGGGCCAGGCGTCATCTGGCTGAGGGCGATACCGACAGCAAATTCCTCAAGTGTCATCCAGCCATAATGGGAGACTACTTCCTGCTGAATAAACGGGATCATCGATAATCCACCACCAAATAAAACAGCTCCCATCCGAAAGAAAACCCAGCCAAGCTGCATCAGTATAGGCTGAACTGGTGCCGCGTACAAAGCGATTGCAGCTATTGTGCCAAGCGCAATAAACCGCCAAACGCGAACAGCCAAAAAGCAATCATTTTTTGGTGCCGTGCTACGGGCTTCCAATAATACCTCTGTTTGCCTCTGAAGTGAGCGATAATAAGCCAGAATGCCGGCTAAGGCCGCTATCAGCAATACAGTAAAAGGACTTCCCGAGAAGAGCATCAATCCCGCAGAGACTAAAGCAATAATACCTGCCGCCATATCAACAACAGTAGAACGCCCCACTTCAATAACAGCGTGCGCAATGACTCCCACGATAACAACGGCGACTCCTTTAAATAAAATGCTTACTACTTCAATGGTCTGATATGTAAAATAGACATGTGATAAAATCAGCACGGTAGCGAATGGCACGAGTAAAAACGCCAAGAAGGCTGTCAGTGCACCGCTAATCCCTCTTAGTTTATAACCAACATATACAGTAAGATTGACAAAAATTGCACCAGGCAAAAGCTGCGCCAATGATAGTCCGTTAACAAAATCTTCTTCTTTAATCCATTGCTCTTTCTGTACTAATCGTTTCTTGGTTTCAGCGGCAAGCGTCGGCCCAAAACCAGTCGAGCCAATGACTATATAAATGAGGAATAGCCGCCACAGCGGAATAACCTCACTGTCTGACTTTAGCGTTGATCTCTGATTTGCTGTACCCAAAACATCACCGCCTTATTGTTCCACCAAACAGTACTACCTACAAAACTAACCGACTTAATTACTATCGATATATACTCATTTAGCTGCTAACTATCAATTTCCTGCATCCCCTACTAAAAAGCTATATCAAGCCGGAGTGCCCAGTGACAACTCCGGCTTGATATAGCTTCTACTCAGTAAATTGCCATCGGTGGAAACGCGCAGCCTGTTGATAATATAAAGCCTGCGCCGTTATTTCGGATGAGGTTAGTTGTGTTCCTTAATTTGTACTACACTCATATTGAACCTCCATCCATCAATAATTCTTCTATTCTTTCTACCCTGCTGCTCCTAGAAGCCGCTTAGAAATCCTTACAGCATCTGCAGCATTAACGGCATAGCCATTAGCGCCGATTTTATCGGCAAAGCTCTGCGAAATCGGTCCGCCGCCAATAATCACCTTGTAGCGGTCTTTGATGTCTTGTTCCTGCAAAATTCGCACAACCTCGGCCATCCCATCCATCGTGGTGGTCATTAGGGTAGCTAGGGCAATAATATCAGCCTTCACTTCGTTAGCCTTTTCAACAAAGGCTAATGGTGCAATATCTCTACCCAAATCGTAAACGTCAAATCCGGAAGTCTCCAGCATAATCTTCACCAGGTTCTTACCAATATCATGGGTGTCACCTTCTACAACCCCAATGACTACTTTGCGTTTTTCCCCTTGTTCGGCAACTTTGATATGCCCTTTTAACACATCCAGCCCAGCGTACATGGCATCAGAGCACAGCAGCAGCTCAGGAATAAAATACTCTTCTTCTTCGAATAGTTTTCCTGCCCGGTCCATGCCATCAGACAGCCCTTTCTCAACAGCTTCATAGGCATCAATTTGCGCTGACACAATTTCCTGTGCCAAACTTACAGCCTCATCCTCATTCATGTCCACAACAGCCTCTGATAACTTTTTGAGTAATTCTTCCTTGTTTACCGGCATTTCAAGCCCTCCCATGATATTTAATTTACTTGACGCCAATCCCGAATTCTTCCTCCTGAACTGTTTTATACGGAGCAATGTGGATAAATTCGTCTTAATGCCAAGGACCATTGACCAGTTTATGAATATACGTTTTGTCATCTTGCACTGTCTCATGTCTCAACGTAAGCAATGCATTCTTCAGTAAATTTCAGCTACTACAGGCCTAGCCCAGCCAGTTTGCGCTCAACGGCACACCATGACCGTTTTGCATAAACCAACGGAACCGACTGAGCTTTCGCATGACTTTTTACCACTTTAGCCATGTTGTGATTGATATAATCGGTAAACACTAAGACGAAAGCAGCACTCTTGGGTATATTGAACTTTTTTACCTCGCCAGGGTTCCGGCCCTTAATATGAGCGATCTCGGTTATGCCCATATCCCGCATTTTTCCTTCAATTGCCCCCAGGTAATCAGCACCTATGACCATAGCCGTCATATCCTCATCTCCTACTTAAATTAGTCAAAAAAGAGACAACCAAAATTCTATTTTCAGGTAGAACTTCAGTTGCCTCTGGATATTCCCAGTCAGCAATACTCATCTCAATTGTGACCACAATCAAATAAAAAAGAGGCAATCGCGGCTGGGGTTACAGCCACCGATTGCCTCCGGTATTCCGGTCAGCGATATACGATTTAATTGATTAGGCTCATGTTAGCACAAAGTATAAATGGGTGTCAACCCCTAAATGCAACTTTATTCTTTATTTTTACAAAATTATCCTTGGTTTCACTGTTAATTGCGTTACAATAGCGGACCAACTCGGACGCTTATTCTTTTCAATGAACTCCTAAAGATTACGGCAAACTTCATCTCGTCTTGTGTCTTATATTCTTTATAAATTCTATCGCCTGTTCCAATTCTTCGGGGCGAATGCCAGCCTTGACTGCATAGTCCACTACACCGAAATAGTTGGGGTACCTTTCATCATTAAATAATGCTTCCAACCCATCAGAAACTCTGATTTGCTCTAACGTATCCACATCTTCACGCAGAAAAAATTCAACAGGGATTTGTAGTTCCTTGGCTAATACAACAATTTTGTCGCGACCAAACTGTCGGCGGTTGTTTTCTACGTGTGATACGTACGACTGCGTCACGTTTAATAACTTTGCCAACTGTGTGGTAGTTAATGAGAACTTTTCACGAATATATCGTACCTTATCACCAAAATTCATAGATAGGCCCTCCTATTCCGCTACCTTCCCTTGTTATATATCGTCAATTAGCGAATACTCTAGAAAAGAGCCATCAATAAGCATTTATCAGCTTTTGACAGCCCATGAAGTATTTTGCATCCTAAAATTCAACATTTTTTTCGCGATAGGACTGCAGATAATTCTTTTACATTCTTTGGAATTTATGCTATAATTTTTATAAATTCAGGAAATTGTTAATTAGAATCAAATCAGTTCAACTCATCTTGCACTAAAGATTTATTCCCCGCCCAATCCCTGAATGAAAATCGCTGATAAGAGCTCTATAAGCACATCCTCCTGAACTCTTTAGAGCGTTATTTACCACTTCTTCAACTTTACTCATTGTATGTCCAAAGACGAGGACATTCACATATACTTTCAAGCGATCTATAATAACGTCACCTTCCTTAGGCCAACACTCCGAAGGGACTACATCTATCTGGTCTAATCTAGTCAGGGACAAAAAGAGAAAATGTTCTGCCACAGGTTGCAATAACTTGGCAAGAACTTTTATATGACCTAGAATAACCTCGTTATAGGCGAGCTCTCTTCCAATTGACATCACAAGCTCTCGTAATAACCGTTCAGCTTCTAGAGTTGTAATATTGTTTCTAAAAATGATATAACGACTTTGGCTATATACAGTGGCCTCACTATTCACAATATATGACCTCCTCAAGCACGTCACTAGGTAACTTGCTGACAGCACTAGTCGCTACAACCTTTATGTGTGCGTCAATTTCCCGTAACTCGCTTTCAATCTTCTGCAACTCTTCACCGGCAATGTCCGCTTTATTAAGCACAATTAGATCACTCCCTGACACCTGTCCAATAACAAGCGGCTTTAGCATAGCTATTAGTTCAGACCATCGTCCACGGTCAACGATAGTAACTATCTTGAAAGCTGAGTAACTCTTACTATGCGTTTTAAGTATTTTAGCTGTCTTGGAGGGGTACGCCAAACCAGTCATTTCGATCATAAGCCAGTCCGGACTAAGTGACGTATGAATACTCTCAACAGCTCTTAGTAGGTCACTAGTTATTTGGCAGCAAACGCATCCCCCAAATAACTTTTTTACTTTTAAACCACTATCAGAAAAAAGTTTATCATCAATACCAGCTGCACCGATTTCATTTTCAATAATAGCGACCGTCTCTTGTCGAGTCGTTGTCAGATATTTTGCTACCTGCAACATAGTTGTAGTCTTTCCGGAACCTAGAAAACCGCCGAAAAGTATAATACGCATTGTTACCCTCCTTGTTGCTGGGAAAATTCCGGAATAAATACAAGTGATATGCATATTATTAGGCATAGAGGGCTATCACCATAATGCTGGAGACAACCCCCTTTGCCACTGCCTAAGCTACCAAACAAATGCGTCCCGTCGAAAAGCCTCAAGGTAATTGCAGCAGAAGTTGTCCCGACCGGCCAATGTTTCTGCCGTTATTATACTTGCCATCATCGCCTTATCCAACGGATTAATAATTAGCCCGTCTAACCCCTTGGCTATGCCCATAACCGCAAACATTTGATTCATAAATTTGCGATTAGGCAGTCCGTAGGAAATATTAGATAGACCGCAAATAGTGTGTACTCCTGGATAATTGGTGGTAACAGCCTGGATAGCATCCAAAAACTCAATTCCAAAAGAGTCACTAGTCGCTATCGGCTGAACCAAGGCGTCTACATAAATGTTGTCCAAAGGCACGTTATTTTTGGTTAAATCATTGATCAACTTATCGGCAATTTTCAATCTAGCCTCTGTTGTTTCCGGCATTCCTTCATCACCCATGCATAAGGCAACTACTTTTAGGTTCGTTCCAGCTATCACCGGCATCAACGCATCATAACGCTCTTTTTCTAGAGAGATGGAATTGACCATTGCTACACCTTTATGTACTTTTAGCGCAGCTTCCACACATTTGGGGTCCGGACTGTCAATGCAGCAGGGCGCGTCCACAGCTTCCTGCACTACTTTGACCAGCCATGTGAGATATTCGGCTTCTTTGCCAACGAATATCCCAGCATTAACGTCAATATAATTGGCACCGGCCTCCAATTGTTCTTTTGCAATATTTTGAATATATTTTACATCCTGAGTCTCAATAGCCGCAGTAATAGCCTTACGGCTGGAATTGATCAGTTCACCTACTACTAGCATAACGGCTACCTCCTTCTCCGTATATTTGCTCAAATTCCCAGATCTTTTGCAGGTTAATCGAGCCCATACTCGGAAGGTATGAATTTATCCAGTTCTAGTTCGCCTTTGATTTCATGCCAGAATTTCTCTTCATCGTCTGGAATAGCAGCGATTTGCTCATCCATGATATCTAACCAGGCTTTTTCACGTTCAGCTATGCATAATTCGCCTTTGTCAACGCCTTTTCGAATGGCCTCAACTGCCAACTTAGCACCTGCTTTGGTTCTTAGGAAAGGAGTCTTGGCTTTTACTAACTCTTGGCTAATTTCGAAAACTACCTTAGGACTGATTACATAAGCTTGAGGATCATATTTTGAATCTGAATCAGCCAGTAAGTCCCGCATTGTGGTTCCATAGCCTCTTTCTTTGGCTTTATTCATTAGACGGCAATCATAAATTAACTGCTCCATGGAAACAGTAGTTGCAATATCTGATAAGAGGCGAACAGGATGTACTGATTCGTTGCTCCATAGGTCAGCAACCGAAGCCGCGACGTTCCCCATCGAACTCAGATGAGCACAAGCTGCCGACTTACCTTCCATAGAAATCGGTGTACCAGTGATCGCTTTTAGGTAAACACCTTCATAACCACAGTCTTTGTCCGGGCCAACTGCCCCTGCTTCTACAGCGGCAAGCGTTCTAGCAACACTAGCCACCCTTACAACAGCGGCAAAAGAATTGGGAATAAAGTTTTTATGGGCGAGAGCAAAGGCAGTATTGGCAAAACCGCACGCTGTATCACCAGATGGAATAGAACCGTTTTCTCTTGAAACATCTACGATTTTTTCCCAGAGGAATTTCATATCTCTGCAACCCATGACGCCTAGTGCAAAGATAACTTTGGTAAGATCAGCATTAACAAGAGCATCATCGTGAATTTCTTTACCGCCAGTAGATTCGATAGCAATGAAATCAGCTCCACCTTTGGCAGATCCTTCGATAGTTCTGAGCAGATTATCCAGGATTTCTCCTTGACGCATAAGCGGCGGGCGCTTAAATTCACGTACATCACCAGGAGTAGCGCGTAAAGCACTTTTCAATCCGTATTTCGCTTCATACTCCCACATGGTGTTGCGCAATAGATTATTAATTTCAATGCCCCATTCAGGAACAAGTGTCATTTCTGGCAACATCTCAAACTCAACAACAACACCTGGTGCATATAACTCCACAGCGCGTTTTAAAGCACCATTAATTATTTCGGTATATATTTCTTTGATTTCGGGCATAGTACTTGCACTAACTTCGATAGGCGGCAGGGTAATATTCAGTTCCGGATAAATAATACCGCCGCCGATGACCATTCCGTTCTTGCACGTAACTGGATAAGGTGCGCTCCCATATACAAAATCGTTAAGGGAGTTATAAGCTAATTTATCAAAAGATTTTGCCATTTGTACACGCCTCCTTTATTTAGCTAGGATTTTTTTAGCAACGTCAACCGCAGCGACAGCATCGTCAGCATAATAATCTGCCTTAATACTCTTGCAATAGTTTTCGCTGACTGGAGCGCCGCCGATCAAAAATACAACTTTATCCCGATATCCTGCTTTTTCAAATTCCTCGACAACACTCTTCATGTAAGGCATTGTGGTAGTAAGCAGCGCTGAAAGGCAAACCATATCAGCGTTAACCTCTTTGGCTTTATTCAAGAAGGCTTCAGCAGAAACGTCGATACCAAGATCATACATTTCAATACCAGCGCCTTTTAACATCATACGAACCAGGTTTTTCCCGATATCGTGTAAATCGCCTTTTACAGTACCGATTACAGCCTTACCGATCGGTTTAACACCCGTAGCAGTCAGTACAGGCTCCAATACCAGCATGCACGTATTCATGGCTTTAGCGGCCATAAGCATTTCAGGTACATACATTTCGTTATTTTTAAACTTCTCTCCAACAGCGGCCATAGCAGCAATTAAGCCATTATTTAATATTTCTGACGGTTCTACTTTCTCAGCAAGAGCCTCAGTAACCATTTGTTTTGCTTTTGCAGCACTACCCTTTTGAACAGCAAGTGAAAGTTGACTTAAATCCATTTCGCTTCCCCCTCTTAATTCCTTTTTGCTAATACATTTAGGTTATTCGGATGATAAAACCCAATATTTTGCTTTTTGAATAGGCATATCCACCTCCTTCAACCCCCATGTCAATCCCATATATTTCCTTTACTGGTTTCATTATATCATCAAAGGGCACTTAAGAATGCATTACAGTTCTGCTCTTTTGGATACATTCCGTGCATCAGTAAATACGTGAAGAAAAATACAACTACCTCTTCACAGCCAAAAAGTGGATACATATATAGTTCTTTTCAGTCTGCTAAAGCTCACAGTCTTCCCTACAAAAACTAAATAGCCGCCCCTTTGTTTTGAAGGGTCGGCTATCGCTTAATTTAACACTCTACACTTGCAGGTTTTTTGTAATTTTCGAGCAATGCCTGTTTCCGTCGTAACACAATTTTATTTAAGTTGAGCTCTAAGAACTGTTTTGCATCTGTGGCACACTTGAAATAACAATCAGCGCCGATTTCCCGGGCAAAGCTCTCGTCCACCGGAGCACCGCCGATGGCAACTAACATGCCTTTCCGCAGCCCCGCCTCTTCCAAAGCAACAATGACTCGTCTCATTACCGGCATAGTGGTAGTTAACAAAGCAGCCATCATCAGTATCTCTGCGTTTGTTTTTTCTACTGTCTGGACAAATTTCTGTGGCGTAACATCAATTCCCAAATCAACAACAAGAGCTCCCGTACTTTTCACCATTAGTTTCACCAGATTCTTCCCGATATCATGCAAGTCCCCCGCTACAGTGCCGATTACAATGGTACCTGTTCGTCGCTTAGCCTTGTTTTTTAAATGCGGTTCTAAGATAGATAGGCCAGCATGTATAGCTCTGGCAGACATTAGTACCTCAGGTACAATAACCCGTCGATGACTATATTTATTTGCTACCTCATCCATGCCCACAATGAGTCCTTTCTCTAGTATGGAGAGGGCAGGATACCCTAAAGAAAAAGCTTTGAGGCAAAGTTCCAGCACTCTTTCCGCCTCACCACGTTTGACGCCTTCAATAATCTCCATGTAGATCATATAGAACCTCCCGCTATGATAAACTATTACGGTAAATCAATGGGGCAACGCCAATATATTTACTAAATACTTTGGCAAAATAACTTTGACTTTGAAATCCGACTGATTGAGAGACCTGAGCAACACTTAGCCCTGGATTTTTCATTAACTCGACGGCATGTTCTACCCTTACTCGGGTGATATAGTCATTGACAGTACAACCGAGTTCTTGCCGAAAAAGCCGTGATAGGTGAGATGGGCTTATAAACAGGTGAGCCGCTACATCCTCAATTTTGATATTTTGTGAATAACTTTCCATGATAATTTTTTTTGCGTCACTTACCAATCCATTGTATTTTTTATCAACTAGAGATTGACCATGGTTTAAAAAAGCTGCAACTAGTTGTTGTAAGTGGAAGAAAAACTCCTCCATTTGCTGGGAATTGTCGACTCTCTGGTAAAATTGCTGCAGCAAAGTCGTTACTCTTTCTGCCTCTGCACCACCCTCAACCGCAGCCCGTGAAGTTATGCTTGCCAGCTCGATAATCCGCCTTTTAATCGTTACCTGATCACCAATCGTTTTAATAAACAAGAGCGGTAAGAGACTTTGGAGACTCTTTTCGGCCTGAGGCTTATCCCCCAACCGAATAAAGCGAAGAAAGCTACGTTCCCTCTTGAAATATATTCCATAATCAATATCAGCTCTTACAGTGGTGGCCTTTTGTTTTTTGCGTTCCTCCAATGCCTCGTGGATTTGCTGTTTCATTTTATTTTCGCCGATTTTCTCTAAAATGTGCAAATCGTGTTTCATTAGCTGATTAACGATCATAAACAATACATCCGCAGCGGCCTGAAAACGATCAGGTGTTACGATGGTTAACTGTTTCACCATTCTTTCAAGTTCTTCGAAATCCTCTACCTCAGGATTGAGCTTACGTAGTTCATGATAGAAAAAGTGGTCCGGTTTCCATAGTAGAACCTGCCCACAAATAATACTTCCGAGCGAAGCTCCGTTGATGATGATAGGCACCACCCAGATAACCAAACCGGCACGGCAGCGGAAGAAGTAGGGTTCTTCCCACTTGGTTGCTTCCGAACTTGCCTGTATGTAAGAAGCTTGGCATTTTTTCAGCCCGTTAGGCTGGCTTCGGATATATTCACAAAACTCACAGCGCTCAGCTATATCAACCAAACCAAAGGGCTCCCCTTTGTTGTTTACCATTTCCACATGCAATCCAGTTGCTTTACAAAAATTATCCAATATATCTTGCAGATATTGGATGTTAATCAAGCTACCTTCCATCATATTTTCTCCTCTATCCAGATTCTCTCAAGCACAATACCTAAATTTCACACGGATCAATGTACATACTATCCATAAAATACATACTGAACGTAGGGCTTCCGCCCAGTTCGACATGGGTTATATTACTTGCCTGTGTTATTATGCCATCGAAAGCTCGCTGGTCCAATAACGCCTTAACCGCCCCAGCATGAGCCGCATTACCAGCCGTCTTAAGCTTTTTCAAAGCAATTTGCGGAATAAGTCCAATATCTAATGTGCTTGCTAGATTAAGATGAGAAGCAAATGTACCTGCCAAAACTACGCTATCCAAATCCTCCATGGTCATGCCGGCGATATCCAGCAAAGTCCTAATTCCCGCACAAACTGCCCCCTTGGCAAATTGTAACTGGCTGATATCCCGCTGAGTCAAAACAATGTCATTGCCAGTGGAACTATAGGATAAGATAAACTCCCGCCCCTTCTCTCCTGCGCGGATACGGCTACTAATTTCAGAGGATAGTTGAATTTCAGGATCTTCTGGATCTACAATTCTGCCCTGCTCGTTAAGGACTCCCGCCTGCCGCATTTGCTGTATAGCTTCAATAAGCCCTGAACCGCAAATACCGGTAGCCTCGCCACCACCGATTACCGTTATTGCCAGCCCCTTCTCGTCAATTGTTACTCGTTCAATGGCGCCTGGCTGAGCCCTCATGCCATAGGTAATTCCAGCACCTTCAAAGGCCGGACCAGCAGCTGTGGAGCAAGCCCACCTCCGCGCGCCGTCTTGTAGATATAACTCGCAGTTAGTACCAATATCAAGCAATAAGTGACGACCACTAACTAAGAGCTCTTCCGCCCCGAAGATAGCGCCCAGGGTATCGCCCCCAACAAAGCCGGCAATATTGGGGAATATTTGAACCTTAGCCTGAGGGTGTATCGCTAGTTTTGCCTCAGTCCCGCTTAATTGTAAATAGGCGTTACTTACCGAGACGAAAGGTGAAAGCGCTAGATAAGAGACGTCCAAACCAAGGAATAAATGGTGCATAGTGGTATTACCGACGATAACGGCTTTGAATAGATCCTTACTCCCAATCTCTGCAGCCGTACATACCTTAGCTAACAGTCCATTAATTGTGTCAATTACTGCTTGTCGTAACAAAGTACGGTTGTGCGGGCTTGCATTTGAGAACTCAATTCGCGAAATGACGTCAGAACCAAAACGAGTCTGTCCATTTTCCGCTGCCGCCAGTCGCACCATCCGGCCTGTCTCCAAGTCAAAAATAGCAACAGCTATATTTGTTGTGCCGATATCCACAGCAACGCCATAGATGGGTATAATTCCCTTTCCTGGCCGAACGTCCAACACCTCATTATTATGCAATACCACATTAACCGCAAAATTCTCCTGTCGTATTACCGGCGCTAGGGTTTGAAGCAACGGCAAGCCAATAGTCGGCTTAGTAAGGGAACACATCTCCTGAAGTTTATGCGTCAATCGTTCCCAGTCGCTACGCTCGTCAGCAAGCGAAGGCACATCTATGTCAATACTTACCTGGCTTACACTAGAATGCTGTCCACTTGTTTGCTCTGGCATGAATAAGAGGCTCTCCTTCCGGTCAACATTACCAGTTGGCCCAAAGATGACTTCCATACCTTCGCAAGCTGTGACCAGGCAAGCCAAACGCACTCCGTCAGCAAGCTCACCAGCGCTTAGTTTTTTATATTCATTGTCTAACGGCTCTGGCGCCAGTTTTGTAATTTTGACTTTGCATTTCCCACATGTTCCTCGCCCATTGCAGTCATTAGACACCAATTGGTGATGCCTAAGCAATGTATCCATTAATTTTTCCCCTTCTACCGCGGTCATGGGTATCGAGTTTGCCTTGATGTTCATTAAATTCCCCCTCCTCCAGTATAATGGGTTACCAGGTACAATCGGATTTCTCCTTTGCCGGTAGTACGGGTAAATACAGCTTCTTGGTATCTCCCGTAGAGAGTATTGATGAAACCAACAAAAAAATAAAACAGCTTAACAACTGTAAAATTTTTCAATTATATCTTTAATGATATCTAAATTTTAAAATAAAGTCAAAGGTTTATGGATAATGATGGTTCCTTCAGCAAAAATAATGCAAGAACATCATGAGTACTGGAAGATAGACCACTCCTGTGCTCGGATTAATGCTGACATAAATGGGCAATACCATTATTTTTTATTTTTACAAAATTATCCTTGACACTATTTTACTTCTTATCATATAATTGCCACAATACATTAACAAAATTTAAGGCTGATCAGACATACTGAAGGCCAAAAGAAACGGTACCGTTTCTTTTGGCCTTTTTTTTATTTTTCAAACTAAGTTCAGCCATTGAAAGGGGAAACAGCAAATGAATATTAGCAGGGAGGTACCATTAAATGGCTAAAGACCAAATGACACCGATTGAACGGCTGACAGCCTACAGCCAGGGAAAATCAGTTGACCGCCTGCCCTGTGTTCCCATTGTCGGCAACACGGCGGCCCGCGTAATCGGAGTAAAAGTCAGCGAATTGCCGGTAAGCGGAAAACTGCTGGCTGAGGCACAAATTGCCGCTTACCGCCGATTTGGCTACGATATTATTCGTATCTTTACCGACCTGTATGGTCAGGCCGAAGCTATGGGCGCTGCCATTCGCTATCCCAAAGATGAAACAGCCTATCTCGATCAACCAGCCCTTGCCGATATCAGCCAAATTGACCGCTTATCGCCAGCAGACCCTTACCGGGACGGCAATCTCCCCCACCAATTGGAGGCCATGAAGATTGCAGTGGCTGAGGTAGGAAAAGAGGTCGTTGTTACCGGGGCACTCACCTGCCCCTTTACCAATGCTTCCTTTCTGATTGGAGCTGAAACTCTAACCAGGCTTGTCGCCAAAAATCCAGAAGCCGTACACCGCTTATGCCGCCTATCACTAGAAACCTCTTTAAACTACGCCAAAGCAATCATTGACATTGGCTGCACCCCCAGCCTTACAGACCCCATGTCATCGGCCACCATTATCAGTCCAAAAAAGTTCGAAGAATTTTCCTACCCATACCTAAAACAGCTGATCGATTATATTCACTCCAGGGGTAAATCTGTAACCCTGCATATTTGCGGCAAGACGGCCAAGATATGGGAACTCATGGCCAATGCCGGTGCTGATTGTATCAGCATCGATAATGCCGCCAGTCTGACAGAGGCTAAAGGTAAGGTTGGAAACAGGCTGCGCCTGATGGGTAATGTTAAACCATCAGAAGTCATGTTGCAAGGCTCCCTATCAGACGTTCGCCTGGCCGTTCTGAGCGGTGTCCGCGAAGCCTATGACAATCCTAGAGGTTATATTGTTGCCTCAGGCTGCAGTTTGCCCACAGAAACTCCATTTGCTAACATTGCTGCCATGCTTGATGCCGTACGTGAGATCGGCTATCCAATCACCGAGGAAAAGCTGAATTATCTGGAACAGAGGTGGTCAGAATGACAGTTCTAACTGAAAGAGAGCGCTTACTGGCTGTACTGAGCAAGCAACCTCTAGACCGCCCCCCAGTCATCTGCCCTGGCGGAATGATGAATGCCGCCATTGTCGACGTCATGAAAAATAGCGGTCAAACTCTGCCTGCTGCCCACTCTGCTGCAACTTTAATGGCAAACCTGGCCTATGCCGTGCACAACCTTACAGGGTTTGAGAACTTTGGCTTACCCTTTTGCATGACAGTAGAAGCCGAAGTACTGGGAAGCAAGATTGATTTAGGCACCTTGGAGTGTGAACCTAAAATAAGCAGAGAAGTATTTGCATCAGCCGCTCAGGTGGAGTATAAAGATATCCCCTCACTATTGAATGCGGGAAGAATCCCTATAGTCTGCCAAGCGGCCTCGATTCTATCTACACAACATTCGGATATTCCGGTCATCGGCAGTCTAACCGGCCCAGTAAGCACGGCGGCTTCTATCGTCGATCCGATCCCGTTTCTAAAGGAATTGCGCAAAGACCCCTCGGCTGCGCACCGCGTCTTTGACTATGTGACCGCCCTGTTAATCGGCTTTGCCCATAAACTGATTGACCATGGAGTTTCGGTGATTGCCATTGGTGATCCAACGGCAACAGGAGAAATCCTCGGACCCAAGATGTTTGGTGAATACGCCGTTACCTACATTAACAAATTAATTGCTGCTGTGCATCAAAGGAATGTGCCGGTGATTGTCCATATTTGCGGCAATTTGAATAGTGTAAAATCACTTATAGCCAGCCTTAATGCCAACGCCATCAGCACTGATGCCATCGTCAACTTAAAACAGCTAAAAGACGAGTTCCCCCAGCTTACTACCATGGGAAATATCAGCACCTACCTCTTGGAATATGGCCCGCCGGAAAAAGTGGCACTGCAAACCAGAAATCTGCTGACCCAAGGTATTGATATTATCGCACCGGCCTGCGGTCTCAGCACCTCAAGCCCCATCGCCAATATCCAGGCTATGACTCATACCGTCAAAGGAATTTCTTCTAACGAAAGGACGTGAATGCCGTGTCCATAGTACGCTTCTGGCAGGAAACAGGCCAAGCGGACGCTGCTGCAGTTTGTCTCGAATTGCTTGACAATACCACTGTTCTTGCCGCCGCCAGAGCAGCCGGTGTCCTGGTAGAGTCACCATGCAATGGTGCCGGTACTTGCGGCAAATGCAAGGTGAGAATTCCTGACCATTCTCAGGCTGCTCTCCGTAGCCTGGACGGATGCCACCACACGCTGACACCTGAGGAAGTAAGTCAAGGAATCTTTCTCGGTTGCATGACCGAGATTCAGGCACAACCAGTTTCATCTGCCGCCCCCTATATCGACATCTTTATCATCGAACGCCAAGACAAAGCCAATGTGCAAATACTGAGCCAGGGACGACAGCTTGACATAGCGCTTGATCCCCTCATAAAAAAACGGTACCTTCCAGGTGCTAGTGCGACTGAAGTATTATCCGGGGAATTGGTACTCGGAAAAGAACCTGGCGATTCTACTGGGATAGCCCACGGAATTGTTGTTGATATTGGCACCACTACCCTGGTAGCTGCATTATTTAACCTTACCACTGGCCGAGAGTTAGCCTCAGTATCGGCGCTTAATCCACAGAGTCTCCATGCCCAGGATGTCTTATCCCGGATAAAGTTTGGGGCAACAGCCGAGGGTTTGGCAACCCTGCATACTGATATAATCAACGCAATCAATGCCATGATTGGCCAACTTGCACAAGACACCGCCGTCAGTCCAACCACAATCTATGAAGTCGTGTTCAGCGGCAATACCTGCATGCTGCATCTGGCAATGGCGGCTGACCCTGTCTCGTTAGGTAAATATCCTTATATCCCACTGCTCTGGGGTGACAGTTATCATGCTGCATCAGAGATTAGTCTTGTTACTGCCCCTTTCGCGCAGGTCTACCTGCCACCCGTTATGTCCGCATATGTAGGCGCAGATATCACTGCTGGAATTTTGGCTGCCGACTTGGCAAATCTCAAAGGCACTACCCTGTTTGTCGATATCGGTACCAACGGCGAAATGGCATTAGCTGTCGACGGACGCCTCTCGGTAACATCAACGGCAGCCGGACCGGCCTTTGAAGGTATGAATATCGCCTGCGGCATGCGGGCTGCTCCGGGAGCCATTGAAAAATTCAAAGTTGACTCAGGCGGCACAGTGGCCTTAAAAACAATTTCCGATGCTCCGGCTGTCGGCATTTGCGGCAGTGGCCTGCTAGACATTGTCGGTGAGCTTGTCAGAACTAAGATGATCAACAAGACTGGTAAATTTTCCGGATCAGAAAATGACGATTCCCAGCCTTTACAACAGCGACTACAAAAAGAGAATGGTAAAACAGTTTTTTCGATTCACCCATCAGTCTATCTGTCACAAAGAGACATTCGGCAGGTCCAGCTTGCCAAAGGCGCCATCCGCGCAGGAATTGAATGCCTGCTTGATGCTAATGGTCTTAGCACGGCCGATGTTGACCGTGTGTTTATCGCCGGTTCGTTTGGCTTTCATCTTAATGCCGATAGTCTAGTCAACATTGGTATGCTCCCCAATCAGTTTCGGGGCAAAATCAGTTTCCTCGGCAATACTGCCAAAACAGGCGGGCAGGCTCTGCTCTTAAATCAAGGAGCCAGGCAAACCATTGCCGCTTTAATTAAAAAAGTAGAGGTTTTAGAGCTGGCCACCTACAGCGACTTCGAGAAGACCTTTGTTAGTTCCCTAAATTTCTAGGAGGTATTGCAAATGAGTGATCAACATGCTCTTGACCATCTAAGCTGCGCCGATTGCCACCAACTAAACTGCTATCGCCGTGACAAACGGTTTCCTGACTTTTGCTTGAGTGTGACATCGCGCGGTGAGACCGCTATTGATACCCAAATAGAGAACGCCAAAGCACACTATACCCAAGATGGCCCTGACCGCAGTATGGCCTTGGCGGCAGCCGAAATTGAGGGAGTATACTATGGAAAACTTACGCGGGTAGAAGAAATCATTGCTTTTGCCAAAAGAATTGGTGCTAAAAAAATTGGTATTGCTACCTGCATCGGCCTCATTGAAGAAACGCGTGTCTTCGTCCGAGTACTTGCCGCTAAAGGCCTTGACAGCTACAGTGTCCTCTGCAAAGTAGGTTCTCTTGACAAAACAGAAATCGGCGTGCCGCCTGAATATAAAGTGCAGCAGGGCTGCCATGAATCCTTATGCAATCCGATTCTTCAGGCACGACTACTCAATCAGGCTGGCACTGACCTTAATATTATTGTGGGGCTGTGTGTCGGTCATGACTCTTTGTTCATCAAACACTCAAATGCTCCGGTTACTACCCTGATCACCAAAGATCGAGTCCTAGGACACAATCCGGCCGCAGCACTGTATACCAGCGGCTTTTATTACAAACGGCTTCTACAAGAAGAAAAGGAGTGAAACAAGTGTTTAAGCATCGACTGATTATTGCAAGCCTCGCAGTTTCCCTAATTCTTAGTCTACTGCTCACTGGGTGCGGGCAGCAAAAGACTCAGCAATCAACACCTGCTGCTACGCAGTCAGCTACCCCAGCTGATAAAATCAAATTCAACATCGGCTATTTACCAGCTGTTGGCCATGTATTGTATTTTGTTGCCAAAGAAAAGGGCTTCTACGAACAGGAAGGGCTGGATGTCGATTTATTTCAGTTCACGAACTCGGGCGAAGGCCTCAACGCCATTAAAGCTGGGAAATTGGATGCCGGTTCTTTTGGCACAGCAGCACCCCAAGTCTTCATCTCTAAGGGGACACCATTCGTAGACATCGGCGGCATGCAAAGCGAGGGCCATGCCGTTGTTACCAAACCTGAAAATGCCGGGCAGTTTACCGACATCAAGAGTTTTGTCGGCAAAAAAGTGGCGACTGTTCGCCTGGCAACCGGTGATGCTGTCTGGCGCTCGGCTATGTCCAAAGCCGGCATTGATTGGAAAACCCAGGTAACCATCCAGGAACTTGACTCTCCCGCTGCCGTACTTGAGGCAGTAAAAAAAGGCGCAGCTGATGCCGGCCTGGTATGGGTTCCATTTTCTGAGATGGCTGAACAACAAGGGCTAAAACTTGTTTCCTGGTCGGCAGAGCACATGGATGGTCATGTGTGCTGCCGGGTAGTCGCCCTTAATGATAAGCTAAAAACTAACAAAGAGGCTTATGTCCGGTTTTCCCGCGCTAACATTCGCGCCTATGACTTCTATATTAATAACCAGGCTGAAACCCTGGATATCCTCAGTCAATATGTCAAGCTGGATAAAGAACTGCTCAAAAAAGCCACCTATAGCGGCCACATTCACAGCATTCCTGATCCTGACAAAAAACGTTTTGTTGCTTTTTGGGAGGCTATGAAAGCTGCCGGTTATATCCAAAGTGATATTGATATCACCAAACATATTAATACCGATATTTATAAAACTGCACTTGACCAGCTGAGACAACGGGAACCACAGAATGCCACTTATCAAAAACTAGACAAAGATTTTGTGATAAACAATCAATAGCTTAGACCGGAAGGAGGATGCTTTGTGGTGGCCTTATTAAATCTCGACTCTGTCTCTCTTGTTTATCCAGGCGACGAATGCCCGGCCATAGCTAACCTGTCACTTACCATTAACCAAGGTGAGTTCTTGGCAGTAGTCGGCCCAAGCGGCTGCGGCAAGAGCTCGACTATCGGGCTTTTAGCCGGACTAACGCCAGCCACAAGCGGCCTGCTTACTCTCAGTGGGAGCCCCATTCTTGCCCCCGGCCCTGACAGGGCGGTAGTATTTCAAGATTACTCCCTGTTCCCCTGGATGACAGCCCTTGATAACATTATTTTTGCCCTCAAAGAATCAGGCCGTGCCACAGGTAAAGCAGCCAAACAAGAAGCACAAATACTACTGGCTATGGTCGGCCTTAGTAGTTACAGCCATAAGTACCCTGCTGAATTATCAGGCGGCATGCGGCAGCGGGTCGCCATTGCCCGGGCCTTTGCGCTTGACGCCCCAGTCTACCTCATGGATGAACCCTTCGGCGCTGTTGACGCCAGAAACCGGGTAAGCCTACAAGAACTGTTACTCCAGCTATGGACAGGAGACGGTAACAAAAAAACAGTGTTTCTGGTAACCCATGATATTGACGAAGCTTTGTATCTCGCTGACCGTATTGCCGTATTTAGTCCGGGACCGGGTCGAGTGCTGAAAATCATTGATGTTCCTTTTCCCCGTCCCAGGCGGCGTTTTTTTCTGGTGCAAGATCCCCACTATGCCGAACTGCGTAATGAAATTCTCTCCTTACTGCAAAAAGAAATCCTGGAAGAGTTGCAGCAAGTGGAAGGAGGCGCAGGCATATGAGCCAAGTCAGCCGCGACCGCCTTATTCTGGGGATTGCAACCCTGCTGCTCTGGCAAATAAGTACCGCGTGGTTAAAACTATTAGATCCTCAGCTTTTCCCGACGCCCTTGCAAGTTCTTAGCCTCTTGGCCGAAGATCGTCAGGTCTTTATAAAAAGTCTAATCAGTTCGTTCAATCTGCTATTTTGGGGTTATGCATTGGCTGTACTCTTAGCTGTACCGCTTGGGCTTGTTGTTGGCTGGAACCGCCGGCTAAAACTAGCCATTGAACCGGCCACCAATATTCTCGGGCCCATCCCGCCCATTGTCTATATTCCCTATGCGATTGCCATATTACCGACTTTTACACTCTCCTCAATATTTGTCATATTTATCGGCGCTTTTTGGCCGCTGTTCATCAATACGATATCAGGTGTAGAGGCTCTAGAAAAGGGTATTGTTGACTCAGCCAGAACAATAGGCGTCAGCCAGAGATCTATGCTCACTAACATTCTCTTACCTGGAGCTATGCCGCATATTGTCAGCGGCGGCGCTATCAGCCTGGTACTGGCCTTCATCTTGTTAACAGCAGCTGAGATGATTGGTGCAACAACCGGCCTGGGCTGGTATGTAAAGTACTTCTCAGACTTTGCCGACTACCCGAGAGTCATTGCCGGAATCATTGTCATCGGCGTAGTTGTATTGACACTCATGACCCTGTACCAGCGTTTTACAGGCTACCTGCTGCGGTGGCGGAAATGAAAAATTGATACTATGACTTGTAACCTCTGTTCAAAGAAAAGAGACCAGTCTATAGTGTACCGGTCTCTTGCCTTTCTTATCCTGTAAGAAAGTATAACTTTCCGTCTGGATAAGGGCAACATCGACTTCCGCCGTCGCCAAAGGCTCGGCACAAGCCGTGTTTTCTTTATCGACGGGGATAACACTGTCTGGGGAAACATTGTCTGGGGAAGCACTGTCTAGGGAAACATTGACGGGGGAAGCAGAATCTAGGGAAGCATTGACGGGGAAAACATTGACGTGGGAAACAAAACCGCCGCGGGTTACAAAATGTTGGAAAGCAACCAATAGGATAACATTGTCGTAATTCGGAAGATTCCTCTTCTTCATCCCATTCCTCAATTTCAGGAGATTCCCATTTATCTCTTGGCACTGTAATCATCCCTTCTTATGAAAATTGCCGTCACGGCTACTACATAATATGAATACTGGAACCCAAATGACACTCTTTGCTAACACTAAAACGGCATCATATTCCCTCACAAGGAATATGATGCCGTTTTGTTTGCACTATTTTTTCGTTTGATACAGTCGACAAATGCCTCCAATCTGGTTAGAACCCCCACATCGCTGGAGTGTTCATCAACGCTTAATGATAGTAATGGTAAATTGAAGTCGTGGGCAATATTTTTGAGTGCGTACTGGGCTACTATTTCAGGCATACAGCCGAAAGGATATACATGGATAATCCCGTCATATCCGTTCCGGGCACACCATAACGTAGTTCCGACCGACTTTAGCCCATCACCGCCAACATGATGATTAAGATAGGGGCTTGCCTGCTTCTGGTACGCCTTCTCCTCATTGTAAAGCCCCAGTGAGCTCAATAATGTGTTGGAATAGACCCACGCCCCTGTATTAACAAACTTTTTAACCTCGATACCTCGTTTAATCAATACGTCTTCAATCCTATAATTGACATAAGGTTCAAGTAACATATAAAATTCTCCAACTAAACCAATTTTAGGGGTTTCGCTTGCAGTATCCTCACTCATTGGTCTTATTAATTGAATAATCGTATCCTGCTTATCCTTTATATCTCTAAGCGCCTGACAATGGGTAAACGCTCTAGCTGAGTTGTTCGCTATATCAATGATTGCATCTGGCGTATTAGATCGTGATCCATAAAAATTCTTGGCATTGTTTATGGCATCAAGAGCTTTCAATGTTTTTATAGCCATAGTAATTTGTTTTACTATTTCTAAACGACTGGCTTGAGGAGCCACAGTTTGTAAAAAATGATATAAGCTGGTAAAGAGATGGTTGGTATCAATAGTATAGAATCCTACATCCTTAGTCTTGGAAAGTTGAATTTTTTGCACAGCATTATAAAAGCCTAAGCGGCATTTTCCCGCACCACATACAGTTACAAATGTGTCTGCCCCCTTGTCAATGCTCTCCAAAAAATTACCCATGTTTATTTTATAGGGTAAACATACACCTTCTGGAGAATACAGCGAACCCAATTCAAGCGTCTTCTTGGTAATTGCCGGAGCTTCAACAACCTCAACACCAAGGTTTGTCAGCATGTTGAAGACCGGTATACTAAGATAGCCCATGTGAGGGTAACTTACCTTCAAGCTTCAGCCTCCTTTCTACCATATCCCAAAATGCCTCAACTCGCGTAAGAAGCCCAGCGTTACCAGTATGCTCGTCAATACTAATCACCATATATGGTTTAGTACTTGGCTTGAGAATATGATGCTCTAAATATTCGTTAACAAGCGAGTCGGGACCACAGCCAAAACTTGACACCATAATAATACCTGCAATATCGGGTTGTCGACAGAAATACCGGGTAGCACCGGCAATTTTTATTGAAAGCTGCCAATAGATATCCTGCTGAAAGGCTTTAGCTTCCTCATAAACCCTTTTATTCGGTAAATCATCAGGGGTGGTAATACCTACTTTTTGAGACTTGAAAAAATTTTCAATATCACTGTTAAAAAACACATCTTTTATTATGTAAGCATGACCGATCACCGCGATTCTGGCCTTTGCCGGGTGACCAGATTGGATAGGCATTTTACTTTGCCATTCCTTGAGAGCCTTGTGATATGCCCGATGTCCGGTAATGGTAGACAAGCCCAGTGGCTGACATATCGTGTGAATAGCTTTTAACATTGTGGTATGGGACTTATTTTCGATATTTGGACTAATTAATTCTAGATTATCTAACCTAAACGTGTTTTGCACAATATCCGGTAAACCGGCAAGCTTTGCACAAAGATGGTTATCAGGATAATACTGGGCAACGCGCGGTACAAAGATATGACTGCATGTAGCTAATAAGGAATCTACATGTCCTAAGTAAACCTTTAATGGTATACAAGATTCATCAATGGCGAGTGACGTCCCCCGGTCTAATATTTTTTTATTAGTCTCACCTGAAAGAGCTACTGGTACCCCGGTGTTCTGAAAAAAGTCCAACCAGAAATCGCCAAACTCATGGTACAGTAAAGCTTGTGGAATGCCGACCTTAACACCCATCTGTATCACCTTTTAATATCTTAGTTTAATTTATGAGAAGGTAGGCTCTACCTCCTGCCTGGTTTTAGCAACTTTAACTGACCATAGTATTTTTTGCAGCACAAAGCATTTTATCCTGGTATATAAAGGGGGCACTTCACTACTAATGCTAATTCGGCTTTGTTTAAGGCCTCCACATATGATTATGTGAAGGGCTGTGACGAAAAATTTTAATCATTTAAATCACAATTCTCCATACCAGAAATATACTGAGATGAGTACCAAAGTAATCTGTTATCGGGGTGAAGACCGCACATGATCAAAAAGAAGGCTAGGGAAATCGTAGAGGTATTAAAAAACACTAATGAATTCAGGGTGCTGCAAAAAGTCAAAGCTAACCTTGAAAGAAACAGCCAGCTTAATAGACGCGTCGAACAATTTATGCAGGATAATGCCGCGGCGTGCAAGCGGCCAGCTGCCGGAGGAAAATTTCGAAAAGAAGAATTAGAAAAAAATTTTGACGAGATGATGAAAATACCAGAAATTGCTGCTTATTTTATGGCCGGGCAAAAATTTGATTATTCAGTAATGCACTTGCATCAGCTTATAGACGGGTTGATTGAGCAAGCACTGGAAGAAAAAAACAGGTAATCCCCCCACTCCGTTTCTGCCATTGAAATTCCCTTGAGGAATTTCAATGGTTATTTTTTATGCAAGTTAAATAACGAATAGACGTAACATGTTGCTAAAGTTATGCATAAAATACACTAAACCAACCCTAAAAAATAGTGGAGGTATAATAATGGATAAATATAGGTCGAGGGCTAGGTATATGCCCAATCGTGATTGTATGATGAGCCATGAATATATGCCAAGCTGTGACTGTGAGCCAAGATGTAAAAGAAGGTGTATTGGAACCTGTACCATGAAGTACAGAGTTTATGATGACTGTTCTTGCGAAATTTGCAGAGTTTGTTCCTGCTGTGGCCACGAGTATGATGACGACCGTGATGACGAATGCTCGATGTGTGGTGCACCAGCGGACGACGACGATTCACCAGATGGTAATCCGGACGGTAATCCGGATGGATTCGGTCGATTCGGTCGATTCCGCAGACGCAGATTTGGGTTTGGTTTTTTCCCCTTCTTTCCGTTCTTCCCTTTCTTCCCTTTTTTCCGCCGCCGTTTTTTTTAAAAGATGAGTTCCACTAAAATATAGTGTCAGTCATTTTTTGTCCAGTAGCCCAGAGTATACTGGGCTCATTTTTTATTTATGATCAACGAACATGTCAAAAGGAGCAGCTAATTGAAAAAGACATCCTATTGTAGAATTTTGCTTTCTACAATAGGATGTCTTTTCACAAAACTTTAGAAACCAAGCAAAGGGTACGTCCCTACTAATCGTCCTTCCTTAACTGTTCTTCGTACGCTGTCATCTCGTGTACTGTTTTGTTGTTCTGAGAAAACTGTCGTGTTGGTGGTACCATAATATGTATGCCGAGTGGGCCATACCCAGTAAGAGTATTAACAATCAGTATGGGATCATTAGGAATGAAGTAGTTAATTGAGTCAAGATTCCTATATTTAGCTTGCCCGGCGTAGTTGAAGGCGCCAGCCGTCGCAAACGTTCGAATATGGATGTTTTGCTCACGCCCCCCCCTCTCGAGAACCAGGGCGGATAAGATTTGCGCGGCACCGCCGCCTGAACTGTGTCCAGTTATTACAAAATCCGCATCAGGATACTTATCTAGCGCTTCCACCACACTCAATAAACCGCCGCTTACTGGGTCTATTACCTTAGCATCTAAACTGTATAGCACCTGTTCCATATACCCCCGATGCACACACACAAGTACTACTGACGTAAGGTTGGTTAGCCAGGTGGTCATAGCATTACGGGTCATTACGACAATACTTGGTACGGCGTGTTGATCCCATACCACGTGTCGCCAATATTCTACTTCGAATTTATCAGACACGCTTATCCCTGTTAAACTGACAGGGTCATTTTTCAAGTTTGTGAACAAATAATCAAAAATGTTATTACTGCCGCGAAAAGCTACAACAAAGGTTAGTTTATTATTCGGATCTACCCGGCTGCCAGTTAAAATTTGAGTATCCTGCAACCGGACATCAGCCCCACTATAGTTAAAGTACAGTTTCCATCCGCTACGGGCAAGTCGATTAAATGCTTTTGAAGAATCCCAGCCTGGCAGATTCAGCTTGTATGAGCCGTCTGCATCGCTGGGAGCAAAATCAAAGCTTTCTGGTGCCCTGTCCCATTCTTGTACATAAGCCGCATGTGAAAATGACAAGGCTATATCCATATAGTTGTCGACCGTTCTCTCTAGAAGTGGTACATTCCTATAACCTTTAAACTGAAAAGCGAATAGAATATACAAACAAGATAAGGCAAGAAATCCAATAATTATTCGGTTAGTATTTTTACCGGCCATCGGTTGCACTATTAATCTTCTATTAGCTATATTTTATCAGTGCCTTTCATACCTGAAAGTATTCTTTAGAGAATTAGGTAACTGAAACCAGCAAGTTATTCCTCACTACTCTTATTACTATAATTTGAGTGAGTTTTACGATTAATAAATAGTTGCCCTTTAGAGTCGATCCCCGCATAGGTTACCTCAGATATATCGGAGATGTTCCTCTCTGCTAATTGTTTTTTCAACCAATCTTTAGAATGGTTTTTTCTCCGTAAATTGCGCTCAATGATTACCCCATCCATGATTAGTTCCACCGGAAATGAAGGGTCAGGCAGATGAATATTAAAATCACTTTTAGTTAAAGGCTGATTATCAGCCTTTTTAATTACACTTAAATCACCTGTAGTTTCTAAAATAGCGTATTGTACTTCGGCAGGATCTAAGACTCCTTGCTGGCGCAAATGTGCATTCAACTCATCGATATCATAGCGCAGGTTATGCATGTTTTCTTCAATGATATGTCCGTTCTCTATCACGATTGTCGGGGAGCCATCAATTAATTTACGGAGAGGACGACTTTTTATTGTAACAAGTGATACCGCATAGGTGAGTGCTACAAATAACACAAGGTCATAGTAATGGTTCCATACTTTATTGGCATCAGCTGCTGCAATGTTGGCAGCAAGCGAACCAATTGTAATACCACTCACATATTCATAGAATGTCAGTTGTCCGACCTGCGTTTTACCAAGTATCCGGGTAAAAACTAGTAGGCCTACGAATACTAGCGAGGTCTGCCAAGTATCGCGAATAAATTCCTGCCATTCCATAATTTATTCCCCCTTCGTGAACTCGTACTTATATAGGATGCACAAGCGGGAATAAAGATATCCAACTGCTTTCCAGGTCAATTTACCATAAATTTGCTGAATTAAACCCAAAGATAAATGTAATAATAGTTTGGTAAATGGAGGTAATCTACATGACAGTTGCTTCTCAGGTCAAACAAACGTTAGCTACTTTAAAAGGTAATCAAGGTACATTGAGATTATATTCAATGCAGACGAGGGATCAAGAAACTAGGTTAGTTTACAATGAAGCGCTGGACGCTATCGGAATAATTATCAATGATCTTGAGCGAAGAATGCAGACTTTAGAATATCAAGAGCCACAATATAAAGGGAACTAGTCAGGAGATTGAAAACATGCAGGCATGGCTACAGATTTTATTTAGCTCAGTTTCATTATTTTTTTTGTTACTCCTCTTGACCAGACTTATGGGCAAAAGAAATATTATCCGAATGACACCATTTAGGTTAGTAAGCTATATCGTAATTGCAGTAATTGCCGGGTTAATGTCACTGAATTTGATTGAAAACCCTGCCTTCGGCTTTATAGCGCTTGGTGTTTGGGGACTGTTTCCTATAGCATTGGAATATTTATCCTTAAAAAGCAAATGGGTTCATGACCTTATTAACGGCAAGGAAACCGTGCTGATTAAGCATGGAAAAATTATGGAAGAGAATCTCCTGCAAACAAGATTAACAGGAGAAGAGCTTCTTCGGGAGCTTCGTTCTAAAAATGCATTTAATCTAGCAGATGTAGAATTTGCTGTGATGGAAGATACCGGCGACATAAATGTTTTGATGAAATCTGACAAAAAACCAGTATCCTCTTATGATTTAGGAAAAAAAGTAGCTCCACTGGCAGAGCCGCAGACAGTTATACTTGATGGTAACATTTTAAATGAGTCCTTGTTTTCTTTAGGGTTTAACACAGAATGGTTAGGTATCCAGTTGGAAACCATAGGTGTGTCACTAGATAATGTCTTTATCGGGCAGGTTGACTCGTCAGGCGATTTATACCTGGATCTATTTGACGACTCTGTACAAGTCCCCCAGCCTAAAGTTAAGGAAATGCTGTATGCAAATTTCGAAAAGATCCAGGCGGACCTCACGACCTTCGCTCTGGAAACAAAGAATGAAGCAGCAAAAGCAATGTATTCAGAGCACGCAAAAAATCTAAGCCAGCTTATGAAAAAACTTAAGCCCTATCTATTACGCTAGAAGGTGAATTATATTGTCCAGTATTAAACGAAAGAATCTAACCCCTGTACAGCAGCAATACCAGGATTTTGCCCGGGCAAGAGAGCCACAGCGTCCCATACTAACAAACTGTATACGAGCTTTTATTGTCGGAGGCGTTATCTGTACAATCGGTCAGGGAATACAGTTGTTTTTCATGACCTATTTTAACTTTGACGAAAAGACAGCAGGAGATCCTACTGTTGCGGTTTTGATTTTGTTGTCTGTGACCCTTACAAGCCTTGGATTATATGATCATATTGCTCAGTGGGGGGGAGCTGGCAGTGCCGTTCCGGTTACAGGGTTTGCGAATACCATCGCATCAGCGTCCCTTGACCATAAAAGTGAGGGGTTTGTATTAGGTGTCGGTGGAAATATGTTTAAAATCGCCGGACCTGTGATTGTGTTTGGCGTCTTTTCCGCTTTCATTGTTGCTATCGTAAGTGTACTCATTACATCGTTGGGTGGAATGTAAATGCTGCAAGGTCATCAAACATGGGTTTTTAACTCCAAACCAGTAATCATTGGCTCTGCAGCTATCGGCGGACCTTTTGAGTCACAGGGCAATCTAGCAAAGGATTTTGACCTGCTTCACGGTGATATCTGGCTTGGCCAGGACAGTTATGAACAAGCAGAAAAAAAATTATTGGAACAAGCTTGTGAGACTGCAATTAAAAAAGCTGGACTCAAAAAAGAGGATATCCAGTTTTTCCTCAGTGGTGACCTGATTAACCAGATTATGCCCAGCAGCTTTACTGCCCGTACCCTTGCTGTTCCATATTTAGGTATTTATGGAGCATGCTCCAGTTCGATGGAGGGTCTTTCCTTAGCCTCATTGATGATCGATAGTGGATTCGCACAGAATGCACTTATTGGTACATCCAGCCATAACGCCGCCTCTGAAAAACAATACCGGTATCCTACTGAATATGGCGCACAGAAACCGCCCACAGCCCAGTGGACTGTCACAGGAGCAGGTGCTGCCGTTGTTGCAAAGCAGGGGGTAGGCCCGCGGGTTGTAGCTGCTACTATCGGACGCGTCATCGACATGGGGCTATCCGATCCCTTTAATATGGGAGCAGCCATGGCTCCGGCTGCAGTTGACACAATAGAAGCCCATTTCAGGGATCTGAACATAACCCCCTCGCACTATGACCTGATTACGACTGGAGATTTAGGTAAGGTAGGCCACCGAATCGCCGGAGACTTGCTTACAAAGCATGGCCTTGACATCCCTGTAGAAAAGTTGACTGACTGCGGTATTTTGATGTACAAAGAGGAGCAGCCTGTTTTCGCAGGTGGCAGCGGCTGTGCCTGTGTTGCAACCACTACCTTCGGACATCTTTTAAATCGGATGCGCAAAGGGGAGCTAAGGCGGATTTTGGTGATCGCCACAGGCGCTTTGCTCTCCCCTATGTCTTACCAGCAAAAAGAAACCATACCGTGCATCGCCTATGCAGTATCAATAGAAATGTAACATTGGAGGCTTACATTTGGAGAAGTTTATTTTAGCGTTTGTTGTTGGCGGATCTATCTGTGTGCTTGGGCAACTCCTGATGGACGGGCTAAGACTAACCCCTGCACATACAATGGTGACACTGGTAGTAACAGGAGCTGTTTTAGGCGGATTTGGTCTATATGATGATTTAATTAAGTTTGCAGGTGCTGGAGCTTCAGTTCCCATTAGCAGCTTTGGTAATTCATTGGTAAAGGGTGCTCTCCAGGAGGCAGAAAAGACCGGCCTTGTCGGGGTATTAACAGGTATTTTTAAAATTACCAGCGCAGGCATTTCTGCGGCGATCATCTTTGGATTTTTGTCAGCTTTACTATGTAAACCAAAAGGATAGTAAGGCTCCTTTAAAGGAGGTGAAGAAATGACAGTAGGTACTCAAATGACTCAGGCTATTGCAACAGTGCAAAGTGCTGCAGCCAGTATGAAGACATTTTCACTGGAGACTCAGGACCAGCAGGCAAAACAAACATTTGAGCAATTAGCAACCACCCTGGACAATGCGATTGAAACGTTAAAAAGTAGACAAAAATACGTTGAGAAACAAGAGCCCCAATACAAACAGTAATAGACCCTTAGCCTACAAATAAAAACATGGCTACCGCCTGTGTCGGAAGTAGCCATGTTTCTATTTGTATTCGCTTCTACTGTTCTTGCTGGTTCAACGTATTTTGTGCTGTAACCCCTAGGCGGCTGTTCAGTTGGCTGATATGCCGGTCCATGTCTGAAGACATTTGTTGAAACATCGCTTTTGCGGTGTTGTCATCAGTTGCTTCGGCAAAGGAAGCATAGGAGCCTTTAGCAGATTCAGCAGCAGCCAGAGCCTTCTTTAAGTCGCTTTGTACTGTCATAGTGACATCGCCTCCTGTTAGTTTTTTGATGCAACAAATATATTGTGTCTAACTAACAGTTTTATATGTAACTTTATTCTCTGTTATGCCGTTGCCAGCTTTTCGCCAACTTTTGCTTCCTTAATGGGCAGATTAACTAATGCGGCTACGGACGCGAGCAGCATATCGGCATACCACATCCACTGGTAATTTCCATCATGGGCTACTGCAAGTCCGCCAAGCCAAGCGCCTAGGAATCCACCGATTTGATGAGTCAGGAGTGTCAGCCCAAACAGAGTAGCCAAGTACCTCGTACCAAAAAGCTTCCCCACAAGACCGGCAGTCGGAGGCACTGTCGCAAGCCAGGTAAATCCTAGGCTAGCCGCAAATATATAGAAGGTAAGTGGTGTCTTAGGTGCAAGCAGATACATGGCAATCACAATAGCCCTACTGCCGTACATAACGGCAAGTATGTACTTCATCCGGTAACGTGTGCCAAGCGCTCCGGCAGCTAGGCTGCCACCAATATTAAATAGCCCAATAAGGGCTAATGACGCAGCCGATACACTGGCTGAATGACCACATAAGGAAACTTCACCCGGAAGATGGGTGACCAGAAAAGCAACATGGAATCCACAAGTAAAAAAACCTGCATGCAGACATAAATAACTAGGATTGCGCAATGCTTGGCAGACTTGCTGATATAAGCCCACCGATGATGGCTGAGAGGCTGCGGCATTAGAGGATGCTGAGCCGCGACAAAGCACCGAGGCCAGGGGAATTGTCAGCAGTGTTGTTGCCGCCATAGTCAGCATCGCCGCCACCCAGCCAAAGATACTAATGATGGCTTGGAGTAATGGAGCAAAGACAAATTGGCCCAAAGAACCGCCAGCATTAATAAAGCCTCCGGCAAAAGCACGTTTCTCTAAGGGAAGCTGCCCTGATGTCGCACCAATCAGCACAGAAAAACTTCCCGCCCCCGCACCTGCAGCACTTAATATCCCCATGGTTAAGATCAACGCCCATTCGGACTGAACCAAGGGTGTCAGCGCCAACCCTGCGGCCAGAAGCAGAGTGCCAAAAACAAGCACATGATAAGAGCCCTTCTTATCGGCAATAGCCCCGAATATCGGTTGTGCTAAGCCCCACATAAACTGGCCAATTGCCAGCGCAAAACTAATCGAAACAATCCCCAGGCCTGTAGCCGAATCCAGCGGGTTAACAAAAAGCCCTACTGACTGCCTGGCTCCCATCGTAATCATTAATATGGCCGCAGCACTTACCATTAACAGCCACGCAGATTGAGCTTTATTAGCTGTAGTCAGAATGATAGCCTCCTTACACTGTGATTAGGATTTGATTTAAATTCAATAGTCTTTAAAGAAATTCCTTGTTAAAAATAGTAGTTACCTAAAAAATAAACCCACAGCCAAGTCGCTGTGGGTTTACTTCAATATTAAGTATCCATTCTTACATTAACGCTGGCATTGTCAACGCCGGATGCTGTTTTTCTTCCAGGAAAGGCAGGATGGTTTCTTCGGTGATGCCTACTGTCTCATCGGCGATTTTGTTAACAAAATCAGCACCCAGTCCAAGGGCGACAGCACGCTCAATGAGTTCATCTTTCAGGTAATCTTTAAGCTCTTTCGGCATCCAAACAATACGCCCCAGACCGCCATCAGCCGGAATAAACTTAGCACTTACGATATAGCGGCGGCCAATCCCCATAAAGCCAGGTGTTTGTACCCCGCCGCCGCACGTTCCGGCTAGTGACGAAAAGGTCATCCCACAAGGTGTATCGCCAGAGTGTTCGCGAGTGGTAATCATAACACCATTCGTTTGCGGCAAAATAGCCATAATCGCTTCAAAGCAACCACAGGATGTCATAGGCTTATCCATTAAGGTGTACAGGTTAACCTCTTCTAGTGTCCGGTTGGAAGAAGTATGAAGGAAGTCATTAAGATTCTGCCACATACCTTTTTGTTCATCAAGACACTCACCTTTGGCAATTGGCTGATTTGGACCAGTCGGGGTAATTTCATTGGAAGCCTTAGCGTCAAGCCAGCTTACCGCCCCGCACAAACCGACCCGTTCAGGCGATACGATGCATACATGATTAGGCGCGAATGACTGGCATAGGGTGCAAGAGTAGAAGGTGTCAACTGATTCGTCAGTCAGGCCTTTTAATCTGGCATCACGGGCCTGATATTTATCCCGGGCAGCGGCAATTTTTTCTTCAATAGCTTTTGAGTCAGTAATCAGCGTTACTTGTACCCTGTCAACAATAGCTGGATAGTCAGACTTAAACTTGGCGATTAACAACTCGCCAAAATGGCGGATTTTGAAACCAGCCGCTTGTGCTCCCTTGCTAATCCGGAGCCAGCACAAATCACGCTGCGCAACATGCCACAGACCTTCACCATAGTTGATAAAGTAGTGAATGCGGCGTTCCAGCACGCCTTCAAAGTCATCCTGCATCTTACGGCCATAAATATCAACGATAATACCTAGTGGAAACACACTGCCCTCAGGCATTTCATCAATCTCCGGTCCGACAACTTCAATTTTACCATCTTCCACCTGGCCGGCATCACACATGCGCACAAGCTCAAAGCCCGGTGCCCGGCCGCCGCCAAATTCTACCCAGGCCTCTTTCTTACGGATGGTTTCGCCTTCAAAAGCCGGACCGACAGTAATCGGCACAGGAATATCAACAATTTTAAGTTTTATACCGCGAAGCTCCAGGGATAGCTTAACAATTTTGTCATAGTCAGGCTGTGCTTCCAAGAGTCCGGGAATTTGCAATTCTGGCGGCAAAGCTTGATCTGTAACAATGGGGAAGCCCATAAACAAGGCCCCCGCCCCGATAGCAATGGTCACAGGGTCAAGATCACCGAGGACGATAACGAAAGCTGGCACACGACGTTTTTGATAATCAAGCATTTGCTCCCGCGCGCCCTTAGGAACACCACCAAAGGCCAAACCAGCGCGAGCGGCAAAGTTAACAGCATGAATAATCTGGGTAAACTTTCCTAATGGAAAAGTCAGGTAGTCAACACCGACTTTGATGTTTTCTTCAATACATTGCTCAATGATGTCATTAACTAACATCACCAGTATACCTTTAGACTGCAGGTCTTTAATCAGCGCAGCCCCAGCTTTGGCATCCTTGGCTTTACCAGTAACAACAGCAACGCCAGGAATGGTACCGTCAACCAACGGCACACCGAATTTACGCAGAATAGGGTCAGGCAAAAAGCCGGTATATGGGGGTTCATCAGGCTTAACACCGCCAACATAACGCAGCGCCTCGATGATTTCACCGGCATATAATGTCGCTTCACCGGACAACAAAGCGTTACCTAGCTCAGGTTCAGGCCGCAAATTATTTTCCTTAATTCTCTGTAAAACTGGGACAATATCACCTAAAGTCGTTACTTCTTCACCGCTTAAAGCGGTAACCATGGGCAGCTTGTACGCTGTGTCAGGATACTTTACCGATGCTTCAGCACCGTGCTTCTCAATGGCCTCATTAAGGAGTTTCTCTGCTACACTAACAGCAGTTGAAGCGCCCTGGTAAGCCAACTCACAGATTTGTTTCGACATGTGCAAGCCTCCTTCAGGAGTATGTTATTTTTTTTACATACTCTTACTATTCTAGCAGCTTTAGCATAATCCTGCAAAAATTAGGAAAATACTGCGCATTTTATCAGTGAACTACTTTGAGAAGCTTGTACGAAAGCAAATTATTTTTGACAAAGTTATTTTTTCATCTGTTCTAAAAATACCAGCAAGGCTCTTCTCTGTTCAATGCTTAATGTTCGAATAATAATACTCAAATGCTTGAGATCCGGTTCTAATTCGGAGTTGTCTGTTGAAAAAAAATCGATAAGAGTAAAACCTAATGCAGCTATAATACGTTCCAAAGTATCAAAGGCCGGTTGCTGTTGTCCACTTTCAATACGGCTTAAATTTGCCTGCGACACTTCACATCTTTTGGCCAGACTGTTCATACTTACGTTTTGTGATTCCCGAATTTCTTTTATTTTTTGCCCTACATTCATAAATATCGCTCCTCGCTTATACGGATCTGTATATCATAATGTAGCATATTAAATTTCACTAAATATTATCCTAATTAGTATTGACTTTAATACTAATTAGGATAATATTTATATTGTAATTCTTATTTCAACTATAGTAGGAGGCATAAAGAATGAGACAACGTATACCGATTGGCGCCCAATTAGGTGTTCTTATGGGAATTACCCTGCTACTCATGATCATCATCCTGGGTATGACCATCTATCAGTTCAGGGAAACCAGTACTGCTTATCAAACTATGCTGTCCGGCCCTGTACCACGGACTATGGCTCTGCAGAAATCCCAGGATGATTTTCATCAAGGCTTGAGCAATATGCGCGGTTATGTTGCTTACAATGATCCCAAATATGCCGCCGATACCTTAACCTTGCTAAACCAAAGCTACGAAGCAGTAAAGACATTCACTACCGCGGTGACCGCAGTGGAAAGTAAACAAGTGAGCGAAAAGTTGCAGACAGCACTGGTCTCATACATCGAGGACATCAAACAAGCGATCACCTTAAAACAGGCTAATGATCCCGCTTATGCCGCTGTATTATCAGGAACCCGCAAAAAAACCGAATCAGTCGACAAATTGTTTGATGAGGCCATGTCAACTCAGAATTCTGCTCTTCAACAACGCCTTCACCAACTCATTGAGAAACAAACCACTGTATTTACTATAGTCATTGCCTCCAGCGGATTAGGTATCCTTACTATCATAGCCATTCTGATTTGGTATAGCCGTCAGCTGGCTCGCAGGATGAGTGTACTGCGAACTGACCTACTAGAAGTCAGTGAGTTAGACTTATCGCACCAAGATATTCATGCTGCCTGCAACGATGAGATCGGTGACATGGCCGAAGCAATTCTTAAGATGAAGCGATCATTGCGCGAAATTGTCCAGTTGCTCAGAAACAACGCCGAAACCTTGGCCGCTTCTAGTGAAGAGCTATCTTCATCGGCGGAAGAGCAACTTCAGGTCTCAGAAAGTATTGCTAAAAATATTACCAATGTCGCCACTGGGGTTGATCAAAATACTAACAATATCACCGAGATTTCTGCCGTTATCCAGGAGGTTAGTGCCGGCGCCGAAGAAATGAGCGCCAGTGCTTCCCATGTCAATAGCGTAACTCAGGATGCCGTCGGCGACGCCGACCAAGGTATGCAACTCATTAATAAACTTGTGATGCAGAATAATACTATCGAAAAATCAATGTCTGATATTACCAAAGTATCTGAATCTCTCGTGAAAGGGTCAGGTGACATTCAACAAATCGTTACCACAATTCGCAGTATTGCCGGCCAGACCAATCTATTGGCCTTGAACGCTGCCATAGAGGCAGCCAGAGCAGGCGAAGCCGGGCGTGGCTTTGCAGTAGTAGCAGAAGAAGTCCGCAAACTTGCCGAGCAAAGTGCCGCTGCCACCAATCATATTGAAGAAATCATCGGTAAAATGACTACAGACATCCAATTCTCTGTAGATGTAATGACTAAAGCCAATATGGAAGTGCTAGCAGGTAAGACTGCAACTGGCGAAACCCAGCAAGGCTTCCAAGCAATCATTGGCAAACTATCGCAAGTTAAAACCGGCATTGAACAGATCAGTCGGGCAGTGGGCGAGACTGCCCATGGCATGCAATCTGTCGTCAATAATGTCCAAAATATTGGTGCGGTAGCGGAAGAAACCGGTGCAACTGCCCAAACAGTAGCGGCATCGGCAGAAGAACAAAGCGCCAGCCTCCATGAGGTTAGCTCAAGTTCCGAATCGTTGGCTAAACTGGCTACTGCTCTTAATGGAATTACAGCAAAATTCAAACTTTAACGCGAAACATCTAGGAGCTAGTTTAAAATTTGAAAGGCCCGTGAGTGTCACCTATATTCGAGGCGATATTCACGGGCCTTCTCGCTTTCATTGTTGTAGTAATTGTACCAGCAGATTGTGAAGAACTTATGAAGAAACCTAAAAGAAATGATGGATTTTATTAAATCTGATAGTCTGTACCTGCTGCCCCTAATACTGCTACAACCGGGATATTCCGATACTTGGTGAACGCAAGCCATTTATTGGTGAAACTTGACGCCTGCTTGCTATGCCAGTCGTTGATGGCTTCGAGCTCACGAATAAATTCGCCATAGTTTTTGACCTCTAGCCTTAGATAAGCCCCCTTGGAGTCAATAACAGGTACATCATCATAAGTATATTCCCCTAACTTTGCAAAACCTGCCACTTTGGCTTTTCTTACTTTAGCAGCCACTTTAGTCTGGATGTCAATAATATCGAAATCCTCTGGATACTCGTAGGTTTTTCCGGTCACGGAGACTACATCCCCCACGGTAAAGGTATGCGGCCTGGCATCCAGCTTTCTCACAGTACCTTCGGCAAGCACATAAAAATAATCATCAAAGCAATTTACGATCATTTCCAAACCATTGCCAGTCAATTTGCTCACAGCCTGCCACGCTTTCACAAGGCCTGAGACAATCCCGCCGCCGCTTACATCATAACCGTCAACAATAACAAACCGGCCTGTCAGCTGGTTGTTCTTAAATTCATCAAAACAGAGCTGCTTTTTAGTCCTGATAATGACTTCGGCTACGTCATTGGTTTTTACCTGTCCGGCATCTTCTATCGTCTCCAAGGTAGTGGCATCAATGGCTTTGACGATTGAGTGGATTTCACATTCTAATTCTTGAGTAGCCAGTTTGAGCTTATAGTCTGTTCCTTTCACCAAAGGCTTCTTCCCCATCCAGAAGATGTTGGCTTTGAACGTATCAGATACTAGTGGCGCCTGGTCAGGATGAACAATAAATTCTCCCCGTTGGTTAAAAAACTCATCTTCAACCGTTATGCCCACCGACATGCCGGCATAGATACTGTCAGTTTTATCCTTATCGGCCCAGTACTCTATTGTCTTAACCTTTGTCAGCTTATTACTGGGAGATATCAGAACTTCGTCCCCGACATGCAGGGTGCCGGATTCGATCCGTCCGGCAATAATTCTCCGGTTATCAAATTTGTATACGTCTTGAATGGGGAATCGGAGCGGCTTTGATTCTAAACCACGGTCTTTTTCGAACAGGTCGATTGCCTTAAGGATGGGCTCGCCTTTATACCAGGGCATTTTTTCCGAACGTGTAATCATATTCTCGCCAAAAAAGGCTGAAATCGGGATGTATTTTAAGGGAAACACGTGGAGATTATGCAAAAACTCATTCATTTCCTGCTTAATCTCATTAAACTTTGCTTCCGAATAATCGATTAAATCCATCTTATTAATAAGTACATAGGCTTTTTGTATCCCGAGCAATGACAGTATATAGCCATGCCGTTTGGATTGTTCCTGAATCCCCTCATTTGCGTCGATAATTAAGAGCGCGGCCTCAGCGCTGGCAGCTCCGGAAATCATGTTTTTCAGAAATTCCTTATGTCCAGGGGCATCAATAATGACATAATCCCTTTGTTCGGTGCGAAATTGCAGCTGGGTAGTATCAATGGTAATACCTTGCTTCTGCTCTTCTTCAAAAGCGTCTAACAGATACGCATATTCAAAGGGTTTCCCCTTTTCTTTGGCAATTCGTTTTACCCGGTCAATTGCACCTTCTGGCAAAGACTTGGTGTCATACAGCAGCCTGCCAATCACTGTAGATTTCCCATGATCGACATGGCCAACAACAACGATATTTAGTACTTCTCTCTCAACGCCCATGTAAGCGGCCTCCCTATCTCCGATGTATTCTCCGTATTACATATATCCGTCTTTGCGTAGTTTTTGCATAGCATATGAATCCTCTTGATCTTGCGCACGACCAGCTCTTTCACCTTGCTTAGTGTTTTTAAGTTCCTCGATAATTTCCTCAACAGTAGTTGCATTAGAATCAATTTGTCCTGTGCAGGGAGCACAGCCAAGACTGCGGTACCTTTTGCCGTTTTTGGCAAAATAGAGATCAACAAGGGGGATTTTTTCCCTGCCGATATATGACCAGATATCAATCTCATTCCAATGCAAAATCGGATGTACGCGAATGTGATTCCCTTTGGGGAAATCGGTCTTAAATTGGTTCCAAAGTTCAGGCGGTTGATTAGTGTAATCCCACTCTGAGTCTTTATTGCGTTCACTAAAAACCCGTTCTTTGGAGCGTGAGCCCTCTTCATCGCGGCGTATCCCTAATATCAGCCCTTCAAACTCATATTTGGTAACCACCTGCTGCAGTCCGTCAGTTTTCAGGGCTTTGCAGCACACTAGCCGGCCTTTTTCCGGCCCCATCCCTGCCTGCAAAGCCTCTTCATTGGTGTGTACAATCAGATCCAGATTGTATTCTTTGGCTACGTTGTCTCTAAAGGCAATCATCTCAGGGATTTTGTTGGTCGTATCCACATGAATAAACGGGAACGGGCAGTGCCCGAAAAAGGCTTTTTTGGCCAGCCATAATAAAACAGTTGAATCTTTACCTATTGACCACAGCATACCTAGCTTACCAAACTTCTTATATGCCTCTCTCAAGATAAATATACTTTGCGCTTCCAAACGATCCAAATGATCCATCGTTAAAATCCTCCTTAGTATGCATTGGCTTGCTTCGTATCGATAGTAATTGTTTTCTCGCTGCCATTCGGCGCTGTGACAACCCAGTGCATGAGCTGCCCCTCCTGCCGGGTATACAGTGTGCTGCCCCGCCCGCCCATATCGGCACCGAGGTAATATTGAATTGCGTTGTAATTACATTCCTTCAGACAGGAGGTACATCCCCAACAGTCCTTCGGCTCGCTAATATCTGTTTGACCAGAATCTGTCGCCAGGAGCAGACTCCCGGGACATACCTCCCGGCACTTGCCACACCCAATACACTTATGGCTATCAATCCTGATGCTCATAGATTTCATCCCTCTTTACTAAGTCTCGGAGTACAATCTTGACTTCACCGTTTACTAGTCTGGAGTTAACGTATTTTAGCCAGTCGCTATCATTTTTTTCCGGATAATCGGTGTTTTCCTGAAATGAGTGCCAGCGGGTCTCCTGTCTGGCCTCCAGATGACAGATAAGGACCTTACAAACATATAGCCGATCGATGACTTCCTGGTTATGCATTAACTGGCGCATGTCTTTTGCTCTTATGTGCTTGCTCATTTCCAGCAACTCTTCAATGCATTGTTTTGCTACCTGGAGCTTTTGATAATTATAGGCATACCCTGATGAAATTCCTCCGGCATAGTCATCCATAACTTTTTGCATGGCCTCTTCGATAGTTTCTGCAGTATACAGTACCGGATCTCCCTGCAACATTTGTTGTACTCTTGCCGTTTGCTTGTGTATCTCACTTGGTTCAGGCCAGGAATTGCTTTTATCCTGACTATAGTCCACGGCCGAAAAGGCGGCAATTTCTCCTTCGGCAAAACACCCTGTCACAAATTTTTGCGGGCTGCCGCCGGCCACATCACCTGCTGCATAAAGTCCGTCAATGGTTGCCGCCCGTTTCGTGTCTACCCAATAACCGCTAGCAGTATGTCCGCCGACAATGTACGGCTCGGTGCCCTCAATCTCTACATTTTCTGTCGCCGGACCCTTGCGCTCAAACCAGCGCAACGTCTGAGCCGGCGCCATATTGAGATAGGCTTTGTATAACTCGGCCTCTTGCTCTGTGCTAATCCCTGCAGTTTTTAAATAACAAGGCCCCCGGCCGTGTTTGTTTTCCATGACAGTAGAATACAGGCGGTTAGCTGTGCTCATACTACCGTATTTCTGCTCATATTCTTCACCCTGACTGTTTACCTGCTGCGCACCAACGCCCTGGGCAATGGTGCCGGTCGGAGCGATGGTGTCCTTACATCGCAGGGCAATAAACCGCATTTCAAATGTGGTCATTTCCGCGCCAGCCCTAATTCCCATGGCATAACCTGCCCCGGTATTAAACGGGCTGTACCACATTTTATGCCGGGAAAAACCAGGGTTATTGGGTCGGTAGAGACCAGCCGCTCCACCGGTAGCACAGATCACAGCTTTGGCTGAGATAGCATAAAAGATAGGAGAGTTGATGGAAAAACCGTACGCTCCTACTACTTTGCCATCCTTGATCATGTAATCAGTAATATTGATTTGATTGAGTACTATAATGCTAGGGCTGTTCAGCACGGCCTCAGCCAGCAGCGGTTTTATATTCTCACCATTGATTTTGATATTTCTGGTTCCCCGGGCAGCATACTCGCCATTCTCATCTTTTTGGATGACCAGCCCCAGGCTCTCCATTTTACGGGTGACTTGATTAAGCCGCTCTGCCGCCGTATAAACAAGATCCTCCCTAACCACACCGGCAGCATCATTTTTAACATAATTAAGGTAGGTGTCTGGTGTCTGACCTTTGACAATATAAGCGTTGAGGGCATTCACACCTGCTGCCAGACAGCCGCTGCGTTTGATATTAGCCTTTTCAGCAATAATGACCTTCGCCGCAGAATTCTCCGCAATGGTTATGGCGGCAAAACAGCCTGCTGTCCCACCGCCAATGATGAGAATATCTGTCTCCAAGCGTTTTTCCTCTAAATGCATTTCTTCACACTACTTTCCCCCTGCGACAAAAATTAATGTCAAAAGAACCGTCCCCTTGACATTAGATAACATAATCTTCGGGAATGAATATTTGCAGGTCTTTAGGTTTGACATATACTTTTTCACCGGATTTTAACTCAAGCTCCCGAAACCGCGCTTTACTTAATTCTACTTCGACTAACTCGCCGGTATCTTCCCTCTTTAGCTCAAGCTGGACAGTTGGCCCTACGGCCCGGATATACAGGATACGTGCCGGAATAAATTCCTGCCCCTTGCCTTCCCGTTCTACCTCGATATTGTAAGGACGCACAAAGCTTACGGCCTGTGTATCCAGTGTATCAACATGATCAGGTGCTTCTAATTCAATCGAGCCAAGGCTGATCCGGCCTTTATGAATACGCCCGCGGAACAGGTTTACATTTCCTAAAAAGTCGTATACAAACGGACTATTCGGATGTTCATACACTTCTTCCGGTGTTCCCATTTGTTCAATGCGGCCATTGCTAAGGATTACGATGCGGTCTGCAACATCTAGCGCCTCTTCCTGGTCATGGGTAACAAACACACTGGTAACGTGAAGTTCATCATGCAATTGCCTGAGCCAACGCCGTAATTCTTTACGGACTTTGGCATCCAACGCACCAAACGGTTCATCCAAGAGCAGCACCTGTGGTTCAACAGCAAGCGCTCTGGCTAACGCCACCCGCTGCCGCTGCCCTCCTGACAACTGGGTTGGATAGCGGTTAGCCAGGCCTTCAAGCTTAACCAGGCTCAATAATTTATGGACTTTTTCCTGAATCTCGCTTTTTGAAGGACGTACTTTGCTTGGACGGACGTTTAAGCCAAAGGCGACATTGTCAAAAACAGTCATATGACGAAATAATGCATAATGCTGAAAGACAAACCCTACTTGCCTTTGCTGAACATTTCTTTGAGAAGTGTCTTCCCCATTGAAGAGTATTGAACCCTGATCAGCTAACTCTAAACCGGCGATGATTCTGAGCAGCGTTGTCTTGCCTGAACCAGACGGCCCTAAAAGGGCCACAAGTTCTCCTGTCGGAATTGTTAGATTGACATCTTTCAAGGCTGTAAACGAACCAAACTGCTTATTTATATTGACAATCTCGATACTCATGATTTAACCCCCTGTACGCTACTCAACTTCTAACTCCTGGCTTTGCTGCTGCACTTTCCATTCGGCAATATTCTTTACAACTAGGGTTATGATGGCCATCAGCGTCATCAGGGAGGCCACGGCAAACGCCGCAACAAACTGGTATTCATTATATAAAATCTCAACATGCAACGGCAGGGTATTAGTAAGGCCGCGAATATGTCCCGAAACGACCGATACGGCACCAAACTCACCGACTGCCCTGGCACTTGTAAGAATAACGCCATAAATCAAGCCCCACTTGATATTGGGTAATGTAACATGCCAAAAAGTTTTCCAACCGCTCGCCCCCAAGGTTAGCGCCGCCTCTTCCTCGGCTGTTCCCTGAGCCTGCATCAGTGGAATTAGTTCACGGGCAATAAATGGAAAAGTAACAAAAACTGTGGCCAAAACAATCCCTGGCACCGCAAAAATAATCTTGATTTCATGGGCAGCCAGCCACGGACCGAATACACCGGGTTTAGCAAACAAAAATACAAAAATCAGGCCGGCGATAACCGGCGAAACGGCAAACGGCAGGTCAATCAATGTAATTAGAAAGTTTCTTCCCCTAAACTCAAACTTAGCTATTGCCCAGGCTGCCGCCAGCCCAAACAGCGTATTAAGCGGTACAGCAATGACTACTGTCAGCAGAGTAAGCTTGATAGCAGCCAAAGCATCTGGTTCTGTTATCGCTTTAAGATAAAGTGCCAATCCTTGTTCAAATGCCTTCATGAATACGGCGACAACAGGGACAATCAACATTAAACCTAGGAACCCAAGGGCAATTGCAATAAGCAGCCAGCGAACCAACGGCAGTTCGGTTGTTGAGCCCAGGGTTTGCCGTGTAGTTGTTGTCCCTTGCCGTAGTCCTATATTACCGGCCATTAGTATCGCCTCCTTTCAAAATTAGCCATGCCGTCTCCCCTGCCACCACTGCAGAATATTAATTAAGAACAGCAGGATGAATGAAACAAACAGCATAACCGCGGCAATGGCGCTGGCACCGCTGTAGTCATATTGCTCAAGCTTGGTCATGATCAGCAGTGGTGTAATCTCGGTTTGCATCGGCATGTTGCCTGAGATAAACACAACCGACCCATACTCCCCCAGAGCCCGGGCAAAAGCCAAGGCAAAACCGGTTAAGAGGGCTGGGAATATTTCCGGAAAGATAACCTTTGTAAAGGTTTGCAAGCGGCCAGCGCCCAGGCTGGCCGCCGCTTCTTCTACTTCTTTGTCTAATGTTTGCAGGACTGGTTGAACCATCCGTACCACAAACGGCAATCCGATAAACGTAAGAGCAATGACAACCCCCAGGGGCGAATAAGCGCCTTTGATGCCAAGTAACACCAAATGCTTGCCAATCCAGCCATTGGGAGCATACAGCGTAGTTAATGTTATACCTGCAACAGCGGTTGGGAGGGCAAAGGGCAGATCGACAAGCCCATCAATAATTCGTTTGCCGGGAAACGAGTAGCGTACCAGTACCCAAGCTACCAGTAACCCAAATACAGCGTTAATGGCGGCGGCAATGAGCGATGCCCCAAAACTGAGTTTATAGGAAGCCACCAGTCGCGGAGCTGTGATTATGTCCCAAAATTGCGCCCACCCTAGCCCAGCTGCTTTAAGAATAATGGTAGATAGCGGAATCAATACTAGGAGCCCAATGTATAACATGGTAAAGCCCATAGTGAGTCCAAAGCCCGGCAGTATACTATGCTTAGTTATTGTAAGGGATTTAAGACTCATGATTATTCCCCACTTCGTTATTGTTTGGCTTTTGGTGCATAGATTTGATCAAAGATACCGCCATCTTTAAAGTGTTTGTTATGAGCCTCCGTCCAGCCACCAAGTTCAGCAATTGTAAATAGGTTTAGCTTAGGAAATTGGTTAGCATATTTGGCAGCAACCGCCTCAGCACGCGGCCGGTAGTAGTGCTTGGCAGCAAGCTCCTGGCCCTGGTCGGTATAGAGATATTGGAGATACGCCTCAGCTACCTGCCGGGTTCCCTTTTTATCGACTACTTTATCAACCACAGTGACAGGTGGCTCAGCCAGGATACTTAATGACGGTGCTACAATCTCAAATTTGTCTTTGCCCAATTCTTTTTCTGCTAATAGGGCTTCGTTTTCCCATGCCAGTAGTACATCACCAATACCACGTTCAACAAAAGTAGTTGTTGAGCCCCTGGCTCCAGTATCAAGTACCGGCACATTTTGATATAGCTTGGCGATGAAATCTTTGGCCTGGCTTTCATCGTTATTATTGTTTTTCAACGCGTAGCCCCAGGCTGCTAGATGATTCCAGCGGGCACCACCCGAGGTTTTCGGGTTAGGGGTAATGACTGCTACACCTGGTTTAACTAAATCATCCCAGTCTTTAATATTTTTGGGATTGCCCTTACGTACCAGAAAAACAATGGTTGAAGTATAGGGAGTAGAGTTCTGCGCCAAACGCTTTTGCCAATCGGCAGAAATGAGCCCAGCCTTCTGCAGTTCATCGATGTCTTGTGCTAAAGCTAATGTCACGACATCGGCTTCAATACCTTCACGCACCGCTCGCGCCTGAGCACCCGAACCACCATGAGACTGCTGAATGGTAACACTTTGGCCTGTTTTATTTTTCCATTGAGTGGCAAAAGATTCATTAAATTCCTTGTACAGTTCGCGGGTCGGGTCATAGGAAACGTTGAGCAGCTTAACTGGTTCAGCAGCTGGTTTACCAGCTTTATCGGCTGTCGCCTCTTGTTTAGCGCAGCCTGCAAGGCTGGTTATTATGAGCGATAACGCAATAATAAGAAGATAGATTTTTACAGATTTTGACCTTGGTTTTGCACTTAGTTGAAACATGCCAATCTCCCCTTATAAATTATTATTATTTCAGCCCGGTGTCACTCGAGCAATACATCCTACTTGTTCACTAACCGCTTTCCCTCTTATAACTCAACTATCTTTGTATATTGAACAAAACTTTTCACCAATAACCTGACTTCACGTGTAATAAAATTCCATACCTTCTTCACTGACATTTCCCTCCCGTACATGCTGTCTACCCATTGAAAAAAAAGAAAAGGCCAAGTTAACCCTCAGGGGTTAACTTAGCCTTCAGTTCTCTGATCAGCTATTTCATTATAATGATGTTGTGAGTAGTTTATCATCCAGATAGTCGTCTGTCAAGTCAATAAATGACCTGAATCTCTGTAAGAAAAGACTTGGCTTGTGCCAAGTCCTTCAGGACGCCGGCAGAAGCCTTAGTCGTTCTTATGTCAACAGAATTGCGTTATAAATTCTGGTAGACCAAAGAAATTGCCCTTTAGTTGGCATAATAATTCATTAGACAACCAGCTAAAATAATATCTCTTTCCTCTTGGGAAATATCCTCTAATTTTAATTCAAGCATTGTTGTACCCTTCGCCCCGACAACAACGGCTTGAACCTTTTCCTCACCATTTATTATCGCTTGACGTATTCCCGGTATATATAGATAATCATCAACACGAAGTTTATCTTGATCTCCGGTAGAAATAGTAAAAGGAATCATTCCCCAGTTAATCAGATTGCTGCGATAACGCTTTGCGGCGTATTCGATTGCAATATTAGCATCTCCCCCTAATACTCTCTGACATGAAGCGGCCTGCTCCCGCGCCGAGCCGTCACCAGGCTTGATTGCAAAAATTACGCTGCCTATCCCGGTATCTCTAATTATCTGTTGCAATTGGTTAACATCTTGTTTTTCATCTTTAAGAACCGGTCGAAAAAACTCTTCCACTTCTTGGATAACTACACCATTGGATAGTGTTTGACGTTTAAGTTCAAGTGCCTGAACCGCCTTAGCCCGATTAACATACCCGGGGTCTTTTCTGGAAAGGGTAAACTCTGCAAGCTTCAGAGGATTGGAACGGTATGATGAAGCTTCACCCGAAGGGATTAGTTCATCAGTCGTAGTAACGGGGTCATGGATAACTGACGCAACCTTAAGGAGCAGATTTTGGGGAAGTGCCCGAATTTTTGGCCACGCTACAATGTTGGGACCAAAGGTTAGTTCCTCCTTGGGTTGAGCCTTGCCAAACCCTTGATAAACCCGATTATCATAGATTTGCTTATTAAATTGATACGAAGGAATCTCCGCCGGAAAATCTATTTCAGTTGCCGGAGTTAGTATGCCTCCATTCAAGGCAGTAGCAGCTATTGAACGGGCATCCATTAAGGCTACTGACGCAATCTGTCCGTCACCCGGCCGGGATCCTTCCCGGTTGGGGAAATTACGTGTAGTATGGCGAATGCTAAGACCGTTATTAGCCGGCACATCACCTGCCCCGAAGCACGGCCCGCAAAAAGCAGACCTTAAAACAGCACCGGCAATCATTAGTTTTTCAATAGCGCGATTATTAATTAATTCAACATTTACAGGCTGACTCGCAGGATAAATACTTAACGCAAACTGATCTGTGCCAGTCGATTTCCCCTCTAAAATTTGCGCCATGGCTGCGATATTCTCAAAAGTGCCACCCGCACAGCCCGCAACGATTCCCTGATCTACCTTTACTCGCCCATTAACCACCTTATTGCTGAGACGTAACTCTACATTAGGGTTTTCCAGCTGTTTCTTTCCTATCATTTCAATTTCACGAAGAATTTCAACAGCGTGTTGATTAAGTTCAGAGATAGACCACACATTGCTGGGATGAAACGGCAGCGCAATCATAGGCACAATCCGGCCTAAATCCACTTTTATCAGCCCATCATAATAGCTTACTTCTCCTGGTTCCAATTTACGATAAGCATCCGGTCGGCCGTGAATCCTGTAAAATTCCAAAACTTTTTCATCGGTACACCAAATTGAGGAAAGACATGTTGTCTCGGTTGTCATAACATCTATTCCGTTTCTGAAATCAACAGAAAGGTTGCCAACACCTGGCCCAACAAACTCTAATACTTTGTTTTTTACAAACCCGTCTTTAAAAACAGCACCGATTATCGCCAAGGCCACGTCTTGTGGTCCAACTCCGGGTATGGGGTGACCATCTAAGTAAACCGCCACAACTTCAGGATAATCCATATCATATGTCTTATTGAGCAGTTGTTTTGCAAGTTCAGGGCCGCCTTCGCCAATTGCCATCGTGCCTAAAGCGCCATAACGGGTATGGCTGTCTGACCCAAGAATCATCTTGCCACAACCAGACATCATTTCCCTCATATACTGGTGAATGACCGCCTGATGAGCAGGAACAAAAATTCCTCCATATTTACGAGCCGCTGAAACACCATAAACATGATCATCCTCGTTAATAGTTCCACCTACCGCACATAGGCTGTTATGGCAATTGGTAAGAACATAGGGAACGGGAAACTCTTTCAGGCCACTGGCAGCAGCTGTCTGGATGATACCGACATATGTAATATCATGGGAGGCTAAGGAATCAAAACGCAGCTTAAGTTTACGCCAATCCCCCGACAAATTATGAGCAGTCATAATTTGATATGCCATGGTATTGGCACGCGCAGTTTCCTGGGAAATACTGCAATCCGATAAAGGGCCAAGATCTGCACTCAGCAGACGATTATTGATTTCATACTCACTCAGTTGATCTGCAGCCTCCACAATCATCCGGCTCTTAAAAAGAAATACCCCTTTTCTTACTAATTCAACCATGATAGTACCTCGCCTTCATTATTTCAAGTTTGCGATAATGGCTGCCGCCATGTCTGAAGTGGTCGCTTTTCCGCCTAAATCAGGAGTCTGGACTTCACCATCAGCCAGCACCTTTTCCAGAGCCGCCCTGATTCGACTCGCTACCACCTTTTCACCCAAATAATCCAGCATCATCCCCCCAGATAATAACATCGCGGCGGGATTAGCAATATTCTTACCGGCGATATCGGGCGCCGTACCATGTACAGCTTCGAAAATAGCGCATTCTGTTCCGATATTGGCACCAGGAACAACTCCCAGCCCCCCTACCAATCCAGCGCACAAATCGGAGATAATATCGCCATACAGATTGGGGGCAAGTAACACATCGTATTTCTGGGGTTGAACCACAAGCTGCATACAAAGGTTGTCGATGATGACTTCATCATAATGTATATCCGGAAACTTCTTTGCCACTTCCCGTGTGCAGTTCAAAAATAAGCCGTCGGTTAACTTCATAATATTAGCCTTGTGAACAGCAGTCACTTTCTTACGACCGTGAGCGGAGGCATATTCAAAAGCAGCCTGAGCAATACGCCGGGAAGCGTCCTCAGTAATTATCTTGAGGCCAACAGCGGCATGGCTTCCCATCCGGTGTTCAGCACCGCTGTATAAATCTTCCGTGTTTTCCCGAAAGACCACGAGATCTACCCCTTCCGGGTAGCGCGTCTTAATGCCTGGCAAAGACTTTACCGGCCGCAAATTGCAATATAGATCGAACGTCTTCCTAAGCGAAACATTGATACTGCGATATCCCTCCCCCACCTGAGTAGTGAGTGGACCTTTCAACGCTACCTTGTTGTGACGAATACTAGCTAGTGTTTGTTCAGGTAACGGGTCACTATATTGGGTGATTCCCGCCTGACCGGCATAGCATATTTCCCAAGTCACTGGTGCTCCGGCGGCAGCAAAAACATTCTGCATGGCCTCCGATATTTCTGGCCCAATACCATCACCGGGGATTAACGTTACTTTATACATACTGCTTCCTCTCCTTGTCTATATTGCATTTACTTTCTCATACAAATACTCATTGTATAAGTGAATGAGTTCCTTATCAATCAGCGTCCGCTTGAGGTCAACTGCCAAGGCTCGCACCCTGATCAGCAGTTCTCCGGCAACCGCTTCGTCAAGCTCAATACCAAGTCCCTTAAACTTATTGATGATAGACGCCGAGCCGGAATGCTTGCCAATGACGATCTGGCGCTCCAGGCCAACTTCCGCAGGATCGAAGACCTCGTAGGTCTGTGGATTCTTTAGTGCCCCGTCGGCATGGATACCAGATTCATGTGCGAACATATTGGAGCCCACAACCGCTTTCCATGGTGGTAGTATCCGACCAGATGCCCGGGCGACATATTCGCAGGTCTCTTTTAGCTTCCCGGTATCGTAAGGTATCACGTTATTACAAACGTATTTCAGTGCCATTACTATCTCTTCCAATGCGGCATTGCCAGCCCGCTCTCCCAAGCCGTTTACCGTCACACCAAGAAATCTGGCGCCAGCTTGCATTCCCGCGACCGTGTTGGCTGTAGCCATCCCGAAATCGTTATGGGTATGCATCTCGATTTCAACATCTGACGCCTGACGTAGGCGTTGAATGCGCTGAAAGGTGGATAACGGATCTAGAATTCCAATGGTATCACAATAACGTACTCGGTTGGCTCCCGCTTGTTTGGCTGCGCGGACAAACTCCAGCAAAAAATTTTCATCACTGCGGGAGGCATCTTCGGCGTTCACCGAGATGTATAATCCATGACTTTTGGCGTACTCCGCCGCCTTGACCATATTCTCCAGCACTCTCTCCCGAGTAGTCCCCAGCTTATACTTAATATGGATATCAGATGTGGATATAGAGATAGCCACCGCGTCAACGCCGCAGTCTATCGATGCTTTGATGTCATTGATATTAGCCCGGTTCCATCCCATTATACTAGCCTTCAATCCAAGCTTAGCAATAGCCTTAATGCTTTCCGCCTCGTCACCGCCCATGATAGGAGTGCCAGCTTCAATCTGATCTACCCCAATCTCGTCTAGCAGTTTTGCGATATATACCTTCTCCTTTTTGGAGAATACCACTCCTGCCGTTTGCTCCCCATCCCGCAAGGTAGTATCAATGATGTATACGCCCTTCTCCTGGCTGAGGCGATTGAGCCCCGTACTGTTATTCAAAAATACTCCTCCCTTACCTTTTGAACTTCTCATTTCTATGTAAACCAGTGTCATATTTTGCTTTTTCTGCTATCTCCCTGCAGTATTTAGACCTGACTCCAACAAAACGGTGCACGGATCCACCCGAGTGACTTCAATGAAGCCGAGAGAGCTGAACAGCTGCTCCGTTTCCAGGTTAGCATAGATAAGATAATGATAGTGCCCACGACGCCCGGCTTCTTGAATCAGCTTGCTAACGACCTTGGCGGCCAGCCCATTACCTTGAAAAGCCGGATCAACAGCGATACAGCATAATTTTTCACCAACCAGGGACCCAGTGGCAATAATCCGTCCTTCCCGGTATAACGCTAGGGTATACTCCACCGCCGCATCAAGTAACAGCCCAAACTGAGCAAGAAATTCCCTAACCACAACCACCTCTTTTTCTTTTTGAAGGCTAATCTCCCGTTCTTCAAAGAGTTCACAATACATACATTTTTCCACCTCTTTTACAATTCCCTTAATGACGGCGATACATTGCATTTCAATTTTGTTGAATATAATTGTATAGCAATATTGCTATACATACTAATTTATACTGAAGTCAGACATATGTCAATATTTAAAAGTTCCTCCTTTAATACACATAATTTTAAAATAATTCACTATTTATACCTGTAAAAAAAAGCTGCTTCTCATAAGAGATAGCAGCAGTCTCCTTTAGGCTTGCCTCCGAAAAGCGGTGTAGCCAGAAAAGATCCATTGTATTTAGTTTATCCGATGACCAAGCCGATCTAAGACTCCCATCTTCTACCTACCTGTGCCCTTTAGGGTATTGGGAGTTATGGTGGCCAAGTCTCTTTTATGTCATAGAAACAAATGGTAATTTTCGGAGATAGTTCGTCGTATATTAAATACATGATTTTTTAGAGCTTCTTCTGCTTCCAATTCATTATGAGCCGCTAACGCTTCGTAAACTTTTATGTGTTCTTTATAGGACTCTTGCACTCTTCCTTGGACTAGAATAATGCGAAATTGGAATCTTTTCAATTGGGTTTTGATCATATCAAGAAGTTCAACCGCTTGATTATTCTTGGTTGCTTTGTAGATAACGCTATGGAAATCTTTATTTAAGTCTGCATACTCATCATATTTTTTGGCCTCAAGCCGAATAGCCATTTCTTGTAAAATAACATTCATTTTTTCCAGTTCAGTACTACTTATATTTTTAGCAATCGATTTGGCTACTAGCCCCTCTAGAACCGCACGTATATCTAAATAATTCATGACTTCTTCCAAAGTAAACGACTTAATACTGGCCCCTTTATTTTCCTCTATAGTAACAAGCTTTTCTTGCTCTAACTTTAACAGAGCTTTCTTTATTGTATTTCTGCTGACCCCAATTGTTTCTGCAAGATGAGCCTCAGTTAACTTTTGATATGGCATGTAGGAGCCGTCTATTATTTTTTGTTTAATATAATGATAGGCAGCTTCCGTTTGCTTACTCATGTTATACCCCTTTACAGTTATAATGTCTCTCATTAGAAAACATAATTGTTCAACAAACTATTTTATCATAAATATATACTTTCTTTTAAATTATGTCAATTTTTTACGTTTTACTAATCGACGGTAAATAAAGAAAACCCGCTAGCGCGGGCCTTGGGCTTCTTCTGCGGCGTATATATTTGCTCTTTATTGCGAAATAGCAGGAAATGCTAAAGCTTGGACAAAATAGTCCTGAAATTCCGGGTGAAGAGAAAGCTCTACAATCTTAATTTTTTGTCCAATTTTTTGTACTTCAATACTGGCGTGTCGATTCAAAAGAACTGCCTTTGCTCCTTCTTTGGCTGTATTACCAACAAATTGAATTCTTTGTTGACAAGAATGAGGTAATAGCCCAATCCCGACTAGTGCCTTTGGCTTTAAATGAAAACCAAAAGCACCGGCCACCAGAATCTCATCAACATCTTCAAAACAGATATCGATTTCTTTCAGTAACAGGTTCATGGCCGTATGTATTGCTCCTTTTGCCAATTGGACCTGTCGCACATCTTTTTGACTTAGGCAAATGTGTTCATCGCTAGAGATTACAAAAACTGGCCGCCCATCAATATGGCTCAGGCGGGACGCAAGTGCCGCAGGTAACTTCTCCGGGGCCGCAAATCGCCCGCTTGCTGTAATGACTCCACACCTTGCAAGCTCTGAGATTAGATCAATTAGGCCGCTGCCACAAAGTCCTTTTGGTAAGCCTTCCCCTATTACCTTCAACCCCACAGTGCCATCATCGGCTATTGACACACTCTCAATTGCGCCTTGCTCGGCCCGGCAGCCACAGGAAATATTCATCCCCTCTAGTGCAGGCCCTGCCGCCGAAGATGTCCCAACCAGTGAACCATTTTTACAGACTACAATCTCGCCGTTGGTACCAATGTCGATAAACAAAGTAGTTTTGCTATCATGGTGAAGGCCTACAGCTAACAGCCCTGCCACAATATCGGCGCCAACGAAGGCGGCGGCAGAAGGCAAGATAGTAACAACCCCTCGCTGGGATATTGCAAGACCAAGTGTAGCCGGACTAACTTCCACTTGCTGAGTAAAAACTGGCTGGTAGGGAGCATAGGCCAACGAACTAGGGTCCACTCCCAACAGTAAATGCTGCATAGTGGTATTACCGGCTACAACAACTTCATAAATATCTTCGCTGTGCAGCTGATTTTCAGTAGTCAATTGTTCAAGCAGCCGATTAATACCTGCAATAATTTTGCCCTGAAGTATCTGGGTTCCACCAGCTTGCTTACTGGCGAAGGATATTCTTGTCAGCACATCGCCGCCAAATTCAGTTTGCGGGTTAAGACAGGAACATACCCCCATACTTTCGCCGCTTGCCAAGTCAAAAAGCGCGGCTACCACACTGGTTGTACCAATATCTAATGCGACACCATAGTAGGGTTGTCCGGGTTGGTAATGCCAATCTAATAGCTTTTCATTCTTGACAATGGCCGCGTTAGCCGAACTTCCTTGTTTATACTGATCAGACAGTTCTTGTAATATACCCGGATAATTGCCCGGGAACAGGGGTTCAATGCCTTTTGCTAAGTCACTCTGATCGTACTCGGAGTCAAGCCGCTTATAGACAATCTTATGAACAGGAGGGTCAAGTGGCCATTGAGTACTTTGACCCTCTGTTAAAGTTACAAAACCATCATTATGCTTAGACAATAGTTCCACCTGTGCTGGACCAATTACCTTGGCCTGGCAGGCTAATCTTACTCCAGCAGCAAGTAGATTTCCCAACTGCTTGCTTTCTATTTCTCCGGGGATATTAAGCTCTCCCAATATCTTAACCTGGCATTTCCCACAAGTGCCGAGTCCGTCACAAGGAGCCTCCACAAGCAAACCGGCAGCTCGTGCTGCCTGCAGCAGGGTTGTACCTTCATTTACCGATATTGCTTTGCCCACTGGCAAAAAAGTTATTTCATAGCAAGACGCCAACGCTGCTCTACCTCCAACCTTTCACGGCATTAGTGAGGGCTATCAGATTGGTCTGCGGGGTTGCTAAACTAATACCACAGGCCGGAGCGATAATTTCTATGCCTTGTGCAAGTAAATTGCCGGCATTTTGAACAATCCGCTGTGGCTCGCCAGTATGCAGCATTTGTGTATTTACATTCCCCATCACCGGTATGCTACCTAACACAGTTTTGGCCTTGGATAAATTCACAATTGAGTCAAAGCTGAGAGTAGCACCATGTATCTCTTGCAAGGAACCAAGCAGCACAGTAGCATCACCGCAAATATGCACAATGGCTCCTGCGCCCGTCTGGCCGATCTCCTGTACCAGGCGCGACAACATCGGGATGACAAACCGACGGAAGTTTGCGCCGCCGAGAATCTCACCGGTAGCAGTAGGATCGGCGATCGCAATGACGTCAGCTCCGGCCGCTACCTGCTCACGGGCGAATCTCACCAGATAAGTAGTTAAATAATCAAGTACTGCCAATACTTCTTCAGGTTTTTTGCGCATGAGTCGGAAAAACCATAAGGGGTCAATGATGGAAGTAGCTAAACTGATCGGACCTGTTATATTCCCAATGATGGGTACATCCCTATGGCGTGAGGCCAATTCGCTAATTGCTGAAAGGATAACCGGCGATCTGCCGTCGTTACTTGGGTCAGGTAGTGGGCGAGCGATTATGGCCGCTAATTCCTTTGCCCCATATTCGGTGATGCATGGCTCAACCCCAGCATTACCCAAATCAACTGCACTGCCAAAAACCTCAGCCTCCACGGTCATACAAAAAGGAACACCCAGGTTTTCAAAACCAGTATTTAAACGGATAGCTTCAGCAACTTCAGCCATTACGACTGGGTTACTGTGGAAATCGTCAGCAAAATTGCGTAATATTGCTGTCGTTGCCGCACTCATCATGCCTCCAGGACAAATTACCGGTGGACGATCAACTTGTTTCTTTGCCAATACGGCTTTAAGCCGCGCCTTTTCAGTGAAATTCACATTAACCTCCCTCTAGCATTGACCGTACAGCCTAGTGGCTGTCATAATAGCGTCAATATTTTCCGGCGGTGCGTTGAAAGGTGTCTCACAACCTGTAGAAACAATTAATCCGCGCGGACTGTCACCCGCGTTTTTGATAATTTCCCTTACTTCAGCAGCAACCTTTTCCGGTGTACCTTTTAGCATTGTCTCTGCTGGTTTTATATTGCCTAGCAAACAGGCTTTGCTACCTACCAGTTTCTTTGTCAGCGCCAAATCAATAATATCGATGCTAAGGATATCCGCACCTGTCTCGGCCATCAATTCGATGATCGGAGTCGACTTTCCGCAGATATGCAGGCATATTGGCAACCCCTTTGCATGGGCGCGGGCAACGATATCGGTCAGATGGGGCATGGCATACTTCTCGAACTGACGCGGACTAATCAGACTGGAGCTAGCTACCGGATCTACAATAACCGGTACAACACCGATCTCTGCCAAGGCATCAATCATCGCCAAAGCACTCGCTTTTGAAAGTTCCAACAGCTCATTGACCAAACCGGGATTTTTATAAGTCTCACGAATAAACATTTCTGTCCCACGCAAGTGGGAGGCTGTAGTAAAAGGAGCGGCATAGATACAACCAACAAAAACCTGCTCGCCGATTTCGGACACTACGTGTTTTGCTGCGTTAAGATAAACAGGCAAACGGCCATCCTTCCACGGATCGGCCACCTTAACTTTGTCAATATTTTTTGCGTCTTCTGCAATCGGTCGCTCTACCCAGGGGGCGTCATCTTCTGGAAAAAAGAGTTCTGTTCCCATGGCTTCGGCAACACTGGAGGTAGTTGTAAACATTAATGGAATGTCATAACCATAACGCTTCCACGCAGCCACCTGGGCCTCCCCCATAACTTGCGGATTACTATTAAACTGTGAAACAGTAACACCTGTTACACGTGAGCAATGATTTAATACAAGCGGGGCTGAAGGTAATCTATCTATTTTAGTACCTTGCAAACAACCCAGTACTCTTTCTTTCGGCGTCATTGTGTCAGTTTTAATCACCCCACTCACGCAACTGCCTCCTGCCGGTTAGTTAATATCCGTACAGCAACATTTGCATCTGAAGCATACAGATCAGCCTTAATCTCATCAGCAAAAGCCTGCGAAATAGGCCCACCGCCGATAATAACCGTAACTTTATCCCGGATACCACGTTTTTCTAATTCCTCGACAACGGTACGCATACCCTCCATGGTCGTAGTCATTAGTGTAGCCATGGCAACTACTGTGGCCCCAACCTCTTCAGCTTTATCAACAAAAGACATCAGGGGAACGTTCCGGCCCAAGTCATACACCTCAAAACCACCTGCCTCCAGCATGATTTTAACGATGTTCTTGCCAATGTCATGCGTATCGCCCTGAACAACGCCAATGACTACTTTTTCCGCACTCTGGTTGTAATCCTTAGGCAAATGAGGTTTGAGAATTTCTAATCCTGCCAGCATGGCGTCAGAGCAAATTAAAACCTCGGGTATAAAATATTCCTGCTCCTCATACTTATCGCCAACAACATTCATGCCTTTAACCAAGCCCTCGGTAATAGCCTCAAATGCCCCTATACCTACGTCAATCGCAGCTTGCGCTGCCACTTTCGCCCCTTCTTCGTCCATCTCGATAACCGCAGCTGCTAATGCATCCAAAATCTGCTGATTTGTCATAACCGCACTCTCCCTTTAAATAATATATTAATAGTATCGAAATTTTCTATATAGATAAACTAAAACCCTTCTTAATTTCAGAAGGATTTTAATTAAATATAGATAATTTATAATGATAATATATAAAAACTCTCTATCTACACTGGTTTGCTGTGGTTGAGAGTCGGGAGGATCGCCATGAAAACCAATTGGAAAGATGAGATGACGCCTAAAGAACGGCTTAAAGCTTTTGCCGCCGGTGAGCCGTTAGACCGGATACCCTGCATGCCTTTAGTTACTGACCATGCTTATAGCCTGGCAGGTGGACCAATGGCGCAGTATTATCATTCAGCCCGCTTAATGGCGCAGGCTCAAATTAATGCTTTTGAGACTTACGAAACAGACTCGGTCGGTTCCGGTCCAGGGCTGTTTGGAATAGCTGAGGCCATTGGTACTAAGTTAACATTTCCTGATGACGGCATTCCCTATGTTTGCTCGCCAGCCATTTCAAGTTACCAAGACCTCGCTAAGTTAGAGTTAATCAACCCGTACCAGTCAGGGCGATTGCCCATCATACTCGAAGCTCTCAAGATTGTCCAGGAAACGGTAAAAGAACGCGCCGCTGTAGGGTGCTCACTTGGCGGTCCAATTACAACCGCTGCTGCTGTCCGCGGCACAGACAAACTTCTTAGGGACCTGAACCGCAATCCGGAAATGGTGCATCGGCTATTACAATACGTTACCGACAATGCCCTGCTCTTTATTGATGTACTATGCGATATGGGCATTAAACCAAGTATCGCCGAACCGACAGCATCCGGTACTTTGATCAGCAGTAAACATTTCCGGGAGTTTGCTAAACCCTACCTGAAACAATATTCAGATCGTATTATTCAGCGCTGTGGCAGTGGTCCTTTTGTCCATATCTGCGGTGATACCATGAGTATTTTGGATGATATGGTTGATGCCGGCGCTACAGTACTGAGTTTAGACAATCAGATTGACTTGGCGGAGGCAAAAAACAAAGTAGGCCACCGCGCCTGTCTAGCCGGAAATGTCAAACCTTATACCCTATGGCGTGGAACCCCTCAAGAAGTTTTGGAGGAGGTCAAAGAGTGCTTACGCAAAGCCTATAATAATCCGAAAGGGTTCATTCTATCCAGTGGCTGCGGACTATCGGTAGGCACCCCGGCCAAAAACGTTATTGCTATGATGGACGCCGCCCGACAATATGGTAAATGGCCGGTTAATCCTGACAATCTAGCATAAGCATGTAAAAGGGCTAAGTTCACCTCAGACAGGTAAACTTAGCCCTTTTACATACCACCGGCAATTAGCTTATCGTTCTTTTATTTTATATCGGGATTTTTGATCAAAGTACGTCATATCGGCATAACCAGCGTAAATTTTACCAGAATGCCTAACACCTTCGGGAATGAAATAACGGTCACCTTTGACAAATGTTTTTTTCACCCCATCAATGGTAAGCTCAATTTTCCCTTCTAAGACAATACCCCATTGGCCTTCATGGGAATGTTCGGGTAGTTCAACATCTTCACTAAATTCCATAAAGATAATTTGGTGGGTTTCACTTTGGGACAAATATGCCTTTATCCCCTTTAGCGGAATATCAGCTTCTGGCAATTTAAGTATTGGCTCCGGAAAAGTAGCCATAGTCAAACCTCCTGAATTATGATTTCGGACTGCTATGTAACCTATGATAAAGGAAAAAGTACTATTGGTAAATATCCAATTAATCTTCCTAAGACACAATTGGACTTATGGTTGAACCTTAGATCATTGGATCTGTGAGAATGATATAAAAAGCAAAAAGCCGCGAATTTCGCGGCTTTAAGGAAAACTATTCACTCTCTTCTTCATCTTCGATCTCGATAGTATCCTCAAAGGTATCGAGAATGTTTTGATGATGATCTTCAACTGCATCATTAATCAATCTGAGGACTGCATTGGTCTGCTCTTCCGGCAAGCCCATGGCAATAATAATGTCCATCAAACGGTCTCCAAGGAGTTCAACGTCATCGGTAAATAGCACCGGGATTTCATCAGTCATTTCAAGCTCTTGTTCATCGCACATAATATTCCACTCCTCGTCAATGTTTATTTTACTACCTCAAGCAAACAGTTCACTATGTAACCAGGCTACTATAATGCTTGCCACACTATTATTGTAACACACATTATTCGTAAATAATTGCTAAATCTACAATAATCGCCGGTTTATTCTAGAATATGCCTTTTTTTTATAAAGAAAACACGGCTTGCGCCGAGCCTTTGGCGACAGAGGAAGCCAATGTTGCCTTATCCTGTAAGAAAGTTAACTTTCTTACAGGATTAAAAAGCAGCTGAGAAGCCATATAACTCCAGGCCTTAGCCCATCATGAAAGCTCACCTTTTATCCGAGCTAACTCGGCTTGGCTTTCCAAGTAGTACCAGCGGACAGAACTTCCATAAGTACACTGTACGGCATGAAGCTTTCCATCCATGGCCAGCTGTCTCATTTTGTTTATGGAAAAACCATTAGAAGAAAAATAATTTGCTGAAATAAAGCCCCTACGTTTTAACCATTTCCGATGTTGATCAGCTTCTCTAGTGTCGAGTTTAACTTGCCAAATCGCCATAGTTTTCACAGGCCTTTCTTTCCTATTTGATTTTATTGTATACCGACTTTAGAATCTAAGTGTTATCTCCAAGTAAAATTGCTGTAAATATTACCTGGCATCAGAAAAAGCTACCGCACAGCTCCACAAGGAACCAAGCTGTAGCCTTCAGTCTTCTGATTAGCTATTTTTGAAATATATTCCAAATCGTGTATTTATTGATACGATACTACATTTGTCCTGCATTGCCAACAAATATTTCTCATACTCCTCACAGCTAACAGCATTATTTAAAGCAACGGTGTATTTTTAACTTTCGTCAGTAGCATTCGATTGCCTGCTGCAATCTTAGTAAAAAACAAAAAGCACAAGCAATTATTACAGCATCATTGCTTGTGCTCACTAGACATTATTGGCATCTTTCAAGAATTTCACTAAGGTATGAGTAAAACTTATCACATAACTTAGGCTAAGTCAACACATAAAATATGGTGTCGTAAAGTTGATCATTTAAATGCACCCCTGCAAGCTGCTGAATACACCTGGCAGGATACGGCTCTAAGCGTCAGCGGCGCCGGACGTGAGCGCGTGAGCTTACAGCGTGCATGCTCCGTCTACACTTAAGACAGTGCCATTGATGTATTTGGCATCATCAGAAGCTAAGAAAGCGAAAGCTGCAGCTATCTCTTCCGGTTCACCCAGGCGGCCTGTCGGAACTTTAATAAGAATTTTTTCGTTCAGCACTTGCTCAGGAATCTTTTTCACCATATCGGTACCAATGAAACCAGGTGCTACGCAGTTAAAGCGCAATCCATTTTTAGCCATCTCTTTTGCCCAGGATTTAGTCATACCAATAGCGCCCCACTTAGCAGCAGCATAGTTGGTTTGTCCCAGGTTGCCGTATATACCAACCACCGAGGAGGTTGTCAATACGACGCCGGATTTCTGCTCAAGCATTTGCGGCAGGGCGGCTGAAGTACAATTGAAAACTCCGGTAAGGTTTACGGAAATAACGGCATCCCAAGCTTCTTTGCTCATTTTTTTCATCATAGCATCTTTAGTAATACCGGCGTTGTTGATCAACACATCGACACGGCCAAATACTTCCACTACTTTATTAACCATAGCTTTGGCACTTTCGCTGTTAGTTACATCCACTTGAACGTAAATAACTTCAGCGCCTTTAGCCTTTAATTCTTCCACTGTAGCAGCGCCATTGGCAAAATCGGCAACAACAATTTTAGCACCTTCTTCAGCCAAACGCAGGGCAGTTGCTTTCCCAATTCCGCCAGCTCCACCTGTGATAATAGCTACTTTGTCTTTTAACCCCCGCATTTTTCTTCCTCCTAAATATGTGTATGCTGTTACTTCTTCATCACGGTGGCTTTACCATCAGTAACCACTTTACCCGCTTGATTCGTAACAGTAGTTTTTAAAAGCAAGTGGTTTTTGGCTTCTATCTTTTCAAGAACCTCAACCGTAGCTGTTACGGTATCTCCAATTTTTACCGGTGCCTTGAATGCAAGTTCCTGGCCCAGATAGATTGTATTCGCCCCAGGTAATGTAGTTCCTAAGACAGCTGATATAAACCCGGCTGATAACATTCCATGAGCAATTCGCTCTTGAAACATAGTTGTTTTAGCGAATTCGGCATTGACGTGAACAGGGTTGAAATCGCCGGTTATCCCAGCAAAACTATATACGTCGAATTCAGTCACCGTTTTCGTCATACTGGCTTTGTCACCTACTTGTATGTCAGCAAATTGCACGTCTTGAATCATTACTTTATGCCTCCTTCTTAGCGCGGCTTATCGAATTAAGCCTGCCGCAATTTTTTAAATTCTTCAATCATGATCGGTAATACTTCCATGACGTCCCCGACAATACCATAGTCGGCAACTTTGAATATCGGTGCATCAGCATCTTTGTTGATAGCGATCACACTATCGGAAGAAGACATCCCAGCCAAATGCTGAATGGCGCCGGAAATGCCACAAGCAATATAAATTTTCGGTCCTACTGTCTTGCCTGTTTGGCCAACCTGGTGAAGGGCTGGTTTCCAGCCTGCGTCTACAGCAGCCCGGGAAGCACCGACAGTGCCGCCTAGCACTTCAGCCAGGTCCTCGATTAATTTGAAATTTTCCGGCTTACACATGCCCCGTCCGCCGGAAACAATAATCTCTGCTTCTTCCAGATTACATGAAGTGATGCATACCTGCAGCAATTCAATAAATTTAGTACGAATATCTTCCGGCTTCACTTTACTTGCTACGCGAACAATTTCGCCGGTCCGAGTAAAGTCAGGCACAGGCCGTTTAAATACTTTCGGACGAACGGTACCCATTTGTGGACGGTGCTCCGGACACAGAATTGTCGCCATGATATTGCCGCCAAAGGCCGGGCGGGTCCATGCTACCAATCCAGTCTCGGCATCAATATCCAAGTTGGTGCAGTCAGCTGTCAAACCTGTCCCAATACGGCAGGCTACCCGGGGACCAAGATCACGGCCATCGTTAGTTGCACCGATTAGAATAACATTTGGTTTATATGTTTTGATTAAATCCGTTAAAGTCACGGTAAAGCCATCGGTATTATAGTGGCTGTACTCAGCACCTTCAACCAGATACACCTTGTCTGCACCACTGGCAAACAAATCTTTGCTTACATCTTCGACATGATTGCCAATGAGAACACCAGCAAGTTCCTGCCCCATTGCATCAGCCAGCTTACGCCCTTCACCAAGCAGTTCATGAGAAACGCCACGAATGTGACCGTCTACTTGTTCAATAAAGACCCAAACACCTTTGTACTCTGCTTTGTCCATTGCAACTGTTTTTTCTTCTTCTTCGCGTACAATGGTGCTGACCGGGCAAGTTTCGACACAAGCCCCACAGACAGTGCAAGCCTCAGTAATAAAGGCTTTAGCGTCGTCTTGCATGGTAATAGCACCAAAAGGACAGGCGGCGACGCAGGCGCTGCAGCCGATACACTCATCTTGGATTATTTTAATTGCCATCGTCGTTTACCCCCTCTTAGACAATCTTTGCTTCAGATAATTTTCGGATTAGTACCGTAACTGACTCGCGGGCGCTGTCAGCTTGAATGAGTTCGCCTTGTTTCCGCTGCAGCGGGGTAAAGATGCGGAGGACCTGAGTTGGTGAGCCTTTTAGACCAAGACGGTCAGGATCAACGTCCACATCATTAACAGTAATTACAGGAATCTCTTTACGGTTGGCTTTCATCGTTCCTTTAACAGTAGGGAACCGGGGCTCATTGATTGATTTTACAACGGTCAAAAGTACCGGTGTTTGAGTTTCAATGATCTCGTAGCCTTCTTCGTGTTCCCGCTCAACCCGGACGGTATCACCGTTTACTTCTACTTTAGCTACATAAGTAATTTGCGAAATGTCCAGATATTCCGCAATCTCAGGACCTACTTGGGCGGTGTCGCCATCAATAGCCTGTTTCCCACAAATAATCACATCAAACTTACCTAACTTGCGGATGCCTGCTGCCAGCGTATAGCTGGTAGCCAGAGTATCCGAGCCACCGAAAGCACGGTCACTGATCAAGGCCGCCTCATCGGCTCCCATGGCCAAACATTCTTTTAAAGCATCTTTGGCCTGAGGTGGCCCCATGGAGATGACAGTCACCTTGCCGCCATGCTTTTCTTTTAATTGGATAGCTGCCTCAACGGCATTCTTATCAAAAGGGTTGACAATACTTGGTACCCCTTGACGAATGAGGGTATTGGTCTTCGGGTCAATTTTGACCTCGGTGGTGTCAGGCACCTGCTTGACACATACCAGAATCTCCATACTTTATACCTCCTGTTTGATTGTTAGTGCGTAAATTGCAGCTAGCGCAGCATCGCGCCGGAGATTACCATTTTTTGAACTTGATTTGTGCCTTCATAGATTTGAGTAATTTTAGCATTTCTCATCAGTCGTTCCACAGGGTATTCTGAGGTATATCCATAACCACCAAAGATTTGGACAGCGTCGGTAGTAACCTCCATGGCAACATCAGAAGCATACATTTTTGCCATAGCAGCTTCTTTGGAGTAGGGCAGCCCTTGGTCTTTGTTCCAGGCAGCTTTGTACACCAGCAGCCGGGCAGCTTCTACTTTTGTTCCCATATCAGCAATCATAAAAGCAATTGCTTGGTTGCTAGCAATTGGCTTGCCAAACTGAACGCGCTCTTTGGAGTATTTAACGGCATGATCAACGGCAGCTTGCGCAATGCCGAGAGCTTGCGCGGCAATACCGATACGGCCGCCATCAAGAGTCGTCATAGCTATTTTGAACCCCTCGCCTTCTTTACCTAAGAGGTTGGCTTGGGGTACTTTCACTTCTTGGAAAACAAGCTCCATTGTAATAGAGGAATGGATGCCCATTTTGTGCTCTTTTTTACCAAAGGTAAAACCTGGCATGCCCTTTTCCAAAATAAACGCGCTTATGCCTTTCAGACCTTTGGATTTGTCGGTCATAGCAAAAACAATATAGGTTTCTGCTTCACCAGCGTTAGTAATAAAAATCTTGCTGCCATTGAGCACATAATGATCACCATCCAGCACAGCCACTGTCTGCTGAGCGGCGGCATCAGTACCGGCATTAGGCTCAGTAAGACCAAAGGCGCCCATGTGCGTACCCTCCAGAATGGGACGCAGGTATTTTTCTTTTTGCGCTTCTGTACCATAGGCATAAATAGGCCATGCGCAAAGAGATACAGAAGCGGAAAGAGTAACGCCCACACCGTCATCCACCTTGGATAATTCTTCTACTGCCAGAATGTAGCTGAGATAATCGCTGCCGGCACCGCCGTATTTTTCGGGGAAACAGATGCCGTTTAGCCCTATTTCCCCCATGGCGTCAGCCAGGGAGCGGTCAAACGAGCACTCTTCATCCCGCGTCAGAACACCTGGCGCCACTTCTTTCTCAGCGAACTCGCGGACCATTTTTTGCATCATTTTTTGTTCATCATTCAATTGAAAAAACATATAAAAATCCTCCCTACCATTTGATTTAATTGGTCTGTCAAAGGCATCCCAGCACAGAGCGTGGGAAAACAGCATTACAGACGCTCGACAATAGTGGCAACACCTTGACCGCCGCCAATGCAAAGCGTGGCCAAACCAATCTTTGCTTGGCGCAACTCCATTGCATGCAGCAGGGTTACAAAAATCCGGGCGCCGCTGGCACCAATAGGATGACCTAAAGCGATCGCTCCACCGTGAACATTCACTTTTTCACGAACAAACTCAAGCTGTTTGCCTACAGCCAGGAATTGAGCAGCAAAGGCTTCGTTTGCTTCAATCAAATCAAGGTCTTGGACAGTAAGTCCAGCTTTAGCAAGTGCTTTGCGGGCAGCAGGTACAGGCCCCATCCCCATGATGCTGGGATCAACACCGCCTGCTGCATAGCCACGGATGCGGGCTAACGGTTTTATGCCCAATTCTTTGGCTTTGTCTGCTGACATAATGACCAGCGCAGCAGCACCATCATTAATACCGGAAGCATTACCGGCAGTAACGGTACCCTCTTTTTTAAAGGCCGTTTTCAGTCCGCCTAACTTTTCGATAGTTGTACCGGATTTTGCGTATTCGTCAGTATCAAAGGTACTATCACCTTTTTTTCCTTTTATGGTTACAGGTACTATTTCTTTCTTGAAAGCTCCGCTTTGAATAGCCTTAATGGCTTTTTCCTGAGATTCAAACGCCAGTTGGTCTTGATCCTCGCGGCTAATTCCATACTGGGCTGCAACATTTTCAGCAGTAATGCCCATATGATAATCATTAAAGGCACACCATAACCCATCTTGAATCATGGAGTCTACTAATTTACCATGGCCCATGCGATACCCTGAACGGGCTTTCTCCAGCAGATAAGGGGCATTTGTCATACTTTCCATGCCGCCAGCCACAACGATGTCGGCATCCCCCGCAAGAATGGCCTGTGCTGCTAAATTAACTGCTTTCAGACCAGAACCACAGACTTTGTTAATAGTCAACGCAGGAACCTCTGTCGGCATACCAGCTTTTAACGCTGCCTGACGGGCCGGATTTTGCCCCAGACCGGCTTGCAGAACATTACCCATAATAACTTCACTTACACCGGCGCCATCAATACCGGCCCGTTGAAGAGCCTCTTGAATAACTAAACCGCCTAGTTCAGCCGCTGACAAAGGCGTCAGCGAACCATTAAAACTGCCAATGGCGGTACGAACTGCACTAACAATAACTGCTTCACGCATAATAAACACCGTCCTTATTTATTGCTAAGTCGCTCTGCTATATGATCCAGTTTGACTGCCATTGTACCAATTGCCTGTATAGTTTCAGCAACATGAGTGACAGCTTCGGCAATCTGCGAGGTCATTTGTCCGATACGGTTCAATTCCTGTTGGTTGTGTTCGCTATCAGCTTGAACACCCTGGATGATTTTGGTGATCTTTTTTACAGATAGAGTTGAGCTGTCTGCGAGTTTTCTGATCTCCTCGGCGACTACCGCAAAACCACGCCCGTGCGCACCTACTCGGGCGGCTTCAATGGCAGCATTTAGCCCCAATAAATTCGTTTGCTCGGCAACATGCTTTATTAACTCTAAAACCTGACCAGTTTCCCGGACCCGCGCCCGTGAATCCTCTGATAACTGACCAAGTGCTCGGCAAATCACAGCTACTTCCTGTGTTTGTGCCGATACTTCCTCGGTAGTAGATGCTATGGTGCTAATTGCACCTGACAGTTCTGAGGCCATTTCGTATACGGCGTCTTGTGTGTCCACTGACTCTACAAAAGCGATAGCTCCAATTACTTCCTTTTTATCATCAAGTATTGGGACCGCAGCCCCAATATAGGGAACTCCAAATTTTTCTTTGTCGCCGCGTAACTGGATAAGCTTTTTTTCCTCCATTACTTTAACAATAGCTGTACCAGGCCTTAGCAACACTCCGGCTTTAACCCCGGTATCAATTTTCGGGTTTATAAGACTAAATATACTTTTCCCGATCACAAACACCGATTGTAACGTCTCCACGAATAAGGTCCTTAACCAATGGCAATACACAAAAAAGCTGTTCGAAGATTAGGGAATTTTCCTCATAGCGCATATACTCATCTCCCCAATCCGCAGAAAGAACTCCTGGGCAAACACCTAACGTTGACCTTATGCACTTATTAACCCAACCAAAAATTCAGCCTCAGTCTTGGCCCTCACTTCGTCCACCGTCACGCCTGGTTCGGTCTCCTTAAGAATTAGTCCTGCCGGCGTCACTTCAAACACACACAAATTGGTGATAATTAAGTTCACGACGCCTTTTCCGGTCAACGGCAGGGTACATTTTTTCAATATCTTGGGTGCTCCGTCTTTAGCGGTGTGTTCCATTGCAACAATGACCTTCTTTGCTCCGGATACAAGATCCATTGCGCCGCCCATACCTGGCACCAATTTGCCTGGAACCATCCAGTTAGCGAGATTTCCTTCCTGGTCAACTTCTAACGCACCAAGGACGGTCACATCGACATGTCCACCGCGGATGATAGCGAAAGACATAGCACTGTCAAATACCGCGCCGCCGGGGATAATCGAAACAGGCTTGCCCCCCGCGTTTACGAGATCGGGATTTTCTCGTCCTTCTAAGGGAGTCAGGCCTACAAAGCCATTCTCTGACTGAAGGGTAACGCTCACGCCAGCTGGCAGAAAATCCGCAGCCAAAGTTGGTATACCAATACCCAAATTAACGACATAACCATCTTTGAACTCCTGGGCAACCCGTTTAGCAATTATTGTTTTTGCATCCATCTTTAATCCCCCTATTCCTGAACAATCCAGTCAACTAATATTCCAGGCGTCATTACTTGATCGGGATCAAGCTGGCCCGCTTCAACGATATTTTCCACCTGAACGATAACGACGTTGGCAGACATCGCCATTAATGGGTTAAAATTACGGGCTGAGCGGTGAAACAGCAGGTTTCCGGCTGTATCTGCTGTATGCGCCTTAATCAAGGCCACGTCGGCCCGCAAAGGCTTTTCCAAGAGAAATTCCCTGCCGTCAACGTTGATGACTTTCTTACCTTCGGCAACAATCGTCCCTAGCCCGGTTGGCGTAAGTATACCGCCAAGCCCTGCTCCCCCAGCGCGGATCTGTTCGGCGAGTGTCCCTTGTGGGACAAGTTCAACTTGAAGCTCACCGGCATTCATTTGTTGCCAGGTCTCAGGGTTTGTCCCGATATGGGAAACTATTACCTTTCTCAGGCGGCGGTTAGCTACAAGTTTCCCGATGCCTTTATCAGGAAATGCCGTGTCGTTGGCGATGACGGTGAGATCCTTTATTCCTTTAGTTACCAGTGCATCTACCAATATTTCAGGCGTACCTACGGCAAGGAATCCACCAATCATAACAGTTATACCGTCGTGTACGGTTTCCAAAGCTTGCGCAATCGTAGTAACTTTGAACATATATATCCTCCACAATGTTTATTGGTAAGAAAAGCCGGATTGCTCCGGCTTCTGCCACTTTATAGAATGCCTGTTGCCAAATGAATAGCGATAACAGCAAACGCGGCTACCGTTTTAATAATAACAATGCTAAACATATCCGGATACGCTTCCTTATGGGTCATTCCACATACAGCCAGTATAGTTATTACTGCGCCGTTATGCGGCATGCTGTCCAAACCTCCAGAAGCCATAGCTGCTACCCGGTGAAGAATCTCTGGTGACATACCGATAGAGTTTGCCCAAGCCAGCCAATCTTTCGCCATCAGGTCCAGTGCTATTGACATACCACCGGATGCGGAACCAGTGATGCCGGCCAGAGTGGTTACAGTTACGGCTTCAGAAACCAGCGGTGTGCCGCCGATTTTGATGCTCAAGAGCGCATCAGCGATCGAGCGAAATCCGGGCAACGATGCGATTACGTTGCCGTAACCGACCTCGGAAGCGGTATTCATGATTGCCAAGAGTGATCCGATAGCACCTGCATTTAATGCTGTAGCCAGACCACCTTTTTGCAAGTTTCGGTAGCCAAGTGCAGCGCACAGAGTAATACCGATGACAACTGCGATAATCAGAGCCCAGATTGCTTTAATGTTTTTAACGGCAGCAGATACAAGAGGCAATTTCATACCAATAAACGGAGCGAGAAGATCAGGGTTCCACTGGAATAGGTTAGTCATTATGAAGTTTATGACAAGTACTGAAACAAGCGGTAATAAAGCCAGTTTCCAGTCGGGAAGATTGCTGTCGTCACTTTCCATTGGTTCATTGACTCGGTTATCGCCGTAAAATTCACCCTTGGCGTTCAATTTCTTACGACGATATTCCAGATAATACATACCTGGGAAGAAGATCAGGAGAGCTCCAATGATGCCAATAAAAGGTGCAGCATAAACATCGGTGCCGTAAAAATTTGTAGGAATGATATTTTGAATTTGCGGGGTTCCAGGCAGGGCATCCATTGTATAGGTACATCCGCCGAGTACAACGATTGCCGGTATCAAACGTTTAGGAATACCGGCTTGTTTGAACAATGCTGCGGCGAAGGGATAGAGAACGAATACGATAACGAAAAGGCTTACGCCGCCATAGGCGAGAACACCGCCGGCAATGACAACTGCTAAGATAGCACGCTCTTGTCCTACGATCTGCAGTATTTTAAGCGCAATCGCCTTGGCGAAGCCAGTTGCCTCCATCAGTTTTCCAAACACAGCGCCCAGCATGAAGATTGGGAAATATACCTTCACATAAGATACTGTTTTGGCCATAAATAATTCCGTATATGTCGGCATTGGAGACATACCCTGACTTGCTGCTGCCAATATTGCGAAAATCGGAGCAAACAAAATTACTGAAAAACCACGATATGCCATAAACATTAATAAGAATAGACTGAGGATAATACCAAATACTTCCATCAATACTCTACCTCCCTATATTCAAATCTTTTATCGGTCCGATTTATTTCGCACTGTCAATAATATCATTAAACCTATCGAGGTAACCAAAATCGTTTACTCCGCCTCTTGCCTCGGCTTCTTTGACAAGTTCAACGACCTTATCATTGAATGGCGTAGGTATACCACACTTGCGTCCGCCCCGGCATACAACACCATTGATATAATCGATCTCTGTCTTTTTACCTTTCTCCAAGTCCTGGAGCATGCTGGCTTTGTTATTATGGCGGCCCCATACTTTTTTGTATAAATCCATCTTTGATGGAATATCAGCCTTACTATTTAGCTCTAAGAACTCGAAATCAACCCCTTGCATCTCCACCATACGATAGCCCAGACCGCGGCAAACCTTGATAACCTCATCAGCGATGTGAGCAACGCAAACCATTGCCTTAGAATTAGCTAATACCTCACTAAAATTACCATTAAGAGCAGCCGACATGCCGCTGAAGGTGGAATTCATCAACAATTTAGTGTAACGAATTCCCATCAGGTTCGTCAGTATCGTCGTCCCACCGGCAGTACTAAGAACTTCTTTTACCTTTTCCAGTCGTGGGCGTACCACTCCATCTATCTCACCAATCTCGAAGGCAAATTTTTCTACTGCCTCCATGGTTGACGTAAGCTCAGACACACCTGGCTTAAGCCAAGTTGCACCAAATCCGACTGCGCCGCCGATGGTACGCTCCTTCCCAACGATCTCCGCTACCGCTTCTTCCGGAACGCCGTTTTGCAAGGTGCAAACAATACTATCTTTATGCAGATGGGGTAGAAGCTTGGGTAAGGCTGTTTCGTTAGCCGTTTGCTTGGTCAATAACAAGACTAGATCATACGTGCCGACCATCTGTTCAGGTGTTACTGCTGTAACCGCTTGATGCATCTCAAGAAAACCGGTTACGGTAGCTCCATTGGTATTAAGCGCATCCACATTTTCTTTAAAAGAGTCAATGAGATCTACTTGTTGGCCCTTTTCAGTCATCCTTGCTCCAATAATAATACCTAGTGCTCCTGCTCCTAAAATAGCTGTTCTCATATTAAATCTCCTCCAGTCTACATTAATAATTGACTTTATCTATGCCTTTGAGATCAAGAATTTGTCGAGCTTCATCAGAACTGGCGATTTCCAAACCAAGTCGCTCGGCAATTTCCTTAATCTGAAGGACTTGCTCTGCACTTGATTTTGCCAGCACCCCAGGTTTTAGATAAAGGTTATCCTCAAGCCCAACTCGTGCGTTACCACCCATAGTCAGGGCAGCAGTAACAAGAGGAAATTGAGCCTTACCCGCTGCCGCACAAGACCAAACAAAGTCACCAATCTGCTCACGGGCTGTCTTAACCAAGTAGACGAGATTATCAACAGTCGCAGGAATTCCGCCCAATATTCCCATTACAAATTGTAGATAAACTGGTTTTTGTACTAATCCTTTTTTCATAAAATAGGCAATGTTATTAATCATGCCTACGTCATACACCTCAAACTCGGGACGTATTTCGTGCTCATTCATAGTATTCAAGTAATACTCTAACCCTGTAAAAGTGTTTGTAAAAACCAGCTCGTTAGTACGCTTGAGGTAAGGAATCTCCCAGTCGTATTTTGGGTTTTCCAGCTTTGCTGCTAAATCAGCAAATACAAAGTTTACCGATCCTGCATTACAGGACGCCAGCTCCGGCTGTAAGTCTACTGCAGGGGCCAGACGCTGTTCCGAAGACATCCAGACTGCGCCGCCAGTGGTAACACAAACCACTGCGTTACATTGTTGTTTAATTGAGGTAACTATCTCCTTCATAACGCCTAAGTCTGGGGTTGGACTACAATCCTTAGGATCTCTAGCATGAACGTGGACCACTGCAGCCCCTGCCTTGTGAGCCTTTACGGCATCCTCAATGATTTGGTCCGGTGTAGAAGGGAAGTAGGGACTCAAACTCGGCGTATGTGTTGCTCCTGTTACCGCTGCAGTGATAATGATTTTGTTTTGCTTTGCCATGTAAATTCCTCCAGGTAGTAATTTTAGTGATCTCTCTGGAGCGCAGATTAAGGTCTGGGCCTCACTCCACGTTACTCCTTTCTTCTGATCAATCAGACTATATTGCAAAATGCGTGCCAAAGCCTAAACTGCACTAAATGTGCTCGATTTTGAAGGTAAAGTAAGCATACTTTTATTCCGGCTGTCGAATGAAACACAAACACATACACTATCCTTCGGATTGAGTAAACATGCGGAAACCATTAACTATTTCATCCTAAAAAGCAGCTAATCGGTAAGGAAAAAATTGCGTACAGGCCGATCGATTCTTACGAGTATAATGAGTATAAGAATAAAATCAGAGATGTAAGTGCATAATGACACTGTTTTTTTGAAAATTCATTATATACTTACATTCTCCAGTACCTAAAAGCACAGAAGGACAGTGTAAGTAATTAATTACACTGTCCTTCTGTGCTTACATTATATATTCAACTAGTTATGCCAAGGCGATGCATTTTCTGGTACAGTAATGGCCGCGCAATTCCCAGCAATTCTGCGGCCTTCTTTTTGTTTCCCTTGGTAGCTTGAAGAGCGTTTAAAATAATTTCCTTTTCGCTCGCCGCCCTTGCATCTTGAATGCTCATTCCGGCAGTTGACTTTCCCTTGTTTCGTATCTTCGGCATCAACCATTCAAAATGAACTGGCTGAAGTATGGTGGAGCTACAGAGATTAATCGCTCTTTCTACAGCGTGGTCCAGTTCCCGGATATTCCCCGGCCATTCGTACTCCATAAGCAACGCCATAGCATCAGGATCTACAGCAACTGTTCCTAAACCCGCCTGCTCTCCATATTTTTCTGCAAACTTATTTACAAGTAGAGGTATATCTGACTTTCTTTCTCTTAGTGGTGCAACTTTAATTGGAATGACGTTCAACCGGTAGTACAAATCCGCCCGGAAAGTACCTTGTTTTACCATATCTTCAAGATCATCATTTGTAGCTGCAACTATTCTGACATTAACGGGGATTGGTTCCGCTCCCCCAATCCGCTCGATCTCTTTTTCTTGCAGTACTCGAAGTAGTTTTGCCTGCGCCGACATAGACAATTGACTTATCTCGTCCAAAAAGAGTGTTCCTTTATCAGCCAGTTCAAATTTACCCTTTTTCCCCGCCCTACGCGCTCCTGTAAAGGCGCCTTCATCATAACCAAATAATTCCGATTCAATAAGCTCTTGTGGAATAGCAGCACAATTGAGCTTTACAAAAGGATAAGGCGACCGGCGACTTTCCTGATGTAGAGCATGAGCAACCAACTCCTTGCCAGTACCCGTTTCCCCTTGTATCAGGACCGTAGCGTTCGTACACGCCGTCTTTAATATTGCCGTACGTATTGCAACAGTGGCAGGATTCGAGCCGATAATATCACCTATGGAATACCGTACTCCCGCATATTTCTTTATTTTTTCTTTATAGTAGTCAAGTTGGGTGCGCAATTCCTGTATAGATTCAAAAAGTTTGTCAACTCCTTCGAATACCTGATAGGATATGGCACCAATAATAACCCCGTCCTTTATCAGAGGGTATCGATTGCATATTACAGTTTTCCCCTCATAGTAAAAGACGTCACCTAAAATTGGTTTACCTGACTCAATAACAACCGGGAGCTTACTTGTTGGGATTACATCTTTAACATAACGACCTATGACTTGCTGGTGATCAAACCCTCTTGACGCTGCATAGGTTTCCTCGACAAAAACAATTCGGGATTGCTGATCAACTACTACCATACCAGCCATATGCGCAAATACTTGTTTCATTATTTCGCTATGTTTCGCCATTAGAAGTCCCCCCCACACAGTCAAAGAATGTAAGTTTATCTTTGTTAAATAATTATATACTTGAAGATTACCCACTGTAAAAAGTTAGAAACCGGACGGCGGATAACGAATCTCATATCCAACTCACATCGCGATTTCCGTGCGCAGTTAGCTTCAACAATAGCCTAACCTTGTTTATAGGATAACACATCTTTTTGTTTATCGCAGTAGTAATTTCGACAAAATCTTATCTTCACATTCTATTCGATCTCTCCAGCATATATTGGTATATATGACAAAATACCCCCGCAGGCGGCTGAAATCAAAGTAAAAAACAGCTTATTAGGTTCTCAATGTTTACTTCTTAAAAAAACCGTTATTGTTGGCGCTGAAATAAAAAGCCCGAAAGCTGACGGGATTGCCTGATCGAAAGTTGCTCGATATAATGACCATATCTGATAAGAAAGGAAAAGACGCCCCCGTTAATGTGCTACTGCGCCAACAGCAGCACCAGGGACGTCCACCAACTAAAAGATATGATCATTGTAACAAATTATGAGCTGATTGAAAATACCGAACTCGGTGTTTTTTGTTAGGAGCATGGAGCAGAATCCTTGTCCTTGTTGTGGTGAGCGGCTAAGTGTAATCGGCAGTCGTCGGCGCAAGTACATAACCAGCT